>NZ_JAATEJ010000039.1 GCF_012034175.1 Actinacidiphila epipremni
TGGGCCGTCCGCTCGCGGCTTTCCCGTGGGGGGTCAGCTCGCTGCGTTCAGGAGTGCGTCGATGTCTGCCTCGGAGTTGTAGAAGTGCGGGGCGAACCGCAGGTTGTTCGCTCGGGTGGAGAAGGTGAGGGGGGTGGCGGCCAGGCGGGTGGCGAGGGTGGGGGCGTCGGGGACGGCGACGATGGCGGAGGGGGTGGGGAGGGGGTGGTGGCCGAGGGCGGTGAGGCCGGTGCGGAGGCGGGTGGCGAGGGCGGTGGTGTGGGCGTGGATGCGGGGGATGGTGAGTTCCTCGATGAGGGCGAGGGATTGCGCCGCGGCGACGAAGGAGAGGGCGGAGGGGCGGGCGTCGAAGCGGCGGGCGCCGGGGGCGAGGGTGGTGATCGGGCCGTACGGGGAGGCGTAGGGGTCGGCCGCGGCGTACCAGCCGGTGGAGGTCGGGGCGAGGGTGGATTCGGCGTCCGGGGCGACCGTGAGGAAGGCCGCGCCGTGGGGGGAGGTGAGCCACTTGTAGCCGTGGCAGACGACGTAGTCGTAGAGCGAGGCGTCGAGGGGGAGCCAGCCGGCGGACTGCGTGGCGTCGATGAGGGTACGGGCGCCGTGGGCGGCTGCCGCTGCGCGGATGGCGGCGAGGTCGGCGATACGGCCGTCGGCGGACTGGACGGAGCTGACGGCGACCAGCGCGGTGGTCGGGCGTACGGCGTCGGCGACGGCTTCGAGCGGGACCAGGCGCAGGTCGAGGTCGGGGCGGGCGGCGAAGGGGTGGACCAGCGCGCTGAAGTCCGCCTCGTAGGTGACGACCTCGGCCCCGGGCGGCAGGGCCGCGGCGATCAGGCCGACGGCTCCGGCCACGGTTCCGGCGAGGGCCACCTGGGTGACGGGGACGTTCACGATGCGGGCGAACGCCGCCCGGGCTGCCGCTACTGCTTCCTCGTACGCCTCGGTGGCCGGCCGCCCGGCCGACCAGTCGTCGAGCGCCGCATGGACCGCCGCGGTCGCCCTGGCCGGGGCGATCCCGAGCGTCGCCGTGTTCAGGTAGCCGGGCGCCAGGTCCCGATATTCGGCTGGCGCCAGTCCCGTTGTCCCCGTTGCGTCGACTCCGCTGGTTGCGCTGGTTGTCGCTGGCTTGCTGTCGGTGGCACTTGCTGTGCCGGTTGCTGTTGTGCTGCCGGTGGGTGTCGTTGGCATGCGGTCAAGCCTGGGGGTGGGGGTGAGGCAAAGTCCATCGCCGGGTTGTGGGGCTCATGGCTAAGCAATGCTTATGGTTGGGCGCATGATCGAGGCACGGCATCTGCGGGTTTTGCGGGCGGTGGCGCGTGGGGGGTCGTTCTCCGCGGCGGCGCGGGCGTTGGGGTGTACGCAGCCGGCGGTGAGTCAGCAGATGAAGGCGTTGGAGTTGGCCGCGGGGACGCCGTTGGTGGTGCGTGGGGGGCGGGAGACGCGGCTGACGGAGGCCGGGGTGGCGCTTGTGCGGCATGCGGACGGGATTCTCGCGGGGCTCACCGCGGCGGAGGAGGAGGTCGCGGCGATCGCGGGGTTGCGGGCCGGGCGGGTGCGGTTGGTGTCGTTTCCTTCGGGGACGGCGACGTTGGTGCCGGGGGCGGTCGCGGAGATGCGGGCGGCGCATCCGGGGACGGAGGTGTCGCTGGTGGAGGCGGAGCCGCCGCGGTCGGTGGAGATGCTGCGGGCGGGGGACTGCGACATCGCGCTGGCGTTCCGGTACGCCGACGCGGAGGAGTCGTGGGACGACCTGGTGGTGCGGCCGTTGCTGGCGGACCCGCTGGTGGGTGTCGTGCCGCCGGGGCATCCGCTGGCCGGGGCGGAGGGGGTGGAGCTGGGGGAGTTGGCGGGGGAGCGGTGGATCGCGGGGTGTCCGCGGTGCCGGACGCATCTGGTGGGGCTGTGCGCGCGGGCCGGGTTCGCGCCGCGGATCGATTTTGCGACGGACGACTATCCGGCGGTGGTGGGGCTGGTGGCGGCCGGGGTGGGGGTGGCCGTGCTGCCGCGGCTCGCGCTGGAGTCGGTGCGGGCGCGGGGCGTGGCGGTGGTTGCGCTGCGGCCGGGGGTGCGGCGCGAGGTCGTGGCACTGACGCTGCCCGACCTCGCGCACGTGCCGGCGGTCGACGTGATGCTGGGGCGGCTGGCGCGTGCGGGCCTGCGCCGGCCGTGAGGTGCGGAAACGATTCTTCGGGGGTCAGTTCTGCGTGACGGGCATCCGGTTGCGGGACCGGCCCATCATCTCCTCGCGCTCGTCCTCGGTGAGCCCGCCCCACACGCCGTACGGCTCGCGCACGGTCAGGGCGTGGGTGGCGCACTCGGCGCGTACCGGGCAGCGACTGCAGACCTCCTTGGCCGCGGCCTCGCGCGCGCTGCGGGCGGCGCCGCGTTCGCCCTCGGGGTGGAAGAACAGCGAGCTGTCGACGCCTCGGCAGGCGGCCACGAGCTGCCAGTCCCAGAGATCGGCATTGGGGCCGGGTAGGCGGGAGAAGTCTGCCATTGCTCATCCCCTCGACGGGTGCGTGACGGCCAAGACGACCTCGGTGTCTCCGACCGTACATCTACTGTCGTAGTAGATGTAAATATGACCTATCGCCAATCTACGGGCGATTAGCCCACGCTTCAGAAAAGAGCGGCCAAAGGGTGCAAAGCTGACGTCGGCGCCCGTTCAGGGGCATTCCGCGCGCTGTGTACGCCCCCGTCCGCGCCGGACCGGCTGCAGAAATGCGCCGGCTCACCCGTTCTGACCTGCGGCATAGCTGATCCGTACGCGGATGATCACGTAGAGTGCCGATGGCGGCGACCAAACTTCGTAACTCTTTCGGGTGAGGGTCGTTGAGTGTGGCGGAAGTGGTTACTTCGTACAGCCTGGAGGCACAACGTGACGCGGTTCAGCTGCGGGGGGCGGTCATGACTTCCGTCCTCGTCTGCGACGACTCCCCGCTCGCCCGAGAGGCCCTGCGCCGCGCGGTCGCGACCGTACCCGGCGTCGAGCGCGTAACGACCGCGGCCAACGGGGAGGAAGTGCTCCGCCGGTGGGGGGCCGACCGGTCCGACCTGATCCTGATGGACGTGCGGATGCCCGGCCTCGGCGGGGTCGAGACCGTACGGCGGCTGCTGTCGGCCGACCCCGGGGCGCGCATCATCATGCTCACCGTCGCGGAGGATCTGGACGGGGTCGCGCTCGCGGTCGCCGCCGGGGCCCGCGGCTATCTGCACAAGGACGCCTCACGGGCCGAGCTGCGGGCCACGGTGACGCAGGCGCTCGCCGACCCCACGTGGCGGCTCGCGCCGCGCCGGCTGCGCTCGGCCGAGATGGGCGCCGCGCCCACGCTGACCGCGCGCGAGATCCAGGTGCTGGAGGGGATGAGCCACGGGCGGTCCAACGCCGAGATCGGCCGCGAGCTGTTCCTGTCCGAGGACACCGTCAAGACGCACGCCCGGCGGCTGTTCAAGAAGCTCGGCGCCTCCGACCGCGCGCACGCCGTCGCGCTCGGCTTCCGCTGGGGCCTGGTCCGCTGAGCCGGAAGCCGGCCCGGCGGCGCGCGTGCGCACCGGGCCGCGCACCGGGTCGGATACGCCGTACGCCGGCCGGCTACGCCGTACGACGTACGGAGAAGCCGTCGGCGAGTCCACGCTTTCCCTGGGGAGGACGCATGCTTGACGTATGGACTTCCTCGGGGATCGGCGGGGGCACCAGATGGCAGACCAGCAAGCGGCGGACCGGAAACTGCGGAAAGCCGAGATGAGCGTGCCGGCCGCGGAATCCGCCGCCGGCTCGGCATCGGCGGCTCATAACGCTTCGGTGCAGAAGTACGGCCGCGATGCGGCGGAAGCACCGGCGGCGAGGCACCATGGGTGGATGCGCGACGACGACACTCCGGCCACGACGGCCATCGGTGCCCTCGTCCGCCGCGCCGCCGCGGGCGACCAGCGCGCGACCCACGAACTGCTCGCGCACGTCCACCCGCTCGCCGAGCGCTACTGCCGCACCCGGCTGTCCCGGCTGCCCGGTGACGCCCGGCACTTCGTGGACGACCTCGCGCAGGAGGTGTGCCTGGCGGTGCTGTGCGCGCTGCCGCGCTACCGCGATCTGGGGCGGCCCTTCGAGGCGTTCGTGGTCTCCATCGCCGCCCACAAGGTCGCCGACCTGCAGCGGGCCGCGATGCGCCACCCCGGCAGCACCGCCGTACCGTCCGACGAGATGCCGGAGAAGCCCGACGACTCGCTCGGGCCCGAGGAGCGGGCGCTGCTCAACAGCGACGCCGCGTGGGCCAGGGGCCTGCTGGACCGGCTGCCCGGGCATCTGCGCGAGCTGGTGCTGCTGCGGGTCGCGGTCGGGCTGAGCGCGGAGGAGACCGGCCAGGTGCTGGGCATGTCGCCGGGTGCGGTACGGGTCGCGCAGCACCGGGCGCTGAGCCGGCTGCGGGCCATCGCGGAGGAGTCGGCCGCGGCTCATCCGGCCAGTGCGCGGGGGCTGAGCGCGTAGTCCCAGGGGCTGGAGGGCACCCCGTTCGGCGTACGGATGCGCGGGTGGGCACCCCGGCCGGGTGACGGCCGGGCGGGTGGTCCGGGGAATAGCGGCGAAGCCACTACCATTGAACAACTCGCCGGGCAAGACCATTCGAGAAGGTGTCATGACGCTCAACGCCGACGGAGTAGCCGAGAAGTTCGCCGCCCTGGGCCTGACCTACGACGATGTGCTGCTGCTGCCGGGCGCGTCGGACGTGCTGCCGAACCAGGTCGACACCTCCTCGCACGTCTCCCGCAACGTCAAGGTGAACATCCCGCTGCTGTCCGCGGCGATGGACAAGGTCACCGAGGCCAGGATGGCCATCGCGATGGCCCGGCAGGGCGGCGTGGGCGTCCTGCACCGCAACCTGTCGATCGAGGACCAGGTCAACCAGGTGGACCTGGTCAAGCGGTCCGAGTCCGGCATGGTCACCGACCCGATCACGGTCCGCCCCGACGCCACGCTCGGCGAGGCGGACGCGCTGTGCGCGAAGTTCCGGATCAGCGGGGTGCCCGTCACGGACGGGTCCGGCAAGCTGCTCGGCATCGTCACCAACCGCGACATGGCCTTCGAGTCCGACCGCAGCCGCCAGGTCCGCGAGGTCATGACGCCGATGCCGCTGGTCACCGGCAAGGTCGGGATCTCCCGGGTGGACGCGGTGGCGCTGCTGCGCCGGCACAAGATCGAGAAGCTGCCGCTCGTCGACGACGAGGGCAAGCTGAGCGGCCTGATCACCGTGAAGGACTTCGTCAAGGCCGAGCAGTATCCGCAGGCCGCGAAGGACTCCGAGGGCCGGCTCATCGTCGGCGCGGCCGTCGGCACCGGGCCCGAGGCGCTGGACCGCGCGGTCGCGCTGGTCGGCGCGGGCGTGGACTTCCTGGTCGTCGACACCTCGCACGGCCACAACAGCAACGCGCTCAACTGGATGGCGAAGATCAAGTCCGCGGTGGACGTGGACGTCATCGGCGGCAACGTCGCCACGCGAGACGGTGCGCGCGCGCTCATCGACGCGGGCGTGGACGGGGTCAAGGTCGGCGTCGGACCCGGCTCCATCTGTACGACCCGGGTCGTCGCCGGCATCGGCGTGCCGCAGGTCACCGCGATCTACGAGGCGGCGCTGGCCTGCCAGGACGCGGGGGTGCCGGTCATCGGCGACGGCGGGCTCCAGTACAGCGGCGACATCGGCAAGGCGCTGGCCGCGGGGGCGGACACGGTGATGCTCGGCAGCCTGCTCGCGGGGTGCGAGGAGTCGCCGGGCGAGCTGCTGTTCATCAACGGCAAGCAGTTCAAGTCCTACCGCGGGATGGGCTCGCTCGGCGCGATGCAGTCGCGGGGGCAGGGGCGCTCGTACTCCAAGGACCGCTACTTCCAGGCGGAGGTCTCCTCGGACGACAAGCTCGTGCCCGAGGGCATCGAGGGCCAGGTCCCCTACCGCGGCCCCCTGTCCGCGGTGCTCCACCAACTCGTCGGCGGCCTCCGCCAGACCATGGGCTACGTCGGCGCGGCGAATGTTCCCGAGATGCGCACGAAGGGCCGCTTCGTCCGCATCACCGCGGCGGGCCTCAAGGAGTCCCACCCCCACGACATCCAGATGACCGTCGAGGCCCCCAACTACCACGGCTAGGCGCTCCGCGCCCGGTGCTTTTCAGGGGCGCGGGGCTGTGTTTGCTGTGCGGCTGCCGCCGCTTGGGCGCGCCCGGTCGGGGGCTGCGGCTGCGCCGCGGGGTGCTTTTTCAGGGGCGCGGGGAACTGCGCGACCAGCCAAGAACCGGCGTGCACGTCGCCACCGTCCCAAAGGGGCTGTTCGGTCCGATCCGGACCACCGGCCGGTGGCCGGTTGCGCGCGCAGTTCCCCGCGCCCCTGGTGGTTGGCGTCCGGCGCAGGCGCAGCTCCTCGTACGGGATACTGGGCCCGCGAGTAGAGAAAAGGAGCGCGATGTGACAGAGATCGAGATCGGGCGGGGCAAGCGCGGGCGCAGGGCGTATTCGTTCGACGACATCGCCGTGGTGCCGAGCCGCCGTACGCGGGACCCGAAAGAAGTCTCGATCGCGTGGCAGATCGACGCCTACCGGTTCGAGCTGCCGTTCCTCGCCGCGCCGATGGACTCCGTCGTCTCGCCGGAGACGGCGATCAGGATCGGGCGGCTCGGCGGGCTCGGGGTGCTGAACCTCGAAGGGCTGTGGACGCGCTACGACGACCCCGAGCCGCTGCTCGCGGAGATCGCCGAGCTGGACGACCTGCGGGCGACCGCGCGGCTCCAGGAGATCTACCGCGCCCCGATCCGCGAGGAGCTGATCGGGCAGCGCATCAAGGAGGTCAGGGACGCCGGTGTGGTGACGGCGGCGGCGCTGTCGCCGCAGCGCACCGCGCAGTTCTCCAAGACGGTCGTGGACGCCGGCGTCGACCTGTTCGTCATCCGGGGCACCACCGTCTCCGCCGAGCACGTCAGCGGTTCGCACGAGCCGCTGAACCTCAAGCAGTTCATCTACGAGCTGGACGTCCCGGTCATCGTCGGCGGCTGCGCCACCTACACCGCGGCGCTGCACCTGATGCGTACCGGCGCGGCCGGTGTGCTCGTCGGGTTCGGCGGCGGGGCCGCGCACACCACCCGCAGCGTGCTGGGCATCCAGGTGCCGATGGCCACCGCGGTCGCGGATGTCGCGGCGGCCCGCCGGGACTACATGGACGAGTCCGGCGGCCGGTATGTGCACGTCATCGCGGACGGCGGCTTCGGCGCGAGCGGCGACCTGCCCAAGGCGATCGCGTGCGGCGCGGACGCGGTGATGATGGGCTCGCCGCTGGCCCGGGCGACCGACGCGCCGGGGCGGGGTTTCCACTGGGGCATGGAGGCGGTCAACCCCGAGCTGCCGCGCGGCAAGCGGATGAACCTCGGCACGAAGGGCACGACGGAGCAGATCCTGCTCGGCCCCTCGCACGCGCCGGACGGCTCGATGAACTTCTTCGGCGCCCTGCGCCGCTCGATGGCGACCACCGGCTACTCGGAGCTCAAGGAGTTCCAGCGCGTCGAGGTCACCGTCTCCCCGACGCACCACCGCTGAGCGGGGACGTACGGACACGCCGAAGGGGCGGCCCCGCGCGGGGCCGCCCCTTCGGGCGTGGGTGAGCGGGCGTCAGCTGTTGGCCACCCGCTTGGTGATGACGAAGCCTTCGACCGCGGCGATGGCGTAGAAGAAGAAGTCCATGCCGTCCATCGCGTCCTTCCACGCGCTGTTCACCAGGCCGTAGTGGTCGGTGAGGATCGTCATCACGCCGGGCGCGCCCGGGAGCGTCGCCATGAGCAGCGCGATGCCGAAGACCTGGCCGGCGTAGACGCCGAAGAGCGCCAGCGGGATGCCGATGACGGGCAGTGCGGGGTTGCGTCCGCCGACCTTGGCGAGCGCGAAGCCGACGAGCGCGCCGACGGCGACCGCCGCGTAGCCGATCTCGTGCTTCGTGCCGCGGATGAGCAGGCCGTAGAGCACCGCGGCGACGAGCGCGGCGGCGAAGCCGGCGACGACGCCGAGGCCGACGTTGCCGCCCGGGGCCGCGCCGATCGGCGCCGGCGGGGCGTACGCGGCGGCGTTGAAGCCGCCGGGGGCCGCGCCGGGCGCGCCGCCGGGAGCGGGGGCGGCGTACGGGGAGGCGGGGTAGGGCGACTGCGGCTGCTGCTGCGGCGGCTGCTGCGCGTACGGGTTCCCGCCGGGCTGCGGCGGAGGGTAGTTGGCGCTCATGAGAGGTCCCCCGGGGACGGACTGCTTGGGATCGCACGGCGGATGGGTGCGGCTTCGGCGTGCCTGCTTGATGCGCGCAGCCCCGTGTGCGAATGGTGACGCCGAAATCTAGCAGGGGGGACGGACAATCGGACAAGATGATTCATCTGGTCGTTACAGGACTCGTACGTCGTCCCCCTCACAGCCGCGCGGACGCCCCCGCCGGGGTCGCGCCCCGGGTGTCCAGCAGCAACTGCGCCTTCACGGCCAGGCCCTGGAGGTCGTACGTGCGGTGGTGCTGGAGCAGCAGCGTCAGATCGGCCTCGGCCGCGGCCTCCCACAGCGAGTCCGCGCGCGGCACCGGGCGGTCCATGACGCGCCACTGGGGGACGTAGGGGTCGTGGTAGCACAGCTGCGCGCCCAGTTCGAGCAGCCGGGTGCCGATCTCCCGGGCGGGGGCGCCCTGCTGGTCGGCGAGGTCGGCCTTGTAGGTGACGCCGAGCAGCAGCACCCGGGCGCCGCGCAGCGACTTGCCGTGCTCGTTGAGCAGGGCCGCGGCGCGCTGGACGACATAGCGCGGCATGCGCGCGTTGACCTCCTGGGCGAGCTCGACCATCCGCAGGGTGTGGCCGGGCAGCCGGGGGTGGGCCGGCGGGGTGAAGTGCGGGGCGGCGTTGGGGTCGAGGGCGTGGGCGGGGCCGCCGACGCCGGGGCCGGGGCGGAAGGCCTGGAAGCCGAAGGGCTTGGTCTCGGCGCAGCGGATGACGTCCCACAGGTCGACGCCGATCTCGTGGCAGAAGACCGCCATCTCGTTGGCGAAGGCGATGTTGACGTGCCGGTAGTTGGTCTCCAGCAGCTTGACGGCCTCGGCCTCGCGGGTGCCGCGGGCGCGTACGACGCGCTCGGTGAGCCGGCCGTAGAAGGCGGCGGCGGCCTCGGTGCAGGCGGGGGTGTGGCCGCCGACGACCTTGGGGGTGGTGGCGAACCGGACGGTGCGGTTGCCGGGGTCGAGGCGGCCGGGGGAGTAGGCGAGGTGGAAGTCGCGGCCGGCCCGTAGCCCGTGCGCCTCCAGCAGCGGGCGCAGGAAGCCCTCGGTGGTGCCGGGGTAGACCGGCGACTCCAGCACCACCGTGGTGTGCGGGCGCAGGTGCGGGGCGAGCGCGCGGGCCGCGGCGGCGACCGCCGACAGGTCCAGGGCGTGGTCCTCGCCGGGCGGGGTGGGGGCGCAGATCGCCGCGGTGCGCACCCGGCCGAGCACGGCGGGGTCGGCGGTGGCGCGGAAGCCGCCGGAGAGCATCCGGCGCAGGTCGGCGGCGGCGAGCGAGCCGGGCGGCACCCGGCCGGCCGTGATGTCCGCCACGGTGGCGGGGTCGGGGTCGTAGCCGATGACGCCGATGCCGGCGGCCGTCGCGGCCTGGGCGAGCGCGAGTCCGGTGTCGCCGAGTCCGAGGACGGCGAGGTCTGCGGGCATGGGGGTTCCTCCCTGACGACCACCACGAACGACCACGAACGACGGCCCCGAATGGGCTCACGCATGGCGTCAAAGCAGGCTAACCAGACAAATCACTGATATGACCGCACGCCGCGCCGTGCGGCGACGTACGGTGGTCTGTGATCGACCTACTCGGCGGTACGGTCCCGCTCGGACCGCACCGGAAGAGGCCGGCTGTGCCGTCCGCCCTGGCAGCGGGCGGCCCGGCCGGTCACTATCGGAGGGAGGAGGCAGGTCCCACGCCGGACCCGCCTCCCGTACAGCCCGAGCGGAACCGACCGACAGCCCGACGATCGCCGGCAGGCACGGAGGCACGGATGCGTACGACGACTCTCGGACCGGAACAGCGGTCCGCGGCCATCGCCCGGATGGCGGAGCAGGAGCTGGACATCCTGGTGGTGGGCGGCGGTGTCGTCGGCGCCGGGACCGCGCTGGACGCCGCGACCCGCGGCCTGACCACCGGGCTCGTCGAGGCCCGCGACTGGGCCGCCGGCACCTCCAGCCGCTCCAGCAAGCTCATCCACGGCGGGC
The DNA here is from genome assembly GCF_012034175.1 of Actinacidiphila epipremni. Classification (GTDB taxonomy): domain Bacteria; phylum Actinomycetota; class Actinomycetes; order Streptomycetales; family Streptomycetaceae; genus Actinacidiphila; species Actinacidiphila epipremni. The sequence goes on from NZ_JAATEJ010000039.1 coordinate 10,242, forward strand.
TGCGCTATCTGGAGATGCTGGACTTCGCCCTGGTCAGGGAGGCGCTGAAGGAGCGCGGGCTGCTGCTGGAGCGGCTCGCCCCGCACCTGGTCAAGCCGGTGCCCTTCCTCTACCCGCTCCAGCACAAGGGCTGGGAGCGGCTCTACGCCGGCTCCGGCGTCGCCCTCTACGACGCGATGTCGGTCTCCTCCGGGCACGGCCGCGGCCTGCCCGTCCACCGCCACCTCACCCGCAAGCACGCCCTGCGGGTCGCCCCCGCGCTGCGCAAGGACGCCCTGGTCGGCGCGCTGCAGTATTACGACGCCCAGGTCGACGACGCGCGCTTCGTCGCGACCCTCATCCGTACCGCCGCCTCCTACGGCGCGCATGTCGCCAACGGGGTGCGGGTGGTCGGCTTCCTGCGCGAGGGCGAGCGGGTCGTCGGGGCCCGGATCCACGACACCGAGACCGGCGCCGAGCACGACGTACGGGCCAAGCAGATCGTCAACGCCACCGGCGTGTGGACCGACGACACGCAGGCGCTCATCAACGAGCGCGGGCAGTTCCACGTCCGGGCGTCCAAGGGCATCCACCTGGTCGTGCCCAAGGACCGCATCCACTCCACCACCGGGCTCATCCTGCGCACCGAGAAGAGCGTCCTGTTCGTCATCCCGTGGGGCCGGCACTGGATCGTGGGCACCACCGACACCGACTGGGACCTCGACAAGGCCCACCCCGCCGCCTCCAGCGCCGACATCGACTATCTGCTCGACCACGTCAACTCGGTGCTCGCCACCCCGCTGACCAGGGACGACGTCCAGGGCGTCTACGCCGGGCTGCGCCCGCTGCTGGCCGGCGAGTCCGACGCGACCAGCAAGCTCTCCCGCGAGCACACCGTCGCCCACCCGGCGCCCGGCCTGGTCGTCGTGGCCGGCGGGAAGTACACCACCTACCGCGTCATGGCCAAGGACGCCGTCGACGAGGCGGTGCACGGCCTGGACCACCGGGTCGCGCCCTGCTGCACCGAGGAGGTGCCGCTCGCCGGCGCCGAGGGCTACCAGGCGCAGTGGAACGCCCGCGCCAGGACCGCCGCCCGCACCGGCGTGCACGTCGCCCGCATCGAGCACCTGCTCGGCCGCTACGGCGGGCTCGCCACCGAGGTGCTGGAGCTCATCGAGGCCGACCCCACGCTCGCCGCGCCGCTCACCGGAGCCGACGACTACCTGCGCGCCGAGGTCGTCTACGCCGCCGCCGCCGAGGGCGCCCGGCACCTGGACGACGTGCTCGCCCGCCGTACCCGTATCTCGATCGAGACCTTCGACCGCGGCACCCGCAGCGCCCGCGAGGCCGCCGAGCTGATGGCACCGGTCCTGGGCTGGGACGCCGCGCAGATCGACCGCGAAGTCGAGTACTACGGCAAGCGGGTGGAGGCCGAACGCGAGTCGCAGCTCCAGCCCGACGACCTGACCGCGGATGCCGCCAGGCTCGGAGCGCCGGATATCGTGCCACTCTAGGCGCGAGGCGTCTGGGCGCGGCAGAACGCGCGAACGGGGGACAGGCGGAGGAGCGCGACATGGGTGACATGGGCGGCACGACCGGGACCGCCGGGCGGGCCGACGAGGGGCGGCTCGTCGCGGGCCGCTACCGGCTGCTGGAGCGCATCGGGCGCGGCGGCATGGGCACCGTGTGGCGGGCGCAGGACGAGCTGCTGGACCGTCAGGTCGCCGTCAAGAAGCTGCATCCGCCGCAGCCGCACATGGGTGACGAGGAGTTGGCCACCCTCTTCGAGCGCACCCGCCGCGAGGCACGCGCCGCCGCCCGGATCAGCCACCCCAACGTCATCGTCGTGCACGACGTCGTCGACGACGCAGGACTGCCGTCCATCGTCATGGAGTACGTCCCCTCCGTGACGCTCGGCGAACTGCTCAAGGAGCGCGGCGCCCTGCCGCCCGCCGAGGCCGCCCGGATCGGCCGCGGCATGATCGCCGCGCTCATCGCCGCCCACCGCGCCGGCATCCTGCACCGCGACGTCAAGCCCGGCAACGTCCTGCTCGGCCACGGCCAGGACGGCAGCCCCGCGCAGGCCGGGCGGGGGCGGGTGGTCCTCACCGACTTCGGCATAGCCCAGGCGTCCGGCACCTCCACCCTGACCCGCACCGGCGAGCTCATCGGCTCCATCGACTTCCTGTCCCCCGAGCGCATCCGCGGCGCCGCCCCCGGCCCCGAGGCCGACATGTGGGCGCTGGGCGCCACGCTCTACCAGGCCGTCGAGGGCAGCTCGCCCTTCCGCCGGCCCACCGCGATCGAGACCGCGTACGCCATCGCCGAGGAGCCCGTCGCACCGCCGCCGAACGCCGGGGCGCTCACCGACGTCATCGCCGGGCTGCTGGCCAAGGAGCCCGGCAAGCGGCTGTCGGCGGCGGAGGCCGAGCGGATGCTGCGGATACCGGCGGCCGAGCAGGACACCGCGCTCGTCGACGTCGGCGGCACCGGGCCCACCCGGGTGCTGCCGCCGCCCGCGAACGGCACGGGCGGCGGGACCGGCTCCGGGCCCGTACCCGGCCCGCGCACCGGCACCTTCGGCCCGTACCCGACGCCGTACGCCACGCCCGCGCAACCGCAGCCCCAGCCGCAGCACGCCGGCTACGCCACCGGGTCCTTCCCGCCCGGCGGCGCCCCCGCGCAGGGCGCGCCGCCCCCGCACCACCCTCCACCCCGGCGGCGGACCGGCCGCTGGATCGCCGCCGCGGTCGCGGTCGCCGTCGTGGCCGGCGCTGTCGCCGTGGCCCTGGACCGCGCCCACCGCGGCAACACCGCCGGCGGCGACCCCACCGCCACCCCCACCGCGACCGCCACCACCCCGGTCACCACCCCCGTCACCACCGATCCCACCGATGACCCCACCGCGCCCCCCACGACCGAGCCGCCCGCCACGTACGAGCCGCCGCCCGTCCCGGACGGCTACCACCTGGAGGACCAGGACAACCGCGGCTACAGCGTGCCCGTGCCCGACGGCTGGCGGAAGAAGGTCGAGGACGACGGCGACCAGGTCAGCTACGTCGACCCCACCGGCACCGTCGGCCTGAAGATCAGCGCCCTGGACTACGCCGGCCCCGACCCGTACCAGCACTGGCTGGACCTGGAGCCGCAGACCGCCGCGAAGGTCGACCAGTACCACCAGGAGCGCATGGAGCGGACCAAGACGCCCGACGGGCAGAACGCCGCGCTGTGGCAGTTCACCTTCGAGGGGTCCAGCGCCACCTTCCGCGCCGTCGACCTCGGCTTCGGCAAGGAGGGCGGGCGCGAGTACGCGGTGTACCTGTCGGCGCCCAAGGCGCAGTGGACGCACTACAAACCCGTCTTCGACAACGCCGTCGCCGGCTTCCGCGAGCACGACTGAGCCCACCACCCGTGCGCCGGGGGCGTATTGGCCTGCGGGTGCCCGCGTCGGGGATGATGGGGATTCACACCGCACGACCACAGAGGGAAGCCATGAGCGAGGTCGAAGGTACCGCCGGACGTCTGCTCGCCGACCGGTACCGGCTCGACGGCGTGCTCGGCAAGGGCGGCATGGGCACGGTCTGGCGCGCGACCGACGAGACCCTGGGCCGTACCGTCGCCGTCAAGGAACTGCGCTTCCCGGGCAACGTGGACGACGAGGAGAAGCGCCGGCTGGTCACCCGGACCTTGCGCGAGGCCAAGGCCACCGCGCGGATCCGCAACACCGGCGCGATCACCGTCTTCGACGTCGTCAAGGAGGACGACCGGCCCTGGATCGTGATGGAGCTCATCGAGGGCCGCTCGCTGTCGGACCGGATACGCGAGGACGGGCCGCTGACCCCGCGCCGGGCCGCCGAGGTCGGCCTGGTCGTGCTGGAGGTGCTGTCCGCCGCGCACCGCGAGGGCATCCTGCACCGCGACGTCAAACCCTCCAACGTGCTCATCGCCGACGACGGCCGGGTCGTCCTCAGCGACTTCGGCATCGCCCAGATCGACGGCGACCCGTCCGTCACCTCCACCGGCATGCTGGTCGGCGCCCCCTCCTACATCTCGCCCGAGCGCGCCCGCGGCCACAAGCCCGGGCCGCCCGCCGACCTGTGGTCGCTGGGCGCGCTCCTCTACGCGGCCGTCGAGGGCCGGCCGCCCTACGACAAGGGCTCGGCGATCGCCACCCTGACCGCGGTGATGACCGAGCCGGTGCCGCCCATGCCCAACGCCGGGCGGCTCGCGCCGGCCATCGCCGGGCTGCTCATCAAGGACCCCGACAAGCGACTGGCCGAGCCGGCGGCGCGGGCGCTGCTGGAGCAGGTCGCGAACGCGCCGGAGCCGCCGGTGGCCGCGCCGCGGATATCGAGCGGCGAGACCGGTACGACGCTGCTGCCCGTGAACGCGGCGGACGCCGCCCCCGCGGCCGGCGCCCAGGCCGCGCAGGGCGTGCAGCCTGCGCCGGACCTGGAGCGGGCCCGCGAGGCGCTGCGGGCGGTGCGCAGGGCCGCCGCCCGGCCCGTCCCCAAGCCCAGGCCCGCGCCCGAGCACGGCAGCCCCGCCGACGCCCCGCCGCCCGCGCGGGCCTCCCTCGGCGACGTCCTGCCGCGCCGCCGGCTCGGCATCATCGCCGTGGCCGTCCTCGCGGTGCTGGCCGCGCTGATCGGCGTCCTCATCGCGACCTCCGGCGGCGGCGACGGCGGCGGTTCGGGCTCCGGCGCCGGCTCCAAGGGCGACACCAAGAACGGCACCACCGCCGGCGCCGGCAGCCACGGGAAGGGCGCCGCCACCACGACCGCCGCCCCCGCCGCCACCACGGCCGCCCGCGGCGGCGACGACCAGGGCGACGACCACGGCGGCGGAAAGGGCAAGGGCAAAGGCAAGGGCGGCGGCGACGACCAGGGCACGACCGAGGACACCGCGCTGACCGCCCCCGCCGGCTTCCAGCTGGTCACCGCCAAGGGCGGCGCGATCCTCGCCATCCCGGCGACCTGGAAGCGCCTGCCCGACACCAACTACGCCACCGGCACCTACTACGGCGGCCCCGACGGCTCCCGCCTGATGGTCGACTACACCCGCACCCCCGGCCCCAGCGCGCTCGCCGACTGGCAGAAGAAGGCCGCGCACAACACCATCCCCGGCTACCGCACCATCGGCGTCCGGAGCGTCGACTACCGCACGTACGACGCCGCCGACTGGGAGTACAAGCGTACGAACGGGGGTAAGCAAGAACATGTTCTGAACCGCGGGATGGTCACCGACCCGGGGCACGGGTACGCGCTGCTGTTCACCACGCCCGCCGAGGACTGGAACAGCGCCGCGAACGTCCATGTGCGCGACGTCGTCTTCGCTACCTTCAAACCGGCCGAGTGAGCTTCCCGCAGCACGTATGGTGAGGGTGCGCGAACCGTACGCATCCGGAGCGGGCCAGGGAGGGGGCGCCGTGGACGAATACGCAGGGCGGGTGCTCGCCGACCGCTACCGGCTGCCCCGGCCGCCGGCCGACGAGTACGAGCTCGTCGAGACCCGCGCCTTCGACACCTACAGCGGCCAGGAGGTCCTGGTCCACCAGGTGCTGCTGCCCGAGGTGGTCGGCGCGGACTTCGCCACCGAGGGCTTCGCGGACGACGGGCCCGACATGCTCGGCGAGAGCGCCCGGCGCGCTTTGGAGGCGGCGCGGGCCGCCGCCGCCATACCGGACCATCCGCGGCTGGTGCAGGTCTTCGACATCTTCGTCGAGAGCGGCAGCCTGTGGATCGCGAGCGAACTGGTGTCCGGCCGGCCGCTCGCCGCGTTACTGGCCGAACGGCCGCTGGACGCCTACCGCGCCGCCGAGATCGCCTCCGACGTGCTCACCGCGCTGCGGGCGCTGCACGCGAACGGCTGGACGCACCGCAACGTCACCGCGAGCACGGTGCTGGTGTGCGACGACGGCCGGGCGATGCTCGGCGGGCTGGCCGCCGGCGCCGCGCAGGAGGCGCTGTGCGGCTACGACCCGCTGCCCGAGCCGGTTCCGGCGATGAGCGGGCCCGGCACGGCGGCCGGCGCGGACGAGCCGGACGGCCCCGGCGGCACCGCCGGCTCGGGCGGCGACCGCGGCGACCATGGCGACCACGACGGCCCGCCGCCGCCCGCCGACCCGGCCGCCTGGCACGGCCCGCGCTCCGCGCTGGAGGCCGAGCGGGCCCGGCAGAACCGCATCACCGTCGTCGGCGCCGTCACCGAGCGCTGGGCGCCCGAGCAGGCCCACCCGGTGCACGAGAAGTGGCAGCTCTCCCCGCCGGTCGGCCCGCCCGCCGACCTGTGGGCGCTCGGCTCGCTGCTCTTCCGCAGCGTCCAGGGCCATCCGCCGTACCCGGAGGAGAACGCCGCCGAGCTGGTCCAGATGGTGTGCGCCGAGCCGCCCGCCTTCGCCGAGGAGTGCGGGCCGCTGCGCCCGCTCGTCGAGTCGCTGCTGCGGCCCGACCCCGAGGAGCGCCCCGAGGCCGAGGAGCTGGGCGGCTGGCTGCGCTCGCTGATCCGCTCCGCGCCCGAACCCGACCTGGGCCTGCAGACCGTGCCGGTCATCGCCGACCCGGCGAAGCTGCCGGTCAAGCGGCGCAAGGGCGAGCTGGTACGGCGCAGGCGGCGGGAGGCCGCCGACCCCGGCGGGCCCCAGCACCGCCGGCACGCCCGCGGCAAGCAGGCCCGGCCGGCACGGGCGCCCAGGCCCGCGCGGGAACGGGTCAAGCGCAGCGAGGTGCAGCAGGAGCACTTCCACCAGGAGCAGGTGGTCTCCTCCCGCCGCCCGGCCTCCGGCGGCGGCGACTCCTCGCCGCGCCGACTCGGCGCCCGGCTGCTGGTGCTGGTCCTGGCGGTGCTGGTCGCGCTGGTGGTCTTCGCGGTGCTGCTCATGCCGCACCGCGGCGGCTCCGGCGACGACTCCTCGGGCGACCGTACGGTCCCGGCGCAGATGCCCGGCTCCGGCGGCGGCTCCAAGGACGACGGGGCCGACGGGAACGACGGGAACGGCGGCGCGAAGGACACGGCGACGGCGCCCACCAAGGCGCCCACCAAGCCCGCCACCCACGCCCCCACCACCGCGGCGCCGCCCGCCGCCCCACCCGACCTCGGCCCGGACTTCGCGCTGAAGGCCGACCCGGCCGGCTTCACCGTCGCCGTCCACACCGGATGGCAGCGGACGGCCAAGAACGCCAAGGACCAGGTGCGTTACACCGGCAGCGACCTGACCATGACGGTCGTGCCCGGCCGCGACAAGGCCACCGGCGACAGCCAGGACCCGCTGGCCTACCAGCTCGTCGAGCCCGAACTCGCCGACTTCCGCGCCTCGTCGTGGTCCTCGGCGGCGGGCCTGCAGACCGTCACCGTGCAGGGCCGGCCGGCCGCCGAGGGCGAGTACACCTGGCGGGACGCCAACCAGCAGACGGTGTACGCCCGTAACCTCGCGATCCAGATCGGCGGCCGTTACCACGTCGTCCTCATCTACGGACCCGACTCGCAACGGGCCGCGGTGCAGCGGGCGTTCGACAAGGTCGTGGAGACCTACACCGTCAACTGACGTCCCCCGCCGGCCGATGCGCCCCGCCGTGGGGAGAACCCGGGGAGAGCGCGTGAGCGCGCCGGACCGCGGGCCGGGGTGCGGCATGATGAGCGCATGGCTGGCTACGGGGGCCGCGGCGGGCATCCGCCGCGGGTCGTCGCCGGGCGCTACCGGGTGGCCGGGCGCCTCGGCCGCGGCGGCATGGGCACGGTGTGGGCGGCGACCGACGAGCTGCTGCACCGCCGGGTCGCCGTCAAGGAACTGCACCTGCCCGGCGACGGCGAACCCGGCCGGCAGCTGGACCGCGCGCTGCGCGAGGCCCGCAGCGTCGCCCGGATCCGGCACCCCAACGTCGTGGTCGTTTACGACGTGGTCGAGCAGGACGGCAGCCCGTGGATCGTGATGGAGCTGGTCGACGGCCGCTCGCTCGCCGACGTACTGCGTGACGACGGCCCGCTGCCGCCGCGCGAGGCCGCCCGGGTGGGCGCGGCCGTCGCCGGCGCGCTGCTCGCCGCGCACGAGCACGGCATCCAGCACCGGGACGTCAAGCCGGCGAACGTGCTGATCGACCGGGCCGACGGCCGGGTCGTGCTGACCGACTTCGGCATCGCCCGCGTCCCGGGCAGCGCCACGATCAGCGAGACCGGCGGCTTCGTCGGCTCGCCCGAATACACCGCGCCCGAGCGGATGTCGGGCGCGCCGGCCGGGCCCGAGTCGGACCTGTGGTCGCTGGGCGCGCTGCTGTGCGCGGCGGTCGACGGCCGCTCGCCCTTCCAGCGCGAGTCGATCGGCGAGATCGTGCACGCCGTCGCGATCGGCGACATCACCCCGCCGGCCGCCGTCGGCCCGCTCATGCCGGTCGTGCGCGGCCTGCTGGAGCGCGACCCGGCGCGCCGGATGGCCGCGGCCGAGGTGCAGACGGTGCTGGTCGCGTACGCCGAGACCGGCGTGGAGCCGCCGACGCCCGACGCGCCCACCACGCCGGAGCTGCCCGCCGAGCGGCCGGTACGGCGGCGGGGCGCACGGCGGCGGGTGCTGGGGGCGCTGGCGGCGGCGACGCTCATCGCGGTGGTGGCCGGCGGCACGGCCGCGCTCGTCGTCACCCGCGGCCAGGACGGCACCGCCTCGGCCGCGCCCGTATCAACGACGCCGGTGGCGACGACGCCGGCCCGTACGCCCACGCCCACGACCGCGAGCCCCACGCCGACGCCCACGCCCACCGTGCCGGCCGGTTTCGTACGCGTCACCGACAAGCGCGGCTTCTCCGTCGCGCTGCCGGCCGACTACCGGCGCGAGGAGGTGCCGCCGCGGGTCTACTACTGGTCGCAGGACCGGGACTTCCGCTTCGGCGAGCGCGTCCAGCCGCCCGCCGCGGGCAGCCCGTACGCGATCATGAGCGGCCAGGACGCCGCCGCCCGCCGCCCCAAGGGCCCGTACGCCGGCTACCGGGACGGCGTCGTGACCCGCACGACGCAGCACGGCGAGGAGGCCGCGCTGTGGGAGTTCACGTACGACGGCTTCGCGGACGGCAAGGGCCCGCGCCGCACCTTCGACCTGTGCTGGGTGCAGGACGGCCGGATATACGACATCTGGCTCTCGGGCCCGCTGGCGCTCTCGGAGCAGACCCGGGCCACCTTCGACGCGGCCCGCGCGAGCTTCACGCCGTAGCCGCGACGCGGCGCAGGGCGGCGATGCCCTCGTCCAGGGCCGCCTCCAGGTGGGCGGCGCTGCCGGTCGACATCAGCAGCAGCACCCCGCCCTGGATCCCGGCCAGCAGCGCGCGGGCCGCCCGGTCCGGATCGAGGTCGGGCGCGGCCTCGCCGGCCGTCTGCATGTGCCGGATGCCGGCGGCGAGCCGGGCCTGCCACCGCTCCATCAGCCCGCTGACGACCGCGCGGGTCGCCTGCGTGGACCGGCCGGCCTCCGACACCGCGATGCTCAGCGGGCAGTCCTGGCCCTGCTCCCGGTAGCGGGCCACGACCTTGTCCCGCCAGTCCCGCCACGCCTGCCACGAGGTGAGCGCGTCCAGCTCCGGCTGCTGGTCGGCGATGACGCGCTCGGCCTCGTGCCGCGCGACGGCCAGGAACAGCTCCTCCTTCCCGCCGGGGAAGTAGTGGAAGAGCTGGCTCTTGCTGGTGGCGGTGCGGGCCAGGACGTCGTCGAGGGTCACCGAGAAGACGCCCTGCGCGCGGATCTCGTCGGCCGCGCCGGCCACGATGCGCCGGCGGGTGGCGGCGCCCCTGCTGGTCAGGGTCATCGTCCGGGTCCCCTTTCCTTTTTCCTTGCCTTCCTCACGGGAGGAGCAGCAGCTTGCCGGTGGTCCGGCGCGACTCCAGGTCGGCGTGCGCGGTCGCGGCGTCCTTGAGCGGGTAGCGCCCGCCGACGAGCACCGAGATCCGGCCCTGCTCCAGCATCGCGAACACCTCGGCGCTGCGCCGCACCAGGGCCTCCCGGGTGCGGACGTGGTGCTGCACCACCGGGTACGACAGCAGGATGCTGTTGGGCAGGTCCGTCACGGCGAAGGACGGTACGCCCATGAACGGGCCGTAGTACGCGTGCACGCCGTGCGGGCGCAGGGCCAGCTGCGAGGAGCGGAAGGTGGGGATGCCGCCGCCGTCGTAGACGACGTGCGCGCCCTCGCCGCCGGTCAGCTCCCTGACCTGCTCCTCGAAGCCGCCGCCGGCCGAGACCAGGACGTGGTCGGCGCCGGCCTCGGCGGCGACCGCCGCCTTCTCCTGCCGGGAGACCAGGCCGATGACGCGGGCGCCGCGGGCCTTGGCCATCTGCGTGACCAGCCGGCCCACGCCGCCGGCCGCCGCGTGCACGACGGCGGTGTCGCCGGGGCCGATCGGATACGTCTCGGTGGTGAAGTGGTTGGCGGTCAGGCCCTGCATCATGACCGCCGCGGCGGTCTCGTCGGCCACGCCGTCGGGGACGCGGACCAGCGAGGTGACCGGGATCGCGGCGAGTTCGGCGTAGCTGCCGGGGTGGTAGAACCACGCGACCCGGTCGCCGACCGCGAAGCCCTCGGCCTCGGCGCCCTCGCCGAGCGCGGTGACGCGGCCGGCGCCCTCGACGCCGAGCAGGAACGGCGGCGCCCAGCCGGGCCCGCCGACCTGCCGGGCGCCGACGTCCATGTAGTTCACCCCGGCGACGGCGACCCTCACCAGGGCCTCGCCGGGTCCCGGCACGGGGTCGGGGAGCGCGGTCCACTCCATGACCTCGGTGCCGCCGTGCGCTTCGATGCGGATCGCGTGCATGAGCCGTGCCTCCTCGGGGCAGGTCGCGTGCCCTGGACGGCCCGCGTGTCTTCGACGGTAGGAAGCGGAAATTGGACCGGCAAGTCCAGTTTTGCGCCGCGGTCCGTCGGCGGTCCGCCCGGTGGTACGCCCGCGGTATGCCGTACGCCGTCGGTCCGCGTACGCGCCGGTCCGTACGCCCGTACGAGCCGGCGCCGTACGCCCCGGGCCAGGGTGTTACCGGCGGTAGAAAGTGGCTACTCATGGGTAGCCAGCCGCGGCCCCGCGTCGTAATCTCACCGGCATGACGGATTCGCCGGAGCTGAAGCCCACCGCCCCCGCGGCCCCCGCACCCGCCGGCCAGGACGCGCCCGGCGCCCCCGGCGCTACCGGCGGCAATCCCGCCGCCCCGCGCGGCGACCGCGGGCCCGCCGACGTCGTCACGCCCGCGCTGCTGGCCCGGCTCACCCGCGGCCTGCCCGGCGCCGGCCGCACGGTCAGCCACACCCCGCTCACCGGCGAGGAGCTGGCCTCCTTCCCCGAGGCGTCGCCCGACGACGTCGCCGCCGCCTTCGCCGCCGCCCGCACCGCCCAGCGCGCCTGGGCCGCGACGCCGGCCCGCAGGCGCGCCGCCGTGCTGCTGCGCTTCCACGACCTCGTCCTCGCCCGGCAGGCCGAGGTGCTGGACCTCATCCAGGTCGAGACCGGCAAGGCCCGGCTGCACGCCCACGAGGAGGTCCAGGTCGTCGCGATGTCGGCCCGGCACTACGGGCGCAAGGCCCCCTCCTACCTCGCACCGCGCCGGCACCAGGGCGCGATCCCGGCGCTGACCCGGGCGGTCGAGCTGCGCCAGCCGCGCGGGGTCGTCGGGCAGATCGCGCCCTGGAACTACCCCTTCGAGCTGTCCGTCGGCGACGCGCTGCCCGCCTTCGCCGCCGGCAACGCCGTCGTGATGAAGCCCGACACCGAGACCGCGCTGACCGCCCTGTGGGCGCGCGAGCAGCTGGTCGAGGCGGGGCTGCCGGACGGCGTGTGGCAGATCGTGATCGGCGACGGGCCGGTCGTCGGCCCCGCGGTCGTCGACCACGCCGACTACGTGTCCTTCACCGGCTCCACCCGCACCGGCCGCGAGGTCGCCCGGCGCGCCGCCGACCGGCTGGTGGGCGCGAGCCTGGAGCTGGGCGGCAAGAACGCGCTGCTCGTGCTGCACGACGCCGACCTCGACAAGGCCGCCGAGGGCGCGGTCCGCGCGTGCTTCGCCTCCGCGGGCCAGCTGTGCATCTCCGTCGAGCGGCTGTTCGTCCACGCGTCGGTCGCCGACGCCTTCCTGGAGCGCTTCGCCGCCCGCACCCGCGCGCTCAGGCTCGGCACCGCGCTCGCGTACGGCGCCGGCATGGGCTCGCTCGTCGGCCCGCGGCAGCTGGAGGTCGTCACCCGGCATGTGGACGAGGCCCGCGACAAGGGCGCCCGCGTCCTCGCCGGCGGCCGGCACCGGCCGGACATCGGCCCGTACGTCTACGAGCCGACGATCCTCGACGGCGTCGAGCCGCCGATGGCGGTGTGCGCCGAGGAGACCTTCGGGCCGGTCGTGTCCGTCTACCGCTTCCGCGACGAGGACGAGGCGGTGGAGCGCGCCAACGCCACCGAGTACGGCCTCAACTCCAGCGTCTGGACCAAGGACGTACGCCGGGGCGCCCGGATCGCGGCCCGGCTGCGCTCGGGCACCGTCAACGTCAACGAGGCGTACGCCGCCGCGTACGGCAGCGTCCGGGCGCCCATGGGCGGCATGAAGGACTCCGGGCTCGGCCGGCGGCACGGCTCCGAGGGCATCCTGAAGTTCACCGAGGCCCAGACCGTCGCCACCCAGCGGCTGCTGCCGCTCGCGCCCGCGCTCGGCATGGACGACGAGAAGTACGCGGCCTTCCTGAGCCGCTCGCTGCGGCTGATGAAGACCCTGCGGATGCGCTGAGGAGGGCCCGTGGCAACCGACGACACGCAGGACACGGCAGGCGGCGGTGACGGCTTCGACTACGACGTCCTCGTCGTCGGCTCCGGCTTCGGCGGCTCGGTCGCGGCGCTGCGGCTGACCGAGAAGGGCTACCGCGTCGGCGTGCTGGAGGCCGGCCGCCGCTTCGCCCGCGAGGAGCTGCCCAAGAACTCCTGGGCGCTGCGCGACTACCTGTGGGCGCCCGCCCTCGGCCTGTACGGCATCCAGCGCATCCACGTCCTCGGCAACGTCCTGGTGCTGGCCGGCGCCGGCGTCGGCGGCGGGTCGCTCAACTACGCCAACACCCTGTACGTGCCGCCGGCCGCCTTCTTCCGCGACCGCCAGTGGGGTGACATCACCGACTGGCAGCGGGAGTTGGCGCCGTACTACGACCAGGCCCGGCGGATGCTCGGGGTGCGGCTCAACCCCACCGTCACGCCCTCCGACGAGCACCTGAGGGCCGCCGCCGAGGCGATGGGCGTCGGCGACACCTTCCACCTCGCGCCGGTCGGGGTCTTCTTCGGCGACGGCGAGGACGCCGACGGCAGTGCGAAGGCCGCGCCCGGCCAGGAGGTGCCCGACCCGTACTTCGGCGGCGCCGGGCCCAGCCGGCGGGCCTGCACGCAGTGCGGGGAGTGCATGACCGGGTGCCGGCACGGCGCGAAGAACACCCTCAACGAGAACTACCTCCACCTGGCGCAGCAGGCCGGCGCCGTCGTCCACCCCATGACGACGGTCGTGGACCTCACCGAGGACCCCGAGGGGGGCTACCGGGTCACCGCCGTGCCCACCGACCGGCGCAGGAAGGGCCGGCGGCAGGTGCTGCGGGCCCGGCAGGTCGTGCTCGCGGCCGGCACGTACGGCACGCAGACGCTGCTGCACACCATGCGGGACACGGGCCGGCTGCCCGGCATCCCGGCCCGGCTCGGCGAGCTGACCCGCACCAACTCCGAGGCGCTGGTGGGCGCGCAGACCTCGCCGCGCCGCTACCGGAAGAAATTCCCGGGCCGCACACCGGACTTCACCCGGGGCGTCGCGATCACCTCGTCGGTGCACCCCAACGACCACACCCACATCGAGCCGGTGCGCTACGGGCGCGGCTCCAACTCGATGGGCTCCTTCTCGATCCTCGCCGCGCCCCACCGCGGCCGGCTGCCGCGCTGGCTGGAGTTCGTCGGCGCGAACCTGCGGCACCCGGTGCTCGCGGCGCTGTCGATGTCCAACCGGCGCTGGTCGGAACGGACGATCATCGGCCTGGTCATGCAGACCAGCGACAACTCGCTGGCCACCTACCGCAAGCGGCGCGGCCTCGGCAAGGGCCTGCTCACCGCCCGGCAGGGCCACGGCGAGCCCAACCCCGTGCACATCCCCGAGGGCGCGCAGGCCGCGCGGCTGATCGCCGAGCAGATCAACGGCTTCGCCGGCAGCAACATTGGCGAGGCGGTGCAGCGCCCGATGACCGCGCACTTCCTCGGCGGCTGCCCGATCGGCGCGGACGCCGAGCACGGCGTCATCGACCCGTACCACCGGCTGTTCGGGCACCCGGGCATCCATGTGGTGGACGGCGCGGCGGTGTCGGCGAACCTGGGCGTCAACCCGTCGCTGACCATCACCGCGCAGGCCGAGCGGGCGATGGCACTGTGGCCCAACAAGGGCGAGGCCGATCCGCGCCCGGCGCAGGGCGAGGGCTACCGGCCGGTCGCGGCGGTGCCGCCGGCCGCGCCCGCGGTGCCGGCGGACGCCTTCGGCGGGCTGCGGCTGCCGCTGCTGCCGGTGCCCGAGGTGCCGCCCGCGGGGACGCACACACGGTAATGTGTGCGTTACGGTGATTCCGCGGCTTTGCCGCAGAGCGGCCGGTACCGGGCGTCCCCGGAACCGACCGCCTCTTTGAAGGTGTGGCCGGGCTGCTGTCCCCTGCCGTCCGGCCACCGGTACCGGTGCGAGGTCCCACGGCGGGCGCATCGCTGCAGCCGCCTCATCGCACCGGTCATCATCCCGCCCAGCTGCGTCTGGGCGGTGTCCATCTCCACGCGTGGTGTTGGTGACCGCCCCTGGCTGACACGGACACCACCTCCAACGAAGGCGCCGCGGGCCGGTCACGTGCCGTTCGGGTGATCCCCCTCGAAAGGGTCGCCGTCCGGCCGCGCCGCCTCGCCGTCCGCACCGGGCCGCCCCGGCGTCACACCGTGCCCCGGCACAGCTCCAGGAGCGTCATCGCCACCGACGTGCCGGGGCGGCCGAGCGCGTCGCCGTACGTCCGCAGGATCTCCATCTCCCGCGCCAGGTGCACGCGCCGCCCGCCGGCGCCCATCCTGGCCTGCTGCACGGCGCGGGAGGCCGCCATGCGCTCCTGGACCAGGGCGATGATGCGGGCGTCGAGGTCGTCGATACGGGCCCGGTTCGCGGCGATGACCTCCTCGGGGGCGGAGGGCTGCGGCTGCTGCATGGGTACGGTCACGGTCTGCTCCATCGGTTGCTGGGCCGACCTCCCGGCGCCGGGGCGGCCGTACAGCCCGGGCGGAAACGACAGGCGCCCCGGGCCGTACGGCCCGGGGCGCCTGGAAGTCGCGGTGTCTAGCGGCACACGCGACGCGACCATGGCAGCCGGCCGGGCCGGGTGCCATAGGTAAACGCGAAGCTGTGCGCGGTCATGGGGGTGAGTGTAGCGACGGTAGACTCGGGATTCGACCCCCCGAAACGCAGCGACCGCCGGAAGGCAGCACGTGGCACCAGCGACCCCCGCGTCCTCCGCGACCCCAGAAGCCATCACCGACGACTTCACGCCGGAGAACGACACCGTCCTCGTCGTCGACTTCGGGGCGCAGTATGCCCAGCTCATCGCCCGCCGGGTGCGCGAGGCCAGGGTCTACAGCGAGATCGTGCCCTCGACGATGCCGGTCGAGGAGATGCTGGCCAGGCGCCCCAAGGCGATCATCCTGTCCGGCGGCCCGTCCTCGGTGTACGAGCCGGGCGCGCCGCGGCTGGACCGGGCGCTCTTCGAGGCCGGTGTGCCCGTCTTCGGCATGTGCTACGGCTTCCAGCTGATGGCCACCGCGCTCGGCGGCACCGTCGACAACACCGGCGCGCGCGAGTACGGCCGTACCGCGCTCGCGGTGTCCAAGCCGGCCTCGACGCTGTTCGAGGGCACGCCCGCCGAGCAGTCGGTGTGGATGTCGCACGGCGACGCGTGCTCGGCCGCGCCCGAGGGCTTCACGGTGACGGCGTCCACCGAGCTGGTGCCGGTCGCGGCGTTCGAGAACGACGCGCAGCGGCTCTACGGCGTCCAGTACCACCCCGAGGTGCTGCACACCACGCACGGCCAGCAGATCCTGGAGCACTTCCTCTACCGCGGCGCGGGCCTGGCCCCGACGTGGACGACGAGCAGCGTCGTCGAGGAGCAGGTCGCCGCGATCCGCGCGCAGGTCGGCAGCAGCCGGGCGATCTGCGGCCTGTCCGGCGGGGTGGACTCCGCGGTCGCCGCGGCCCTCGTCCAGCGGGCCATCGGCAGCCAGCTCACCTGCGTGTACGTCGACCACGGGCTGATGCGCAAGGGCGAGACGGAGCAGGTCGAGAAGGACTTCGTCGCGGCGACCGGCGTGCAGCTGAAGGTCGTGGACGCCTCCGAGCGCTTCCTGGCCGCGCTCGCCGGGGTCAGCGACCCCGAGCAGAAGCGCAAGATCATCGGGCGGGAGTTCATCCGGGTCTTCGAGCAGGCGCAGGCCGAGATCGTCGCCGAGGCGCCCGACGACCACCCGGTGGAGTTCCTGGTCCAGGGCACCCTCTACCCCGACGTCGTCGAGTCCGGCGGCGGCAGCGGCACCGCGAACATCAAGTCCCACCACAACGTCGGCGGCCTGCCCGAGGACCTGGAGTTCCAGCTCGTCGAGCCGCTGCGCAAGCTCTTCAAGGACGAGGTCCGGATGGTCGGCCAGGAGCTGGGCCTGCCCGAGGAGATCGTCCAGCGCCAGCCCTTCCCCGGCCCGGGCCTGGGCATCCGCATCGTCGGCGAGGTCACCCGCGACCGCCTCGACCTCCTGCGCGAGGCCGACGCCATCGCCCGCGAGGAGCTCACGGCCGCAGGGCTGGACCGCGAGATCTGGCAGTGCCCCGTCGTCCTCCTCGCCGACGTCCGCTCCGTCGGCGTCCAGGGCGACGGCCGCACCTACGGCCACCCCGTCGTCCTGCGCCCGGTCTCCTCCGAGGACGCCATGACCGCCGACTGGTCCCGCCTGCCCTACGACGTCCTCGCCCGCATCTCCACCCGCATCACCAACGAGGTCCGCGACGTCAACCGCGTCACCCTCGACATCACGAGCAAGCCCCCGGGCACGATCGAGTGGGAGTAGCCGCGGCTGCCTCCCGGACCGCCCGCCCGCACCCCGACCCCGACCACGGCCCCCGGCTGTGGCCGGGGTCGGGGGGTTTTCGGCCGGGGTGAGTCATAGGGGGCTGGTGTACGTATGAGGGGGTGGTGCCGGGGCTTGCAGGAAGCCGGCCGGGTGTGTGCGGTGGGAGAGGTGGTCGGTGATGCGGGAGACGATCGAGGCGTGGCGGGAGGCCGGGCGGCGGTACGCGTTGCTGCCGCTGCGGGTGTTCCTCGGGGTGACGTTCATCTACGCCGGGCTCGACAAGCTGACCAGTGACACGTTCTTCACGGACGGGGCCAACGGCTCGCTCGTGCAGATCCTGCACGGGGCGCACGACAACGCGGCGATACCGGCGATGGTCGACCTCGCGCTCAAGGCGCCGCACGGCTTCGGGTACGCGATCGCGCTCGGGGAGCTGGCGGTGGGGCTCGGGACGCTGTTCGGGCTGCTGGGGCGGGTCGCGGCGACCGGTGGGGCGCTCATCTCGCTCAGCTTGTGGCTGACGGTGAGCTGGTCCACGACGCCGTACTACTACGGCAACGACCTGGCGTACCTGATGGCCTGGCTGCCGCTGGTGCTCGCCGGGACGCCGGCGCTGTCGCTGGACCGGTGGCTGGAGCGGCGGCGGGGCGGCGGCCGGGCGGTGGCGCCCTCGGCAGTGGGGGAGGGCGCCATCGCCGCGGCTATGCGCGACCTCGGCGCACGCGGCGAGCACGTACCGCCCGCACCGCCTGCGTGAGGACGCCGGACACGGCGGCCAGCGCCAGGCCCGCGCCCGCGAGCCACCCGGCCAGCGTGTGGCCGAGGTGCCACACGCCGCCGGCGTCCAGCAGGAAGAAGACCGTCAGGGTGCACAGCACCAGGCCCATCACCAGGGCCGCGGGTTCGAAGCGGTGCCGGCTCATCCGACCACCTTCAGCTGTCCGACGCCGACCTCGACATGCAGGTCGACGGTTCCTGTCGCGGGCGTTCCGGCGGCGGGCCGCAGCGTGACGGTGCGGTGCCGGCCGGAGTGGATCTCGACGCCGTGGTTGACCTTGCCGGGCAGCACGGTCTCGCCGACGCCGACGTCGTATTCGAGCACGACCGTCGCGCTCGGCGGCAGCCGCACCTCGGCCCGGCCGGCGCCCACCTTGAGGCGGGTGTCCACCGTGGTGCCGGCCGGCAGCCGCAGGCCCGTGAGGTCGAGCCGGCCGCGGCCGGTGCCGCGCTCGTACAGCGGCTGGACGGAGCCGGCGGTGAGCGGGTGCCAGGTGGTGGTGCCGACGCCGTTGCCGCCGGCGCGCGGCAGCGCGGTCGTGCCGACCAGCGCGGCGAGGATGAGCACCGAGAAGAAGGCGGTGCCGCCGCGGGCCCGGCCGGCGAAGGACGCCACGACGAAGGCCGTGCCGAGCACGCCGAGCGCCGCGGCCAGGCCGATCTCCGCGCTGACCGCGGCCGGCTGGTAGGCCCAGGAGGCGCCGGTGCCGACCGCGAGGGCCGTCACCGTCAGGAAGAACACCGCGAGCGCGAACGGCCAGGAGCGCTCCTGCCCCGCCCGGGCCGCCTTCCTGCGGTCCTTCCACGCCCGGCGCTCCGTCTCGCCGTACGGGCCGTCGTCCGGGCCCCACAGATACTGCGGCGGCTCCTTCGTCAGCGGCTCGCGCCACCACGAGGGCGCTCCCGGCTCGGGCGGCGGCGCGACGGCCGGCGGGGCGGGCGGCACGGCCGCGGCGGTCGCGGGCGACGCCTGCTCGCCGGGCGCGCGGCGGCGCAGCTGCGACCAGTAGACGGCGCCGGCGGTGGCGAACAGGAGGATGAGGGAGAACGCCTGGTTCGTGCCGTTGCCGAGCATCGAGGCGTACAGCCCGCAGCCGACGAGCGTCATGAGCACGGCGGTGAGCGGGGCGCCCTCGATCCGCCCGGACATCAGGCGGTGCGCCTCGCTCTGCTCCTCGTCCTCCTGCGGGATGACGAGCCAGCCCATGCCGTAGACGATCAGGCCGATGCCGCCGGTGAGGGAGAGCACCGCGAGCACGATGCGGAAGATGACGGGGTCGATGCCGAAGAAGCGGCCGGCGCCCTCGCACACGCCGGCGAGCACCTTGTGCTCGCGCCCGCGGGTGATGCGGGGCCGGCGCCCGGCGTCCTCGTCCGGCTCGCCGGCCTCCTGCGCGGCCGAGGCCCGGGTGGCCCCGGCGGCCGGGTCCGCGGCGGCTGCGGCGCCCGGGTCCGGGTCCGGGTCCGGGTCTGGGTGGGGCGGCCCGGTGGGGGGCTCGTCGGTCGGCTCGTCCGTCATGGCATCCATGGTGGCCGGTCCGCGGGGCGCCCGGCACCGGGCCCCACCCTGGCCGTACCCTGATCCGACCCTGGGAGGGCACCCGGGTCAACCCCTGGGGGGACCGTGGGGGGACAACCCTGATGCCCCGCGGGGGCCGGACGTGTGACGATCGGGGGTATGTCAGCGAGCAGTGCCCCGGGTGGGGCGCACACCGCGCCGCCCGGCGGCGGGCCGCGCACGGCCGGTGAACGCCCGGGCGCCGGGGCCGGCCCCCGGGCCGGGTCCGCCGGTACGCCCACGGGTGCGTCGTTCCTCAACCCGCCCGACCCCGACGCGTCCCCCCGCAAGCTCTACCGCAGCTCCGAGGGCCGCTGGGTCGGCGGTGTCGCCCGCGGCCTGGCCGGGCACCTGGGCCTGCCCGTGCTGTGGGTGCGGGTCCTCTTCCTGGTGCTCGCGTCCTTCAACGGCATCGGCGTGCTGCTCTACGCCGTCTTCTGGTTCTTCGTCCCGCTCGGCGTCGGCGGTGTCGCCGAGGCGAAGGAGCCGCGCGACGCCCGCTCGTGGCTGGCCGGCAAGCGCCCCGACAAGGGCCAGATCCTCGCGCTGATCGCGCTCGCCGTCGGCACCGGCATCCTCATCGACAGCCTCAACCTCGGCGCCGCCAACCGCGCGGTGTGGCCGCTGCTGGTCATCGGCCTCGGCGTGGCGCTGGTGTGGCGGCAGGCGGACAACGCGCGCAAGGCCCGCTGGGTCGAGATGAGCCACGGCAAGCGCTTCTGGCCGCTGGTGCGGGCGGCCGGCGGGGTCGCGCTGGTCGTCGCGGGCGTCACCGGCTTCATCGTCGTCCGCGGCTCCGGCAGCCACCTCGGGGCGATCCTCCAGGCGGCGCTGGCCGTCCTGGTCGGGGTCGCGCTGATCGCAGGGCCGTACCTGGTGCGGATGACGCAGGACCTGTCGGCGGAGCGCCTGATGCGGATCCGCGCGCAGGAGCGCGCCGAGGTCGCCGCGCACGTCCACGACTCCGTGCTGCACACCCTCACGCTGATCCAGCGCAACGCCGACGACCCGCGCGAGGTGCTGCGGCTGGCCCGGGCGCAGGAGCGCGAGCTGCGCGCGTGGCTGTACCGCCCGGAGGGCACCGGCCGCGACGACGAGCCGACGACGGTGGCCGACGCGGTACGGGCCGCCGCCGCGGAGGTCGAGGACCGGCACGGGGTGCCGGTCGAGGTGGTGTGCGTCGGGGACTGCCCGCTGGACGAGCGCCTCGTCGCGACGATGCAGGCCGCGCGGGAGGCCATGGTGAACGGGGCCAAGTACGGTGGCGGGGGAGCCGTCCAGGTCTACGCCGAGGTCGAGGAGGCCAAGGTCTTCGTGTCGGTACGCGACCACGGGCCCGGCTTCGACCTCGACGCGGTGCCGGCCGACCGGATGGGCGTCAGGGAGTCGATCATCGGCCGGATGCGGCGCAACGGGGGCGAGGCGCGGTTGCGCTCCGCGCCGGGGGGCGGCACGGAAGTCGAACTGGAGATGGAGAGGGTCACGACATGACGGACACGACGCCGGCGGGTTCCGGGGGTTCGGCGGATTCGGCGGATTCGGCGGGTTCGGTTGGGGAGGGCGGCGGCGGGCGCCACGTACGCGTGGTGCTGGTCGACGACCACCGGATGTTCCGCACCGGGGTGCAGGCCGAGATCGGCGCGACCGCGGAGACCGGCGTGGAGGTCGTGGGCGAGGCCGCCGACGTCGACCAGGCGGTCGCCGTGGTGACCGCGACCCGCCCCGAGGTCGTCCTGCTCGACGTCCACCTCCCCGGCGGCGGCGGTGTCGAGGTGCTGCGCCGCTGCGCCACCCTGGCCGCGGACCCGGAGCGGCCGGTGCGGTTCCTGGCGCTGTCGGTCTCGGACGCCGCGGAGGATGTCATCGGCGTGATCCGCGGCGGCGCGCGGGGCTATGTCACCAAGACCATCACCGGCCCCGACCTGGTGAACTCCATCTTCCGGGTCCGCGACGGCGACGCCGTCTTCTCCCCGCGGCTGGCCGGCTTCGTCCTCGACGCCTTCGCCTCCACCGACGCCCCGCCCGTCGACGAGGACCTCGACCGCCTGACCCAGCGCGAACGCGAGGTCCTCCGCCTCATCGCCCGCGGCTACGCGTACAAGGAGATCGCCAAGCAGCTCTTCATCTCCGTCAAGACCGTCGAATCCCACGTCTCCGCGGTCCTCCGCAAACTCCAGCTCTCCAACCGCCACGAACTCACCCGCTGGGCCACCGCCCGCCGCCTGGTCTGACCCGCGCCGGGATCAGGCTGCCGAGGAGCGATCCCCCTGTGCCGGGTGATCGTCGCCGTGCGGGGTGAAGACGAAGGACGAGACGTCCCCGTCGAGGTCGATCGTCAGCCCGGCGTCCAGGGCCTTGGCGAGCCGGGTGAGCAGCGGCAGGGTCGGCACCGAGTCCCCGCCCTCGACGGCCGAGATCTGCGGCTGCGTCATCCCGGCCCTCCGCGCGAGCTCCACCTGCGACAGCCCCAGCGCGGTGCGCCGGTCGTACACCGCCTGCGCGAGAGCGAAGCCGTGCCCGGCCTCGACGTAGGCGGCGGATTCCTCGGCCGTTTCCCCGAGCAGCTTCCTGGCCCGGCGCGTCCTCCACGCGGAGTGGTTCACGGGCGTTCCTCCCTGATCCGGTCGTAGCTGTGCTCGGCGGCCCGGTGCTCCGCCTCGCACTCCTTGCGCACCAGCCGGGCACGCTCGACCTCGGCTGTCTCGCGCTGCTTCGTCTTACGGAACACCGTCAGCAGTACGATGCGGCGCCGCGGGGCCAGCCAATACGTGATCCGCACGGCGTTGCCGTCGAGAACGAAGCGCAGCTCCCGAAGCCCGTCACCGAGATGCCGGGAGAACGGCTCCCCGAGCGTGGTCGGCGCGGCGGCCAGCATGTCTGCGGCCCGTTCGACTCTGTCGTACTGCCGGTCCGGTAAGAGCTCCAGCCACTCGCGCACTTCCGGCTCGATCTCGATCTGCCAGGGATCACTCACTCCCCGACTATACAGAAAAACGTATACGTGCCGCCGCCGAAAAGCGGCCCCTGACCAGGGCGGCCCGCCCCCGGGTGGGGGAGGATCGGGGGGGCGGGCGTAGGGGAGGGGTGGGGCGTGGGGTGGGGGCGGACGGGGGTCGTGGTGGTGGGGGTCGTGCTGGCTCTCGGGGGGTGCGGGGCGCGGCAGGTGGGGGGCGCGGGCGGGGGCCGGACGCCGAGTGCGGTGGGGGAGGTGGTCTGCCCGGGGGAGACCGCCGCGCCGGTGGCGACTGCGGCGAGTACGGGGGCCGCCGTGCCGCCCACCGACCACTACGCGGAGAACCACGGCTTCATGGTGCCGTTCCCCCTGCACGGGCAGCAGCGCTGCGACGGCCTCGCGGACGTCGCGAAGGTCAAGGCCGTGCTCGAACCGATCAGGGCGCGGGGGGACTTCGACCCGGCGAGCGCGCAGAGCGCGCTGAGCACGCTCGGCTTCACCTCCGTACGGACGTACCAGAACGGCCCGACGGGCGTGGGATTCGTCATCGACGCCGCCCCGTTGTGCGTGGACGGCGACATGAACCGGGCCGAGACCCACGCGTACGCCTTCGGCGGCTACCCGGACCACCCCGGGTGCGAGCAGCCCTCCGGCGGGCACTAGGGCCGCACAGCGCCGGACCGCCGGGAGGGGCGGGGCGAACGCGCTGGACATTTTTGGGCGAAATTTGGCACGGTGAGCGGCAGCCGTCCGTTGCTCGAACGTACGGCCGAATCCGCCGTCCTGGAGGCACCGTTCATGGCCGCTCCGTCCCTCTCGCCCGCCGAGGCCGCGTACTACGGTTCGCAGAGCACCGTCTCGGACCCGGGGGCGTACGCCGGGCTGTACGCCGATCTGCCGCGGGGCGTGGGGGAGTTGGCGCGGGTCGTGCGGGGGCTGTTCGTGCACCGGGTCGAGGGCGGGCAGTTCGGTGTGCCGATCGCCGAGGACCGGATGCGGGACGACGCCGAGACGCGCTATATCGACGACATCCTCGGGCTGGTCGCCGCGCGCGACCCGCGCTCGCTGACCTGCCGGCGCGCGTGGGAGGACCGCTTCGTCGGCATCTGCCGCGACTTCACCCTGCTGCACGTGTCGTTCCTGCGCCACCTGGGCATCCCGGCGCGCCTGCGCTCCGGCTTCGCCACCTACTTCTCCGACCAGGGCTTCCACTGGGACCACGTCGTCACCGAATACTGGGACGAGGCGCGCGGCTGGCTGCTGGCCGACCCGCAGATCGCCGACCCCGAGCACTACGCGATGGACTTCGACCCGATGGACGTCCCCCGCGACCGCTTCCTCGTCGCGGGCGCCGCCTGGCAGGCGATACGCGCGGGGGAGGTGGAGGCGCGCCGGTTCGGCCTCGACCTGGCGGACGATCCCAAGGTCGGCGCCTGGTTCGTGGCCGGCGACATCCGGCTGGACCTCGCCGCGCTCAACAAGGTCGAGACGCTGCTGTGGGACATCTGGGGGGCCGGCGCCGACAACGACGCCGACCTCACCCCGGAGATCCTCGCCCTCTACGACCGCGCCGCCGCGGTCACCGCAGGACCGGCGGTCGACTTCGCCGCCGCGCGCGAGCTGTTCACCGCCGAGGACGGCCTGCGTACTCCGGCGACCGTACGATCCCTGGCCCCGCTGCGCGGCCCCGCGTACGTGACCCTGCGCTGACGGCGAAAAAGCCGGAAAAGGTCCTTTCGACTCCCGCCGGGGCTTTCCGGTAAGCGGAAAAGAGCGCTCCGGAAGAGCGGGATATTTACTTCGCCCAACTTCTGTTCACCTGGAGTTCACTTTGAGGGCGAGAGGGATTCATGTGATCCCTTCGGCTCCTCGGGTTCCCGGTGCCCGGGACGGGGTGACGGTCGGGTGGCGGCAGTCCGCCACCCCAAAACGGGGCAGGAAGTTGCCCCATACACCCCTTGCCGCACCCCCGCCTCCCCGCCCCCATTCGCAACAACGGAAGCAGGTAATTTGAGCTTTAATTGAGAATAGCACCGGCGGACAGCCGGCAGGTATTGCCAGCACCTCCTTTTGCTATTGACTTGGTACTTCCCTCTGCGGTTCTTTTGGTCTTCTTACTGACCGATCGCGGTGTGGGGTGGACGACGTGAAGCAACGCACGAGGGGCCAGGACGGTGCCTGGCTCACACGGTTCAGACCGGTGGTCGCCGGGCTCGCGGCGGCGGGGCTGCTGGCCGCGCTGCCGGCCGTGGGGGCGCAGGCCGCCGCGGCCGGCGGTGCCGGGAAGGGCACGGGCGCGGCCAAGAGCGCCCGGACCCCCTCCCAGCAGGCCGAGGCGTCCGGCAAGCGGGTCGAAGTGACCGCCGCCAGGACCGAGTTCGACACGGTGTACGCCAACCCGGACGGGGTCACGTACACCCAGGACATCTCCGCGGTACCGGTACGGGTGCGCACTCAGGCGGGCGGCTGGACCGCCCCGGACGCGACACTGGTGCGGCACGAGGACGGCACCATCGGCCCCAAGGCCGCGATGGTGGACCTGGCCTTCTCCGGTGGCGGCAGCACCCCCATGGTGCGGATCGGCAGCGAAGGCCGGTCGCTCGCGCTCGGCTGGCCCGGCGCGCTGCCTGCGCCGCAACTCGACGGCGACACCGCCACGTACCCCGACGTCCTGCCCGGCGTGGACCTGCGGCTCACCGCGTCCGTGCAGGGCTACCGCGAACTGCTGGTCGTCAAGTCCCCCGAGGCCGCGGCGAATCCGGCGCTGAAGAAGCTCAACTACCGGGTCAGCAGCGACCAGTTGACCGTCACCCCGCTCAAGGACGGCGGCATCGGCGGCGTCGACGCCGACGGCAAGCAGGTCTTCACCGCGCCGCCCGCCCAGATGTGGGACTCCCACGGCACCGGCCCCGCGGCCCAGGCCCGGTTCGACGCGGCGCACCCCAAGAGCGCCCAGCCGAAGTCCGCCCAGAGCGAGGCCGCCCCCACCGCCGCCCCCACCGCCGTCCCCACCGACGAAGCGGCGAGCGCCCCGCCCGCGACCGCCGTCGACGGCCCCGCCCCCGGCGCGGGCGCCACGACCGTGCCGGTCACCGTCACCGGCGACAAGCTCGCCGTCACCCCCGACACCGCGCTTCTCGCGCAGACGGACCCGGCCGCCTACCCCCTCTACATCGACCCGGACGTCTCGCTGAACAGCGGCCTGGCCGAGCGCACCCTGCTGCGCAGCGACGGCTACAGCGACTACGCCTGGGACAACACCGCCACCGACGGCTCGCAGCGCGGCAAGGGCGACGGCAAGTGCGGTACCTGGGACGGCTACTACTGCGGCCCCGGCTATGTGCAGAAGCTCTACTTCGAGTTCTCCAATGCCAACCTCAAGGGCAAGCAGGTCCTCTCCGCGGTCTTCCGCGTGACGTCCCCCTGGGCGTTCCAGTGCGCCGCGCGCACCACCGACCTGGTGCGTACCAACAACATCTCGTCCTCCACCACCTGGTCCTCCCGGCCCAAGGAGCTGGACTGGATGGTCGACCGGTCGTTCTCCGCGGGCCGCGGCTCGACGTGCGACCCGGACTCGCCGGCCGCGCCCATCGAGTTCTCCGACAACTCCGCCGAGCCGGACGAGAACCTGACGCCGACCGTACGGGACTTCGCGGCCGGCAAGTTCTCCCGGCTGACGCTGGAGCTGCGGGCGCACGACGAGGGCGACACCTCGGCGTGGAAGCGCTACAAGGACGACGCGGTGCTGTCGGTCACCTTCGTCGGCCTGCCCGCCGTCCCGACCTCCGTCGGCATCCTCCAGGGCGCCGGCTCCACCTGCCAGACCAGCCCGTCCGACCCGGCGGTCGTCACCGACCCGACCCCGCAGCTGTACGCGAAGGTCCATGTCGCCTCCGGCGGCGCGCCCGCGGGCGCACCGGCCAAGCTGCGCGCGAAGTTCACCGTGCAGTCGGAGTCCGGCACCACCTGGACGACGGCCACCGAGCCGATCCGGCCCAGCGCGCCGGCCTTCGTCGGCGACAACGGCGTGGTCTCGTACCCCTCGCCGATCACCCTGAAGGAGAACACCCCCTACCGGATGGCGGCCGAGACCTGGAGCTACCAGGACAACGGCTCCACCCACATCAACTCGCACTCCAACGTGACGACCACCGGCTGGTGCTACTTCACGATCGACACCACCGCGCCGAAGATGCCCAAGGTCACCTTCGGTACCCCGTACAGCAGTTGCGACACCAACGCGTGCGCGGAGGCCGGCGGCCCCGGTGTCGCTGGCACCTTCACCTTCGCGCCCGACCCGTCCGACGCCGGCAAGATCACCGCGTACAAGTACAAGCTCGGCAGCGGCAATTGGTCCGGCGAGATCGCCGGCGCGACCGTGACGCCGAAGATCACCCCGACGCTGGCCGGCACGCAGCAGCTCCAGGTGCGCGCCAAGGACACCGCGGGCCGCTGGGGCGCGACGTCCACCGTGGTGTTCAAGGTCGCGGCGGGCGCGGACGCGGTGGGGCGCTGGCACTTCAGCGACTCGGCCCCGGGCAGCGGTGCTGTGAGTGCCGCTGATTCCGGTACGGCGCCGGGTGCGCGGCACACCGCGACGTTGCGCAACGCCGGTGCGGGGTGGTCGAGTCTGGGCCGGCGGGGCGCGGGCGACAACTCGCTGTGGCTCAACGACACCACCAACAGCACGCAGCAGACCGGCTACGCCGACACCTCGGGGCCGGTGGTCAACACGCAGGACAGCTTCACCGTGTCCGCATGGGTCAACCTGACCGACACCACCGCCTACCACTCGCTGCTGTCGCAGACGTCGAGCGACAAGTCCAGCTTCACGCTGCGCTATTCGTCCGGCGTCCACCGCTGGGTGTTCCTGTGGACGTACCCCTCGGGCACCTCGGCGAGCTGGGTCGGCGCCAACGGCCTCACGGACGTGGTGCCCGGCGTGTGGACGCATGTCGCCGCCACGTACGACAAGAGCGCCGGCACGATCGCGCTGTACGTCAACGGCGTCCCGCAGGGCGCGCCCGTGGTGCTGCCGGCCGGCGCGAAGGCGGGCGCGAGCGACGGCCCGCTGGAGTTCGGCCGCTACGTCGACCCCAACAAGGGCGCCACCGAATACTGGAAGGGCCGCGTCGACGAGGTCGAGGTGTGGCAGCGCGCGCTCACCCCGGACGAGATCGCCCAGGACGCGCAGCTGCTGGACGCCGACGGCAAGCCGTCCGTGGAGAACGTCGCCGCCTGGGCGCCCGACCCCGCGGCCACCGGCACCGGGCCGCTGACCGACACCGCGAGCGGCTACGGCCAGGCGCTCACCCTGCAGAACGGCGCGTCGCTGGCCGGCGGCGCGCTCGTGCTGGACGGTGTCGACGACGCGGCGGCCCTCACCCACCCCCTGGTGGACTCCACCGGCTCGTTCACCGTCACCGCGAGCGTCCAGGTCGACCAGAGCGCGATCCTGGCCAGGCCGGACGGCTACACCGGCCAGGTGGCGGGCCAGCGCTCGGCGGACGGCTCCTCGTGGGGCCTGTGGTACCAGCTCACCGGCCGCACCACCGCGCTGGACGACGACCACAACGAGATCACCGTGCCCACCAGCCGCTGGCTGTTCGGCCGGATCGACGCGGACGGCACCTTCTCCGGCGCCGCCTCCGCCGTCGAGGTCGGCTCCAGCAACAGCGGCGACACCTCCAACGGCGAGGGCACCGTCCGGCTGACGGGCGTGTTCGACGCCCAGGACCAGGACGCCGACGGCAAGGCCATCGGCACCGCGACGCTCTACCTCGGCGAGAACGGCCAGGAGACCCAGCCCTACACCGCGACGGTCGGCACCGCCAGCTTCACCGTCGGGGACGGCTACGTGGCCGGCGCCTGGGGCCACTACCTGCCGGCCCTCGTCGACGACGTCCGGGTCTGGGCGGGCGCCATGTCCGACTCCGACCAGATCGGCACCGTCGTCGGCGACTGACGCCGGTGCTCGGCGCCGGCGCCTGACGCCGGCGGCCCCCATCCGTGTCCGGCGGGCCGCGACCCGGCCCGCCGGACCCGTACGCACGCTCGCATCCGTACAGCGCATCCGTAGCTCCCTCCCATCCCCAGCTCTGCCGCGAGGCATGTCCAGGAGTAGGTGTGGCATCACGATGAGACCGTCTGACCAGGGCGTACGCAGACCGCGTACCCGAAGAGGAGGGGAGGCGGGGCTGGTCGCTGCGGCGGCCGTCGCGCTCCTGGTGCCACTGGGGCTGACCCCTCTGGCGCACGCCGCGGACCCCGGCAAACCGCTCGGCAGAACCGGCGTGCCGGCGTCGCGCAGCACCACGACCCACCATGTGGCGCCGGGCGCGGCCGAGCAGCGCGCCCAGGTGGCCGCGCAGCGCACCGCCAACGACCAGCAGGCGGCCAGGGCGCTGGCGCAGCAGAAGGTGAGCTGGCCGGGCGGCGGCAGCGCGACGGTCGCGGTCGGCGGGCACGCCACCGCGGGCGGCCTGCCGGTGACCATCGGCGCGGCGGCCGGCAAGGCCCGCACGTCCGGTACGTCCGGTGCTTCCGGTGCGTCCGGCGCTTCCGGTACGGCCGAGGTCACCGTCGCCGACCGGGCGGCGGCCCGGGCGGCCGGGGTCAGCGGCGTGCTGTTCTCCGTCACCCCGCGGGGCGCGACCGCGCCCGGCACGGTCGGCGTCGGCTACGCCGCTTTCGCCTCCGGCTACGGCGGCGACTGGTCGGGCCGGCTGCGGCTGGTCACCCTCCCGGAGTGCGCGCTGACCACGCCGGAGAAGGCGGAGTGCCGTACGCAGACCCCGCTGGCCTCCTCCAACGACGTCTCCGCGCAGACCGTTTCGGCGACGCTGCCCGCGACGAAGACGGCGACGACGGCCAAGACATCCAAGACGGCGACGACCGCCAAGACAGCCGAGGCGGCGGCGCAGACCGCCACCGTCCTCGCGCTGACCGCGACCAGCGGCGAGTCGGACAAGGGCACCGGCAACTACTCCGCCACCCAGCTCTCCCCGTCCGCGACCTGGACCGGCGGCTCCTCCTCGGGCTCCTTCGCCTGGTCCTACCCGATGTCGGTGCCGCCCACCGCGGGCGGCGCGGTGCCGCAGGTGGAGCTCGGCTACGACTCCGGCAGCATCGACGGCCGCACCGCCTCGACGAACAACCAGGGCTCCCAGGTCGGCGAGGGCTTCTCGCTCACCTCGGACTCCTACGTCGAGCGCGACTACGGCAGTTGCGACGACGACGGCCAGGCCAAGGTCTACGACCTGTGCTGGAAGTACGACAACGCCTCGCTCGTCCTCGACGGCAAGGCCACCGAGCTGGTCAAGGACGACACGACCGGCAGGTGGCGGCTGGCCGACGACGACGCCTCCACCGTCACCCACTCCACCGGCGGTGACAACGGCGACCAGGGCGACAGCGTGGACGGCGCCGGCGAGTATTGGACGGTGACCACCGGAGACGGCACGAAATACGTCTTCGGCCTGAACAAGCTCCCGGGCGCCGGCACCCAGCGCACCAACTCCGTATGGACGGTGCCGGTGTTCGGCGACGATGCCGGCGAACCCGGCTACGGCAAGGGGAGTTCGCTCGCCGACCGCTGGTACAACCAGGCCTGGCGCTGGAATCTGGACTACGTCGTCGACACTCACGGCAACGCCCAGTCGTACTGGTACACCGCGGAGACCAACTCCTACAAGAAGGACAAGGCCACCACCGCCAACGCCACCTACACCCGCGGCGGTTACCTCACCAAGATCCTCTACGGCCAGAAGTCCGGGACGCTTTTCAGCGCGACGGCCACCCAGCAGATCAGCTTCGGCTACGCCGAGCGCTGCCTGGCCGCGGACTGCTCCAGCCTCACCGAGAAGACCGCGCCCAACTGGCCGGACGTGCCCTTCGACCAGATCTGCGCCGCGGGCGCCTCGGACGACGACTGCGACGCTGTCTCGCCGTCCTTCTTCACCCGCAAGCGGCTGACCAAGGTCGAGACGTCGGTGTGGTCCGGCACCGGCACCACCTACACCCCGGTCGACACCTGGGACTTCACGCAGAAATACCTCGACCCCGGTGACATCGGCGACAGTTCGGACCAGACGCTGGTGCTGGACCAGATCAAGCACACCGGCAAGGCCGGTACCGCGCTCGCGCTGGACCCGGTGTCCTTCACGTACCAGATGAAGCCGGACCGGGTGGACGCCACCGACGACATCCTGCCGCTGAACCGGCCGCGGATCGCCACCGTCACCTCGGAGACCGGCGCGATCCTCACCGTGACGCTCTCGCCCGCCGAGTGCGTCCGCGGCTCGAAGATGCCGGCGGCCGAGGACAACGACACCCTGTCGTGCTACCCGGTCTACTGGCACGTCAACGGCTCGCTCGACGCCTCCCTCGACTGGTTCCACAAATACCGCGTGGTCAGCGTCCAGGAGGCCGACCCCACCGGCAGCAACGAACCGGTCGTGCACACGTACTCCTACGCCAACCCCGCCTGGCACTACGACGACAGCCCGCTGACGCCGGAGAAGGAGCGCACCTGGTCCATCTGGCGCGGCTACGGCACCGTCACCGAGCTGACCGGCACCCCGGGCGCGGGCCAGGAGAAGACCGTCACCACCTTCATGCAGGGCATGGACGGCGACAGGCAGAAGTCCGGCACCCCGCGCTCGGTGAAGGTCAACGCGCAGCCGGTCAGCGGCCTGAGCGTCCCGGCGATCACCGACTCCGACCAATACCAGGGCTACACGCGGGAGAAGGTCATCTACAACGGCACGACGCCCGTCTCGGCGACCGTCGACGACCCGTGGTCGGCGCGCACCGCGACGCAGCACAAGTCGTACGCCGACATCGAGTCGTACTACGTGCGCGACGCCAAGACGTACGACTACACCTACCTGACCGCGCAGGCCACCTGGCGTGCCACGTCGGTCGCCAAGACGTACGACGCGTACGGCATGGTCACCAGCGAGGACCACGCGGGCGACACCGCGAAGTCCGGCGACGAGACATGCGTACGCACCTGGTACGCGCGCAACGACGCGGCCGGCATCAACTCCCTGGTCTCCAGGACCCAGACGGTCGGCCGGCCCTGCTCGGTCGGCGACGCCTCGCTGTCGCTGCCCGGCAACAGCAGCACACCCGGCGACGTCCTCTCCGACACCGGCACCGTCTACGACAACGCCTCGGCCACCACGTGGACTTCGGCACAGACCCCGACCAAGGGCGACGCGAACTGGCAGGGCCGCGCCTCCTCCTACCCGGCGTCCGCCGACGCCAACGGCCAGCGCAAGCCCAACGGCTGGCAGACCACCGAGACCGACCTCTACGACTCCCTCGGCCGCGTCACCAGCTCCAGCGACGCCAACGGCAAGGCCACGACCACCGGTTACACCATGGCGGCCAACGGCGTGCTGTCCCGCACCCGGGTCACCGACCCGCTCGGCCACATCACCGACACCTACGTCGACGGGCAGCGCGGCCTGCCGCTGAAGTCGTACGACCCGGCCGGCAAGAAGACCGAGACGACGTACGACGCGCTCGGCCGGCTCACCGGCGTGTGGCAGCCCAACCGCAGCAAGGACGGCGGTGAGACCGCCAGCACCACGTACACCTACCACGTGGCCCGCGGCAGCGCCCCTTACGTCGCCACGTCCGTGCTCGGCCCCAACAACAGCCGCGTCACCAGCTACCAGATCTACGACGCGCTGCTGCGCCCGATCCAGCAGCAGACCCCGTCCGCGAGCGGCGGCCGGCTGCTGACCGACACCCGCTACGACTCCCGCGGCCTGGCCTACGAGACCTACGCCGACACCTACGACGACGCGCACGCCCCGGGCGGCACGTACGACCGGGGGCTGTACGGCGGCACCCCCACCCAGCACGAGATCACCTTCGACGGCGCCGGCCGCAGCACGGCCGACCAACTGCTGGTCTACGGCGTGCCGAAGTGGACCACCACCACCAGCTACACCGGTGACTCCACCGCCACCAGCGCCCCGGCCGGCGGCACCGCGACCCGTACCGTCACCGACGCGCTGGGCCGCACCACCGAACGGCGCGAATACGCCGGACCGTCGTACGACGACACCGACTTCGGCGGCACCGCCCCGGCGCCTGCGCACGACAGCACCGCGTACACCTACGCCCGCGACGGCAAGCAGCTCACCGTCACCGGCCCGGACAACGCCAAGTGGACCTACGGCTACGACCTGTTCGGCCGGCAGACCGCCAACACCGACCCGGACATGGGCGCCAGCTCCACCACCTACACCCCGACCGACCTCATCGCGACCACCACCAACGCCAACCAGCGCACCCTGCTCTACGGTTACGACGACGCCGGCCGCAAGACCGGGCTGTGGCAGACCAGCAAGACCGATGCCGACAAGCTCGCCGCGTGGACGTACGACACCGTCGCGGTCGGCCAGGCCGCCGACTCCATCCGCTACGACGGCGGGGTGAGCGGCAAGGCGTACACCCAGAAGGTGACCGCCTACGACAACCTGTACCACCCGGTCGGCAGCGAGATCGACCTCGACCCGAAGGACCCGCTGGTCGTCTCCGGTGCGGCGCAGGCCAGTTACGCCTTCAGCTCGCAGTACAACTCCGACGGCACCGTGCAGCACGTCAGTTCGCCGGCGGTCGCCGGGCTGCCCAAGGAGGACGTCAGCTACACCTACACGCCCACCGGCCAGGTCGACGCCGTCACCGGCACGTCGCACTACGTCCTGGACACCGCCTACTCCTCGACCGGCAAGCCGCTCCAGCTCACGCTTGGCGTCTCGCCGTCCGCCCAGGTCAAGCAGGCCTACCTGGACAACGAGTGGGAGGAGGGCACCGGCCGGCTGCTGCGCAGCTACGTCACCGACGACACGCACGCGTGGATGCCGCAGGATCTGCACTACTCCTACGACGACGCCGGCAACGTCACCAAGATCAGCGACCCGTCGACGCTCGGCGGCACCACCACGACCGACACGCAGTGCTTCGGCTACGACGGCTACCAGCGCATGACCAGCGCCTGGACCCCGGCGAGCGGCGACTGCACGTCCGGTACGGCGGCCACCGCCGCGCTCGGCGGCCCCGCCGCGTACAGCACGAGCTACACCTTCAACCCCTCGGGCCTGCGGCTGACCGAGACACGGCACACCGCGAGCGGCGACGCCACCACGCTGTCCTGCTACGGCGCCACCCGGCCGCACGCGCTCAGCGCCACCACCACCGGCGCGAGCTGCACCGGCGTCACCCCGGCCTACTCCTACGACAACACCGGCAACACCACCGCCCGCCCGGCCGCCGGCACCGGCGGCCAGTCCCTGACCTGGACCGGCGAGGGCGACCTCGCCACCACCAGCGAGGGCGGCGACGCGGCCTCGTACGTCTACGACGCCGAGGGCAACCTGCTGGTCAAGCACACCACCGCGGGCGACGGCGAGAGCGTCGTCTACCTCGGCAGCACCGAGCTGCACACCAGGACGTCCGGCGGCACGACCACGACATGGGCGGTGCGCAGCTACTCCGAGGGCGCCGACGGCCAGGTCGTGGCCGAGCGCACCACGCAGCCCGGCGTCCCCCAGCTCAGCTGGATCGCCGGCGACGCCCACGGCACCGCGAGCCTCGCGCTGGACGGCACGACGCAGGCCGTCACCAAGCGCTACGCGACACCGTACGGCGCCCCGCGCGGCACCACGGCGGCCAACTGGCCGGACGACAAGGGATTCCTGGGCAAGCCCCTGGACCCCGACACCGGGCTGACCCACATCGGCGCGCGGGAGTACGACGCGGCCACCGGACGGTTCCTCAGCGTCGACCCGAAGCTGGAGACCGACAAGCCGCAGAGCCTCAACGGCTACGCGTACGCCGAGAACAGCCCGGTCACGAAGAGCGACCCGACCGGCCAGGAGAGCTGCTACCCGGTGTACTGCAGCGGTGACCACGGCACGTACGGCAACCTGCCGCCCATCCCGCCGCCGTCCGGCGGTGGCGGCGGTGGCGGAGGCGGTGGTGGCGGTGGCCACGGCGGCGGCGGTGGTGGCGGGGGAGGCGGCCACGGCGGTGGCGGCTCCGGTGGTGGCGGCGGAGGTGGCGGTGGAGGCGGCGGTGGTTACGACCCCGCGGCGCACCACTTCTGCGACGGCTGCACCCAGCTGCCGCCCGGGCTCCCGCTCGGCGTCAACATCCCCGACGTCGGCCCCGACGTGGACTGGACGGTCACGACCCAGGTGGGCGATCCTTTCGACTACATCGACCACACCAGGGTCGCCGCCCCTCTCACGGCCATCGCCGACGGTGAGACGTACGGCTACACCTACTCGGTGTCGTCGGCCCGGTCCACGACCGAGCAGTTCGCCAACGGCTGGAGCTGGAACACCTCGGTGAAGGCCGGCGCCGAGGGGGGCATCCCCCTCATCGGGAAGGTGAAGATGGAGGTCACCGTCGGCTTCGCCGGCACCTACACCTGGACGCACACCGACCAGACGACCGACACCAAGTCCATGACGGTGACCAACACCGTGCCGCTCAAGAAGGGCCAGAAGATCGGCCTCTTCGCCAACGGGCAGGTCACCCGCTACCGCACCGCCTACCACCACCGGGACGGCCGGACGACCTACCAGAACTGGGGCACGTACAACGTCGCCGACTGGCAGCCGGACTTCTACTCCGACCAGGAGCACCCGCAGCCGATCGCCCTCGAAGGCACCGCGTGCCAGGGGACGAACTGCCGGTGACGACGTCCTCCCGGATGAGGCGGGCGCTCTCCCGCGCCCGTGGTGTCACCGTACGAGCGACGGTGGCCGCGGTTCTCGCCGCGGCCACCGCCGCCGGCGCGGCGGGTTGCGCCGCCGCGCCGGCGGGCCCGCCCGCGACGGCCTCCCCGCCGTCGCGGGGGAGTGCGCCGCCGTCCACCGCCGCTCCCACCGGGCCGGCCGACGCGCAGGACCCGCCGACCGATCCGGTCCAGGAGGTGCTGCACCACCTGGCGGGACCGCAGGACGCGCCGGACGCCGCCGGGGTGACCCGGATCGCGTCGGGCACCGGGACCGAGCGCTATTTCTGGGAGACCCGGGGCGGCCGGATGTGCCTGGCCGCGGCGTCCTCGGCCTCGGACTACACCTTCGACTGCGCCGGGCCCACGGCGGCCGAGCGCGACCACCAGCCGGAGCTGCGGGCGCTGTTCGGCCCGGGCGCCGACCTCGGCGCGCACTTCTACCTGGCCTTCCGCATCGGCCACGGCGAGTTGACCTCGCTCACGCTGGCCGGAAAGCCGGTCCAAGCCCGGCCGATCAGGAAGCTCGGCCCCCAAGTCGGCGGCGGGACCGCGTACTTCCTGCCGCTGACGCACTGGCCGGACCACGAGAAGCTCACCGCCACGGTCTCCGTGGACGGCACGAGCAGGACCCTGACCATGGACGTCGATCTGTGACGGGCCACGGTCGCTGACGCGGGAGGGCCGGCCGCCACCGGCCCTCCCGCCCCCTCCGCGCTCACGCACGCCCGGCGTTTACCGGGCTCAGCTGGGCCGGACCGCCCCGGCGAACGGCATCTCACCGATGGGGGCGATCCGCACTGTCGAGCCGGGGTGCGGCGCGTGGATCATCTTGCCGCCGCCGATGTAGATGCCGACATGGCTCACCCCGGAGTAGAAGAACACCAGGTCGCCCGGCTGGAGTTGGCCCCGCGAGACGCGTGTGCCGGCGTTGATCTGCGTATAGGTGGTGCGCGGCAGCGACACGCCCGCGGACTTCCACGCCGCCTGCGTCAGGCCCGAGCAGTCGTACGCGCCGGGGCCCGTCGCGCCCCACACGTAGGGCCGGCCGAGCGCCCGGTAGGCGAAGGCGACGGCCCGGGCGGCGCGCGGGGAGGGCGCGGCCGGGGCGGCGAGCGGCGGGCGGGCGGTGTCGCGGGAGGCGGCGGCCGAGCCGGCCGGCGCGGTGGGGCCGTCGTCAGCGGCGAAGGCCGCCCGCTGGGCCGCGGTGAGGTGGGACAACAGCGCCTGGGCGGCGGCGAGTTTGGCGTTGACGGTGCTGCGCTGCGCGGCGACGGTGGCCTGCGCGTCGCGTAACGCGGCGAGCCGGTCGGTCGCTTGGGCCCGGGTGGCGGCCAGGTCCCGCTGCTGGGCGGCGAGTTGACCGAGGGCCGCGGACTGGCGGGTGCCGGCCTGGGTCATGAGGGCGGCACGCTCCAGGTAGGTGTCGGGGGTGGAGCTGAGCGCGAGCTGGAGCAGCGGATCGACGCCGCCGGTGCGGTACTGCGCGGCGGCGATGGAGCCGAGCGTGTCCCGGGTGGCGTTGACGGCGGCGGCCTTGCGGGCGAGTTCGTCCTGGAGCGCGGTGACCGCGGCGCCGGCCCGGTCGGCCTGCTCCTTGGCGCCGTCGTAGCGCTGGGTGGCCTGCTCGGCCTGCTGGTAGAGGGTCGCGACCTGCGCGCGGGCCTGCTCGGTGGTGAGCTGCGGGTCGGCGTGCCCGGTTTCGCCGAGGAGGCCGACGGAGGCGGCCGAGGCGAGGGCGAGGGTGACACCGACCCGGGCGGGACGTCTGCGGTCGGCGGGACTGTGGGAGGCCATTGCGGCCGTCACTCCTTCTTCCGGGGGACGGCCCGGCGGCGCCTGCACGGGGGAACAGGGCGCCGCCGGGCCTTCGGCGGGGGTGGCCGGTGCCGTCGCGTCGCCGCGCGGCAATGGGGTGTCGGCCACCTGAGGAGCGACGCTAGACCCGCCGGGTGCGCCGCGGGGGCGCACTGACCGGGACTGCCCCCTTTTGCCCGCGGCTGGCCGCTCATGACCGCCGTTCGACGGGTGACCCGCCCGTAAACCGGCACGCGTTGACCGGGTGGCCGGATCCGGACGGGGCGCCCGTACGCCGTGGGTTCCCTCGGTGGGGCGGGTCAGGCGACCCGGCGGGCCGTCGCGAAGGGCATCCAGCTCAGCGGGGCGACCTCGACGAAGGCGCCGGTGTGCGGGGCGTGCACGATCTGGCCGTTGCCCAGGTAGATGCCGACGTGCGACAGGCCCGAGTAGAAGAAGACCAGGTCGCCGGGCTGGAGATCGGCCTTGGAGACCGCTACGCCGTCCTTGGCCTGGTCGTAGGTCGTCCGGCCGATCGTGACGCCCGCCGCCTTGTACGCGGCCTGCGTGAGCCCGGAGCAGTCGTACGAGCCGGGGCCGGTGGCGCCGTACACATACGGCTTGCCGCGCTGCGCGAGGGCGAACTTGATGGCGGCGGCGGCCCGGCCGGTCGCGGGCCCGGAGTAGGTGTAACTGCTCGTGGACGACGAGCCCTTGTCCATGTTCGCGATCTTCGCGCGCTGCTCGGCGTTGAGGCTGTTGAGCAGCTTCTGCGCGGCGGCGAGCTTGTTCTGCACCGTCGTCTTCTGCGCGGCGAGCTGGCTCTGCGCGGTCGTGAGCTGGTTGAGGCTCGCGGTGGCCTGCGCCCGCTGCACGGACGCCTGCTCCTGCTGCGTGCGGAAGGTCTTGAGCGCCTGCGCCTGCGTCGCCGAGAGCTGGTCGAGGGTGTGCGACTGGTCGAGGAACGCCTCGGGGTCGGGGGACAGCAGCAGCTGCACGGTCGGGTCGATGCCGCCGCCGCGGTACTGCTCGTTGGCGAACTGGCCCAGCACCCGGCGGGTGTCGTTCATCTGCTGGGTCTTCTGGGCGACCTGGGCGAGCAGCTGGTTGGTCTTCGCCGCCTGCGTCTTGGTCTTCTCCATCGCCTGGTCGTAATTCTGCGTCGCGACCTCGGCCTGCTGGTTCAGGTCGTCGATCTGCGCCTTCACCTCGGCGATGGAGGGCTTGGCGGGCGCGGCGTTCGCGCTCTCGCTGAGCAGGGTGACCGAGGCCAGGGCCGCCGCGGTGACTCCGACCGCCGCGCGGGGGGCGGTGGTGGCCAGCATGCGCCGGTGCGGCTTGCGGTGCGACGCCACGAAGGCGACTCCTTCCGTGAACCGCCGACCGGGTTAGCTGACGGGTTCGGGCCGGGAAGGTTGGCCCTACGGGTCCGCCGCCTGCGGCGACTTGTCCCGATTCACCCCAACGTGCTTGGTGGGTCCCCGGTTCCGGCCTGGGCCGGATTGAGCGGAGGCGGCGCGCTGCCGGCACTGTCACCGGCGGCGAAACGCGTCGCCTAGCGGGCTACCGTAGCCAAACTCTCCCGTCTCTGGGAAGTTTGGATCGAAACGTGACCGAAATCGCTTTGTGATCTTACGGTTGGTGACCGCTCGGCCGGACGCGGCACCGGCGGCGGCCGGACCGCGGTCGGACGGCGGTCGGACGGCGGCCGGATGGTGGCTCAGTAGGGGCGAACCGCACCGTAGAAGGGCATTTCGGTGATCGGCGCGATCTTCACGACCGTGCCGGTGTGCGGGGCGTGGATCATCTCCCCGCCGCCGATGTAGATCCCGACGTGGCTGTGGTCGCTGTAGAAGAAGATCAGGTCGCCCGGCTGGAGGTTCGACTCCGACACCCTGCTGCCGACGTCGACCTGCTCCCCGGTGGTACGCGGCAGCGTCACGCCGGCCGCCCGGTAGGCCGCCTGCGTCAGGCCCGAGCAGTCCCACGAGTCGGGGCCGGTCGCGCCCCACACGTACGGGTCGCCCAACTGGTCGCGGGCGAAGGCGATCGCCTTGTCGGCGACCGAGGCGTTCACCGGGGTCGTCGTCTTCGACGGGGACGACGCCTGCTGGGCCTGCGCCGCCTTCGCCTTGGCCTTCTCCTGCGCCGCGAGGGCGGCGGCCTTCTTCTTGGCCTCCGCCTCCTGCTGGGCCTCCAGCGCCGCGAGCCGCGCCTTCTCCTGCGCGGTGAGGCTGTTGAGCAGCTTCTGCGCCGCGCCGAGCTTGGTCTGCACATCGGCCTTGGCGGCCTTCAGCTGCGCCTGCTGCGTGGTCAGCGTCGCCAGCGACTTGGCCGCCTCGATGCGCTTCTGCGTCGCGGCGGCCTGCTGCACCCGGTAGTTCTCGACCGCCGCCTTCTGCCGCTTGCCGAACAGCGCGGTCAGGTGCCGCGCGTCGAGCAGGTCCTGCGGGCTGGAGGCGAGCAGCAGGTTCGCCGTCGAGTCGTCGCCGCCGGCGCGGTACTGCGCCGCCGCGAACTGCCCGAGCAGCCGCCGCGAGTCATTGAGGTCCTGCGTCTTCTGGGCGGCCTGGGTGAGCAGTTGGTTGACGGTGGCGTTCTGCCGGGTCACCTTCTCCTTCGCCCCGTTGTACGTCTCGGTGGCGACCTCCGCGTCATGCGTGAGCGCGTCCACCTTCGCCTTGACCTCGGCGATGGACGGCTGCGCGGCCGGGCTCTGGGGCGCGGCGCTCGCGGCCTCGGAGAACAGCGTCACGGTCGCCAGCGCGGCCGTCGTCAGCCCCACGGCCGTACGCGGCCCCGGGGCGCTGAGTATCGCGGTACGGGACTTACGGTGTGTCGCCATGCCGGGCGCACTCCTTTCGGACGGCTGCCTGGTGCGGCACCGTAGCCGTGCCGCGCCGCCGGGGGAAGGCCGGTGTCCGGTTGGTGCCGATACCTTTTCGTAATCAATTCCGCCGGCCGTCCGAATGTCACCGAGCGTGCCGGCCGCGGTACGGCCGGGTGTGCGCGCCGGCGCCCACGGGCCCCGTACGGGCGCAGGACACCCGCCCGCCGGCCGCGTACGGGTGCGGGACGCGGAAGCCGGCCGTGGCTGTCGGTGGGAACACCTAGACTCGGGAGGCGATGAGCAGCCTCTTTGACGACGACTTCCTGCCCGGTCTGCACGTGGCGCCGGAACCGGCCGACCCCGACGCGCCGCCGCCCCCGGACGACCCGGAGTACGGCGGCGCACCGGCCCGGGAACGGGACGCGTACTACCGCGACGGTGCCCCGCGCCCGGCCACCGACCCCGCGCAGCTCCTCGAAGGGCTCAACGAGCAGCAGCGTGCCGCCGTGGAGCACTCCGGCGGGCCGCTGCTCATCGTCGCGGGCGCCGGCTCCGGCAAGACCCGGGTGCTCACCCACCGCATCGCCCACCTGCTCGCCGCGCGCGACGTCCACCCCGGCGCGATCCTCGCGATCACCTTCACCAACAAGGCCGCCGGCGAGATGAAGGAGCGCGTGGAGGCCCTGGTGGGCCCGCGCGCCAAGGCCATGTGGGTGTCCACCTTCCACAGCGCGTGCGTGCGCATCCTGCGCCGCGAGTCGAAGGTCCTCGGCTTCACCTCGTCCTTCTCGATCTACGACGCGGCCGACTCCAAGCGCCTGATGGCCCTGGTCTGCCGGGACCTGGACCTCGACCCGAAGCAGTTCCCGCCGAAGTCCTTCAGCGCGAAGATCTCCAACCTCAAGAACGAGCTGGTGGACGAGGAGACCTTCGCCGGGCAGGCGGAGAATCCGTTCGAGAAGAAGCTCGCCGAGGCGTACGCGCTCTACCAGGCGCGGCTGCGCGAGGCCAACGCGCTGGACTTCGACGACATCATCATGACCACGGTCAACCTGCTCCAGGCGTTCCCGGACGTCGCCGAGCACTACCGGCGGCGCTTCCGGCACGTCCTGGTCGACGAGTACCAGGACACCAACCACGCGCAGTACACCCTGGTGCGCGAGCTCGTCGGCACCGGCGAGTCCGCCGGAGCCGACGGCCCGGCGGCCACCCCCATGGCCGAGCTGTGCGTGGTCGGTGACGCCGACCAGTCGATCTACGCCTTCCGCGGCGCCACGATCCGCAACATCCTCCAGTTCGAGGAGGACTACCCGCAGGCCCGCACGATCCTGCTGGAGCAGAACTACCGCTCCACGCAGAACATCCTGTCCGCCGCCAACGCCGTCATCGAGCGCAACGCCGGGCGGCGCGCGAAGAACCTGTGGACGCAGTCCGGCGACGGCCCGGTCATCGTCGGCTACACCGCCGACCAGGAGCACGACGAGGCGCAGTTCGTCGCCGACGAGATAGACCGCCTCACCGACGCCGGCGACGCCCGCCCCGGCGACGTCGCCGTCTTCTACCGCACCAACGCGCAGTCCCGGGTCTTCGAGGAGGTCTTCATCCGGGTCGGGCTGCCGTACAAGGTCGTCGGCGGCGTCCGCTTCTACGAGCGGCGCGAGGTCCGGGACGTGCTCGCGTACCTGCGCGTGCTGGCCAACCCCGAGGACGCCGTCCCGCTGCGCCGGATCCTCAACGTGCCCAAGCGCGGCATCGGCGAGCGCGCCGAGGCGATGATCGACGCGCTCGCGCTGCGCGAGAAGGTCTCCTTCGCCGCCGCCCTGCGCCGGGTCGACGAGGCGTACGGGATGGCGGCCCGCTCGGCGAACGCGGTCAAGCGGTTCAACACGCTGATGGACGAGCTGCGCACCGTCGTCGAGTCCGGCGCCGGCCCCGCGGTGGTGCTGGAGGCGGTGCTGGAGCGCACCGGCTACCTCGCCGAGTTGCAGGCGTCGACCGACCCGCAGGACGAGACGCGGGTCGAGAACCTCCAGGAACTGGCCGCGGTGGCACTGGAGTTCGAGCAGGAGCAGGGTGAGGGGGAGCCCGGCTCGCTCGCCGAGTTCCTGGAGCGGGTGGCGCTGGTCGCCGACTCCGACCAGATCCCCGACGACGACGAGGACAACGGCGGCGTCATCACCCTCATGACGCTGCACACCGCCAAGGGCCTGGAGTTCCCGGTGGTCTTCCTCACCGGCATGGAGGACGGCGTCTTCCCGCACATGCGGGCGCTGGGCGAGGTCAAGGAGCTGGAGGAGGAGCGGCGGCTGGCGTACGTGGGCATCACGCGCGCCCGCGAACGGCTCTACCTGACCCGGTCGATGATGCGCAGCGCGTGGGGCCAGCCCGCGTACAACCCGCCCTCGCGCTTCCTGGAGGAGATCCCGGCCGCCCTGATCGACTGGAAGCGCACCGGCTCCGACGCGAAGGGCTTCGGCGGCGGGGGCGGCAGCGCGGCCTCCAAGGCGGCGGCGTCGCTCTCCTCGACGCTGGGC
Source organism: Actinacidiphila epipremni (assembly GCF_012034175.1). Classification (GTDB taxonomy): domain Bacteria; phylum Actinomycetota; class Actinomycetes; order Streptomycetales; family Streptomycetaceae; genus Actinacidiphila; species Actinacidiphila epipremni. The sequence goes on from NZ_JAATEJ010000039.1 coordinate 52,530, forward strand.
TCCGGTACCGGCGCCGGGCGGCGCGGCGCGGGCGGCTTCGCGACCCGGCGGGGGGCGGGCGACCGCCCGGTCATCTCGCTCAAGGTCGGCGACCGGGTCACGCACGACCAGTTCGGCCTCGGCACGGTCATCTCGGTCACCGGGCAGCCCGGTGACGAGAAGGCGACGATCGACTTCGGCGACGAGCGCCCCAAGCAGCTGCTGCTGCGGTACGCGCCGGTGGAGAAGCTGTAGCCGCGGCCGGCGCGGCTACCGCCGCTACCGCGGGTCGAGGCCGTGCTTGAGGAGCCAGGGCAGCGGGTCGATCGGTGACCCGCCGTTCGGGCGGACCTCCAGATGGAGGTGCGGTCCCGTGGTGTTGCCGGTGTTGCCGGAGTAGGCGATGACCGTGCCGGCCTTGACCTTGCCGCTGCGGATCTTGGTGCTGCTCAGGTGGCAGTACCAGGTCTCCGTGCCGTCCGGCGCGGTGACGATGGCCATGTTGCCGTAGGAGCTGTTCCACTGCGTGCGGACCGTGCCGTCCGTCACCGCCATCACCGGCGTGCCGACGACCACGGGGAAGTCGATACCGGTGTGCAGCGCCATCCAGTTGACGCCGGCCTGCCCGAAGTACGCGCTGAGGCCGTGCTGCTTGACCGGCAGCACGAACTTCGGCCGCAGCGCCTCCTTGCGGGCGGCGGCCTCAGCGGCGGCCTTCTTGGCCGCCTCCTGCCGGTCCTTGAGGTCGATGCGCTCCTGCGTACGGCTCGCCCGGTCGGCGAAGTCGTCGGCGTCCGCGCTCACCCCGGCGAGCTGCCGGTCGAGCTGGGTGGTCGGGGCGGTGCCGCCGGCCGCGTCGGTGTGCGCGCCGCCGGAGTCCTGCGCCACGCCGACGCCGGTCACGGCCGCCGCGCCGACCGCCGCGACGCCCATCACCGCGACGGACGGCACGGCCACGGTGAGCAGCGCCGAGCGCTTGGCGGGCTTGCGGCGCCGGCTGCGGGCGGTGGGCAGGCCGGGCTCGTCGCCGTCGGCGGCGTAGTCGTGCCGCTCGGCGAAGGCGGGGTCAGGCTCGGGGGCGAGGCCGGGCGTGTCGAGGCCGAGGGCGTCAAGGGCGTCGAGGTCGGCGAGCTCGTCGAGGCCGGCGGGGGCGTCGGGGCCGACCGGGTCGGCGTACGGCTCGGCGGCCTGCGGGTAGGCGTCGTAGCCGTGGGCCGCGTACGGGTCCTGGTCCTGCTGCGGCTGCGGGTAGCCCTGCGGCTGCTGCTCGTAGCCTTGCGCGTACTGCTGCTGCGGCGGGAACTGCTCGTAGATCCCGGTGTCGCCGCTCGTGTCGTACCCGTAGCCGTAGGCCGGGTAGGCGCCGGAGTCCCAGTCCTGCTGCGGGTAGGTCCCGGTCTGCTCCGGGGCCGCGGGCTGCTGCTGGTAGCCGGTGAACTGCGAGGCGTCGTACGTACCGGTGTCGTAGTACGTGGCGCCAGCCGGATAGCCGTACGGGTCGTAGCTCTGCTGCTGCCCGAGGTCGTAGCTGCAGCCGGTGCCGTAGCTCACGCCCTGGGCCGGGGTGTGGCCGGTCTGCGGGTCGTAGCCATAGGACGCGTCCTGCTGCGGGATCGCGGAGTACGCGCCCGTCGCGGTGTCGTCCGCGAATGCGGTGCCGGCAGCCGGGTATCCGCCCTGGGAATAGGCGTCGTACGCGTAGGCACCGTAGTCGGGGACGTAACCCGACGGATGACGTTCGTTCACCGCCAGCTTCTCTTTCGCCTCGGCAGCAGGAGAATTAGCGGTGACTGTAGCCGCCGGTGGGGGACCGGGACAATCTCTGCCCGAAGCGTGACGTCCGCCTTGCCCGGTGTTCGGTCGATATTCGACCGTTATGTGTCCGTTATGCGGCCTCGATCGCGGGCCGCAGCGGGCCGCCGCCGGACAGGGCGCGGCGGACCTCGCCGAGCACCGAGCCGTGCACCGGCAGCGACAGATGGCCGACCCCGCTGACCTTGACGTTCTCCGCCGGCAGGTCCGGATGGTCGAGCCGGGCGGACTCCACCGGGATCATCAGCGGGTCCAGGTCGCTCCAGAAGGCCACACAGCGGGTGCGGCAGCCGGCCGCCGGACCGTCCAGCTCCTTCAGCACGTCCGAGCCGGGCCGCATCTGCCGGATGATCGGGTGCGGCGCGAGCGCCGGGACCGCGCGGGTGCCGGCGTGCGGTGTGCCCAGCGTGACCAGGGTCCGTATCCGCGTGTCGCCGCCCAGGCACTGCACGTAATAGCGGGCGATGAGGCCGCCGAGGCTGTGCCCCACGATGTCGATCCGGCGCCGGCCGCTGTCGTGGCAGACCTCCTCGACATGCCGGCCCAGCAGCTCGGCGGCGGTGCGGATGTCGCCGATGAGCGGGGAGTAGTTCAGCGCCTGGACCTGCGTCCAGCCGTGCTCGCGCAGGTGGCGGCGCAGTACGGCGAAGGTCGAGCGGTTGTCGACGAAGCCGTGCAGCAGCAGGACCGGGGGGTGGGCGGCGGCGGTGTGCCGCAGATGTTCGCGCTCGGGGAGGATGCCGGTGGGGTAGAACACCAGGTGGCCCGCGAGGACCGCCAGATCCAGCGCGGTGGCCCGGGCCAATCCCACGCCGTGCCACAGCCGGCTCCCGGCGCCGCCCGGGGAGTCCTTCGCTTCCTGCGCGTCCTGCCCGCGCGCGTCCTTGCCTGCTCTCGACGACCGGTCGGCCATGGCCCACCTCCCGTCGCGACCCGCGGTCCGCGTCGACCCCGGGCGCCTCGCGGGCTCCGGGCGGCCCGGGCGTGTCGCTGTGCCCGTCGCGGCCGGCCGCGGCCCGACCTTGCGGGGAATGTGCCCCACTGTGTGATTTCCCCCTCGGTGCCTCCGTAAAACTGACGCCCGCCGGAGGGGGGAGATAACGTTCGTTCACACGGTTCGCGCACAGTGCAGTCCACGGACCTGCGAGGCATGGAGGCAGAGATGGGTGTGTCCGGTCCGATCCGCGTGGTCGTCGCCAAGCCGGGGCTCGACGGCCACGACCGCGGGGCCAAGGTCATCGCCCGGGCCCTCAGGGATGCCGGCATGGAGGTCATCTACACGGGCCTGCACCAGACGCCCGAGCAGGTCGTCGACACCGCGATCCAGGAGGACGCCGACGCGATCGGGCTGTCCATTCTCTCCGGCGCGCACATGACACTTTTCGCGAAGGTCGTGGAACTGCTCAAGGACCGCGACGCCGCCGACATCAAGGTCTTCGGCGGCGGCATCATCCCCGAGGCGGACATCCCGCCGCTCAAGGCGCTGGGCGTCGCGGCGATCTTCACGCCCGGCACGCCGACCGGCGACGTCGTGGAATGGGTCCACGCGAATGTGGCCCGCGCCGCCTGACGACTGCTTTCTGACGCTGGGTGATTCATAACTGACGGTGCGTCGCCCGGGTGCCCGTTTTCGTGCCGGCGTCAATACGGGTTTCATATGGGGCGCAAAGGGACGGCCGTCCCTGAGCGCCCTCCCGCTATTACGAATCTGTTTGTATTTTCAGCCCACTTCGTGTCCCGGCGCGCCGTAACGTACTGCCCGGCGCTGCTGCCACGCCCGCTCGGTGCCGCACCCGCAGGGCGTACGCACGAGGGGGAAATGCGATGACTTCCGACGGTGGCTCCGGCTCCGGTGGCAGTGGCTTCGGCGGCGGTGTGTTCGGCGGCGGGACCGGCGGCGGGGGCGGGCTCACCAGTTCCGCGGCCGACAAGAAACGCGCGGCCACGTACATGGAGCAGCACCAGCTGCCGAACACCCGCTCGGCCGGCGCCATGGACGAGGGCGGCGCCGGCGCGGCCGTCGGCAGCACGTCCTTCCCGCCCAGCTCCGGGCCGCCCGTCTACGGGCCCTTCCCGCTCACGCCCGCCCAGCCCGCCGGCACGCCCGACACCGGGCTCACCGGCCTCACGCACTGGGCCACCGACGCCGGCCTCGCGACGGCCATGGGCACCTGGCGCGGCCAGGTCGCCCGGCTCATGACCCGGCTGGAGGGCGAACTCGGCGCGCTGCGCGCCACCAACACCCTCTTCACCGGCAACGACCTGCTCACCGGCGCCCAGATCCGGTCCGTCCCGCCGGGCCTGCCCCTCCCGCCCGGCTCGCCCCTCCAGCCCGGCCTGCCCGACCTCACCAGCCGCGTCGGCGACCTCTGAGCGCGGGGAGGACGGAGCGACCATGACGCTGACCTACCACGACGTGATGACCGCCGACCTGTCGCCGCTGCTGGACGCCGCCGGCGTGTGGCAGAAGATGGGCGAGCGCTTCGGCGTCCTGCAGACCGACTACCGCAAGAACGTCCAGGGCGCCCTGGCCGGCGGCGGCTGGACCGGCCTGGCCTTCGACGCCCAGCAGGCCGGCGCGCAGGCCACCGCGTACGAATACGGCGCCGCGCAGACCGAGGCGCTGGCGATCGCCAACATCCTGCGCGAGGGCCACACCGAACTCGCCGCCCGGCAGAAGCACGTCAAGGACCTCGTCGCCGACGCGCAGGCCAACGACTTCGCGGTGGACGGCTCCGGGGTCGTCACCTACGTCGGCTTCGACAAGCTCACCGACAAGGAGCGGTTCGCCTACCGGCACGACCCGGACTACCCGCGCCTGGTCGCGGAGTACGACCAGGCCGCGCGGGAGCGCACCACCGACATCCGCAACGCCGTGCAGGCCGTCGACGACTCCGACCAGGGCGTCAAGCTCGCCCTCGTCGGCGCGGCCACCGACCTCTCGCCCGACGGCAGCGGCGTCGGCGGCTTCAACGGGCAGGCCGACGGCGACCCGCTGCACGCCGGCGGCGCGGGCGGCGACGGCCAGAAGACGAAGACCGACGGCTGGCACGGCGACGGCTCCTTCACCTTCCTCGGCCCCAACGCCGGCTTCTCCGTCACCGGCGGCCCCAAGTACGGCAAGCAGGGCTCCGTCAAGGCGTTCGCCGACCTCTTCCACCTCACCGCGCAGGGCACGCTCACCAACGGCCACCTCAAGCTCTCCGGTATCGCCGACGCCAACCTCGGCGAGCGGGTCTCGGCGAACTGGGGCTTCTCCGACAAGGGCGTCAAGGCGCAGGTCGAGGCGTCCGAGGGGCTGCGGGCGCTCGCCGAGGGGCGGGCCGAATACCGCGACGTCGGCGTCTACGGGCGGGCCACCGGCTTCGCCGGCGCCGAGGGGTCCGGCAACCTCCAGGCCGGCAAGGAGGGCTTCAAGGCCAGCGCGAAGTATTTCGTCGGGGCCAAGGGCGGGGTCGCCGGCGGTACCGAGGTCGGCGGCATCGGCGTGGGTTTCAACGCCGAGGGCTGGGCAGGCGAGGGCGGCGAGGCCAAGGTCGTCTTCGGCAAGGACGACACGGACGGCAAGTGGCACTTCGGGGCGGAGGTCGGCGCGGCCGACCTGATCGGCGGCGACCTCGGCTTCGAGTTCACCGTCGACCCGCACAAGGTCGCCGACGCGGCCGGTGACGTCGCCGACGCGGCCGGCAAGGCGGCGCACGGCATCGGGCACGCGGCGAGCGACGCCGGGCACGCGCTCAGCTCGGTGGGGAAGGGGATCGGCAGCCTGTTCTGACCGCCGGGGCGCAACTGCCCTCCGGTACGGGGGCCGCCGGACCGCTGCCGAGCCCGCCGGACCGGCGCGGGTGCTGCCGTTCCGCCGCCGCCCTGCCGCCGGCCCGGCGCGGACGCTGCCCCCCGCCGTGCTTTGCCGACCTGCCGGCCCGGCGCCGACCCGGTGCCGGTGCCGGTGCCGTCGCCGTCACCGGTGCCGTAAGGAGATGATCGACCCATGCCCACGACACTTCCGCTGCCGATCGAGCTCGAACTCCCCGACGACTGGCGGGCCGTGCCGCCCGACGAGGCCGGTGCGCCCGGTGTCGCCTTCGCCGCCGTCCACCCCGGGGCGGACGACGGCTTCACCGCCAACATCACCGTCGACGGCGACATACCGCCCGAGGACGCCACCCTCGACGACATCGCCGACGGCTCCGTGGAGCGGATGCGCGAGGTCGCCGGCTCGGTCGTGCTGACCGAGCGGCAGGCGGCCGGCACCGCCGACGTGCCCGCGCTCACCCAGCAGCTCTCCTTCACCGCGCTCGCCGGCGGCGTCCGGCACGCGCTGCTCCAGACACAGGTCTACCTCGCGCTGACCGACGCCAAGGACCCGCACCGGCGGGCCGTCATCCGCCTCGCGCTCACCGCGACCGCCGCGCAGCACGACGAGGTGCTGCCCGACTTCCAGGACGTCGTCCGCAGCGTCCGCCCCGACACCCGCCCGCCGCGCCCCGCGGCCGGCGGCCCGAACTAGGCTGCCGCCGTGAGCCCTTCCCGCAGCTCCGACAGCCCGCCGGCACCGCAGCCCGGCGTGCCGCCCCGCCCCCCGGCCGAGGTGCGCGCCGCGCTGCTCGCCCTCGACCGGCCCGGCACCCCGTGCACCGTCCGCGACGGCGGGCCCGAAGGCGTCGACGTCGTCGCGGAGTTCGTGCTCGTCAAGCTCACCAAGGACGGCCTCTTCGGTCGCCGCCAATACTGCGAGTCCTTTCAGGTCCAGCTGCGCCTGGTGCCCGAGTCGTACGAGGTCCGTGCGGTGGACGTCCACACGGAATACACCCTGAGCGGCGACAAGCCCCGGCGCCGCACCACCTCCCGCTCCCGCGGCCAGCTCCGCAAGAAGCTCGTGGGCTACGAGTTCACGCCCGGCACGCGCGAGCGCCGCGAGACCTACCGCTTCGACAGCCACGACCTCAAGGCCGCGCTCCAGCACGCCGTCGCCGCCGGCGGCTGGACCTGGCACCCGGTGACCTTCGGCCGGCTCTGACCGCACCGGCCGCGATGCCACCGGCTGCGACCGCGCCGGCCGCGGGGGCCGGGCAGCGGCGTACGGCGCCGGCCCAGGGCGCCGGGTGCCAGGTGCCGACATGGGCGGGCGGCCCGGGCGCGCCCGCCGGGTCAGCTCGCGCGGGCGCGGGGCCCGGGGGTCTCGGGGGTCTCGGGGGTCGCGGGGCGGAGCTCGGCCAGCATCGTGGCGCGCAGCCGCAGCGTGCCGCCCAGGCGCTGGAAGGCCTCGCGCCAGTACGCCGCCGCGCCCGGCGGGGCGGTGTCCGCCGGGGGCTCCTCGCCGGCGCCGGCCAGCACGGCTATCTGCTCGGCGTCCGCCGGGTCGAGGCAGCGCTCGGCCAGGCCCATCACCCCGCTGAAGCTCCAGGGGTAACTGCCCGCGTCCCGCGCGATGTCCAGCGCGTCCACCACGGCCCGGCCGAGCGGCGCGGCCCACGGCACCGCGCACGCGCCGAGCATCTGGAACGCCTCGGACAGGCCGTGCGCCGCGATGAACGCCGCGACCCACTCCGCCCGCTCCCGCGCCGGCAGGATCGACAGCAGCTTCGCCGGGTCGCCCACCGGGACGACCTGCGCCGCGGGCAGCGGCGGCGGGCCCAGCAGCGCCCGCGCCCAGGCCGCGTCCCGCTGCCGCACGGCGGCCCTGCACCACGCCGCGTGCAGATCGGGCTGCCAGTCGTCCAGCACCGGCAGCCCGATGATCTGCTCGGGCGTGCGGCCCCCGAACCGCGCCGGCCAGGTCGCCAGCGGCGCCGCGTCCACCAACTGGCCCAGCCACCACGCCCGCTCCCCGCGCCCGTTCGGCGGGCGCGGCGCCACCCCGTCGCGCTCCATCGCCGCGTCGCACTCGTACGGCGCCTCCACCACGATGCCCTCGGGCCCGAGCGACACACAGCTGCGGGCCCGCGCCGCCATCCGCGCGGCCAGCGCGGACTCCGGCAGCGCCGACAGCAACTCCGCCGCCGTCGCCCGTACGTTACGGCTGCGGTCGCTCAACGCCTGCTCCAGGAACGGCTCGTCCGCCGCCGAAAGGCCGGTCCGCAGCGAGTCCAGGAACATCAGCCGGTCCTCGGCCCGCTCGCTCTTCCACGTGGCCGCCAGCAGCGCCAGCCCGGTCGCCGGATCGGTCGTCCGCAGCCGGGCCAGCAGCGCGACCCGCTCGGCGAACAGCCCCTCCTCCCACAGCCGCGCCGCCTCCTCCTGGTCGTCCGCGTCCGGCAGTTCGGGGCCCGGCACCGCCCCGGCGCCGGCCCGCAGCGCATACGCCCAGTCCGGATTCAGCTCCGCCAGCCACCGCCCGCGCGGGCCCGCGAAGGCCAGCGCGTCGGCCCGCAGGTCGGTACGGGCCCGCGCCGCGTCCAGCAACGCCGGCAGCAGCTCGGGCGGCGGCGCGTACCCCGCCCGGCGGGCCGCCGCCAGCCACTGCGGCAGCAGCTCCGCGAGATTCGGCGCCGCCCCGCGCCGGTTCCCGCCGGCCGCGCCGCCCCCGGCACGGTCCGCCAGCAGCATCCCCAGCCGCCGCCGCGCGGCCTCGGGCAGCGCCGGCCGCCGGTCCTGCGCCGCCGGCTTCGGCCGCGCCCCGGGCACCCCCGGCCGTATCCCCGCCCGGCGCCGCACCACCCCGGCCGCCGCGGCGTCCAGCAGCCCCGCCGCCGCCTCGCCCGCGTCCCCCACCACCCCGAACGGCCGCCGCCGCTCCGTCCCGAGCAGCGCACTTCCCACGAGGTCGTCCCACCCCGCACCCATGAGCGTCCCTCCTCCCGGGGCCACGGCCCCTTGAGCTGTCGGGTGTCCGAACACATCCCGTCCCCCCGCCCGGCGGTACACCACCGTCCACTCGCCCTCCGACCCGTCCGCCCGTCCGCCCCCACCGTCCGCCCGCCGTCCGGGCCCGCGCCCCGGCGGTACGGCAGGGTCCGCCCGGCCCGTCCGCCACCGTTCCGGAGGCCCGTTCGCCTTTCCCGTCGGCGCCCGGCCGCCTCCACCGTCTGCCCGCCGCCCGACCCGTACGCCCGGCGGTACGTCACCGTCCGCCCGCCGCCCCGGCGGCCCATCCGCCGAGGCCCCGCGCCCTACACCGCCAGCGGCGCCGGGGAAGCCCCCGACCAGGCAGCCAGTGGGCGCAGGCCCGACGGGCCGACCTCGGCGAAGAGTGTGACCGGGTGGCCGCCCGATATCGCCGCCAGCCGCCAGTAGCGGTCCGCGCCGGTGAGCGGCGCGGCCTCCTGCGCGGTGGCGTCGGCCACCTGCCAGTGGTCCTGCGCCGGCAGCGGCACGACGTCCGTGAGCAGCACCGGATAGCCGTCCAGCCACGGGTCGTCCGCGATCGCCGCCCCGTACGCGTCGAGCGCCGCGCCCACCGAGCCGCCGCGCGGCACACCCTCGGGCCCGCTCGTGCCGAAGACCGTGCCCAGCACCGCACGCAGCGGCACCGCCGCCGGGTGGTAGGCCAGCTCCGCGTCCAGCACCGAACCCACCGGGAGCGTCAGCTCCGGGGCCCGGCCCGCGGCGCCGTACGAGAGCAGCAGCGCGAACCGCGCGGACTCCTCGTCGTACAGCCATATCCGGCGGGTCGTCAGCCGCTCGTCCGCCGTGTCGTACTGCGCGAGGACCAGCCACCGGCCGCGCACGCGCGGGCCCGACAGCAGCTCCGCCGAATCCACCGTGAAGCCGATCCTCGTCCGCACCGTCTCGGCCAGCGGCGGCGGAAGGCGCTCGCGGCCCAGGAAACCGCGGGCCAGCAGATGCAGCAGGCCGGTCTCCTCCAGCATCCGCGACGGCCAGTCGCCCCCCGTCACCGGAACGGAGCCCAGCGCCCGGACCCGGGCCGCCAGGCCCGGCGCCTGCGCGTCCACCATCCGGGCCGCGATCTCGTCCCACGGCTGGTAGCCCGCGCGGTCCGCGCCCGCGAGGCCGCCCCGCAGCAGGTCCGTCAGCCGCTGCTCCAGCTCCACCGCTCCCCCTTCCACCCGCACCGCCCGCCGCTCGGCGCGTCTGCGCGCCGCCTCCGCCCCCGGCGGCGCGGGCTCCGGCTCCTCCTGCGCGCCCGGACGCGCCCCGGCCGCTTCCGCCTTCTTCGCGCGGGCCGCGAGCCACTGCTCGGCCCACTCCGGCGGCACCGCCCCCGCCGGGACCGCCCCGGCCTCACCGGCCGCCCACAGTAAAAGCAGCCCCAGCGTGTGCTTGCACGGGAACTTCCGGCTCGGGCACGAGCAGGAGAACGCGGGCCCGCGCAGATCGACGACCGTCTGATACGGCCGGCTGCCGCTGCCCGCGCACAACCCCCACACCGCGTGCGCGGACGCGCCCGCGCCCGACCACGCCGCACGCGCCGCGAGCCGCGCGCCCGCCGTGCGTGACGCGGCGTCGGGCGCGAGCGCGAGGACCTGATCGGCCGTCCAGGCAAGCTCCGTCTCCTCCATGCCGACCACGCTAGAGCCACCCTCTGACAATCGCCCTGACCTGCGCGGATAGCGCGCTGTGACGGATTGTCAGTGGTGCGGTGCACAGTGGAGGAAGCACGGACCGAGGGGGTCCGTTCGACGAGTGGGGGAGAGCCATGACCGCTACGACGAGCGCCGCGGCCGGCGCCGAGCAGGCCCCGCGCCCGCCCGCCGGAGGGGCCCTGCGCCCGCACGCCGAGCAGGACTTCGCGGCCGAGCTGGCCGCGCTCGCCGCCGCCGACGACCGCCCGCGCCCGCCGCGCTGGAAGCTCTCGCCGTGGGCGGTCGCGACCTACCTGCTCGGCGGCACGCTCCCGGACGGCACGGCGGTGACCCCCAAATACGTGGGCCCGCGCCGGATCGTCGAGGTCGCCGTCACGACGCTGGCGACCGACCGGGCGCTGCTGCTGCTCGGCGTGCCCGGCACGGCGAAGACGTGGGTGTCGGAGCATCTGGCCGCCGCGGTCAGCGGCGACTCCACGCTGCTCGTGCAGGGCACGGCCGGCACCCCGGAGGAGGCGATCCGCTACGGCTGGAACTACGCGCAGCTGCTCACCCACGGCCCGACGCGGGAGGCGCTGGTGCCCAGCCCCGTGATGCGGGCGATGGCGGAGGGCCGGCTCGCGCGCGTGGAGGAGCTGACGCGCATCCCGGCCGACGTGCAGGACACCCTCATCACCATCCTGTCCGAGAAGACGCTGCCGATCCCCGAGCTGGGCACGGAGCAGCAGGCCGTACGCGGCTTCAACCTCATCGCGACGGCCAACGACCGCGACCGCGGGGTCAACGACCTGTCGAGCGCGCTGCGCCGCCGCTTCAACACGGTGGTGCTGCCGCTGCCCGCCTCCGCGGAGGAGGAGGTGGAGATCGTCGCCCGCCGGGTCGCCCAGCTCGGCCGCGCGCTCGACCTGCCGGCCGCCCCGCGCGGCGCCGACGAGATCCGCCGGGTCGTCACCGTCTTCCGCGAGCTGCGCGCCGGCATCACGGAGGACGGCCGCACCAAGCTCAAGTCCCCCTCCGGGACGCTGTCCACTGCGGAGGCGATCTCCGTCGTGACCAGTGGCCTCGCCCTGGCCGCGCACTTCGGCGACGGGGTGCTGCGCGCGGGCGACATCGCCGCCGGCATCCTCGGCGCGGTCGTCCGCGACCCGGCGGCCGACCGGCTGATCTGGCAGGAGTATCTGGAGACCGTTGTCCGCGAGCGCGAGGGCTGGAAGGACTTCTACCGGGCCTGCCGCGAGGTGACGTCATGAGCCCGGCCCTGCGCGTCGGGGCCGCACGGGACGCTGCCGCCGCCGGGGAGGTGGCGCGGGCGGCGGGGGAGTCCGCGCAGGACGTGGTGCTGCTGGGGGTGCGGCACCACGGGCCCGGGTCGGCGCGGGCGGTGCTCGCGGCGCTGGAGGCGTATCGGCCGCAGGCCGTGCTGATCGAGGGGCCGCCGGAGGCCGACGCGCTGGCGGCGCTGGCCGCCGATCCGGCGATGCGCCCGCCGGTCGCGCTGCTCTCCCATGTGGTGGACGACCCCGCGCGCGCCGCCTTCTGGCCCTTCGCGGAGTTCTCCCCGGAGTGGGCCGCCCTGCGCTGGGCCCTGGCCGCGGGCGCCGAGGTGCGCTTCATCGACCTGCCGGCCGCGACGAGCCTGGCCCTCCTGCCGAGCCCGGAGGAGCTGGTCCTCGCCGAGGGCCCCGCGGCGCCGGACGCCGACCCGCCCGGGGAGTCCGGGGAGCCCGGGGAGCCCGGGGAGGAGGCGCGGGTCGACCCGCTGGCCGTACTGGCGCGGACCGCGGGGTACGACGACCCGGAGCGGTGGTGGGAGGACGCCGTGGAGCACCGGGGCGAGGAAGGCGGCGATCCCCTCGCGCCGTTCGCCGCGCTCGCCGAGGCCATGGCGGAGGTCCGGGCCGTCCACGGCGACGGCGGGCATCCCCGCGACCCGGCGCGCGAAGCGCATATGCGGCTCAAGGTGCGTGAGGCGCGCCGGGCGCACGAGCGGACGGCGGTGGTGTGCGGGGCCTGGCACGTACCGGCGCTCGCCGGGCGCACGGCGGTCGCGGCGGACCGGCAACTGCTCAAGGGCCTGCCCAAGGCGAAGGTCGAGACGACGTGGGTGCCGTGGACGCACCGCCGGCTGGCCCGCGCGAGCGGGTACGGCGCGGGGATCGACTCGCCGGGCTGGTACCGGCATCTGTTCACCGCGCCGGACAGACCGGTGACGCGGTGGATGACGAAGGTCGCCGGCCTGCTGCGGGAGGAGGACCTGCCGGTGTCGTCCGCGCATGTCATCGAGGCCGTACGGCTCGCCGAGACGCTCGCGGCGATGCGCGGTCGCCCGCTCGCCGGCCTCGGCGAGGCGACCGACGCAGTGCGGGCCGTGATGTGCGACGGCTCCGACGTGCCGATGGCGCTGATCCGGGACCGGCTGGTCGTCGGGGACGTGCTCGGCGAGGTCCCGCCGGACGCGCCCGCCGTGCCGCTGGCCCGCGACCTGGCCCGGCAGCAGCGGGCGCTGCGGCTCAGGCCGGAGGCGCTGGAGCGGCATCTGGAGCTGGACCTGCGCAAGGACACCGACGCCGCCCGCAGCCGGCTGCTGCACCGGCTGGCGCTGCTCGGCATCGGCTGGGGCGAGCCGGCCGGCAGCCGGGAGAGCAAGGGCACCTTCCGGGAGGACTGGCGGCTGCGGTGGGAGCCGGAACTGGCGGTGCGGGTCGCGGAGGCCGGCGTGTGGGGCACGACGGTGGCGTCCGCTGCGGCGGCCCGGGCGGCGGACGCCGCCACACACGCCACGACACTGGCCGAGGTCACGGCGACGGCCGAGAGCTGCCTGCTGGCGGGGCTCGCGGACGCCCTGCCGGTGGTGATGCGGGCGCTGGCGGACCGCGCGGCGCTGGACACGGACGTGGCGCACCTGGCGGCGGCGCTGCCCGCGCTGGTGCGGGCGGTGCGGTACGGCGACGTGCGCGGTACGGACGCGGGCGCGCTCGGCAAGGTCGCCGAGGGGCTGGCGCTGCGGATCTGCGTCGGGCTGCCGCCGGCCTGCACGGGGCTGGACGCGGACGGCGCGGCGCAGATGCGCGGGCATGTCGAGGGGGTGCACCGCGCGGTCGCGCTGCTGCCCGACCCGGCGCTGCGCGACCGCTGGGCCGCGGCGCTGCGGGGCCTTGCCGAACGCGGCGACCGCCCGGGCGGGGCCCCCGGCGGCATCCCCGGCCTGCTGCGCGGCGCCGCCGCCCGGCTGCTGCTGGACGACGGCCGGCTCGACGCGGCGCAGGTCGCCCGGCTGATGGGCCTGGCCCTGTCGCCGGGCACGCCCCCGGCGGAGGCGGCCGGGTGGGTCGAGGGCTTCCTCGCCGGCGGCGGCATGCTGCTGGTCCACGACCAGAAGCTGCTGGCGCTGCTGGACGGCTGGATCTGCGGGGTGCCGCCCGCGGCCTTCACGGACGTGCTGCCGCTGCTGCGCCGGACGTTCGCCGAGTTCGACCCGGGCGTCCGCCGCACGGTCGGCGAACTCGTCCGCCGCGCCCCGTCCCTCGCCGCCCACCCCGCACCCCGCCCCACCGACCCGGGCCTCCCCGGCTTCGCCCCCACCCTCGACCCGACCCGCGCAGAGGCCGCAACCCACACCGTCCGCCTCCTGCTCGGCACCACCACGACAACGGACCTCGTCACCCGAGGCGATGGGGGAGCGCAAGATGACTGACACCCGCGGCGCCGACCGCGTCCAGCAGGCCACCGATGCCTCCGGCATCCGCGTTGCGGCAGGCGACGCTGCGGGCCGCTTCGGCCGCGCGCGGCCGGCGGCGCCTGCGGAGAGCGCGGGGCATGTGTCGGTCGGCCGCCTGCCGCTGCCCGGCGATGCCTCCGGCATCCGCGTTGCGGCAGGCGACACTGCGGGCCGTTCCGGCCGCGCGCGGCCGGCGGCATCGGGCGCCGGCACACCGGTGCACCCCGACGCCGGCCCGGACGGCGGCACGCCGGTGCGTCCCGACGCCGGCCCCGGGGCCGTCCCGGGTGGCGCGCCCTCGGCCCGCCGCGCCGGAGGCGCAGAGCGGTTGCGGCGGTGGCGGCTTGTGC
>NZ_JAATEJ010000004.1 GCF_012034175.1 Actinacidiphila epipremni
GCCCGTCGCCCGTCGCCCGTCGCCCGTCGCCCGTCGCCCGTCGCCCGTCGCCCGTAACTGTCAATCCTAGTGCCGGCAGGCTCGGCCGCGCCGGCGAATCCCCTGATCAGGGGCGCGTTTTCCGGCTGCGGGGAGGACATGCCCCGATGGTACGCGAGCCGTGCCGGACCCCGTTCTGCGTGCTGCCGGGCGTCGTGCGAACGGGTGATTCGGCCACGCGGCTCCGACGGCTCGGGGAGAATCGCCGCCATGAGCGAGGTGGGGATTGCCCTGATCGCGGCGGGCTCGGCCGTGGCGGGAAGTGTCGTGACGGGCTGGTACGGCAGGATCGCGGCCGGTGAGCAGGCGCGGGCCGCGCTGCGCGCCGGCGACCGCCAGGCAGAGGCGATGCTGGAAACGGTGCGCCTGACCCAGGCCGGTCAGGCGGCCGAGCACGCGGCGGAGACCCGCCGCCAGGCGTACGTACGCTTCCTCGACGCCGCCGAGACGGCAGCCGCCGTCGAACGCGGCCAGGGCGGCTCCGACGCCCGGGCCGCCCTCCAACAGGCCCTGGCCGAGGTGGTCCTGGAGGGCCCGGACGACGTGTCCACCGCCGCGAGCGCATGCGTCGACCTGCTCCGGCGGCACGCCCGGGCGGACGAGGTCGAGCGGGCGAAGCAGACCTTCATCATGGCGGCCCGCGCCGTACTCCACACCTGAAACGCCCGCTCGACCGGCCCCGGGGCTAATCCTCGTCGTCCGGGTCGGATTCATAGTGGATGACGCCGTCCTCGTCGAGGGTGGGGTGGATCTGCTCGGGTGGGTGCATGTCGGTGTCGGAGGGGCGTGGGGGTTCGGGGCCGTCGGGGCCCCAGCGGACGAGGCGGCGCATGCGGCAGATGCGGCGGACCTCGCCGTTGACCTCGACCTCGTTGGCGCGTTCGTGGCGGAGGCGGTCGGCGGCGTGGACGAAGGCGGCCAGTTCCTGGGCGGCGGGGTGGGTGCCGGCGGCGACCAGGGTGCGGGCGTCGGTGTCCTTGTCGGCCTCGAAGTCGATGTAGCCCTGGTGCCGGGGCTCGAACCAGGTCAGGCCGAACTCCAGGGAGCGGCGGGCGTCGTGGGCGGTGCTGTGCAGGCTGCCGGTGATGGTCCAGCGGTCGCCGGTGTGCTTGAGGACCCGGAAGGTGGTCGGCAGCAGCAGGACCTCGGGGTGGCTGTCCACCGCCTGGGCGGAGTCGCGCAGCACGTCGGGCGGGTAGCGGGTGCCGCTGTAGGCGAGGCTGCGCATGGCGAGGCGTTCGGCGGCCTGGGTGGGGGTGATCGGCGCCTCGGCGTCCAGGACCAGCCCGGCGTCCACCTCGGGCTCCCGGGAGGACCGGTCCCAGTTGGCGACGGCGGGCTCGGGGTCGGTGGGGCGGGGCAGCTCTATGCCGTCCGGGCCGGCCCCGGCGTACTCGTCGGCCCGCACCATCCGGTAGCGGACGCCCAGCACCGTCAACTCGTCGACGCGCTCGCTCTCCAGCCGGGCGACCGCCGCCAGCAGCGCACGCCGCTCGTCCCGGCTCTGCGCTTCGTCCTTCGCCCGGAACCACAGCATCGAGTTCAGCCGGTCCCGGGCGTCCTGCGGCGTCGCGCACGTCACCGCCGCGACCACCCGCCAGCGCCGCGCCTCGCCCGGGTCCTGCGCGACGACCCCGAACAGCGGGCCCCGCACCATCAACGTCTGCACCTGGCGGGCCGCGTCGAGCGCGTCGGCCTCCTCGACCGCCTCGACCGGCCCGTCCGGATACCGCACCACCACCGGCCACATCGCGTCCGGTCCTGCATTGCCGTCAGCCATGCCGCCCATCCTGCCGCTCCCGGTCCGCCGCCGGTGGCGGTTCCCGCACGGAACACCTGATCGCGTGTACGCGCCGGGTCCTGCCGTGCCGGGGGAGCGGCCGGACTTGACCGGGAAACTGGCCACCGGTCGGGGCCGCGGACACAGTTGTGCGCACAAAGGAAGTCGTGGGACGACCGGTGACATTTCGTGAACGGCCGGTGGTGCGGTGGAAATGGGGTTCGCCGTTTCGGCAGTCGTGCGACGTGCCCGGTGGGTTACGCGGCTTCCGCCGTGAGCAATTCGAGAGGAGTCGCATCGTGAGGGCATTTGCCACCTCCGCGCTCGTTGTCGCCGCCATGACCGTCACCGCGCTGACGGCGGTGACCGGAACGGCCAACGCCGCCATCATGGTGGAGAACCAGCAGTTGGCGAATGTGGAGTTCAGCGAAGACGGCGGTTATTGCGTCGTGGACGAGAACGGCAGCTTCATCGGGGCCTGCTCGCTCTACGGGAACCAGGAACTCTGGAACTTCGAGTCCGTCTACCCGGACGCGCCGAACCACGCCTACGCGAACGTCCGGATCCGCAGCACGGCCTGGAACCAGTGCCTCACGGTCCTGGACAAGACCGGCCCGGGCGGGTTCGGCAAGGAGGTGTCCCCGCGGGCCTGCAACGGATCGGCCGCCCAGGAATGGGCCAGCACGCGCAGCGCCGGCGGCTCGCTGAATTACTTCAACTTCCAGTACCGGGTGTGCCTGGACGGCGGGTACGGGGACACGTACGGCTATCCGGAGAACGGCTGCAACGCCAACGGGGAGAACCCGTACGAGGATTGGTACTACCTCCCGCTGAGGGAGTAGAAACCGCCGGCCGGGGGCGGCCGTCGGCCCGTCCCCGGCCGCCGCGCCTACGCGGTGAGCCAGGGGGCGCCGTTGCCGCCGAGGAGGGGCTGGAAGCCCTGCCAAGTGCCGTTGGCGGCCCGGACGTTCCGGTAGAGGACGTCGTTCGTGCCCGACGCGAGGATCTGCGACGTGCCGGAGCTGTCGGCCGGGGCGCTGACGGAGTCGGTGTGGGCGACGAAGGGGGTGCCGTTGCCGCCGGGGATCGTGCTCCAGCCCGTCCAGGCGGTGGGGGTGCGGGTGTTGTGGTAGAGGGTGCCGTCCGTGGCGGTGACCAGGACTTGTGAGGAGCCGTTCGGCAGCCCGGTGATGGAGGGGGTGGTGCTGGTCTTCCATGCCGTGCCGTTGCCGCCGGTGAGGGGTTGGAAGCCCTGCCATGTGCCGTTGGCGTGGCGGATGTTGTGGTAGACGGTGCCGTCCGTGCCGACCGCCAGCACCTGTGAGGAGCCGGAGCCGTCCGGTATGCCGGCGACGGTCGCGCCCTTGGTGACGAACGGGGTGCCGTTGCCGCCGGGGATCGTGGTCCAGCCCGTCCACGCGGTGAGGGTGCGGGTGTTGTGGTAGAGCGTGCCGTCCGTCGCGGTGACGAGGATCTGCGAGGAGCCGTCCGGGAGGCCGGTGATCGACGGGGCTGTCGAGGTCTTCCATGGCGTGCCGTTGCCGCCGGTCAGCGGGCGGAAGCCCTGCCATGTGCCGTTGGCGTAGCGGATGTTGTGGTAGACGACGCTGTCCGTGCCGACCGCGAGGATCTGTGAGGAGCCGGACCCGTCCGGTACCGCGGCGACGGCGGCGTACTTCGCCACGAACGGCGTGCCGTTGCCGCCCGCGACGGTGGTCCAGCCGGACCATGTGCCGCTCGCGGAGAGGGTGTTGTGCCACAGGGTGTCGTCCTGGGACATCGCCAGCACCTGGGTGCTGCCGTCCTTCAGGGCGGCGATCGACGAGGTCACCCGGAAGGGGTCGGCCGGCGCGGGACGGACACCCCATTGGCCGTAGTCGGCGGTGATGGCGTAGTCCCAGTCGCAGCTCACGCCGCTCGGGGTCGTGTAGTAGCCGCGCTGCCAGATGTGGGTGTGCGCGTTCAGGGTGCCGTTCTGGCCGCCGGAGAAGCCCGACGACATCGACTGCCAGAACCAGGTGGCCTTGCCGTTCGCGGCCAGGTGGTCGATGCACCAGGTGCTGGAGTAGACGCCGATGCGGTTGCGCGGGAGGACCGAGGCGATGCCGTCCAGGTAGGCGTCCACGGCGGCGTACTGGGACGGCTGCACGTCGAAGTCGATGCTGAAGTAGATCGGCCGGTCGGCCGGGATGCCGCTCGACTGCGCGGTGGCCAAGGCCTGTTGGGCGTCGGTGGCGCCGCCGGCGTAGCCCCGGGGGGTGGGGTCGGCGTACCACTCCCAGTTGGCGATGACCGCGACGCCGTTGGCCACGCACGCGGCGACCTTGGCCGCCGTCATGATGCCGGGGCCCGCGAGGTAGTAGGAGATGAACGTGTAGCCGGCGCGGGCGACCTCCGCCGGGTTCGGGTTCGCGTTGGAGTCCAGCCCCTTGGCCCAGGCGTTGGTGTCCGCGCGGGCGGGGCCGGTGTCGGTCAGGCCCAGCGTCAGGGCGCCCGCGACGGCGACGGCGCTCGCGGTGAGGAAACGCCGGCGGTCGACGCCGGTGGGTGGGGGAGTGCTGCGGGAGGGCAGGGAAGACATGGATGAGCTCCGATGGGTGGGCAGGTGGGTGCCGCCAAGTCGGCCGGGGCGACATGGGGTTGGGCCGGGGTGGGCCGGGCCGCGCGACCGCGGGCACACCCCGGCTGTGCTGCGGGGAAGGGCTACGCGGTGAGCCAGGGCAGGCCGTTGCCGCCGGTCAGGGGCTGGAAGCCCTGCCATGCGCCGCTGCTCAGGCGGGTGTTGCGGTAGAGGACGTTGTTCGTGCCGACGGCGAGGATCTCGGACGTGCCCGAGCCGTCGGGGAGCGCCGTGAGGGAGTCGGTCTGGGCGACGAAGGGGGTGCCGTTGCCGCCGGCGATCGTCGTCCAGCCCGTCCAGCCGCTGCTCGTACGGGTGTTGTGGTAGAGCGTGCCGTCCGTCGCGGTGACCACGACCTGGGACGAGCCGTTGGGAAGGCCCGCGATGGAGGGGGTGGTGCTGGTCTTCCATGCCGTGCCGTTGCCGCCGGTGAGGGGTTGGAAGCCCTGCCATGTGCCGTTGGCGTGGCGGATGTTGTGGTAGACGGTGCCGTCCGTCCCCACCGCCAGCACCTGTGAGGAGCCCGACCCGTCCGGTATGCCGGCGATCGTGGCGCCCTTGGTGACGAACGGGGTGCCGTTGCCGCCGGCGATGGTGGTCCAGCCTGTCCAGCCGCTGCTCGTACGGGTGTTGTGGTAGAGGGTGCCGTCCGTGGACGTGACCAGGATCTGCGCGGAGCCGTCCGGGAGGCCGGTGATCGACGGGGCCGTGGACGTCTTCCACGCCGTGCCGTTGCCGCCGGTCAGCGGGCGGAAGCCCTGCCATGTGCCGTTGGCATAGCGGATGTTGTGGTAGACGGTGCCGTCCGTCCCCACCGCCAGGATCTGCGCGGAACCCGACCCGTCCGGGATGCCGGCGATGGCGGCGTACTCCGCCACGAACGGCGTGCCGTTGCCGCCCGCGACGGTGGTCCAGCCGGACCATGTGCCGCTCGGGGAGAGGGTGTTGTGCCACAGCGTCCCGTCGGTGGACATGGCCAGCACCTGGGAGCTGCCGTCCCGCATCGCGGCGATCGACGACGTCACGCGGAAGGAGTTGACCGGCGCGGGAGTGCCCTGGGCGGCGCCGGAACTCACGTAGCCGAGCACCCACATGGCGTGCGGGGTGCCGGCGAAGAGGGTGGTGTGCGGGTTGAAGGCCGCGCCGTTGCCCTCGTCCACCTTCACGCTGGGCGCGTCCCCGTCGTCGCCGCCCTCGTTGCCGCCGACGTCGGAGAGCAGGCCGTCGGCGTAGCCGGTGACGACGGCGATGTGGGCGCCGTTCGGGTACGTGTTGTCGCCGTAGACCACGGCGTCCCCGGGCAGCGGCGTGTAGCCGGAGCCGAGGGTGTGGTAGCCGGGGGCGTCCTCCCACGACGGGACCCACGCGGGAGCGGTGGCGGGGACGGTCACTCCGGCCTGCTGCCACACCCAGGCGACGAAGTCGCCGCACCAGTTCTCCCCGGAGCAACTGCCGTCGAAGCCTTTGCCGTTCGCGCTGTTCCAGTCGCAGCTGTGCGCTCCGACGTTGGCCTCGGCGATGCTGACGATCTGCGCCGCGGTGCCGGTGCCGGCGGCGGCGGCTGCTGCGGAGCCGGGCAGGGTGCCCAGCAGGGCGGCGCCGCCGACGGTCGCGGCGGCGAGGCCGGCGACGGGACGGAACTTCTTGCGGCGTGCGGCCACGGTATTCCTGAGGAACATGGAAAGGCGCTCCCATCGGGGCAGGGACTGGTTCGGCGACAACCTTGTCCGCGCCCGGCGGGCAGCCTCCAATATTCCGGGCAAGTCCGGACACCCGGCCCCGAGGGCGCAGGAACCCCGGCGTCGAGCGCGCAGGACCCCCGGCCTCCGGGCAGCCGGCAACCCCGGCCTCCGGGCAGCCGGGAACCCTTGCGCCAAGGGCACAGGCGCCCCCGGGAGCGCGGCTCACCCCGCCGCAGGACCGGCGGCCAGGGCGACCCGGTGGACCGCCGCCGAACCGGCGTGCGTGACGCCCAGCCGGTCGAGCACCGCGGTCTCGCCCGCGGCGTCGCCCGCCGCCCGCGCGCTGTCCAGGGCGGCGGTCAGGGCGTCGAGCCGCGCGTCGGCTCGGCCCTGGAGGAGCAGATGGTCGCTGATGACGACGAGCAGCTGCCAGGCGGCGGTGTGCCGGCCCCGGTCCGCCGCGAGCCGGGCCGCGGCGAGCAGCCCGGGGGTCTCCTGCTCCCACCACCGCAGGGCCTGGTCGCGGTCGGCGAACTCCATCGGGTGGCAGTCGCCGCCCGGCGGTTCGAGGTCGAGCGGGCGGGCGCACGGGTCGACGAGCGCGCGGGCGCGGTGCGCGCTGTGCAGGCAGAACGCGAGCAGCCGGCCGACGGCGGCCTCCGCCTCCCGCGGCTGCGCGTGGGCGAGTTCGCGCGCGTGGGCGCGCAGCAGGCCGTGCAGGCTGTAGCGGCCGAAGGACCGCTGCCGCACCAGGTGTTCGTCCTGGAGCCGTTCCAGCAGGTGGTGCGCGGTGGCCGGGTCGGTACCGGCGAGCGCGGCGGCGGTCTGCGGGGCGAAGTCGTCGCCGGTGTGCAGGCCCAGGGCGCGGAACATCGTACGGGCGGGCTCCGGCAGGCCGGCGTAGGACAGGTCGAGGACCGGGCGCAGGGCACGGCCGCCGGCCGAGACGGCGTCCAGGCCGCCGCTGCGCAGATGCTCGGCCAGGTCGGTGAGGCGCCACGCGGGCCGGGTGCGCAGCCGGGCGCCGGCCAGGGCGACCGCGAGCGGCAGCCCGCCGCACAGCGCGGCCACCCGGGCGGCTGCGGCCGGCTCGGCCGCGACCCTGGCCGGTCCGGCGACCGCGGCGAGCAGGTCGACCGCGTCGTCCACCGCGAAGGTGTCGAGTGCGAGCAGGGCGGCCCCGTCCAGGCCGGCGAGGCTGCGCCGGCTGGTGATCAGCACCAGGCACGAGGGCGAGGAGGGGATCAGGTCGCGCACCTGGTCCTCGTGCGCGGCGTTGTCGAGCAGGATCAGTGCGTCCTTGCCGTGCAGGCGGTCGCGGAACATCGCCGCGCGCTCGCCGAGCCCGTCCGGTATGTGCGGGACGGGTACGCCCAGGGTGCGCAGGAGCCCGTCGAGGACGTCGGCGGGCGCGGCCGGGGGGCGCTCCGGGTCGAAGCCGCGCAGGTCCACGTAGAGCTGGACGTCCGCGAACTTCCCGGCCCGTACCAGGCGGTGCGCGGCCTGGAGCGCCAGATACGTCTTGCCGGCGCCGCCCATGCCCTCGATCGCGCAGACGGCCACCGCGCCGCCCTCCGTACACCCCGCGGCGAACGCCCCCAGATACGCCCGTGAGGCCGGGCCCGTGGTGGCGGCGGCCAGCGCCAGGATCTCGCCGAGTTCCCGCTCCCGGCCGGTGAACAGCGGCGGGACTCGCGGGAGTTGCCGGAACACCCCGGTCGGGCCGCCGTTCTTCGCGCCCGCCTGCGCCGCGACGCAGGCTGTACGCCAGCGCGCCACCGTCGCCTCGTCGGCGCCGAGCGCCCGGACGATCGCCACCACCAGGTCGAGGTTGAGCCGTTTGCGGCCCGGCTGGAAGACGTCCCCGATCGTCGACTGGGACACCGCCTGCCGGGACCTGAGCAGCGGCCCGACCTTCCTGGCCAGGCTCCGGTAGGACGGTGCGCCGGCCCACAGGCGCAACTCGTCGAGCGCCGCGATGAATTCGGCCAGGTCCGCGGCACGGCGCGGATCCGGGCCGTGTTCCTGAACGTTCTGCGTCATCACGCTCCCCACGACCGGGTGGCCCGCGCCGCGAGCAGGGGGGCTCGTCGGCGCGGGCCGGACCCGCGGCCCGGGACGGCATGCGGGGACGCGGGCCTGCCACGCGTCCACGAAGGGGGCTCGTGGACGCGGGCGGCCGGGGCGGTCCCGGACGCGGCCTCCCCTCCGGGATCACCTCCGGGACCAGGTCCGGCTCCGTGCAGGGACTCTGTCGGCGATCTCCGGCGGCGATCCAGTTTTCCGGTCAAGTCCGGTCACCGCCGCGGTTGGTGGGAGCGGTCGAGCCGGGTCAGCCAGAACACCGGGATCCGCCGTGCGGTGCCGGCCTGGAACCCCCCGACGGCCGGGTGCCGCGCGACCAGCTCCGGCCACAGCGCCTCACGCGTCGCGTCGTCCCACTCCTCGGCGAGTACGGGGAGGGTCCCGGTGCCCACCTCCAGCCAAGTCCGGGGGTGCGCGCGGAGGTTGTGGCACCAGCCCGGGTGCGCGGGCGCGCCGCCGTTCGACGCGACGACCACCCATCTGCCCTCGCCCCACGGGGAGCAGACCAGCGGGGTGACGCGCGCGACGCCCGACCTGGCACCGACGTGGTGGACGAGCCCGAGGGGGCTGCCGGCCAGGGGGCCGCCGACGCGGCCCCCGTTGGCGCGGAACTCCTCGATCGTCGCGCGATCGACATCGGCGGCCGACCCGCGTGCCGAACGGGGCTCGCCCATCAGCGGATTCCGTAGACCAGGCTCAGCCGGCCGTCCGACATCCGCCGCACGTCGTGGAGTTCGAGCCCGTGCCGCAGTTGCGTCGTGGCGAAGAGAGCCGGGCCCTCGCCGGCGAGCAACGGGTGCACGATCAGCCGGAGTTCGTCGACGAGGCCGGCTTCGAGGGCGCCGGCGGCCGTGGGGGCGCCGCCCATCAGGTAAATGTCCTTGCCCGGCCGCCGCTTGAGGTCCGCGATCTCGTCGAGGCCGCGGACGATACGGGTGTTGGGCCACGCCACGGACGTCAGGGTGCGCGACAGCACGTAGTGCGGGAGCCGCGCGGCGACCTCCGCCCACTCGATCTCGCCGGGGGTGGGCGGGGTGTCGTCGATCCAGTGCGGCGTGCCGGGCTCGTTCCTGATCGCGGTCCAGTACTGCTCGTAGGTGCGGTACATCCCCGCGCCGAGGACGCACGCGTCCACCTGCGGCGTCAGTCCGTAGTCGTCGGCCCACGACCTCACCCAGTCCGCGTAGCCTTCCGGTCCCTCGGTCCTGCCGTCGACCGAGATCTTGAACGCGGCGATCAATTTGCGCATGGTCGTCTCCTGGTGGTGTCGGTCCCTTTCCGGTGGTTCCGCGCCGCGCGCGGCGGCCGGTCCGGAAGGGGAGGTTCACCCCACCGACGAACGCGGGCCCGCGGATCGACCGCCGGGCGGAAAAAACTTTCCGCGGCCCTTCCCCGGTCCTTCCGCGGCCCTTCCCCGGCCCTTTCCCGGCCCGCCGCGCGGACGACGGCGGTACGTCCGGGATGTGCCCGTCCGTGGTATGAGATGCGGGAACGCGACCGGCGTACCCGCGGGTGCGTCCGGGCCAGGAGGAGCACCTGTGAAATACGCCCTGTTGATCTGCGACGACGAGTCGGGCCGGTCGGGCGCCGAGGACATCGCGCGGGGCCACGCCACGTGGACCGCGTACATCGAGAGCCGCGGCGCGGTGTTCCTCGGCGGCGTGCGGCTGCGCCCCAGCGAGGACGCCACCAGCGTGCGGACGCGCGCCGGGGAGGTGATGATCAGCGACGGGCCGTTCGTGGAGACCAAGGAGCAGATCGGCGGCTTCGCGCTGATCGAGTGCGCGGACCTCGACACGGCGGCCGACATCGCCTCCCGGCACCCGTACGCCGCGCACGGGGTGATCGAGATCAGGCCGGTCCTGGAACCGTGAGCGACGAGGTCGGCGCGGCGGTCGGCCGGGCCTTCCGGCAGGAGTGGGGGCAGGTCGTCGCGACCCTCATCGGGCTGACCGGCGACTGGGACCTCGCCGAGGAGTGCGCGCAGGACGCCTTCGCGCTCGCGCTGGAGAAGTGGCGCCGCGACGGCGTCCCGCACCGGCCCGGGGCGTGGCTGACGACCGCGGCGCGGCACCGGGCCATCGACCGGCTGCGCCGGGAGGCGGTCGGCGCGGCCAAGCTCCGGGAGGCCGGCATCCTGGCGGGCCTGGAGCAGGCCGGGACCGCCGGGACCGCCGCCGGCGGCGTCGGCGGCGCCGGCAGCGCGGCCGAGGAGCCCGCCGAGGACGAGGCGGCCGTCAGCGGCGTCGCGGACGACCGGCTGCGGCTGATCTTCACCTGCTGTCACCCCGCGCTGCCGCTGGAGGCCCGCGTCGCCCTGACGCTGCGCACCCTGGCCGGGCTGACCACCCCGGAGATCGCCCGGGCCTTCCTCGTCCCGGAGGCGACGATGGCCCAGCGCCTGGTGCGGGCCAAGCGCAAGATCCGCAACGCCGGCATCCCGTACCGCGTACCGGACGCGGCGCTGCTGCCGGGGCGGACCAGCGGCGTCCTCGGCGTGCTCTACCTGCTGTTCAACGAGGGGTACGCGGCGAGCAGCGGCGCCGATCTGGTGCGCCGCGGGCTGACCGCCGAGGCGATCCGGCTGGCCCGGCTGCTGACCCGGCTCATGCCCGACGACTGCGAGGCCGCCGGCCTGCTGGCGCTCATGCTGCTGCACGAGGCGCGGCACGCCGCCCGGCTGGACGCCGCAGGCGACCTCGTGACGCTGACCGAGCAGGACCGCACCCGCTGGGACGCCGACCGGATCGCCGAGGGCGTCGGGCTGCTGCGGGCGGCGATGGAGCGCGGGCGCCCCGGCCCGTACCAGATCCAGGCGGCGATCGTCGCCTGCCACGCCACCGCCGCGTCGGCCGGCGAGACCGACTGGGAGCAGATCGTCGCGCTGTACGGCCATCTCGTGGAGCTGGCGCCCTCGCCGGTGATCGAGCTGAACCGGGCGGTCGCCGTCGCCATGGCGGAGGGGCCCGCGGCGGGCCTGGAACTGCTCGACGCGCTGCGGGAGTCCGGGGCGCTGGCCCGCTACTATCTGCTGCCGGCCGCCCGCGCCGACCTGCTGCGCCGGCTGGACCGGCCCGCCGAGGCCGCGGACGCCTACCGCGAGGCGCTGGCCCTGGCGGCCACCGACAGCGAGCGCCGCTTCCTCGCCCGGCGGCTGGCGGAGGCGGAGGGCGCGGGGGAGGGGGAGGCGGAGGGCGCGGAGGAGGGGGAGGCGGAGCCCGGGGCCGGCGGCTGACCGGGGCGGTCCGCGCAGGGCGTTCCGGGCCGCCCGAGGCTGTCGATTCGCGCCGGCCCGTTCGTCGGTAGGGCGAGCAACCTACCGACCTGCCCGATCCTGGGGAGTCCACCATGTACGCCGCCGACCCGTCCACCGCCGCCCTGCGAATACTGCCCGGCCGCCGCCACCCCCGCCGCACCACCCGGCTCCACCTGCCGTACGGCACCGCCCGCCCCGACACCGCCGCCCGCCCCGCCGGCCGTATCGCCCTCCCGGCGACGGCGGCCGTCCTCGTACGGCTGCCCGGGCCGCGTGCCTCATGAGCGCGGGTGCCTACGGCCGGGTGCTGAGGGTGCCCGGCGTCGTGCCGGTGCTGCTGGCCGGGATGGCCGTACGGGTGCCGTGGGGCGCGGCGGGCGTGGTGGTGGTCCTGCATGTCGTCGACGACCTGCACCGCGGCTACGGCCCCTCCGGCGTGGTGGCCGCCGTGCTCGGGATCGCGACCGCGCTGGGCAGCCCCTGGCGCGGCCGGCTGCTGCAGCGCGCCGGGGTGCGCCGGGGGATCGGGCCGTCCCTGCCGGTGCTGGCCCTGGCCGGCCTCGTCACCCCGTGGGTCGGCTACTGGCCGCTGCTCGGCCTCACCGCCGTGACCGGGGTGCTCGCGCTGCCGGCGCTCGCGGTGGTCCGTGCCGCGCTGGACGCGGCGGTGGACGGGGAGCTGCGGGGCACGGTGATGGCCCTCGACGCGATCGGCGCGGACCTGGCCTTCCTGCTCGGGCCGGCCTGCGGGATCGCGCTGGCCACCGCGGTCGGCGACCGTGCCGCGCTCGCGGTGTGCCTGGTCGGCCACCCGCTCGGGGGCCTGCTGCTGTGCCGGCTCGACCCCGCGCTCGGAGCGCCGCCGCGGTCCGGCGCCGCGCCGGCCCGCGGGCGGGGCGCGGCGGTCCTGCTCGTCCCGGCGCTCGCCATGGCCTTCGCCTGCGCCGTCGTCGACAGCGGCGGGGAGCTGTCGACCATCGCGGCGATGAAGGGCTGGCACCGCACCGAGCTGACCGGCCTGACCATCTCGCTGTGGGCGGTCGGCTCCGTCGTGGGCGGTGTCGTGTACGGGGCGGTGCGCGTACGTCCGTCGAGCGCGGTGCTGACGGCCGGACTCGCCGTGACGCTCGCCGCGACCGCGGCGGCCCGCGGCAGCGGGGCCTACGCGCTGCTGCTGGGCCTCAACGGGCTGTTCGTCGCGCCCGCGTACGCCGCGATCAGCGCGGACGTCACGGCGGCGGTGCCCGCGGGGCGGGCGGCCGAGGCGCTGAGCCGGCAATCCGGCGCGATGGTGCTCGGCGGCGCTTTCGGCACCCCGGCCGCGGGCCTGGTCATCGACGCCTGGGGCTGGCCGGCCGGCCTGCTCCTGCCCGCGGCCGTCGCCGCCCTGGCGCTGCTGTCCCGCGCCGCGACCGGGCCCGGGCCCGGTCCGGCCGCCGAGCCGGAACCCTAGCCGCCCTCAGTCCTCCTCCTGGTAGGAGTAGCGCTGCTCCTTCCAGGGGTCGGCGATGTTGTGGTGGCCGCGTTCCTCCCAGAAGCCGCGGCGGTCCGCCGTCATGTACTCGATGGCCCGCAGCCACTTGGGGCCCTTCCAGCTGTACAGGTGCGGGACCACCAGCCGTACAGGGAAGCCGTGTTCCGCGGTGAGGTGCTGGCCGCCGTGGTGGGTGGCGAGCAGGGTGCGGGGGGAGGCGAAGTCGGCGAGGCGGAGGTTGGCGTTGTAGCCGTATTCGGCCCAGGCCATGACGTGGGTGGCCTGCGGCGCCGGTGGCGCGAGCTCCAGCAGGGCGGTGGCGGGGAGGCCGAACCACTCGTGCCCGGTCGTGGACGTGCCCGACGCGCAGTGCAGGTCGGCGACCACGGTCGTACGGGGGAGGGCGGCGAACTCCTCGAAAGACCATACGTGTTCGGTGCCGCTCGCGGTCGCGCCGAAGACCTTCAGGTTCCACCGCTCGGGGCGGAAGCGCGGGACGGGACCGTAGTGCGAGACGGGCCAGCCGTGGGCCTTGCGCTGGCCGGGCGGCAGCATGTCGCTTCCCACGAGGTGGTCGTCCTTCCCTGCGTACCGCATGTGCGAGGTCAACGCGTGTTGACGAGTATCACATGCGGCACGTTTCGGGCCGTACGCCACGCATCTGCGGCGCGGCGCGCACCGCGGCCGGGCCGCCGGCGCCGAAGGGCGAGCCGAGCGGGGAAAGGCGGGCGCGCGAGGCGGGCCGGTCGTGCCACGATCGGGGGAAGCACGCGCCGGGCGGGACGGCGCGCTCGTTCCTGGGGCACTTGGGGGAGACCTATGCCGTACGACGACGAGGCCACGCGCGCCGCGCGCCTGCTGGACGCGCAGGCCAAGGCGGCGGAGCTGTTCGCCGAGATCGGGGCCCGCGGCCTGGTCGCCGCGGGGGAGAGCGAGCGGGTGGTCAGCGACCGGGTGCGCGACCTCGCCAACGAGATGTTCGGGCCGACCCGGCACTGGCACAAGCGCATCGTGCGGTCCGGGGTGAACACGCTGCGGCCCTACCGGGAGAACCCGCCGGACCGGGTCATCGGCGAGGACGACATCGTCTTCGCCGACTTCGGGCCGATCTTCGAGGAGTG
Organism: Actinacidiphila epipremni; assembly: GCF_012034175.1. Classification (GTDB taxonomy): domain Bacteria; phylum Actinomycetota; class Actinomycetes; order Streptomycetales; family Streptomycetaceae; genus Actinacidiphila; species Actinacidiphila epipremni. The sequence continues at coordinate 14,058 of NZ_JAATEJ010000004.1, forward strand.
GGAGGCCGACTTCGGCCGCACCTTCGTCCTCGGCGACGATCCCGTGAAGCAGCGGCTGCGCGACGACCTGCCCGACGTCTTCGCGGCCGGCCGGGCCGCCTTCGAGGCCGACCCGGACATCACCGGCTCCGCCCTGCACGCCGAGGTCGCCCGGCTGGCCGCCGACCGCGGCTGGCAGCTCGGCGGCTGGCACGCCGGCCACCCCGTGGGCGCCTTCCCGCACGAGGAGATCGCCGGCGCCGAGATCGCCTCCCACATCACCCCCGGCAACGACACCCCGCTGCGCCGCACCGACAGCAAGGGCCTCCAGGTCCACTGGATCCTGGAGATCCACCTCGTCGACCTCGACCGCGGCTTCGGCGGCTTCTTCGAGGAGCTCCTCGACCTCTGAGCGATGGCCGCGCCCGGCGCCCGCTCTCAGCCCAGCTCCTCCGCCAGCGCCACGATGACGCCCTCGGGCCCGCGCACGTAGCACAGCCGGTAGACGTCCCCGTACCGCTCGACGCGGCCGACCAGCTCGCCGCCGTGCGGGCGTACCCGGGCCAGGGCGTCGTCGAGGTCGTCGACGGCGAACATGACGCTGCGCAGGCCCAGCGTGTGGGGCGGGGCGCCGGCCCGGTCGGCGCCGACGGCCGCGGGGGAGTGGAACCTGGTCAGTTCGAGCTTGCCGTGGCCGTCCGGGGTGCGCACCATCACGATGTCCACCCGTACGCCGTCGAGGCCGCACACCCCGTCCACCCAGGGCCCCTCGACGGGCGTGCGGCCCTCCACCTCCATGCCGAGCGCGACGAAGAACGCGACGGCCGCGTCCAGGTCCTCGACGACGACGCTGACGTGGTCCATCCGCTGGATCGCCATGGCTGTCCTCCTCCGTACGGGGTACGGCCCCGGCGGCCGTCTCCACCCCTGGGACGGAGCCGGCACGCCGTTCTCGACATCCCGGCCCCGCGGGGGGCCGGGATCAGGCCGGTGCGGGCGCGGCGGTCGCCGCCGCGTGCCGGGCGCTGACGTCGGTCCAGTTCACCAGGTCCCAGAGCTTGGTGACGTAGTCGGGGCGGACGTTCTTGTACTGGAGGTAGTACGCGTGCTCCCACGCGTCGAAGACCAGCAGCGGGGTCGTGCCCTGGCCGACGTTGCCGTGGTGGTCGTAGACCTGCTCGACGACCAGCCGGCGGCCCAGCGGCTCCCAGGCCAGCACGCCCCAGCCGGAGCCCTGGACGGAGGACGTGGCGACGGTGAGCTGCTTGCGGAACGCCTCGAAGCCGCCGAGGTGCTCGTCGATGGCGGTCGCGAGGGGGCCGTCGGGGCGGTCGCCGCCGTCGGGGGACAGGTTCTGCCAGAAGATCGAGTGCAGGACGTGGCCGGAGAGGTTGAACGCGAAGGTCTTCTCCAGGCCGACCAGCCCGGTCGGCGTGATCGCGTCCTTCTCGCGCGCCTCCGCGATCTGCTCCAGCGTGTCGTTGGCGCCCTTGACGTAGGCGGCGTGGTGCTTGGCGTGGTGGAGCTCCAGGATCTCGCCGGTGATGGCGGGGGCGAGCGCGGAGTAGTCGTACGGCAGGTCGGGAAGCGCGTAGGTGCCCATCAGGCACGGCTCCTTTCGGCGGCGGTCGGAACGGGTCCGGCACCACACTAGACCGCTATTGCGAAGAAGTTGCAACAGCGACCCTTGTGCATCAGCATGGTGGTGGCGGAGCCGGCCCGACAGCTTCGGAACCTCGCGAGAGCCTTCCTCGCTGATCGTCTTTCACCCGGCAACCGGCCGGCGGCCGGCTCCGTCCCTGCCGCCGGCCGAGGTGCCGAGGACGACCAGCCGCCCGCGCGGCGCCGGCGCCCGGAGCGCGGCGCGGGTGTCCGCCCCGGGCTCGGGCAGGCCGACGCCGTTACGCGGCTGCCGGATGCAGCAGCACCTTCGTCCAGCCGTCCAGGCGCTTGTCGAAGTGCTCGTACGCCTCGGGCGCGGCCTCCAGCGGCAGCTCGTGCGAGACGATCCGCCCGGGCCTGGCCCGGCCCCGGACGATCAGGTCGCGCAGCTGGTGGTTGTAGCGCTTGACCGGGCACTGGCCGTGCCCGAGGGAGATGTTCTTGTCGAAGACGGTGCCGTAGTCGAAGGCGATCCGGCCCTCCTTCGCCCGCTCCGTCGCCGCGCCCGGGTCCTGCGGGTTGTACACGCCGACGACGCCGATGCGGCCGGTGGACCGTACGACCTCCACGAGCTTGTCGAGGACCATCTCCGGGTGCTCCTGACCCGCGGGGTCGTGCGCCTGGTAGCCGACCGCCTCGACGCCGCAGTCCACGCCGAAGCCGTCCGTCGCGTCCAGGATCGCCTCGGCCGGGTCGCCGGCGGCGAAGTTCACCGGCGTGGCGTCGTACTCCTCGGCGAGCGCGAGCCGGTCCGGCTCCTTGTCGACGACGGCAGGTTGAAGTCGGCCCACGGCACCCGCAGGTACTCCGCCTGGCCGCCCCAGTAAGGCCCCATCTGCGGGTAGCCGTAACCGGCGGTCGGCTTGCCGGAGGGGTTCGCGCGCAGGCACGCGTTCGTCCAGCCGGCGTTGCAGTTGCGGCACGTGCCGCACGCGATGTTGAACGGCACGGAGACCCGGTCGCCGACCGCGATACGGTCCACGCCGTCGCCGACGGCCGCGACGACGCCCATGTTCTCGTGCCCGAGCACCATGCCCTCGTCGAGCGGCGCCCGGCCCTCGTACGGGTGCAGGTCGGAGCCGCAGATGTTCGCGGTCGTGACGCGTATGACCGCGTCGGTCGGCTTCTCGATCCGCGGATCGTCGACGTCCAGCGTCGCCACGTCGAACGGACCTCGGTAGACAACCGCCTTCATCGTCATCCCGGCCTTTCCTGGTTCGGGTACGGAGCCCGTTGTACGGAATCCGTCCCTGCGGGTGCCCGGCGGCGGGTGGGGCGAAACGGGGCTTACGGGCATTGCGTGGCGGGAGGGGCGTTTCGCGGCGGCGGGGCCGGTCAGGCGTCCGTACGACGGCCACGAGGAGAGGCGGCGGACGACCATGAACCAACCCGCACAGGAGCAGCGGCCCCCCGGCACCGAGGCGGAGATGGAGCCGCGCCCCGACCACGGCGAGCACAGCTACCGCGGGTCCGGGCGGCTCGACGGCAAGGTGGCGATCGTCACCGGCGGTGACAGCGGCATCGGCAAGGCCGTCGCGATCGCGTACGCGCGCGAGGGCGCCGATGTGCTGATCTCCTACCTCGACGAGCACGAGGACGCCCGCGACACCGCCCGCTGGGTGGAGGAGGCGGGCCGCAAGGCGGTGCTCATGCCCGGCGACCTGGCCGAGCCGGCGCAGTGCATGGCGGTGGTCGCGCAGGCCGTGGAGACCTTCGGCAGGATCGACGTGCTGGTCAGCAACGCCGCATACCAGATGACCCGGACCTCGGTCGAGGAGATCCCGGACGAGGAGTGGGACCACACGCTGGCGCTCAACCTCAGCGCGCTGTTCCACCTGGTGAAGGCGGCCGTCCCGCACATGGGCCCCGGCTCGTCGATCATCGGCACGTCCTCGGTCAACTCCGACCAGCCCTCGCCCGCGCTGATGCCGTACGCGGCGACGAAGGCGGCGATCGCCAATATGATCGCGAGCCTCGCGCAACTGCTGGCCGACCGCGGCATCCGCGCCAACAGCGTGGCGCCCGGGCCGATCTGGACGCCGCTCATCCCGTCCACGATGCCGGGCGAGCATGTGGCGGAGTTCGGCGGCAACGTACCGCTCGGGCGGCCGGGGCAGCCGGCGGAGGTCGCGCCGGTGTACGTGATGCTCGCCTCGGACGAGGCGTCGTACGTCTCGGGGGCGCGGGTCGCGGTGACGGGGGGCAAGCCGATTCTTTAGCTCTCGCGCGGGCGGGCGGGCCTCGGCCGGCGGTTGCCGGCGGGGGACGGCTCTTGGCGGTTGCCGGCGGGGCGGCGGCTCTTGGCGGTTGCCGGCGGGCGACGGCGCGGCGCGCTTCCCAGGTTATTGTGATATCACTTAACCGGGTCGCACGTACCGTGCCGTCCGCACCTCTGGGGGAGGTCCGCCGATGTCCCGCGTTCCCGGTGTCTCCGGTGTTCCCGCTCTGCCCGCCGTACCCGCGCTGGAGTTCAGCGGCCTGGTCAAGCGGTTCGGCGGGCAGACCGCCGTCGACCACGTCGACCTGGTCGTCCCGCCCGGCTCCTTCTTCGGCCTCGTCGGCCCGAACGGCGCCGGCAAGACCACGTCGCTGTCGATGGCCACCGGACTGCTGCGGCCCGACGCCGGCGCCGTCCGCATCTTCGGGCACGACGTGTGGGCCGACCCGGTCGCCGCGAAGGAACTCGTCGGCGTGCTGCCCGACGGCATGGCGCTGCCCGACCGGCTCACCGGCCGCGAAGTGCTCACCTATCTCGGGCTGCTGCGCGGCATGGCGCGCGAGGTCGTCGAGCAGCGCGCCGCCGAACTGCTGGCGGTGCTGGAGCTGGACGCCGCCGAGAGCACCGCGATCGTCGACTACTCCACCGGCATGCGCAAGAAGATCACCCTCGCCACCGCGCTGCTGCACGGGCCCCGACTCCTCGTCCTGGACGAGCCGTTCGAGGCGATCGACCCGGTCTCGGCGGCCACCATCCGCACCATCCTGCAACGCTTCGTGCGCGGCGGGGGATCGGTGGTTTTCTCCAGCCATGTCATGGCGCTGGTCGAGCAGTTGTGCGACCACGTCGCCGTGATCGCCAGGGGGCGGGTCGAGGCGGCGGGCGCGCTGGACGACGTACGCGGTGAACACCCCACCCTCGACGAGGCGTTCGTGCACATCGTCGGAGCCCGCGCGGGCGGGGCGGAGGGGCTGTCGTGGTTGGCGTCCTGATCGGCATGCGCGCGCTGATCCTGCGCAAGAACGCGCAGGGCAAGCGCATATGGGGCACCCTCGCGCTGCTGGTCGTCGTCCTGGCGCTGGCCGGCAGCACCTTCGCCGCCGGGCTCGCGCACTACGCCCAACCGGGCGCCGGCGCCGACGTGTTGGCGACGCTGTCCTTCGGCTGGCTGCTGGGCTGGGTCGCGGGGCCCGTCATGACCGGCGACGACGCGACGCTGCGGCTGGACTACTTCAAGCTGCTGCCCATCCCGCCGCGCAAGCTCGCGCACGCGATGCTGGGCGCCAACTTCGCCAACGTCTCGCTCGTCTTCAGCTTCCTCGCCTTCGCCGGCATGATCGCGTACGGCGCCCGGTCCGGCGCGCAGGCCGCGCTCGTCGGGGTCGTCGCGGTGCTGCTGAACCTGGTGCTGGCGGTCGTGGCCTCGACGGTCGCGGTCGGCGTGCTCGGCCCGACGATCTCCTCCCGCCGGGGCCGGGACTTCAGCTCGGTACTGGTCGCGCTCGTCATCACGCTGCTGTCGCTGGCCTCCGCCGTAGTGCCGTTCCTGGCCCGGAAGTTGACGGACGGCTCGTCGCCGGTGCTGGCCGGCGTCGTCCGCGGGCTGCCGTCCGGCTGGGGCGCCGACGCCGTCCAGTCCGCGGCCGACGGGCACACCGCCACCGCGCTGCTGCCGCTCGCCGGCCTCGTCGCGCTGATCGCCGCGCTGGTGCTCGTCTGGCCCCCGCTGCTGGCCCGCCGGCTGACCCTGTCGGGCCGCGGCTCCTCGCGCCGGACCTCCCGGCAGAAGGCGTACGTGGCCGTGGGCGCCCGGCGGCTGCTGCCGAGCACACCGCTCGGCGCGGTCATCGGCAAGGAGCTGCGGATGTACTCCCGGTCCGTACTGCGCAGCGTCCAGCTGATGATCGCCCTCCTCGTCGGCGTACTGACCTCCGTCATCGTGGCGTTGAGCGGCAGCACCAGCGGACTGCCCTTCGGCGGGCTGCTGTTCACCGTCATCGCCGCCGCCTGCTTCACCAACCTCTACGGCGACGACGGCTCCGCCCTGTGGCTCACCCTCACCACCCCGCACGCCGAACGCGCCGACGTGACCGGCCGCCAGTGGGCGTGGTTCCTGGTCGCCGGACCGCCCGGCCTGCTGCTCACGGTGCTGCTCACCGCGGCCGGCGGGCAGAACTGGGCCTGGCCGTGGGCCCTTTCGGGCGAGGCCGCGGTCGCCCTCGGCGGTACCGGCCTGACCGTCCTGGTCTCCGTGCTGAGCATGCAGCCGCTCTCCGCGGACGGCGGCCCCACGCCGGGCCGCCAGGTCAAGGCACACCTGATGCTCGTCGCCGTACCGGTGCTGTGCTGCCTGCCCCCGCTGGCCCTGCTCCTGCCGGGCGCCCTCACCGGCACGACCTGGCTGGAGTGGACGGCGGTCCCGGTCGCCCTGGCCTGGGGCGCCCTCCTGTGCCGGCTCGGCAACCGTACCGCCACACGGCGCCTGACCGCCCGCGGCCCGGAGCTCTTCGCACTGGTCCGCCGACCGGCGAGCTGAACTCTGCGGCGGTGGCCGCCGTTTCGGCCGCCGGCCCGCCGGCCCGCCGACTCGCTGGGCGCCGCCGCGGGGTTCGCGCCACCCGCGGCGACGCCGGCTCGTACGTCCCGCGCGGTCAGAGCGGCAGGATCGTCAGGACGGTCGCGTAGTCCAGGCTCGTGACGCCGCCCGGGGTGGCGCAGTCGAGGAACGCCAGGTTGGCGGCGGTGAACGTCTCCACCACGTGCTGCCCGAGGAACTCGCCGGCCACGACCGTACCCGTCTCCGTCAGCACGGTGTTCGAGCCGATGTGCGCGGCCGTGGCGGTGAAGGCGAACGACGTGGACCGCCCGTCGTTCCACTCGATCGTCTCGGTGCCGGTCTCCGTCAGCACGGCGTTGCAGCTGACGTCCAGCAGCGCGGTGACATCCCGCCGCCCGGCACTCGCCGACGACCCGAGCGCGAGGCAACTCCCCGTCGGACTGTGCGCGTCCACGATGTTGTACCGCCCGGCCACGGTCACCTCCGTGGCCCGCACGGTGTTCGTCAGCCCCGGGCTGTACGTGGTGTAGCTCCACCCGGTGCAGCTGATCGCCCCCCCGAGCGCATGCGCCGGCCCGGCCACGAGGGCGAGATCACCCCACACGAGGCCCAACAACGCGGCGGCGAGGACGCTGAGCCGCTTCTTTCCGTTCATGAGGACACCTTTTCCCTTGACGTGCACGCGGCGGCCGGACGGCCGCGCCAAACGTAGCGAGGGCTTCCGCTTGGGCGGGCGGGAACGGGTCGTATCGTCTTGAAGCGACCCATAGCTCTGGTCACGAATACGACGCGGGGTAACCCCCCGCACCTCACCCCCCACATGAGCCCCACGAACCTCATGGCCCCCGCCCCGAACCGGCCACGCCTGAGGCTGCACCCCCGCGCCGTGCGGTGCGGGGTGATCCCACCCCCAGCCACCCGTGCGAGTGGTACGTCGGCTTTCTGCCTTCCCGTGGCCCTCCCCCGCCATCGGGGGCTCTCCGCCCGTGGGTGGTGCCCGCGCCTGCGGCGCGGGGTGTCCCCACCCCCAGCCACCCGTGCGAGTGAGTGGGCGGGTGCGGGTCTCCTTGTGGGGCTTGCGCGCCGCCGGGGGCTCTCTGTCCGTGCAGACGAGCCAACCCTCGGCACCAGAAGGCCAGCGCGAACCCACCCCCAACCACCGGAGGCCACCGGCAGAGGCCGGAAGGGACGGCGTACCCACCCCCATGGCCGGAGACCCGCCAGCGCAGCCCAAAAGGGACCGCGTACCCCCACCGGCGGAAAGCCGCGAGCGGACGGTGAAAGGGGCCGCTCACCCACCCCCACTGGCGGAAGCCACCAGCGATCGGCGGCAGGGCCGCGTACCCCATCCACCCCCGCCCCCACGGGCGGAAAGCCGCCAACGGACGGCGAAAGGCGCCGCGAACCCACCCCCACCGGCCGAAGGCCGCCCGCGGCCGGCGGGAGGGACGGCGTACCTCACCCACCCCCGCCCCCACCGGCGGAAAGCCGCCAACGGACGGCGAAAGGGGCCGCAAACCCACCCCCACCGGCCGAAAGCCACCGGTGGTCGGCGGAAGGGGCTGCGTACCTCACCTACCCCCGCCTCCACCGGCGGAAAGCCGTCAACGGACGGCGAAAGGGGCCGTGAACCCACCCCCACCGGCGAAAGCCACCGGTGGTCGGCGGGAGGGGCTGCGCAACCCACCCTCACCGGCCGAAGGCCGCCCGCGGTCGGCGGGAGGGGCGGCGTACTCCACCCACCCCCGCCCCCACCGGCGGAGAGTCGCCGGCGGTCGGCGGAAGGGGCCGCGTGCTCCACCCTCACCGGCCGAAGGCCGCCCGCGGCCGGCGGGAGGGACGGCGTACCTCACCCACCCCCGCCCCCACCGGCGGAGAGTCGCCGGTGGACGGGCGGGAGGGGGTGATCTGGGGGGTGCCCCCGCAGGACTGCGCACGACGGCCGGGTGCTGGATTCGCCCGGAGGGCAATGTGCGCAGTCCGAGGAGGTGCCCCCCGGAGCGCCCCCGCCCACCCCACCCACCGAACCGAACGCGCCCCACCCGCACCCGCACCTCCCGGCGTTACGTCCCCCGCGCCCGGCTCGTCCAAGAGGTGAACGCAGCGCACGGACGACTCATCCCAAGGAGGGCCTCATGGAGCCTCGGATCAACGCGCTCGGCACCGACGTCGGGCAGAAGTTCGTCAAGCACATCGTCGGAGCCGACCGCGTACTCGCCGGCTCCGCGCTCTCCAACCGCACCAGGGAACTGGTGAACATCCGGGCCAGCCAGATCAACGGCTGCGGCGCCTGCCTCGACATGCACGTCAAGGAGGCGCAGGCAGCCGGCGAGACGCCCCTCCGGCTCGCCCTCGTCGCCGCCTGGCGCGAGACGAGCGTCTTCACGGACGCCGAGCGCGCCGCGCTCGAACTCACCGAAGCGGGCACCCGTTTCGCGGACGGCAGCGGAGTGAGCGACGAGGTGTGGCAGAACGCTGCCAAGCACTACGACGACGAAGAGCTCGCCGCCCTCGTCTTCCAGGTCGGCCTCATCAACATGTTCAACCGGATGAACGTCATCATCCGCCAGCAGGGCGGCGACTACGTCGCCGGGACGGTGCACCGCTGAGGGTTCCACCCAGGGAGCCCGCCGGGGCCGGGGCGCTGCGCCCCGACCCCCTGAACCGCCGCGGACCTACCCGCCGCAGACCAACTGCGTCACGCCATTGCCCGAGCGCGCCGCCGGGTCCGTGGTGACGGTGACGCCGATGTAGGGGCGGTGATTGTCCTGCTTGTAGGGGGTGAGGCGGGCTACGTAGTCGTAGCTCCCGGCTCCCTTGGGGAAGGTCGCAATCTGGGGCGGGTTGATCGTGACCCTGTCCCCACCCCACCGCGAGGCGCTGCGCCACCAGGTGAGGTGGAGGGTCCCGGAGGCGGTGCCGTCGTACGTCACCACGACCTCGGCGCTCGCCGTGCGGTTGTGCGGAACGCACGCGTGGTCGGTGATCGCGACGGACGTGACGTGCGGGCCGGCTGCCGCCGGGGGAGGAGTGGCGGGGGTCTTCGCCGGCTTCGTGGTCGGCGCCGACGCAGCCTTCGAGGGGTGCGTCTTGGGCGGCGCGGTGGTCGTAGGGTCAGCCTCGGGGGACGAGGTCGGCGTGGAGGTCGCGCTCGGCGCCGGCGCGGTCGTGCCCGGTGCGGTGGTAGGAGCCGCGGCGACGGCCTTCGGCGAACTGCTGGCGCTGGGCGTCGACGCCGCGGCGGCCCCGTCGTCCCCACCGGTCGCCACCGCGGTGACGGCAAGCGCCCCAGCCACGACGACCACGGCCGCGACAATCGCCACAACCCGCGCCCGCCGCCCGAACCGCGGCGCCTTCTCCTTCCCGCTACCCTCACCATCGACGGCACCGAAGCCCTGCCGGGCGAGGTACCCGGGTACGGCCGCGGGCGCTGGCACCTGACCCGCGGTGGCCTGCGCCTCGGCGCCGGACGCCTGGCCGGCGACCTCCCCGGCGGGAGCGGACGCCTGCGCGGCAACGCCGGCGGCTTGCGACTGCTCGGCACCCTCGGCCGCCTGAGCCGCGGCCCCAGCTGCGGCAACCACCGCACCCTTCGCCGCAGTCTTCTTCGCCGCCGGCGCCTTCTTCACGGGCGCGGCCTTCTTGGCGGCGGTCCTCTTCTTGCCGGCAGCACCAGCAGCGGCGGTCCTGGCGGCCTGCGCGTCACCCGCACCGGCAGCAGGGGCGGCGGCTGCGTTGCCAGCAGCGGCGGCAGGAGCACCGGCGGCAGCGGCAGCGGGAGCGCCGGCGGCTGGCGCGGAGGCAGCCTTCCGCGGCGGGTTCGCCGCAGCCTTCTTCTGCGCGGCGGTTGCCGTCTTGCGTGTGGTGGCCTTCTTGGCGGCGGCGCTCGTTGCCGCGGTCTGGGCGGAAGCCTCTTGCGGGGGCAGCGGCTGGGCGTCCCCCGCCGAAGTAGTGGGCGCTGCCTTCGGCCGGGCAGCCGCGGCCTTACGCGTGGCGGGCTGCTTCTTGGCAGCGGCGGCGGGCGCGGCCTGCGCAGCCTTCGCGGCACCTGCGGCGGGAGCCGCCTTGCGGGCCTTCGCGGCGGGGGTCGTGGCCTTCTTCGCCGGAGCCTTCCGCGTACCGCCCGCCGTCTTGGCCGCCGCCGGCAGCGGCTGCTTACCCTGCGCCACGTCGCCAGCGGTCGCCGTACCCGGCGCCGCAGCCGCACCGCCACCGGCGGTCGGTGCATCCGGAGTCGCGCCCGACGAACCTGGCGCGGCAACCGCACCCTCGCCCGGCGCCGACGAACCCGGCGCGGCAGCGGCAGCCGTAGGCGCACTCGGCTTTGCGGACGTACCGTCGCCGGCAGACGAAGCACCCGGCGTGGCAGCGGCAGCCGGCGCCGCAGCCGTACCCCGACCGGCAGCCGACGCACCCGGCGCGGCAGCGCTACCGTCCCCCGCGGCGGGGGCACCCGGCGTGGCAGCGGCAGCTGCAGGCGCACCCGGCGTCGCACCCGTACCGTCACCGGCGGTCTGCGCACCCGGCGCGGCAGCCGTCGGCGCACCCGGCGTCGCGGACGCCGCAGCCGGCGCGGCAGCCGTACCCGGCGTCGCAGCCGTACCCCCACCCGCCGCCGGCGCGCCCGGGCGCTTCGCCGGGTCCGGCGGCAGGGTCGGGGAGTTGGGGGATGCCGCCGGAGGTATGCCGTGCTGGTGGTCCACGTGATCCGCCCCTCGCGATGAGCCCTGTGCGGAGGGGACGGCCGTCGTACCCCTCGGTGCCCGGTTTCGTGCTCGGCCTCCTGCCGGCGGCCGGGCCGGGCCGCCGGGGGCTCACGCGCGCCGCGCTGTGAGGGTCACGAGCGTACTGCCCGCGCGCCCGTGCCACCGACCCGGGAGACCGTACCGGAAGGCCCGCCTCCCGGCTCCCGGCAAGGGAGCGGGGAGGCGGGCCCGGAGCTCAACTCAGCGGAGCGCAAGCGCTCCTACCCCACCGGTCTCACGCTCATCCGCCGGCACCAGAAGGCACAGCAGCGAGCACGCCACCGCCGACGACGGCTCCGTCGTCGAATACGCCGTGCCGTGCGGCGAGTTGGCGGGCAAGTAGCTCGCCGACGCCGTGTTCTTCAGCGGCAGCGCCAAGAGCAGCGAGTCGCAGTAGACCTGCCTGCTGCTGCCCGCCGTGAGCGTGAAGGTCCCGGCGGCCGACGAACACGCCCCGACCGCCGGGTCGTTGACGGTGACCTGCGTCGCGTCCACCGGCCCCGCGTCGGTGACGGTGATCCGCCAGTGCGCCGTACCGAGCAGCCCGAGCAGCCCGACCGGGCTGGACTTGACCCAGGGCCCGGGGCCGCCCGGCGTGCAGTCCCGGGGCGCGGCCGACCCGCAGATCTCCTTGACCGCCGTGACGTGCGGCAGGCACGCCGCCCCCGGCGCGACCGGCACGGTCACGGTGTTGGACGTCAGCGCGCCCGACGCGTCCGTGCCGCTCGCGGTGTCGGTCACCTGGCTGGTGGCGCAGTCCGTGCCGACGACCGTCCGCAGGCATATCTGCGGTGCGTCGCCCTGGAAGGCGACGGTCAGGGCCGGCCGCCGCCCGCCCCCGAAGTCGCTCGCGTCGGTGAGGCTCAACCGCACGGTCACCGTGATCGACGGATGCGCCGTCACCGAGATCCCGGACAGGTCCACCGTGCCGTCCGTGCCGAGCACGGGAGTTGCGAGGACCGTGCCGGCGGGGTCGGTCACCACCACGCTGGTCGCCGCCGGGTCGGCGTGCGCGAGGTCCAGGCCGGTCAGCCGCGCCTGCGTGTACGCGGCGGCGTGCCCGGTGCCGCCGCAGGAGAAGTCCGCGGGCGTGAGGGTGACCGAGGCGCCGGTGCGCAGGCAGGGGGAGTTGCCGGTCGCCGGGTCCATCGAGAAGAGGATGCCCGCGTCGCCGAGCCCGTACAGGCAGCGGGTGGTGGCGTCGTACGCGTAGCCGTAGTCGCGGGTGACCCCGCCGTTGACGGCGGGGTGCTGGGCGATCGTCGGGAATCCGGCGCAGGGCGCGGCGTGCGTCCAGCTGTAGCAGACGGTGCCGCCGGCGAGCGTGCCGCCCCACGCGCCGAAGTAACTGCGGTTGTCACCGCCCGCATTGACGACCTCGGGGTTGAACACCAGCGCCCCGGCGGGCAGTGAACCGAGCCCGGTGGCCGGCGCGGCGAGCGGCTCACCGTCCAGCGTGTAGCAACTGGTCACCGGTGCGCCGCCGGTGGTGTTCGCGGTGCACACGCCCTGCGGCTGCCCGGCCGTGTCGTAGGCCACGAACGCGCTGTACGTGTACGCGCCCGGGCCCGGTGCCGCCGGGTGCGGGGTGTCCCAGCCGGCGCAGGTCCCGCCGGTCGCGGGGTCGTAGCAGCCGAGCGCGGTGACGGCGGCGCCGTTCTGCGGCGAGGACGAGGCGTAGACCCGGCCGTCCGCGACGGCCAGCGCGCCCTGGTAGAGCGAGTATGTCGCGCCCGGGGCGTCGTGGTTGGGCGGGACGATCGCGGCGAAGGGCTGGCCGGTGCAGGGGCTGTGCGAGGCCATGTCCATGCACAGCACCTCACCCGTGCCGGCCACGCCGTAGACCTTGCCGCCTACCGTCACCACACCGGCCAGTCCGTTGGCGGCACTTGGCGACCCGGTGGACGACTCCAGCGCCACATAACCGCAGTTGGCGCGGGCGCCGAGGTCGAGGCAGCCGACGCCGACCGAACCGGCCGCGACCGCCGGGTAGTAGACGACGCCGGGCCGGGACGGGTCGGTGACGTACTGCGGGGTGAGGGTGGTGAAGACGTCGCCGGTGCTGCCCGAACCGAGCGGCCCGGCCGTGGTGTTGAGCGGGCGCGGCCAAGGGCCGCCCGGGCAGGGCTGGTTGGTGGACAGGTCGTTGCAGACCAGCGTCGGATCGGCGGGGCCGGTGTGGTGGTAGATGTTCCACGCCTCGACGTCGCCGGAGGGCGCGCGGAAGAGGATCGGCGTGAAGCCGTCGCCGCCGGTGGCGCGGGCCGCTGCCTGTACGGGAGGCAGCAGGTCGCCGCTCAGGGACGTGCCGGTGGCGCTCGCGGTCTGCTGCACGGCCCGGACGACGGAGGTCGCGGCGCCCTGGTCGGTGCCGGCGAAGGTGCTGCCGCCGGTGGACCAGCCGGGCGTCCAGCCGGGCGGCACCCGGAGCGAGCCGGGGACGTAGGTCTGGCCGGCGCCGATGGGGTCGGTGACGGTCGCGGGCGCGGCCGGGTCGGCGCCGCCCGTGCTTCCGCCCGACGTGTGCGCGGGAGCAGTGCCCTGCGCGGCGGCCGGCACCGGCGAACCGGCCGCGGTCGTGGTCGCGCTCGTGCTCGCGACAAGAGCCGCGGAAATCACCGCCGCCGCGACGACCACCGAATGGCGCCGCCGGCTCCGGATCGCGGAACACGCCACCGGCGGCGACGCGGAAAGGGAACGTAAAAGCCGGAGCATCGGTGTCCCTGCCTCCTCCTCGGTGCGCACGGGCGCCGTCCCGGCCCGCGCGCGAACACGGTAGGGCAGGTGAGAGGCCCTGGGTCACTCGAAAGAAGCAAAGGGAAGGGGCGGTGAAAGCTATTCTCCGGGTACTTTCGAAAGGCACCGGAAGGCACCGCTCCGGCGACCGCTTTCCGACCGCATCCGCCCGCGGGAAACGCGCGGGAGCCGGGGCGTACGACCCGCGTACGGGAAAGCCATTGCGTGCTTCGCCCGCGTGTGTGGCCGCCGAAATCACGCCCCCGCTTCCGGACCGCTTCCGGACCCCTTCCCGACCGCCTCCGGCCGCCGACCCAAGTCGCCCCCGCTCGCACCGAAACGGCGGCCGGGGGCGTACCGCATTACGCCGGCGCGGCCTCAGTCGTACCGCCGAACGGTTGAACCCGACCCGCCATTGGAGTGAAACGCGGAGAGTGCAGCACGAGTACCGGTCTGCGCGGGCACACGGTGGGCATAGGGCGGGTGACCTGCCGGAACAGTGCGGAGGACACCTGCCGAAGCGGGAGGTGAGCCGTGATCACCAATGGGTTGTGGCGGACCGTGCAACGGGCCATCGAGGCTCCCGAGTTGACGATCCGGTTGATTGCCATTCTGGTCACCATGGGGACATGCGCGGCGGTATTCGCCTGGCTCTGGAGAGCCTGACCCCCGCGCCCGTGCCCACACCCGCCGCGGTCCGGCCCGTCCGGCCCGCGGCGGGTCGTCCACAGCCTGTGGACGGTCGTCCCGGGGCGCGCCACCCGGCGCGCCGCACGCCGGGACCGGGGCCGCGGACCTTCGGTCCACGAGCCCAACTGCCCTGCCCCACAACGAAATTGGAGCCGTCAGGCGCCCCTGGCATAGTCAGCCCCATGCTCATGGACACCGACCCCTTCTGGATCCTCATCGAGGGCTCCGGGCGGCACGGGTTCGGGGGCGACACGCGCGACAGCCGGCTGCGCGACACCCTCGCCGGCCGGCCCGGCTGCGACATCGTCCGCTTCCAGGCGTGCCTGGACGCCCTCACCGACCAGGCGCTGACCTGGGACCTGTGGGCGGCGGCCGACCGGATCTTCGGCGGCTGGTGCCCCGACGACGCCTTCCGCTCCTTCCAGCACTGGATGATGGGCCTGGGGCGGGCCGTCTTCGAGGCCGCCGTCAACGACCCGGACGTCCTCGGCTACGCCCCCGAGGTGCTGCGGCTGGCCGGCTGCCCGAGGGCGCAGTGGACCGCCGAGGACGCGCCCGGCTGGCCGACCCTCGACACGATCGGCCTTCAGGCGTACGAGCTCGCCACCGGCCCCTCCGACGACTTCGGCGACGCCTTCTACGCCGCCGTACGCGCCGCCCGCCGCGCCATGGCCTGCACGCGGCAGCCCGCCCCCGCCGCGGGCGGCACCGGCCCCTCCGGCCGCCGCTGGTCGGCCGGCGACGAGGCCGAGGCCGCCCGCCGCCTCCCGCGGCTGAGCGTCCTGTTCCCCCTGGACGTCCCCTTGGGCGTCCCCCTCGACGCCCCTCCCGGCGTCGTCCCGCCCGGACCCCGCGCCGAGCCGTACCCGCACGGGCGGCCGGACGGCGGGACCGGCGCCGTCAGACCCCGTTGACCAGCCGGATGTAGCGCACCCAGTCCCAGTTCGGCCCCGGGTCGGTGTGGTCGGTGCCGGGCACCTGGTAGTGGCCGATGATGTGGGCGCGGTCCTTCGGGATCCCGTACTTGTCGCAGATCGACGCCGTCAGCGCCGCCGAGGCGTGGTACATCGCGGTGGTGAAGTACGACGGCTGGTCGACCCAGCCCTCGTGCTCGATGCCGATGCTGCGGGTGTTGTAGTCCCAGTTCCCCGCGTGCCAGGCGATGTCGTGCTCGCGCACGCACTGGTCGATCGCGCCGTCCGCGGACCGCACGACGTAGTGCGCGGCGGCGGCGTGCGCCGGGTCCTGGAAGAGCTTGATGGTGTCGCTGAAGGTCTCCTGGGTGACGTGGATGACGACCAGCTGGACGGGGTAGCTGGTGGGGCGGTTGGACGCGGTGTAGTTGCCGGTGCTGGCCGGCGCCCAGGTCGCCGACGGGTAGTCGACGGCGGAGGCCGCCGGGGCGGCGTGCGGCCCGGCGTGCGGGGACGTGTGCCCTCCGGCGTACGGGCCTGCGTGCGGTCCGGCGTGCGGGCCTGCGGGCCGTACCCGGCCGGCGGCGGCATGTGCGGCGCCGGCGGACCAGAGGTCGGCGGCCAGGCCCGCGGTGGCGGCGGCGCCGAGGCCGAGGCCGCCGCGCAGCAGCGAACGGCGGCTGGGCGCCGCGGAGTCGGGGCGATGCATCGGGGCTCCCTGAAGCGTCATGGTGTGGACGAGTGCATGACAAAGACATCGGGCCCGCCCATCGTGCGGCCCGTGCCCCCGGCGTGCCAAGCGGTTCGCGCATTGGCACAGGTTCAGACCACTGGCACCTCACCGGCCGGGTGGCCGGCCGGGCGGTGCCGTGGCCGCGGATATCAGCCGCCCGTGCGCGCTCCCGGGGCCGCCCCGGCGTACTCCCGTCGCCATGCCCCGCGCCCCTCTGCTTCCGCTCGCCGTCGCCGGCTCACCACCCGTAGCCATGCCTCCCCTTTTCGGTAACAACTGACACACGCTCACGTCACCGCCCGGCCACGCCGCTTGTCCGGTTCGTCCCGTCAAGTCATACCCTGCCCGTTTGCTTCCCACCCCGAACTCTCCCGTTCGGCTTGGAAAACCTCCCCGGCTCTATTAACGTTCGATAACGCAGCGCGGTCGTCACTGCCGCCGACAGGCGGCACCGTGCGCTTGCCGAATCCCGTCCGCGGGAACCGGGGACCCGCCCTTCCGTCACCCACGGAAGGGGTCCAATGGGGTGAATCGGGGGGCCGAAAGGCAACCCGTAGGAGACCTTCCTGCTCCGAACCCGTCAGCTAACCCGGTAGGCGAGAAGGAAGGAAAGGAGTGCGCCCCCGTGGCGTCCAACCAGCCTGCCTACGCCCCTACTCCGGTGGCCGAGCCGACCGGGCAGTGGTCCTTCGGGGAGCCGGACGCGGCCCTCGTCCTCGACGGCGACCCCGCGGGCGCCGCACCCCGCATCCAGCGCCTTCCCCGCCAGCGCACCGGCCTGCCCGGCCTCGGCGGCGCGGCCGTCGGCTCCACCGTGCTCGGCATCGCGGCGATGGCCGCGGTCGGCGCCGGCGGGGTCGCCGCGGCGGCCGAGGCGCCCGCCGCCACGCCGATAACCGTCGCGGACACCCCGCTCGCCCCCGAGCCGCTGCCGGCCGCCGCGCCCCGGCCCGCGCAGGCCACGACGGCCGCGACGGGCACGCTCACCGCCCCGGCCGCCACCGCCGCCGCGACGCTCACCGCGCCGGCCCCCGCGCCCGCCGAGGCCGAACCCGGGCCCGCGCCCGCCGCCGAGCCGGCGCCCGCCGGCACCGAGCCCGCCGCGGCCCCGGCTGCCCCGGCCGCCCCCGCCGCCAGCCCCGGCGACGTGCTCTGCCACCGCATCATCGCCCAGGTCACCCGGCAGCGTGAGGCCGCCGAGCAGGCCAAGCGCGACGCCGCCGCCGCGCTCGCGGCGAAGGAGGCCGCGGCCCGCAAGGTCCGCGAGCAGGCCGCCGCCGCCAAGGCCGAAGCCGAGGCGAAGGCCAAGGCCGCCGCCGAAGCCGCCGCCCAGGCCGAGGCGGAGCGGCTGACCCACCTCGCCGCCTCCTACGTACGGCCGATGGCCTCGTACACCCTGACCACCGCCTTCGGCGAGTCCGGCAACATGTGGGCCACCCACACCGGCCAGGACTTCGCCGCGCCCACCGGCACCCCGGTCCACGCCGTCCACACCGGCACGGTCACCTCGGCCGGCTGGGCGGGCTCGTACGGCTACCGCGTCGTGCTCACCCTCGACGACGGCACCGAGCTCTGGTACTGCCACCTTTCCACGATGGTCGCCACGTCCGGTAAGGTCACCACTGGCGACACGATCGGCAGGGTCGGAGCCACCGGCAACGCGCCGGACCCGCACCTGCACCTCGAAGTACGCCCCGACGGCGGTGCCCCGGTCGACCCGGTGCCGTGGCTGTACGGCCACGACGTCGCCGTCTGAACGCACCGCCCGCACGCACGTAGCGGACACGTCCGCTGCGCCCTAGGCTCTGACGCACGCAAGGCTTTTCCGCACACCGGAGCGGGTTCCGATCCCGCCCCACGCACCGCCCAGCACCACACGGGCCGACCCCCGGGCGCAAGCCCGGCGGCCTCCACGGACCGCCGCGGCCCCGGCGTTCACCCCCCCCGACGCCGGGGCCGTCGGCATGTCAGCCGCCGGCCGTGACGCTCCCCGCGGGCTCCCCGCTCTCCGGCGTGCTCTCCTCCGCGCTCTCCCGCGCCGCGAAACCGGCCGCGAAGCCCACCAGCGCCACCAGGTCCGCCCGGTCCTGCGCCCCGTCCAGCGCGCGGTACTCGACGGCCGCGAGGATCGCCATCCGCTCCGTCAGCCCCCACCGCGGATGCGGGTCCGCGGCGATCAGCTCGGCCGCCAGCACCGGCAGCGGCCGGCCCGCCGCGTGCCCGCGGTGGATCGCCTCGCGCAGGTCCAGCAGGTAGTCGGCGTAGACCCGCACCTCCTGCGGCGTCATCACCAGCCCGTGGCCCGGCACGACGATCCGCGGCCCGCACGCCAGGATGCGCTCGCACGCCCGGTGCACCGACTCCAACGGCCCCGCCCAGTGCACCGGGTGGTCCTCGTGGAAGACCACGTCCCCCGCGCACACCACACCCTCCTCGGGGAGGTGCACGATGAGGTCGCCGGCCGTGTGCGCGGGCCCCACCTCGATCAGCCGCACCGCCGATCCGCCGACGTCCAGGTCGAGTTCACCGCTGAACGTACGGGTCGGGTGGGTGGGCGAGGTGACGCCGAAGTCGCCGTAGCGCGCGAAGTGCCGCTTCATGTACGCCCCGAGGACCGTCGCCGGGTCCGCGGCGGCCACCAGCCCGGCCAGCACGGCAGGTTCCGGCTCCGCGCACAGGTGCTCGCCGTTGGCCTCGGTGGCGATGATCTCGGCGCCGGGGAAGAGGCCGTTGCCGTACGAATGGTCGCCGTTGCCATGGGTGTTGACGACCGTACGGACGACCGGGGCGCCCGGGAGCCCGGCGACCAGGTCCTGGAGATGCCGCGTCATGCCGGCGGTGTACGGGGTGTCGACCAGCAGCGCGGTGGCCGGGCCGTCCGTGCCGCGCCGCCCGGTCACCAGCACGCAGTTGGCCAGGCCCCACGTGGCGTGGCCGTCCGGGAGCCAGGCGTGGATGTTCGGTGTCAGCGCCCGCAGCTCGTGCGGCAGAGGGAAGTTCATAGGGTCACATTGTGCTGCCCGGCGGCACGTACCGGCTCCTGCGGGCCGTACGCGGGCCCACCCGTCCCGTACGCCCCGGCGCCCGCTCCCGGCCCGTACGCCCCCGTCCCCGGCCCGTGCGGGGCCTCCTGCGGGTCCACCGGGCCGTGCGCGGGCGCGGATATCGCCGGGCCGTGCTGCGGTTTGTCGCCCTGGTCGAACAGCACGAACATCAGCCGCCCGCCCGGCACCCCGAACGGGCCCGCGGTGCACAACGTCGCCCACCCCGGCCCCAGTTCGGCGTGCACCACCGGCAGCGCGTTCTCCGCCCGCGGCCCGATGTACTCCGCGGTCGGCGTCTGGAGATACCGCGCCACCACCGGGTCGCGCCCGGCGTCCGCGTGCAGCTGCGCCAGCGTCCGGTTGTGCGGGTGCGCCACGACCGCGGCCCGCAACTGCGGGACCAGGCGCGGCAGCCAGCTGCGCTCCCAGTCGCCGAGCGTCTCGCGCGCCTCGGGGTGCAGCAGCATCCAGCGCATCGTGTTGCCCGGCACCTCGCGCCGCTTGAACAGCCGCGCGAAGGCCGCGTTGTAGGCCACCACGTCCCACGCGGCGTCGTTGACGTACGCCATCTCGCGCGAGCCGCGCAGCACCCGCTCCCACGGCCGCGGCACCGCCCGCCCCAGCTGCGGGTCCAGCCGGTAGGCGGGCGGCAGCCCCGTGGCGTAGAGGACCAGCGCCTCCCACTCGTGGTCGGACAGGTGCAGGATGCGTGCGATGGGCTCCAGCAGCTGCGTCTCGATCGCGGCGAGCCGGCCGCGCTCGACGTAGCCGTACTTGTGCTCCGGCCAGCCCAGCAGCCGCGTCATGTGCTCGTGCGTGAGCCCGGCGACCTTGCGACCGCGCGGGTCGGCGCGCGGGGCCAGGCCGAACTCCGCCGGGTCGACGCGTGCCCGGGCCCGGGCGAGCAGCGTCTGCATCGCCTCGCGGTCGCGCACTGCCCTCACGGCTCCCTTCCGCCCCGCCCCGACCTGCCGTGTGCGGTCGGCCCTGCCATGTGCGGCCGGGCCCGTCACAGGTCCCGGGGGTCGACCTCCCGGGCGAGCTTGTACCCGGCCTCGAAACGGCTGCCGGCGTCGAGCCGTTCCATCAGCGCGGCCATCACCGACTGTACGTCCGGGGTGGTGATACCCAGCTTCCGGGCGATCCTGTCATCGCTGTAGCCGTTGGTCATCAGCCGGATGACGGCGCGCTCGCGCTCGCCGAGCTGCGCGTGGTGCGGGCCCGGCGAGGTGCGCGACAGCGGGGTCGCGCGCTGCCAGTACGAGTCGTATATCGCGCCGAACGACGCGGCCAGCAGCTGCCCGGTGACCCGCACCAGCGGCGGCTCCTCGCAGTCCCGCGCGGACGGCCTGGCCGCCAGGCACACCGTCTGCCCGTCGAAGACCAGCAGGTCGTGCGGCACATGGTCCAGCACCCGCACGCTCACCCCGGTGTCCGACACCTGCCGCAACCGCGCCGCCTGCTCCGGCTCGGCCAGCAGCGCCCGCGGATACATCGCCCGCACCCGCACCCCGCGGGCCGCCATCGCCGCCGACGCCTCCACCTCCGGCTGCCCCGGCCCCTTGGTCAGCATCCCGTCCGCCGACTCCAGCACCGAGCCGGTCATCTCGTAGAGCATGCACTCGTACGACTCCTGCGGGCGCGGATACTGCTCCACGACCAACTGCTCGCGCCGCCCGCCCGCCGCCAACCGGAAGACCGAGGTCGGCGTATGCCCCACCCACCCGGCCCCTGCCCCGTACCTCGCCCCTGACGTCGCCTTCGGCTGCACTGGCCTGAACCTCCTGCTCGTGTCGGCTGCCCCGCGCGGCACACCGCCTCCGCCCGGACGTGTACGAGCCCCCGTGATCCGTCTGTCGACCCGTCAGATACAGAGTGTTACAGGGGTGTCACGCGTTTTCCAGGTCTAATCCGTCGAGGAAATGAACCACCCGATATCGGCGTGAACGTACTCAACCCGTCCTTTTCCGAGGTCAGTTCGTCGTCGGATACGGCCGAAGCCCGGTCGTGGCCAACGTCCACGGCCCCACAGTGACGGGGGCCCCGAAGGCGTAGTCGTGCTGGGCGCGGTAACGCGGTCCTTCGGCGGTCGGGCCGGGATCACCGAAGACGGTGAGGGTGGACTTGCGCGGGTCGACCACGAGGTAGTGCTCGATGCCCATGGCCGCGTAGTCCTCGACCTTCTCGACGTAGTCGTTGGTGTGGTTGGACGGGGAGACGACCTCGACGACGAGGGGGACGTCGCGGGGGTCGAAGGGGTCCATCGTGTCCTCGTCGAAGGCGGCGTTTGCCACGACGATCACATCGGGGCGGCGAAGCTTGCCCAACGACGGGTCCTCGATGTCGCCGCCCGTGTGCGCCACGAGTTCGGGCGGGAGCTGCTGGTCCAACTGCTGCCGGATGCGCAGGGCGGCGTACTCGTGCGGCCTCGGTGGCGACATCAGCATGACGATCGTGCCATCGGTGATCTCGAAGCCGCGCACATCGTCCGGTGCGTGCTTGGCCAGCTCCTCGGCAACGGCCCGCGTGCGTGCGTAGTCCACCATGCCGCCATTGTCCTGCAGAGGCGTCGTCTCACAGGTGCTTCGGCGGCGCCCATTGCCGAGCCGGGGCATAGGGCGAGTGGTGCGGGGGCCAGGCGGGGGCGGCAGGCTGGGTGGGGAAAGGGCTGGGGAAGGGCGGCGGGTAGGGCGGGGGCCAGGGGGTGGGGAGTGCGTGGAGGAGGGCGGGTTGGGCCAGGGGGCGGTGGTGCCAGAGGTGGTGGAGGAGTTCGGACTCGCGGGCGGCGAAGTCGGGGGGCTGGAGGCCGCGGGTGGCGGCGGAGCGCAGGAAGGCGAGGTGGGAGGCGTAGACGGCGTAGTCGCGGACCGCGCGGGCGCCGGTGTCGCCGTGGTAGCGGCGGGCGGTGTCGCGGGCGTCGGCGCGCAGCCGCATCGAGCCCAGGGCCACCGGTTCGCGCGGCGCGAGCCAGCCCGCGGCCACGTAGACGCCGAGCTGCTCGCGTACGGTGCGCAGTTCGCGTGAGCGGGCCCAGAAGGCGAGCCACACCAGCAGCCCGAAGACGGGGATCATGACGGACACGTACACCGTGAGGAAGCCCACCGGCGACAGCTGCGAGGAGCCGTTCCACGAGCCGTGCAGCACCATCGCGAGCAGCCAGCCGCCCACCGGGCCGAGCCAGCGCAGGGGGCTGCGGGGGCGGGCGACGGCGGCGACGGCGAAGCCGAGGCCGGTCATGGACGTGAAGAGCGGGTGCGCGAAGGGCGTCATCAGGACGCGTACGAAGAAGGTCGCCGCGGTGGTGGAGCCCAGCACGCCCGCCCCGACGGCCTTGTCCTCGCCGAAGGCGGTGCCGAGGTAGAGGATGTTCTCGGTGAAGGCGAAGCCCGTCGCGACCAGCCCGCCGAGCACGATGCCGTCGAGCAGCGACTCGATGTGCCGCCGCCGGAAGAGGTAGAGCAGGAGGATCGCGGTGCCCTTGGCCGTCTCCTCCACCAGCGGCGCGACGAACGTCGCCCCCCAGCGGTCGGACTGGCTCGGTGTCGCCGACAGCGTGCTGGCCAGCAGCTTCGCCCCGTACTCGTTGGCGAACAGCGCGACCAGCGTGGCCGCGCACGCGCCCCACGCGAAGGCGAAGGCGACGTTCTGCCAGGGGCTGGGCGCGACCCGGTCCAGCCACAGGAACGCCCACAGCAGCAGCGGCACGGGCAGCACCGCGAGCGCCATCCCGACCAGGAACGGCTCGGTACCTATGTGGTGCCGCACCACCGCGAGGATGACCACGCCGCACACCGCGAGCACGGTGAACAGCGCACCGGTGCGGACGGCCCGGCTCTCCCAGAACGGCCGCCGCGGGGCGTAGTGCAGGGAGGCGGGCGGCTCCGCCGGTACGTACACGCGCTCGTCGGAGGAACTGCCGGGCGGCGGCCCGGGCTCGGGGGAGTTCGGGGACGAGTACGAGTACGTGGACACCTTGTCGACAGTACGGGGCCGCGGCGGTGCTCCGCGAGGGTGCGGGGGCGCCCGACCTGGCGCGTCGGCGCGGGGAGCGGGCGCTCGGAGCCGCGTACGGACCCGGCGCTGAGACCAGGCGCTGAGACCTGGCGCTCAGACCCGCGTGAAGAGCAGGTCCCGCACGACGTGCCCCTTGTCCAGGCCCTGCCGCTCGAACTTCGTCAGGGGCCGGAAGTCCGGCCGCGGCGCGAAGCCCTCCGCCGGGTGCGCGTTCACCAGGCCCGGCGCGGCGCTCAGCACCTCCAGCATCTGCTCGGCGTACGGCTCCCAGTCCGTCGCGCAGTGCACGACCGCGCCGGGCCGCAGCAGCGGCGTGACGAGGGCGAGGAAGGACGGCTGGATCAGGCGGCGCTTGGCGTGCTTGGCCTTGGGCCACGGGTCGGGGAAGTAGACGCGCAGGCCGGCGAGCGAGCCGGGCGCGAGCATGTCGCGCAGCAGCACGATCGCGTCGCCGTTGGCGACCCGGACGTTCGTCAGGCCCGCGCGGTCGGCGAGTGCGAGCAGGTTGCCCTGGCCGGGCGTGTGGACGTCGACGGCGAGAATGCCGGTGCCGGGGTCGGCCGCGGCCATGTGCGCGGTCGCGTCGCCCATCCCGAAGCCGATCTCCAGCACGACGGGCATCTCGGCCGACCCGAACAGCGCCGCGAGGTCCAGCGGCCGGCCGTCCAGCTCCACGCCCCACGCACCCCAGTGCCGCTCGATCGCCGCGGCCTGGGCGTGCGTGATCCGCCCGCGGCGCGCATGGAACGACCGGATCCGGTGCTCCTCCCGCGACCCGGCGGGATCAGCGGCGGGCCCGTCCGGAAACCGCCCCCCGCCCCGCCGGGTACTCGCGGGCGCGGTCGCATCGGGAGCGGCGGTCGCATCGGGCACATGGGCGGCGGCTTCGGCGGCGGCAAGGGATGAGCTGGACACAATGCATCCGATTCTACGGGACCACGCCGGTGGCAACGGTGCAGGTGGTGGCCGGTGCAGATGGCCACCGGCGGTTCCCCCGCCGCCCCATCCCGGGGCCCGGCGCCCACCGGGGCGCGGCCGGGGAGAGGCCGGGGCGCGGCCCCGCAGCGGCCCGGCGGGAGCCCCCCGGCCCGCGGCCCCGGAGCGCGGCTCCTGAGCCCCGGGAGCGGCCTCAGAGCGCCGCCAGCACCCGCCGGGCGATTTCGCGGCCGATGGGCAGCGCGGCGGTCGCCGCGGGGGAGGGGGCGTTGAGGACGTGGACGAAGGGCGGTGATCCGGCGAAGCGGAAGTCGTCGACGAGGGTGCCGTCCGGGAGCACGGCCTGCGCGCGCACCCCGGCGGGCGCGGGGCGCAGGTCCGCCGGGCGGAGCGCGGGCAGCAGGCGGCGGGCCTGCGCGGCGAAGGCCCGGCGGGACAGGGAGCGGCGCAGTTCGCCGGCCTCCTGGCGCCAGTGCCGGCGGGCGATGCGCCAGGTGCCGGGGTAGGCGGCCGTACCGGCGAGGTCGCGTGGCCGCAGGCTCCACCGGTGGTAGCCCTCGCGGGCCATCGCCGGGACCGCGTTCGGGCCGACGTGGACGCCGCCGTGCACGTCCCGCGTGAAGTGCACGCCGAGGAAGGGGAATTGGGGGTCCGGCACCGGATAGACCAGGCCGCGCACCAGCCCGCGCCGGGCGGGCGCCAGCTCGTAGAACTCGCCCCGGAAGGGCACGATGCGCAAGGCCGGCTCGTCTCCGGCGAGCCGGGCGAGCCGGTCGCTGTGCAGGCCCGCGCAGTTGACCAGCACCTTGGTGCGCAGCGCCGGCCCGCCGGCGGCGGTGCCGACGGCGACCGTGCCGTCCGGCTCGCGGTCGATCGCGGTGACCCGCAGCCCGTACCGGATGACGCACCCGGCGTCCGCCGCGAGCCGGGCGAGCGCGGCGGCGACGCCGCGGAAGTCGCAGATGCCGGTCGAGGCCACATGGATCGCCGCCAGCCCGGCGATCTCCGGCTCGTGCGCGGCGATCTGCGCCGGCCCCAACTCCCGTACCGTCAAGCCGTGTTCGCGCCCGCGCTGGACGAGCGCATGCAGCCGCGGCAGCTCCGCCTGCTCGGTGGCGACGATGAGCTTGCCGGTGATTTCGTACGAAATCCCGTGCTCGGCGCAGAACTTCGGCGTCTCCGCCGCGCCCGCGAGCGCGTACTCGGCCTTGAGCGAGCCCGGCGGGTAGTAGATGCCGCTGTGGATCACCCCGCTGTTGTGCCCGGTCTGGTGCCGCCCGGGCCCCGGCTCCTTCTCCACGACGGCGACCCGCAGCGCCGGCGCGGCCCGGCTCAGCGCGTACGCGGTGGCGAGCCCGACGATGCCGGCGCCCACGACGGTCACGTCGTACGTCTGCTGCGTCTCCTGCTGAGCCGCGCGCGTGGCGGACATGGCGGGCCTCCTGTCCCGGGCAGGGTGTGCCGGTGATCAACTTACGCAACGAGACGCGGCGTTGTCCGGCAACCGGCGAGGGACCACGGGACCCGGCCCCCGAAAGGGCCCGCCGGGGGCGGCGCTACGCCGGGGCGGCCAGCAACGGCCGGGCCCGCTCCCGCAGTTCCAGCACGCGCGGCTCGTCGTTGTACGGCTCCAGCCGGTGCAGCAGGTCGCGGACGTACTCGGTCGTGCGGGCCGAGGAGATGCGCCCGGCGACCTCGACGGCCTTCGCGCCCGCCGCGCACGCCGCGTCCAGGTTGCCCGACTCCAGCTCCGCGACCGCCGAGACCACCAGCCGCAGGCCGTGCGAGCGCACGAACTCCTCGGTGGGGCGCGCCAGCGCGTGCTCGGTGAAGCGCTGCACCTGGCGCGGCAGCCGCAGGTCGCGGTAGCACTCGGCGGCGTCCGCGGCGAGCCGGTCGTAGGAGTAGAAGCCGAGCCAACTGGGGTCGGTGTCGCCCTCCCTGGCCCGCTCCAGCAGCGCCTCCGCGGCGGCGAGCGAGGCCCCGCAGGCCGCCGCCTCGCCGGCCTTGGCGTGCGCGCGGGCCTCGACGAGGTGGAAGAAGCTCATCGTGCGGGCCGTCGCCAGGCCCCGGTTGCGCTCGATCGCGGCCTGCGCGAGGTCCACGCCCTCGTCGGCGAAGTTGCGGTACGTCGCCTGCAGCGACATCGACGCGAGCACGTACCCGCCGAGCGGCACGTCCGCGGCGGCGCGGGCCAGCCGCAGCGCCTGGATGTAGTAGCGCTGCGCGGCTTCCTGCTGGCCGGTGTCGAAGGCCATCCACCCGGCGAGCCTGGTCAGTTCGGATGTCGCGCCGAACAGCGCGCGGCCCACGTCGTCGCTGTACGAGCCGAGCAGCAGCGGCGCCGCCTCGACCCGCAGGCACTCCGGCACCATGCTCGAACGCCAGTCGCCGCCGCCGTACTTGGAGTCCCAGCGGCGCGCATCCTCCGCCGCCTCGCGGAGCTTGGCGACATCGGCGTGCCCCACATGCGCCATCCCGGGAGCGGGCGCGTCGCGCGCCACGGTCGCGTCGGCCGGGGTGATCAGCCAGCGTGAGGCGGGCGTCACGTAAGCGCTCACTGCGAAGGATCCGGCCAAGCTCTGCCAGATGCCGGCCCCGCCGGGCCCGCGGCGGCCCGCGAGGTCCAGCCGCCACAGGTCGGTGGCCGATTTCACCGCCTCGCCGACATCGCGCGGGAAGGCCAGACCGACCTCGGGCGCCGGGTCGGCGTCGGCCAGGCCTATCTCGTGCAGCGGCACCGGCCGGCCGAGCTTGCTGCCGATGGCGGCGGCGATCAGATGCGGCGCGGCGCCCTGCGGCACCATGCCCTTGGCGACCCAGCGGGCGACGGAGGTCTTGTCATAACGCAGCGTCAGGCCCCGTTGCGCGCCGAGGTCGTTGACCCGGCGCGCGAGTCCGGCGTTGCTTATTCCGGCGAGACCGAGAAGGGCGCCGAGTTTCTCGTTCGGCCCGCGGTGTTCTCTGTTCACTGCGGTTCACCTCGTGATGCCGCTGGGGGCAGGCCGGCGGGCCTGGTCGGTCGATGGGGTGCGGGGGTCGCCCTCCCCTGGAGCCGATTCAGCCACCGCGGGGGCCCGTTGGCGGCGAGCGCGGTGCCTGAGCCGGTTGTCCGAGCCGCACGTACGGGTGCGAACCGGGTACACCCAGCGTAGTTCGCCGCCTCCCGACCGTTAAGTGTCTCGTGTCGGATGGCGCGAATCCAGCCCCTTACGCCAACGCGGAGATGGCGCGGAAAGTGCCCCCGCGCGGAGCTCCGCGAGCCCGCCGGCGGGCCTTCAACCGATCTTCCGCGCCGCCGCGTCGAACCTGCCGCGGACCACTGGCGGGGGTTCCGCGGGGGGTTCGCGGGGGTTCGGTGAAGGCGCCCGTGGCGCCCCGCTCAGGGGGCGCGATCGTGCTCCCGGTATATGTGGCCGTGCGCCTGCCTGTGCGCTCTGTGCCGGGACGGCTGCGGGGGGTTGCATGTGGACCCGTGGGTCGGCCCGCGCCACCGCCAGGCGGCTTGGCGGTGTGCGGCGGGCCGGCGAGTTCCGCTGCCACAATCCCCGCGGGTGGCGGACCGGCCCGGGAGGCGTTGGGCCGCCTCCCGGGCCGTGTGTCGCGGGCCCCGGGCGGTCCGGCGCCCCGGCGCCGGCCGCCTCGCCCCGTCCCGGTCCGCCCTCCTCCGCTGCCGCCCCGTTCCCGTCGCCGAGTCCCCTTCCCGGGTGGGCCGTTGGCTGCCCGCCGGGGTGATCGCCGGGGCCCCGTACCGGAGTTGCGCGCCGGCGTGCGCCTGCCGTGCGGCCGGCCGCCCCCGCCGTCCCGTACGGGTGCGTCGGCCGGATGCGGCGGGCGGCCCGCGGCAAGATCGACGGCGGAAAACGATCGCGCCGAACCGGCCCCGCCGTCCGGCATATCGCGCGCGGCATGTGCCGCTCCCGCGCCAAAACTTTGGCGTGAATACGACGTTTTGGCCGTGGCGTTCGTCACGCCTTCCGTCGCCGTCCGCAACATCCCGATTACGTACGGGATATGCTTGGTGATCGAGGTGCACGCGGGGTGCGGTGGAAGCCCGGCCGAGGAGTCGGCGGGGCTGGTGCGGGCGCCCGCGCGGACCGGGGGAGCCGGTGCATATGCCCCCGGGCTGGACCAGGGCGCACGAACCGGCGCACCCGGGAGCACTCATGCGCCTCCTTGCGCGCGTCCACGTGGCAGCATGGACTTTCGGACGTCAGACGTGGCGGCGGTGGCGGGGCGAGGCGCGCGGCGAGTCAGCGGTGGGTCGGATCCTGCACCGGCTGTCCACAGCCTGTGGAGGCGGCGATGCGGTGGTTGGTGGGGTGGAGCAGTGCCACCGCGAGTCCCGTACCCGGCGCCGGGACGCGCACCCTGCTCCCGGTCGGCGCGCAACTGCTCTGGGACGGCCCCGATCCGCTGTGGGCGGTGGGGGACTGGCGCCCCGACGAGATCCGCGTCGTCCACGCGGACGCCGCCGGCGCGGGCGCGCGGTACGGCAACGGCGCTGCGTACGGGGCGGGTTCGTACGGCGGGACGTCGTACGGCGAGAGCTCGTACGGTGAGAGCTCGTACGCGAACGGCTCCTCCGGCGGGGTCTCGTACGGCGGGACCTCCTACGGCGAGGGCTCCTACGTCAACGGCGGCGCGTACGGCGGCACTTACGGCAGCGGCCCCCGCGTCAACGGGCGGGGCGGGCCGGGCGGCGGGGCCCAAGGCATCGCGCGGCTCGCGGTGTTCGGGCGGTGCGCGGCCAGCGACTCCGAGCTGCGGCTCGGCCTCGTCGCCGCACGCGGCGGCGCCCTGCGGCATGTCACCGCATGGCCGGGAAGCTACACCGCCGTCCTCCAACTCGGCCGCCGCGTCACCGTGCTGGGCGACCTCGCCGGCGCCCGCCCGGTCTTCCACACCCGCTTCTCCCTCGGCACCGCCTACGCCACCGCCGCCCTCCCGCTCGCCGACCTCGTCGAGGCCGGCCTGGACGTCACCCACCTCGCCGCGATGCTCGCCTGCCCCGACGCCCCCGAAGCCCTCGGCGACGGCACCCCCTACCTCGGCGTGCGCCGCGTCCCGCCCGGCCACGCCCTCACCCTGCGCGAGGGCGGCACCGAGATCACCGGCTACGAGCCCACCGCCTCGCTCGCCGTCGGCCACCAGCCCGCCACCGCCGCCGACGCGGACGCCGCCGTCGCCGCCATACGCGACGCCCTCGTCGAATCCGTCCGGGCCCGGCTCGCGCAGCCCCGCTTCGTCCCCGACGGCGCCGGCTTCGACGGCACCCTCGCGGACGGGCCCGCGCCCGGCATCGGCGCGGACCTCTCCGGCGGCTGCGCCTCCGGCACCCTCGCGCTGCTCGCCGCGGGCCTGCCCGGCATGCCCGGCATGCTGCCCGGCGCGCCCGGCACCGCGGCCGGCGAACGCCTGCTCGCCGTCACCTTCAACGACCTCACCGCCGGCGGGCTGCCGCTGCGCGAGGGCGAGCTCACCCGTGCCGGCGAACTCGCCGCCGACCCCCGGCTGCGGCACGTCGTCGTCGCCGGCGGCGAGGAGGCCCTGCCGTACGCCGACCTCACCGGCGGCGCGCCCATCCCGCTCACGGACGAGCCCGGGCCCTCGCTCGTCGTCGCCGAACGCCACCGGCGGCGGCTCGCCGCGGGGGGCGCCGACCATCTCATCGGGCTCGGCGCCCGGCAGGTCCTCGACGCGCACCCCGCGCGGCTCGCCGACCTGCTCATGGACCGCCGCCGCCGGCACCTCGTACGCCCCGTCGCCGCGCTCACCCGCGCGGGCGGCTCCGCCGCGGGCGGGCCCGCGGTGCTCGTGCCGCTCACCGTGCCGATCACCGTCTACCGCGCCGCCCGGCGGCTCGCCCGCACCCCGTACCAGCAGGGCGTCGAGGACGCGGCGGCGCGGCTGCTCTCCTACGCCTCGGGCGGCGCCGTCGAGCGCCCCGCCGACGGGCCGCTCACCGCGTCCCTCGCCGCGATGGCCTGGGTCCGGCCGGGACCTGCCGCCCGCTGGCTCACCGGCGAGGCGCTCGCCGAGGTGTCCGTACGGCTCCAGGACGCCGCGCGCCGGCCCTGGCCCGTCGAACGCCCCGGCGAGCGCCGCGCCCATGCGGTGCTGGCCCGGCACGCGGCGGACTTCCGCGTCCTGGAGCAGGCCGCTGCCGTGCCGAGCCAGCGGCTGCACGCGCCGTACCTGGACAACGCGGTCGTGCGGGCGGCGCGGGCGCTGCCGGGCGCGCTGCGGGTACGCCCCGGGGCGCGGGCGGAGATCCTGGGGGACGTGCTGGGGAGCGCGGGCGTACGGTCGCTGCCGGCGGGGTGGGGGGCGGCCTCCCACTCCACGGCGTCCGCCGCGGCGGCCTCCCGGGTCGGCCTGCGGGCGGCCCTCGACCCGCTGGTCGAGCTCTTCGAGGCCCCGCTGCTGGCCGACGCCGGCCTCGTCGACGCCCGCGTCATCCGTAAGGCCCTGCACGCCGCCGCCACGACCCCCGCCCCTCTGGAGGGCCTCGCCGACCTCGTCGCCGTCGAACTCTGGCTCCGCCGCCTCCTCGCCCGCCGCGGCTCCTGCTGGACCGGCCCGGACTCCCCCGAACGCCGGGCTGTGGCGAGCGGCGTCCAACGCCTCTCCCTCTGAGCGGGGGGCTGGGTGCCGCCCGGCGGGGCGGCGGGGCCGGGCGGGGGGCCGGGCGGGGGGTCGGGTGCGCTCCGGGGGGCACCTCCTCGGCCTGCGCACCACACCTCCTCGCGAAGCCCGGTACCCCCTTGTCGTGCGCAGTCCTGCGGGGGCACCCCCCGAATCCCCCCCTCCTGCTCCTCACCCCTGCTCACGGACAGGGTGACCACCCCCATCCATGCACGGAGAGCCCCCGACGGCGCGCGAGGGGCACGGGAAGACAGAAAGCCGACGTCTCACCCGCACGGGTGGCTGGGGGTGGGAACCACCCGCGCCGCAGGCGCGGGGAACCACCCACGTACGGAGAGCCCCCGACGGCGCGCAAGGGGCACGGGAAAACAGAAAGCCGACGTCCCACTTGCACGGGTGGCTGGGGGTGGGATCACCCCGCGCCGCAAGGCGCGGGCACCACCCACAGGCGGAAAGCCGGCGACGGCGGCAAGCCCCACAAGAAGACCCGCCCCGCCCGGACGGGCGATGTCACCCCCATGCCGCAGAATGGACGCCCGAGGGGCGAAGCCAAAACGAGCCGGCCCGCGTAAGCGGACAAGCGGAAGGGAGTACGCATGACCGTCTGGGACGACGTAGTCGGCCAGCCCCACGTCGTCGCGGAGCTCTCCGCAGCCGCCACCGACGCCGACGCAGTCGTCACCTCCGGAGCCCCCGGCTCCCGCATGACCCACGCCTGGCTCTTCACGGGCCCCCCCGGCTCCGGCCGCGCCACCGCGGCCAAAGCCTTCGCCGCCGCCCTCCAATGCGTGAGCCCCGACAAAGCCCTGGGCGCAGCCCCCGGCTGCGGCTTCTGCGACGGCTGCCACACCACCCTCATCGGCACCCACGCCGACGTCGAGTTCGTCCGTACCGACCTCCTCTCGATCGGCGTCAAGGACACCCGGGACCTGGTGCGGCGCGCGTCGATGTCCCCGGCGGGCGGTCGCTGGCAGGTCATCGTGCTGGAGGACGCCGACCGCCTGACCGAGGGCGCCGGCAACGTCCTGCTCAAGGCGGTGGAGGAGCCGGCGCCCCGTACGGTGTGGCTGCTGTGCGCGCCCTCCGTCGAGGACGCCCTGCCCACCATCCGCTCGCGCTGCCGCCTGCTCACCCTGCGGACGCCCTCCGCGGAGGCGGTCGCGGACGTGCTGACCCGGCGGGACGGCATCGACCCCGTCCTGGCCGGCGAGGTCGCCCGGGCCACCCAGGGGCACATCGGACGGGCCCGGCGCCTCGCGACGGACGAGGCCGCGCGTGAGCACCGTGCGGCGGTGCTGCGGGTGCCGCTGCGGGTCGACGACATCGGCGGGTGCCTGCGCGCGGCGCAGGAACTCGTCGACGCGGCGGCCGAGGACGCCAAGGCGGTCGCCGAGGAGGTCGACGCCAAGGAGACCGAGGAGCTGCGCGCGGCTCTCGGCGCCGCCGCCGGCACGGGCGGGCGGATGCCGCGGGGTACGGCCGGCGTGATGAAGGACCTCGCCGACCGCCAGAAGCGCCGCAGTACCCGTACCCAGCGCGACACCCTCGACCTAGCCCTCACCGACCTCGCCGACTTCTACCGCGACGTCCTGACCGTCCAGTTCGGCACCCCCGAACGCATCGCCAACACCGCGGCAGCCGACAGCATCCACAAGGTCGCCGCCGCCTCCCGCCCCGAGCAGAGCCTGCGCCGCATCGAGGCCGTCCTCGCCTGCCGCGAAGCCCTCGACCGCAACGTCGCCCCCCTCCTCGCCGTCGAAGCCCTCACCCTCACCCTCCGCACCGGCTGACCCCCCCGCGCCTGCCCCGAGGCGAAGCCACCGCCCAGCCCCCCGCCGGGCCCGTCCCCCCCCGCAGCCCCCGGCGCCCGACAGCCAAGACCGCAGCACCCGGCACCAGTAGCTGACCGCCTGCGCCCCGCAGCCCGGACCGTAACGCGCGGCCTTCGGCAGCCCGCGCCGGGACCGTCCCCCCTGCGTCCTTCGCCAGCGGGCAGCGCGTAGCCGGGCCGCCCGGACCGTACCCGGCAGCCCGGACGGCAACCCTCAGCCGCTCCCGGCAGCCGGCAGCGGACCGTCGGGCCGCCGGGACCGCGCCCTCCAGCGGTAGGCGGCCAGCGGCCCGCAACCGCACCCCGCGGCGTGCAGCGGCCCCCCAGCCCCCGGCAGGGCTCCTCCTGGGTCAACCCCGTGGCGCGTTCGGGTGATCGGGCGGCGGGGTGCGTGACGGCGGCGCGGGGTGGGGCGGTCGGCGTTGCAAGGTGCAGGCAGTGGTCCTGCCTCCCGCCCTGTCCCCGCGGGAGTGCCGTCGTCCCGAGGGGGTTGCCGTGGCTGACGTCGTACGGTTGGTGCTGCTCGTGCTCCTTGGCGCAGGGGCCGCGGGGTTGGGGCACTGGGCGGTGCGGCACTGGTGGCGGGAGCGGCTCGGGCGGGCCTACGAGCTGCCCGTCGACCGCACCGGCACGGTCGTACGGGCCGGGGCGGCAGGTGTCGCGGCGGTCATGGCCGGGGTGCTGGCCCTGATCATGACCGGCGGCCCGCGCAGCGGCGAGCAGCCCGCAGCCTCCGACGTCACCCCGGCGGCCGTCGCGGCGGGCGCACCCCCGCCCCCTGCCGCACCCCCCGCCCGGACCCCCGAGCCGGCACCGCCCGCGCCCGCGGCCCGCGCCATCGGTCACCCGGCCGGCGGCGTGCTGGAGCAGCTGCCCGACGGCACCCGGGTCTGGCTGCCCCCGCGCTACACCTCCCCGCGGGCCGCCCGTATCGCCTTCCCCGTGGCCCTCGTCCACCTCCCGGCGGCCTCGGAAGCCGACCTCTTCGCCGGTTTCGCCCGCGCCGCCCAACGCGGACTCGCCGACCCCTTCGTCCTCGTCCTGCCCACCACCTGCTCCTTCCCGTCCACCGCGCACACGCCCCTGACCCCCAACCCTTCCGCCGCCGTCAGCCCCGGAGCACCGGCAACCCCGGGCCCCGGCGCCGCAGCCTCCACCCCCACGAGCCCGGCCCCCACCGCCACCGCAGCACCCCCCGCCGACGACCTCACCGCCCTCGCCGAAGCAGCCCGCCGCTACCGCCTCCTGACCTCCCGTACCGCAACCGCCCTCATCGGGGCCGGCGCCGACGCCCCCTGTGCCGTCAACGGAGCACTCGCCACCACCGGCCGCTTCGGTGTCGCCGCCGGGATCTCCGGCCTGTATCCACCACCTGCCCCCTTCCTCCCGGGCGCCGCCAAGCCCCCCACATCGAACTCCTCCGCATCGAACCCGTCCGCACGGCGCACCTCCGCACCGCGCCCCTCCCTGCTCCTGACCACCGCCCCCGGCGAGACCGCCGCCCAGACCGCCGCCCGCCGCCTGCGTGACGCCCTGCACCCCGGCTACGACCAGGTCCGCCTCCTCACCGGCCCAGCCGCCCACCGCGACCTCTACGCCCAGGTCGCCGCCTACTTCACCGAGAAGCTCGACGGCCCCGCCGCGACCGCCGCGACCCCCTCCGTACCGACACGATCCACCCAACCCCCCTCACTCACGAAGTCCCCCGCACCCGCCTCACCGCCCCACCCCCTTGCTACCCACCCCGCACCGCCCCCCAATCCCCCAAAACCGCACCAAAACCCATAATCACCCGTTAGGGGACATCGCCCAGGCCGTCCCGGCCCACCCCAGCTACGCTCGCAGTCATCCGACGGGAGGACCTGAGCAGCCGATGCACCTGACGCGCCCGCTCCGCTCCCCGGCCATCGCCCTCGCGATGACCGGGCTGCTGCTGTCCGTATCCACGGGATGCTCGGACGGCGGCAGCCACCACGCCGCGGCCTCCTCCCCGCCCCCCGCCGCCCCGACCGCCCCCGCCGCCGGCGCGGCGGCGCAGCCCGCGCCGTCCGCAACCGCCTCCGCCGCCGCGGATTCCGCCACCCCGGGGACGCTCACCCCCCTCCCGGCGGCGATCCCCGCGAACCTCCAGCCGTACTACAAGCAGAAGTTGTCCTGGCACACCTGCGGCGTCCCGGAGTTCCAGTGCACGACGATGCGCGTCCCGCTCGACTACGCGCACCCCGTCACCGCCGACGACCTCACCCTCGCCGTGGCCCGTAAGAAGGCCGACGGCCCCGGCAAACGCCTCGGCTCGCTGCTCGTCAACCCCGGCGGCCCCGGCGGCTCGGCCATCGACTACCTGCAGTACGCGGCCCTCGGCTACCCCGCCGAGGTCACCGCCCGCTACGACATGGCCGCCGTCGACCCGCGCGGCGTCGCCCGCAGCGAGCCGGTGAAATGCCTGACCGACAAGCAGATGGACGCCTACACCGCGGTCGACACGACCCCCGACGACTCCGCCGAACAGGGCAAGCTCGCCACCGCCGACCGCGGCTTCGCCGCCGGCTGCAAGAAGATGTCCGCCAAGCTCATCGGCCACGTCTCCACCATCGACTCCGCCCGCGACATGGACGTCCTGCGCCAGCTCCTCGGCGACAGCAAGCTCAACTACGTCGGGAAGTCGTACGGCACCTTCCTCGGCGCGACCTACGCCGGCCTCTACCCGCAGCGCGTCGGCCGCCTCGTCCTCGACGGCGCCATGGACCCCTCCGTCAGCGCCGAGGAGAGCAGCCGCGCGCAGGCCGGCGGCTTCGAGACCGCCTTCACCGCCTTCGCCGGCGACTGCGTCAAGCGCTCCGACTGCCCCCTCGGCCACACCTCCACCGCCGACGCCGGCAAGCGCATCGACGCCCTCTTCGCCGCCCTCGACAAACACCCGCTCCCCACCGGCACGCCACGCCCCCTCACCGAGGCCCTCGGCACCACCGG
Organism: Actinacidiphila epipremni; assembly: GCF_012034175.1. Lineage (GTDB taxonomy): Bacteria > Actinomycetota > Actinomycetes > Streptomycetales > Streptomycetaceae > Actinacidiphila > Actinacidiphila epipremni. The sequence goes on from NZ_JAATEJ010000004.1 coordinate 49,735, forward strand.
TGTGATCGCCGCAATGTACGACCAGGAGGCCTGGCCGTCCCTGCGCGGCGCGCTGGCCAGCGCCAACAAGGGCGACGGCGGCCCGCTGCTGAAGCTCTCCGACAGCTACTACGAGCGCGACGACGCCGGTAAGTACAGCAATCTGATGTACGCCAACGCCGCCGTGAACTGCCTCGACCTCCCCCCGGCCTTCCACTCCCCGGCCGACGTCACCAAGGCGCTCCCCGCCTTCCGCGCCGCCTCCCCGCACTTCGGCACCGCCCTGGCCTGGTCCTCCCTGGTCTGCGGCTACTGGCCGTTGCCCGCCACCGGCCACCCCGAGCGCATCCCCGCCAAGGGCGCCGCCCCGATCCTCGTCGTCGGCACCATCCGCGACCCCGCGACCCCCTACGCCTGGGCGAAGTCCCTCGCCGCCCAACTCACCTCCGGCACCCTCCTCACCTACGACGGCGACGGCCACACGGCCTACGCCCGCGGCTCCTCCTGCATCGACTCCGCCGTCAACGCCTACCTCCTCTCCGGCACCGTCCCCCCACCCCACAAGACCTGCACCTGACCAGCCCCCAGCCGGTCAGGACCACCCCCCAGAACCCTGTAGACTTTCCCCCGCTGCGCCTGCCACCCTTGGCCCCACGCGCGCAGCACGCCGCCTTAGCTCAGTTGGCCAGAGCAACGCACTCGTAATGCGTAGGTCTCGGGTTCGAATCCCGAAGGCGGCTCCGAGAAAAGGCCAGGTCACATAGCCCGTGACCTGGCCTTTTGTGCTTCTCGGGGCATAGCGCGTCCGGCCGCTCGGATAGCGGTGAACGGCTTGCGTGAGCGATGCGTGAGCGGAGCCGCTCGGGACCTACTTCTTGGGCTTCTTGCGTTTGCCCTTCTTCTCGGTCCGGGCCTGCGCTTCCCTCGCCTTCTTCGCAGCCTTGCGGGCTTGCTCCGCCTCGGCTTTGCGTTGGAGGGGGACGAGCTTGGCAGTGGCCTCGGCGGCACGCTTGCCGACCTCGGGGAGGACGCTCTGGTAGATGTCCCGCGTGATCCGGGTGTCGCTGTGGCCGAGGGTGTCGGACACGACCTTCACGTCGACGCCGGCGGCGAGCATGAGGGTGGCGGCGCCGTGGCGGAGGTCGTGCAGCCGGATGGGCGGAAGGCCAGAGGCGGCGACCAGTCGTTCGAAGAGGTCGGTGATCTTGCCGGGGTGCAGCCAGGAGCCGTCCTCCTGGGTGAAGACGAGCCCGGTCTCCACCCAGGCCGAGGCCCATTTCTCCCGGTCGGCCTCCTGCCGCTCACGGTGCCTCCTCAGTACCTCCACGGTGTCGTCGTCCAGGGCGATTACCCGGAAGCCGCTGTCCGTCTTGGGCTCGGACGTTTCCACCTGCCAGCCGTGCTGGACGAGTTGGGCGGAGACAGTGAGGGAGTGGGCGTCGAGGTTGGTCTCCGACCAGGGCTGACCGCACGCCTCGCCGCGTCGCAGGCCGCGGAAGGCGATCAGGTGCCACATCGCGTACAGCCGGTCCTCGGCGACGAAGTCGAGGAATGCGCCGGTCTGCTCTGGTGTCCAGACCATGACGGGGGAGGGCTTCTCACCGGTCCTGTGCCACTTCGCGACCCGTTCGTCCGTCCACACCAGCGCTTTCGGCTTGCGGACCGGATCGAGTTCGACGTGGGCCGCCGGGTTGAAGGTGATGATCTGCTGGCTGATGGCGTCGTTGAGAGACGCCCGCAGGGTGGCCTTGATGTGCAGCCGCGTCGCCGGACCGGTCACCCGTCGGATCGCGGGCATGGCGTCGATCGCCGTCTTCATCGCCTTGCGGCGCGCACGGTGCGGGGCGCCTTTCCACGGCACTGTGGCCAGTTCGGCCACCGCTGCCTTCCGCTGGGCGTTCTGTTCCAGGACCTCGGCGTTGGAGTCGGCGATGGCGGTGAACATGTCGCTGAGGTGGCTGACTCGAAGCCGGTCGAGACGAAGGTGCCCTATACGCGGCTTGAGGTGGATGCGTATGTCGGTCTCGTAGCGGCTGATGCCCGACCTGCGTATGCGCTTCGCGGCGAGCCACTGGTCCAGCCATTCGCCGACGGTGATCCGCCCGATGAGATCCTGGCCGGACTTCAGCCGACGCCGCGTCTCCTCGACGTCAGGAAGTGGGGTCTTTTCTTCGCTGACTTCCGCCAGCATGGACGCGATCAGCGCGATGCCCTCGGGGTCGTCCGACTCGGCCAGACCGAGGAGGGCGCGTACGTGGTCGAGGTCGGCTTGAGCGGCCTTGAGCGTCTCGTAGCCGGCGCGGCTGAAGGAGCGGCGGGAGCCGTCTTCGCGGGGAGGGAGTTCCTGTCGTACGGAGTACGAGCCGTGCTTCCGAGTGGCGAGCTTGGGGCAGTTCTTGCCGAGGGGTCTGCCGGTTTCGGGGTCGCGGCAGTAGCAGCGGCGGTGAGTGGAGCCCTTCAAATGCTGTCCTTTCCGTCGGGGATATCGGCAGTGAGCGTTTCGAGCCCTGGTGGCACACTCACCGTTGGGCCGAGGATGCGCTGGATCCGCGAGCGCGTGGTTCGCAGGCTGGCTGCCGCTGCTTTGAGGCGCTTGATGGCTTGGTCCGCGTCCCGCTCGGCTTCTTCACGTCTCGCAGGATCTGTGGCTCTCCTTGCGGCGTCGTGATGGGACCGCATGTCGTTCCAGGCGTTGAAGGCGGCGCTCTCCTGGCGGCCCTTCGCGCGGAACGCTCTGACGAGGGCCGCATCCAGGCCGAAGCCGGATTCCCCGGTAAACCAGCTCATGGCGTCCCAGGTGGCCGTTGGGTGCTGGAGGGGCAGGCGCTGAACTTCGCTGACATGCCCCAGGGGGTAGATCAGGAGCGCGGGGTGCGTGCCGAGTGCCTCGGCGAGCACGATGACGTCGACGAGCGGGAGGACCGAGCGGCGCCCGGATTCCATGTTGGCGATGACGTTGCGCGGGATCGGGTGGCCGATCGCGGAGCAAGCATCTGCCAGTTCCTGTGCGCTCATGCCGCGCTCCTTTCGCCGACGGCGGACCTCGGCAGCGAGGGTCGCCATGACATGAGTCGTCCACTCCGGTACGTCGTCGCTCTCCTCCTCGTCCTCGAAGCTGTCCATGTATTCATCGTCAGAACCGACTTGTGTCACAGAGACACATTAGCTTCGTCAGGATTGTTTTCTGAAGCCGGGAGATCGAGGACCACACGGTGTTCGCCGAAAGCTTCAGGAAACGAGCGGAGTTGTGCATGGGTGTGGCCGAAACGGCCCGTCCGATGACGAGGGGAATGAGCCGGACCGAGGTGCTGGCACTGCCGGCAGCGGTGGACCTGGAGACGGCGAACAGGGCGCTGGGCCTGGGCCGGAGCAAGGGCTACGCGTTGGCCAAGCGCGGTGAGTACCCGTGCCGCGTGCTGCGGCTGGGCAACGCCTATCGGGTGGTGACCGCCGAACTACAGGCCCTGCTCGGCCTGGCGGCGTGAGCCCTTGCCGTCGTTTTCCCAGGACGCTCTCAACAGTCCACCCCGGTGGGACCGGCGTTCCAGCCTGCAGCCTGCCGTTCGAGGAGTGATGCATGCCCCGTACGAATCCAGGCGCCGACGGCGCACCCCCGAGTCCGGCATGGCCGCCGGTGGCGATATCGGGCGGACCAGGCCGGGTGGCCGGCGGACCGCTTGATGCCCGCGGACCGGTCCCTGAGTGGTCCGCGGATCAGGGGACCACAGCGGGAGCGATCCTGCGGACCAACGGTGGCTGGTCCGCCGCACGGCACGCCGGTCCCGCAGGGGAACGGACCGCGAGTTCGGAGGCTGAGGACCGGACCGAGGCTGAGCGGTTGGTCCCCGGACCAGCGGTCCGCACGGATCAGGGCACGGACCAAGCTTGGTCCGCGCAGGTCACGGCCCTGGACGCCGCGGACCATGCTGGTCCGCTAACCGGAACTTCCGGTCAGGGGACCAGCGATGACGACGGCAAGGGACCGGGCGGTCCGGACCGGGCGGCGGTGGACGACGCCAGCACTGCTGGGGGACCGGGCAGGGGACCAGTTGAAAGGACCGCGGTGGTCCAGGTGCCGTCTGGTCCGCGCGGACCAGACCAGCCGTCCGCGGACCACCCACAGAGTGAGGGGGCGGGATTGCTGGACGAGTTGCGTGCGGCGGTGGCCCGGTACGTGGTCCCGCCCAGCCCGGAGGCGCTGGATGCGATCACTTTGTGGATCGCAGCGACCCATCTGCAGCCGGCGTGGCAGCACGCGCCCCGGCTGGCGATCGTCGCGCCGACGAAGGCGTGTGGGAAGTCCCGGCTGCTGGACGTGCTGCACGAGACGGTCCACGACCCGTTCATCACGGTCAACTCGACCCCCGCGGCGATCTTCCGGTCGATCACCGAACAACCGCCGACGCTGCTGGTGGACGAGGCCGACACGATCTTCGGCAGCGTGAAGGTGGCGGAGAAGAACGAGGAGATGCGGGGTCTGCTCAACGCGGGGCATCAGCGCAACCGCCCGACGACGCGGGTGGTGGGGCCGGAGCACAAGCCGGTGAAGTTCCCCACCTTCGCCATGGCCGCCATCGCCGGGATCGGTGACCTGCCGGACACGATCATGGACCGGGCGGTGGTGATCCGGATGCGCAAGCGTCTGGAGAGCGAGCACGTCGACGACTTCCGCACGCGTACCGACGTGCCGTTCCTTCAAGCGGTGCGGGCCAGGCTGGCCGACTGGCTGGGCCCGCAGTTGGAGGCGGCGTCGGACCTGGTGCCGACGATGCCGGTCCGGGACCGGGCCGCAGACACGTGGGAACCGCTGGTCGCCGTCGCCGATCTGGCGGGAGGTGCCTGGCCGCAGCGTGCCCGGACGGCGTGCCGGACGATGACAGACCGGGAGAAGGGCAACGAACACGATCGGGGCGCCAAAATCCGAATCCTGGTCGACATCCGGGCCGCGTTCGCCCGTAACGGAGATCCGAGGCTCATGGCCACCGAGACGCTGCTGCACGCTCTGAACTCCGACCCGGAAGCGCCCTGGCACGAACACGGCCCGGTCGGACTGACCGCCCGCAAGCTGCAGATGCTGCTGGCGGACTACGAGATCCACTCCGCCAACCGCCGTTTCTCCGAGAGCACGCAGCGCCGCGGCTACGCCCGGGCGGACTTCACCGACGCCTGGAACCGGTACTGCCCCGCGCCTGAGTCCGTCGCCTCGGCGGCTTCAGGCGTCCACTCAGCTGCACCGCCGGTAGGGGCCGAACGCAGCGAATCTGAGGCTCGGTCCCGGCCGTCTCCGCCACAGGCGACCCAGCGCAGGGGACCGGGTTCGGGTCTGCCGCTGGCGCCCCTGGTGCCTGGTACGGGTCCGCGCCGCTGATCGACGCGGACCCTCATCAACCCGCATCACCCGTCCCGTCGCAGGTCAGCGCGGGACGGGTGGCGGTGCCGTGACGGGTCGACCCGTACCACGACGGCAACCCGTAACTGCTCTGACCAGCCACGCAACGAGTGGGACGGGTTGCTGATCCTTCACGGCAGCCGGATCGCCCAGCCTTAAGGAGGCATCACGAAAGAGAAGAAGCAGCCGCAGATCCCTGCCCGAGTGGGAGCAAGCTGGAGCGGTCGACACTCCTTTCGGGTTTCGTCCGCGCTTGCCTCCGCCCCGGCGGGGGCGGAGGGGGCCCGGCGCCAGGGGGCACCGGACGAGATGGGTGAGGCCGAGCGCGGCCTCAACCAGGACGCTGCGCGCCCGTCGGTCGGCGGGGTCTGCCCGTCCTGCGGCCAGCACCTGCCCCTCGCCCCGGCCGAGCCGTTGTCTGCGCGCGATCCCGCTGATCTGCCGCTGCTCGCACCGCTCTACCGCAAGCGCACCCGGGAGACCCGCGACCGGGTGCGCAGCGTCCGGTTCACTCCGACCGCGGAGGCGGTGATCGAGGCCGCAGCTCAAGTCCGGGGTCAGTTCTTCGCCGGTTACGTCGGCGATGTCGCCTACGCGCACGCCCTTGGTCGGACCGGCACCGGTGCCGGGAGTCCTGAGGACGACCCGGCACGCGCGCTCGTGGAGGTGGTCGAGCGGCTGATTGCGCAGCTGCGGCGGACGGGCAACAACCTGAACCAGATCACCCACGCCCTCAACTCGGGCGTCGTCCCCGACCACGCCGAGCAGGTCCTGGCCCGGGTCGAGCAGACGGTGGAGAACGCGTTCACGCTTCTCGACGGGTTCGTCGGCAAGCAGCAGGCGAGCTGATGGTTCCTGACGTCTCCACCGGCTCGCACACCGCCGGCTTGCTCTACTACCTGTTCGGCCCCGGTCGGCGTGACGAGCACGCCGATGCGCACATCGTCGCTGCCTGGGACATGGCCGGGGCCCCCGACCCCGGCCGCGACCCGACCGCCACCATCGGCCGGCTCGCTGATCGTCTCGACCTGCACGCGCGGCTGCGGGCGAAGGAGACCGGGACGATGCCGGCCAAGCACGTCTGGCACTGCCCGGTGCGCACCGCGCCCGGCGACCGCTACCTCACCGACACCGAGTGGGCGGAGGTCGCCCGCCGAATCGTCGCCGCCACCGGCATCGCCCCCGACGGCGACGACCTGGCGTGCCGGTGGATCGCCGTCCGGCACGCCGACGACCACATCCACATCGCCGCCGTCTCGGTGCGCGCCGACGGCCGCCGCGCCCGCACCCACCGCGACGGCTGGCGCGCCCAAGCCGCATGCCGCCGGATCGAGACCGAGTTCGGGCTGCGTCAGCTCAACCCCGGTGACATGACCGCGCCGAAGACCCCCACCAGCGCCGAACGCGCCAAGGCCGAACGCCTGGGCCGGCCGGTGACGAGCCGGGAGTGGCTGCGGGAGCAGGCGTACGCCGTGCTGGCCGCGGTCGGCAGCGAGCAGGAGTTCTTCGACGTCCTGGGCAGCCTGGGCATCACCGTCAACAAGCGCCTCGGACCCAAGAGCGGGGAGGTCACCGGCTACAGCCTCGCCGCCCCCGGCGACACCAACACCAGCGGTGAACCGGTCTTCTACGGCGGGTCGAAACTCGCCCCCGACCTGTCCATCATCCGCATCCGCGAAACCCTCACCCGCCCCGGACAAGCCCGCGCCCGCCGGACCCGGCCCCACCCCCGTGAGAGCTGGCAGCACGCCGACACCGCTCTGCGCCACGCCGCCCAGACCCTCGACAGCGATGACGACGCCGCAGCCCAGGCCCACCTGGCCGCCTACAGCACCATGCTCCACAACACCGCCCTCAACGCCCCGCCCGCCTACCGCGCCGAACTGCGCGCCGCCGCCACCGCCTTCAACCGCGCCCGCCGCTCCGCGATCCGCGCCGACCACCAGAAAGCCACCGCCCTACGCCAAGCGGCGAAGGACCTCACCTACGCCTCGCACGACGCCGGCGGCCTGCCCGTCGCGGTGATCGCCACCCTCGTCCACCTGGCCGTCGCCGCCACCCGCTGGTACGAGCAACGCGGCTACCAGCAGCAAGCAGCCGCCGCCCACCGCACGCTCACCCACCTCCACGCCGGCTACCGCCACGCCGCCGCCCCCGTCCTGGCCGACCTGGCCCGCCGCACCCCACACCCCCAGACCACCCAGCGCCTGGAAGCCGCCGTCCGCCAGGCCGTCCCCCAGCACGCCGACCGCATCCTCACCGACCCCACCTGGCCCGCCCTGGCCACCACCCTCGCCCAAGCCGAAACCGCCGGCCACCACCTCCCCACCCTCCTCCACCAAACAGCCACCGAACGCGAACTCCACACCGCCCACTCACCCGCCGAAACCCTCACCTGGCGCATCACCACCACCCCCAACCACCGAGCCACCGCAGCCCGAGCCCGCACGACCACCGGAGCGGCACCCTCCGGCCCCAGCCCAGCGGCGGCATCCCCGGTGAACGCTTCGCCCGATATGGGGTCGCAGCGTCACCGGTAAGAGAGGCGGCGATGGCCGCGGAGGCCGTGCACAGCTGCGGCTGGCCCCGCCGCCGTCAGGAGAGCGTCGATGCCTTCCGAGGAGGCGGAAGCTCGCGGAGCACTTCCCATATGGGCTGTGATCCCGACGCCCACATTCCCAGCAGGCGCCGGTCGACCAGGTGGAGTCTCTGGGACTTGGCCAGGGGCGGGCAGTTGGCGGAGAAACGGCCGTTGGTGACCAGGACGACGACATCCGCGCCGTGCAACTGGCGGGCGGTGCCGTTCAGGACGTGCAAGTCCGGCGTCCCGACAGCGGATCCGCGGTCGCCGTCACGGCGATGCTTGCACTGGATCACCCACCGCCGCCCGAAGGGGTCGGTGGCCTTCACGTCTGCCCCGTTGTCGCCCGCGCCACCTACCTGCACCGCATCGCGGCACCCGTCCCTGCGCATGAGATCGCGTACGGCGTGTTCGAACTGCCGGTGATGCAGAACGTCGAGCTGGGAGAGGGCGTACCGCAGGCCCTGAGCGCGCACGGCCTCCCAACGGGTCTGCTGGATACGTTGGTACGCCCACGCTCTACCTGCGGCGCCCGCCAGGAGCAGCAGGAGTACGAGGATCCACACGTGGCTGAGCAGCCAACTGACCACCGTCACGACGATCGCGATCGCCACGACGGCGACTAAGAGGGCGAGGATCAGTGCGTCGTTGTTCTTCTTGCGCGTGCGCCGGCGCCTGGCCGGCTGCCTGCGGCTCATCGCTCGCTCCCCTTGGAGGGGAACCTGATCGGATAGGAGACAGTCGACCGCGGCACAGCATGCTGCGGGTGTCCCGCCACGGGCGCAAAGGTGATCGGATAGTGCACCCTGCGCGCTGGGGTAGGCCCGGTCTGTCCCGCGTCCGCGGGAGTGTGGCCGTGGTAACCCGCCGCCGCTAATAAGATCAGGCCGAAAACCAGCACCCCGGTCCCGGAACCTGCCGCAGAACGCCAGTGCGCCCGCACCTGCGTCCCATCTGCTTTCACGTACTCCTGTACCCAGGGCATGCGCCCCCCTTGTCTTGTCGCCCGCCCCCGCGCGCACTTCATGCTCGCACCCACCACTGACAATCAGTCCCGGCAAGGTCACGGGAAGTGATCAACAGGGGTGCGGGGTGCCTCCGACCTGGCATACCAGCGGACCGGGGCTTGGCGCCGACGTCACTCTCCGGTCGCCAGGGCGATCGCTCGCCGACTACCTCTTGAGACCCGGGTTCCGGCCCCGAGGAAGTCCTCCAACTGCGCTGCGATCTCTGGCCAGTTGACGGCGACGCCGCTGGTGTGTCGCCAGTACTGATGGAAATGGCGGACGGCTCGGCTCACCCCAAGGGCGGCCGCTTCCGAGGGAATGTGCTGCATGATCCGGCGCGTGATGTTGCCCGGGCCACGCGCCGAAGGGGCGATGCCACTGCCAAGCAGGAGCGTGGCCGTGCGAAGCGCGTCGAGAACGCCGAGAGGTGCTGCGTCGGCCAGGGCGCCGAAGACCAGATGGGTCCAGGAGGTTCGGCTACGGGTCCAGGCGAGGCGTTCGAGGGACGTGCCCAGGTCGAGGACGAGGCGGTCGGGGTGGGCGGCGTTCCAGAGGAGGACCACGTCGCCGAGGGGGAGGCCGGCGTGGTCGAAGCGCAGGGTGATGCCTTCGACTTGGCGGCGGCGCCAGATGGCGAGGTTGCCGCGGAAGGTGATGTGGCGAACGTGGAGGCTCAGGCGGGACAGGACCGTGAGGAGCTGATCGAAGGCGGTGGTGTAGGCGGGCAGGTCAGGGAGCAACTCGACGCGGGAAGTGTTGACGAAGGACGTCAGGAAGCCGTCCTGGAGGGTGCCGTCAGCATCACGTTTGGCAGTGAGACGTACGACGGGTTGGGGAAGGAAGCCATGGCGGTAGGGGACGGTGCCGCCGTCTTTGAGGACGGGGTCGAAGGCTTGGATGGCGGAGATCGTCAGTTCGGTCTCGCGGCCCCAGCGCAGGGGCAGGCAGGGGGCTCGGGGGATGCCCTGCTCGGCGAAGGCTGACTCCAGGCGCGCGAGCAGGTCTGGCCAGGGCAGGGTGCGGCGGGGTGGGCGGTAGGGCGTTCCGTGGTCCTGGTGGCGGATGTCGAGGTGCGGGCCGTCAAACGTGAAGTTCCAGCGGGGGCCAAGGGCCTTGCGGAGCAGGCCCGGTATGTCGGCCGCGTCGGCGGTGGTCAGCATGAGCGGCTGGCCAGGGCGTTGAAGTGGCGCTGCGGGTCGAAGCGGTCCTTGCCGATGGCCTGGATCGTGGCCGGGTCGAGGTCTTCTGTGCGGCGGATCGCTTCGGCGAGTGCCTGTGCTGCCCTCTCGTCGTCAGCCTCGGCCCCGAGGACGGTGACGGCACCGGTGTCTGGGCAGAGTGCCGCTTCGGCGCAGGTGCCTACACGCCAGGTCAGGGCAGCCACGGGTGTGCCGGCGCGTAGGGCTTCGCCGAAGACGGCCGCGCCGGCCTCTACGTAGTCGCGGGCGTAGGTGTAGACGAACGTGCCGGCGCTGTGAACGGCCGCGGTTTTGGCGGGGCCGCCGAGTTCGCCGACCCACTCGACGTGGTCGGCGGTGAGCAGCCGCTCGTGCCGCTGGACGTACTCGCGGTCGAAGACCGGGCCGACCAGCCGTACGCGGCGGCCGAGGAGCTGGGCGGCGCGGACGGCCAGGTGCGGGGCCTTCTCGCCGTCGATACGGCCCAGCCACACCAGATCGTCGCCCTTGATGGCGGGTGGTTCGGCTTCGTCCAGGCCGAGCTGGACGGCCAACTCCTGGCGGGGCCGCCAAGCCGCGTACCGCTCGATCATCTCCGGCGAGTAGCAGTACAGGCGGTGGCGTTTGCCGTCGAAGGCATCCGGGGCGTGGCGGAAGTCGGGGTTGTGCTGGAAGGTGGCGACGTCGCAGTCCAGCGTGTCCCGTATGCGACGCCAGGCGGGCAGCGTCGGGTACTCGTGACCGACGACCAGCAGGTCGTACCCACAAGCGGCGAGGTCGCGGGCCGCGGCCGACCCCCGCCCGACGTCCTCCAGCCTGACCGGCTTGCGGGTCCACCGCGTGCCGAGGTCGTCGCGCCAGGCGGGACCGAGGAGGTGTACGTCGGCGCCTGCGGCTTTCGCCCCTACTGCTACGGCCCACAGCCAGCGTTCGATCCCGCCATAGCCGGTCGGGGGGAACGCGTAGCTGCCGGGGAAGTCGCAGACGCCGACTAACACCTATGCCTCCGAGGGTTTGCCGTCCGCCGTGATGCGGCGGAAGCCGAGGTACGGGACAAGGGATTGCGGGAGCAGGACGGAGCCGTCGGGCTGCTGGTGCTGTTCCAGGACGGCGGCCAGGGTGCGGCCGACGGGCAGGCCGGAGCCGTTGACGGTGGCGGCCGGGGTGGACTTGCCGTGTTCGTCGCGGGTGCGGATGCCGGCGCGGCGGCCCTGGAAGGTGCCGAAGTCGGAGACCGAGGAGATCTCGCGGTAGGTGTTCTGGCTGGGCAGCCAGACCTCGATGTCGTAGGTGAGCCGGGCGGAGAACCCGGTGTCGCCGGCGGCGAGGGTGACGACGCGGTAGGCGAGGTCGAGTTCCTTCAGGCACGCCTCGGCGTGGCCGGTCATCTTCTCCATCTCGGCACGGGAGTCGCCCGGCGCGCAGATGCGGACCATCTCGACCTTGGAGAACTGGTGCTGGCGGATCAGCCCGCGGGTGTCGCGGCCGTACGAGCCGGCCTCGGAGCGGAAGCAGGGCGTCTGCGCGGTCAGGGCGATCGGCAGCTCGGCGGGCGGGATGATCTCGTCGGCGTACAGGTTCGTGAGTGGAACCTCGGCCGTCGGGATGAGGAACAGCTCGCGGTCCGCGACCCCTGTGGCGAACAGGTCTTCCTCGAACTTGGGAAGCTGGCCGGTGCCGGTCATGGTCTTGCGTGTGACCAGGAACGGCACGGAGTGCTCGGTGTAGCCGTGTCGGCGGGTGTGCAGGTCGAGGAAGAGCGTGGCCAGGGCGCGTTCCAGGGCCGCGCCGACACCGCGAAGGACGCTGAAGCGGGGGCCGGACAGCTTGGTAGCGCGGCCGAAGTCGAGGATGCCCATGGCCTCGCCGAGGTCGACGTGGTCCTTCGGCTCGAAGGAGAAGGACGGCGGGGTGCGGACGCGGCGCTGTTCGACGGCGAAGTCCTCCGAGTCGCCGTCAGGGGCTTCGTCGGCAGGCAGGTTCGGGACGGTGAGCAGGAGCTGGGTCAACTCCTCCTGAGCCCGCTCCTGCTCGGCCTCCGCCTCGCGGATCTGCTCCTTCAGCTTGCGTGCCTGGTCTTTCAGCGCGGACGTGTCCCCGCCGGACTTGGCGGCCTTCTGCACCTCGGCCGCGACCGTCTTGGACTCGGCGCGCAGCTCGTCGGCGATGCGGATGCTCTGGTTGCGGCGGGACTGGAGGGACTCCAGGGAGGAGAGGTCCAGGTCGTAGCCGCGACGGGCGAGGCGGCGTACCGCCTCGTCTCCCATGTCGATCAGAGCGCGTGCATCATGCATGAGGGGATCTCTCCTCGGGCGGGGTCCGTAGAGGATCGAAGTTAGCAAGGATGGGGACACCTGCTTGCGGCGATTCCGCCCGGCCACCCCCGGTCGGCGGTGCGTGAACCCCCTCGCTGGTGAGTCTGTCGATCAACCGGCTGGTGAGACCGTGCAGTCGAGTGTCGGTGACGACCAAAGGGTCCAAGCATCGGGCTTCCGGGAAGAAGAGCGGGAGCGGCTCGTCGGACGGCTCGGCCATCGTCCAGGTGAGCAGGGACAGCAACAAACCATGGGCCACGACGACCCGAGGGCCGGGATGCCGCAAGGCGTCCCTGACGGCGGCGAGCATGCGGATGACGGCTTCGTGCTGGGACTCGGCGGCCCCGGGCGGGCGGATGTACGGACCGTGCCGGCCGAGCCAGTCGGCGTAGTCGAGGAACGGCCCGCCCTCGAAGTCGCCGTAGTCGAGTTCGTTGAGGCGAGCGTCGATGCGCGGTTCCAGCTGGGCCGGACCGGCGAGGAGGATCGTGGTCTGCTGCGCCCGCGGGAAGGCGCTGGTGACCCAGGTGCGGGGGTGCCGCAGGGAGCCGGAGGCACGCAGGACGTGGCACGCGGCGACGCCCTCGGCGTCGAGCGGCAGCCGAACGCCCGGGTCCCCGTTGACCAGGTAGTGAGTGCTGTAGGAGGTGCTCGCGTGCCGGAGCAGGATCGTCGTCACGGTGTCGTCTCCTTCTCGGCGTACGAGAGCAGGACGGTCAGGACGTCGGCCATCTGCTGATGGCGAGGGTCTCGGGTGTCTTCGTAGTAGAGGAGGCCGTGCAGCCCGATGAGCAGGCACCAGGGCAGGATGCTGCTTCGTGCGACGCCCGAGCGGCGAGCGGCTTCGCGGAGCCGGTCGTCCGTGCCGTTGCCGAGCCGGTAGTAGAGCGTCCAGAACGCCCAGTCGAAGAGGGCGTCGCCCTGCATGGGCAGCGGGTCGAGCAGCATCGGGCGGCCTTGGCGGGTGAAGGCGACGTTCTCCCGGTAGAGGTCGGCGTGCAGCACCGTACGGCGGGCCGCATCGGCGGAAAGCCCGGCCAGATACGGGGTGATCTGCGCGATGTGCCGGCCGTAGCGGCTGGTGCGTCCGCGCTCCCGGATACGGGGCTCGATCTCGTTGCGGATGTGGTCGGCAAGCGGGGGAAACCTGCCGGGGCGGACGTTCCGGCCGATACCGTGGGCCTGCTGCACTGCTTCCGCGACACGGGCTGTCTCGTCGGACGGTGGCTTGTCACCGCCCGGTCGTCCGGCGATCATGCGCAGGACCGCCACGCGGTGTTCGTCATCCGCCGCCAGGAGCACGCGGTCCTGTCCCGGGCGCCAAAGGCGCAGGGCTGCGGTCTCGCGGGCGTAGCGGTCGGCGTCGAACCACATCTTCACCAGGACGGGGCTGCCCTCGCGGTCGTGAGCCGTGGCGAGAACGCTGGCGTGGCCGGCGTCGTGGTAGCCGGTGAGATTCAGGTTCCACCGGCGACCGGCGTTCGTGAGTAAGCCCGGAACTCCGTTGAGCCACGTCGTCGCCGCTGAACCGTAGTGGGCGAGCAGGCGGCTGCGGCACGTCTCCGGGAGGGGTGGCAGAGCACGGCAGGTCGTCGTCAACTGAGCAGCACCCCGTCCTGCACCAGCTCCTGGGTGAGGGCCGGGAATCCTGCGAGGGTCTCCAGGACGAGGGAGTGCACCGTCTCGACGTGGGCGTCCGGTCGCGAGAGGCGTACGAGGACGCGCCACGGCTGGTCCAGCGGTTCGCCCGTCGCGCTGACCATGTGCACCTCGGCGTGCCCGCCGGTCTCCTCGTGCAGGCGGTGGGCCAGGCGGGCGGCGGCCAAGTTGTAGAGCTTGCCGACGTGGTAGACGGGGTTCTTGCCGCTGGCGCCCTCCATGTTCATCGGCCGCAGCGGGGTGATGAGGCCGTTGACCCTGTTGCCGCGGCCGACCACGCCCTCGTCGCCGGACTCGATGGAGCTGCCGGTGTACGTCAGGTACAGCTCGTCCTTCTGCGGCACGTCGCGCACGTTCAGCCGGAAGTCGACGGGTGTGCCCGGCAGATGGTCGACCGCGATCCGGCGGCACTCGGCGAGAACCGCCTCCTTGTTCGCGAGGTAGGCAGCCCTGTCAGGTACGAACCGGCTCTTCTGCGGGACGCACAGGACGACGTCGGCGTGCTCGCCGTCGTAGTAACCCATGACCTTCACGTCGCTGCCGCACCACGGGTGCTCCCGCGTGAAGGGCGAGACGCCGGAGAAGCCGTCGGCCACCTCGCGCACGAACGCCTCGAAGGGACTGTGAGGAGCCCAACCGGTCCCTATCGAGGTGTCGTTGGCCATCAGTGCCCGCCGCTCCCGTAGGTCCTCCACCGACCGCGGCGCGAACCAACGCGTGCGTTCGGGTGCGCCGGCGTCGGTGATGACCGCGCCAGGGCTGGAGTTGGCGGTGATGTGGAAGCGGAGGTCGAGATGGTCGGCCAACTCCGGCAGCCTCTCGGCGAAGAACGCTCGCACCGTCTGCTCGGCCAGTTCCTGCACGGGGATCTCGCTGTCCCCACAGGTTCGGGCGGCCCGTCCGTTCACGAGCACGCGGACGGGCGCCTTCATCTCGCCGGCGCCGTACTCGACCCGGCTCGCGCCGCCCAGCAGCGCGAGCTTGTCGAAGTTGTGGTGGAGCACGGCCCCGAAGGTCTCCTGGGTGTAGCGGCTGTACGCCTGTGAGAGCCGTTCGGCCAAGTGGTCGGCGAGGGTGTCCGGGTGGCCGAGACCCTTGCGCTCGACGATGGTGGTGGCTTCGGGGCGCGGTGTACCGGTCTCGATGACGATTCGACTGCGTCCGGACGTGCTGACGGTGCGGTTCACGTGGGCTCCTTGAAGTCAGGGCTACGGGCAGGGGTGGTAGTGGCGCTACCGCGGAACTCGCGCTTCACGCGCGACGGTGACCAAGCGGCTGAGGCGACGAAGGACGTCGGCGGTGCTGGTGGCGCGGATCAGGCGGTTCACGTCGGCTGTGGTGAGGAGGGAGAGGTCGTCCGGTCGGCGGCGGTCCAGCCAGAGGACGAGGCGCCAAGCGGCGATCGGGCCGTTGACCGGCAGCAGGCCGATGCCGTCGAGGGGCAGTACCGACCTGTTCCCGTAGATCAGGTCGCGGATCAGGTGGAAGGCGGCGTCCGCGGTGTCCGACACGGCGGGGCCGCGTGCGGCTGCCTCCCAGTCGACGACGTGGACGGCGCTGCCGTCGTCCACGAAGTGCTCGGGCTTGATGTCGCCGTGTAGGTAGGCAATCGGTTCGCCGTTCAGGGAAGTCAGGGCGTTCGACAGCCGATGCCACCACGGCCGTTGCGCACACCGTGCGGAGAGTTGGGCGAGAAGCGCGTGGCTGTTGGTCGGGAAGCTGCTGCCGCTCGGCAGCCACCCGGGCCCGGGGTTGATCGGTGCGGGACGCTGCTGGAGGGCTTCCGTCAGCGTGAGGGTTCGCTGGACGAAGGCGCCTACCGGGTCGTCGGGGGGCGCCGTGGACCCGGCCGTGCCGACGGCGTCGAGCAACAGCCAGCAGCACCCGTCTTCGTCACCGCTGTCCCGTACCGCCGGCGCGGGCAGGCCCCAGCCGCGGGCCAGGCCGAGCGCCTGGGCCTCCCGGTTGCGCCGCTCGGCAGGCGCGATGCCTCGGTAGACTTTCAGCACGGCCTTGTCGCCGTACGCGCGCCACATCGCGGACAGGGGCTTGTCGTGAAGGGGAATGAGAGGCCCGAAGCGGTGGCTCAACGCTTCGCCGACGGTCGCCGTCACGCCAACCGCCCGGCGCAGGCGAGAAGTTCGGCGTCGACAGTCGCCGGCCCTTTGGGGACATCGTCGTCAGCCACGAGGAAGAAGACGGTCTTACCGGGGTCCCGCGGAACCCAGCCCCAGTCATGGGACAAGCACTCGACCAGAGCGAGACCCCTGCCGCCGGTGGCGTCGGGCAGCGCGGCGGACAGCACGGGCGGTCGCGGGGAACGGTCGGTGACCTCGATCTGAAGGAACCGCCCCGTCCATCGCGTACGCACCCAGCACTCGTCACCGGCGTGCGTGAGGGCGTTGGTGATCACTTCGCTCGCACACAACTCGACGTCGGACAGCGCCGAGTCCGAGAGGGGGACGCTCCAGCGCTGCGCAGTCCGGACGATTCTCTGCCGGGCTTCGCCGATGGCATCGGTGTCGGCCTGGACGTGGAACTCGTCCGGGGCCGGGAGCTGCTGGTGGTTCATGGGGAGCCTCTCCTCAGCCTGCGGGTGGGAGGTGACGGCCGATGCCTGACGGGGGAGGCAGGCACCGACCGTCGGTCTGGTTGCCCTCTGTCGCTGTCCCAGCACACCCGATAGCGTGCGGACCGCAGGAGCCCATCGAGCGGTCAACTCGGTCAACTTCGCTGCCGCATTGACCACCAGCCCTTTCGCGGCGGCATCATGGGATGGGCGAAGGCGCACAGCAACGCGGGGGTGGACCGCTGCATGAGCCGACGTCCCGAGGGACCGAACCTCCAACTCGCGACGTGCCTGGACGAATTGGGCTGGAGTCCCAAAGTCCTCGCACGGAAGATCAACCGGACGTTCGGCGACGGCACCGTCTCCGAGAGCGCGCCCTACCATTGGCGTGACCAGGGCGCACTTCCCCGGTCTCCGCTGCCGACCGCCGTGGCGCACGTGCTGTCACAGGAGCTGGGCCGGACCGTGACCGTCGAGTGGCTGTGGCAGGCGCGGTCGACGCCGTCGCCGGTCCTCGTGCCGGCCGACAGCGAGTTGGCGCGGCCATGGACCGCACGTGAGCTGGGAGGCATCGTGGAGGACTGGGTGGCCAGCGGGTTACGTGACCGCCGCCGCTTCCTCGCCGCTTCCGGTTCCGCGCTCCTCGCGCTCGTTTCGCAATACGTGGACGGTTCGGCCGGCCGCGGCGGGCTCACCGGTCGTGTCTCGCAGCCCACCGGCTCGGACCCGCTGATCGACCAGGTCGAGCAGAACCTTCCCCTGCTGCAACTCCTCGACGACGAGCACGGCGGCGCACGGCATCTGGCCTACGTGGGCGCGCAGTTCCGCGCCGTAGCGCTTCTGCTGCACGAAGGCGGACACTCGGCGTACGCCACCACCAGGCTCTTCCACGCGCTGGGCGAGGTAGGGCAGTTGGCCGGGTGGATGGCCTTCGACGCCGGAGACCACGGCTTGGCCCAGCGCTACCTCGTCACCGCTCTGCGCGCCGCGCATCAGGTCAACGACCGCCCGCTGGCCGCGCACATCCTCGCCGACCTCGCCTTCCAGGCTGCCGGCCGCGAACACCCGGCCGATGCCGTCGTTTTGGGCGAGGCTGCTGTGCGGACGAGCGAAGGCGCGCCGAACGGCGTGCGTGCATCGGTCCTGTCCCGGCTCGCCTATGCCTATGCCACCGCCGGCCGCACAACGGACTTCGACCGCACGCGGGAGACCGCCCGCGAACTGGTCGAATCCTCCGCCCCGGACGGCTCCGAACCCCACTGGATGTACTACCTGACCGGCAACCACCTGGACTGCCAAGCCGGTTACGCCCTCATCCATCTCGGTCGCGTGCGACGCGGCGAAGGCGCCACCGCACAGGGCCGCCGATTCGTCACCCGCGGAACGGCGCTGCTGGCCACCGGCGCACACGAAGTACCCCTCGACGACCCGAGCCAGCGGCGGGCCCTGTTCGAAGGAGCATGGCTCGCCCTCGGCTACACCAGCTCCGGCGAGACCGAGCTGGCGTGCCAGATCGCAGCAACGGCCACACAGCGGCTGGCCACCGTCCGCTCACCGCGCAGCACCGCGGTCCTCCAGCAACTCGCCGGGGATCTGCGGCGTCGGCAGCGCAACCCGCACGTCCGCGGCTTCCTCCCCGAACTCGAAAACCGCCTCGCTGAGCACCCGGCAGGTGCGATCGCCGGACGCTAGGGTCGCTCCCGTGGCTGCAACCGAGCAGGTGACCGTGATCGGGGCCGGCGTCTCCGGCCTCACCACTGCCGTCGTCCTCGCTGAGGCCGGACTGCGGGTGCGGGTGATCGCCGAGGACATCCCCGGGCGTACGTCGCTGGCCGCGGGGGCCATGTGGGGGCCGTACCTGGTCGAGCCCAAGGACAAGGTCGACGAGTGGAGCTGGCACTCGCTGGGGGTCTTCCGCTCGCTCGCTGGCGATCCGACGACCGGCGTACGCATCGCCTCCGGCATCGAAGCCTCCCGCCACGCCGACGCGCCGCCGGAGTGGGCCATGACGCTGCCGGGCTTCCAGCCCTGTCCCGTGAGTGCACTCCCACCCGGCTTCACCGCCGGCTACCGGTTCGAGGTCCCCCTGATCGACATGCCCGTCTACCTCGCCCACCTGCGGGACCGTCTTCTCGCTGCCGGCGCGACCATCGAGCAGGGCACGGTCACCGACCTGGATGACCCCGACCTCGGCCGCACGGTCGTCAACTGCACCGGCCTCGGCGCCCGCCACCTCGCCGCCGATCACGACCTCCGCCCGATCCGCGGCCAGCATGTCGTCGTCACCAACCCCGGCCTCACCGACTTCTTCTCCGAAGACACCGGCACCTCCCCCGACCTGCTCTGCATCTACCCCCACGGCAACACCGTCGTCCTCGGCGGCACCGCCATCGACGGCCAGGGCGACCTCGCCCCCGACCCGGCCGCCGCCGACGCGATCCTCCACCGCTGCACCGCGGTCGAGCCTCGCCTCGCACAAGCCCGCGTCCTGGCCCACCGCATCGGCACCCGCCCCACCCGCCCGGCAGTCCGCGTCGAAGCCGAGCCGCGCCACGACGGCCGGCTGGTCGTGCACAACTACGGCCACGGTGGCGCTGGCGTTACCCTCTCCTGGGGCTGCGCTCAAAAGATCGAAAAACGCTACCTTCGTATTTGAAATTCGGCGGGCGGGAGGGGCGAGTCCGCCCTTTGACCTGGGCAGACATGGGTGTGGCGCCTGGTGGGTGTTTCTCTCGGCGGTGGCGTTCATGTTGGTCAGCGGGTTGCGGGCTAGAGGGTGACGACCTGCTTGGGCGTGGCGATCTGCAGCCTCGGGATTAGGTCTCGCCGGGCTTGGTCAGTGCGGTGACCTGCTGAAAGGTTCCGG
This sequence comes from Actinacidiphila epipremni, assembly GCF_012034175.1. Classification (GTDB taxonomy): domain Bacteria; phylum Actinomycetota; class Actinomycetes; order Streptomycetales; family Streptomycetaceae; genus Actinacidiphila; species Actinacidiphila epipremni. The sequence continues at coordinate 69,278 of NZ_JAATEJ010000004.1, forward strand.
TGGGGCGGTGAAGATGGATTACAAGGAGATCATCACGGAGTTGTCCGACGGTCTGGCCCGGCCGAGCCGTTGAGATTCCGGCTGGGAGGTCACCGGCAGCGGCGCGGTCGCGCGGGCCCGGCAGCGTCTGGGCGATGCGGTGTTGGCTGACCTGTTCGACACCGTCGCGCGGCCGGTTGCAGAGCTGCTCACTCCCGGCGCATTCCTGGGCGGCTGGCGGCTGATGGCCGTCGACGGCTTCGAGCAGGACGCTCCCCACACGGCCGCCAACGCCGACGCCTTCGGCTACGCCGGCGGCAGCACACATCCCTCGGCGTTCCCCCAGGTGCGACTGGCCACGCTCTCGGAAGTCGGTACGCATGCCGAGACCGGGGCGGCGATGGGGCCGGTGACCGGCACCGGCTCGGCAGATCTTCGCTGCCTGCTAGAAGGACACCCCCGGCGACGACGTACGGGAGCCGGGCCCGGTCTTCGACCGGTGCGAGCAGGGGACCCTCATGTGACGGAACTGTTTCTCCAGGCAAGCGTCATTGCACGCGGCACGTTGCTTACCACCGCCTCACCAGGACCTCTTTGGTGGCGGGCTGGTCTGTGTTCGTTTGCCGACATGCCAGCCCGTGCAGAGCGGGGGCGAACGACTACACGACTGCTGCTGTCACTCAGCGCCCAGACGGTACGCTTGTCCGGCTAAGCAGCTGGAGTAGAGATCGGAGTCGGCGACTGTGACCCACGAGGACGTGGCCGAGCAGCTTGAACTGCTACCGAGGACGCCGGCCCCGCTCACTCTGGGGGAGCTCGAATCGCATCTGTGGGGTGCCGCCCAGATTCTTCGAGGGCTGATTGACCAGGCTGACTTCAAGAGTTATATTTTTCCGCTGCTCTTCTTCAAGCGGATCTGTGACGTATATCTGGAGGAGTTCCAGGAGGCCCTGGACGAGTCCGGAGGCAATACTACGTTCGCAAGTTATGCCGACCAACATCGCTTCGACATCCCCCACGAGCACATGTGGCACAAGGTTGTGGAAGCAAAAGATGAGGCACTCGGACAGGCTCTGGCCACGGCACTCCGAGAGATCGAAAAGGCAAATCCAGACACCCTCGCCGGGATCTTCGGCGACACCCCTTGGACGAACAAGGACCGGCTGCCTGCCAAGGTACTGCGCCAACTGCTCAACCATTTCTCAGGGCGCCATCTCGGCAACTCCGTCGTCGAAGCCGATCTGCTGGGTCAGGCATACGAGTACCTGATCAAGAAATTCGCCGACCTCTCGAACAAGAAGGCAGGGGAATTTTACACTCCTCGCGAGGTAGTGCGTCTCCTTGTCGACATCCTTGATCCGCAGAAAGGCGAGACTGTCTACGACCCGACCTGCGGGACGGGCGGGATGCTGATCGAGGTCGTTCATCACTTCGTTCGCCGTAAGGATGATCCAAAATACTTGAGGGCGAAGATGTTTGGTCAGGAGAAGAACCTGACCACCTCCGGTATCGCGAGGATGAATCTCTTCTTGCACGGTGTTGAGGATTTCTATATCGAACGCGGAGACACTCTGCGCGACCCGAAGTTCCTCGACCAGGACGCCCTGCGCCAGTTCAACTGCGTAATCGCCAATCCTCCTTTCTCTCTACAAGCCTGGGGGGAGGAGGATTGGGGCAACGATCTATTCCAGCGGGGCCTTACAGGCGTTCCCCCACGGCGCTCGGCCGACTTCGCCTGGGTTCAGCACATGATTGCCTCGATGTCCCGGGACGAGGGCAGGGCGGCAGTAGTACTCCCGCAGGGGGCGTTGTTCCGCGGCGGGGCTGAAGGAAAGATTCGCGACAAGATCGTGGAGTCCGACGTCATCGAAGCGGTCATCGGCCTGGGTACCAACCTTTTTTATGGCACTAGCCTCGCCGCGTGCATCTTGGTGCTTCGGCACGACAAGCCTGCCGGTCGAAAGCGCCAAGTTCTCTTCGTAAATGCAGCGGACCAGTTTCGTAAGGGGCGCAACCAGAACACCTTGGAAGACCAGCATGTGTCCCGCATCCACGGTTGGTACCGAGCCTTCGCCAATATTGCTGGTCGCAGTCGCCTCGTTGACCTGGCAGAGATTCACGATAACGGCGGAAGTCTCAATATTCCGTTGTATGTAGCCGAGGACACCCGCGCAAACTTCGCGCCCCTCGTTGAGGCAGTCGCCTCGTTGGAGGGGGCATTGGCCGACGTAGCCATGACCGAGGACGCTCTACGTAGGCAGCTCAAAGAATGGGAACTGCTCGGATGAATCACCAGGAGACCATCGTCGTTCCTCGCCAGAGCCAGTCAGACCAGGCGAATCACAAGAGCGGGGCAAAGCAGGCTGGTATCGATGTCCTGCCGGGGCTCGAACTGCGGGAACCGCAGCACCTCGAACAGCGTGAACTGGAAAGCTATCTCTGGGGAGCCGCGACCCTGCTGCGTGGGCTGATTGATGCCGGTGACTACAAGCAGTTCATCTTCCCGTTGCTATTCTTCAAGCGCATCAGTGATGTGTACGACGAGGAGCGGGAAGAGGCGATTGCCGCCTATGGTGATCACGATCTGGAGACCGTAGCCAAGAGAGAGAACTACCGTTTCCAGATTCCGGATGGAGCGCACTGGGAAGACGTACGATCAGCGAGTGCAGACCTCGGCAAGGCCCTCAAGCAAGCCATGCAGCAGATCGAGTCTGCCAATCCAGACCAGCTGACTGGTGTCTTCGGCGACGCGCAGTGGACCAACAAGGAGCGTCTTTCTGACGAGACTCTGCGGAACCTGCTGGAACACTTCTCGACGCAAGTGTTGTCGCTGTCCCGGGTACCGGAGGACGAACTAGGCCGGGCCTACGAGTTTCTGGTCAAGAAATTCGCCGACGACTCCGGGCACACGGCCCAGGAGTTCTATACCAACCGGACGCTCGTCCGGTTGATGGCGCGTATGTTGCGGCCACAGCCAGGCGAAAGCGTGTACGACCCGACCTGCGGCACGGGCGGCATGTTGGTTACCGCGGCAGCGGAAGTCAAGGACCAAGGTGAGGATCACCGACGGCTGGGGCTCTTTGGCCAGGAACTCAACGTCATGACCTCGTCGATTGCCCGCATGAACCTGTACCTCCACGGAATCGAAGAGTTCAGGATCGAGCGCGGCGATACGCTCGCCGATCCATTGTTCTTCGAAGGGGATAGGCTGCGCCGTTTCGACGTCATCCTGGCTAATCCTCCCTACTCCATCAAGCAATGGAACCGGGACCTTTTCACCGAGGACCCGTACAAGCGCAACATCTGGGGCGTCCCGCCACAGGGACGAGCGGACTACGCCTTCTTGCAGCACATTGCAACTTCTCTTAACCCGGACACAGGACGATGTGCGATCCTCCTCCCGCACGGCGTGCTCTTCCGCGCGGACGAGCGCAAAATGCGACAGAAACTCATCGAGTCCGATCTGCTTGAGTGCGTTCTGGGCCTTGGGCCGGGCCTATTTTACAACTCTCCAATGGAGGCGTGCGTCGTCATCTGTCGCACGCGGAAGCCGGCGAAACGTCGAAAAAAAGTCCTATTCATTGATGCGATGCACCTGATCGAGCGCACTCAAGGGCAGTCCTTCCTGAGCGAAGAGCACATCGCGGAGATCCTCGTGGCGTACGAGGGCTTTGCTGATATTCAGGGCTTGTCAGCAGTAGTGAGCTTGGAATCTCTTATCGCAGCAAAGGCTGACCTCGCAATCAGTCGGCATGTCGAAAAGATCCCCACTGGGGAAATGGTCGGCGATAGCATCCCGCTGCCGGAGGCCGTGTCACAGTGGGATGGTTCAATGCGTGACAATATGCAGGCCGCGAAACGGGCCATCGCTAGAATTCGGGGAGACGAGGAATGACTGCGAACCGTGACGTTTGGTCTGTGGTCACCTTCGGCTCGGTAGTCCGGCAGATCAGAGATGTAGTGGACCCAGTTGCGGATGACGTGGAGCGTTTCGTAGCAGGCGAACACATGGAGTCGGGCCAACTCACCATAAGGAAGTGGGGGCTGGTCAAGGATACCGATCTGGGCCCCGCGTTCTACCGCAGATTCCGGCCGGGGCATGTCCTCTACGGCTCGCGGCGACCCTACCTGCGTAAGGTAGCACGCGCAGATTTTGCGGGCGTTTGTGCCGATAAAACTTTCGTCGTGGAGAGTGCAAACCCGCAGGAACTACTGCCCGAGTTCCTGCCTTTGGCCATGATGGCCGAAACATTTCATGCCCACTCGATCACCTGGTCTAGGGGTTCGATCAACCCCTACGTGAACTGGTCCGATGTTGCGAAGTATGAATTCCGGCTACCTCAGTTGAGTGAACAGCAGCGAATCGCTGGCCTGATGTGGGCATTCGAGGAGACGGTGCTGGCTAAGAGGTCGGCGCTGGAGGCTGCTCAGAAAGCAGAGGTTTCTGCGCTGGTTGAGTTGTATGACGAGCCGGCATGGCCGGTTCGGCGCGTGGATGAGGCTGGAGATGTTCAACTTGGGCAAGGGCTCTCTTCCCAAACGCGTTCTGGTGGAAGAAGTCGCCCCTATCTTCGGGTAGCCAATGTGGGGGACGATGAACTGTTCCTCGATGATGTGCGGGCGATGACTTTTGATGAGACTGGCTTTACCAAGTATCAGCTCCGCGACGGGGACGTTCTACTCAATGAAGGGCAGAGCCTAGAATACGTGGGACGCTCCGCTATCTATCGTAGCGAACTTAGCGATTGCTGTTTCCAGAATTCTTTGCTTCGGTTCCGAAGTAGCGGCGACATCCTGCCCGAGTTCGCCCATGGATGGTTCCGCCGGTGCCTGCACATGGGACAGTTCGCGCGAGTTGCGAAGCGAACCACGTCGCTAGCCCATCTCTCAGCCGGCTTGCTCTCGTCCCAGCCCATCCCTGTCCCGCCCAAAGCGGACCAGCAGCGCGTGGTGGATCGCCTCGCCGCCGCCCGTGAGCTGCGGCAAACCTTGGAGCAGGGCTTGGAGGAAACCCGTACCCTCATGTCACGGACACTGAACGCGGTGCTGAACGGCTGAGGAACAGGAGACGGGAGCAGCGGATGTTCGACGAACGGACCACAGTTCAGGCTTTCGTGACCGATGTTCTGTCTGAATTGTCTGATACCTTCCCAGGTCAACTTGCCTGGGCCCACGTCGCCGGATCTGCGCTGGACAGGGTTGAGACGGACGTCCTGGTCGAGTCTGAGGTTCGCGACGCCCTGATCCGGCTCAACCCGGAGATTGCTGCCGATTCCGATCATGCCGACGAGGTGATCTACCGACTCACCGGACTCGTCCTCTCTGCCCGCAGCACAGGGGTTGTGAAGGCCAATGCGGATTTCCGCTCATGGCTACTCGGTGAGCGGTCCATGCCATTCGGGACGGATCACGAGCACGTCACAGTGCAGCTGGTCGACTTCAATGATCTGACGCGCAACACCTACAGAGTTGCCACGGAGGTGACCTTCCGCCGTGGCGGCGTAGAGGTCAGATTCGATCATGTGTTGTGGGTTAACGGACTACCTTTGGTGGTTGGCGAAGCAAAGTCGGCTACCCGACGGGGTGTCACCTGGGCTGACGGCGCACTTCAGATAGACGTGTACCAGCAGGATGTACCCGAGTTTTTCGTCCCCAACGCCTTCTGTTTCGCTACGGATGGTAGGGATCTCCGCTATGGAGCTGTACGGACGCCACTCCAGAAGTGGGGGCCTTGGCGCGTTGGTTGGGACGTAGGCGAGCCCAGAACGCGGCAGTCTAATGCCGATCATGTCGATGAGGGATCCGGTTTCCTCGACGAATCTGAGGACGTTCCGTCACTCATCTCCGCCAGTGACACGGAATCCCTCTCGAACGAGCACCGTTCGTCGGGCACCGGCCCTTCAGCACTCCGCCGTGCCGTGGAGGGGCTCCTCGCCCCGGACACCGTGCTCGACATCCTGCGCAGCTTCACCGTTTTTGGCACCGACAAGAACCACCGCAAGACTAAAACAGTCTGCCGCTATCAGCAGTACGAGGCCGGCCGCCGCATGGTGGACCGGGTGGCTGATCCAGATGCCCCCCGAAAGGGTTTGATCTGGCACTTCCAGGGTTCCGGCAAGTCCCTGCTGATGGTGTTCACTGCTCAGGCGCTGAGGGCACATCCTCGGTTGCCGGCTCCTACTGTGCTCATCGTCGTGGACCGCCAGGACCTCGATACGCAAATCACGACGATCTTTAACGAAGCCGATGTGCCCAACGTCGTCTCTGCCAATGGTGCTTCGGAACTACGCGAGATGTTGGCCAGTGGCCAGCGGAAGATCATCGTTACTCTGGTCCACAAATTCCGGAGAGAAGAGCTCAGTGATGTGATATCCACGCGCGGTGACATTGTGTGCCTGGTGGACGAGGCCCACCGGACGCAGGACGGCGACTTCGGCCTGCGCATGCGCCACGTCCTGCCCAACGCCGTCTTCTTCGGTCTCACCGGTACACCGATCAACCGCAGTGACGTCAACACCTTCAACACCTTCGGTGCCGAGACGGACAAGGGTCGCTACCTGTCCAAGTACTCCCAGGCTCAGTCCATCCGCGACAGGGCCACCTTGCCACTGCACTTCGAGCCGAGGGATTCGCGGTTCCAGATCGACCGGTCGGTACTGGACGCCGAGTTCGACCAGCTTACCGAGGGGCTGGGCGCGGCGGAGAAGGCCGCTATGCAGCGGCGTGCGGCTCGTATGGGTGCCCTGATCAAGGCGCCCGACCGGATCCGTCGCGTGTGCGACGACATCGCCGAGCACTTCTCTGCCAAGGTCGAGCCAGAGGGCTTCAAAGCGCAGGTGGTGGTCTTCGACCAAGAGGCATGTCACCTCTACAAGCAAGAGCTGGACAAGCGGCTCGGCCCCCAAGCATCCGAAGTTGTTGTCTCCGCTTCGGGATTGCCTAAGCCACTTAAAGATCGCTACAGCCGTACCAAGGTCGAGGAAGCCGCTCTGTTGGAGCGGTTCGGTGACCCAGACGACCCACTGAAGATCCTCATCGTCACCGCGAAACTTCTCACTGGCTTCGACGCTCCGATCGTGCAGACCATGTACCTGGACAGGGCGTTGAGGGATCACACGCTGCTCCAGGCCGTGTGCCGCGTTAACCGTCCGTACCGTGCACCTGGCAGCGACCAGGAAAAGACTCACGGGCTAATCGTGGACTATCTCGGTGTCTTCGGTCCCTTGAGTAAGGCGCTGCGGTTTGATGAGCAGTCAATGGAGCAGACAGTCCAGGACATCCAGAAGCTGTGGGACAAGTTGCCCCAGGCATTGGAGGACTGTCTTGAGTTCTTCCAAGGGGTGGATCGGACGGAGGACGGCTACAAAGGGCTCTTCGCGGCCCAGCAGAAGCTGCCCGACGAGGACACCCGGGAGCAGTTCGCTATCGCGTTCGCAACGCTGTCGCGTCTGTGGGAGGCGCTGTCTCCCGATCCTAGGCTGAACGACCACCTCGCCGACTATCGGTGGCTTGCGCAGATCCACCACTCAGTCCGCCCGTCTACCGCGACGACGCCGCTCTTGTGGCGCTCACTCGGACCTAAGACCCGGGAACTGATCAACCGGAACATCCACGCCGATGCTCCGCCGGGACACCTGGAAACGCTCGTGATCGACGCCGAGCTTGCGGAATACCTTGAGAGGCAGCCGGCAGACCAGGGGGTACGCAGGCTCCAACCGAATCTGGCTCAGAGGATCTCCCGGCACAGAGGGAAGGCATCGTTCGACTCTTTGTCAGAGCGGCTGGAGCGGTTGCGCTTGCAGTACGAACAAGATCAGCTCGACAGCGTCAAGTACCTCAAGGCGCTGCTGGTCCTCGCTCGCGATGTCGCTGCTGCCGAGCGGGACGCAGAGCAGGACCGGAAGACACAGAGCCCGGAGGAGGAAGGACGCACCGCCCTGACGACGTTGTTCGAGACCTCCCGTACTGCGGAAACCCCCGTGGCAGTTGCCAAGCTAGTCGAGGAGATCGATGACATCGTCCGGAATGTGAGGTTCCCTGGGTGGCAACGGACCGTCAGCGGTGAGCGCGAAGTGAAAAGGGCGCTTAGGCGCACGCTGATGCGCTATCAGCTGCAGAAGGACGAGGAACTCTTCCAGAAGGCGTACGACTACATCCGCCAGTACTACTGAAACGAACTGCCGGACTCTGGAATGTCAGTGCCGTCCAGTACGCTCCATACCGTTCTGACCTGCGCAATCGCAGAGAGGAGGCGATCGCCTTGGCTTCACCGCGGGTACTTCGCTCCGCCGCGCGGCCCACGGTCATGACCGTGCGGGAGGCGGTCACCGAGTTGCGTGGCGGACGACTGCGCTTGGCGGCCGATCCTGGCGGTACAGGTGAGTGGCCCAAGCGACGTAAGCACCTGTTGCTGGACTCCGTCCTCCGTGGCTGGCCCATTGGGTCCCTACACGTGGTGCAGGGACCGGACGATGTACGCACTGTCATGGACGGCCAGCGTCGGCTGGCAACGTTGTATGAGTTCGTCGATGGCCGCCTCGACCTGGATGGTCGGATCACTCCCCACGACCCGGTGCTTCGTGAGTCTGACGGGAGGCTATACCCGAATCTGCCGTCTGGCCTTCGCGCGGCGATCGACGACTACCCCTTGGTTGTGCTCGAAATCGAGGGGATGCCCGCCGCCGATCTGCGCTCGGCTCTCCTGCGCTTGAACGACGGCACAGGTCTTTCCGAGACAGGGCGCAAGCTGGTGGAATCGGGCTCCTTCGGAGCACAAGTGCGCGACTTGGTCCTGAATGCCGTTGACTGGGGACTGACTGAAGAACGGGTCAGCTTCGGCAACGTCGGTCTGGCATACGACGACCTGATTAGCAGGGCGCTCGTCGCCGTGGAGGAGGGAAGCGTCCGCACCGCCGCCGCGGATAGCAAGGAGCTCGCTGATCGGTTGCAGTCCGGGCACCCTGTCTCCCCTGAGACACTGAATGAGGTGTCCGAAGCGCTAAAGGAATTGCTCTCTCTACCCGCGCTCGACCTTCCCGCCGTCCGCTTTGTCAAGCCCACACTATTGAGCTGGCTGCTTGTCATGATTCACGCCCGAAGGTGCCTCGGACCGGGCTCCGAGCACCATCTCGGGCATCTCCTGGAATGGTTTGAACCGCAACGCCTCAGGCTGGCCGCCCGCCTTAGTCTCGACATGCGACCACCGTTGCGTTCCGGGATGAAGGGCCTTCCCTACGAAGCTCTCCTCGCCAGATTCAACGAATCGTCTGCCGTGGCAGCCCACGGCCCCGACGCGACCATTTTGCGTGACGCGATCCTCTGGCTGTTTCTGGTTGCGACGGGCGGCGCCCCGTCGCGTCGTACGGAACCGGTGCCGGCTGTTATGCGGATGTTTGAAACGCTTACGCGACCGGACGCCGCCGCGCTCGAGGACGAAGACCTGGATGAGCTGCTCTGGGCCCACGGCAGCCTCGGTTCCTGGGGGGAATGGCGTTGAGAGAGGCCGAGGTCCGAGAGGGGTACCGTCAACTCGCTGAAGGTAAGGCGCAGTCGCCCCTGCGTGAGGTTTACATCGACGGGCATGCCCATCTGGGTACGGTGCTGGCTGAGATGGCGCCAGGTGTCACGCTGCTGTGTGGTGTAAGCGGTGTGGGGAAGACCCAGTTCCTGCGGACGATGGCGCACGAGCTTGGCACATTCTCGGTGGCCTATGACGGACAAGTGCCCTCAGTACGGATCACTGGCCGTGTACTGCACGGCCCGTCGGCGAAGAAGGGCGCTCCGCCGCCACTGGACGACACGAATCTTGCCGTAGCCAACACGCCATGCTTGTACATCGACACCGCGCGCGAGTGCTTCGACGTGTTGACCCAGGTGCGACGTACCTCGGACGACGAGTTGGAAGCCCTTCGTGCTTCGGCGGCCAAGTCCCCGCCCCACCGCTGGGCGGACGCGGCACTGCGCTACATCCTTGGCCGGGAATACGAGGACATCTCCTATCAGGAGTTGGACCGGCAGAACCCCGAGAGTGGCGAGCCGCGCACCTGGTTCTACCACGAGCTGACCTACGCGAGGACGGCATACGGCCCTGACAAGATGAGCTTGGGAGAGCTGGCTGCCTGCGTCATGCTCCAGGCGCTGCGCAGGGCTCCCAGGGGAAGCATCGTGCTGCTCGACGAGCCGGAGAACTTTCTGTCCCCCAAGTCCCGGCAGCGCCTACTGCACGAGATCATCGGGTGGTCGCTCAAACAGCAAATTTCCGTCGTCGTCGCCTCTCACTCGCCGGAGATCGCGCAGATACTGCCACCCGCATCGCTGCGAACGATCCAGCGAGGTCCTGGGGATCAGGGAGTGGTGATCTCCGCTGGAGGCATTCCGGCGCAAGTTAACAGGGTTCTGGGGCTGAAACCGCGCCCCGAAGCAGTGCTGCTGGTAGAAGATGGCTTCGCCAAGGCGCTACTAGAGGCCGTCCTTGCCCGGTGCGCACCGAATCTGCGCCATCACGTTCTAGTCCAGGACGTGCGAGGCGCTGACCAAGTCACGGCGGTCGCCGGTGCCCTTGGGCCAACACATCCGGGCATGCATTTCCTCGGGGTATTGGATGGTGACATTCGAACGGATCCCAAATACCAGGGGCCGTGGCTCGCATACCTGCCCGGCGACGGTGATCCCGAGGCTGTAGTCATGGAGGCTATTACTGCTGATTTAAAGAAAGCAGCAAGGGGCCTCGATATCGCCTGGGAGGAACTAGACCAGGCAGTCGCCGATACCGAGGCGAGCGACCCTCATGACCAACCCAAGATCGTTAGTGAGTCTGTCGGCGTTCCCTTGCCTCAGCTGATCTCATACACGGCGCGGTGGCTCGAGAAGGGCAGCCCGTACCGCAGAGAAGTTCGGCAACTCGTGGAGCGGATCGAGGCGCTTATGTCTCCCGAGTGATCGAGGATGGCGGAGGCGAGGTCCTCGGGCTCATGGTCGGCGACAGTGAGGCCGAAGCCTTCTGGAGAAAGTTCCCACCCAGTGGAACTAATTTCCTGCCCGACTCCACTGCCGTCGAGGCCATGTCTGCCACTTGCTAGTGTCCTGAGTCGTTAATTCGTGTGCAGTATGCGGCGAGGGTTTCGAGGATGTCGTCGGCGGTCTTCGTCCAGCCGAACGGCTTGGGGCCCTTGTTCCACTCGTTGATCCAGCCGCGGAGGTCCCGTTCGAGTTCGACGACGCTTCGGTGGGCTGAGCGGCGGAGTTTGCGGCAGGTCAGCTCGGCGAACCAGCGCTCGACGAGGTTGAGCCAGGACGCCGAGGTGGGAGTGAAGTGCAGGTGGAAGCGGGGGTGTCGCAGCAGCCACTTCTTGACCGGCTCGGTCTTGTGGGTGGCGTAGTTGTCCAGGATCAGGTGGAGTTCGAGGTCCTTGGGGACGGCTGCGTCGATGACCTTCAGGAAGCGGAGGAACTCCTGGTGGCGGTGGCGGCGGTAGTGCTGGGCGATGACCGAGCCGGAGGCGATGTCCAGGGCTGCGAACAGGCTGGTCGTGCCGTGCCGGACGTAGTCGTGCGTCATCTTCGCCGGCGTGGCCGGCGCCATCGGCAGCACCGGCTGGGTCCGGTCCAGGGCCTGTATCTGCGACTTCTCGTCCACCGCCAGGACCAGGGCGTTCTCCGGCGGGGACATGTAAATGCCCACCACATCGCGGACTTTGCCCACGAACTGCGGGTCAGTCGACAGCTTCCACGTCTCCACGATGTGCGGCTTGAGACCGAACGCCCGCCAGATCCGCGAGACAGCCGACTGCGACATGCCGGCCCGCCTCGGCCATCGACCGTGTCGACCAGTGCGAATCACCCGTCGGCGGCGACTGGCCGAGCGTCCTGGCGACCAGGGCCTCGACCTGCTCGTCCGTGATCTTCCGCGGCGCCCCCGCACGCGGCCGGTCCACCAGGTCCCTCCAGCCGGTCCGCGACGAACCGGGCCCGCCACTTGCGCACTGTCTCCCGAGAGATACCCAGGCCATCCGCGACCTGCGCGTTCGACAGGCCCTCCGCACACGCCAGCACGATCCTCGATCCCAAAACCAGCGCGTGGGAAGCGGTCTGCTTGCGCAACCAGCCCCGCAACACCCGGCCTGCGCGATCGGACAACTCCAACGGCAAACGGCTTCGGACCAGGCACCGGCCCGCCTACAACCGCAAGAGAACTAACGACTCAGGACACTGACGGTCAGAGCGAAGTAGTTGCCGTAGACGACGTGGCGCCACCTGTACCCCGTTTTGAGCGGGAACCGCCGCATACACCGACTCCAATACCGCCTCGACGTCCTTGAGGGCTGTCTCACCGGCACCGGACTCGCGCTCGCACCACCATGACGGCACCACCCTTTGAGGGTCAGTAGGTTTCCAACGTGACGCCCGGTTCGGCACGCCGACCGGGCGCCACGACGGTTCGTCCTCCGCGTGCTTCGGAGGCGAGAATTGTTGCAGGTCACCAACCCCGGCCTGATGCGCGTCGTCGTGCGCGAGACGGCCGCGGCCTGGCCGCAGGGTCCGGCCTATGTGTGGTGCTGCGGGAACTTCACGAGCGAGAGGTTGTTTGCTGGGCTCGGCTTCGCGCCGCACTCTTCTGATGTGTCCAGTTACACCACGGCGATCACCTGGTGGCTCACCAGTCAGCCGACCGGCCCTCTGGACGACGGTGTGGGCACTGTCGCCACCCTGATGCTGGGCACACCCGCTTCCTGGGCAGCGTGGACCGCGATGGGCTCTGGCGTCAGCGTGTTGTGCGTACCTGCTGAGACCAGTGGAAGGCCAAGCACGCCGAAGACCGTCGAGAGGGACGCCATCTCCCGCTGCAAACGTCCTCGACCTGAAGCGTTGCGAGGAGGCCTCGTGCCGCCACCTTGTCGTCTGCGGATCTCCTCGTGGCGGGTACCCTCTCACGGCTGCTGCGGGTCAGGCACGTGCTCTAATGTACAGGTGAAAGCGGCCACAGAGCCTCCCGGATGCGTGAGCGATGCGTGAGCGGACGGGGCAGCATCCGGCATTCCTCGCCGGACGGCGCGGCAACCGCGAACCCGCTGGCCTGGGGGTTTCGGACGGCCCGCAACCCGCTACCACCAACCGGCAAGCCTCCACCGGCCCTCGTAATGCGTAGGTCTCGGGTTCGAATCCCGAAGGCGGCTCCACGAAACCCCAGGTCAGACACCCGCTGACCTGGGGTTTTGCTTTTCCCCCGCGCCTGGCCGGTTCTCCCGCGCGGCAAGTGACGCGCGCAGAGGCCAAGGGGAGCGCGAGGGGAGCGCATTCGGACAGGCGAAGGACATCGGGCTGCTCCCGGGGAGCGCGGCGGTGCGCGCCGCAGAAGGCTCGGCCTGGGGCTGCCGGCGCAGTGGTCCGGCGACGGCCCCGGACGCTCTCGACCGGTCGTCGGGCGGCGCCCGGAGCGTGGACGGCTCTCGTGCGGAGCGGTGCCTTGTCTCCGCCGACTTGTCGCATCCCGACAACAGGCAGCCCGTACGCTGATGAGTGCCGGACATCCAGCAGAGCGTGGACTTCAAGGCGATCGTCGCCCAGACGAGCGCGGTGCTGCTGACCCGCGGAGTCGAGGTCGAGCCGGTGGCGGTACGCGATGTCGTGGCGCTGATGGTCCGCTCGGTCGCCGAGCGCATGAACATGGACGCGGAGGAGGCTCTCCACCTGGTGCGGCCGGAGGCGGTCGCCGAGGCGATCACCGCCGCTGCGGACCCCGGCCGGGAAGGCGCGGAGCACATATATGCGGTGCGGCCGGTACGGGTCGATGCCAGCACCGTTGCGGTGCCGGTACGGACGCTGGGCCGCCTGGTGATGGCCGCCGCGCAGGCCGGGAAGTACGCGACGCTGAACGGCGACGGCCGCACCGCCTCGCACGCGCTGGACCTGGCGACCGAGATCGGCGCGGCGCTGACCACCGAGGGCGTCGGTGACGAGGCCGACCTGCCGGTCGGTGCACTGACCGAACTCGCCGACGCCACCGAGGCCGTAGCCCTGCGCGTCGAAAATGACGGCTGGAGCATCTGCCCCTGCGGCGAGCAACACGGTCAGGACGAAGTGGACGCGGGCATACCCGCAATTCTGCGCGCAGATGCCGCTCTGGCCCGCCATTGGAGCGACTGCTGAAGGCACGCGCCTTCGTTTGCCGACAGACGGCTCGGGATCGGCCGTCGGTGGTCAGCTCAAGAGCGCGCGGGCGAAGGCGCCGGTGAGGTAGGCGGTGCCGAGGCCGGCTGCGACGCTGACGAGAGCGTTGGTGGCGGCGAAGTATTTCGCGCCGGTCTCGGTCAGGCGCAGGTTCTCGAAAGAGAAGGTGGAGTAGGTGCTGAGGGTGGCGCACAGGCCGGGGCCGATGAGGTGCTGCACCTGGGTGGGGACGGTGGTGGCGGTCGCGGCGGCGGTGAGGAAGCCGAGTCCGGCGCAGGCGGCGATGTTGACGCTGAAGGTGCCCCAGGGGAAGACGGTGTCGTGGCGGGCCTGGACGGCGCGGTCGGTGAGGTAGCGCAGTGGGGCGCCGATGGTCGCCCCGGTGATGACCATGAGCCAGTTCACGGCTGCTCCCGCTCGGCGCGGGCGCGTGGGAGGACGGCGAGGCGGGTCAGGGTCGCGGTGGCCCATATCGCCGCGAAGGCGGCCAGCAGGGTGGCCGCTGCGTACAGCAGTCCGGTGCGCGGGCGGCCGTGGTCGAGGAGACGTTGGGTGTCGATGGTTGAGGTGGAGAAGGTGGTGTAGCCGCCCAGGACGCCGGTGCCGAGGAACGGACGGGTCAGGGGGTGGGCGGTGAAGCGTTCGGTGATCAGAAAAGACCACGAGGATGCCCATGGCGGCGCTCACCCAGCTCCAGCTCGGCGTCGGCCACGTCCTGGAAGAGGTCGCCTTGGAGCTGGACCCGTTTGCTCGGGGTGGCATGGTCGATCGGCGCCTGGTCCAGCGGCACCCGGCTGCGGTGGAGGAACGCGGTGCCCAGCAGCGGCTTGCCGTCCGCGTTCGCCCGCGCATTGCCCGCACGGATCGCCTCGTCGAACGCGACCACGTCCGCCCACTCCTCCGGGCTGCCGTCGCGCAGCGCTCGCCACTGGGCGTTGCCGTGGTACGGGCACCCCAAGCACGCCGACTTGGGCGTCGACCCCAAGCCCCGCTCGCGCAGCAGGCGTTGGCCGTCGGCCCGGGACAAGCCGAGGTCCATCAGCGGGAACCGGTTGCGCATGTACGCCACGTCGGCGTCCTTGGCCCGGTGGAACTCGTCGGTAGAGATGCCGATCCACTGCTCGACGAACACGCCCTTGGGGATCCGCTGGGGGTAGGGGTGACCGAGAAGCTCGCGGACCTGGATTTTTATCGGCCAGATCTTGTACTGACCGGTGCTTCTCTGCACGTCACTCTCACAGGTGAGGGAGCTGAGGCTGGTGATCCTTGCCCTCCTGGTTCTGCGCCTTGGGGGGCTCCTTCCGGTCAGCGCTGGACGTGACTGCTGGCCGGCAGGTGGGGGCTGTGGACGCTTCCTGTGCGGGTCGACGGTGTTGCCGGGCTGGCTGGATGCAGGTGGCGGAGCGGTTCGGGCCGTAGGGTCTGGGTTCATGTCCGTCGCCGTGGATCGGTTGCCGTTGTGGCACAACCGGCGCTTTTGCTTTCTTGCCTCCGCGCGGGTCATCTCCGTTCTGGGGAACGGCTTCGCGCGGGTGGCTCTGGCTTTCGCCGTACTTACGCTGCCGGGTGCCAGCCCGGGACGGCTCTCGCTGGTGCTGGCCTGCCAGGCGGTCCCGCAACTGGTGTTCATCCTGGTAGGGGGCGTGATCGCAGACCGGATGTCGCGCTCGCGGTTGATGGCGACCGCGGACGTGGTCGGCGTCGTTGCCTATGCGGGACTGGCCGCTCTCGTGGTGTCGGGACGGGCGCCGCTGGTGCTGATGTGCGTGCTGGCGGTGACTGCCGGCTTGGCCACTGCGCTGTTTTCCCCGGCGATGGACGGTGTCGTGCCGCTGGTTGTGCCGGCTGACCAGTTGCAGCAGGCCAACGGGATACTCCGGGTGGGAACGAATGTCTCCTTGCTGATGGGATTGGCCCTGTCCGGGGTGGCGGTGAGCTGGCTCGGCGCGGGCTGGGCCCTGGCGTTGAACAGTGCCTCCTTCGTAGTCAGCGCTGTGCTGACGTCCTTTTTGGGCCTGGGGGAACCTCGCCGCGCGAAGTCCTCGGGCTGGACGGAGCTGCGCGAGGGATGGCGGGAGTTCTCGTCCCGGCAGTGGCTGTGGGTCGTGGTCTGCCAGTACATGGTCGTGGTTGCCGCGCTGAACGCGAACGCCGGTGTGCTCGGTCCACTGGCTGCGGAGGATCACTTGGGCGGTGCCCGCGCTTGGTCGGTGATCGTGGCGGCGCAGGCTCTCGGGGCGGTGGCCGGCGCCGGGCTGGCGGCCAAGGTCCGGGTCGACCGGCCGATCCTGGTGGCGGTCTTGGCGACGCTGCCGTCGGCCGTGCCGATCGTCATGCTGGGTACTGGCGCGCCCGTCTGGGGGATCGCAGTAGCGATGTTCCTTTCGGGGATGTCCTCGGATGTCTTCGCGGTGCTGTGGTCGACCACGATCCAGCGGGAGGTTCCCGAGGAGGCCCTGTCCCGGGTCAGCTCGTATGACTGGTTCGGGTCGCTGGCTTTTGCTCCGCTCGGCTTGCTGGCCGCCGGCCCGGCAGCACAAGCGTGGGGCGCCGATCGGATGCTCTTCGTCTGCGGTTCACTGATTGCAGCGGCAACCCTGGCTGCGCTGCTCGCCCCGCAGGTCCGTACTCTCCGTGCTCCTGCCCAGCGCGTTCGCCGAGTGGAGGAGGAGACCAACGAAAGTGTTGACGCTCCACCGGCCACCGGCGGGCAAGCGGCACGGTGATACCGCTCATACAGCGGGCCCACGTCGTGGTTCTGGCAGGCCGAGGTCGACTGGGCGGCCCTGAGTTCGCCGTTGGGTCTCGTCCCGTTTGGCGCGGAGGAAGGTCAGGGCCAGATCGATGCTTTCGGTCTCGCCGACCGCAGGAGCCGGGTTGGACCTTGCGGCGGTCGACGTGGTCCTCGAATTCGCTCCACTCCTGCACGGTTGCCTCGCGGTATTCGCCCTCCGGCCGGGACTGTCGGCGTTGGTGCAGATGTGCTTGGTGGTGCCGGACGACGTCCTCGTCGAAGACGGCGACGTGGCCGCGGGTTGTCTGGATGTTGAGGTGCCCGAGCAGTGCGGCGCCGATGTGATGGGCGGGCCGCTGTTGACGAGTTCGGTGGCGAAGATCCTCCGGAAGTCGTGCGGGGGTGAATTTCAGCCCGCGGAACCCGGGGCAGCTCGGCCCGCCCCTCGATCAGTTCCTGTCGCAGTTCCAAGGTGTTCCTCCTCATCAATCGCACTGACCATCACGGCGATCGACGAGGGGAGTTGGTGCAGATAACTGTGCACTGGCGTCGTGACATCCCGTTGCCGCCGTCGGGATTGAGGATGTGCGGCGGCATGGACGCGAACCGCATGCCCGGGTCGAGGGCGTCGGTTCGTATGTTCCCGGAGGACACCCGCAGGACGGGAATGCCGGCGGGCCGGGCGACTTGGCGTTCGATCGGGTCGAGGTGTTCGTGGACCGCGGCCGGTTCCCAGCCGGTGTCGGCGAAGATCGCCGCGTCCAGCTTCGGCAGACGGCCCGGTGCGGCGAGAAGCAGCAAAGTGGTAGACCGGACCCCGGCACCTCTGTCACCTATTCGGGGTTGTTGCATCCCTGCTCCGGCGGGGAGCACCGGAGGCTGGCCTTGCTCACGTCGGGCGCCATCGCCTGCGTACGAGTTCCGGTGAGGCGGGTGGTCACACCAGGCTCGGTCAGATCACCTACCGTCTTCTGAACACAGCGACGACGTTCCTCGGGAAGGACATGATGAAGCTTCTCCTCACCGACTCCGGTGTCAAGAACGCGAGCATTGAGGATGCGCTGGTCAGCCTCCTGGGCAAGCCGATCGCCGAGTCCAGCGCCCTGTGCATCCCGACCGCGGGATATGGGGGTCTCGGCGCCGATCCGGGCGGGCCGTGGCGGTTCATCAGCGGGCGATCTCCCAGCCCCATGACCGAGCTGGGGTGGAAGTCGGTGGGCGTGCTGGAGCTCACGGCGCTGCCCAGCATCGACGAAGCCCTCTGGATCTCCTGGGTCCGGGAGGCCGATGTCCTGCTGGCCAATGGCGGTGACGCGCTGTATCTGTGCCGATGGATGCGGGAGTCCGGGCTCGCTGAACTCCTGCCATCGCTGCCCGACATGGTCTATGTGGGACTCAGCGCCGGGAGCATGGTGATGACTCCCCGCATCGGGGAGAAGTTCATGGACCTGAAGTCGGCCGCCGGCGGTGACAGCGCGCTGGGCGTGGTTGATTTTTCGATCTTCCCGCACCTGGATCATCCGGCGTTTCCGGAGAACACCATGGCCGAGGCAGAACGATGGGCGGCCGGGATCGAGGGTCCGGCCTATGCGATTGATGAGCAGACCGCAATTAAGGTGACCGACGGAGCTGTCGAAGTGGTCTCCGAGGGCCGCTGGAAGTTGTTTCACTGCCGTGGCCGCGTCGCGTGAGGAATTCGTTGTGGGAATCTTGACCAGCTGAGCGTGTATAACTGCCGCCGCCCGGGAGGACGGCGGTCGCTGCATCGACCGCGACGCCAGCCTGGCGTCGGCGCCAAGATCAGGCCCGCAGCGGTGTTGTGGCTCCGGTCGGGAGGCGGCGGACGTTCGCTGAGAGGGGCCTGTCCTGCCGCTTGCGTGCCTGTCCGCGAACTCCGCAGGCTCTCTTCGAGAATCGAGCTACAGTGTGATCAGTTCCTGGGGGGGACTTATGGTGCCTGTTCGACGTTTAGTGAGCCTGCTCGCCACCACGGTCGCGGGGGTCCTTTTAGCCACCTCGGGTCACAGGTACGCAGCTCAAGAGCGAAAGCCTTAGCTGTGGAAGCAGCGGGTCGCTGTACACGATGTCGGCATTGCCGAGAGGGACCTACACGGTGCTGGTCGTGCCGACCGGCCCCGTGTACGGCACGCTCGGACTACGGGTGGCCAAAGCCTGATTCCGCGTCGCCGATCGGGCCGGGCCGCCCTCAAGGGCGCGCTCGGTCCGTTCTGTCGTCAGTATGCTGCGCCACGGCATCAACTACGCCCGCATCGCGCGAACTTAGAACGACGCACCGTTCTTCCGGTCGTCAGCAGCCGGCCGACCACGCAACCTGCACCGCGCCGGGCTCGCGTGGATCCTCACCTCGATCGCGGCGATCCTGCAACTTATTATCGGATCCCGACAAGCGAGGGGGCTCAACTGGGCGGAAAGCCCTTTGCCTTGCCAGCGAGGCAGTAGCTTGTCACTACGCGACGACCGACGGGACGTGCCGGTGGACAAACGCCTTTGGACTGTGCATCACGGGGCGGTACAGGTTCAGCCTGTCCCCACCTGATCAGGCAGAACAACACCAGGCGCTACGACCGGATATCATGCGTCACAATCGCTTATGGTCTCGTAGTGCGTAGGTCTCGGGTTCGAATCTCGAAGGCGGCTCCAGTAAGGCCCAGGTCGTATAGTCGCTGACCTGGGCTTTTTGTCTTTTCGGGTCTTCCGCTTCTCGGTATAAGGGCCTTCAGTCAGCCTTGCGGGTGAGAGGTGTGGCCGAAGTGCGGGCATTTCTGCATGGTCGTTGCAGTCGTGGGTTCGGTGCAGCCCTGCTTCGGGGCGGGACTCCGCAGGGGATTTTGTGGGGTTGCTACAAGGGCACATGAGGCGGCACGTGAGCCGTCGACAAATGGGCGAAAGCCTATGGGATGGAGCCAGAAGAATGGGAGGGCAGGTGGATATCGCATGATCGAGCGCAACATCGTCATCCGTCCGGCTCACGGGGTGCGCCACGCGTGCCCATGCTGCGGATTCCTCACTTTGTCGTGACGCGGATGGCACGAGACGTGCCCCGTCTGCTACTGGGACGACGATGGCCAGGATGACCACGACGCGGACGTGTGCCGGGGAGGCGCTAACTTGGTCTCGCTCACGGAGGCGAGGAGGAACTTCAAGGCGTTCCGCGCCTCCGACCGCCGCAGGACGAAGTACGTGAGGGACCCGCTGCCGGCGGAAGTGCCCGCGCAGTCCACGCCGCAGTGATTCGCCAGGTCCGCACCCCGAAGGATTTTCCTCCGAACGTGTACTGCCTGGGGGTGTGGGACCTGGAGCGCGCCTCGGAGACTCTGTGCCTGGACAGTGGATGCGCCGGCTGAGCCGGCTCGGCGCATCTCCTTCGGCTCGCCTGCTGGACCGGCTGGGGGTTCGTCACCCCGAACTGCCTCTGCCGCCTTGCGGAGATGACAGTGCTTCTTGTGGTCAGCTCGGCCGGCCGGTGGCCGAACGTGCGGATGGCGGGCAGTGGCGGTGGTGGGCGGCCGTTTCTGGGGCGGCGTGGCGGACGTGGCGGACGAGCCGTCGGGTCGGACCGCAGGGGCCGTGCGCGATGGCCGGATCGTCGGGGTGGGCTCCGGGGTCGACTGTGAGGGCGCTGAGGTTGTCGTGTTCGGTGACCGGCTGCTCATGCCGGTGCTGCACGACTTCCTCGACCGTCGTTCGGGTCACCCCAAATCGAACGGAATCCCACTCTACGGGGTGAAAAGCGTACCGATAACCGCAAGAGCGGGCTCGCTGCCTGGGCGGATCTGCTGGGATGACGTCGAAGCGTCCGCACGAAGGCCGCGCCCGGCAGTGCGGCCGAGGTCGACGGGGAAGCAGCTATCCCGCCGGGTTCCTGCGCGGTGCCGGGGCGGATCACAGGCGAGGTGTTGCGTGCAGAGTCATGCGGTGTCCGGACTCATCGGTGCGCGCTCGGGTGGGGGGAGCGGTTCGGGAGGCCGGATGAATGCGGTGGACCGTGCGTTCGCGCTGTTCTCCTCGGGCGCGTCCGGGCCCCTGATGGTGGGGCATGTGCTGGACTTCGCCGCCGGCGCGTTCTCGCTGGAGGACCTGCGCACACGTGTGGCCGAGCGGGTGGCCGGCCTGGAGGCCCTGCGTACCGCCGCGGTCCCGGGAGCCCGCTCATGGGCTCGGACCGCTCCGCCCGATGTCGCGCTGCACGTCGACGAGGCGCGGGGGGACGGCTCGCTCGGTGAGGAGACGGACGAGGCGCTGCGCCGTCCCCTGCCCGGTGGTCGTGCGCCCCGGTGGGACCTGCGCGTTCTGACGTGCCCGGCCGAAGGGGTGCAGCGGGTCTGCTTCCGGGTCGACCACGCCGTGGTGGACGGCGTCGGTACGGCTCACCTGGTGGCCGCGCTCCTGGCCGACGAACCCGTTCGCGGGCCGCACCCCTACCGGCCGCCGGGGGCCGGTCGCGGCTCGGCGGCGTGGCTGCGCACGGTGCCGTACAAGAGGTTCGCCCCGCACGAGACCGTTCCGCCGGGGTGCGGTGCGGCCCCGAGCGGACGCGGGTCCCTGGCCTACGCGGACGTCCCGGACTCCGTGCTGCGGGCGCTGGCAGCGCGGTGGGGGGCGACCGTCAACGACATCTGCCTCACCGCCGTGACCGGCGCGCTCGCGGCGTGGCAGCAGCGGCACGGGGGAGGAGTCCGCGACCTGAGGGTGATCATGCCCATGTCGGTCCGCGAGGCCGGGGCGGAACTCGCCACGGGGAACGCCGCGCTGTCGGCCGTCGTCCGGCTTCCGTGCACCCTGCCCACCCCCCGGGACCGGCTGCGCTCCCTCACCGGCCAGTCCCGGCAGCACAAGGTGTCCGGGCTGCGTGAGGGCGGCTGGGGAAGCGTCCTGCGCCTCCCGCCGGGGCTGCTCGGCCGGGCCATGCTCCGGCCCGGTCTCCGGCTGGCCGTCAGCCACATCAGTATCAACGGCAGCTATCGGGTGCTGGGCGCTCCCCTGACCGCCGCGAGCATCATCGCCCTGAACAGCCCCGGCCTGCTCGGCTACGTCTCCCTGACCCGGACGACGGAGACCGCCCGTATCGGCGTCCTCCATGACCGGGCCCACGCGGCGGCGGCCGAACTTCCCGCGGCGTGCGTGAGAGCCCTCGAAGAACTCGAGCCGCCGGTGGCGGCCGGGCGCGCATGACGTCGCCCTCGTCCGGCTCGTTGTCGCGGAGGCAACAGCCGTGGGCCGTCGAACCCTGGGAGGCCTGACACATATGACCGATGAGACCGGTACCGGGCAATGCCCGCTGTCACGGGAGGAGCCGCGCGTCGCGCACTCCCGGACGCTGCGATTCTGGCTCGACCCGGCGAACATCGCGGTACGCCTCGGCCAGGCGGGTCCCGTCGCCAGGACGAAGGCAGGACCGGCGGTCGCCTTCCAGGTCAACGACCCCTCGCTGCTCCGGAAAGTCGGCGGCGGGGAGGACACCTTCCAGTTCTGGACCGCGGACCCGAGCCTTCGGGACTTCACCGGGAACGGTTTCCCCGGCGCCGAGGGCCAGGCTCACCGCGACCGGCGCGCGCTGATGAAGCCGGCGCTCGCGGCACCCCGTCTCACGGCTCTGGGCCGGTCCGTACGGGACAGCGCCGACGGCCTGCTCGCCGGGCTTCCCGCCGACCGCCCCGTCGACATCCCTTACGAGATGAGCCGCCTCGTGGCCGGACTCGTCATCGAGTCGGTCCTGAACAGCGACATCTCCCCGGACACGCTGGCCGAGCTCGCACGCGCGCGTTCCGTCCTGTCCGCGGGGGTGTTCTGGAAGTACGCGCTGGCGCCGTGGCCCTGGGTGCCCGTACCGCGGCGGCGCGCCTTCCGCCGTGCCCTCGCGACGCTGAACGAGGCCGCCCGGGAGGTGTACGCACGCCACCGGCCGGACGCGGACGGCAGCGACGTCGTCTCCCTGCTCAAGCGCGCGTCCGACGACCGGCCGGACGTGGCGCTGCACGACCTGCGCGCGCTGCTGTTCGCGGGCATCGAGGCCACGTCCTCGACACTCGCCTGGGCCTGTTACGAGTTGGGCCGGCACCCCGGCCACCAAGCGGCCGTCCGGGCCGAGGCCGACGCCGTCCTGGCGACAGACGCCCCGGCCGACGCCATCCGCCCCGGCCTGATGCCCCGTAGCGCGGGCTTCGTCAGGGAGGTCACGCGGCTGCACGGCATTCCGTTCCTCGTCCGCCGCGCCCGCCATGCGACGTACGTGGGCGACCAGCCGGTGCCGGCCGGCGCCCTGGTGACCCTTCCCCTGGGCGCGCTGCGCCGTGATCCCGCGCGGTACGCGCGGCCGGAGGAGTTCGACCCACTGCGCTGGTCGCCCGAGGCCCGGCCCCCGCTCTCGCCCGCCGCCCTGCTCCCCTACGGGCTCGGCCCCCGCTACTGCCCCGGCGCCGCGGCTTCCGACATCCTGGTGCCGGTCGCGCTGGCGAGCCTGGTCCGCTCGCGGACGCTCCGTACGGCATCGACCGGCAGGACCGTCCGCGTCAGCCTGGACCTCACCCCCATGCCCAAGGGCCTGACCATGGTCGCCGCACCCCGTGAGCCGCACCCGCCGGCTCCTGGGCGACCGCGCCATGAGCAAGCCGCACCCGCCCGACGGCACTGAGCGAAAGCGACCCTTCATGCACGGAGCCCTCCTGCACCCCACCGACGCACTGCCCACCCCCCGGACGGCCCCCGACAGGCTCCAGCAGCACATCGACCGCATCGTCCCGCGCATCGACGCCCACATCGACCGGCTCTGCCCCGGTACACCGGCGAACGCCTGCGCCACATGGCTCCCCGAAGGCCATCTGACCGACGCCGAGCGGACGAGCACCGCCGGCCTCGGCCGCCGGCTCCACCACGCGCTGAGCGCACCCGTCCGCCACCTGACCGGCGCCGCGGGCCGCAGGTGGCGGCCCGTCATGTTGTGGGAGACCGTCGACCTGCTCGGTGGGGACAGCGAACGCTGCGGACCGCTGATCGCGGCGTTCGAGATGCTGCACACCGGCTCCCTCATCGTCGACGACGTCCAGGACGCCTCACCGCTGCGCCGCGGCCGGCCGGCCGTCCACACCGTCTTCGGCGCGCCGACGGCCCTGAACGCCGGGACGGCCGCCTACTTCCTGTGGGACCGGGCCGTCCGGCTCTCCTTCCCCGGCGACGCGGGGTGCGGCGGGGAACTGCGCGCCCTGCTGCTCGATGCGCTGCGGGCGGGGCACGCCGGTCAGGCCCTCGACCTGCAGGGGCATCGCGAGGAGATGGACCGCGCCGTGGCCGACGGCGACCGGGACACCGTTCTGGACGTCGTCCGCCTGACACACCGGCTGAAGTCCGGCGCCCCGAGCGCCGCGGGGATGGAGACGGCGGCCGTGGTCACCGGCGCCGAGCCGGAACTGCGTGCCGCGCTCGCGGCCTTCGGCTCGGCCGTGGGCACGGCCTATCAGATCGCCGACGACATCGCCGACCTGCGAGGGGTGACACACGCCGGGGAGCCGACCAAGCTTCCCTCCGAGGACCTGCGGAACGGCAAGGTGACCATGCCCCTGGCCCACGCCGTGGGCCGGCTTCCCCCGCCGCACCTGAGGCCGCTCTGGCGGGAGATCAAGGAAGGCCCGCTCCACGGCCCGGCGTTGGACCGGGCACGCGCGCAGCTGGAGGACTGCGGAGCTGTGCGAGCCTGCCGAGAGGAGGCCGACCGCATCGTCGACGACGCCTGGAAGCGGCTCGCTCCCCTCCTGCCCCCCACGGACCGCCACCTGTTGCACGAACTGGCCCTGCTGATCGTCCGCAGCAAGCAGGTCGCGTGAACGCCGCGGTCCAGCGCGGCTGTTGAACCGGTCACCGGCGGCAACATCCCCCGCGACCTCCGCGTCCACCGCACCCCGCCGGCCCTGCGGCCCGACCAGGACCTCTACGCCATCCCCGCGTGCAACTCCTCGGGGGCCGGGGTGAGGTGGGGGTGACGGGCGTCAGGTCTCGTGCGTGGCCGGGGGCTGGTGGGAGGCGTGCTGCTCGGCGGCGTACCGGGCTGCTGCCTGGTATGCGGCGGCCTGTTCCGCCGCGGTGCGTGCGGCCTGTTCTGCTGCCGCCTGCTGCGCCGCGGCCTGTTCCGCTGCCGCCTGGAAAGCCGCTGCTTGCTGCGCCGCGGCCTGCTGGGCCGCGATCTGCTCGGTGGCGGCCTTTTGCGCCGCGGCCAGTTGCGCGCGTGCCTGCTGCGCCGCTGCTTGCTGTGCCGCCGCCTGCTGTGCGGCGGCTTCGTACGCCGTGGAGAGCTCCCGTTCCAGCGAGCCCCTGGGTGCTGCGGCCGGAGCGGCCGGAGCGGCCGGAGCCGCAGGAGCCGCCGGAGCCGCCTCGCCGGTCGGGAAGCTCCGGGGCTGGGTCTGGGGCTGGGGCTGGGGCGGGCGGGGCGGGGCGTATTGGTAGTCGGTGATCACGCTTACGGCCAGTACGGCCAGCCCCGCCGCGACGTAGAAGGCCGTCAGGTGGGGGTCGGTGTGCGTGAAGCGCAGGGAGAAGGGGGCGGCGAGCAGCAGTGCCGCCGCGAGGTAGTCGCCGGCTGAGTGGACGGTGAAGGGGAGCACCTTGACGACGCCGAGCGGGTAGCGGGTCAGGGCGCTGAGGAGGGCGACGAGGGCGCCGACGGTCACGCCGACGGCGACGGCCGTCGCCGAGCCCTTGAGGACGACAAGCGGCACCAGGAGCAGCAGGGCGGCGACCGCGTAGTCCGCGAGGGCGTGGAATCTGGCGGGCAGGAGACGGATGAGCGACATGGAGGGGGAGCCTTCCTGGCGGAGCTGTCGTGGGCCGGTCCTCACCGGTGTCCTCCATTCGCGCCGGGCCGCTCCCCGGATCGCCCGGCGGGGCAAGTTTCTGCCGCGCCCGCCCCGTAGATAACGCTTCGGTAAACCTCCCGGCCGGGTCCGTCCGCCCCGCCGCGCGCTGCGAAGAGCCGACGTAACGCGTCGTCATTTCGTGCGGGAAGGACACCATGCCCCCTCAGAACCAGAACCCTCAGAACCAGCCCCCCGAGTACCGGCCTCCCGAGTACCAGTCCGGGCAACCGCCCACCCAGGGCTACGGCATCCCCGCGCAGGAACCCCTGCGCACGCCCCCGGCGGCAGCCGCCGGGCCCCAGCCCGAGGTCTCCCGTCGCTCGCTCCTGCGCAGCGGACTCCTCGGTGGCGGCATCGGGCTCGCGGTCGCCGCGGGCGCGGGTACCGCGGTCGGGCTCACCCACCACTCGTCCGGGACCTCCCTCAAGCCCGCGAGCAAGCCGGTCGTCATGGCCCCGATGCCGCCGCGCGCGGTGCAGGGGCCGCTCGTCGTCTACATCAGCGACTCCGCCAGCGGAGTGCTCGACGTGTTCGCCGGCACCGGCGCGACCCGGATCCACAACCCCGGGCTCGTCACCCAGCTCCTGGACAACCTGAAGTAACCGCCGGCCGGATCGAACCTGGAGAAAGCCATGTCGTCACACCGCGAGGCACCGGAGATCGCGCAGGACCCGGTCGCCGACAGCACCGACGTTTACGCGTTCGTCAGCCCGGACACACCCGGGACGGTCACGCTGATCGCGAACTACATCCCGCTCCAGGGCCCGGCCGGGGGCCCGAACTTCTACAGCTTCGGCGACGAGGTGCTCTACGAGATCCACGTCGACAACGACGGCGACGCCCGGCCCGACATCACCTACCAGTTCCGCTTCCGGACGGAGCTGCGCAACCCGGACACGTTCCTGTACAACACCGGGCCGATCACCTCGCTGGACAGCCCCGAATGGAACAGCCGGCAGTCCTACACGGTCTCCCGCGTGCAGAACGGGCAGACCAGGGTGCTGGCCTCCGGGCTGAGCTGCCCGCCGTGCAACATCGGCCCGCTGTCGACCCCGAAATACGCGCAACTGGCCGAGCACGCGGTGCACAGCATCCCCGGCGGGATCAAGGTCTTCGCCGGCCAGCGCGCCGAGGGCTTCTACGTCGACCTCGGCGCGGTCTTCGACCTCGGCGACCTGCGGCCGTTCGAGCACCTGCACAGCCAGTACGGCATGCACGTGTTCTCCTCCGCCGCGCCGGGCGTCAACGCCACCGCCATGCTGAACGTGCACAGCATCGCCCTCCAGGTGCCGATCGCGCAGCTGACGACGAGCGGCCACCCGGTGATCGGCGTGTGGACGTCCGCCAGCCGGCAGACGGCCCTGCTGTGGGACGCGCAGCAGGGGAGGAAGGTGCACAGCGGCCCCTTCCGCCAGGTGTCCCGGCTGGCCAACCCGCTGTTCAACGAGGTCCTCGTCCCGCTGGGGAAGAAGGACCTGTGGAACACCCGGCCCCCCTCGGACGACAAGCTGTTCGCGTCCGGTGTCACCGACCCGGAGCTGGCCCGCCTGCTGCCGGCCCTCTACCCGGGGGTGTTCCCGAACCTGGCGAAGCTGAACAAGGCCGGCAAGCCCCGGGCCGACCTGGCGGCGATCCTCCTCACCGGCATCCCGGCCGGCGTCGTCCCGGGGTTCACCAACTACACCGGGTCCGTCCAGGCGGACATGATGCGGCTGAACACGTCCATCCCGGCGTCCACCAACCCGCACCCGCTGGGCGTCATCGCCGGCGACCTCGCCGGCTTCCCCAACGGCCGGCGGGTGTTCGACGACGTGGTCAGCGTGGAGCTGCGCGCCATCGCCGGGGCGACGGTGCCGCTGGTGGACAAGACGTTCACCCCGGACGCCGCGGCCGGGCAGGTGACCGACGGCCTGACGGCCGACAGCGTCCCGGCCGGGTTCCTCGACTGGTTCCCCTACCTCGGCACGCCGTACAGCGGCTTCGAGACGCCGGCCAGGTGAGGGCCGTGAGCCACCCGAGGGACCATACGCACGGCGTTGCCGGCGCGGCGGCGGCAGGGCACGGCACCGGCCCCACCGGCGCCGGCAGCGTGCTCCTCGAACTGGGCGGGGACATCGGCGCGTTGGTGCTGCACACGCCGGCCCGGCTGCACGGGACGGAGATCGAGATCAGCCCGAGCAGCGCCGGCCCGCACAGCCGCCGTACCCATTCGCTGGTACGGGAACGGGTCACCGCCGCCGGGGTCGGTTACGCGGCCGTCTACCCGCAGGTCCCGGCGGACCGCTACACCATCTGGGGGGAGGACGGCCTTCCGGTGGGGACGACCGTCATCTCGGGAGGGCAGGTGACCAGCTTTTTCTGGCCCGAATAGTCCTGCGGCGGCTGGGGGCGAACTGCCGTTTGCCGTTTGCTGCTTGCCGCCGTCCGTCCGTCCGAGCCGCGGGGCACGGGCGGGCGGCGCCGTGCGCGCGGACTTTTTCCCTTCCGGGGGGCCGGGTCCGGCGGGGCGTCAGGGGCGGGGATCAGGCGGGCAGGGGCAGGAGCACGATCGGGGTCGTGGTGGGCGCGCTCGATCCGCCCGCGGGCTCGACGGTCACGCCGATCCTGTCCCCGGCGGCAAGACCCGAGGCGAGTACGGGCGTTCCGCCGGGCGCCGCCGGGAGCGTTCCCGCCGGCCGGGCGGTCGCGCCGATGAACCACAGCTCGTAGACGCGTGACGCGGGCAGGGGGCGCAGCCCGGAGCCGGTGAACACCAACCGGCCCTGGCGTACCGACACGACGGCGGTGGCGGTGCCGCCGGCCGAGGTCGGCGCCGTCACCAGCCGGGCGTCGGGCGCGGACAGGACGGCGGCGATCGCCCGGGCCCGCTCCTGCGCGGCGGACTGCGCATTTCGGGCCGACACCGCGGCGTAGCCGAGCACCACGGAAGCGGCGAGCCCGACCGCTGCCGCGACCGACGCCAGCCGCGGCAGCCACACCGGTCGCGGCACCTGGCGCGGTGCCGGACCCGGCGCCGGGCGCTGCTCCGGGCGCCCCGGGGGCTGCTCCGAGCGCGGCTCCGGACGTCGCCCAGGGCGCGGCTCCGGGCGTCGCCCCGGGCCCGGCTCCAAGCCCGGCGCCAGGCGTCGCTCCGGGCGCCACTCCCGGCGGCCCCCGCGCCACCCGCGCCGTCCGGCCCGCGCCGGAGCCTCGCCGGCCAGCGGCCGTCCGTCCCGCGCAGGCGCTTCGCCGGGCAGCCGCCCGCCCGCGGCGACCGCGCCCAGCACCTGGTCCCGCAGCCCGGCCGGCGGCACCACCGCGGCGGTCTCCGCCAGCGCCGCCGCCACCGCCGTGAAGCCCGGGACCTCGCTCCGGCAGGACGCGCAGCCGCGCAAGTGGCGCTCGAACACCGCCCGTTCGGCGCCGTCCAGCGCGTCCAGGGCATAAGGCGCGGCGAGGGCGTGCGCGGACGCGTACCGCCGTATCGGACGCCTCACCGGCCCGCCCCCGGGCGGTCCCGCAGCCGGGCGCGCCCGCCCCGGGCACGCGTCACGGACCTGCCCCGGCGCCGGAAACACCTCGTCTGATACGGCTTCACGCCCGGTATTCGAAGCCGCGGCCCCGCCGGACTGCCGGCCGCGAAAACCGGCGGAGCCGCCGTACCCGTCGCCGCCGCGCCGCCGCCGGGGCGATCCTCGCCGCGCGACTGGCGGGGTGCGGCGGTTCGTCGTACCGTCAGGCGGGTGGGGATAGCCAGCGACCGCGACGCGCTGCTGTTAGCGCGTGTCCGGGCCGGTGACGACGCGGCGCTCGCCGCCGTCTACGACGAGCATGCCGGACTTGTGTACGGGCTGGCCCGCCGGGTGACGCGGGACGAGGAACTCGCCCGGGACATCACCCAGGAGGTGTTCGCGTACTTCTGGGAGAAACCCGACCGGGTCGACCTCGCCCGCGGGGCGCTGCGCAGCTACCTCGCGCTCCTCGCGCACCGGCGCGCCGTCGACGAGGTCCGGCGGTCCGAGGCACGCTCGCGGGCGGAGTCCGCGTCGGGGGCGCCGGACGAGGAGGAGGGGCCGGAGGCCCGGGTCGTCGCCGAGGCCGCGCGCAGCTGGGGCGGGCAGCGGGTGTCGGAGCTGGTGGGGACGCTGCCGGCCGAGCAGCGTGAGGCGGTGCAGCTTGCGTACTATGAAGGTCTGACATATGTGCAGGTCGCCCGCGCGCTCGGTATCCCTGAGGGGACGGCGAAATACCGGCTGCGGGCGGCGCTGGCGAGACTGCGGACGCACCTGACCGACGAGGCACGGGAGGCGATCTCATGACCGACATGTCGTTCGACGACGAGATCGCGGCCCTGCTCGAACTCGACGTCCTCGGGCTCGCGGAAGAAGAGCCGCGCTCCCAGGAGCCGCCGTCGGGCCCGGTCCGCGCCACCGCCCCGCCGCCGCAGCTGCGCGCCGGCACGCTGGCCCGGGCCGTGTCCGGCCGCCGCCCCGGCCGGCCCGTCGACGCGGCGCAACCGTGCGAACCGGCGGTCGCGTTCGACCGGACCGTCGCCGACATGCACGACCTGCTGCGCTCGCTCGCCGACCCGGAATGGCAGGCGCCGGCGCATGCCGAGCACGGCCGGGTACGCGAGCTGGTCGCGCATCTGGTCGGTGTCGAGCGGCTGGTGCTGCGCTGGCTCGACCCGGGCGACACCGTGCCGAGCCTGCCGGACCACATCGCGGCGACGCTGCCCGTGGTCGCCGAGCTGGCCGGTGCCGAGCCCCGGGACATCGCCCGCCAGTGGCACGAGGCCGCCCGCGCGGTCGCGCTCGCCGCCGGCGGCGACCGGAGCCGGCCCGTGGCCTGGCACGACTTCACCCTCAGCGTCGACCAGCTACTCGTCACGCGCACCGGCGAGTTGTGGACGCACGCCATCGACATCTGCGCGGCCACCGGGCGCCCGCTGCCGCGTATGGACATGGAGCGCATGGCGCTGCTGTGCAATGAGCTGCTGGCCGCCGTGCCGCTGGCCATGGCCTACCGGGGCACGACCGCGCCGGGACGCTCCGCCCGTGTCGTCCTCACCGGTCCGGCCGGCGGTACGTTCGTGGTGCCGCTCGCGCAGCAGCCGCCGCGGGCCGCCGGTCCGGACGTCACCGTCGTCGCCGACGCCGTGGACTTCTGCCGGGTCGCCGTGCGGCGGCTGCGGCCGGACCAGTTGGACGCGGCCGTCGAGGGCGACCGGGCCCTGGCCGACCTCCTCCTCGGCTCGATCGACGCCCTCGCCCGGGACTGACCGGCCCCCGGTCAGCCCCGCGCGAGCGCCCGGTTCACCACGACGCCCAGCACCCGTACCCCGCGCGTGGAGCCGGGAGGGATCCCGGTGAGCTGATGCACCCGCTGGAGGCGGTAGTCCAGCGTGCCCGCGGGAGAGCCGGCCGGGCGGGCTTCGGCTCGGTCAGCGGCGGGTGCCGCAGCCCGGGCAGAAGGCGGAGCCGGCCGGAACCTCCGAGCCGCACGAGCCGCAGTGCTGCTGCTGGGCCAGGCGAGTGCCGCAGCCGGGGCAGAAGGGAGTGCCGCGGGTCTCGGTCTGGCAGTGCGGGCAGACAAGTTGCCGCGGGGCGGTGACGTCGAAGCTGCTGCCCGCCGCCTGCCCGACCTCGTACGCCCGCTGCGTCACGGTGTCGTTCAGGCCGCGTTGCTGCGCGGCGACCGCCTCGGCGGCGGTGTCCGGCGAGCAGGTCAGGCATAGGCCCTGGCCGGCGTTCCAGCAGCGGTTGCACACGTACTGCGTGCAGCGCGGGCAGCGGTTGAAGTGTCCCTGGGCGTTGTCGATCGCGCGCTTGAAGGCGGTGTCGCGCGACGACCCGTACGTCGCTCCTGCCAGCCCGTCCGCCGCGCTGGACACGCCGCTGCCAGTGCGGCCGAGCAGCCCGTAGGCGGCGTTGACGCCCTTGCCGACCCAGCTGGCCAGCCGGCCGCTGTTGTATGCCTCGAACGGGGAGCGCCAGGTGTCGGAGCACCGCCCGCAGGAGAACTCGAACTGAAACCCCGCGCCCGTGCCGTGCTCCTCGCACAGATCACGGTAGTTGTTGCTGAAATAGATTTCGGCAGTCATCGAACGCCTCCCCGAGCGCCCCGGCCGGGCCCCCTGCCCGGCACCCATACTTTGTCATAGTGCCGCTGCGCCCGTCCCGCCGACGATCCTGCCGGTGGGGACCGTGTCAGCTGCCCGGAATTGGCCCCGGGCCCTTGCCGGCCAGCAGCGCCAGCAGCTCTTCCCTGTCGCGGACATAGGCCCAGTCCGAGGCGCGGTTGTCGGGCGATTCGACCGCCACCTGGCACGTACTGTCCGGGTTCTTGCCGCGGAGCCATGTGACGAAAGCCGCGACCTCGTCGACCGGGCCCGCCATGCGGAGGACCGCTCCGCCGCCCTCGACCGGCGCCTGGGTGATGCGGATCTCGGTTCCCGGACCCCTCGCCACCACGAGGGAGCGGGACGAACCGGCACCCCTGCGGCTGAGCGCCTTGAACTCCGCCTGCACCTGGGGATGGTCCTTGTGCAGCGCCTCGGCGAGGAGGCCGAGATCCGGGGCGGCCGGTGCGGATACGCCCGTGTCGTTCAGGGAGAGGTTTATCAGGGCGCTGACGGGCTCCGCCGGGGCGGCCGTGGCGTGACCGGCGGGTGCGGCCGGCGCCGTCTCGGTGAAGACGCGCTGCTTCACGTAGACCTTGCCGTCCACGACATAGCCGGGCATCACGACGAAGGCGGCGGGCGCCCCGGCGTCGCACCGGCTGAACGGCCGCTGCCGGGCGCTGTCCAGACGCGCCCCCTCGGCCAGGTCGTAGTCCCAGGTGACGGCGTGTCCGGTGGCCGCGGCCCGGCTGCGGATACCGCTCGCGGCCACGCAGGCCGACCGCAGGTCGTCGGGGCCGACGCCGGGGTGTCCGGCCTCGGCCATGTGCCGCGCCAGTTCGTCGGCGGCGGGCATCTGGTCGCCCGGTTGCAGCAGCTGCCGGGCCAGCCGGCCGATCACCGCCGCCTCCTCGCGCTCGCCGTCCGCCTGGACGAAGCGGGCGGCGATGTCCGTGAGGATCTGGTCGGCCAGGTTGTCGATCTCAGCGCGGATCTCCTGATGGGCCAGGTAGGCGTCGGACACCAGCCGGTCCTGGGTCTTGGCCCGGCTCAGCGCGGTGAGCCGCCTTTCGTGCTCGTCGAGGCGCTGGAGGATCTGCGCCTGCGCCTCGCTGCTGCGCTGCTGGAGTTCGGCCACCTGCCGGTGCAGGCGGTTGATCTCGTTCTGCAGTTTGTCGATCTTCCTGCTGTTCGGCGCGAGCAGTTCGTGGAACCCCTGCAGCACATGCCTCGCGGCCGTGGCATCCTCCTCGTGGCCTCCGCCCGGATAGGACATCGTCACACCCTCCTCGTTCTCAGTAGCCGCCGTCGAAGCGGAGTGTCGTGTCCAGCTCCTGGCCGGAGTGCTGGTTGACGGCGCGGACGCTGATCTCCGCGTCGCCGAAGCCGAGATGGACCAGGACGTTGCGCTGCGCCAGCGGCAGGGTCATCGCCGATCCGAGCTCGACGGTGAGGGTGCCGATGGCCTCGCACCCCGGCTCGTCGATGTAGCGGGGCTGTTCGGTGAGCGTGCGGAAGAACTGGAAGACGACCGATTTCATGTCCGCGTACAGCGGGCTGAAGGACTTGGGCTCCTCGACGCTTCCGGTCTCCACGGTGTCGCCGTTGCGCACGAAGATCATGAACCGGTTGCTGCACTTGGCGTTGCCCTCCGGGTCGTAGATCCGCTTGGACACCGGGTCCCGGCCCGGCTCGAAGTCCCAGACGACCGCGCAGCCGTAGGTGTAGCGGCTGCGCCGGGAGATGATCAGCTCCGGGTCGTAGCCGAGCAGGACGGCGCCGCGCAGGACGGCGGCGGCCGGCTCGGTGGTGCGCATCATGACGACGCCGTCGCCGAAGTGCGCCAGCAGCCGCTGCTTGAGGTACGGCGAGCTGGACAGGCCCCCGACCAGCAGCAGCCGCTCGGGTCCGTCGGGTGCGCCGTCCCGGTTGCGCATCTCCTTCAGCTGCTGCTCGACCAGCTCGGCCAGCGACTTGAGCACGGTGTCGAAGAGGACCCGCACCTCCTCGGGCGAGACCACGATCCGCGACTCCGACCCGCCGGGGAAGCCGCGCAGCCGGGCCCGGGTCTCGTCGCTGATCAGCGGGTCGACCGCCCGCGGCAGCGGTACGTACACCGGCCGGTCGATGGTGAGCCGTCCGGCCGCGTCCATGGTCGCGGTGACCGCGATCTTCCCGCTCTCCCAGTGCTGCATGAGTTCCCGCAGCGCGTGCGGTCGCTCGCGGCGGATCCGCTCGACCACCTGCGGGCCGCCGAGCCGGTCGGTCAGGACCCGGTCGGCGAACGCCTGGTTGATGAACTCCGAGCCGATCTTGCCGCCGGACACCTTGCCGATCTCGATGAGCCGCCGGCGCTCGCCGGAGTCGGCCGGCGCGACCCGGTAGGCGGTGATGTCCACCGTGCCGCCACCGCAGTCGACCACCATGAACCGGCTGCCGCTGCGGGTGAGTTCCGCGGTGCCGTCCTCGTCGCGGGCGGCGATGACGCGGGCCAGGTGGATCTGGCAGTACAGCGCGGCGGCCTCCGGCTCGCGGGCCAGGATCAGCCGGTCCTGCTCGGCGGGCATACCCGCCTCGACGGCCGCGTCGCGCATCAGCTGCTTCTCGGCGTCGTCCCAGATCGCCGGGATCGTCAGGCACCAGCGGATCTGGCGTTCCAGGTATCCGCTGCCCTCGATCTCCTCCAGGGTGATCCGGTACATCCGGCGCAGGTAGGCGACGACGAGCGGATACGCCTTCGCCGGTGTGTCGATGCTCGCGGCCTGGTCGCCGAGCGAGGACATGGTGAGCATCGCGCCGGGCCGCAGGGCCATCTTGAAGCCCTGGGCGTAGGTGTAGCCCTGCTGATCCCCCTCCTCGCACCGGCGCGCCCACTCCTCGCCGGCCTCGTGTCCCCACGCCGCGGGCTGCCCCGACGGGTCGAGCAGGACGGCGCTGAGGTCCTTGGGGTAGTGGCCGAGGGTGCCGGGCCACTGCTCCCGTATCTGCATGGTGAGCCGGGCGGGGCCCGGTCCCGACTCGTCGCCGACCTCAGTCCAGGCGTAGCCGGTCCCGTGGGTGCCGAAGTCGATCGCGGCCACCACCGGGTAGGGACTGATCATCCGATCCTCCTGTCGGGCGTCCGGCTGACCACCGCGACCGCGCGGCCCTCCGGGAGTTCCACATGGAAGTGCCCGGTGCGGCTGCCGCTCTCCACCACGCGGTCGATCAGCGGGGCCCGCACCGAGCGGTCGAGGATGTTGCGGATCTCCCGGCCGCCGAGCGCGAGCGAACGGGGGTCCGCCATGGCCCGCCTGACCCCATCGGTGACCGACTCCCGCTCGACGTCCAAGGCGATGCCGGCCCGGGCCGCCGACGCGATGAGCTGGTCGAGGAACTTCGCGGTGATCGCGGGGATGTTCTCCGGTCGCAGCAGGTCGAAGGCGAGCACGCCGTTGCCGATCCGGCCGAGCAGCTCGGGACGGTTCAGCGTGGTGGCGAAGTGGTGCGAGACCTCGGTCTGGAACAGCTCGGACACCTCCTGGTACGAGGGCAGTTCACCCTGCTGGAGCCGCTCGTAGAGCGGGGCGGCCCCCAGGTTCGAGGTGAAGATGATCAGGCTCTGCGAGAAGTACGCGGTACGGCCGAGGCCGTCGGTCAGCCGGCCGTCCTCCAGGATCTGCAGGAACTTGTCGAAGACGGCCACATGGCCCTTCTCGATCTCGTCGAACAGCAGCACGCTGAAGGGCCGGCTCATCACCCGGTTGGTGAGCTCGCCGCCGCGCTCGTGCCCCACATAACCCGGGGGCGCGCCGGTGAGCCGTTCGGCGGAGTGCTCCTCGGCGAAGGTGGACATGTCGAACCGGGTGAGGGCCGTCTCGTCGTCGAAGATGACATCCGAGAGCGCCCGGGCCAGTTCGGTCTTGCCGACCCCCGTGGGGCCGGCGAAGAAGAAGACGCCTTTGGGCCGGGCCTCGGCGCTGTGCGGGTCGGCCACGAAGTCGATGTTCATGGTGCCCGCGGCCAGCGCGCGGCTGACCGCCCGTACGGCGTCGGGCTGGCCGATCACCCGCCGGCGCAGGTCCTGCTCGGCCCGCGGGATCCGGTCGACCAACCGCAGCCAGGGGTCGTCCTGCTGGCCGAAGAGCGCCCGCTTGACCAGCTCCTTGGGCTCGGACAGCGGCACCTTCTCCACATGGCTGGTCTGGCTCAGGCCGCGCAGCTCGGTGAGCGTCATGCCGTCCGTCAGGTTCGCCAGGGTCGGCAGCACGTCGTCCAGCGGCGCGGCGGGGTCGCGGTGGAAGCGGGTGACGATGCTGCGGAGATATCCCAGCCGCTCCTGATGGCTCGGGCGGTCCACCTCCACCGCCCGTACGAAGGGCTCG
Organism: Actinacidiphila epipremni; assembly: GCF_012034175.1. GTDB lineage: Bacteria > Actinomycetota > Actinomycetes > Streptomycetales > Streptomycetaceae > Actinacidiphila > Actinacidiphila epipremni. Next base: position 105,485 of record NZ_JAATEJ010000004.1, read on the forward strand.
TCGCGGTGCAGCCACGGCGGGACGGACGCCAGGTCCGGGACGACCAGGATCAGCAGGTTGCCGACCTGGGCGCGCTCGGCCCGGCCGGACTCCAGCATCATCTTCTTGGTGAGCAGCAGCAGGTCGCGGTCCTGCCGGTCGTGGTGGTCGGGGTCGAGCAGCAGCAGCTCGGCGAAGTCCAGGACGAAGGCGACCGGCCGGGTCTGCTGGGCCAGCCCGCGGCGGATCGCGGCGAGCGCCTCGGCCGGCTGCCGGTAGCGCGGCGCCGCCTCCGCGCCCGCCCGCAGCGAGCCGCGCATCCGGCGCTGGAGCTCGGCCGCGCGGGCCCGCCGGCCGGCCGCGGCGGGGTCGCCGTCGGCCGCCTCCTCCTCGGGCGCGGCCGGCTGGTCCTCCTCGACGGGCGCCGGGCCGCCGATGAGCTCGGCGAACCGCCGGTGGTCGTCGTCGGCGGCGAAGGTCAGGCCGTCCACCTGGTCGTACCGCCCGACCAGCTCGTACGACAGGGCGGTCAGGATCTCGCCGAGCGCCGTGCGCAGCGACACGAAGCCGCCCTGCCAGCGCACCATGTCGTGGACGTTGCCGTGCAGGATGACATGGCGCCCGCGGGCTATCTCGGCGACGAGGCCCTTGACCCACGGGGACACCCGCCGGGCCGGCCGCGGGTCCGCGGCGCGCGGGGTCGTCATCTCTGCTCCCTGCGGCGCGTGCCGGGCAGCTGCTTGGCCTCCCGGGCCGGCGGCCGTTCCGGCTTGCCCTTCCAGTCCAGCTCGCCCGCCGCGACGCCCTCGGGCTCCAGCGCCTGCTGGAACTGCTCCAGCACCTCGGCCGTCAGGTCGCACGCGGCCACGGTGCCGTCCGCGGTCACCCTGGTGGTGAAGTCGTTGCCCTCGGCCTCGTAGACCAGTTGGGCTCCGCCCGCGCCGTCGGGGACGACGGCCAGCACGACCCGTTCGCCGCCGGCCCGGACGGCGGTGAGCATGCTGCCGGTGCCGACCTGCTGGACGCTGCCGGCTTCCAGCCGCAGGCCGGCCTGCGGCAGGGCGCGGCTGATCGCGTCCAGGATGATGCCGGTGCAGGCCAGTTCGTCCAGCCAGCCGTCGAACGCCGTGGCGAGCGCGGCCGTCGTGCTCGCCGCCAGCGCGGTCAGCCGGTCCATCGCGGGCACGTCCGCGGCGCGGCTCGCCGCCGCGAGGTCGCGCAGCAGCTCGGCGGCGGCGGCCCGGCCCGCCAGCTCGGCGGCGGACTCCTCGGCTTCGGTGAGCAGCGCGGTCAGCGCCTGCTCGGCCTGCGCGGCGGCCCGGCGGGCCCGGGCCAGCTCCTCGCGGCGCTCGCGGGCCCGGGCCAGGTGCGACTCCACGGCCGCCGCCAGCCGCCGGTGCGCCGCGGGGAAGCGCTCACCGGAGCCGACCTGCCGCTCGGCCTCGGCGAACGCCAGGTCGGTGTCCCGGGCCCCGGCGGGGTCCATCTCCGCCCGGTCGGGCACCGCGTCCGCCGAGGCCCGCAGGGCGGCCACCGCCGCGCCGCGCTGCTCACGGGCGAGGTGCGCGCTCACCGCGACGGCCAGCGCGGCCGAGTCGGCCTCGGCGGCCTCCACGCCGTTACGGGCCGCCGCGAGCCCGGCGTCGTCGGAGGCGGCGGCGATGGCGGCGGCCAGCGCCGACAGCGCGGCCGTCAGGTCGGTGTGCCGCCGGGCCAGTCCCGCGTCGGCGGCGCCGGCCCGCTGGGCGGCGGCGCGGGCCGCCAGCGCGGTGTGCCGGTCGCGCAACGCCGCCTGCTCGGCCCTGACCCGCCGTACGCGCTCCTTCTCCTGCTTGCGCAGGGCCGCCTCCTCGCGGCGGCGCCGGGCCTCCGCCAACTGCTGCTGCCTGCGCTGGTCGAGCTGCGCCCGGGAGTATTTGGGGCTACCTGACATCGGTCCTCCGAGAGATGGGTAGGTCTATGCCCTCCTGCCGCAGGGCGCGTTCGAAGCTCGCGCGGAAACCGGGGACAGGGGGGACACCGGACCAGTGCACGGTGCCGTCCTGGACGTCGAACTGGAGCCCCGCGCTGCGGTCCTGCGCCGGCGGGGTGTGGCGGTCGGTCAGGTAGTGCACGCGCTGGTTGTCCGAGCCGCGCCACAGCAGGGCGCCGTGGCGGTCGGGCAGATACGGGCCGTCGACGAGGATGTCGAGCCGGTCCAGCAGGTCGCGCCGCGCCGGGTCGCCGTGGCGCAACGCCTCCAGGGTGAAGCCCGAGTAGGACATCACCGACCAGTCCCGGCTCGCGCGCAGCCGGTCCACCAGCGCCGCGAGGGCGGCGGGCTGGGCCATCGGCTCACCGCCGGAGAAGGTGACGCCGGTGACCTCGGCGGGCAGCGCGTTCAGCCGGGCGGCCAGGGCGGCGACCGGCCAGGTCTCGCCGCCCTCGAAGGGCAGCCCTTCCGGTGCGAGGCATCCGGTGCAACGCAGGGGGCAGCCTTGCACCCAGACCACTGCGCGTACTCCCGGGCCGAGCACGGTGGTGGACTCCGCGATGCGGCTGAGGGTGAGGGCGGGGGCGGCGGGGGCGGCTCCGCCGTTGCGGTGGTGTCCGGCTCCGTCGCGGTGGTTGCGCGCCGGTCGGGGGGCGCTTCCCGCTTCTCCGCCGTCATGTCCCGCTGCCTGGCGGTCACTTCCCGCTTTGCCGCCGTCGTACCCTGCCTCTTCGCCGTCGGGTCCCGCTTCTTGGCGGGCACCTTCCGCTTCGTCGCGGTCATCTCCCGTACGGGTCATGCGCGCTGCCTCCTCTGGCGTCGGCGCCGCTGAAGGGGTCGCGTCCGGTGCGGCCGGCCAGCTCGCACCACGGGCAGGCCGCCGCCTCCCGGGCGAAGACGTGCAACTCCCCGGTCGGGCACAGCCGGACGGTGTTCTGGACCCGGGTCAGCTCGGCCACCCAGTCCTGCGGCAGCGGCCGGGCGTCCGGGTCGTCGTAGCCGGCGGCGAAGCAGCGCTCCAGCAGCCGGCGCAACGGCCCGGCCAGCACCAGATCCGCGTCGGCGGCGTGCGCCGGCTGCCGCAGCGTGGAGCCGAGCAGGACGCTGCGCCGGTTCTCCACGTTCGCCTGGACGTCGAAGGGCGGCTCGGCGTCCGGCGGTACGCCCGCGAAGGGGTGCGCCCCGAGCCGTAGGATCTCCGCCAGCAGCACGGCGAGCGCCCAGCGGTCCGCGGACGGGGCCCGCAGCTTGCGCGAGGCCGGGTCGGCCAGGTGCTCGGGCGGGGTGTACTCGGCGCGGGAGAACGGGCTCGGCAGCGACAGCCCGGTGGCCTGGTCGTGGATCTGCCAGCCGTCCACGTCGACGAACCCGACGGCCGCGCCCGGGGTGGCGAACAGGTTCTCCGGGGAGAGGTCGGACACCACGTGCCCGGCGCGGTGGATCTCGGTCATGGTGCGGGCCAGGTCGAGAGCCAGCTCCAGGTACCAGCGCCAGGTCGCCCGGCGCGGCGCCAGGGTCCGGCCGCCGCGCAGCGCCTGGTGGAAGGGGCCGAAGTCCGGCGCGGTCAGGGCGGGCTGCACGTAGCCGAGCAGGCGGCCCCCGCCGACCGCGCGTACCCGGGCGAGCGGCCAGGCGACCCGGACGATGCCGTCGCGTACGGTCATCCGCGCCGGCCGGGAGGCGAGCATCGCCTCAAGCTTGTCGGCGAAGTTCTCCGCCTCGGGGTTGCGGATGAGCTTGACCACCAGCCGCGGGTGCCCCCGTACCAGCCGCACGGCGCCCTGCGAGCCCGGCGGCCCCACGCGTGCGCCGAGCGTGACGGTACGCCGCCGGCCGTCCGCGGACTCCAGCACGACATCGAGATCCGGCGTGGCAGTGGTCATGGGCGCGCCACCGCGACCAGCAGGGTCTTGTCGTCGCCGGTCAGCGCGCACAGCCGCTCGGCGGCCAGGAAGCGGGCGAGGAAGGTGTCGCCGGCCCCAGCCTTGTCCGCGTGGCCGAACAGCGGCGCGAAGAAGGCGTCGTACGGTGCGGTGGCCCGCGCGCGCTGCGACATCAGGCCGACCTGCCGCAGGCCGTCGGTGCTCACCGCGATCCCGGTGAGGTCGGGCAGCCGCGCGACCAGGCGGCGCGACCGGTCGGCGGCGTGCGGGGAGAGGAGGAAGACGGTGCGGCCCGGTTCTTCGGGTACGAACGGGGCGTCATTGCCGGGGTCGGTGGCGTCGGTGGGGTCGGTGGGGTCGGTTGTGGCCTCGGTGGTGGTGTCGCCGGCCGTGGGGTCGGCGGGCTCGTCCGGGGCGGCGGGGTCGTCGTCGGGCGGCAGGAGCAGGTCGAACTGCGCGTCGCCGCAGCGGGTCACGACGAAGCCGTCGCCGACGGCCGCCGCCACCAGCCAGGGCGGGTCGGCCACCACCACGGTCAGCGTCGTGCCCCACTGCGCGGGCCCGTAGTCCTGCGGATCGCCCAGCGCGGTGGAGCACGCCTGCGCGACGGCGGCGAACTTCCCCACGACCGCGCGCACGACCTCGTCCAGGTAGGCCGACCAGCCGGCCGTCCCCTCGGCGGCTCCCCATGAGCCCCGGTCCGCCGGCAGCCGGTCGTGCGCCTCGTCGGCGGCCAGGGTGGCGGCCAGCGCCGAGGCGGCGCCGGCCAGATGCGCCCGGCCGCCGCCGTCGGCGGCCACCAGGATGAGGGGCTCGCCGCCGGACCGCCGGACGCGGAATCCGTCCTGGCAGTCGGTGGCGGTGCGGGCGTGGTCGGTACCGAGCACCGAGGCGGCGGCGGTCACCCAGGGCGCGGCCCCGGTGCCCGGCGCGGCGTTCACTCCGCTCCGCTCTCGCCGGAGGGCTGCCCGTCGGTTCCCCAGCGCGCCTGTTCCCACACGGCGGCATAGGGGTCGTCCGCGGAGGTCGCCACCAGCACGAGGTTCAGCAGCTCGTTGAAGTCCAGCGCGGACAGCGGGAAGTAGCCCTTCTCCGGGGCGAGTTCCCGTAGGACGTGCTCGTCGGCCCCCGGGGCGCCGAAGGCGAGGAAGAGCAGCCGGCGCTGCTTGCGGCGGGTCCGGATGAGGTCGGCGGTCGAACGCCAGGCGCCGGCCGGCAGGTTGTCGTCGTTGGGGCCGCCGTCGCTGAAGAGGATCATGCGCACCTGGCCGGTCTGCAGGCCCTGCCCCGCCAGGTACTGGACCCGCTGGTCGCCCAGGTTCAGGGCGAACTCCAGGGCGGCGACCATGGGGGTGGTCCCGGTGGCCGTCAGCGGGGCGATCTCCAGCTCGCCCGCCGGTACGAACGCGCCGCCGTCGGCGTGCAGCCGGTCCGGCGGGCAGCGCAGGTCGCCGGTCACCGTGCGGACCCCGTCGCCGCCGAATGTCACGACGGCGAATTCGACCCCTCTGAGCGGCCCTTTTCCCTGGCTGCGGACTTCGGGAAGCCATGACTCGATACTGCTGTTGAGATCATCGATAGGGCGCTTGCCGTTTTCCGCGTACCCCATCGAGCCGGATACGTCGATAACGATGACGACCACCCGGCGCTGGTACGTACCTTCGTTCAGGCCGATGTCGTCGGTCGCGTCCGCCTTCTCGTCGAATAAGGACGCCAATTCATCGAATACACTCACCCGTCGCCTCTTCCCCCAGGCCGCTCTTCTTCCCCGCCGTCCCCATGCGGAACAGCGCCGACCGGCCATGCGTCCCATCCGCAGCCGCCGGCCGCCCGTACGACGGCGACGGTGCCGCCGCGTCCCGGCGGCTCCCCCTCGACCCCGCGCCAACAGGCCGTTTCCACAAGGCCGTTGACCTTCACCAGCCCGCGCGGACGCAGCAGCGCGTGCACCGTGCCGGTCCCCGCGGGCGCCTCCTCCCGCGGCGCGGCGGCCCCCTCGGCCCGATCCGGAAGACCCGGCTGCCCGGAAGGGCCCGGCACAAGCGGAACGGACTCGGACCCGTCATCCGGCACACCGGCGGCGCGCCGGCGCCAGAAGAATAAGCGCGCGCGACACCTGCGACCGAAGCGACGGATGAGACCGCGAAAACCGCTGTGCCGAATCCGATCATGTTCACGTGACATGCGGAAGCACCACGACAACCCCCTAGTTCCCCCCGGGCCCCCAGCCTCATTCGGCTTTCCCTGGGATTGACGATAGCGCCCCCGTGCGACCCGGGGCGCGGATTCGCGAGAAGACATTTTCCGGAATTTGCCCGGAGGCTGGGGTCCTGGTGGGGGTGGGGGGTCAGATGATGGCGGCGATCTCCTCCATGCGCTGGGCGAAGCCGGCGTCGGGGAGGGGGAGGTCGATGTCGTCGTCGACGAAGCGGACGGCGCTGCGGACGTAGGCGAGGGCGGCGTTGGTGGCGTCGGTGAACTCCTTGTGGCGGGCGACGATCTGCAGGCAGGTCGTCCAGCCGAGCGCGAAGGCGTAGTGGTCGGGGTCTTCGGAGCCGAGTTCGCGGCCCCGTATGGGGTCGACCTGGTCCTGCCACCAGACGGCTTCCTCGGTCTCGCCGAGGGCCATGTGGTGCAGGTAGAGGCAGTAGGAGGCGGCGACGTCGTCGGCGCCGGCGGCGTACTGCCACCAGAAGCGGGCGCTGCCCTCCCGGCCCGCGAGGTGCAGGACGCAGGCCAGGACGCGGGCGCCGGCGGGCTCCAGGATGCGGTCGCCGATGAAGGTGGACATCGCCGAGAGGGCGTCGGGCTGGCTGATGACCAGGTGGCACAGGCCGAGCAGGTCGGTGCCGGCGCGGTGTATGCAGTCGTCCGGGTCCGCCGGGCCGGGGTGGGCGCTGCTCCGGGGGGCCGGCCGCCGGTAGAGGTGGTGGGTGGCGTCGTCGAAGGTGATGGCGCCGGTGACGATCCGGTCGGCCGCCTTCGCGGCCAGCCGGGTCTCGGCCGCGGCCGTCTCCTCGTCGGTGTACGCGGGCGATGCCAGGCGGGCCATCGCCAGTACGTCGGCGATCGTCGTCGGGGCGGTCATCGGGGGGTCCTTTCGTCGAGAGCGACACCCAGGGTGCGGGCCAGGCGGCGTTTGGCGTCGCGGACGGTGGAGCGCACGGTGGCCTCGCTGACGGCCAGCAGGTCCGCGGTCTGGCGGGTGCTGTAGCCGAGGCTGAAGCGCAGCACGAACACGTCGTACTGCCGCTCCGGGAGCTGTCCGATGGCCTTCTGGATGGTCATGTTCGTCAGCAGCTGGTCGGTGGGGTCGTCGGCGGAGTGCACCGCGAGCGCGTCGAACGCGGTCAGGTCGACGACCTCGGGGCGACGGCTGCGGGCGCGTTTCGCGTCGATGGTGCGGCTCTTGACCACCGTCCAGGCGTAGGCCTCCGGCGCGGGCTTCTGCGCGACGGCCGGCCACTTGGACAGCAGCTCCAGCATCGCCTCGTCGACGGCGTCCTCCGCGTCGGCGCGCGATCCCAGGACCACGCCCGCCCACCGCACGTAGGCGCCGCGGTTGCGCCGGTGGAAGTCCTGGAAGTCGAGGGGCTCGCCCTCGATCACCCGGCCCCTGGACACCTGGGGACGCGGTACGGGCAGCTCACGGGCGTTCACCGGCCGCCCTCCCGGTGGCCGCGCCCGGATCGGCTCAACTCCGTCGCGCCGAGCCGCACTCCGGCCGCCAGCACCCGGCGGACCACCTTGCGTACGTCCGGCCCGAAAGCACGGGCCGCTGCCAGGACGGCGAGCGCGGTCTCCGGCGATTGAGGGTTCGTCACGGACCTTCGGGTCCTCTCGCGTTGAAGGAGGAGACACAGCCCCGTGCCGGCGCTCCCGGACCACTTCGGTGCGGTCTTGCCTAGATAGCGTTCACCGACGCGTAAAAGTGCGGAGGCAAGCGGCACAAAAAACTACACGCTGCTACTGAGCAGTCGCTTGGGTAATCAGCGAACTCCCCTCACACCCCTGGAGGTCTGGTCCACTGCGGCGCGTCCACCTGCGGCGCGCGGGCGCACGCGGGCGCGCCGGTGGCTCCGGGTGGAGCGGCGTGGTGGCGTGGTGCGTGCGGGTGATGTGATCAACACCACACACCGTCAAGAGGCGGAACGATCAGCTTCGATGTCCAAATGACTGTCGATACGGTCAGCCGCCGCGGAGATGCCGAGGGCTGCACCTGCTGAGGCCGAGAGCCGAGGCGACGCCCTGTGATCTGCGTCGCCGAGGGTTGGCAGGATCACGAGTGGGCCGCAGTCCGCACCGCTATCGTGTGGCGCGATACCGAGGGGGAGCGATGAGCGACAAAAACACCAATGTCGTGCCCGTGTGGACGCTGTCGACGGCAGGCGGTGCGCCGGTGCCCGCCATCACCGGCAAGAAGGGTCTCACCGCCGAGCGGCTGGTGGAGCTGCGGGCGGCTCTCGCGGCGTTCGCGGAGGCCCCCTTGGTCACGGTGGAGGCTCACCCGCTGACGAACAAGCACAGCCGGTCCGCCGGCCTGCTCGTGGGGGCGGTGAGTCCGCTGGCCCAGGAGCTGTCGCGGCTGGTCACCGAGAACGCCGGCAACGTTCCCGCGGTCAACAAGATCGCCGAATCCGGCGAGGTGCTCTACCGGATGGTCGTGCCCGCGAAGGTCGCAGCCCAGGTCGGCAAGGGCCTCGTCGGGCCGATGGTGTCCAAGGCGGCGCCGAACGGCGTGTACAGCGCGTTGGTTGACAAGTCCACCGGACTGATCGCCGCCAAAGCGGTGTTCGTTCCCGTCGAGGCCGCAGGAGCCGCAGGTGCCGCGGGCGCTGCCGCGGGAACGGCCGTCGCGGGTACGGCGTTGGCCGTGGCCGCGCCGCTGGTCCTCATGGCGATAGCGCTGGGGGCGAGTGCGTACGCCGACCAGCAGCGGCAGGGGGCGATCCGGCACATCACCGAGCTGCTGGAGAAGCTCCGTGACGAGGCGTTGGAACAGGAGCGGAGCGAACTGGCGGGGTGCCGCGACGCGATCGACAAGGCCACCGCGGTGCTTCTCGACCAGGGAAAGCTCGGCGCGTCACTCGGGCTCGACTCCGCGGTGCACGCGATAAGCAAGGCGACCGAGCGGGCCGAGCTCCGGCTGGAGAAGTGGGAGGCCGGGCTCGACGCGCTCGGGGACGGTCGGGCCGACGTCACCGACCTCGAAGCGACGTTCGCCGGCATCGCCGAGGACGGCGGGGAGTTCCGTACGCACCTCGAACTCGCGGCTCTTGCCATCGCGCTCAAGCGACGCGTGAACGTCCTCCAGGGCGTGGAGGCCGGTCAGAACGCCCCCGACAACCCGTTTGAAAGCTTTGTGCGCAGCCTGGACAGCGACCAGCGGCGCATCGACGAACTCGAGGCCCGCATCGCGAACGTGCTGCTGCGGCTCTCCTCGTTGGAGCTGTGCCCGCCGAAGCGGCTGAGCGGCAAGGTCATGACGCGGGGGCAGGTCGACGCGCTGCTGGAGACGTCGTACCGGCTCCGGGCCCTGGCGGACGGAGTCGCCGCTGCCGGGACGGCCACGGAGGTCGTGATCGACATCGAGAAGCACAGCGACGGCAGTCTCCTGGTGCTCCCGGCCCACGCGGCGTGACCCCGGAGGGGTCAGTGGAGGGCGTGGGGGTGGGTGGTCATGGTGTGGTTGAGGAGGGCGATGAGGACGTTTTTGGTGGATTCCAGGGAGCGGGCGTCGCACATCAGGATGGGGACGTCGGGGGCGAGGTCGAGGGCGAAGCGGACGTCGGAGGGGGCGTAGTCCCAGGCGCCGTCGAAGCGGTTGACGGCGACGACGAAGGATGTGCCGCGGTGCTCGAAGTAGTCGACGGCGGGGAAGGAGTCCTCCAGGCGGCGGGTGTCGGCCAGGACGACGGCGCCGATCGCGCCGAGGGCCAGCTCGTCCCACATGAACCAGAAGCGGTTCTGGCCGGGGGTGCCGAAGAGGTAGAGGACGAGGTCGGCGCTGAGGGTGACGCGGCCGAAGTCCATGGCGACGGTCGTGGTGGTCTTGGCCGCGACGCCGGTGAGGTCGTCCACGCCCTCGCTGGTCGCCGTGATCACCTCCTCCGTCTGGAGCGGGGCGATCTCGCTGACGGTGCCGACCATCGTGGTCTTGCCGACGCCGAAGCCGCCGGCGATGAGGATCTTGACCCCCGTCGGCAGGGCGCCGGGACCGTCAGAGCTTGCGAATTCCATCGAGTACCGCCTGAAGGAGGTGGATTTCCGGGGCCTCCGCGAGCGCGATCGGTGCGCGCGTGTGGACGGCCCCCATGTCGAGTAGGTCACCGAGGAGGACCTTGGTCACGGTCACGGGCAGGTCCAGCCGGGCCGAGATCTCGGCGACGGACAGCGGGGCGCCCGTGCACATCCGCAGGATCACCAGGTGCTCGGGTTCGAGCCCGCGGGGCACGCCGTCGGTGGGCACGGCGATGATCAGCGTGATCAGGTTGAACTCGTCGCGGCTGGGCCGGGTCCGCCCGCCCGTCCTCGCGAACGGGCGCACGATGGGCCCCGCGTCCACGTCCCACCACGACTCCTCCGGTCCGGGCACGGCCCCCGCCTCAGAACGGCGGCGGCGGGACCGCCGCCGGGACCGCTGCCGCCTGGCGGGGCGCCGCGGCGAGGAAGTCACCGACCCGCCTGACGATGAGGTTCATCTCGTACGCCACCAGGCCCACGTCGATGTCGGCCTCGCCGAGCAGCGCCAGGCACGCGCCCTGTCCCGCGCCGGTCACGAACAGGAAGCAGCTCTCCAGCTCGACGATGGTCTGCCGCACCGGCCCGCCGCCGAAGCGCCGGCCGACACCGCCGGCCAGGCTCTGGAATCCCGAGGCGACCGCCGACAGGTGCTCGGCGTCCTCCCGGCCGAGATCGCGCGAGTGGGCGATCACCAGCCCGTCGGCCGACAGCACCAGGACGTGCCTGGTCCTGGGGACGCGTCGGACGAGGTCGTCCAGCATCCAGTCGAGGTCGGTCACCGGCTTCGGCGTCTGCGTCATCGTGGGTCCCACTGTCCCTCTCCGGTCGGCCTGGTGCCGGCCGTGTCCTGGTGTCCGCCGTCGTGCTCGTGCTTGTGTTCGTGTTCGTGGCTGTGCTGGTGGCCGTGCACGTGCTCGCGTTCGGCGTCGGTACGGCCGCGGTACGACTGGCGCTGGTACGCCGACATCAGCCGGCGGGCCTCCTCGGGCGACCGCTCCGCGGGTGCCGCCTCGGGTGCCGGGGCCGCGGGGTGCAGCAACTGCGGCTGCATGCTGGCCTGTCGGACCCGCCGCGGCAGCTGCCTGGGCCCGCGCTGTGCGCCCTCGCGTACGGGCGGCTCCTGGCGGGGAGTTGCCGCCCGGGGGCGCAGCGGCGTGGGCTCCGGGCCTACCGGGGGCGGCACTTGGCGTACGGGCTCGCGGCGTACTGGCTCGTGGCGTACGGGCTCCTGGAACGTGGGCTCCTGGCCTGGCGGCTGCTCGCGCATGTGCTCCCCGGCCACCTCGATGACATGCGGCGGTGCCAGCACGATCGCCGACGTGCCCCCGTACGGCGACGGCCGCAGGGTCACCGTGATCTTGTGGCGGGCCGCCAGCCGCGCCACGACGAAGACGCCGAGCCGGGTGTCCTGCGTGAAGCCCATGACGTTGAACTCCGGTGCCGCGGCGAGCAGCCGGTTGGCCTCGTCGCGGGCCTCCGGCGTCATGCCGATGCCGCGGTCCTCGATCTCGATGCCGAGGCCCTTGGCCACCACCTCCGCCCGTACCTCCACGCTGGTGTGCGGCGGGGCGAAATGCGTCGCGTTCTCCAGCAGTTCGGACAGCAGGTGCATGATGTCGCCCGCCACCGGGCCGGCGATCCGCACATCGGGGATGCCGGCGAGCTTGACCCGCGAGTAGTCCTCGGTCTGCGAGGCCGCGCCGCGCAGGATCTCGCTCAGCTGCACCGACTGGCGCCAGCGCCGGGCCGGCATCGCGCCGCCGAGGATGGACAGGTTCTCCGAGTTGCGCCGCATCCGGGTGGCCAGGTGGTCCACCCGGAAGAGGTCGGCGAGCAGGTCCGGGTTCTCGCTCTCGCGCTCCAGCGAGTCCAGCAGCACGAGTTGCCGGTGCACGAGGCCCTGGCTGCGCCCGGCGAGGTTGAGGAACACCCGGCTGATGCCCTCGCGCGTCTCGGCCTGCTCGATCGCCGCCCGCACCGCGATGCGCTGGGCCGTGGCGAACGCCCCCGCCACCTGGCCGATCTCGTCCGGGCCCTGGCCGACGTCGGGCACGGCCTCGTCCGGGTCGACCTTGTCGCCCCGCTCCAACCGGGCCATGAGCTGCGGGAGTTGCTCCTCCGCCAGCCGCAGCGTCGCTCCGCGCAGATGCTGGAGCCGGCGGATCAGGGCGCGGGAGATCAGCACCGAGATCACCACGGCCGCCGCGATGGCCAGCAGGGCGCCCACGCTGGTCGCGATCACCGAGGTCATCAGCGAGTCCACCCGGCCGTTGGCGTAGCCGACGGCGAACGACACCTGGTCCAGGGTGAGTTGCTGGAGCTCACCGCTCACGGTGAGCATCGAGGTCTGCCAGCTCGGGAAATCCGTCGGGATGCGGCCGGACTTCACGGCCGACTGCTCCGCGGCCACCATCGCCGCCCACTGCGGGCTCGCGGTGATCGCCTTGTAGCGCGCGGCCTGCGCCCCGCGCAGGGCCGGCGTCACGACCCTCCACTGCTCCTGCTGCGCACCGACGAGCTGGTCGAACTGCCGCTGCTGCGCGGCCGACAACATCCCCTTGGGCGAGGTCAGTCCCGCGGAGAGCACCGCGTCCTCCCGGGACAGGCCCTCCAGCGCGCGGAAGAGGTCCGCGGCCAGGGTGCCCTCGACGAGCGCGCTGGAGTCGTTGGTCAGCCGGGCCTCGGCGGCGAAGTACGTCATGCCGGTGCTCAGGGCGCCGGTGTAGAAGTCGTACGCGGCGCCGTAGTCGACCTTGCGCGCGTCGATCTGCTGCCGGAAGCCCGGCAGTGCCGACAGGCCCGTGCTGATCTGCGCGAAGATCTGCTGCAGGGCGGGCGGGTTGCTCGTGACGACCGGGCCGGCGGCCTCCCGCATCGCTGCCAACTTGAGGTCGGTGTCGGCTCGTTGCCGCATCAGCGGACCGGGGTCCGTACCGGGGTGGGCCAGTTGGACCATCGACAGCCGGCGCTCCTCCTGGAGCGCCACCATCGCCGTCTCGCTCTTGACCCCGACCCGCTGCACGTCCCGCACGGTCTGCCGCAGGTCCAGGGCCTGGCGGAACCCCTTGGCGGTGTAGACGCCCCACAGCGCGGTCAGCGACAGGCTCGGGATCAGCACGAGCACGAGGATCCGGGTCCTGATGGACCGCGGGCCCCAAAGACCCCGCGAGGAGCGGGAGTCGCGCCGCGGGGCGGTGGCCCGCCGGCGGCCCCGTCCGCCGCGCCTGCCGGTGGTGGGGCGGCGGGTCTCGGCCCCCGGCGACGGGGGTTGCGGGGGCGGACCCGAGGCACGGTCTGCCTCGGCGGCCTGGGGCGATCGGGACGGCACGTCGTGGAATCCCCTGCTCGGCGGAACCGGAACACCCGTCCCCTGACGCATCGTGAGGACGGCGACGCCAAGCGTGCCGGTGGCCGGGGCGGGGATATCGACGATTCGCGCACACGAAATCGTCGATTGCCGTAGCGAACCCCGGAGTTCGTGTTAAGGGAGTACGCCCCGCCCCTTTGGGCCGCCGGTCTGCGACTGCCGGTATTCGCGTGGGGTGATGTCGTGGAATTGGCGGAACATACGGGTGAAGACGGTGGGGCTCTCAATTCCGACAGACCGGGCGATCGCGGCGACCGGGCGCTGCCGCTGCCGCGGGTCCGCCAGGATTCTGCGGGCCTTCTCCATTCGGGCCTCGCGAATGTGCCGGGCCGGCGAGGTGCCGCTTTCCCGGAAGACGATCTCGACGTAGCGCGCCGAGACGCCGAAGGCCGCGGCCACCGTCCGGGCGGACAGGTCCGGCTCCGCGAGGTGGCGCTGCACGAAGTCCCGCATGCGCAGCAGCTGCGCCCGATGGCCGAGCAGGGCGTTCGTGCCGGCCTGGTCGGCGGGCTCGTGGGAGCGCAGCACGGAGAAGACCAACTCACGCAAGGTGTGGCCGAGTTCGGGCAGCAGTTGCGGGTCGAACCGGTCCTCACCGGCGTATATCTCGGCGATCGCGGCCCGGAGGACCGCCAGCACCGGGTTGTCCGCGCCGATCCGGCGCCCCACCCGCTCCCGGGCCTCGGGCATGACGCGGGTCAGGTCCGCGCGCGGCAGCGTGAGCACGAGGTGGTGGGCGAAGCCGTCGGCCCGCAACTGGAAGGGGACGGTGCTGTCGAGCAGGATCGCGTCCCGGCGGTGCAGCCGGAAGCGCCGGTTTTCCTGGCTCGCATAACTGACTTCCTGCGCGATCGACAGCATGAAGAAGTCGTCCTGGTTTCCGGCCAGCATCCGCGGGGTGCGCACGACCCGCACCGGGTGCGAACCGACGTCCGTCAAGGTGAGGTATCCCAGGTCGAGTTGGTGGGCCCAGCCGGTGTAATCCGCACGGCCCCCGGTGTCGCCTATCGGGATCGCGTCGAGTTCGACTAATGCCTCGCGCAAAGCGCCACGCCAGGCGTCGACATCGCCCACCCCGCCCCGGAGGGGACGCGGGGACTCGGGGGACACGCTCATTGCATGGTCCTTCCGTCATGGACGGCGTACGAATCGCGTGAGGCGCAAATGTACAGAGCGGGTGCGCGGATCGTCGGTTCGGGACCGGACCGGAGGCCCACGATGTTCTGCGCCGCTCCCGTCCGGGGGCGGCGGCAGCGGAAGCGGCGGCAGCGGCGCGAGCGGCGGACCGCGGGCAGCCGCAGACGGGAGGTCATATGCGCAGGGCCGTCGTACTCGGAGGCAGCATCGCGGGGTTGCTGGCCGCCCGGGTGCTCAGTGGCCACGCCGAGGAGGTGCTGGTCGTCGAGCGGGACGACATCGCGGCCTCGGGCGCGTTCGGGGGTGCGCGGGACCCGCGGCCCGGGGTTCCGCAAGGCACGCAGATGCACGCCCTGTTGGAGGCGGGGCGGCGGCTGCTCGACAACTGGTTCCCCGGCTTCACCGCCGAACTCGTCGCGGGCGGCGCCACGTCGGCCGACACCGGCCGGGGGGTGCACAGTTACCTGGAGGGCCGGCGCAGAGTGCTGGTCGGCGGGGTGGAGATGGTCAGCGCGACCCGCCCCTTCCTGGAGGCGCACCTGCGCCGCAGGGTGCTGGCGCTGGACAACGTCCGGCTCGTCAACGGCCGGGTGTGCGGGCTCCGTTACGCCGGCGGCCGGGTCGACGGCGTACGGTACGCGCGCCCTGACGCGGACGCGGACGCGGACCCGGGTTCGGGCTCGGCCCCCGGCTCCGGCGCGGAGGACGTCCTGGACAGCGACCTGACGGTCGACGCGACCGGCCGCGCGAGCCGGCTCGGCACCTGGCTGCGGGAGGGCGGCTGGCCCGAGCCCGCGCTGCGCCGCATGCACGTCGACCTCGGCTACGCCACCGCGCTGTTCCGCCGCCCCGAGGGCGGGCACGACGCGATGCTGGCGCAGTCCCTGACCACCCTCCCGGACGGCAGGCTGCGCCTGAGCACCCTGGGCCGAGTCGAGGGCGACCGGTGGATCGCCCTGACGGCCGGCTACGCCGACGACCGCCCGGGCCGCGGCACGGAGGAGTTCCTGCTGCGCTGCAAGCAGGACCCGGCGGCGGCGTTCCGCCGGCTGGCCGAGGACGCCGAGCCGATCGGGGAGCCGGTCGGCTACCGCCACCCCGACAACCGAAGACGCGACTTCCACCTGCTGGACCGCTTCCCCGCCGGGCTCGTCGCGGCCGGCGACTCGCTCGCCTCCTTCAACCCCGTCTACGGCCAGGGCATGTCGTCGGCCGCGATGCACGCCGCGTGCCTGGCGGCCTACCTCGACACCAGGCCGTCACCGCGGGACCCGGCGTGGCCGTACTTCAAGCGCACCCGGCGCGTCGTGGACGACGCGTGGCAGACGTCCGCCCTCAACGACCTGAAGCTCCCGCACGTCACCGGCCCGCGCCCGCCCGGCTTCACCCTCGCCTCCCGGCTCGGCGACCTCGTGGTCCGCGCCTCCGTGACCGACCCGGTGGTCCACCGGCGCTTCCTCGACGTGATGCACATGCTCGCCCCGGCCCGCACCCTGATGCGCCCCGGGACGCTGCTGCGCGCCGCAGCGGCGGTCCGCAGGCAAGGCGCCTGACACGCGCCGGCGCCGAAAGGGGAGCCGCTACCCGGCCGGCGGCTCCTCGCGGGCGGTCCGCCCCAGCGCGGTGTAGCGGGCGCGCATGGCCGGGCCGGCCGCGGGCCCCGCGGTGAAGGTGAAGGCGGCGCTGTCGTGGAGGCTGCGGCCGGTGCGGGCGTCCACCACGACCGGCTCGACCTCCTCGCCGCTGGCGGCGTCGACCAGGATCATCGACCGCTGCCCGGGCGGCAGGTGCTGGTTCCCCCAGGCGGCCAGCGCGACGATCACCGGCCGCAGGGACCGGCCGCGCTCGGTGAGGACGTACTCATGGCGCGGCGGGTGGGCCTGGTAGAGCCGGCGCTCCAGCAGGCCGTCGGCCACCAGCGTCTTCAGCCGGGCGGTGAGCATGCTCGTGGAGATGCCGAGGCTCTGCTGGAACTGGTCGAAGCGCGTGTAGCCGTCGAAGGCGTCGTGGAGCAGCAGCAGTGTCCACCACTCGCCCACGTGCTGCACGGTGGTCGACAGCGGGCACTCCCGGTCTTCCAGCCTGATCCGGCTCGCCATGACGACACACCCTCCTGGGTTACTGCTAAAGTGAAAGTCACTAGGTGCTATTTTAGCAGTTACTGGGGCGTGCCCTCAGGCGCGCCCGGAAACGGATCCTCCGCCATGCCCCACACCATCAGCCCCGCCCTCGAAGGACGCCGCGCCCTGGTCACCGGCGGCAGCCGGGGCACCGGGGCGGCCATCGCCGCCCGCCTGCGCGAGGACGGTGCGAAAGTGCTGGTCACCGCCCGCTCCCGCGGCCCGCGGACAACGGACGAGGAGTTCGTCGCCGCCGACCTGGCCACGCCCGAAGGCGCCGGGCACGTCGCGGGCGAGACGCTGCGGCGGCTGGGCGGCCTGGACATCCTCGTCCACACCCTCGGCGGCTCCGGCGCACCCGCCGGCGGCTTCGAGACGCTCACCGAGGACGCCTGGCAGCGCGAGCTCGACCAGAACCTGCTCGCCGCGGTCCGGCTGGACCGGGCGCTCGTCCCCGGCATGCTCGCGCAGGGCCGCGGGGCCGTGGTCCACGTCTCGTCCATCCAGCGCCGTATGCCCCTGTGGGACGGGACGCTCGGTTACGCGGCGGCGAAGGCGGCGCTGACCACGTACAGCAAGGGCCTGGCCAACCAGGTCGCCCCGCACGGCGTACGCGTCAACACCGTCTCGCCCGGCTTCATCCGGACCGAGGCGGCCGACGCGCTCATCGACCGCATCGCCGAGCGGACCGGCGACCGCGAGTCCGCGCTGACCTCCCTCATGGACGCCCTCGGCGGCATCCCGCTCGGCCGGCCCAACCGGCCCGAGGAGGTCGCCGAACTCGTCGCGTTCCTGGTCTCCGACCGCGCCTCGGCCATCGTCGGCGCCGACCACGTCATCGACGGCGGCACCGTACCCACCGTCTGAACCCGTACGGGAACCCTCCCGGCCCGGCACGAAAGCGAGCCCCCCATGACCGACCTCCCCACCCCCGTCGAGCGCGGCGACCTGCCCCGCCCGGTCCTGCGCTACCTGGACGCGCACAACGCCGGGGACGCCGCCGCCTGCGCTGCGCTCATGGCGCCCGACGTGCAGGTCACCGACGACGGGCGCACGTACGACGGCCCCGCCGCCGTCGAGGCGTGGCTCGGGCGCGCCACCTCGGAGTACACCTACACGACCCGCTACCTCGGGGCCGTCCGGGACGGGCCGGACCGGTGGACCGTCACCCAGCGGCTCGACGGCGACTTCCCCGGCAACACCGTGGACCTGCGGTACGCCTTCACGCTCGCCGGGGACCTGGTCCGCCGGCTGGTCATCGCTCCGTGAGGAGCAGGGCCGCGACCGCCTCCGGTGCCTCCAGCATCGCGTTGTGGCCGGTAGGCAGGTCGTGGACCTGCCACGCCGGGTCGGCGAGGAGGCGGGCACGCTGGGCGGCGAAGGGGGTCTCGGACTCCCAGCCGGCGCAGTAGACGAACTCGCGGCGGGGGATCTTCGCGGCGGCGCCGGTCAGCCGGGCCGGCTGGAAGAAGGCGGCCAGCGGGTGGGGGCGGCGGCGGGGGTCGCCGGGGCCCGGGGGCCGGACGGAGTAGCCGGTGGCGGCGGCGCCGGCGGTGAAGAGGGCGCGGAAGTGGTCGTTGGTCGCCGACCAGCACGACTCGCCGTCGCGCGGCACGAACGCGTCGAGGTGCACCAGCCGGGCGATCCGGCCCGCCGCGCGGTCGGCCGCCGCGGCGATCACCATGCCGCCGTAGCTGTGGCCGACCAGCGTCACATCGCGCAGGTCGTGGCCGTCCAGCAGCCGCAGCACGTCGCCGGCGTGCGTGTCGAGGTTGGCGGTCGCGACCGTCGCCGCGTCGTCGCCCGGGCGCAGCCCGGTCGGCGTCAGGGCGTGCACGGTGTGGCCGGCGCGCTCCAGCAGCGGGGTCACGGTCTCGTACGCCCAGCCGCCCTTCCAGCCGCCGGGCACGAGCACGTACGTCGTCATGGGGTGCCTCTCCTTGTCCGCGGGCTCCGTGGGAATCCACACCGGCAAGTCTCGGCGCGCCGGCCCATGGCTCACCACCGCTAAAATGCCAACCGATGCCCGTTCCCCGCCAACCCGTTCCCCGCCAACCCGCTCGCCACCAACCCGCTTCCCGCCAGGCCCGGAAGGCGCCCCCCGGCGTCACCTCCCACGTGTGGCCGTCCGGTGGCCGCCACCTGTGGCCGTCGGGCGAGATCAGCCCGCCGCAGGTGCACGACCGCGGGCACCTCGTGTACGCGGCCGGCGGCGTCCTGGCCGTCCACACCGCGCGCGGCACCTCGATCGTGCCCGCCAACCGGGTCGCCTGGACGCCGGCCGGCTTCACCCACCGGCACCGCGCCCACGGCGACACCGACATGCGGATCGTCTTCCTCGCGCCTTCCCTCGCCCGGCTCGTCCCCGACCGCCCCGCGGTCTTCCTCGCCTCCGGCCTCGCCCGCGAGGTGCTGCTCACCCTCACCGGCCCGCGCAACTACGACGGCACGGCCCCCGGCCACACCCGCGCCGCGCGCTCCCGCCTGCTGCGCGTCCTGGTCGACGAGCTCCGCGAGGCCGACGAGCAGCCGCTGCACCTGCCCGAGCCGCACGACGACCGGCTGCGCGCCCTCGCCCGGATGCTGTACGAGAACCCGGCCGACACCGCCACCCTCGCCGAACTCGGCCGGCGCACCGGCGCCAGCACCCGCACCCTCAGCCGGCTCTTCCGCGCCGAGCTCGGCATGACCTTCTACGAGTGGCGCACCCAGCTGCGCATCCACCACGCCCTCGTCCTGCTCGCCGAGGGCCATGACACGACCCGCACCGCGTACGCCTGCGGATGGGCCAACCCCAGCGGCTTCATCGCGGCCTTCACCGACGTGATCGGCACGACCCCGGGCCGCTACCGCGCCGGCCACCGCTGACCCGTCGTCCGACCCGCCGCACCCGTGCGGCCACTTACGCGTGGCCGCCGACACGGTCGTCGACACGCTCCTGCACGGCATCGGAGGCGGTACGGCGGCCTGCGCGGGCCGGTTCGTGTGCGCGTACGTGTGCCTGTGCGCGTACGTGTGCGGGCGGTGACACATGTGTCAGGCGTCGCCCTCGCCCTCGCCGGGCAGCTCGTACATCACCGACCGCTGCTGCTTGTGCCGCCGGACCCGGCCCTTGGCCACCAGCGCCTCCAGCGTGTTGCGCACCACCTGCGGTGTCGGCGTCCGCTCCGGGTGGCGCTCCAGCAGCTCGTCGCGCAGCTCCTTCGCCAGCCGGGGCTCGCGGTGCTCGCGCAGCAGGTCGACGAAGAGGTCCCCGAGCAGCGGCTGCCGCCCCTCCGCCCTCGCCCCCGCCTTCGCCCCGCCTCTCGCCACGCCCTCGGGCCCGGCCTTCCGTCCCGCCCCGGTCGAGGACCCGGCCGTACGGGGCTGCGGTTCGGCGGCCCCCGGGGTTGCGTGCGCGGTGCCGGGCGGGCCGGGGAAGCGCTCGGCGAGGGCCAGGATGTCGACCAGCAGCGCCTCCTCCTGCTGCAGCACCGCGAGCTGCTCGGTCAGCTCCTGCTGCCTGCGGCGGTTGTCCTGGAGGTCGGCGGCGGCCTGCTCGGCGTACCGCGAGCGGACCGTGGCGGCGGCCGGCTGGTCGGGCACGGGCGTTCACCCCTTCGTAGGCCGGTGTGTGTGCGCATGCTATCCACGCCGCCGGTGTGCCCCTAACGCGCGAGCCCGCGCAGCCCCCCCCGGCCGACCCGGCACATGTGTCCGCGCCGGCCACGGCTAGGGTGTGCGCCATGAACGACTTCCGGGGCCTGCTGCTCGACTTCGGCGGGGTGCTCACGACACCGCTGCTGCCCGCCGTGCTCGCCTTCGAGCAACGCGAGGGGCTGGCCGAGGGCGCCGCGATCACCGCGCTCTACCTCGACGAGGAGGCCACCCGCCGCACCCACGCCCTGGAGCGCGGCGCCCTGACGCAGACCGAGTGGAACACCGCGGCGGCCCGCAGCCTCGGGGTCGCGCCCGGCAACCTCATGGGCCGTATCTTCGCCGACCTGCGCCCCGAGCCCGCGCTGATCGGCGCGGCGCAGGCGGCCCGCCGGGCGGGGGTGAAGGTCGGCATCCTGTCGAACTCCGTCGGCGCCGACCCGTGGGATCTCTACGCCGGGTACGAACTCGACCTGCGCTACGACGCCGTGGTGATCTCCGAGCGGCACGGCCTGCGCAAGCCGCAGCTGGAGATCTTCCAGCTCGCCCTCGACCGGCTCGAACTGGCCGCCGAGGAGTGCGTGTTCGTCGACGACACCGAGCAGTACCTGGTGGCCGCCGCGGAGCTGGGCTTCACGACCGTGCACGCGCGCGAGCCGCGGGCGACCGTCGCCCGGATCGAGGAGCTGCTGGGACTCCCGCTGTCCGAGCCGGCCTGACGGCGGTCAACGCAGCCGGCCCCGCAAACCGCCGCAGACCGCCGCCGTCAACCCTGTCAGTGCGCCGGAGCGGCCGGCGCGGTCTTCTTGCGGGCGCGGTAGGCCGCGGCCTTGATCCGGTTGCCGCAGGACTCCATGCCGCACCACTGCCGCCGCATGCCGCGTGAGCGGTCGATGTAGACCCGGGTGCACTCCGGGTTGCCGCACTCCTTGAGCAGCGGCACGTCCGGCCCGCTCAGCAGCTCGACGGCCAGCCGCGCCACCCCCGCGAGCGCCTCCTCGGGGCTCGCCGACGTCCAGCGCCCGGACGGCGTGAGCTGCGGCGCGGCCGGCGCGATCCTGGCCGCGGCGTTCAGTACGTCCAGGGCGCCGCCCGGGTACTGCTCGCCGAGCCGGCGCGCGGTGACCAGCGCGTACACGGCCTCCCGGACGGTCGTCGCGCGGGCGACGTCGGCGGGGCCGCTCGGCGCGACGGCGTCGACGATGCCGGACTCCAGATACCAGGCGTCCAGCCGGTCCGGGCTCGCGAACATCTCGAACCGCGCGGAGCGGCGCGCCCGCAGCGTCGCCGCGAAGTCGAGCGCGGGGTTGCCGCAGACGAAGACGTGGTTCAGGTCCATGTCACCATCCTGACAGGTGACGAACCCGGCGGCAAGGCCGGCGTCATCCTCCGCCGGCAATGCTCCGACCCCGTCACCCGTCACCTCCTTGACGGGTGACGAACGCGTATGACACGCTCATCACCGCTTCGACCGGTGACGCAACCGATGGTCACATGTGTCTCGCCGCCCGACCGCCAGGTGACCGATGTGCCGGACGCCGGCGCCGGGTCACAGTGAGGTGTGCCGGACGACGGCCGCCCGGTCGTCGCGAAGTGTTCCGGCCACATGTGTCCGCCGCCACCGGCGGGCACCCACCCCTTCGACGGGAATGCCATGAGACGACTCCTGACCGTCCTCGCCGCCGCCGTGCCCCTGGCCGCGGCGGTCTGCCTGCCGGCCGGCGCCGCCGCGCACACCGGCCCCGGCACGCCCGGCGCCGCCGCCTTCCGGTGTGCCACCACGTCCGTGCACGCCCCACCCGGCGCCCGGATCGAGTCCGGGACGGCGCGCAGCCGGCCCGGCGGCACCGTGCACGTGGACATCACCCCGACCGGTCCGGTGGACGTCCCCGACGTCCCCGCCTACTGCGAGGTCACCTACACGCTCACCCACCCGGGTGCCGGCGACCACGAGAAGGTCACCGTCTGGCTGCCCCGTACCGGCTGGACCGGCCGGCTCCAGACCGTGGGCGGCAGCGCGTACGCCGCCGGCGACTACGGACAGGGCCTGGCCGCCGCGATCAAGGCCGGCTACGCCGCCGTGACGACCGACGCGGGCGTCGGCGGCTACGTCGACACCGACTGGGCACTGGACGCCCAGGGCCACGTCGACCAGCCTCTGCTGGAGGACTTCGCCTCGCGCGCCGAGCACGACACCGCCGTGGTGGGCAAGGAGGTCGTCGGCGCGGTCTACGGCAGGCCCGCCGCCTACGCGTACTTCAACGGCTGCTCGACCGGCGGCCGGCAGGGCTACATGGAGGCGCAGCGTCACCCCGGCGACTACGACGGCATCCTCGCCGACGCGCCCGCGATCAACTGGGACGAGTTCGAGGTCGCCACGCTGTGGCCGCAGGTGGTCATGAACAACGAGCACACCTATCCCAGCCAGTGCGAGTTCAACGCCTTCACCGCCGCCGCGGTCGCGGCCTGCGACAAGCTCGACGGCAACCCCGACGGCCTGATCGGCGACCCGGGGGACTGCCACTGGGACCCGCGCCGGCTCGTCGGCACGACGATCGACTGCGAGGGCAGGCCGGTCACCATCACCGCCGCCGACGCCGTCGTCGTCCGCAGGATCTGGGACGGCCCGCGCACCGCGTCCGGCACGCGGCTGTGGCCCGGCCTGCCGGTCGGCGCGAGCTTTGACCTGGCCGACACGCAGACCGCCGACGACGGCACGGTCAGCGGCAAGCCCTTCCCCGTACCGGCGCAGTGGGTCGCCGACTTCGTGGCCAAGCAGCCCGCACTCGACCTCACCACCCTCACCTACGACCGGTTCACCCGGCTCTTCCGGCAGTCCGAGGCCGAGTACGACCAGGTCATCGGCACCGACGACCCGGACCTCGGCGCCTTCCGCGACAGCGGCGGCAAGCTGCTGACCTGGCAGGGCCAGGCCGACCAGTACATCCCCGCGCAGGGCACGGTGGCCTACCGGCAGCAGGTCGACCGGCTGCTGGGCGGCACGCAGCGGGTGGACGACTTCTACCGCCTCTTCCTGGCCCCGGGCGTCAGCCACTGCGCCGGCACCCCGGCCCCCGGCCCCGTACCCACCGACGCGCTCGGCGCCCTGACCGACTGGGTCGAGCACGGCAAGGCCCCCCGCACCCTGCCCGCCGCGACCACCCTCCCCTCCGGCCAGGCCGTCACCCGCGACCTGTGCCGCTACCCCGAGGTCTCCCGCTACGCCGGCCACGGCGACCCGGCCGCCTCGACCAGCTACCGCTGCACCACCCCGCCCCGCCACTGACCCCCGCCCCGCCCCCGTGGAAAGACACTCGCGGGGGCGGGATGGGTGGGGTCAGAAGTGGTCGGCGTCCACGACGGCCTGGGCGAAGGCGGTCGGGGCCTCCTGGGGGAGGTTGTGGCCGATGCCCTTGAGCAGGCGGTACGCGTACGGGCCGGTGAAGCGGTCGCGGTAGGAGATGTCGCTGCCCGCGGTGAAGGGTCCAGCTCGGCGTCCAGGACGACGGTCGGGGCCGCGATCGGCGGGCGGGCGGTCAGCCGCTGCTCCAGGTGGTCGTAGCGGCGCTCGCCCGCGGCCAGGCTCAGCCGCCAGCGGTAGTTGTGCAGGACGATCGCGGCGTAGTCGGGGTTGCCGAAGGCCGCGGCGGTGCGCTCGAAGGTGGCGTCGTCGAAGTCCCAGCCCGGCGAGA
Source organism: Actinacidiphila epipremni (assembly GCF_012034175.1). Taxonomy (GTDB): domain Bacteria; phylum Actinomycetota; class Actinomycetes; order Streptomycetales; family Streptomycetaceae; genus Actinacidiphila; species Actinacidiphila epipremni. The sequence continues at coordinate 129,514 of NZ_JAATEJ010000004.1, forward strand.
CGGTGTCCCACACCAGGCGGCACAGGTCGTGCCGCTTGACGGCGTCGTCCATGGCCTTCGCGCCGCGCTCGGTGGCGAAGTAGTACTGATACCACCAGGCGTGCTCGGCCTTCGGGTCGGTCGGCTGCAGCTGGGCGGCCAGGTCGGTGACGAGGTAACCGCTCACCGCCACCAGCGCCTTGACCCGCTGCGGCCACAGGGCGGCGACGATGTCGGCGGTCCTGGTGCCCCAGTCGAAGCCGGCCAGCACGGCCCGGTCGATCCGCAGCGCGTCCATCAGCGCGATGACGTCGAGCGCGATCGCCGACTGCTGCGCGTTGCGGAAGGTCCGCGCGGACAGGAAGCGCGTGGTGCCGTGCCCGCGCAGGTAGGGCACGACGACCCGGTAGCCCTGCGCGGCCAGCAGCGGGGCGACGTCCACGTAGCTGTGGATGTCGTACGGCCATCCGTGCAAGCAGATCACGGCCGGGCCGTGGGCGGGGCCGGCCTCGGCGTAGCCGATCTCCAGCTCGCCGGCCGTGACCTTCCTCAGCCGGGCGAACGTGGTGTGGGTGCCGGGCGCGACGACCGGCACGACCGGTACCGCCCCGGCCGCGGTGCCGTGCGGCGCGGTCGCCGACGCGGTCCGCAGGCCCGCCAGCGAGGCGGCTGCCGTACCCGTGCCCAGCCCCACCGCGCGGCCGAAGGTGCGCCTGTCGATCATGGGAAAGCCTCCTGTGCTCTCGTCGGGGTGCCGCGCCCGGGGGCCCGGCGGTCACCACTGTCGTCCCGTGAGGACACAGGCGCATCAGTCAGTTGACGGTCGGACCACCGGGGCCTTGCCGAGGGCGTCGCGCAGGGCGGCGCGCGGGCCGGCAGCCCCGAGGCGCGCAGCTCCGCGTCCCCCGCGGCGGGGTGGGCCGCGCGGGCGGCGGCCCACCCCCGGCGTACAGGCGGCCCACCCCGGGCCGCAACAGCGGTCAGAGCTGGTGCACGATGCCGGCGTAGCGGCGGACGAAGCGGGTGCCGGTGGCGGCCGTGACGGTGACGTCGTAGCGGCCGTCCGTCGTCTGCCACGTCAGCTTCCTGCGCGAGCGCGGCCCCACCTGCACGGTGTGCGACGCGTCCGAGTAGTCGTTCGCGACGACGGCGAAGGTCACCTCGGTGTCGCCGTCGTTGACCAGTCGCAGGTCCAGGGCGGCGTGCTCGGGACGGCCGCCCGGGCGCAGCTCGGCGTCGGCGGAGGGCAGCGCCACGTCCGTCTGCCCCTCGGGCACGACCGTGCCGGAAAAGCGGCTGACGAACCCGTCCGCGCCGTGGACGGAGAAGTCGTAGCGCCCGTCGGTCCCTGCGGTGTCCCACACGTAGGTGCGGTGCGCGCGGGGCTGGACCAGGAACGGCGTGCCGGTGAAGGGGTGCGCGATGTTCGGCAGCACCGTGAAGACGTACGCCGCCGTGCCCTCGTTGGACAGCGTGCAGGTGACCTTGCCGGTGCGCCGGTCGACGGTGACGTCCGCGAACGGCCGGTAGGGCAGGTTGCGGCGGGGCCGCTCGCCCGGCTCCTGCGCCGGCATGCGCTGCGTGCCGTCCGCCGGGGCCTGCACCGACGGCAGGCTGTGCTGCGCGGTCGCCCGGGCCTTGAGCTCGTCGGTGTCCGGCAGCTTCGGGATGCTGAAGTCGGGGCGGCTGAAGTCGAAGCAGGTGGTGAGGTCGCCGCACACGGCCCGCCGCCACGCGGAGATGTTGGGCTCGTGCACCCCGGTCACCCGCTCCAGGAAGCGCAGCACCGACGTGTGGTCGAACACCTGGGAGTTGACCCACCCGCCGCGCGACCACGGCGAGCACACCCACATCGGCACCCTGCTGCCCAGCCCGATCGGCTGGCCGTCCACGAACTCGTCCTTCGTGCCCGGCTCGGGGTACGGCGGCACGACGTGGTCGAAGAAGCCGTCGTTCTCGTCGTACATCACCAGGAAGACGGTGCTCTTCCACACCTCCGGGTTCGCCATCAGCGACTGGAGCGCCTCGTTGACCCACCACGCGCCCCAGTCCGGGCCGGCGCTCGGGTGCTCGCAGTAGTTGAAGGGCGCGACCAGCCAGGAGACGGTGGGCAGCGTGCCGTTGCGGCAGTCGGCGTCGAAGGCCGTGAGGTCGTGCTTCGTCATGGCGTTGACGAACAGCGGCGAGTCCTTCGGGGCCTTCGCGAACTGCTGGAAGTAGGACAGGGCGTTGTCGTCGTAGTCGCCGTGCTCGTTGTCCGAGCCGTCCGGGTTGTGGTAGACACGCCAGCTCACACCGGCCTGCTGGAGGCGTTCGGCGTACGTCGTCCAGTCGCCGATCGGGTTCTCGGTGACGATCGAGTTGTCGGTGAAGGGGCCCGTCGTGCCGTCGGTGCCGGGGCCGGGCGTACCGGTCCACAGGTAGAGGCGGTTGGGGTCGGTCGGGCCGTTGAGCGAGGTGAAGTACCCGTCGCAGACGGTGAAGGCGTCCGCCATCGCGTACTGGAACGGGATGTCCTCGCGGGTGAAGTAGCCCATGGTGTAGCGGCCCTTGGCGGCGACCCAGCCGTTCTCCGCGCCGTTGTTGACGGCCTGGTGGCCGGAGGACCAGCCGTGGTCCAGGCCGCCGAAGTCCTGCGCCTTGAAGGCGGTGGTGTCGAAGCGGAAGGGCAGCGAGTAGCCCTCGGCCCGGCCGGGATCGGGCTGCTGGAAGACGGAGTTGCCGTTGGGGAAGACCACGCCCTGCTTGTCGTCGAAGCCGCGGACGCCGCCGAGGGCGCCGAGGTAGTGGTCGAAGCTGCGGTTCTCCTGCATCAGGACGACGACGTGCTTGACGTCGCCGATGCTGCCGTGGCCGCTGCCATGGCCGCTGCCGTGGTGGGGCGCGGACGCCTCGGCGGCCGGGGTCACGCCGGGCAGGCCGGCCGCGGCGGTCGCGCCGGCCGCGGCGGCGGCACCGGCGGCGCCCACGAAGGTACGGCGGCTTATCGGGGTCATCGTGAGTCCTTCGGTGAAGGGGGGAAGGTGGGCGGGGGGCGCGGGCGCGGTCAGTGGGCCGGGCGCAGCGCGAAGGTCACGACGGCGGCGGCGTGGTCCGAGGGCCAGCCGTTGCCGGCGGTGCCGGGCACCGGCCGCGGCCGGCCCGTGACGAGGGAGTGCGCCTCGACGACCTTCAGGCCGCCCGCGTACTGCACCTGGTCGATACGGTCCTGCGGCTCCGCGCCGCCGCCGTCGTGCGCCGGCCGCACCGGCGACCAGGTGGTGCCCGGGTCCTTGGCCGGGTTGGGGCGGGCCTTGCGGAAGGCGTCGGTCAGGCCGGCCTTCTCCAGCGCCTCGGTGACCGGCCAGGCCACCGCGCCTACCCCGCCGTGCGCGGCGGAGGTCTGCCGCGTCCAGTCCAGGTGCGAGGGGGAGGCCAGGCCCGCGGCGAGGACCACCGGGGTGTGCGCGGCGAGGTCGTGCCGCATCGCGGCGACCAGGGCGCGGGCCTGCTGGTAGCGCACGGTCCGCTGCTCGGCGGCGACCAGCTGCGCCGCGGTGGTGTGCGGGCCGGCCGCGTAGGGCCCGTAGTCCGCCTCGTCGAGCTGCGCGACCCACAGCCGTACGGTCGTCCGGCCGGGCAGCTGGAGGGTGGCCGACAGGGCGGGCAGCGCGGCGGTGGGCTCGGTGGCGCCGGTGAGCGGGAAGCGGCTCACCACGCCGAGACCGGCGGCGCTCTGGTGGGCGTACCAGCCGAGCGCGTCACCGAGCGCCTTGGCCCCGCCGGCGCCGGTCTCCTGGAGCGCCACGACGTCGAGGCCCTGGGTGAGGACCACCCGGGCCTGCTTCTCCAGCGGGCCCTCGACATGCGCGCCGGCGTCCCACAGGTTGAGCGAGGCGACCTTGAGGCGGAGGTCGTCGCGGGCGGCGCGCACCGGGACCTGCACCGTCACGGTGTCCTTGCCGCCCGCGCTGTCCTGCACGCCGACGACGATCCGGCCCGGGTCGCGCGGCGCCCGCGCGGGCACCTTGGCGGTGACGGTGCCGTCGCCGGCGACGACCAGCCAGGAGTCGCCGGAGATCCGGCGGTAGGCCGGGGCGCCGGGCTTGTTGCCCTCGGGGCGGATCCACAGGTTGCCGAGCGGGACCCGTACGGTGTCGCCCTCGGTCGCCGGGAAGGTGACCGCGTCCACCGCCTCGTGCGGCGGCTGGACGGGCGTGAAGGAGAACGGGGCGGTGCGCGCCAGCACCGGGTAGAGGTCGTCGTAGAGCAGGTAGGCGGTGTAGGGGCCGCCGGTGAGGCCGGAGGTGTCCAGCGTCAGGGTGCCGGCGGCGGCGCCCGCGTAGGCCCACACGAGGGAGGCGCCGGTGCCGGGCTGCCGGTCGCCGTCGTAGATCCCGATCCAGTTCTTGGCGTTCGGCGTGGCGGTGGTCCAGCTGAAGGTGAGCTTCTCGCCCTCGTGCGGGGCGGGGCTGCTCGCCGCCAGGGTGTCGCCGGGGCTCGCGAAGGTCACCGGCGCGGCCTGGGCGAGGATCTGGTTGCCGTCGTCGTGGAGCAGATACGCCTGGTACGGGCCGCCGGCCAGGGCGTGGGTGTCCACGGTGGTGGTGCCGGACGCCGCGTCGGCGACATAGCTCCACACCCAGGAGTTGCCGTTGCCGGGCGAGCTGGCGGGCCCGTACAGCCCGATCCAGTTCTTGCCGCTGGGCTTGTCGGTGGTCCAGGCGAAGGTCAGCTTGTCGCCCACGTGCGGTGCGGCGGGCGAGGCCAGGACGAGGCTGCTGGTGGCAGCGTCGGCGGGCTGGGGTGGCATGGGTGGCGAAGTCCTCTCGGTACGTCGCACGTCCCGGCCGGGACCCCCGTACGGCCGGCGTGCGCGCCAGTTGGCTATACAACTTCGCCCCAGTAAGCGGCCCGCCGGGAAATGCCCCGTGAACCCGGCATGGCGGATGGCCGGTCGCCGGCCGAAAAGTCACCCCGCGGACGCCCCCGGCCACCCAGTGCGCCGCCCCCGCCGCAGGCGTCCCGCCGGCGGCCGTGCGGTCGGCCGGCGGGCCGTGCGCCGTGCGGCTCAGGGGCGCGTGCGCAGGCCGTCGAGGATGAGGGTGAGGACGCGGGCGGTGCGGGCCGGGGCGTCGGGGGCCGGCGGGATCCGCCACAGGACGCTGAGCTGCAGCAGGACGTCCTGCGGGTCGATGCCGGGCTTGAGGTCACCGGACGCGGCGCCGGCGTCGAGGAGGGCGGCGATGGCGCCGAGGAAGGGCTCGTAGTTCCGGTCGTCGAGCCCGCCGTTGGTCGCGGCGTGGATGACCTCGGAGACGCCGTATTTGAGCTTCCCGTAGCGCGCGACCTCCTCGAACCACCGGCGCAGCGCCTCCAGCGGCGGCAGTTGCGCGGCGAGCGTGTGGGCGAGGTCGATGACCTTGGCGATCTCCTGGTGGTAGAGCTCCACGATCAGCGCCTCGCGGGTGGGGAAGTGCCGGTAGAGCGTGCCCACGCCGACCCCCGCCTGCTTGGCGATCGCCGTCATCGAGGCGCCCGAGGACGCGGCGAACGCCTCGCCGGCGACGGCGAGGATGCGGGCCCGGTTGGTCTGCGCGTCGGTGCGGGTGGCGCGGCGGGGCGGCGGGGTCATGGCGGGTCCCATCGGTGCTCGGTGCTCGGTGCTCGGTGCTCGGTGCTCGGGGCTGGGGTGTGCTCGGGGTGCTCGGTGGTCTCGGTCGCGGCCTCAGGCCGTTTGCAAAGCGGAAGGGCTTCCGTTACGTTCGGCGGAGGCATACCGGAAGGGCTTCCGGTTCATTGTGGCACACCCTGGGAGGACAGCCATGCCCGAAACGGTCCTGGTCACCGGAGGCACCGGCTACGTCGCCGGCTGGTGCGTCGTCGAGCTGCTGCGGCGCGGCCACCGCGTCCGTACGACCGTGCGCGGCCACGGGCGGGAGCAGGCGGTGCGCGACGCCGTGGCGGGCGAGGTGGAGCCGGGCGGCCGGCTGGAGTTCGCGGTCGCCGACCTCACCGCTGACGACGGCTGGGCCGCGGCCGTCGAGGGCGTGGACCGCGTCCTGCACGTCGCCTCCCCGCTGGGCGGCAGCGGCGGGCCCGAGGCGCTGATCGCGCCCGCGCGGGACGGGGCGCTGCGGGTGCTGCGGGCCGCGGCGGCGGCGGGCGTCAGGCGGGTGGTCATGACGTCCGCGGCGAACACCGCGAGCCCGTCGTCGTACGCCGAGGAGGGCGTCACCGACGAGACGCTGTGGACCGACCCCGACGACCCGACGCTCATCCCCTACCGCCGCTCCAAGACCCTCGCCGAGCGCGCCGCCTGGGACTTCATGGCCGGCTACGACGGCCCCACCGAGCTGACCACGATCCTCCCCGGCGCCGTCTTCGGGCCGATCCTCGCGACGGACACGATCGGCTCGGTCGGCATCGTGCAGCGCATGCTCACCGGCGCGATGAGCGGGGTGCCGCGGATCGGCCTGGAGGTCGTGGACGTCCGAGACGTCGCCGACATCCACCTGCGGGCCATGACCGCGCCCGAGGCCGCCGGCGAACGCTTCCTCGCCACCGGCGAGTTCCTGTGGATGCGGGACATGGCGCGGGTGCTGCGCGCGGAGCTGGGGGAGCAGGCGAGCCGGGTCGCGACCCGGCAGGTGCCCGATGTGGCGGTACGGCTCGCGGCCCGCTTCCGCGACCCGTCGCTGCGGGACATCACCCCGGCGCTGGGGCGGCGCAACCGGCACAGCACGGCGAAGGCCCGGCGGCTGCTGGGCTGGCAGCCGCGGCCGGCGCGCGAGGCCGTCGTGGACTGCGCCCGCAGCCTGCTGGCGCACGGCGCGGTCTGAGGACCGGCGGCCGTAGGGTCAGTGCGCGCCGCGCAGGTTGAGGACCACGACACCCGCGACGATCAGGGCGATGCCCGCCCACTGGAGCCGGCCCAGGTGCTCGCCGAAGGCCGTCGCGCCGATCGCGGCGACCGCGGCGGTGCCCACACCGGACCAGACCGCGTAGGCCAGCGAGACCGGGATGCGGGTGAGGGCGCGGCCGAGGAAGACGAAGGAGAGGACGTAGCCGACCGCGACCGCGACGGTGGGCCACAGCCGGGTGTAGCCGTCGGTGAGCTTCAGGCAGCTGGTGGCGCACACCTCGCAGCCGATGGCGAGGGCGAGCAGCACGAAGGGCACGGGGGCGACTCCTTTACGGGCCCGGGTGGTTGCGGGGCTCAGATCCGGGCGGCGGCGAGGGCGGACAGCAGGACCAGGTCGACGTCCTCCAGGCTGCCGAGCACCGTGACGCCCGGCTCGTCGGGGATCGGCACGGTGGAGGGCACGGCGACCGCGCGGCAGCCGGCCGCGAGCGCGGCGGCCAGGCCCACGGGGCTGTCCTCCACGACCACGCAGTCCGCCGGCGCCACGCCGAGCCGGCCTGCCGCGCGCAGATACGGGTCGGGCGCGGGCTTGGTCCGTACGGTGTCCTCGGCGGCCACGGTGAGCGCGAACCAGTCCGCCCCGAGGGTACGCAGCACGACGTCCACGACCCGGCGCGGGGAGGCGGTCACGAGCGCCACGGGCACGCCGGCGGCCCGCAGTTCGGCGAGCAGCCGCAGCGCGCCGGGCCGGGGCCGTACCTCCTGGGCGACCAACGCGGCGAAGGCGGCGTCGAGTTCGCCCGCGAGCCGCTGCTGGGCGACCTCCGTCGCCGTCCCCGTCATGTGCAGCAGGTGCCGGGCGGTGTGCCCGGCCGGCCGGCCCAGCACCTCCGGCAGGTCGGCGTCGGTCGGCCGGTACCCCATCCGCCGGGCGGCGCCCTCGACGGCCCGCCACCACAGGTGCTCGGTGTCGACGAGGGTGCCGTCCATGTCGAACAGGACGGCGGCGGGCAGGGCGGGAGCGGTGGGCGAAGGCACGGGGTGGTGTTCCTAGGGGATCGGAGGGAGCGTCGCCGCCCGGGCGCGCACACCCGGGCGGCGACGGTACGCGCGCGGCCCCGGCGGCAGGGCACGCACCGCGCGCGGTGCGCGCCCGGACGCCGGGCGGGGCGGGCCGGGGTGTCAGGACGGGCGGCGGTGGTCGAGGAGGACCGGGCGGTCGGGGAGGGTCAGGGTGGCCGGGGAGCCGACCGGGAGGGCGGCGGCGGCCTCGGTGGGGAGGTCGGCCTTGGCCTCGGCGCCGTCCGGGAGGCGTACGGTCAGCCGGGTGATCGCGCCGAGGAAGGACGCGGCCACCACCGTGGCGGCGCCTTGCGGGTCCGCGGCCACCTGCACCGCCTCCGGCCGTACCAGCGCGTCGAGTTCGCCCTGCGCGGGCACCTCGCCGGCCGCCGGCAGCCGCCGGCCCAGCACCTCGACGAGGCCGTCCGCCGCCCGCACCGCCGGTATCCGGCTCATCGTGCCGACGAACTCCGCGACGAACGCCGTCGCCGGCCGGGCGTACAACTCCGCGGGCTCGGCGACCTGTTCGAGCCGCCCGGCGCGCAGCACCGCGACCCGGTCGGCCATGGACAGCGCCTCCTCCTGGTCGTGCGTGACGAACAGCGTGGTGATCCCGAGATCCTGCTGGAGCCGGCGGATCTCCTCGCGCAGCGTCAGCCGCACCTTCGCGTCCAGCGCCGACAGCGGCTCGTCCAGCAGCAGGACCCGCGGCTGGAGGGCCAACGCCCGGGCGAGCGCGACGCGTTGCTGCTGCCCGCCGGACATCTCGTGCGGGAAGCGCCCTGCCAGCTGCCCGAGCCCCACCAGCTCCAGCAACTCCGCGGCCCTGCGCTGCCGTTCACCGCGCCCGGTGCCGCGCATCCGCAGCCCGAAGGCGACGTTCTCCGCGGCCGTCAGATGCGGGAAGAGGCTGTAGGACTGGAACACCATGCCGGTGCCGCGCCGGTGGGCCGGCACCTTCGTGATGTCCGCCCCGTCCACCAGGACTTCACCGGCGTCGGGGTGCTCGAACCCGGCGAGCATCCGCAGCGCCGTGGTCTTGCCGCAGCCCGACGGGCCCAGCAGCGCGAGCAGTTCGCCGGGCCGGGCGGCCAGGTCCAGGCCCTCCAGCGCGACCGTCGCGCCGAACCGGCGGTGCAGGCCGCGGAATTCGACGGTCGCGCCGGCGTCCGCGGCGAGCGGGGGCGGCGGCGGGGTCGGGGTGCGGTCGGTGGTCGTCGCGGTCACGGCTTCTCCAGGGCGGCGTCGGTCGGTGCCGCGGCGGCGCGGCGGTTCGGGCGGGCGGTGCGCTGCGAGCGCCCGCGTCCTGCGGCGGCGAGCAGCAGCAACAGCACCCAGGTGAGCACCAGGCTGAGCACCGAGACGGACACCGAGACCTGGGCGTTGCTGCCGCCGAGCGAGACGATCCAGACGGCGAACGGCTGGTAGCCGAGGATCGAGGCGACGGTGTACTCGCCGAGCACCAGCGCCAGCGTCAGGAAAGCGGTGTTGAGCAGCGCGCCGCGCAGGTTCGGCAGCACCACGTGCACGACCGTGCGCGGCCAGCCCGCCCCGCAGTTGCGGGACGCCTCCACCAGCGTCTCCAGGTCCAGCGCCCGCAGCCCCGCGTCCAGCGTCCGGTAGGCCAGCGGCAGCGCCATCAGCACGTACGCGAGCAGCAGCACCACCGGGAAGCCCGGGTTCTGGATGGCGTTGAAGGTCTGGAACAGCGGGGTGCCGGCGAAGTCGTCCGGGCCCCAGCGCAGCACCGAGCTGATGCCGGCCGTGAGCGCGACGGCCGGCACCACCAGCGGCAGCGAGCACAGCACCTCCACCAGCACCCGCAGCCGCGGCGCGGTCAGCCGTACCGCGATCAGCGCGGGCACGAGCAGCAGCATGGTCGCCGCGATGGTCGCCGCGGCCAGCTCCAGCGTCAGCCGCAGGCTGCTCCAGAAGCCCTCGGCGCCGAAGATGCCGCTGTACGAGCTGAGGGTGAAGCCCTCGTTCGGCACGTCCACGGTGAAGAGCACCGAGGCGGCCATCGGCCCGAGGAAGTACACCACGGCGACCAGGCCGACCAGCCCGCGCCACAGCCGGGGCCGGCCCCGGCGCCGCACCGGAGCCGCGGTCGGGCTCGGCGTCGGGGTCGAAGGTCCGGTCGCGGGCGGGGTCAGCGCAGCCATCGGGCGCTCCTTCGCTGCAACGGGAGGTAGACGGCCATCACCAGGCCGGCGATCACGATCATGTCCAGGCTCAGCGCGAGCGCCACATTGCCCTGCCCCGCGAGCACGTTGCCGGACAGCGCGTTGGCGATCTGCAGCGTGATCAGCGGCACGGAGCTGCCGACGATCGCGGCGGCGGTCGCGTACGCGGCGAACGCGCTGCCGAACAGCAGCACGAACCCGCCGGCCAGGGACGGCGCGAGGATCGGCAGCGCCACATGCGTCCAGTACTGCCGGGTGGTCGCGCCGCTGTTCTGCGCCGCCTCGCGCCACTGGACCCGCAGGCCCTCCAGCGCGGGCGTGATGGTGAGCACCATCAGCGGCACCAGGAAGTAGAGGTAGACCACCGTCAGGCCGGAGAAGGAGTACAGGCTCCAGCCGTGCCTGGTCAGGTCCAGGCCGCGGGTCAGCTCGCCGGAGTTGCCGAGGGTGGCGACGAAGGCGAAGGCCAGCGGCACCCCGCCGAAGTTGGCGAGCACCCCGGAAGCGGCCAGCACCGCCTCGCGCAGCGCCCGGAAGCGCGAGGTGACGACCGCGTGGGCCAGCGGCAGCCCGAGCAGCACGCCGAGCGCGGCGGTCAGCGCGGACAGCTTGACGCTGCCCCACAGCGCGGTGAGGTAGGCGCCCTGCACGGACTGGCTGACGTTGCCGGTCGTCCAGTGCACGCCCTCGGGCGCGCCGGGCGCGGTCTTGAACGCCCCCGTGACGATCGCGAAGGCCGGCAGCCCGAAGACGACCGCCACGAACACGATCAGCGGCGCGACGGCGAGCCAGCCGGCGGCACGCGGCCGGCGGCGTACGGCCCCGGCACGTACGGGGGAAGCGGGAGCGGGAGCGGGAGCGGATGCGGCAGCCGGGCCGCCGCCGGCCCCCTCGGGGGAGGGGCCGGCGGCGGGCGGCGGCGTCGCGGCGCGAGCCGTGGTCATCTGCGGTGTCAGCTCACGGCCTTGGACCAGCCGGCGAGCACGGCCTTCTGGGCCGCGTCGACCTGGGCCGAGGTCGGGAAGGTCGGGCTGCCGGTCACCGCGGGGAGCAGGGCGGCGGCGGCCTGGTCGATCGTGCCCTTCTGCGCCATCGCCGGCATCTCGGCGGGGCGTGAGAAGCCCTGGAGCCACAGGTTCTGGCCCTCGGCGCTGTAGAGGAACTCCTCCCACAGCCGGGCGGCGGCCGGGTGCGGCGCGTACTTGTTGATGGCCTGGCTGTAGTACTGCGCGTACTGGCCGTCGGCGGGCACCGCGACCTTCCAGTCCAGGCCCTTGGCCGCGAACTCCTTGGCGTAGCCGGCGTTCAGGTAGTCCCAGTCGATGCTGATCGGCGTCTCACCCTTCTCGACGGTCGCCGGGGTGGACTCGACCGGGTTGAAGTTGCCGTTCGCCTTGAGCTTGTGGAAGAAGTCCAGGCCGGGCTGGATGTCGTCCAGGGAGCCGCCGCCCGCGAGCGCCGCGGCGAACACGCCGCCGAAGGCCGAGCCGGACTTGGTCGGGTCGCCGTTGAGCGCGACCTGGCCCTTGTAGTCCGGCTTGAGCAGGTCGGCGAAGGTGGTCGGGCACACCTTGACGTGCTTGGCGTCGCAGCCGATGGAGACGTAGCCGCCGTAGTCGTCGTAGCGCAGCCCGGTCGCGTCCTTCTGGGCGGCCGGGATGTCGTCCCAGGTGGCGACCTTGTAGGGGGCGAGGATGCCCTGGGCGGCGGCGCTGAGGGCGAAGGAGTTGCCGAGGTCCACCACGTCGGGGGCGCGGCCCTGGCCCTTGCGGGAGGTGATGGCGTTGATCTCGTCCTGGCTGGCGCCGTCGGGGTTCTCGTCCTGGACCTTGATGCCGTACTTCTTCTCGAAGGCGGCGATGACGGCACCGTAGTTCGCCCAGTCCGGCGGCAGGGCGATCGCGTTGAGGGTGCCTTCCTTCTTCGCGGCGGCGACGAGCGCGTCCATGCCGCCGAAGTCCGCGGCGGACGTGGCGCTCGCCGCGCTCTTGCCTGCGCCGGCACCGGAATCCGCGGTGCCGGAGGAGGAGGATCCGCAGGCGGCCAGGGCGAGGGCCGCGGCGGCGGAGAGTCCGGCGGCCACGGCGGCGCGGACACGGGGGGCAGTCACGGGAGGTTCCTCCTGGGGAAACGGCGGTCGGGCAGCGGGGACGCACCCGGCCGCCGGCTTGTGCCGAGGTTGGCTGTACAACTTCGGTCAGTACGTCGGACGCCGGTGGCCGGAAGGTGAACGGCGGCACTCGCGCCGGTGCATGCGGCGGGAATGTCGCCGTCCGGTTGTCACCGGTCCGCCACCGGATGACATCTGATGTCCGTGGGCGGGTAGGGTCCAGCGGGGCGTCCGTGCGTCACCGCGTCGTGTCGGCCGAGGAGGGACCTTTGCAGGGTGGGAGTACGGAGCCGGTGAAGGGCACCCTGTACCGCAAGGTCGCCGCCGACCTGCGCGAGGCCATCGCGGCCGGCGCGTACGGCTCGGGCGGCCGGCTGCCCGCCGAGGCCGAACTCGCCGAGCGCTACGGCGTCTCGCGCGGCACGATCCGGCAGGCGCTGGGTGCGCTGCGGGCCGACGGCCTGGTCACCTCCCGGCGCGGCACCCGGCGCGTCGTGCTCGGCACCACCCCTGTGCAGAGCTTCGCCGAACTGGTCAGCTTCACCAGCTGGGCCCGCTCGCTGGGCGAGGAGCCCGGCGGGCGGGTGGAGCGGGTGGAGCGGCGGCCGGCCGACCCGCGCGAGTGCGAGAAGCTGCGGCTCGACCCGGGCGCCGAGGTCGTGCTCGTGCTGCGGGTGCGCACGCTGTCCGGCCGGGCGGTCATGGTCGAGCGGTCGGTCTACCCGCTGTGGATCGGCGAGCTCGTCGCCCGTATCCCGGCCGACGCCGTCTCGCACACCGAACTGCTCCAGGAGCAGGGCGTGGTCTTCGCCGACGCCGACCACACCATCGACCTCACCGCCGCCGACGCCGACGACGCGCGGCTGCTGGGCTGCGAGCCCGGTGACGCGCTGCTGCGCGAGCGCCGCCGCAGTACGGACCCGGGCGGGACGCCGGTGGAATGGTCGGAGGACCGCTATCTGCCCGGCACGGTCGCCTTCACCGTGCACAACTCGCTGGCCACGTCGGCGCTCGCCCGCCGGCACCGCCGGCCGCCCCGGGCGGAGGGCGCCTGAGCGCTCCTGGCGCCCTCCGCCGGGGGGCTCTTGGGGGCTTTCGGGGTTCCGAGGCCGCGCAGGTGCGGCGGGCTCAGCCCCGCAGCAGGGCCGTGAGCAGCGGCAGGAAGTGCGCGAAGGTCCGGCCGTCCGCCGACGGCTGCTTCGCCGCCTCGTCCCAGCGGCGTACGGCCACCGCGTCCCGCGCGTACGGCAGGCGCGCGAAGGCCGCCGCCTCCTGCTCACCCATCGGACCTCCCTGCACCTGGAGGGTGTACTCCGAGGCCGCCGACAGCCGCTCGCGGTAGCCGGGCTCGACCGCGCACAGATACCGCTTGGCCGCCACGTGCAGCCGTACCGGCTCGGTGACCTCGGGCCCGAACCAGCGCGCCAGCAGGTCCGCGCCGGTGTGGCTGTGCCGGTTGTCGCTGCCCGCCATCAGCTCCTTGCCCGTCACGTGCGCGCCGTCGAAGTGGCCCACGTCGTGCAGCAGCGCGGCGGCCACCAGGTGCGGTGCCGCGCCCTCGGCCTCGGCGAGCGCGCCGGCCTGGAGCATGTGCTCGGCCACCGTCACCTCCTCGCCCAGGTACTCCGCGGCGCCCGGGCCCGCGAAGAGCTCCGCCAGCGGGTCGAGGGTGTCGGCGCGGCGCAGTACGGCGAGCGCGCTCGCCACCGCGTCCAGGTCGGCGTAACAGCCCTGCAGGTGCCGGGCGGCGCTGTGCTCGAAGGCGGTGCGGGCGTGCAGCAGGCGGGTGTTGTCGAAGAGCAGGCAGTCGCCGGGGGCGAGCCGGAAGTCCAGCTGCAGGCCGGGTCGCAGCAGCAGCTCGCCGAAGGCGCGGTAGGCGGCGTAGAAGGCGTCCAGCTCGGCGGCGGGCAGCCGCAGGGTGCCGATGGAGCGGTTGTTGAACCGCACCTCGCGGATCCGCCCGAGGCCGTCCGCGGTGATCAGCGGGCGGTCGGCGCGCAGCTCGGCCCGGTCGTCGCGGAAGACGAACGGCACGGGCGTGCGGGTGAGGACGTCGAAGGCGGCCGGGTCCTCGGCGCGCAGCAGCGCGGCGGCGGCGAAGCCGTCCACCAGGCCGGAGTCGCCGCCCTCGCCGGCGTTCTCCAGGCAGTGCAGCAGCTGCACGGTGGGGACGGGGTCGCGGTACGGGTTGTCGGTGTGCGGGCTGATCCGGGCGGAGGTGAAGGCCAGGTTGTTCGGGTCGGGCTCGACGCGGACGTCGAAGAGCCGGCCGTAGTTGGTCTCCCGGACGAAGCCGAAGGTCTCCGCGACCGCCAGCACCTGGCCGTCGCGCCGCGGCACATTGTGCAGCAGCGCGAAGCCGAGCCGCTGCACGGCGGCGAGCAGCCGGGCCCGCTCGGCGGGTACGGCGAGGTAGGTGTCCCAGTCCGCGGCCGGGACGCGGCCGGTGAGGTCGGCCGCGCGCCACAGCTCCTTGCCCGCCTCGGTGCGGTGGTCCGAGGTGCCGGCGGGCGGCGCCGGGCGGTGGGCGTGCAGCCAGGCCGCGGGGTAGCGGGAGCGGTGGCCGTCCGGGGCCCACTCGACCTCGACGGTGCCGCTGGCGTCGGGGCCGTGGGCGGTGCGCAGGGCGAGGTGGGCGGGGAGGTCGGTGATCTGGAGCAGCTTCTGGCCCGAGAGCGGGTCGCGGCAGTCCGCGCAGGGGCAGTTGTCCCGCAGCCAGGCCGCGGGGAGGGCGGTGACCGCGGGGAGGGGAGTGGCGGGGGGCTGGGGCCCCGGGTGTGCCGTCATCGTGCTCTTCCTTGTGTGCGCAAAGTTGTCTAGCCAACTTTGCGGGGTCGGGTGAGCGCGTGGTGGTCCGGGAGCCATCCGCCGGTGACGGGCGGGTGAAGAGGGGGGTGAAGAGGGGGGGAGAGGGGGGCCCGGCGGGCGGGCGGCCCCCTCCCGGCGTCAGGACTGGTAGTCGGCGGTGCGCATCGAGCTGACGGCGTCGCCGACGTTGCTGCGGTAGAGGCCGAGCTTGGGCTTGAGGACGAGGGCGCCGTCGCCGAGCGGGAAGTTCAGCGTCGCGGCGTCGGGCATGTGGTCGCCGTCGGCCAGGACGTTCAGCTCGTCGACGCCGGGGACGGTGCCGGTGGTCGCGCCGCTCGGGTCAAGGTCGATGACCGCGTAGGCGGTGTGGCCGGAGTAGACCGGGTACGCCGGGGCGCCGCCGAGGCCGCTCGGGATGATCGGGCGCACGGTGTGGCCGCCGCCGGCCTTCGCGCTGTCGAGGGAGACCAGCGGGTAGTAGCTCAGGCCGCAGGAGCGGGAGCCGTTGTTGCGTACGGAGATCACGCGCTGCGAGGGCGCGCCGGAGATGCGGGTGACGCGCACGGTGAGCTGCTGCGCCGCGCAGGGGTGCGTGAAGGCGTAGCTGTCGCTGGTGGCCTCGCTCTTGGGGGCGGGGGCCTTGGACGCCGGGGCCTTGGGCTTGGCGGCGGCTGCGGCCGGCTTGCCGCTCGTCCGGGGGGCGCCGGCCGCGGTCGTAGCGGCGGAGGACGCGGTGGCGGAGGGCGCGATGTCGGTGGCGGAGGGCGCGGTCGAAGCCGCCGGGTCCGAGGCGGCGGTGGACGAGGCGGGGCCGGCGCCGGCCGCCCCCGTGCCGTCCGACTGGCAGGCGGTGAGGGCGAGAGCGCCGAGGGCGAGGGCGAGGGCGGAGGTGAGGGCGGACTTCGTCGACATGGTGGCTGACCTTCGGTGTGATCATCGGGCTGGGCTTGCCTCACCACCGTCGGGCGCGGGGCGTCCCGCACGCCACAGTTTCGCGACAGTACGGGACGCCGGGACGTTCCATCCCCTCTGAGCAGGGATGATGGTCCTTCCTGGGACGCCGGTCCGGGACGGGGAGGGGCAGGGCATGACCACGCACGTCGAGGATTTCGCAGCGAGGCTGCGCGAGCTGAAGGAACGCTCGGGCCGCAGCTACGGCCAACTCGCCCCCCGGCTCCACGTCAGCACCTCCACCCTGCACCGCTACTGCACGGGCGCGGCCGTCCCCCCGGAGTACGCCCCGGTCGAACGCCTCGCCCGCCTGTGCGGCGCCACCCCCGAGGACCTCCTCACCCTCCACCGCACCTGGCTCCTCGCCACCACCACCCGCCGCCCGACGCCTGTGGCCCCGGCTGCCGCCGAGCCGCAGCCCGCGCCGGGCCAGGCGCCGCAGGCCGCGGCCGGAGGTGCGGCGGAGCCGGCTGCGGCTGACGCCACCGGGTCGCCGGCGGCCCCGGCAGACGATGCCGACCATGCGGGTGCCGCCGAGGGGTTCGCGGAGCCGGTGCCGGAGGCGGCTCTTGCCGCCGCGGAGCTGCCGGCGGCGCCTGCGCCGGGTGCGGACCGGGCCGGGGCGGGGGCCCAAGGCGCTGGGCGGCGAGGGGCGTGGTGGGGGCGGCGGGGGGCGTTGGTGGCCGGGGCCGTGGTGGCGGTCGGGGTTGCCGGGGTGCTGCCCGTGGCGTTGCAGGGCGGCGGCGGGTCGCACGGCGGCAGCCCCGCGGCGGGGGCGGCGCGGGCCGGGGGCGGCGCCGCCGTGCCGAGCGGGCCGGCCGGCCGGGTCGCGGCGCCGGCGACCACCGCGGGCCCGACGCGCGGCGTCGGCGCGCCGCCGGCCACCTCGGCCCCGGCGCGCAGCGCCGACCCGTCCCCCGAGCCCAGCGGCAGCGACCTCGCTCCGTTCCGGCTCAACGTCCTGGACGACAACTGGGACACCCAGTGCGGCCAGTGGTTCCTGATGCCGCAGCGGCCCGGGAAAGTGCCGCCCCCGCCGTCGCTGGAGCAGACCGGCGCGTGGGCGGAGGCGCTCGGCGGGGTCGCGGCCGGGCATCTGCGGCTCCAGGTCACCGCGCAGACCGCGCAGGCGCAGCCGGTCGTGCTGCACAACCTGTACGTCCACGTCGTGAGCAGCAAGCCCGCGCCGAAGGGCAACGTGTACACCCCCGGCGCCGGGTGCGGCGGCGGCCTTGACCCCGCGTCCTTCGCCGTGGACCTCGACGCGACGACGCCCCGCACCAAACCGGTCGCCGGCTTCGCGGACGACGGCCGGACGCGTACCCGCACCGACTTCCCGTACAAGATCTCCACCAGCGACCCCCAGGTGCTGGACGTCGACGCGAGCACCGCGGACCGGGACGTCAGCTGGTACCTGGAGCTGACCTGGAGCTGCGGCGACCGCTCCGGCAGGGTCACCGTCGACGACCACGGCCGCCCGTTCCGTACCGTCGGCCTGCACGGCGACACCGCGTACTTCTACAACGGCACCGCCTGGGCCCCCACCACCGCCGAGGACTGAGCGCGCGGGCGCCGCGGCCGTGAGAAGCCCGCAGCCGCCCGCAGCCGCCCCAGCCGCCCTCAGCTGCCGGTGTCGGTGAGCGACGCCACCGCCGTGCCGACGTCGGCGTAGACGGCGAAGACCGCGTCCGCGCCGGTGAGCGCGAGCAGGCGGGCTATCTGGACCGGCGGGGCGACCAGCGCGAGCCGCCCGCCGGCCTCCACGACCCGGCGGCGCAGCCGCAGCAGGACGTTGAAGCCGGAGGAGTCGCAGAAGGTCACGCCGGACAGGTCCAGCACGAGCCGGGGCCGCTCGCCGAGCAGCTCGGCGGCCCGTACGTACGCCTCCGGGCCGGTGGACAGGTCGAGTTCGCCGGTCATGGTCGCCACCGTGGGCCGCCCCTGCTGCTCCGCCACGGCTACCTCGAGTTCGCTGCGCACGGCTGACCGCTCCCTCCCCGCCCCCAGCCGGACCCGCCGCCGTGGGCGGCCCGGCGGCATCGACCGCCTACCCGCCCCCCGGCGCTCCAGTCCCCCGCCCGGCGCCCTGTTTCGCCCCCGGGATGCGGGGCACAGGGGCAGATGATCCGCCGGGGAGGCCGCGATGGAGATGTTCGAGGACGGGACGGGCAGCCCGCCGACCGGAAAGCTGCCCATCGTCGACTACAACCACCTGGCCGGGAGGACCGCCGAGTCCTATTTCCCCCGCCTGGGCGAGGACGAGCTGAAGGACCTGCTGCGCTACGAGCGCGCCCACCGCAACCGGCTGCCCGTCATCCGCTCCCTGACCGCCCATCTGCGCCGGCTGCGGCACGGCACCGGGAAGGGCACCTCGGCGAAGCCCTGACGGCGGCCGGCGGCATGTGCCGGTCCGGCTTGCGTGCGGGCGGCCGGGGCGCTCTCATCGAAGCAGGACCCGCGCCCGCCCACCGGGGGCCGCGGTGTCCGCGGCGACCCGCCACCGGCACCCTCTCAAGGAGACAGTCCCATGCCCGCACCGTCCGCACCCACCGTCGTCCTCGTGCACGGCGCCTTCGCCGACGCGTCCGGCTACGCCGGCGTCCTCAGGGAACTGGCCGCCTCCGGCGTACGGGCGGTGGCGGCGCCGAACCCGCTGCGCGGCCTGGCGCACGACGCGGACGCCGTCCGCGCGGTGGTGTCCGCGGTCGAGGGGCCCGTCGTCCTGGTCGGGCACTCCTACGGCGGGGCCGTCATCGGCCAGGCGTCCGCCGGGCTCGGCAATGTCGCCGCCCTGGTCCACCTCGCGGCGTTCAGCCTCGACGTGGGGGAGAGCTGCGCCTCGGTCCAGGCGCCCTTCCCGGCCTCGCTGCTGGCCGAGACCGCACGGCCGACGCCGTACGACGCCCCGGGCGCGGCGGGCGGCCCGGACCTCTACATCGCCGGCGACCGCTTCCGGGAGACCTTCTGCGCGGACGTGCCGGCGGATGTCGCGGAGGTCATGCGCGTCTCCCAACGGCCGCTGGCCGCCGCGGCGTTCACCGAGAACGCGACGGCCGCCGGGTGGAAGGACATCCCCTGCTGGTACCAGGTGGCGCGGCAGGACAACGCGATCAACCCCGAGGTGCAGCGCGCGGTCGCCGAGCGGATGGGCGCGACGGTCGAGGAAGTGGACGGCTCGCACACGGCGTTCATCGCCCAGCCGGTCCGCGCCGCCGGCCTCGTCCGGCAGGCGCTCGCAAAGCTCTGACGGCCCCGCGGCCCCAACAGCCCCGCAACCCCCGGGCCTTACACCACCGCGGCCTCAACAGCCCGTGCCGCCCCGTGCGTTCAGGCGTCGCCCGGCGCGGGCTCCTCGCGGTAGCGGCCCGGCGTCGTGCCGAACTCGCGCTTGAACGCGTGCGAGAGGGCGTACGGCGTGCCGTAGCCGACGTCGTGCGCGATCGCGGTGAGCGGGTCGGCGGTGGCGCGCAGCCGGGTCGCCGCCAGCGTCAGCCGCCACCAGGTCAGATACGCCATCGGTGAGCGGCCGACGAGGGCGCCGAAGCGGCGGGCGAGGGTGGGGCGCGAGACGCCGGCCGCGGCGGCCAGCCGGTCCAGCGTCCAGGGGGCGGCCGGGGCGGCGTGCAGGGCGCGCAGCGCGGCGGCGGTCACCGGGTCGTCCAGCACGGCCGGCCACGCGCCGCCGCCCTCCTCGGTCACCCACGAGCGCACCATGTACACCAGCAGCAGATCCAGCAGGCTCGGCACGGCGACGCCCGAGCCGGGCCGGCGGGCGGTCAGCTCGCGGCCCAACAGGTCGATGGCGGCGCGCAGTTCGGGGTACGCGCCGACCCGGTTGCGCAGATGCACGACCGGCGGCAGCTCCGTCAGCAGCGGGTGCAGCCGGCTGCGGTCGAGCCGGTATTTGCCGCACAGCAGCTCCACCGCGCCGGCCGCCGGCGGCTCCGCGGCGGGGCGCCCGGCGGCCTGCCACCGCTCGAACGGGACCGCCCGCGCCACAGTCGCCGGGCCGGCGGGGGAGTCGGCGATGACGTGCCCGGTGCCGTGCGGCAGCAGTACCGCGTCGCCGGAGCCGAGCGCGACCGGCTCGCCGCCGTCGGGCAGCAGCCAGCAGCCGCCCTCGATGACGACATGGAAGCCCGCGCCGCCGTACGGGGCGAGCCGCGCGCACCACCGGCCGCCGACCCGGACCCGGTCGGAGGAGGGCCGCCCGGCGCGCACCGCCGCGATCGCGTCGCTCACCACGTCCATGCGGCCCAGCCTATCCGCACGGCGGACCATGCGTGAGCCGGCCGCGTATCGGATCGAGCGATCGGCGCATTGAGCGGCTCATCGCGGCGAACCTAGCCTCGTCCGTATGATCACCGAGAACGTACAGAGCATCGTGCTGGGCGACGTCGAGGTCGTCCGGGTCGTCGAGTGGAGCGGGCCCTTCGCGCCCGCCGCGTACCTCGTCCCGCAGGCCGGCGAGCAGACCTGGGCGGACAACGAGGAGTGGCTGGCGCCGCACCACTTCGCGCCGGACACCGGCATGGCGAACGCCGCCCTGCAGACCTGGGTCCTGCGCAGCGGCGGCCGGACGGTGCTGGTGGACACCGGTGTCGGCGCCGGGCGGGAGCGGCCGGACACCCCGCACTTCCACATGCGGAAGGGCGACCTGCCGGCCCGGCTCGCGGCGGTCGGGGTGCGCCCGCAGGACGTGGACGTCGTGGTCGTCACGCATGTGCACGCCGACCACGTCGGCTGGAACACCACCGGCGTGGACGGCGGATGGGTGCCGACCTTCCCGAACGCCCGCTATCTGCTGCCGGCCGCGGACGACGCCTACTTCGGCCCGGGCAACGCGTACGGCGGCGGCGCGCGGCGCGACGACCAACTGGTGTACGAGGACAGCGTCGCGCCGGTGCACCGGGCCGGGCAGGTGGACCTGTGGGAGGGCACGCGCCGCATCGACGCGAACCTGACGCTGGAGGCGGCGCCCGGCCACACGCCCGGCTCGGCGGTGCTGCGGCTCGACTCGGGCGGTGAGCGGGCGGTGTTCGTCGGCGATCTGCTGCACAGCCCCGTGCAGTTGCTGCGGCCCGCGCGCAGCAGCTGCTTCTGCCTCGACCCGCGGCAGGCGGCGGCGACCCGGCACCGCATCCTCGAACGGGCCGCGGACGCGCGGGAGTTGCTGGTGCCGGCGCACTTCGCCGGAGCCGGGGCGCTGGAAGTGCGCCGGGAGGGTACGGGGTTCGGTGTGGAGCGGTGGGCGCCCTTCGCCGCGGTGTAGCCGCAGCGGGCGTGGCGTGGCGTGGCGAGGGCGTGCGCGGGGGCGTGGTCGGGCGAGGGGAGGAGCCGGGGGCGGCGCCGCTGTGATATTACCGACGGGTAGCCGCTCGCCCCCTGCCCCGCGCCCTGCCCGGTCCCGCCGCTCCCCGCCCCTGCCCCGTCGCCCTTTTCCGTCCCGTCCCTCCCGGAGGCCACGGTGTCCGCTCGCCCCGCCCAGCTGCTCGCCGGACTGCTCGCCACCGCCGGCGTCACGCACTTCGCCGCGCCGAAGCCGTACGACGCGCTCATCCCCGAGGCGCTGCCCGGCCGCCCCCGCACCTGGACGCAGGCCAGCGGCGCCGTCGAGCTCGCGCTCGCCGCCACCCTGCTCGTCCCCGCCACCCGCCGCACCGGCGCGCTGCTGACCGCCGGGCTCTTCGTGGCCGTCTTCCCGGCGAACGTGAAGATGGCCTACGACTGGCGGCACCGCCGCCCCGCGCTGCGCGCCATCGCGTACGGCCGGCTGCCCGTGCAGGTGCCGCTGGTCGGCTGGGCGCTGAAGGTCGCCCGGGAGGCGCCCGGCCGCTGAGGTGTGCCGCGGGCCGAGGGGCGCACAATGGGTGGAAGGAGGAGGACGGTGCTCGCGCTCGGCGGCCCCGGATCCGGTGCCGCGGTGTCGCTGCCCGTCTGCCGTGCGTGTGCGCCAGCGGAGTGGGTGTGATCGGGGACGATGAAGTGGCAATGGTCCCGGCCCCGTGCCGACCGTGACGAGACCGACTGGTCCTGGCAGACGAACCGGGGCCTGGTCGCGGTACCCATCGCCCTCATCGTGGTCATCACCGTCGCCGACGTGCTCGCGCCGCAGGAGGTCCACCTCGGTCCGCTGCTGGTCGTGGCGCCGGCGCTCACCGCGTCCTTCGGCAGCTCACGGCTGACCGCGCTCGTCGGGCTGCTCGCGACCGGCGCGCTCTTCACGATCTCCGCGGTGCGCAACAGCATCTTCACCTCCAACCACGAGAGCCAGCTCGTCGCGCTCATCGTGATCTCCGCCTTCACCGTCTTCTTCTGCCGGCTGCGCGAGAAGCACGGCGCCGAGCTCAGACAGGTGCGCTCCGTCGCGGAGGCCGCACAGCAGGTGGTGCTCCAGCCGCTCCCGGAGCGGATCGGCCCGCTGTCGGTCGCCTTCCGCTACGAGGCCGCGGCCGACCAGGCGCGGATCGGCGGCGACCTCTACGCGGCGGTCCGCACCGCGCACGGCACCCGGCTGCTCATCGGGGACGTCCGCGGCAAGGGGCTGACGGCGGTCGACGACGCCGACCTGCTCCTGGGCGCCTTCCGCAGCGCCGCCCACCGCGAGCTGCCGCTGCCCGCGCTGCACACCGAGCTGGAGGCCATCGTCGCCTGGGGGCTGACCCAGCCCAACCGGCACGGGCCCGAGGCGGCGGAGTCCTTCATCACCGCCGCGCTCATCGACATCCCCGACGACGAGCCGCGCATCAGCATCCTCAACAGCGGCCACCCGGCGCCGCTGCGGCTGCACAGGGGCGGCGTGACGACGCTCTCGCCGCGCCAGTTCGCGCCCCCGATCGGCGTCCTCCAGGACTCCGGCGCGGCCCCCGACGTCTTCCCCTTCGAGCCCGGCGACACGCTGCTGCTCTACACCGACGGCGTCACCGAGGCCCGCGACGACACCGGCCGCTTCTACCCGCTCGCCGACCGCCTCGGCGGCATCGTCCACACCGAGGTCCACCCCGTCGACCTGCTCGCGCTGCTCCGCGAGGACCTTCTGGACCACACCTCGGGCACCCTCGACGACGACGCGGCCGTGGTCGCCGTGCGCCGCGACTACCTCGGCGACCGCCCCACCGCCGAGCGCCCCGCCCCCTCCCCGCGCCGGCCGCACGGCCAGCCCCCGGCCCACACGCCGCCGGGCACCCGCACCCGCCGCCCCACCCTCGCCGACCACCGGCCCCCGCCGGTGTAGTCGCCGCCGGGCAGGTCCCTGCGGGACAGCGGGCGGGGCATCCGGGGGAGGGGCGTACGGGGACCGGCGGGCGCATGGCATCATTCGGAGGCCGGGGCCGGGGGAGGCCCCTGGGGGCGGGGGGTTCGCCGTTCCCTCATGCCGGAACGTCGAGCTCCAGAGGACTTCACGTGTCGAAGCGCCGTGCGCCCAAGCCTGCCTGGCACCGCTACGCCTGGATCGCCGCGGCGGTCGTCCTGGTCGGCGGCGGAGGTGCCGTCGCCGCGGGCGCCGTGGGCGGCGGCGGGAAGAACGCCGGGGCGGACGCGCGGGACGTGGCCGCGGGCGGGGCGTCGCCCTCGGCCGGGGCAGCCGGGAGCGCGGCACCCGGCGCGTCGGCGACGCCCTCGGCGAAGGCGTCCGCGTCCGCCTCGGGGACGGCGACGGCCTCCGCGACCGCCACGCCCACCGCGTCCGGCACGGCCACGGCCACCCCGAAAACCGGCGCCTCCGGCGGGGGCGCGGCCGGGGACGGCGGCGGCGACGCGACCGGCGGAGCCGAGCCCGCCACCGTCGCGGGCCCCGCGCACCCCGCCTCGGCCGAGGTCTTCACGGGCCTGGCCTTCGACACCTGCACCGCGCCCGGCGCGAGCAAGATGAGCGCCTGGAAGGCGAGCAGCCCGTACGGCGCCGCCGCCGTCTACATCGGCGGCCGGAACCGCGGCTGCGCCCAGCCCAACCTCACCTCCTCCTGGGTCGGCACGGTCGGCGCCGCCGGCTGGAAGCTCATACCGATCTACGTCGGCGCCCAGCCGCCCTGCCAGACCAGCGGCAGCAAGGAGCGGATCAGCGCCGCCGACGCCGCCTCCCTCGGCGCCTCGGACGGCGCGGACGCCGTCGCCAGGGCCAAGGCCCTCGGCATGCGCGCGAGCAGCGCCCTCTACCTCGACATGGAGGCGTTCGACGACAGCGACGCCGCGTGCGTCGGCTCCGTCCTGACCTACGTCCAGGCGTGGGACAAGGCGCTGCACGCCCGCGGCTACTGGGCCGGCTTCTACGGCTTCACCTCCTCCAGCGCCGCCGTCGTCGCGCAGGCCAAGCCCACGACCCCGGACATGCCGGACGTGCTCTGGTACGCGAAATACGACGGCAACGACAGCACCACCACCGGCTTCCCTTTCTCCTCCGGCCTGTGGACCGGGCACCGGCGCGGGCATCAGTACCAGGTGAACTCCAAGGAGAGCTACGGCGGCGCCTCGATCACCGTCGACCGGGACGCCTGGGACGCCCCGGTCGCGATCACCGGCTGACGGCCCGCGCCCTCAGCCGCGCGGGGTCGCCAGCAGCGCGCGGGCCCGCTCCGGGGTGAGCAGCCGCGCCAGCACCGGATCGGCCAGCAGGGATATCGGGGCGATATGGTCCGCGCAGACCGGCCGCCACAGCGGCACCGCCGCGAGCAGCGCCGGCCACGCCTGCGCCAGCAGCGCGGCCCTGGCCTCCGCGGGGGAGGGGGCCGCGGCGGCGGCAGCCACCGGACCGCCCGACGTCATGACGGCGGTCAGGTGCCGGACCACCACCGGCTCGTCGCGGGCCGGCCGCACCGGGTCCGCCGCGTCCGCGAAGGCGGGGTGCGCGGCGAGCGGATCGACCACCGCGTGCACGGCCGCGTCGAACTCGGCGTTGCCGAAGGAGAGCCGGAAGCCGGGCGCGGCGGCCCGCGCCTCGTACTCCTCGATCAGCTCCTTGACGGCCGCCGGTCCGTGCTCCTTCAGCCGGGGCAGCGGGCGCAGGTCGTGCCGGGCGGCGAGCCGGTCGTGCCGCACCAGCAGCGGCAGCAGCTCGGCGGCGAACAGCGGCCCGTCGAGCAGGTCCTCGACCCGGTCGGCGTTCCAGAGCAGGTTCGCGACATGGCGCTGCCACTCGCCGAGCAGCGCCCGCAGCTGCGTCGCCAGCACCTCCGCCCGGGACCGGCCGAACGCCTGCGCCTCGTCGAGAAGCGCCAGCGGTGCCTCGATCCCGCCGGCCAGCGCCTCGCCGCGGGCCCGCTCGACCACGCCGTCCCAGTGGTCGCGGGTCGCGCCCGGCGGGCGGCGCAGCGCGTGGAAGGAGCGCCACTGCTTGCGCATGAGGTCGGCGAACGAGTCGAACCGCTCGGGGCCCTCGCCGGACCAGGAGGCGAGCCAGTACGCCGCCCACTCGCCGTCCTCGCCCACGTCGTCCGGGTCGAGCAGCATCACCGCGGCGTCGCCCTCCAGCGACAGCCGCAGCGACCGCGCCAGGACCCGGGCCTCCTGGACCTCGAACGGCACGTCGTCGTCCTCGTCAGCGTCCCCGGCGTCCCCGGCGCCGTCCGCCTCGGAGGAGTCCAGTGCCTCCTCGGCCAGCTCCTCGTACACCTCGATCCACGTCCGGTCCTCGGTGTCCCGCAGCCACGCCAGCTCCGCCGTGCCGGCCATGCGGTAGACGAAGCAGCCCGCGTCCCGCCAGCCGTCCGTCACGAGCAGGAACTCCCGCAGCGAGGGCGGCAGTCGGCGGCCCAGCCGCTGTTCGGCCGCCGCGACCGCGGCCTCGCTCGCCGGCGCGAAGCCGAGCCACCCGTCCCGTACGACCTCCGGGTCGAGCGGCGGGGCCTCGGCCGGGTCGTGCCCGACGATCCACTCCGCGCTCCACTGCTCCAGGAACGGCCGCCACGCCGTACGCTCCCCCATCGTGCTGCCCTCCGCCGGCGAGTGATCTCCATGTCCGGTTCCACTTCAGCACAGGGGTACGACATCGCCCTCGGCCGGCCGGGAACCGTCCCACCGCATCCGCGTCTCACATGTGGCGTGGGGGCGCGTGGCGCCCGCCGCGGCCGTGCGGTTCACTCGGGCCGGACGGGACGGGACGAGGGGGTGATCCGGGCGTGCTGAACGAGACGGAGTTCCGTACCGAGGACCTACCGGCCGGCGAGCGCTTCGAGGCGTGGGAGGAACTGCTCAGCCACGCGCACGCGCCGATGCACCAGACCACCGAGTTCGCGGCGGACTTCCGGGCGCACGTCCGGCTGATCGAACTGGGCGAGGTCGTCGTGTGGCCCGCGCAGTGGCCGCATCTGACCTTCCACCGCACCCCGCGGCTGATCCGCCAATCGGACCCGGAGCACTGCCACCTGTCGCTGTGCATGAGCGGCAACGCGGTGGCGCAGTGGCAGCGCAGCGAGGCGGCCTACCACGCGTACGACTTCCACGTCACCGACACCTCGATCCCGTACGACATCATGACCGACCCGCGCACGCCCATCACCATGATCGGCGTCGAGGTGCCCAAGACGCTGCTGGGCCTGCCGTGGGGGCGGGCGCAGCAGATCGTCGGGCGGGGGCTTTCGGGGCGGGAGGGCGTGGGCGCGCTGCTCGCGCAGTTCCTGACCGGCGTGACCGGTGACACGTCCGTCTACAGGCCCGCCGACGGGCAGCGGCTCGCGTGGGTGCTCAGCGACCTGGTCACCGCGCTGTTCGCGCAGGCGCTGGAGGCCGAGGGGGAGCTCGCCCCGGAGGCCCGCACCCGCACCCTGGCGCTGGAGGTCAAGTCCTTCATCCGGCGGAATCTGCGGGACGCCGACCTGACCCCGAGCAGCGTGGCCGCCGCCCGGAACATCTCCCGCGGACATCTGCACCGGCTCTTCCAGGCCGAGGGCACCACGGTGGCGGCCTTCATCCGCGACCAGCGGCTGGAGGCCGCCCGGCGCGACCTCACCGACCCCGGCCAGTCGGGCACGCCCATCCACGCCATCGCGGCCCGCTGGGGCTTCCGCGACCACGCGACCTTCACCCGCACCTTCCGCTCCGCCTACGGCGTCACGCCGCGCGACTACCGGCACGCGCCCGTGCTCGCGGGGCCGGCCGCCGCCCCGGCCGAGTAGCGGACGCCAAGCCGGCGCCAACCCGTCGCCAAGGGCGCGCACAGTGGCAGCCAAGTCCGGTGGCCGATGCTCAAGTGCACCGTGCGGTCGACACTGCCAGCACTCGGGGAGACGCAGTATGACGAGCAATCAGCCGACGCCGGAGCGGATCATGCAGCTCGCCAACGGCTATTGGGCGACCGGCATCCTCGGCGCGGCGGCCAGCCACGCGCTCTTCACCCACCTCGACGCCGGCGCGGACACGCCCGAACGGCTCGCGGAGAAGGCGGGGATCTCGCAGCGCGGTGTGCAGGCGCTGCTGGACGGCCTGGTGAGCCTCGGCCTGGTGGAGCTGCACGACGGTTCGTACCGCAACTCCGACGAGGCGTCGCTGTTCCTGGTGGAGGGCCGGCCCACCTGCCTGAGCAGCTTCGCCAAGCTCAAGCTCGCGCACATGGCGTCCACGGTCGTGCTGCCCGAGGTCGTCGCGGCCGGCGGCCCGATCGCCGACGTGACGACCGAGGTCGCGGACAACCCGCACTGGGAGGAGCTCGTCCCGGCGATCGCGGCGCAGTCCGTGCCGGTCGCGCTGATCGCGGCGGAGAAGCTGCGGATCGCGCAGGCCGGGCCGATCTCGATCCTCGACATCGGCGGCGGCTCCGGCATCTACTCGGCGATCTGGCTGGAGGCCAACCCGCAAGCCCGCTCGACCCAGTTGGACTGGGCGCCGATCAACGCGATCGCCCGCCGGCTGGTCGGCGAGCGCGGCGCCGCGGACCGTTTCGGCACCGTCGACGGCGACTTCCACACCGCGGACTTCGGGACGGCCGCGCACGACATCGCGATCTACTCGCACATCGCCCACCAGGAGGGCGAGGAGGACAACGTCGCGGTCTTCGCCAAGATCCGCGGTGCGCTCAAGCCCGGTGGCACGCTGGTGATCTGCGATTTCGTGGTGGACGACGACCGCAGCGGGCCGCCTTTCCCGCTGATGTTCGCCTCGGAAATGCTGCTGAAGAGCAAACAGGGCGGCACATGGCGCCGCGCGGACTACCGCGCCTGGCTGAACAAGGCGGGATTCGAGGACATTTCGTTCCAGCCGACGATGTCGCCGGCCACTTTGGTCTTCGCCCGCTGAAAACCTTTCGGCGCCGATATCCTGCACGCGACTGTTCGACCACGGCAGCAAGTCCGGGGGCCTGCTGTTCACGTTCTATCCATTGCGAGGAGCGCTCAGCATCATGTCCACGCAGGTCACTGTTCCGGGTTACGCCGCCGGCACTTGGCTGATCGACCCGGCCCGTTCCGTCGTCTCCTTCCAGACGAAGATGCTCGGCTTCCTCACCGCCCGGGGGACGTTCGACGATTTCGAGGGCAAGATCGTGCTCGCCGAGAGCCCGCTGGAATCGACCGTGAAAGCGGTCGTGCGGACCGCTTCGGTGAACACCAAGAACGCGCGCCGGGACACCGACCTGCGCAAAGAGGGCTACTTGAGCGTCGACACGCACCCGACGATGACGTTCGCCTCGACCGCGGTGCGCGCCGAGGGGGATTCCTTCGTCGTCGAGGGCGACCTGTCGGTGCTCGCGGTGACCAAGCACCTCACGCTGAACCTGGTCCCGCAGGGCTTCGACGGCACCGGCGGCCGGGACACCGTGCACTTCACGGCGACGACGGTGCTCAGCAACAAGGAGGTCGGCGTGACCAAGGGCGCGGCCTTCATCAGTGACCGCACCCAGGTCACCTTGGACATCGTCGCGACGAAGCAGAGCTGAGCGCCTTCCGCTCGCCCGGGCGCCCGGTCCTCCTCGGGGGGCCGGGCGCCCGTGTGCTCAGCGTTCCAGCGCCCGGTCCACCAGCGGGCCCGCGGCCCCGGTGTAGGCGGCCGGGTCCAGCAGCTCGGCCAGCTCCTCGCGGCTGAACAGCCCCTTGAGCCGCGGCAGTTCGGCCAGCACATCGGCGAGCGCCCGCCCGGACCCGGCGGCGAGCAGCGACGCCTCGCCCAGCAGCTCCTTCGCCGCGACCTTCCCCAACCGCGGTGCCAGCACCGCCGATATGCGCTCGGAGGCGATCTGCCCGCCGGTCGCGTCGAGGTTGGCGCGCATACGTTCCGGGTGCACGGTCAGCCCGCGCACCAGCTCCACCGCGGTGTGCGCGGCCCCGCCGGTCAGCCGCAGGGCCTCCCGCAGCGGCTGCCACTCGGTGTGCCACACGCCCGCCGAGCGCTCGTCCTCGGTGACCAGGCACTGCGTCACCACCATGGACAGCGCCGGGACTTGCAGGGCGGCCGACCGGATGAGGGTGGCCAGCACCGGGTTGCGCTTGTGCGGCATCGCCGAGGACGCCCCGCGCCCCGCCCCGCCGGGCTCGGCGGCCTCGCCGACCTCGGTCCTGGCCAGCACGAGCACGTCCGCGGCGATCTTGCCGAGCGCGCCCGCGGTGTGCGCGAGGACCGCGGCGAGGTCGGCGAGCGGGGTGCGCAGCGCGTGCCAGGGCAGCACGGGCACCGCGAGCCCGGTCTCGGCGGCGAACGCCTCGACCAGGTCCAGCACGGCGGCCGGCGGCGCGCCCTCGCCGGCGTACTGGTGGTAGCCGGCGAGCGTGCCCGCGGCGCCGCCGAGGGAGACCGGCAGCCCGTGCTCGGCGACCGCGTCGACGCGTTCGGCGGCCTCCAGCACCAACTGCCGCCAGCCCGCGGCCTTCAGGCCGAAGGTGGTGGGCACGGCGTGCAGCGCGAGGGTGCGGCCGGCCATGACGGTGTCCCGGTGGCCGGCGGCGAGTTCGGCCAGGGCGTCGGCGACGGCCCGCAGGTCCGCGCGGACGATCCGCAGCGCCCGGGCGGCCACCAGCATCTCGCCGGTGTCGAGGATGTCCTGGCTGGTGGAGCCGCGGTGCACGAACTCCGCGGCCTCCGGCGCCTGTTGCGCGACCACCGCGGTGAGCGCCTTGACCAGCCCCACCACCGGGTTCGCGGTCTCCCGGGCGGCGAGCGCGAGCGCCCGTACGTCCAGGTGCTCCGCGCGCGCGGCTGCGGTGATCGCCTCGGCGGCCGAGGCCGGCACCGTCCCGCAGCGGACCTGGGCCCGTACGAGAGCGGCCTCGGCGTCCAGCATGGCCTGGAGCCACGCGAGGTCGCCGACCGCCGCCTCGACCGGGGTGCCCACCCGCACCGGCGACAGCAGCCCGGTGTCGGCGTAGGCCGACGCCCCCGGGCCGGCCGTGTGCGTGCCGTCCGCGCTGTCCGCGCCGCTCGTGCCGCTCGTGCCCTCGGCGTACCCCATCGTCGTCATCCCTTCACTCCCGCGCTCCTGGCCCTGCCGGTGGGCCGCCCCTGCGGCAGCGGCGGTGCGGGCAGCGCCAGCACCGCCGCCGCGATGTCGTCGGAGTCCTCCAGCGTCACCGAGCCGACCCCCGGGCGGATGCCGGCCGCCGTCACCCAGTGCACGGACTCGGTGGGCACACCGTAGGCGAAGCGCCGCGGGTGCGGCGTGCCGTGGGCGTCCAGCAGGTGGTAGGGGCGGCGGGAGACGGCGAGGCCGCCGGTCTCGTAGTCCGCGCCGTCCGAGCCGGGCACCCGGTAGGGGCGGCACTGCCCGGTGCGCAGCAGGTGGCCCATCAGCGGGTCGGCGGTGCGGCGCAGGTCGATGTCCGGCAGCCGGGCCTCGATCAGCGTGGTCGCCGCCACCCGCACGTCCGGGATCTCGGTGGACGTCGCGACGAAGCACGGCTGCTCGCCGCCGGTGCCGATCCGCATGCCCGGGCCGGTCACGTCCAGCACGCCCGCGTCGATGAGCGCGGCCATCTCCTCGATGCGGGAGGCGGGCGGCCCGATCGACAGGTAGGCGTTGAGCGGGGTGTACCAGCCGTCCAGCTCGTCGCGGTGCGAGGCGGCGTCCAGGCCGCCGTGGTCGACCGCGAGCCGCACCTCGTTGCGCAGGTCGCGCAGGATGTCCAGGGCGGCCTTGAACGGCCCGTCCACGTTGCCCTCGTGGGCCTTGCGGACGTCCTCGTCGAGGTAGCCGCGCAGCCACTGCCGGAAGGCGGCCAGATCGTGCAGCGCGTGCGTGTCGTACGGGCGGGCCACCCGCTCCCAGTCCCAGCGCTCGGCCGGGTCGATACCGGCCTCGTCCAGCAGCTTCTGCTCGTCCGGCCCGGGCGCGGCGCGCAGGTAGCGGGCGGCGAAGTCCGCGGCGGCGGCGGGGGTTTCCCGGCGGGCCAGCAGCGTCTCGTAGTAGACGCACTGCACTTCCATCGCGATCAGCGCCCACAGCCCGGTCCCGAAGCGGATCGGCTCGCGCGCGGTCGAGGGCGTGCGCAGCGCCGCGACGTATTCGGCGGTCAGCAGCCGGGGCGCGTAACGGCCGTGCGGGCCCTTCTGGTTCTCGCCGCGCGCCTGGTAGGGCACCCCGCGCCGGGAGCCGGCGAAGAGGTGCGGCTCGCGGCCCGAGCGGTGGTAGACCAGCCGCCCGCCGGTGCGTTCGAAGACGCCGCCGCGGCCGTGCGTGAACAGCGCCATGTAGTCGAAGAAGTTGAGGCCGAGCCCGCGCAACAGCACGTTCTCGCCCGGCCGTACGCCGCTCAGGTCCACGTCGGCGGGGTTGGCCGGGGCGATGTACGTCAGCCCGTGCGCGGCGGCGTAACCGGCCAACTCCCGCTCCTGCGCGCTCGGCAGGACCGGTACGTGCCCCTGCGCGAGCAGCACCGCGCCCAGGCCGGTCAGCCGGGTGCCGTCGGCCAGCAGCACCGCCTGCGGCCCGTGCGGGCCCAGCCGCGTGTCGGCGTCGTCCAGCGCGACCGCCCGGGAGGCGTGCACCCGTACCCGTACGTGCAGCGGCGCGTCGGCGGCGACGTGCCGGAAGGCCCATGTCAGGTACTGGCCGTACAGCGCGCGGGTCGGGTAGGTGTCGGGGCCGAGCGCGCGGGCCTCGCACAGCGCCGGGTCGTCGGGGGCGCTGCTGCCGGACGCCTCGGCGATGTCGACCAGCGCCTTCGCCCACGCGTACAGGCTCGGGCCTGCCGCCAGCGGCCCGGCGATCCGCACGCTCGGGTCGGTGAACACCGTCACCTGGGAGGCGACGGTGTTCATCAGCAGGTGCCGGGACTGCGACAGGCGCCACACCCGGCCCGCGCCCGGCGGGTCGGGGTCGACGACGTGCACGGTCAGCCGGTTCCAGCGCGGGGCGACCCGCTCGCGCGCCACCAGCCGCTCCAGCAGCGACAGGCCGCGCGGCCCCGCGCCGACCAGGCACACCTCCAGGGCGCTCTTGCCGCTCACGCCGCCGCCCCCGTCCTCACGCGGCGGGGCGCGCGTGCCGGCGCAGCGCGGCCCGTACCGCCTCGGCGACCCTCTCGACCTGCGGCCCGGTCAGCTCGGCGTGCATGGGGATGGCGAGCTGGCGGGAGAACAGGTCGGCCGACACCGGGCAGGTCTGCTTGCTGTCGTAGACCGGCTGGACGTGGCAGGCCCAGGTGCCGTGCCCGCAGCCGATGCCCTGCCCGCGCAGCTCCGCGGCGACCGCCGAGCGGTCCACCCGCGGGTCCAGCGTGAGCAGGTAGGACTGCCAGGCGTGCGTGCGGTCCGCCGGCACGTACGGCACCGCGGCCAGCTCCTCGTCCGCGAACAGCTCGCCGTAGCGGGCGGCCACGGTGTTGCGGCGCGCCAGGAGCTCACCGACCCGGCCGAGCTGCACCTGGAGGATCGCGGCGGCGATGTCGGAGAGCTTGTAGTTGTAGCCGGCCTCGGTGAACACCGGGATCGGCAGCCCGACGACCTTCGCCTGGTCGAAGATCGGCTCGATGCCGAAGGACGACATCAGCCGGGCGCTCGCGGCCAGCGCCGGGTCGGCGGTCAGCAGCGCGCCGCCCTCGCCGCTGGTGGCGCCCTTGCGGCCGTGGAAGGACAGGCAGCCCACCGGCGCCAGCGCGCCGGCCTCCTTGCCCTGGTAGGTCGCGCCGACCGCGCAGGCGGCGTCCTCGACCAGGAACAGCCCGTGCCGGCCGGTGATCTGGAGCAGTTCGGTGTAGTCGGCGGGCATCCCGAGGGTGTCCACCGCGATCACGCCGACCGTGCGCGGCCCGATGAGGTCCAGCACGGCCTGCGGGTCGACGGTGCCGGTGTCGGCGCGCACGTCGGCGAAGACCGGGACGGCGCCGACGTACTTCACGGCGTGTGCGGGCGCGGGGAAGGTGTAGTCGGCGACGATGACCTCGTCGCCGGGCTGCACGCCGAGCGCGAGCAGCGCCAGGTGCAGCGCGGCACCGCAGTTGGTGACGGCGACCGCGCCGCCGACGCCGTACCGCCCGGCGAGCTGCTGCTCCAGCGCCTTGCCGCGCGGGCCCTGCCCGGCGGGCCAGCCGGAGGCGAACACCTCGGCGACAGCGGCCAGTTCCGCCTCGCCGAGGCTGGGGTACACCAGCGGGATGGGTTCCTGGGTGGTCATCTACGCCTCACCGTCGGCGGCTTGGGGGGAGGTGGCCCCGGCGGGCGGGGCCGGGGGAGTGAAGGTGAGCGGGGTGATCTGCCGGACGTCGTAGCGGTCGCGCAGCTTCTGCACGGCCCCGGAGTCGACGGTGGTGCCGGCGCCGAAGATCTCGCAGATCTCCTCGAAGTAGCGCTCGTGGTCCGGCGGCGGGGACGCCTGGAAGAGCATCCTGGCCGGGGTGTCGGTGGGGTTGGTGAAGGCGTGCGGGGTGTTGCTCGGCACGAACATGCAGCTGCCCGCGCCCGCCCGCAGCGGCCGGTCGCCCTCCGGTGACTTCCACTGCCGCCAGTCGTCGCCCTCGCGCTCGACCGGCTCGAAGGCGAACAGCTCCAGCTCGCCCTCCAGGACGTAGAAGAACTCCGTGGAGTGCTCATGCAGATGGGCCCCGACGTTGAAGCCCGGCGGCACGATCACCTCGAAGGTCGAGGCGAAACCGCCGTCCGCGCCGGTGACCTTGAAGGTGACGTCCTGCGCCTTGGTCAGCAGCCGCTTGCCCGCGCCCGGCGGCACGATGAGGCCCCTCATGCCACCGCCCTCTCGGCCGCGCGCTCGGCGGACCGTACGAAGTCCCGCTCGAAGGCGGTGCCTTCGTGGGTCCAGGTGCCGACCGCCATCTCCGCGGTGATGCCCGGGCCGAAGCCGGCGATCAGGCCGGTCGCGCCGGGCAGCGGCACGCCCTCCTCGATGAGCCGGCGCAGCGCGTCGAAGACGACGGCGCTGGCGATGTTGCCGTACTCGGTGAGGGTGGCCCAGCTGTGCCGGAACATCTTGCTGTCCACGCCGAGGAACTTGCTGAGGTCGGCCAGGATGCGCGGGCCGCCGGCGTGCACGATGTAGTAGTCGAGATCGGCCACGTCCCAGCCGTGCTCGGTGACCAGTTCGCGCAGGACCGGCGCCAGCGGCTCCATGGTGCCCGGCACCCGGCGGTCGAGCTGGAAGTGGAAGCCGCTCGCGCGCACCGCGTAGGAGATCCAGTCCTCGGTGTGCGGGATGAGGTAGGAGGCGTTGCGCTCCAGCCGGATGCCGCTGCCGCCGCTGCCGCGCACCACCGCGGCGGCGACCGCGTCGCCGAACAGGCCGTCCGACAGCAGCGATCCGACGTTGTCGTCGACCGGCTGGTAGCACAGCGAGCACAGCTCGCACGAGACGATCAGCACGTTGGAGTCGGGGTAGGCCCGGCAGAAGTCGTGGGCCCGGTTGATGGCCGCCGCCCCTGCCGCGCAGCCCAGTTGGGCGATCGGGATCTGCCGGGTGCTGGCGCGGAAGCCCAGTTCGTTGATCAGCCACGCGGTCAGCGACGGCATCAGGAAGCCGGTGCAGGAGACGTAGATGATCGCGTCGACGTCGGCCGCGGTGAGCCCGGCGTTGCCGAGCGCGTCCTGGATGACGGCCGGGGTGCGCTTCTTGGACTCCGCCTCGTAGATGCGGTTGCGCTCCTCCAGGCCCGGGTGGCCCAGGGTGTCCTCGATGGGCTGCACGATGTGTCGCTTGCGCACCCCGGTGTTCTGGATCAGCCGTAGCGCGAGCGGAAGTTGGGGCTTGCCGGCGTGGACGCGGGCGGCGAAGTCCAGCGTCTGCTCCATGGTGATGACATGCTCGGGCACGCTCACCGACGGCTTGCACAGCGTGGCCATCAGCCGGCCTTCCTCGCGGACAGCACGGCCTGGACGGGGATGGCGTCCGGCGGCAGCTCCGAGGGGTCCTTGGTGACCGCCTGGGTGACCTTGAAGCCCGCCTCCTCCAGCCAGCTGACGTACACCGACTGCTTCTGCGGGCCGCCCTGGCCCATGGTGCAGCCGATGAAGAAGCTCGGGAAGAAGTCGACGTTGTAGTTGTCGCGGTCCTTGATGTTCTCCGGGTAGACCGGCACCAGGATGTGCAGCTGCCCGCCGGGCCGGAGGGCCGCGTGCGCACCGCGCAGGATCGTCAGCACCTCGGCCTTGTCCCACATGTCGAGGAAGTGCTTGATGAGGACGACGTCGTAGCCCTGCGGGATGCCGTCGAAGACGTCGCCGCCGATGAAGGAGCAGTGCTCGGCGACGCCGTGGGCGCGGAAGTTCTCCAGCGCCTCCTCCTCCTTCTCCGGCAGGTCGAAGGTCGTCACGTGCAGGCCGGGCGACTTCTTCAGCTCGTAGGTGTGGATCGCGCCGAGCCCGGTGTTGCCGGCGACGTCCAGCACCTGCGCGCCGGCGGGCACGTCGATGGTGCCGAAGAACCACGGGTCGATACGGGCGGTGACGTTGTCCATCAGCGTCGCCCACGACTCGCGCAGGTCCTTGTGCTCGGCGACGGCGCCGTAGAGCGTGCCGTCGTAGCCGTAGAGGGTGGACAGGCCCGCGAGCTTGCCGGTGCGGGCGCTCTCGGTGAGGTAGAAGACCTGCCGCAGCGCCACCACCTTGATCATGTTCATGTAGGTCAGCGCACGCTTGAGGTCGGACTCGGGCACGTCGGCGAGCGCGTCCAGCGTGTAGCGGCCGGTGCTCTCGTCGAGCGCGACGAAGTCCTCCTTGACCAGCAGGTGCAGCAACTGCTCCACGGTGTCCGGCTTGGTGCCGGCGGCGGCGCCCAGGTCGGCGGCGGTCAGGCCGGGGGTGGCGCGCAGCTGGTCGATCAGGCCGAGTTCGAAGCAGGACAGCAGGTTCATGAAGCGCGCGGGGCCCACCATGTACTCGCGGAAGCGGGCGAGGGTGGCATCTGGCGTGGTCATTGCTCTGATCCCTTCGAGTGGGCGTGCGGCGGGAGTTGCGTCGATGCGGACTCCTGGAGGCGGCGCGACAGCTCGACCCGGCGGACCTTCATGGTTGCCGTGCGCGGCAGTTCGGCGGCCGGGATCTGCACCGGGTCGGCGAGGTGCGGGAAGCGGGCGGCGGCGGCCCGCCAGCGGTCCAGGTCGATCGGTCGGTCGTCCTCGGTGCAGATCACCGGAACGGGCTCGGAGTTGGGACCGATCACGACCACCAGCTCGGTCAGCTCGTCGAGTCGGGCGAGCATCACGTCCTCGATCTCCAGCGTGCTGCTGGTCTCGGGCACGATGTCCACCTCGCGGTCCAGCATGTGCAGGCAGCCGCGCCGGGTGCGGTAGCCCACGTCGCCGGTGCGCCACCAGCCCTCGTTCTTGTTGGCGTCGTAGCGCTCCTGCTCGCCGTGGTAGCTGTGCGCGATGCCGTCCCAACGGACCTCGATGAAGCCGGGGTTGTCCTTCGAGGGGTGCTTGCCGTCGCGGCTGACGACCCGCACCTTCGCGCAGCCCGGCATCGGGAAGCCGACGCAGCGGCCGTCCACCCGGTGCGCGGACCTGCTGAAGTAGGGGCGGCCGACGGCCGGTCCGACCTCGCTCTGCCCGTAGATCTGGAAGAACAGCGGCACACGGCGGCCGGAGGCGCGGATCAGCCGGGTGATGGTGCGCGGGTGGATCGCGTCGAAGGTGCTGGAGAAGTACTTCACGGACGCGAACGGCCGGCGCGGGTCGTCGGCGAGCGGCTCCCAGTCCATGAACGCGTTGGGCAGCGCCTCGATGAAGGTCGGCTTGTGGGCGGCGAACAGCTCGGCGACCTCGTCGGACTTGGGGTTGTTCATCAGCAGCGTCGGCAGCGACTTCATCAGCACCAGCGACATCGCCGCGTACATCCGCGAGTGCACGAAGGGCAGGTTGATCGCGATGGTGTCGCGCCGCCACATCAGCGACAGCAGCCACCACTGCGGGCGCAGCCGCACCCCCATGGTGCGCGGGGTGTGCACGACGAGCTTGGGCACCCCGGTGGTGCCCGAGGTGTGGGTGATCATCGCCGGCTCGTCCAGGCCCCGGTGCACCGGCTGCACGCGCGGTGAGCCGGCCAGCTCCGGCAGGCTCGTGGCGCCCTCCCACCGGCCGCCGGTGATCAGCACGCCCGCGGTCAGGTCGCGTACCGGCTCGTCGGCCAGCAGGTCCAGCTTGGGCAGGTCGGTCAGCAGGAACGGCTGGTCGAGCCGGCCGAGCAGGATCGCGACGGTCCGCGCGTCCAGCGCCGGGGACAGCATCACCGGCACCGCGCCGATCCGCGAGGAGGCCGAAGCGAGCATCCACACATCGAAGTTGGGCAGCTTGTAGATGGCGATGTGGTCGCCGGCCCCGACCCCGGCCGCGGCCAGCCGGCGCGCCAGGTCGTCGATGTGCGCGGCGAGTTGAGTGACCGTCAACTTCCTCCCGGCAGAGGGGAGTACGTCCAGATCGTGGTCGAGTACGAGTCGGGTCGTGGCGTGCCGCGCCGCCGCCATCTCCGGCATACTGCCGAGTTGGAGGCCCTGCCGGGCTATCCGCCGGTCGACCATGAAGCCCATCATCCGGACCAGCTCCTTATCCGCTTGCGGGGGAATGCGGGGCCGGACGGCGATGGATGCGCGCGGGGACCGGCGCTATCGTCGCTCCCGCCGCCGGGGAACGGACCGCACGGACCTCCCGGGTGACCCCCTGCCGCCCTCAGCCACAGCGGTGTCCCCTTCCGGCTGCCGCGTGCTTCAGCATCGGCCACGGGACTTGCGCGGGAC
Organism: Actinacidiphila epipremni; assembly: GCF_012034175.1. GTDB lineage: Bacteria > Actinomycetota > Actinomycetes > Streptomycetales > Streptomycetaceae > Actinacidiphila > Actinacidiphila epipremni. The sequence continues at coordinate 167,547 of NZ_JAATEJ010000004.1, forward strand.
TAACGAACCCCTTGGCGCCGGCTTGGCGGGTGCCGTCTTACCGGCGGTGCCCGGGAGTCTTACCGGCCGCGTCCGGCAGTCTTACGGGCGGCGTCCGGGAGTCTTACCGGCGGTGCCCGGGAGTCTTACCGGCGGGCGTCCGACGGCTGAACGGCACAGCGAAAAACCGCCCGTCAAACAGCCGATTAGGCCCGAATCCAGGATGGACCCGACCAATCCACAGGTCTTGACAATTACCGCCGTGCTGGCCATTCTCGTATCTGGTGTTTTTTCGGGGAGCCGCCTGCGGCGTGTGGGTGTGATTTACGGGGGTGCGGCCATGTTCGTGGTCGGCGATGATGACGGCGCGGACGGCGGTGCCGACGCCGCGCACGCCGCACGCCGGCACATTCCGCGACTGGCGGATGTTACGCAGTCGCCGCCGCCCGCACAGTCCTAGCGGTACCGCTGTTCCCATGCTTCCCCGCCGTCACGCGGCGTGCCCGTCGAGCGTGCGGCAGTTCCCGCCGATCTTCGTTCTTGCCGATCTTCGCCGACGTCATGGCGTTGTCCACCGCCATTGTCGGTAATGACGCCAAAGGACCAACGATATGACGAACGCGGAAGTCATCACGGCCCCTTATCGCACGCCGCCCGGATATATCCGGTGGACCGAGGCGTTACCACAGGAAACACAGAACACCCCGCACGGCGTGGTGGAATTCCGCGTTTTGGGTCCGGTCGAGGCGGTCGTCGGCGGGCGCATGGTGGACCTGGGAACTCCCAAGCAACGGGCGTTACTCGCGCTGCTGATAAGCAGGGTGGGACAGCCCGTCACCGCCGACGTCATGCTGGAGGAGCTGTGGGCGGGGCACCCGCCGCCGTCCGCGCGGACCTCGCTGCACGCGTACGTCGCCAACCTGCGGCGGGTGCTGGAGCCCGACCGGCCGCGCCGCACCCCGGCGACCGTGCTGTGCACCCACGGGCAGGGCTACCGGATCGACAGCAGGCGGGTACGGGTCGACGTCCACCGCTTCTGCGAGCGGGCCACCGCCGGCTGGCACGCGTGGGGCCGCGGCGACCGGCGGCAGGCGCTCGGCGAGTTCGAGGCGGGCCTGGCGCTGTGGCGCGGCCAGGCGTACGCGGAGGTCGGGCATGCCACGCATGTCATCCCCGAGGTGGAGCGGCTGGAGGAGCTGCGGCTCTCGCTCGTCGAAGGGCGGTGCGCGGCGCTGCTGGCCGCCGGGGCGCACGAGGTCGCGGTCGCCGAGCTGGAGGCGTTCATGCAGGCGCACCCCTTACGGGAGTACGGCTGCGAACTGCTCAGCCTCGCCCTCTACCGCGCCGGGCGGCAGGCCGACGCGCTCGCGGTGCTGCGCACCAACCAGAAGCGGCTCGCCGAGGAGCTGGGCATCGACCCCAGGCCCGCGCTCCAGCACCTGGAGAGCGAGATCCTCAACCAGGCGCCCGCGCTCGACTGGCAGCCGCCGGCGGTGTCCGCGCCCGCGGTGAGCCTCGTGCCGCCGCCGGGAGCGCTCCCGGAACTCGCCCCCGCGGTTCCGCCGCAGGCGGGGCCGCAGGTGGTGGGGCCGCAGGCGGTGCCCGACGGGGCGGCGGACGCGGCCGGGACCGCCGCGCCGGCCGGCGGGGCGGAGGCGTTCGTCGGGCGCGAGGCCGCGTTACGGCAACTGGACCAGGCGCTGGCCGCGGCGGCGGAGGGCCGCGGGCAGGTCGTGGCGGTGTCCGGCGAGCCCGGCAGCGGGAAGACCGGGCTGCTGCGGCGGTTCGGCCGCACCGCCGGGGTGCCCGTGCTGTGGGGCGCGTGCCCCGAGCACGTCAGGGCGCCGCGGCTGTGGCCGTGGCTCCAGGTGCTGCGCGCGGTCGCCGACCACTTCCCCCGGCACCCGGTGCCGGCGCCGGTGGTCGAGTTCCTGGAAGGCGACGGGGCGCTGCCCGCCGCGGAGGCCGCCGACCCGGAGTCCGTACCGTTGCGGCTGTGCGAGGCGATCGTCGGCTACCTCACCGGGGCCGCCGAACTCGGCCCGCTCGCCGTGGCGTTCGACCATGCGCAGCGCGCCGACCGGGACTCGCTGCGGCTGCTGGCGCACATCGCCGGATACGTGCACGCCAGCCGGCTGCTCGTGGTCGTCGCCCACCGCTCCGGTGAGCCGGCGATGGACGAGACGGCCGCGGCACTCGCCCGCGAGGGCATGACCACGATCGCGCTGGGCGGCCTGACCGTCGCCGAGACCAGGACCCTGGCCCGGGCGATGCTGCGCCGCGAGGTCGGCCAGCGCACCGCGCAGGAGCTGTGGGAACGCACCGAGGGCAACCCCTTCTTCCTGCGCGAGCTGATCAAGCTCCTCACCAGCGAGCAGCGCTTGGCCGAGCCCGGCACCGCCCCCGTACCCGCCCCCGTCCGCGAGGTCCTGCTCCGCCGGGTGGCCCAACTCCCGTACCCCGCGGCCGAGATGCTGTCGGTCGCCTCCATCGCCGGACGCCACTTCGACATCGACGTCGTCGCCGAGGCCGCGTCCGTGGAGATCGAGGCCGCCCTCGAAGCGCTGGACGCGGCGGTCGAGGCGGGGCTGGTCGCCGAGGACCAGCAGCGCCTGGGCTGGTTCCGCTTCACCCACGGCCTGACGGCCGAGGTCCTCTACGAGAAGACCGGCCGCCTGCGCCGCGCCTACCTCCACGAACGCCTCGGCCGCGCCGCGGCCCGCTCCTGGACCGGCAACATAGCCCGCGCCATGGGCGTCACCCGCCCCCGCTCCCTCTACGGCTGACACCCCCGCACGGCGGGCGAACCCATGTGCCTCACACGGCGGTGCCGGTTCCCGGAACACCACCGGTGCCCCGGGAACCGACCACATCTGCGCCCGACGGTTTCAGCTCAGCCGAATCGGGACCGGCGGCTGATTGTCGAGAGCAGCTACACCCTCCGGCGTGAGGGAACTCGGGTAGAGCTCGACATCGCTGATGGCGGCGTTCGCGTATTCGCCGTAGGCGCCCTGGTAGAGGCGGCGGCCGATTTGGAGATTGCCGCCGGCGTTCCAGTCGGAACCGGTGTAGGCGCCGGTTGCGGCCAGGTGCCCGTTTACGTAGAGGGAAAGGGTTTTGCCGGCGCCGTCGTAGACGCCGGTGAGGTGTGTCCAGGTTGTCGTCTGAGCGCTGTTGGACCCGGTGCTCGGGCCGTAGACGGCGGAGAAGCTGCCGGTCGTGCCGTCATCGTTTGCGCGGTTGAACGCCCATGCGTGTGCCGTGGCGGAGTAATAGAGCTGGAATCCGTTGGCCTGCCCGGCCGTGTCCGACTGCGAGACGAAAGTCGAATTGGCCGTGAGGTTCCGGAGTTTCACCCAGGCGGAGACGGTCATACTCGCTGTCTCTCCAGTGAGGGCTGCGGGCGCACCGGTGTCGGCGTATCCGGTGGTTCCGTCGAGGCCGAGCACGGTGCCGCGGGCGGTGTCGGTGACGAAGGCGGCCGGTGCGTGCAGGGAGAGCGCCGCGCTGCCGTTGAACTCGTCCGCAGTATCGGTGAGGTTCCACCGGTCGGCCGGCCTGTCGAGGTTGCCCAGCACGGTGGATCCGGTGAACTGGGCAATGCCGTTCACCGCGGCCTTGCCCGGATACTCGCGGTACTGGCCGGTCGGCGACACCGCGTAGAGGTCGGGGTTCGCGTCAGGGCTGCCGTCAGGACTGTTGACGTCTCCGGGGGAGGCCACCGTCGGCAGGGTGCCCCGGTCGAGAGCGAGAGGGAGAACAGCGGTCGCGACGGGAAGTGTTCCTGCCGATGCGCCGGCCCAGTTCTGCGAGGTGTCGTCCTGGCAAGTCCAGATGATCAACTGGGTCCCGGCACTGGTACTCCCCGCCGGATCGGCCAGGCACAGTCCGGATGCGAGGTTGGCCAACGAGCCGGGGGCACTGCCCGGCTGCCACTTCTGGGCGCCGCTGCCGTTGCAGGCTTCGAGCGTGACCGAGGCGGCGTTGGCGGTGCCCCCCTCGGTCAGGCAGCCGCCCATGGCGTGAACGGTGCCGTCGTTGCCGAGCGACCACTGCTGGGACGTTCCGCCGTTGCAGACCCCGATCTGGACCGCGGTCCCGGCTGCAGCGGACGCACCTCGTACTTCTGCGCAGAGCTGGGGGCCGCCCGTCTGCACGAGTGAGGTGAGCGGGCGGGGCTCGGGCGCCGCGAGCACGCTGGTGGGCAGGCCGTCCGCGTCGAAGCTCAAGGAGTAGGTGTGGATCGCACCGGTGCTGTCGCGGGCCCAGAGCGTCGGCTGCCCACCGACCGTGCCGGCGGATCGCCTCACGGTACACCGGAAACGCCGCAGGATCTTGTCACTGCGCACGCCCCTCCGGAGACGAAGGCCGCACCGGATCCGGCCCCGGCCGCGCCCAAGGATGAAGCCCAGCCGAGCCACCCCACTTCTGGTACTCCCAAGGAACCCGATCCTGAAGTCGGAAAGAAATGCAGCTTCGATCCGGCGACTCCCGTTCTCCTCAAGAACGGCAAGAGCAAGCCCATCGCCGAGGTGCAAGTAGGCGATCAGGTCGAATCAGCCGATCCCGAGACAGGTAAGAACGCCGGACCGCACACCGTCACAGCCACCTGGGTCAACTACGACACCGACCTGCTCGATGTCACCGTCCAGTACTCAGACGGCGCACCCGCCACCCTTCACACCACGGCCAACCACCCGTTCTGGGACGACACCACCCACACGTGGACCCCTGCCGGCAACCTTCGCCCCGGCGAATCCCTCAACACTTCCGCCGACCACCACGCGACCGTCCTGGCCGTCCGCGTCACCCCTGGCGCCGCCGATCGCTACAACCTCACCGTCGACCAGGTCCACACGTACTATGTCGTGGCGGGCGACGTCCCGGTCTTGGTCCACAACACGAGCGATCGTTGCCGGATACCTGCAGGGCAGCCAGGAGCAGGGCAATACGCACCGGCTCCGAATCGCCTGCAGGCCGGGCAGCCGGATAGCGATGGAATGTTGCGCGGCACGAATGCGACCGGGCAAACTACTAGCCGCGGGGGCTTCCGTGTTGCAACAGAGGATAGCGCCTGGGACAATGCGGAGCTTGGACCAAACGGTGGACGCTTGTGCCCGACGCAAGGACCAAACTGTGCCGGGGAGGTAATGGTCGCGCCGCGAACGCCAGACGCAACACGGGACTGGGATGTCAGTCATAATCCCTCATGGACCAATCGGCAGTTCGATCCCGGCGTTTCTCGCGAGGAAGTGCTCGACAATTACCAGGAGGGCACGGGTCTTGAATGCATACCCTGCAACCGTGGGGGCGGCAACGACGATTCTAGGTTTGGTTAGCACGTGAACCTCATTGAGCACATGGAGAGTCGGCTCGGGCGGCTGGTCGAAGGCTGGTCAGTCGACCCAGATTCCAACCCCATGCCATTCCAGCTCGGACGTTTCCAGGACGGCATGCTTCCGGGCGTCGTGACCTATGCCACGATCGGCCTCAGTAAGCACGGGCTGGCATCCCGCACCTCGGGCCGTGGAATTCACCAGGAGTTGCTGCTGTCGGTCCGCACCGGAAGCGCCTCCGGATTTTTCCCTGCTCTTCTTCACCAGCTCGCGATGGGCTTGCTTGAACGCGGTGAGCCCATTCTTCGGGGAGATGTCATCGGCCCCCGGGGCGCGATAATTCCCGGAAGCTCGCTGGAGGCGTTCTATGCGGCCATTCCGGTCTACTACGACCCTGGATTCGCGGCCGTTGACCTGGAGTCTGGAAACCGGGCGGTGATGGTCTGGATGATTCCGATCGGAAAGGCTGAGGCCGCCTTTGTGGCAGAGGCTGGATGGGCGGCGTTCGAGTCGAGGATTGCCGAGCAAGACCCTGACCTGCTGGATTTGAAGCGGAGCGAGATTCGCCTCGACAAGTAATTGCTCACCACATAGACCTGGCCTCACCGGGCCTGTCGTTGATGGCAACGTCAGCGGACGGGTGCTGCACAACGCGGTGGGTGGTCGCCGTCGTCGGGCTCGGGGGCGGTCCCGGTGCGGTTGCGAAGGCCGTGGAACCGGACCGCCGGGTCCGCCTGCCGCTCTTCGCATGGCCGTCGTTGCCGGTGCGCGCGGAGCGAGGTGTCGGCGGACTTGGTGGCGTACTCGGCCACACAGGCGGCTTCGGTGCCGACAGCGGTGACCTCGCGCACGTCGAACTGCTCACCCCGTGCGGATCTTGGGGGCCGGGCTGCGGGGGTGGGCCGCGTGTCGGCGCGGCCCGCGGCCTGGAAGGCTTACCCCGCAGGCGGGGCGGGGGTTAGCCCAAGCGGGGTTGGAGCCAGGTGAGTTGGCGGGAGGTGTGGAGGGATTCGCCGCCCTCGTGGTGGTTGAAGGGGTAGACGCACACCGTGCGGTCGGCGGTGGGGGAGCCGCCGGGGGCGAGGGCGGCGTAGTGGTTGTACGCGGCGAAGACCGTGCTCGGGGGGCACACCGTGTCGCGCAGGCCGACGCCCAGGTGGAGGGGGGCGGTCGCGCGGCGGGCGAAGGTCACGCCGTCGACGTAGGAGAGCGTCGTGCGGACGGCCTCCTCGTCCGCGCGGTGGACCGCGAGGTAGCGGACGATCTCGCCGTACGGGTCCGCGTCCGTGATGTCGATCGCCCGCTGCACATGGCAGAGGAACGGCGCGGAGATCATCAGCGCCGCGAGGTCGGGCACCAGCCCGGCGACCGCGAGCGCGAGCCCGCCGCCCTGGCTGTTGCCGAGCGCGGCGACCCGCGCCGGGTCCACGCCGGGCAGCTCCCGTACCGCCGCGACCGCCCGTACCGCGTCGGTGATCAGCCGGCGGTAGTAGTAGTCGTACGGGGACAGGATGCCGCGCGCCGCGGGTCCTGGGCCGCCGAGGGCGGTGGCCCCGGGGTCGGGGGTGTCGCCCCCGCTGCCGTACTGGTCGCCCTGGCCGCGGCTGTCCATGAGCAGGTGCGCGTAGCCCGCCGCGGCGAACGTCAGCCGCTCGTGCGGGAGTCCACGGCCGCGCCCGTACCCGAGGTACTCCACGACCGCTGGCAGCGGCGCCGCCACCCCGCGCGGCCGGGTGAACCAGCCGCGTACCGGGTCGCCGCCGAAGCCGGCGAACGTGACGTCCCAGGTGTCGAGCAGGCTCAGGCCCGTCTCGACGGGCCGTACGTCGCGCAGGACGGGCCCGGCGCCCGCCTGCTTCAGCGTCGCGTCCCAGAACGCGTCGAAGTCGCCGGGCTCGCGCACCGCGGGTGCGTATCGCTCCAGCTCGCCGATCGGCAGGTCGAACAGGGCCACGGGTCCTCCATGCGGGTGGGTTCTGCGGTTGCGGGCCAGGGCCTCACGGCCCGGTCCTGGGGGGTACGGCCTGCGGCGGTGCGGCCCCGGGCGGTCCGGCTCCCGGCGGTGCGGCCCCAGGTGGCGCGGCTCCCGGCGCTGTACCCCCCGGCGGTGCGGCTCCCGGCGGAGATGTGCTCCCCGGCGCCGCCGCCCGCGGCGGGGCGGTGCTCTCCCGGACGACCAGCTCCGTGCCGAGGTCGATCCGCCGGGTCGGCACCTCCACCCCTGCCGCGAGGTCCAGCAGCATGCGGGTCGCGGTGCCGGCCATGTCGTGCAGCGGCTGGTGGACGGTGGTGAGCGCGGGCTCCATCCACGCGGCGACCGGCAGGTTGTCGTAGCCGACGACGGACAGGTCGCCGGGCAGCCGCAGGCCCAGCTGCCGGGCGGCCCGCAGCACCCCCATGGCCTGCGCGTCGGACCCGGCGAAGACCGCGGTCGGCGGCTCGGGCAGTTGCAGCAGCTCCATGCCGTGCTCGTATCCGGCGTCGAGGTAGAAGTTGCCGTGCCGCACCAGGCCGGGGTCCATCGCGAGCCCCGCCTCGTCGTGCGCGGAGCTGAATCCGGCCACCCGGGCGCGGCTGCACAGCAGGTCCTCGGGCCCGGCGATCACCGCGATCCGGCGGTGCCCGAGCTCCAGCAGGTGCCGCGCGGCGATGAGCCCGCCGTTCCAGTTGTTGGAGCCGACGGTGGGCGTGGAGGCGGGCGTCGCGCTGTCGGTGTCGACGGCGACGAACGGCACCCGCTGGCGCAGCAGTTTCTCCTGCTGGGCGTCGGTGAGCCCGCACTGCACGAGCAGTACGCCGAGCGGCCGGCGGCCGACGATCAGGTCGAGCCAGGTGTCCTGCGGCCGGTGCCGGCCGCCGAGTTGGGTGAGCACCAGTTCGACTCCGGCGGCGGCGACCGCCGCTTCGACCCCGCGGATGATCTCCATCGCCCACGCCGAGTCGAACTCATGGAAGACCAGGTGCACTTGGCTGGTCGGCTCGATCGAGCGCCGGGCCCTGCGGCGGTAGCGGTGCCGTTCGAGGCTGGCCTCGACCCGCGCCCGGGTCTCGTGGGCGACGTCGGCCCGCCCGTTGAGGACCTTGGAGACCGTCGCGACCGAGACCCCCACCTCACGGGCGATGGTGGCGATCGTCGCGGCCCGCGGCCCGCCTTCTGGATCGGTACTGGTCACGGAGGTGCCCTACGCTGCGAGGATCGAAACTTTCGACATATCCACTGAAACAAGCTGCACCCACAGGGTGGGCAGAGGGCGAATATACGGCACGAGATGGGGTCAGGCCAGGCTCAAAACCTGTTGTCACGCCTATTGACACCCGTTCTGCCACGTCCTTAGGCTGCCCGACACATTAAGCAAGAATTTCGAAAGTTTCGACTCCGCCCGCTCTTTTCCTGCCGCCTCCTGGAGGTCGGTCCGGTTCCGGGACCAGCCGCACCAGCGCCAGCAACGTGGGCGTGCGTCGCCCATCCACCGCACGGAGGCCCGACGATGAGCACGATCAGGACGGTGGATCCACCGCCCGGCGCGTCCGGCGCGGGCGGGCGGAAGTCCGCCCGGACCCGCCCGAGGAAACCCCGGGGCGCCACGGGCACGAAACGGACCTGGCGCCAGGCGCTGCGCCGCGACTGGCAGCTGTACTCCCTCGCGGTGCTGCCGCTGGTGTTCTTCGCGGTCTTCCGCTACCTGCCGATGATCGGCAACATCATCGCCTTCCGCCGCTACCACCCCGGCGGCAGCATGTTCGGCGACGAATGGGTCGGCTGGCGCTACTTCAAGCTCTTCTGGCACGACCCGTCGTTCTGGCACGTCTTCACCAACACCCTGGTGATGGGCGTGCTGACGCTGATCGTCTGCTTCCCGATGCCGATCGTGCTCGCGCTGCTGCTCAACGAGGTCCGCAGCCGCAAGTTCAAGCGGCTCGTGCAGTCCGTCTCGTACCTGCCGCACTTCCTGTCGACCGTCATCGTCGCCGGCGTCGTCATGCAGTTCCTCGCCGCCGACGGCCCGGTCAACCAGGCGCTGCACCACCTGGGCCACAAGGACATCCTGTTCATCCAGCAGCCCGGCTGGTTCCGCTCGATCTACGTCTCCTCGGAGCTGTGGCAGACGGTCGGCTGGGGCACCATCCTGTACCTCGCCGCGCTGACCACGATCGACGACAACCTCTACGAGGCCGCCCGGATCGACGGCGCCAACCGCTGGCGGCAGACCTGGCACGTCACGCTGCCCGGCATCCGCCCCACCATGGTCACCCTGCTGATCCTCAACATCGGCACGTTCATGGCCGTCGGCTTCGAGAAGATCCTGCTGCTGTACAACCCGCTGACGTACCCGACGGCGGACGTCGTCTCCACGTACCTGTACCGGATGGGCGTGGTCTCCAACAACTTCAGCTACGCCGCAGCGATCGGGCTGTTCGAGTCGCTCATCGGGCTGGTGCTGATCGTGTCGGCCAACCGGATTTCCCGTCGCACAGTGGGGACGAGCCTGTGGTGACCCTGGACACCTCCGCCATCATCGACAAGACGCCGCCGCCGGCCGCGACCGGCATCCGCACCAGCCGCGGCTACCGGGTCTTCCAGGTCGTCAACACGGTGATCCTGCTGGGCGTCGTCGTCGTGACGCTCTACCCGATCGTCAACATCGTCGCCCGCTCCTTCAGCGGCGACGGCTACATCCGCTCCGGCAAGGTCAACCTCTGGCCGCGCGGCTTCAACCTCACGACCTACAAGGCCGTGATGACCAACGCGATGTTCTGGACGGACTACCGCAACACGGTCGTCTACACCGTCGTCGCCACGGTCGTCGCCATGGTGCTGACCACCTGCTACGCGTACGTGCTGTCCAAGAAGGACCTGCGCGGGCGCGGGGTGCTGGTCGGTGTCGCGGTCTTCACGATGTTCTTCTCCGGCGGCCTGATCCCCAACTACGTGCTGGTCACCACGCTCGGCCTGAAGAACAGCGTGTGGGCCATCGCGCTGCCCAACGCCATCAGCGTGTTCAACCTGCTGGTGATGAAGGCGTTCTTCGAGGGACTGCCGCAGGAGCTGGAGGAGGCCGCCGCGATCGACGGCCTGAGCACGTACGGCACCCTGTGGCGCGTGGTGCTGCCGCTGTCCAAGGCGGTGCTGGCCACCATGGTCCTCTTCTACGCGGTCTCCTTCTGGAACTCGTGGTTCACCGCGTTCCTCTACATGGACCACTCCGACCTCATGCCGGTCACGGTCTACCTGCGCAACCTGATCGCCGGGGCCACCAACGCCACCTCCGTCGGCTTCAGCGAGGCGGACGCGACCGCGGTCGGCGCGAACATCCAGGCCGTGACGATCGTGCTGACCACCCTTCCGATCCTGGTCGTCTACCCCTTCGTCCAGCGCTACTTCGTCTCCGGAGTCACGCTCGGCGCCGTCAAGGGCTGACGGCCGGCCCTGCCCTGCCCACCTCGCGCGCACATCCCTCCCACACCCGAACTCCCGCACCTGGCGGGAATGGAGTCCTCAATGAACAACATCTCCCGGCGGTCGATGCTCCTCTCGCTGGGCGCCACGCTCGGCGCGGCCACCCTGGGCCTGACCGGCTGCAGCAGCGACGGCGGCGACGACAAGAAGGGCTCGGACCTGTCGAAGAACAGAGCCGACGCCATGGACAAGTTCGGCGTCGGCGACCAGTTCAAGGCGACCAGCCCGGTCACCTTCACCACACTGCTCAACGACAACCCCGGCTACCCGGAGAAGAGCAACTGGCTGTTCTGGACGGAACTCGCCAAGCGCACCAACGTCACCCTCAAGCCGACCGTGGTGCCGCTGAGCGACTACGAGAACAAGCGCAGCGTCATCATCGGCGCCGGCGACGCCCCGTTCCTGATCCCCAAGACCTACCCGGGCCAGGAGGCGCCGTTCGTCGCGTCCGGCGCGATCCTCGCGGTCAGCGACTACGTGGACCTGCTGCCCAACTACCGGGACAAGGTCGCCAAGTGGAACCTCCAGGGCGACGTCGACACCGTCCTGCAGGACGACGGCAAGTACTACGTCCTGCCGGGCCTGCACCAGGACGTGTGGATCGACTACACCTTCGCGATCCGCAGCGACATCCTCGACCAGCTCGGCCTGCAGATGCCCAAGACGCTGGACGACCTGCACAACGCCCTCAAGGCGATGAAGGCCGCGCACCCCGACCGGTACCCGATGACCGACCGGTGGAGCCAGCCCACCCCGGGCGGCGCGATGCTGCAGACCTTCGGGCAGGCCTTCGGCGCCGGTTACGGCGGCGGCTGGGGCTACGCCAACGCCACGTACGACGGCGGGTCCGACAAGTTCGTGCTGACCGGCGCGATGGACCAGTACAAGGCGATGATCGACTACACCCGCACCCTGGTCGCCGAGAAGCTGCTCGACCCCGAGAGCTTCACCCAGAGCGACGACCAGGCCAACGCGAAGTTCACCTCCGGCAAGTCCTTCGTCATCAGCACCAACGCCCAGGAGCTCGTCAACACCTACCGCCCCGGCCTGGCCAAGACCGACCCCAACGCCAAGGTCGTCAAGATGCCGGTGCCGGTCGGCCCGGCCGGCGAGGTCAAGGTGGGCCTGCGGCTGGAGAACGGCCTGATGATCTCCAAGAAGGCCCGCGACTCCAAGGACTTCGTCGCCCTGATGCAGTTCGTGGACTGGCTGTTCTACTCCGACGAGGGCCAGATCTTCGCCAAGTGGGGCGTGGAGAACGTCACGTACACCCGCGACGCGGCCGGCAACTTCAAGCTCACCAAGGACGTCGACTACGTCGGCCTGAACCCGACGGCGAGCAAGAAGCTCAACGCCGACTTCGGCTTCAGCAACGGCAACTTCGCCTACGGCGGCAGCACGCAGCTGCTGGAGTCCACCTTCTCCGAGGAGGAGAAGCAGTTCCAGGCGATCATGACCGCCCGCAAGACGCTGCCCGTGCCGCCGCCGCACCCGCTCAACGCCGACGAGCAGGAGCAGTTCGCGCTGTGGGAGGCGCCGCTGAAGGACTACGTCCAGCAGCAGACCCTCAAGTTCATCCTCGGCGAGCGGCCGATGAGCCAGTGGGACTCCTTCAAGAGCGAGCTCAAGGGCAAGAACGGCGACCAGTACCTGAGCCTGATCAACGGCGCGTACGACCGCTACAAGAGCAAGAAGAACGGCTCCGACAAGAGCTGACGCGCACAACTCCCGGTATTCCCCTGGTATTCCCCCTCGAACCGGCCGGCACCGGCGCACGCACCACCCACGAAGGACCACCACTGTGCGGATCTCAGTACCCGACCGGGCCACAGGCCGACTGACGGACGCGTGGCGCTTCTGCGTCGGGACCGGCCGGTTCGACCTCGCGCTGCGGCGCGACTACCAGGACTCCCTCGCCCTGGTCCAGCAGGACATCGGCTTCCGGCACATCAGGGGCCACGGCCTGCTGAGCGACCAGACCGCCGTCCACCGCCCGTACGAGCACGGCGGCGAGCGGCACGTACGGCACTCGTTCACGTACGTCGACCAGGTCGTCGACGCCTATCTCGACCTCGGCATCCGGCCGTTCGTCGAACTCGGCTTCATGCCCTCCGGTCTCGCCTCCGGCGAGCGGACCGTCTTCTGGTGGCAGGGCAACGTCACCCCGCCGCGCGACAGCCGCGAATGGGCCGACCTCGTCCGCGGCACCGTGCGGCACCTGGTCGACCGCTACGGCCTCGACGAGGTGTCCGGCTGGCCCATCGAGGTGTGGAACGAGCCCAACCTGCCCGACTTCTGGGCCGGCGACCAGGACGCCTACCACCGGCTCTACGAGGTCACCGCCGCGGCCGTCAAGGACGTGGACGCCGGCCTCAAGGTCGGCGGGCCCGCCCTCGCACCCGGCTACCAGCCGCACTGGATGACCGGCTTCGCCGACTTCGCCGAGACCAGCGGCGCCCCCGTCGACTTCGTCAGCCGGCACGCCTACACCACCGGGCCCGCCCAGCACGTCCCCTTCGGCGTCCACCAGACGCTCGGCCCCGCCTCGATGCTGCTGGCGCAGTTCGCCGCGCCCCGCGAGCAGCTGGCCGGCAGCAAGCTCGCCGGACTGCCGGTCCACATCACGGAGTTCAACTCCTCCTACCGGCCCGACAACCCGATCCACGACACCGCGCTGCACGCCGCCTACCTCGCGCCCGTGCTCGCCGCCGGCGGCGACCTCGTCGACTCCTTCTCCTACTGGACGTTCAGCGACATGTTCGAGGAAGCCGGCCCGCCCACCGCCCTCTTCCACGGCGGCTTCGGCCTGCTCACCCACCGGCAGATCAAGAAGCCCACCTACCACCTCTACGCATTCATGGCCCGCATGGGCGACGCCGTCCTGGCCCGCGGCACCGACCACCTCGTCACCCGCCACCCCGACGGCCGCGTCACCGTACTGGCCTGGGCGCCCGTCGACCACACCGGCACCGGCGAGGTCGTCGCCGGCCACACCGTACGGCTGTCGGTCCCGGTCGGCGGCCCCGGCACCGCCACCGCCTACGCGCACCGGTCCTCCGTCTCGGAGGAGGCCGGCAACGCGTGGGCCGCGTGGGCGCAGATGGGCCGGCCCCACTCGCCCGACCGCCGGCAACTGGCCGCGTTGCGGGAGGCCGCAGAGCCTTCCCGCTTCCACCGCGCGCTGCCCGTTGCCGGCGGGAGGGTCGCCTGCGACCTCGTGCTGGACCGCCACGAGGTGACGCTGCTCGAACTCACCCCCGTCACCGACCACACGCCCGCGTGGTGGGACGACCGCCGGCTGCTCGGCCTGGAACCCGAGGAGCCCAGCGCGCCGGGCGCCGGCCTGGAACCCGCCGCGCCGGGCGCATCCACCGCACCCACGGCGCCGGTCGCACCCTCAGCGCCCACGGCACCCACTGTATCCCCAGCACCCACCGCACCCGACGCTCCGGCAGGAGGCCCGGCATGAGCGCAGCGTCCGCAGCCCGCAGGGAGTTCGGCGAGGGGCCGCTGGCCCGCGCCGCCGCCCTCGTCTACAGCCTGCTCGTCATCGAGGTGCTGCTGCTGGTGGCGTGCGCCCCCGGCCTGCTGCTGCTCGGCCTGCTCGACCGGGACGCGAGCAACGTCCCGCTCGCCGCGCTGTGCGCCCTGCCCGCCGGGCCCGCCTGGTCCGCCGCCCTCTACGCCTGGCACCACCGCGGCCGTGACCTCGCCGAACTCCACCCGGCCCGCGGCTATGTGCGCGGCTACCGCACCGGTGCCGCCGACTCCCTCAAGGTGTGGGCGCCCTGGCTGGTCGGCATGGCGCTGATCGGCACCGTCCTCACCCACCGCGCCGCCGCCGGCATCCCCGCCTGGTGGGCCGGCCTGCTCGCCGTGCTCGCCGTCGTCTCCGCGCTGTGGGTGTCCAACGCCCTGGTCATCTCGGCGCTGTTCACCTTCCGCGGCGCCGACACCGCGCGCCTGGCCGGGTACTTCCTCGTCCGCGGCGTCAAGGCGACCGCCGGCAACCTGTGCCTGTTCGCCGCCGCGGTCGCCGTGACCGCGGCCGGCGCACAGGTGCTGCCGTTCCTGCTCGGCTCGGTGTGCGCCGCCGCCGTGCTGCTCAACAGCCGCCGGATGATCGCCGACATCCGCGAGGACTTCACCGCATGACGCTGCCCGCCACCCCGCGCACGCCCTTCGGCGGCGACTACAACCCCGAGCAGTGGCCCGAGCAGGTGTGGAAGGACGACCACCGGCTCTTCGACGCCGCCCGCATCGACACCCTCACCGTCGGCGTCTTCACCTGGGCGCTCACCCAACCGGCCGAGGACACCTACGACTTCGGCATCCTGGACCGGATCGTCACCGAGGCGGAGGCCCACGGCCGCCGTATCGTGCTGGCCACCGGCACGGGCGCCCACCCCGCCTGGCTCGCCCGCGCCCACCCCGAGGTCACCCGCACCGACTTCGAGGGCCGCAAGCACCGCTACGGCCAGCGCCACAACTCCTGCCCCAACTCCCCGGTCTTCCGCCGCCTTTCGGCCGCGCTCGCCGGCCGCGTCGCCGAACGCTACGCGCACCGCCCGGCCGTCATCGCCTGGCACATCGGCAACGAATACGGCGGCGCCTGCTACTGCGACCTGTGCGCGGCCGGCTTCCGCACCTGGCTGCGGGAGAAGTACGGCACCCTGGCCGCCCTCAACTCCGCCTGGTACACGACCTTCTGGTCGCACACCTTCCACGACTGGGACGAGATCGAACCGCCGTCCGCGCTCACCGAGCACTGGCGCGGCCCCGACCACACCGCCTTCCAGGGCATCACCCTGGACTACCTGCGCTTCATGTCCGACGCGATGCTCCGCAACTTCCGCGACGAGAAGGCCGCGATCCGCCGGCACAGCCCCGACACCCCCGTCACCACCAACTTCATGGGCATGTACCGCCCGATCGACTACCACCGCTGGGCCCCGCACCTGGACTTCGCCTCCTGGGACGCCTACCCGCCCGAGGACGCCCACCCCTCCTGGGCCGCCCTCAGCCACGACCTGATGCGTGGCCTCAAGGCCGGCCGGCCGTTCTGGCTCATGGAGCAGGCCCCCACCACCACCGCGTGCCGCGACGTCAACCCGGTCAAGCGCCCCGGCGTCATGCGGCTGCACAGCTGGCAGGCCGTCGCGCACGGCGCCGACGCCGTCCTCTACTTCCAGATGCGCGCCTCCCGCGGCGCCAGCGAGAAGCTCTTCGGCGCCGTCATCAACCACGCCGGCCGCGACGACACCCGGGTCTTCCGCGAAGTCGCCGCGCTCGGCGCGGAGTTGGAGCGCTTCGGCCCGGTGGCGCTGGGCGCACGTACCCCCGCGCGGGTCGCGCTGCTCTTCGACTGGGACAGTTGGTGGGCCCTGGAGATCTCCGACGGCCCCTCCCGCCTGGTGCGCTACCAGCATGTCGTGCTCGGCTACTACCGCGCCCTGTGGGAGGCGGGCGTCGACATCGACGTCGTCCCCGTCACCGCCGACCTCACCGGTTACGACGTCGTCGTGGCCCCGGCGTTGCACATGGTCAAGGGCGACCTCGCGCAGCGCCTCGAAGCGGTCGCCCGGCGCGGCGGATCGGTGCTCGCCACGTACCTCTCGGCCCGGGTCGACGAGGACGACAACGCGTTCCTCGCCGACGTGCCCGGCCCGCTGGGGCGCCTGATGGGCATCCGGATCGACGAATGGGACGCCCGGGAGGCCGACTTCGGCAACCCCGTTCACCTGGCCGGCGGTCAACTCGAAACGGCCGCCCGCCTTGTCTTCGAGATCATCACCCCGCAAGGAGCCGACGTCCTCGGCACCTACCAGGCCGACTTCTACGCGGGCACCCCCGCCGTCACCCGCAACGCCTTCGGCGCGGGCCACGGCTGGTACGTCGGCACCGACCTGGACCAGGACGGCATCGACTGGACCGTCCGCCAGGTCCTCGACACCCACGGCCTGGCCGGCCGGCACCGCGACCAGCCGCTGCTGGAGTCCGCCGCCCGGGTCGCCCCCGACGGCACCCGGCTGCTCTTCCTGCTCAACCACGCCGCCGACCCGCTCACCGTCCCGGCCACGACCGGCGGCACCGACCTACTCACCGGCGAGACCTTCACCACCGGGGAGCCGATCACCCTCGACGGCCGCGGGGTGCGGGTGCTGCGCGAGAACTGACCGCCGCACCCCCGGCCTTGGACGCCGCCGCCCCGCAACGGGACGGCGGCGTCGCCGACTTCACGGCGTCACGGGATCAACCGCCCGTGCGCGTCCGGCACTCCCGACTTCCGCCAGAAGTACGCGTTGACCTGGTCGCGCCACTCCCCGGCGCACCGCACCTGCTCGTCCAGCCGCTCCAGCACCCGCGCGTACAGGCTCGCGTCCACCAGCCCCGTCCCCGCCAACTCCGCCCAGCGCGCCCGCATCTCCGCCGCCTCCTCCGCGCCGGCGAAGTGCGTGTCGTAGATGTGCTGGATCACCGTCACGCCCGACCCCAGCACATGCCCGTACGGCACATGGTGGAAGAACAGCAGCAGCTCGTCCGGGCACGTCTCCCGCGCCTCGTACACCTCGGCCCACGCCGCCGGATACTGCCCGGTGTACCCCGTACCGGTCGCCCGGGTACGGTCCACCCCCACGCCGTCCCGGTCGGCGTAGTGGTACGTCCCCCACGGCGTGTACTCGTACCCGTCGACATCCGGCCCGTAGTGATGCCCCGGCCGCACCATGAACCCGACGCCCAGCGGCGCGGTGTAGCGCTCGTACGTCCGCCACGAGCCGTCCATCACCGCGTGCAGCGTGCTCCGCAGCGGCGCCGCGTCCCGCGACAGCAGCGGCACGAACGTCAGGTCGATCCACTCGTCCAGCAGCGCCACCGGATCGGCCGCCGGATCCCACGCGAGCCGCCCGAACGCGTAGAGGTTGGCCTGCGCGAGCGGATGCCCCGTCCAATAGGCGTCGTCCCCCACATTGGACACGGCGACCAGCCCGCCGCCCGCCGTCGGATCCGCGACGAGGTCCGCGACGCTCTTCCCGCCCTCCCCCCACGGCCCAAACCCCAGCACCTCGCGCCACATCGGCCCGAGGTAGCACACATGCCGCTGCTGCCCGGTGTACTCCTGCGTCACCTGCAACTCCACCGCGAGCCGGGTCCTCGGCATCGCCGCGATCACCGGCGAGACCGGCTCCCGGGTCTGGAAGTCCATCGGCCCGTGCTTGACCTGGAGCACCACATTCGCCGCGAACTCCCCGTCCTGCGGGGCGAAATGGTCGTACGCCGCCCGGGCCCGGTCCGTCGTGCGGTCCCGCCAGTCCTGCCGGTGGTCGTAGACGAACGCCCGCCAGTGCACCTGCCCGCCGTACGGCCGGAGGGCCGCGGCGAGCATGTTCGCCCCGTCCGCATGCGTCCGCCCGTACGCGAACGGCCCCGGCTGCCCCTCGGAGTCCGCCTTCACGACGAACCCCCCGAAGTCCGGAATCGCCGCGTACACCCGGCCGGCCGCCGCCGCCCACCACGCCCTGACGCCCTCGTCCAGCGGGTCGGCGGTCTCCAGGTCGCCCAGCACCACGGGCGAGGCGAAGTTCACCGAGAGGTGCAGACGTATCCCGTACGGGCGGAAGGCGTCCGCCAACTCCGCGACGTCCGCCAGCCGTTCGGTGAGCAGGCGGGTCTCGGCGGCCTGCACGTTGACGTTGTTGACGCTCACGGCGTTGATCCCCACCGCCGCCAGCAGCCGGGCGTACGCCCGCACCCGCGGCAGATCCCGGCGGGCCTCACCGTCCCGCCAGAAGATCGACCCGCCCGCATAGCCGCGCTCCACATGCCCCATCACCGGATGCGCGGTGAGGTTGTCCCAATGGTCGAGCATCCGGCTCCGCAACGCCGGCACATGCGCCCGCGCCGCGAGCTCCCCCCGGAACGCGGACTCCCCGAGCCGTACGAGGTGGAACAGCCCGTACAGCAACCCGGCGCCCCCCTCCGCGACAACCACGGTCACGCCCTCCACCCGCCCGACCAGAAACCCCTCCCCCCCGAGCGCACCCCCCTCATACCCCGCGAGCACCCCCGCCGCCTCCCCCACGAGCGGCTGCGCCCCGGCCAGCGCGAACACGACGTCATACCCCGTGCCCGTCCCCACAAGCCCCCCGCCGTACACCCCGGTCGCCCCCTCGACCTCCCGCCGCACGGTCTCGACCAGCTCCCCCTCGCCCTGCACGACAACCCGCCGCGTCCCGATGGGCCGAAACGCCTCGGAGGGGAGCCAGGCGGCGTGTACGTCGGTCGCTATGTCCATGCTCACGGAATTCCGTCTCCCTCACTCGACGCCTGCGGCGCCACGCTTTGACGTCGAATCTACCCAGGCGGAATAGGCGGGTAAATGGCCTGGTGGGGGGAGGTGCAAATGTTATTGCCCGGCGAAAACTTTCGAAGCGCAGCGTAATTTTTTACCCGGCGCATGACCCGAGCCCCGCGGAATTCTCGCCCCCGTGGGGGGCTTGCCCGCCGTCGCGTGCTTTCCGCCCGTGCGTGGCGCCCGCGCCTGCGGCGCGGGGTCTACCCACCCCCAGCCACCCGTGCGAGTGAGTGGGCGGGTGCGGGTCTCCTTGTGGGGCTTGCGCGCCGTCGGGGGCTCTCCGTCCGTGGGTGGTGCCCGCGCCTGCGGCGCGGGGTGTCCCCACCCCCGGCCACCCGTGCGGGTGGGTGGGCGGGTGCGGGTCCTCCTGTGGCCCTTCCCCGCCGTCGGGGGCTCTCCGCCCGTGCAGACGAGCCAGCACCGGCACCACAAGGCCAGCGCACACCCACCCCCAACCGGCAGAGAGCACCGGCGGCGTACCCACCCCACCGGCGGAAAGCCGCCAGCGTAAGTCGGAAGGGGCCGCGTACCCACACCGGCGGGGAGCCGCCGACGGGGGCGGGAGGGACGGCGCACCCCCACCGGCGGAGAGCAGCCGACCGGCGGCGGGAGGGACGGCTTACCCCACCCACCCCCGCCCCCACCAGCGGAAAGCCGCCGACGGACGGGCGGGAGGGGGTGATCCGGGGGGTGCCCCCGCAGGACTGCGCACGACGAGAGGGTGCCGGACTCGGACGCAGGTCATGGTGTGCAGTCCGAGGAGGTACCCCCCGGAGCGCCCCCGACCAACCCACGCACCAGGCACGGCGCCCTCAGCCGAGGGTGACCGTGCGGGCCCACTCAGGAGGGGGCCAAGGTTCCCATTCCGGGTCGTCCTCCGGGGCCGCGCCCGCACCGCGGGGGAAGTGGCCGATGACCGCGCCGCAGGCGCGGGCGCCACGCACGGGCGGAGAGCACGCGACGGCGCGCAAGCCCCACGAGGGGACCCGGACCCGCCCACACGCTCGCACGGGTGGCTGGGGGTGGGTCCCCCCACCGGCGGGGCCCAGCGGGGCGAGCGAGGGGGAGGGGGCGGGGCGGGGCGGGGGAGGTTGGCGCGGTAGAGGGCGTGGTGCGTGCGGGCTGCGGCGGCAGCCGTGAGCTCGTCGCGGAGGAGGGCCGCGGGGCCCAGGAGGGATTCGACCGCGGCGAGGGCGCCCCGGGCGTCGCCGTGGTCGAGGGCGGTGCGGCGCCCGGGCCCGAGGCGTACGGCGACGGGGCCCGTGGTGCCCTCGGCCCGGCGGAGCAGTTGCGCTTCGGCGGCCCAGCGGTGGACCGCGGGTCCGAGGGAGCCGGGGGCGCCGGCCCCTCCGGTGCGCCCGCGCAGCTCATGCGCGCGTGCGGCGTCCCAGAGGTGGCGGTGCAGGTCGAGCCGGAAGCGGCGGCTGGGCAGGGGGTGCGGGTGGGCGCGCGTGGCGGCCTCGGCCTGCGCGCGGGTACGGGTGAGCTCGCGCCGGCCATCCCACAGGGCGAGCCCGATGCGCTGGCCCGCAGCCGCGCGCAGGGGCGGGGTCTTGGCCACAAGGTGCAGCGGTGGGCCGTCGCCGGTGTCGTAGCGGGCCAGCGGCACGGTCACGCCGGGCCGCAGCAGCCCGTCCGGCGCGATCCGCGGCATGTGCCAGCGCAGCAGGTCGGGCGCCAACTGCCGCAGGTCCGCGCGGACTTGGTGGGCCAGGGCCCACCCGTGCGTACGGGCGACGGAGCGCGGGGTGAAGTCGATGTCGAAGCCGGCGACGGCACACGCGCCGGCCCAGTCGCCGACGCGTCGGCGGGCGGTGGCGGCCTCGATCATCAGGGGCGGCACGGCGTAACGCCGCACGTGCAGCCAGAGGTTGAGCCGGGAATCCTCATGCGCGGTGAACGTGCCCATCAGCACTCACCGTTCGCGAAGAGGTCCCCCAATCCTGCAAGAGGAGAAGTAGTCATCCCGCTCACCGTAGGCGACCGCCGCCCCGCTTGTCAGTCCCCTTCCGGCCCGTCACGTCACACGCCCGGGCCCACCCGGCTCGCGCGCCCGCGGTGGGGCTACTCGCCGGCGATGAGGAGGCGGTAGCCGTAGTCCATGGTGTCGCGGGTGAGAAGGTCGGCGTGCCGGGTGTGCCAGGCGCCGGTGGTGAGGTCGGCCTCCAGACGGGCCATGGCGGGGAGGACGACCTCCGGGGGGAGCGTGGCGAAGGTGGAGGAGGCCAGGCGGAGGGCGGGGTCGAGGAAGAGGTGGGGGCGGCGCCAGAAGGCGATCTGGAAGGCGTCGGTGAAGTCGTGCGGGATGGGGAAGGGCAGCACCGTGTGGGCGCCGAGGGCGGTGGCGATGTCGGCGATCCGGGGGAAGCGGGCGAGTTCCATGGTGCGGATCTCGGGGAGGTAGTCCTCCAACAGCCAGAGCAAAGGCCGGTGTTCGGGGTCCCAGGTGAAGACGACCTGGCGGCGGGCGACCCGGCGCATCTCGGCGAAGCCGGCCGCAGGGTCCGGCCAGTGGTGGAGGGTCATGACGGCCATCGCCGCGTCGAACGAGGCGTCGGGGAAGGGGAGATGATCCGCGGTCGCCTTCACCTTCGTTGCGGTGTCGGGGTGTTGGTCGAGCATGACCTGGGAGGGGTCGACCGCCGTCACCTCCGCGTCGGCGGGCTCGTACGAGCCGGTGCCCGCGCCGACGTTGACGACCGTACGGGCGCCGGCGAGCGCCTCGCCGATCAGGGCGTGCAGCCGCGGGTCGGGGCGGCGGACGGCGCGGTAGCCGACGCCGATGCTGTCGTACGCGGCGGGGCGCGGGGACTTCGTCGTGTGGTCCATGACGGGAGTCCAGCAGTCGGCGGCGGGCGGCGGCCAGAGATTCCGGGTGGGCCGAATGTTGCTCCCCCGAACCGGCGTACCGGCTCCTCGCACGGGCGTCCGAGGGGCTGCCGCGGTCACGGCGGGCTCACGGATCGGACTCCGGACGGGATCTGAGTACGGGTACGGATACCGGGCCGCCCGGCCACCGCACACAATGCGCATATGGCCACGTCCGCGGACACCACCCGTACGCAGCCGGCGCCCGGCGGCGCGCGGCGCAAGGTCGTCACGCTCCTGGTGCTGGCGGCGCTGCTCCTGCTGCCGCTGGTCATCGGGCTGTGGACGATGGCGGAGAACGCCGAGCACCACAAGAGCGCCACCGACTGGCAGAGCAACCACAGCGCGCGGGTCGCCCTGGAGAACGCCGCCTCGCTGCTGTTCTTCGTGCCGCTGGGCACGACCCTGCTCGGCTGGGGCACCGCCGCGCTGTTCCGGCGGCGGCAGGGCGTCGGGGCGGCCTGGGGGGCGTTCCTCGGCGCGCTGGGGCTGTGGGGCGCGCTCGTCGTCGGCTTCTACATCGCCCTCAGCCACGCCACGTTCGTCTTCTGAGCAGCCACGCCACGTTCGTCTTCTGAGCCGTGTGCCGCGGCCGGCTCACAGGCCCAGGTCGAGGGCCAGGCACGAGTAGGAGATCAGCGAGCCCGCCGCCGCGTAGGCGTCCCGCGCCGGGTCCTTGGGCACGACCTGCTCCTCGACCATGTCCTCGAACCGCACCCGGCCCGGCAGGCTGCCGAACCGGGCCCGCCGCGCCGCCGCCGAGGGGTCCGCGCCCGCCTCCACCGTGCCTACCGCGCCCGCCGCGCCCCGCGCGTCCTGCCGTACGACCTTCACGCTCGCCGCTGCTCCCATGACGGGCCTCCGCTCGGTGCCGGTGCTCTGGCCTGGTTGCCGGTATCACCGTCCCATCCGTCGCGTCACCTGTCAAGCCGGTGACGCGTCCGGGTCCGGCGTGGCGATGCCGGTGAGCAGGTTGCGGACGAGGGTGCCCGCGAAGTCAGCGTCCAGCGGGCGGGCCGGCAGCAGCAGGCGGTGGTAGCACGCGCCCCACAGCTGGTCGACGACGCTCTCCAGGTCGGTGCCGGCCCGGATCTGCCCGGCTTCCTGCGCCGACCGCAGCCGCCGTACGGCAAGCGCCCGGCGCGGCAGCGTGTAGCGCTCATTGAGCGCGGCGGCCAGGTCCGGGTCGGACTGGGCGGCGCCGATCAGCTCGGCGATGACCTGGCCGTTGCCCGGCGAGGTGAGGAAGCCGGTGAAGGCGCGCAGTTGGCGGGTGAGGTCGGCGGCGAGGTCGCCGGTGTCGTCGAAGCGGAGGGTCTGCTCGGTCGCCGCGAAGTACGCGTCGAAGGCGAGCGCGCCGGGGGAGGGCCACCACTTGTAGAGGGTCATCTTGCTGGCGCCGGCCCGCGCGGCGACCTTCTCGAAGGTGATGTCGCGCAGCCCGTTCTCCAGCAGCATCGCGCCGGCCGCCGCGAGGACGGCACCGCGTACTTCTGCGGCCGGGCGGCGGCCCCGGCCGGGGCGGGCGGCGGGTGGTGGCGGTGCGGGCATCGGGATCCTCCCGGGTGCGGTTGCATTATATGGACGGTCAGTCTACATTCGGAGATGTGGACGACCCGTCCATAAGATAAGCACACCAGAAAGCCGGCTGGGCCTGGCCGGACCCGACCGAGCGCTACCGGGTCCTCGGACCCGGCCGGCGCGCCACCGCAGCGAGGAGACCGCCATGACCACCACCCCGCAGCCTGCGACCGGCGGCCGGGTCGCCCTTGTCACCGGCGGCTCCGGCGGCATCGGCCGCGCCGTCGCGGAACGGCTCGCCGCCGACGGCCAGTCCGTCGCCCTGCTCTACAGCGGCGGCGCCCGCCGCGCCGAGGAAGCGCTCGCCGCGGTCGAGGCGGCGGCCTCCGGCGCGGCCCTGCGCGCCGGCGCTGCGGCCGGCGCCCCGGTCCCGCGCGCCCTCGCGCTCCAGGCGGACATCGCCGACGAGACGCAGATGGCCGACGTCTTCGACCGCGTGGAGCGGGAGTTCGGCGGTATCGACGTCGTCGTCAACACCGCGGGCCTGATGCTGCTCGCGCCCGTCGCCGAGTTGGACCTCGCCGACCTCGACCGTATGCACCGGGTCAACATCCGCGGCACCTTCGTCGTCTCCCAACTCGCCGCCCGGCGGCTGCGACCGGGCGGCGCGCTGGTCAACTTCTCGACCTCCGTCACCCGGCTCCAGCAGCCCGGATACGCCGGCTACGCCGCGTCCAAGGGCGCCGTCGAGGCCATGACGCTGATCCTGGCCCGCGAACTGCGCGGCCGGGACATCACCGTCAACACCGTCGCGCCCGGCCCGACCGCGACCCCGCTCTTCCTCGACGGCAAGCCGCAGGAGCTCATCGACCACATCGCCGGCCTCAACCCGATGGAGCGCCTGGGCACCCCCGAGGACATCGCGGAGTCCGTCTCCTTCCTCGCCGGCCCGCACGGCCGCTGGACCAACGGCCAGACGCTGTACGTCAACGGCGGCGCGGCATAGCGCAGTTGCCGGCCTCAGCGGATGTCGTGCCCCGGGTGCGCCCGGTCGTAGCGCTGCCGGGCACCGGCGATGCCGTCGCGGTGGGCCAGCGACCAGTCGGCGAGCGCCTTGAGCAGATGCGTGAGGTCGGCGCCGGTGCCGGTCAGCCGGTAGTCGACCTGGGCCGGGACGGTCGGGTAGACGGTGCGCAGCAGCAGCCCGTCGCGCTCCAGGCGGCGCACGGTGAGGGTGAGCATGCGCTGCGAGATGCCGTCGATCGCGCGCTGCAGCTCATGGAACCGCCGCGGGCCGCCCGCGAGTTCGACGACCACGAGCACGGACCACTTGTCGCCGATCCGGTCCAGGACGTCGCGGATCCCGCAGTCCGGGTGGCCCTCGTAGCCGCATGGCTCCAACTCGGCGGGCAGCACGGCCGATTCACCGTCCACGGCGGCGACCCCGCCGACCGGGGCGGCGGTCTGCGCAGGGGTCTGCGCCGGGGCCGGCCCCGAGGTCTGTTCGACGAGAGCGGTGTGCGCGGCGGACATCGGACTGCCTCCTTGCGGCCGGGGCACGGCCCGGTCCGCGTACCAGCGTAGTTACCGGGGAGCCGCCGGTTCGCGCAGCCGGCTCAGCAGCTGGTCGCCGACCCGGGCGATCTCCGTGCGGTACGGGGTGTCGGACAGCACGAAGTGCGTGATGCCGAGGTCGCCGTACGCCCGCAGCGCCGCCGCGACCTCGTCGGGCGAGCCGACCAGCCACGTGGTTGCAGCGCCGCCGCCGCCGAAGCGGCCGGGCGCGGTGTAGAGGCAGGTGTCGAGCACCTCGCCGCGCTCGGCGAGGTCGTGCAGGCGCTGCTGGCCGACCGCGCGGCGGCGCTGCGGGGTGTTCGTGGAGTCGGCCTTCCCGGCGCGGGCGGCCATCGCGGCGACCTTCGCCTCCGCGTCCCGCCATGCCTCCTCCGAGGTGTCCCGTACCACCGTGGTGATCCGCAGCCCGAACTCCAGCGGCGCCAACTCCCGCCCCAGCGAGGCCGTCAGGCCGCGCAGCCGGTCGATGCGCTCGGCGACGCCGTCCAGCGGCTCACCCCAGAAGAGCTGTACGTCCGCCTCGGTCGCCGACACCTTCTCCGCGGCCGGCGACGCCCCGCCGAAGTACAGCCGCGGGGTGCGGCCCTCCCCGGCCCCGTAAGGGCGCGGGCTCACCGTGGAGTTCTCCACCCGGAAGAACTCGCCGTGGAAGGTGACGTCCTCCTGCGTCCACAACCGCCGTACCAGTTGCAGGAATTCGCGGGTGCGGTCGTAGCGCCGCGCCTGGTCGGTCTGCCCGTCGCCGTACGCGGCGGCGTTGTCGAGGCCGCTGACGATGTTGACCAGCAACCGGCCCTGGCTGAGCCGGTCGAGGGTCGCGGCGGCGCTCGCGAAGTGCGCGGGCTGCCAGTAGCCGGGGCGGATCGCCACCAGCGGCTTGAAGGTGGTGGTACGGGCGGCGAGCGCGGTGGCGACCGTGAAGGTGTCGGGGCGGCCCCATCCGGTGCCGACGAGGGCGCCGCCCCAGCCGTGGTCCTCGGCGGCGCGGGCCAGTTCGGTGGAGAAGTCCAGGGTGCCCCAGCCGGTCGTGGTGTCGTCGCCGCGGTGGCCCGGCTCCACGGTGTTGGGGATATACCAGAGAAATTCGTGGCTCATGCCGGAACTCCGATGCGTGTGGGCAGGGCAGGGCGGTGCCCGGGCGCATGGGCGGCCGGGGCGTACGGACGGGGCGGCGCGGGCGGCGGCGACGCTGCGGGCACCGGGAAAGCGCCGGCCGGGGCCCTGACGCGGGGGCGCAGGACCGGTCGGCGGGAAGGACGGCAGAAGCGGCCTGGGAGCGGCGGGAGGCGGCGCAGAGGGTGCGCAAGCTCCCGCACGGGCGCCGAGGTTACGGGTGGGCGCGCATCACCGCGGGACAGCCGGGACGAGCGCGGGTGCCGGCGTCAGTCAGCCACGACACAGCGCGCTCGCCGACCGCAGAAGGTCGACGTGGCGGCGCGAGACCAGCCTCATACCCGTATGCACCCTGAAAAGATAATCGAACGCCCGGAGTCCTGGCAACGCCCGTCCGCGCCGGCTCCCCGCCCGGCGCACCCCGCCACCGGGGCGTTCGCGTGCGGGTGAACGCGCGCGGCCGTTCGGGTGGATCGCCGCTCGTGGCACCCGCGGCCCCCGGACCGCCCCCGCTTGACTGTCCGCCGACGGGCGGCGACCGCCCCCGTCATCCGGACGGAATCCGCCCGCGCGTGGCCCGGTGTGCACCGGCGGACGCCGCCCGGGCGGGGAAAGGGACACTCGCGTGCGGGCAGGTCTGCGTCACTACGTCTGGAGCGCGATCGCATCGCTCCTGCTGGTCGGGTTCGGCCCGGCCACCGCCCACGCGGCGGACAGCCCCACCACCACCTCCCAGGCCGCGGCGCGCCCCGGGGCGAGCTGCCCCGTCGAGGGCCGCGACCGGTCGACGAGCACCGCGCCCAACCCGCCCCTGGAGCCGTACTTCCTGGCCGACTGGCGGCTCGGGCCGCGCGACCTGCCGCAGCAGGGCGGGATCGGCGCGATGCTGCGCGGCTACCACCGGGCCGGGCGGACCTCGCCGTACTGGTTCCTCGGCTGCTACTGGCAGACCGACCCGCAGACCGGCACCTCCGGCTGGTGGTACCCGGAGAAGAACGGCTTCGTCCTGGACCGGGACGGCAACCCGGTGGAGAAGCCGCTGACGCTCCAAGTCGGCCGGCTCGTCGACCTGTTCGGCAGCGGGCGCGGCAACTTCCTCGCGCCCGCGGGCACTCCGTACGCCAAGCGGGCCATCCCGCCGAGCAACCTCGACGAGTACACCACCGCCTACCCCAGCAGCTACCACCTCTACCGGGTGACGGCGCCGATCACCGTCGAAGCCGGCCCGATCCGGCCGTGGTTCGGGCAGCCGGGCCTCGGCGAGCAGTACATGACGAGCGAGCCGATCCCGCAGCTGGTCAGCGAGCACAGCCTCGCCGCGCTCAACTGACAGGCCCTGTACGGGGGTTGCCGGCCGAGATGCGCCGGCCGGCAACTCTCACCGGCCGGCAACCTCACAGGCCCGTGACGGAGCTGGCCGCGGTGATGTCGTAGACCAGCTCGATCTCCCGCCGCTCCCCGGGGCCGAGGCCCAGGGTGTAGCGGGCGACCCCCTCGGAGTCCACGCCGTCCGGCGCCGGCCGGCACTCGCTGCCGCGCAGCGCGACCTCGACCGCCGACACCTCCGAGACCGGCACTCGCTCCCGTACGGTGATGGTCCGCTCCGGGGCGCCGGCGGTCGCGTCCAGCCGGGAGACGAACAGCCGCACCCGGCGGGTGACCACCGTGCGCTGGTTGATCGCGGCCAGGCCCGTGGTGTCGCGGGACTCCTCGGTGTGGCGGACCACCCGGAAGGTGTCCTCGCTGCCGAACGGCACCGTGAACTCCTCGCCGGCGCCCGCGAATTCGAGCCTGCCGCGGCCCACGAAGCCGCTGCCGCGCACCAGGTCGACAGGGCCGGCGAGCAGCACGTGCCCGGAGGTGTTGGCCAGCCGCGCCACCGTCACGACCAGCGGCGACAGTTCGGGCGCGCAGGTGTTCTCCACCTCGCAGGGCGCGGTGAAGGCCGTCAGGTGCACGCGGTGCGGGCGGTTGCCGGACGGCACGGTCACCGGGTGCGGGGCGCGCAGCACGCGTACGTCGCCGCCGTCGCCGATGCCCGGCAGCGCGGCGGGCCCGCCGGCCGCGGCGGCGCCCACGTCCCGGATCTCCTCCTCGCGCAGGTCCACCTCGACCGTGCGCCGCTCCTCGGCCGAGCGGTCCCGCAACGTCAGGACGTCGTCGGCGAGTTCCGGCGGGGTCGCGGCGAGCGTGGGTCGGGCGGTGGACAGCGTCAGCCGCACCCCGGTCCAGTCCTCGCCGGTCTGCTGCCACACGAAGGCGTCCGTCTCCAGATGGACGGCGGCCCGGTCGTCGGCGAGCGTGGCCCGGTAGGCGGGCCGCCACAGCGCGCACGGCACGAGCGCGCTCACATGCAGCTCCGCCGCGCCGTCGCGCTCGGCCTCGACCACCAGGTCGAGATACGCGGTCAGTTGCTGCGGCTCGCTCTCGGCCGCCTTCAGCGCCTCGCGGGTCTCCCGCAGTTCCTCGCCGATGTCGTGCAACCGGCGGCGCAGCTTGAGCAGTTCGGCGATGCGCGGCTCGGCCTCGCTCTCCACCCGGTCCAGCCGGTCGGCCCACCGCTCCGGGTCGGCGTCGCCGCCGCCCGCGCCCTGCCGGATGTCGCGGTAGAGGTCGTCGCGGGCCTGCCCGACGACCTCCAGCGCCGCCTCCAGCCGCTGCCGCAGCAGCTTGGCCTCGGCCGACTCCCGCTCCAGCGCGTGCACTTCGCGGCGCAGCTCGGACGCGTCACGGCCGGGTTCGCCGGGCGGCACCGGGGTGTAGCGGCGCACCACCCGGGCGTCCACGACCCGGGCGCCGGCGTCCGCGCCTTCGGGAGCGGCGAAGTCGGCGCGCAGCGAGCGGTCGACGGTGAGCGGGGTGACCGGGCCGATCCGCAACCGGCCGACACCGGCGGTGAGTTCGACCTCGCCGGTCCGCTCGACCTGGGCGCGGTCCTCCATGCACGTCACGGCGGTGACCGGCAGCGCGGTCAGGCCGGCGAGGTCCGGCGCCACGGCGCCGGCGCTGCCCGCCGCTTCGCCGGCGTCGGCGTCGGCGCCGGTGTCCCCGAACAGGGCGTCGTCCACGGTCAGTTCCTCCGGTTTCCGCCGACGACGGCCTTGCCCGCGGGCAGCCGTACCGCATAGCCCCCGGTGAGGGTCGCGGTGCCGCCCGGCTCCAGCGCGACCCGCCAACTGCGCAGGCCCCGCACGTACTCGTCCTCCTGCCCCGCCACCGGGCGCTCGGCGGGCGTCCACGGCGGGGACGCCTTGTGCTCGTCGATCCGTACGTCCTTGTCCGCGGTCACCGGTACGCGCTCGCGCACCTGCACCGTGACCGGGTACGGCAGCCGGTTCGCCACGTCGACCTCGACGGTGTGCTCCAGCACGGTCGTGCCGCCGCGCAGGCCCGCCGTCGACTCGTGCATGTGCGCCCGGCGCGCGACCTTCACGCTCTCCGCGACGCCGAGGCCCACCGACTCGCGCCGGCCCGGCGCGAGCGTCGGCAGCGGGGCGGTCAGCACGAAGTCGCCGTCCACCATGACGTCCACGGGCCCGGCCAGCAGCGCGTGCGGCGAGGTGTTGGTGAGCAGGACGGTGCCGAAGACCGCCGGGTCCACGGCGGGGACGGTCACGTACTCGAACTCGGTGCTGACCGGCACCTCGCTGACCGGCACGGTGTGCCAGCGGCCGTCCGCCGCGACGTCCACGGGTGCGGCGGTGTCGAAGCGGTAGTCGAAGGAGCCCGCGGAGCTGCGCACGTCCACCGCGTGCGCGGGCCGCGGCAGGCGGGCGACGGAGGCCGCGCGCAGCCGGTACTCCGCGGCGACGGGGTGCGCCACCGTCGAGGGCCGCAGGGTGCCCCGGCGGTCCTCGCCCGCGTCGGGCCCGGCGAGGGTGAGCCGGGCGTAGTCCAGCAGGTCCGCGCCGGGCGCGGCGGTGCCCGGCGGCTCGGGGCTCACGTCGGCGAAGCCTTCGGCGGCCGGAGCGAAGGCCGCGGCCCGGGTCCTGGCGGCCTTGCGGGACACCGGGGCGCTCGCCGCCGGGGCCCCGGGCTGCGCCATGGGCGCGGGCGGCGGCGGGGGCGCCCCGAAGGAGGGCGGCGGCGGGGGCGCGCCGATCGGCCCTCCGCCGCCGACCGCCCCCAGGAGCAGCCCGCCGGGCCCCTCGTCGGCGCTCGCCGCCGCGTAGGCGGTGCCGTAGCGGGTGCCCGGCGCAGGCTCCTCGGCGTGGAAGACGACCCGCTCGCCACCGCGGAGCCTGAGGGGGACGGCGGCGGCGTCGTAGCCGGCGAAGAGGTCCGCGAGCCCGGCCGGCGGCTCCCGCCAGCTCAGCGCCGCCGGCTCCGCCTGCCGCCGCCCGATCCGCAGCGACCGCAACTCCGGGAGGTCCGCCCGGCGCAGCAGGTCCGCGGTCGACAGGCCGAGCCGCACCCCGCTCCAGTCCTCCCCGGTCCGCTGTGCGACGGTCGCCCGCAGCACGAGCGTGCCCTGCCCGCTGCGCCCGTCGAGCCGCAGCTGGTACACGGGCAGCCAACAGGCCCCGGGCACGTGGTATTCGAGGTCCAGCTCCACGGCCCGAGCCGCGCCGGCAGCCTCCCCGTCCGCGGCCGAGCCCTCTGCTTCCGCTGCTTCCTGTGCCCCGATCAGCGTCACCAGGGCCGTCACCGAGGGCGAGGTGCGGCCGGTGTCGAGGGCGGAGGACGCCTCGTCCATGCGGTGCTGGAGGACGTCCGACGCGTGCGTGGCCCGCTCCAGTTCGTCCTCGGCCTCGCGCAGCCGGCGGTGCAGTGCGGCCAGCCGGGAGTCGACGAAGCTCGCGAGGGCGAGGATGGACTCGACGGGCGCCCAGCGCGGCGGGTCGCCGCGACGGGGGGCCGGGGGCTCGGCGCGCAGGGCGGCGACCTCGGCGATCTCCTTCCGCAGCCGGTCGGTACGGTCCCGCAGCCGCGCCTGGCGGTCTTCGGCGTCCTCGAAGTCCAGCCGCAGCCCCGGCAGTTCGTCGCCGCGCCGGAGCGTCGCACCGTACTCGACGCGGATGTCGGCGATCCGCAGCCCCGCCGGCCCGGCGGATATCCGGCCCCGCAGCGAATCCTCGTGGAGCGAGACGGGCAGCCCCGTGACGCGCACCACGACCGGGCCGCCGGCGTCCGGACTCCCCGCCCCCGGCGGGACGTCGAAGCGGGCGCGCCGCGTGCAGACCGCGCCCGCGGCATGCACCACGACCGTGGTGATCTCGGACGGCGCCACCGGCCCGTCCACCGGTGTCTCGCGCGTGCCGGCGCCCACCGTGCCTCCCCTTCCGGCCGGTGTGCCGCCCCGGTGCGCCACCGGTCGGGCCCGGGCCGTGATCCCGTCCGTACCCTAGCCGACCCCCGCCGGGCCCGAAGCGCGAATGCCCCGGGGCGCGTTCAGCCCACCGGCGGGGCCTGCGCGGGCCATTTGACGGCCAGCACCGCCGGGTTGCCGCGGGCCGTCAGCCGGATGATCGGTATCGGCTTGCCCACCGGGTTCGAACCGGTCTTGCTGGTCTGGTAGTTGGCGGTGAAGCCGATCGGCCCGCTCGACCCGTAGACGGCGCCGCCGCCCTGGATCGCGCCGAGTTCGTTGAGGACGGCGTCCGGCTCCGGCTGGTCCTGGTTGGTGAGCCGGATCGCGGTCACCGCGGTGAGCGTCGCGTCGTACGCCATCATCGCGTTGCCGTCACCGAGGTAGCCGTGCGGGAAGAGCGGCGTGAAGGCCCCCGAGAAGGTCGCGAAACCCTCGGCGCCGTCCCGCTGCTGCTCGCTGTGCCCGGCGTCGTGCGCGACGCCCGCGCTCCACTCGCCGGGGTGCGCGACGCCGGCGTAGTCGACGGTGACGTGCCCGCTCGCGAGGTCGGCGCGCAGCTGCGGGCTGTCGGGCAGGTTGGTGACGTCGTCGCCGCTGACGATCCTGATCTTCTTGTCCAGGCACGTGTTGGAGAAGGCGTGCACGAGCACGCCGATGTCCTGCCCGCGCCCGGCGAAGAGCACCACCGCGGGCTGCGCGGAGCAGATGTTGGTGGTCATCTGGGCGATACGCGTGGCCACTTCGGTCTGGTGCCGCTGCCGCTCGTCCGCGCTCTGCCCGTCCCGGTCCCGCTCGGAGGTGTCGTACGGCTCCACGCCGACGATCTGGTGGCCCGGGATCGCGGAGAACTTCTTGAAGCCGCTGACGAGCGTGACGTCGTAGCTGTCGCCGGTGTTGCCGTCCTCGACGAGCACCGCCCGCTTGTAGTCGGACTGCACGTACGCCAGCGCCGCCGCCGCGTTGTCGGCGTTGCTGGGCGAGGCGCGCACAAAGCCCTTGATGTTGTCGTAGTTGTCGGAGGTGAGCGTGGCGCCGAACGCCGGGATGTCGTGCGTGGTGAGGTCCCGGATGGCGCTCTCCGTGCCGCTCAGGCTCAGCCCGAAGCCGGCGACGGCGGCGATGTGCTGCTTGCCGCCGTCCTCGATCGCGGAGACCGCGGTCTGCCAGCCGTTGGCCTGGTAGCCGTCGCTGCCGATGAGCAGCTGGATGTACGGGGTCAGGCCCTTGACGTTGTTGCGGTTGGCGTAGTGCTGGGCGGTGTAGGCGCCCTGCAACTGCTCCAGGGCGTTGGGCATCGACATGATGCTGCCCTTGTCCGGCGATATCGGCAGCAGCAGCACGACGCTGACGTAGTTGGTCGGGTGCTCCTTGACGACGCTGCGGTTCTCCTGGCGGATCGTGTCCTCGACGTCCCGCAGCGAGGAGTGGAAGACGTACGCGCCGTCGGTGATGCCGACGCACTCGCCGTTGGAGCCGTGGTGCGTGACGCTCGTCGCGCCCTTGTGCATGCAGGACTTGCCGAGCAGGTGGTTCACGGGGACGTAGATCCCGTACGCGACCGCGCCGAGCGCGAGTACGCACGCCCCGGCGAGCAACCGCCGTGCGGCGACGGGCAGATGGGCGACGTACGAGCGGGCGTAGGCGAGGGGACGTGCCACGATTGGACCTGCTTTCTCTTTTGGGCGGACATTCCTCCTCGCGCCCTGCGCGAACGGCTTCGTGCCTCAGCCGCCCACTCCGGCCGCTCGCTCGTCAGTCCTTCCAAGCGCTCTCGACCCGGCGGTACTTCCCCGCCTGCTGGTAAAGAACCTCGTTGTCGTCGGTGATCTCGGCCAGGTGGTCGTACTCGGTGGCGATCGTGTGGGCGAGCTGGTGGGCCGGGTCGAAGCAGCGGTCGGCGTGCAGCCAGCGGGCCACCGTCAGGCGGGTGATGGCGCGGCGGCGGTTGCGGGCCTCGGCGGGGCCGGCCAGCGAGGTGACGTAGGAGCGCGGGTCCAGCCGGGTGGTGAGGCGGTTGGGCGCGGCGGTGACCTGCTCCAGGACGCGCAGCCACTGCGTGGTGGGCCCGCGGCCGAACTCCTCGTCCAGGTAGGCCGTGACGGTCGTGAGCGGTTCGCGGCGGCCGGGTTCGGCCTGCGCGAGGGTGTGCAGGTGGCGCAGCGGTGTCTGCGCGGGTCGGCTGTAGTGGGCGACGTACCCCATGTGCACGTCCTGCCAGGTGCCGGCCGAGCGGCCGAGCCAGCGGCGCAGCAGCAGTGCGGCCAGCGGGTGCAGGCGTACCGCCTCGCCGTCCTCGGTCTCCTCCAGCCACATCGCGTCGCGCAGGGCGAGTTGGGCGGCGTCGGCGTCGTAGCCGGTCCATCCCAGGTACTGGAGCGTGGAGTTGCACGCCCCGCGGCGCAGTCCGGGTGTCGCGGCGAGCACCGCCATGACGTTGAGCTCCCGGTTGTCGTCGGGCCGCAGGACCCCACCGGGTGTGCTGGTGAGCCGGTCGGTGAAGGCGCGGCGCAGCAGGTAGTCCTCGACGGTGGTGTCCGCGCGGGGCGGTGGCGGCCAGTCGTCGGGCAGCGGGTGGGCGTCGTCGACGAGCCGGGCGTCGAGCAGCCGGCGCGGGTCGAAGGGGGCGGGCGGGTCCGCGGCCGGGCGCTGCCCTGCCGTACCCGGGTGGTGCGCGCTCGGGGGCGGGAGTTGCGGCTCGGCCGGCGGGGTGCGGCCGAAGCCGGCCAGCAGGTGGGCGAGCCGGTCGGTGGACTCCGGGTGGCCGCCGGTGAGTTCGTGCAGGAAGGTCGCGTCGTGCTTGTGCCGGCCGAGCACGCTGCTGGTGCACATCGCCAGCGCGTGCTCCTCATTGAGGTCGGACAGCGCCACCGGGTACCACCACACGGGGTGGTCCTCGCCGCCGGGCGCCAGCGGATGCCGGGTGCCGAAGGCCAGCCGCTCGTCGGTCGGGTCCAGCAGCCGGGCCGCCTCGGGCCGTACCCTGCCGCGCTGCACGGCCACCACCACGGCGGGGTCGGGGCGTTCGCCGGCCGCCGCGGCCTCCCGGCGGCCTTCCACGAGCATGTCCAGGAAGAGGTCCGCGGTGCTGCCGCCGGCGTCGTCGAGTAACAGCAGGCAGTTGCGGGGGCGTTGCATACGCGGCCAGGAGTCGTTGAAGTCGTGCCGCAGGTCGGCGAGCAGCGCCGCGCACAGGGTGCGGGCCACCAGGTGCCGCGGGAAGGCCGGCGAGTCCGGGGCCTGGTGCGCGCGGTAGAGCTGCCACGGCAGGTCCCACTCGCGGCGGCCCTCGCCGCGTGCGGCCAGCCAGCGCATCGCCACCGCGTCCTTGTGCCGCCCGACCGCGGTGTGCAGCGCGCCCAGCAGGCCGGTCAGGGCGTCCAGCAGCCCGCGCTGCTCGGGGCTGAGCAGCGGGGCGGCGCGGGTGCTCCAGTTGTCGAGCGCCGACTGCGTCTCGGCGTCCTGCGGGCGGGCCCGCATATAGGCGTCAAAGGCGGTCCGGCCGCCACCGGGGTCGACGAAGCTGAGCGCCTTGAGCACCATGACGGTGCGCGCGAAGTCGATCGGCCGGATGCCGGGGATGCGCCGGCCGAGCCCGCGCACCGCGGCCAGCGCGATGTCCTCGACGCCCTGCGCGGCGGCCAGGTCCAGCCGTACGCTCAGGCAGTCCTGGGCGAACTTCCCCCACAGCGCGTCCAGCAGCACCGTCCCGCCGGACCCGCGCGGCCCGGCGAGCAGCACGACCGGCGGTACGGCCGCCGGCACCCCGTGGCGTACGAGCGCGTCGCCGACGTAACTCACCACCCGCTCGCGCCCATGCAGCCTCGGCACTTGGCCTCGCCCCCCGTCGTCGCGCGCAGTCGCCCGGATGGGGATCGTAGACCGCTTCGCGGCGACCGGTCCGGAAAACGCCGAATACGACTGACGGACCGTCGAATTGGAGCCGCGGTGAGGGGCCGGGGGCTACGACGCCGCCGCGAGCGACTGGACGAACTCCTTCGGTGTCATCTGCTTGTTGAAGACCTTCTGCAGGTCGTTGAGCATCAGCGTGGCGATGTCCGGGTCGAGTGCCTGGTCCCAGGACTGCGTGAAGGTGGGCGCGTCGGCGACCAGGTCGTAGACGAAGCCGGTGTACTGCGGGTTGATCGCGCCCATCAGCTGGCCCTTGATGCCGGCGATGGCGGGGACGTGGCCTATGGACAGCAGGTCGGCGATGTAGGAGGGCTGGTCGACGGTCTTGGTGATGAAGTCGACCGCCCCCGACTTGTTCGACGAGCTCTGCGTCACCGAGAAGTAGTTGCACGGGTTGCCGACGACGTTCTTCGGGTCGCCCTGGCCGCCGGCGACGGTCGGGAAGGGGGCCCAGCCGAGCTTGGCGTCCTTGATGAACTGCGGGGCGGCGGCCAGCATGTCGGCGTACTCCCACGAGCCCATGAGCAGCATGCCGGCCTTGCCCTGCGACAGCAGCGCGTTGGTCCCGCCCGCGTCCTGGTTGACCTTGGCGTACTTCTTGCCGAACGCGCCGCGGTCGACGAGGTCCTTGATCATGCCGAGGGCCGTCTCGACGGCCGGGTTCTCCCACGCGCCGGCCTTGCCCGCCTCGATGTCGGCGAAGGCCCGCGGCCCGCCGACCCGGTCCAGCAGGTATTCCAGCCACATCAGTTCGGTCCAGCTCTGCGAACCGGCCAGCGCGATGGGCGTGATGCCCTTCTTCTTGATCTTGTCGACGTCGGAGAGCAGGTCCTTCCACGTCGCCGGCGGGGCGTCGATGCCGGCGGTCTTGAAGACGTCCTTGTTGTAGAACAGCGCGACGGGCTGCACGCCCTCCATCG
This sequence comes from Actinacidiphila epipremni, assembly GCF_012034175.1. GTDB lineage: Bacteria > Actinomycetota > Actinomycetes > Streptomycetales > Streptomycetaceae > Actinacidiphila > Actinacidiphila epipremni. The sequence goes on from NZ_JAATEJ010000004.1 coordinate 203,890, forward strand.
GCACGCCGTAGACCTTGCCGTCGACCTCGCCGCCGGCGAGCACGCTCGGCAGGAACTCCTTCTTGAAGTCCGCCGACAGCTTGCCGCTGAGGTCGGCGACGTTCCCGGCCTTGACGTACTGCGCCAGGTTGCCGCCGCCCCAGTTGAGGAACACGTCCGGGCCGCCGGACCCGCCGAGCGAGGACTGGAGCTTCTGCTTGTACGGGTCGTTGTCGAAGGTCTTCATCGTGACCTTGCCGCCGCGCTGCGTGTTGTACGACGTGATCGACTGCTTCTGCACCGGGTTGAGCGCGTCGTTCGACAGCGACCACACGGTCACCGGATCGCCCGATCCCGAGGCACTGCCACCGGCGCCGCCGCAGGCGGTCGCGGTCAGCGCGAGGACGGTCACGGTGGCCACCGCGGCCGTCGCCCGCAGGGACACGAGGCGGTTCATGGTACGCACAACACTCCTCCGGGCCGGCGAGCTGGATTCCGACCCGATCGTGGAAACTTGCGAAAGTTTAGGTGCCTGGGAACGTACGATTTCGGTGACGTTTCGTCAATGGCTTCCCTGGTAAAAGTGCGGCTACGTTGCCCCGTGAGAGGCTGCGCGCGTGATGAGGTCGTACGAGGACAGCAGGGGATCGAGCCCGGCCGCAGGCCGGGGCGGCAGCGAGGTGACCGTGGCCGGAACCGGGCACGACGACGGGCACGACGACGGGCGCGGCGGGCGTGATGGGCGCCACGGGCACGACGGCGGACCCGGCGGGCGGCGCCGGGCGCAGTTACCGGGCCCGCCCGCGCAGCCGCCGCACCAGCCGTTACGGGTCCCGGCGCAGACCCGGGTGACCATCGCCGACATCGCCCAGGAGGCGGGCGTGTCCGTGGCCACGGTGTCGAAAGTGCTCAACGGGCGGGCGCAAGTTGCCGAGGCCACCCGCGGGCGGGTCGAGGCGCTGCTGGAGAGCAGCAACTATTTGCGCCGCCGCAGCCGCCCCACCCACCTGGTCGGCCTGGTCGACCTGGTCGTCGGCGAACTCGACAGCCCCTGGTCGGTGGAGGTCGTCCGGGGCGCCGAGGAGGCCGCCGCCCGGCACCGCTCCTGCCTGGTCGTGACCGCCGTCCACCACCGCCCCGCCGACGTGCTGCGCTGGCTGGACAACCTGACCCGGCGCGGCAGCGACGGCGTCGTCCTCGCCGTCACCGGACTCGCCCCGGCCCAGCGGCGGAAGATCCACGACCTGGGCGTGCCGCTGGTCGCCGTCGACCCGGCCGGCAGCCCCGACCCGTGCATGCCGTCGGTCGGCGCCACCAACTGGCACGGCGGACTCGCCGCCACCCAGCACCTGCTCGACCTCGGCCACCGCCGGATCGGCGTCCTGGCCGGCCCCGAGGACGTCCTCGGCGCCCGGGCCCGCCTCGACGGCCACCGCGCCGCCCTCGAAGCCGCGGGCCTGCCCGTCGACCCCGCCCTCACCCGCGCCGGCGGCTTCCGGCACGCCGCCGGCCTGGCCGGCATGCGCGACCTGCTCGCCCTGCCCGCCCCGCCCACCGCCGTCTTCGCGTGCAGCGACCTGCAGGCCATGGGCGCGTACGAGGCCGTCCGGCACGCGGGGCTGCGCGTCGGGCCGGACATCAGCGTCGTCGGCTTCGACGACCTGCCCACCTCCGCGTGGGCCTCCCCGCCGCTCACCTCGGTGCGCCAACCGCTGGGCGACATGGCCTCGATGGCCGCGCGGATCGTCCTGGAGGGCGTCGAGTCGGTGCTGCCCGCGGGCACCCGGCGGCTGGAACTGGCCACCGAACTCGTCGTCCGGGACAGCACGGCACCGCCGCGGACGTGATCCGCGCGCCGGCCCGGCACCGAAACGGGCCGAAAGTTTCGGAGCCCGGCAGTGCCGTGTGACGGGCGTCACGGGAACCGCCGGGGCGCCGCCGGACAGCTCACAGGGCATGGAGAGGGATGACCGCGCACGCCTGCGCGCCGGCGACCCCGGCGCGTTCGGCCGGCTGTACGACGAGTACGCCCGGTCCGTCTACAACCACGCCTTCCGCCTGACCGGCAACTGGTCGACCGCCGAGGACGTCACCGCCCTCACCTACCTCGAAGCCTGGCGGCTGCGGGCCAGGATCGACCCGGACGGCGGCTCGCTGCGCCCCTGGCTGCTCGGCATAGCGACCAACGCGGCCCGCAACACCACCCGCACCGCCCGCCGTTACGAGGCCGCGACCGCCCGGCTGCCGCGCGACGACGTCCTGCCCGACTTCGCCGACGAGCTGGTCTGCCGTATCGACGACGCCGAGCGACTGGCCGCCGTCCAGGCCGCGTTGGGCCGGCTGCGGCGCGCCGAGCGCGAGGTCTTCGCGCTGTGCGTCTGGTCGGGACTCGACTACGCCGAGGCCGCGCGGGCGCTCGGCGTCCCGATCGGCACGGTGCGGTCGCGGCTGGCGCGGGCCCGCAAGAAGCTGCGCAAGCTCGCGGACGGGCAGATATCCGGAGAAAACGGGGAACTCCGCGGCGGACGCGGACAGATACCGGGCAGCCGCGCCCACCGCGCGACCCGGCCCACCCAGGAGGGAGCCCGATGAGCACAACGTCCCGCGGGGGTACGCCCGTCGGGCCCACCCCCGCCGAACGCCAGGAACTGGCGCGGCTGTTGGCGATCCCGGCGGAACGGGATCTGCCGGAGGGCCGGCGCGAGCACCTCAAGGAGTTCCTGATGCACGAGATCGAGCAGACTTCCGGCACCCCGCAGTTGGCGACCGAGCCCGGCGCACCCCTCCCGGACGCCCGGCGCCCGCGCCGGTGGAAGCCGGCCGCGGCAGGCGTCCTCGTCGCGGCGGTCGCCGCGGTGGCCGCCGTCGCCCTGTCGGCGGGCGGCGGCGACACCGGGCATGCGCAGGCCCCGGCGGCCTCGGCGCCGCACCGGATCACGACGGACGACTACGTCCTGGCGCAGCAGCCGGGCGGCCGGGTCAGGATCAGCTTCACCAAGGGCCCGCGTCTCTTCGACGCGGAGAAGTTCCAGGCGGACCTGCGGCGCATGGGCGTTCCCGCCCTCGTCCTGAGCCGCGCCCAGGTCTGCGCCGTCACCCGTACCGGCGAGCCGGCCCCGCCGCCGGTCGAGGTGCCGGTCCACGACGCGCCCGAGAGCGTCTTCCGCGTGGAGGAGAACGGGGCCGGCATCGCGTACGTCGTCCGGCCCGCCGGTATCCCGCACGGCAGCGAACTGGCCCTCACCACCCGGCTGGAGAGCGATCCGCCGCGCGTCGTCCTGCGGGCCGGGCTCATCCGCCCCGTCCACCAGCCGTGGTGCGCCGGCACCACGACCACGTCGCCGGGCGCGACCGGCTGACCCGCGGGTGCGGGCCGCCGCCGAGGGGGGCGGCGGGCCGCACCCGCGACCGGCCCCGCAGGGCCACCTCCGGAAGTGCCCGCAGGGCCACCGCGCCGGCAAGCTCACCTCCGGGCACATCCGCGGGGTCACCGCGCCCGCAGGGCCGCTTCCGGGCGCACCCGCGGGGTCACCGGGCCCGCGAGCCCACCCCGGAGGTGCCCGCAGCGTCACCCCGCCGGCAGGGTCACCGTGAAGGTGGTTGCGCCCGGGTGGGAGTCGAGGGTGAGTGCGCCGTCGTGGGCCGCGACCACCGCTGCGACGATCGCGAGGCCCAGCCCGGCGCCGCCGCCCGCGGCGTCGACGTCCGGGCGGGCCGGCGCCGCGCCCGTACCGCCCGGCGAGGGCTGCGGCGGCTGCGGGGGCGGGGCCGCGCGGGTGAAGCGCTCGAAGACCACGTCCCGTACCGACTCCGGAACCCCAGGCCCGTCGTCGGCCACGACGATGCGGGCGCCGCCCCCCGGCTCCCGGCGCAGCGACGCCGTGACGTGCGTGCCCGGCGGGGTGTGGGCGCGGGCGTTGGCCAGCAGGTTGGCCAGGACCTGGTGCAGCCGCGGCCCGTCCCCCGGCACCGTGACCGGCTCTTCCGGCAGGTCCAGGCGCCAGTGGTGGTCGGGCCCGGCCGCCCGCGCGTCCTCCACCGCGTCGAGGACCAGCAGCGTCAGGTCCACCGGCTCGCGCACCGGCGGCGCGCCCTCGTCGAGCCGGGCGAGCAGCAGCAGGTCGTCCACCATGGCGCCCATCCGCCCGGACTCCGCCCCGATCCGCTCCAGCGCCCGCCGCACCCCCGCCGGCACCGGTTCCGGCTGCCGCAGCGCCAGTTCGGCGTACCCGCGGACGGCGGCGACCGGCGTACGCAGCTCATGGCTGGCGTCGGCGGCGAACCGGCGCAGCCGCTCCTCGCTGCGCTGCCGCCGCCCCAGCGCGTCCTCCACGTGCCCGAGCATCACGTTGAGCGCGGCCCCGACCCGTCCGACCTCGGTACGCGGATCGGTGTCCGCGGCCGGCACCCGCGCGGGCAGCGCGACCGCCCCGCTGGCCAGCGGCGTCGCCGTGACGGAGGCGGCCGTCGCCGCGACCCGGCCCAGCGGGCGCAGCGACCACCGCACCCACACCGCCCCGGCCGTCCCCGCGCCCGCCAGCGCGACCCCGAACACCACCGCCTCGACGATCACCAGCCGCCGCGCCGCCGCCTCGACCCGCGCCAGCGGCAGCCCGGTGACCAGCACGTCCCCGCTGTCGCCCGGCACCGCGACGGCCCGGTAGTCGCCCAGCTCCGACAGGGAGAGCCGGCGCGCCTTCCCGTCGTCCGGCAGCGCCGCGAGCGCCGCCCGGTCGGCCGCCGAGAGCGCCACATGCGTGTCCGCCCCGGACCGTACGACGGCGGCGTCCGTCACCGCGCCGTGCAGCAGCCGCGCCCCGAACGTGCCGGGGGCCTGCCGCCGGGTGTCGGCGTAGCGGTCGCTGCCGCCCGGCCCACCGCGCCTGCGGTGCTCCAGGCTCGCCGGGAAGCGCCCGCCGGCCGCCGCGAGCTGCTCGTCGATCTGCCCGGTGAGGTACGAGCTCAGTGTCAGCACCGCCGCGATGCCGACCGCCGCGCAGCTCAGCGCGAGCAGCACCACCAGGCCGCAGATCAGCCGGGCCCGCAGCGTCCGCGGCAGCCATCCCCGCCGCCGCGCGTGACGCAGGACGGCCGGCACCCTCACGGCGGCGCGGCCTTCAGCACGTATCCCGCCCCCCGCACGGTGTGGATCATCGGCTCGCGCCCCGTGTCGATCTTGCGCCGCAGGTAGGAGATGTAGAGCTCCACCACATGCGCCTGGCCGCCGAAGTCGTACGACCACACGCGGTCCAGGATCTGCGCCTTGCTGAGCACCCGCCGGGGATTGCGCATCAGGTAGCGCAGCAGCTCGAACTCCGTCGGCGACAGCTCCACCGGCTCGCCGCCCCGGGTCACCTCGCGGGCGTCCTCGTCCATCGCCAGGTCGCCCACCGCCAGCAGCGGCGAGTCGCCGCGGGCCCGTGCCATGCCGGCGCGGCGCAGCAGGCCGCGCAGCCGGGCCAGCACCTCCTCCAGGCTGAAGGGCTTGGTGACGTAGTCGTCGCCTCCCGCGGTGATGCCGGCGATGCGGTCCTCGACGGTGTCGCGCGCGGTCAGGAAGAGCACGCACACCTCCGGCTGGGCCTCCCGCAGCCGGCGCAGCACGCCCAGGCCGTCGCCGTCGGGGAGGATCACGTCCAGCACGACCGCGTCCGGCCGCCACGCCGCCGCCTGCGCGACCGCGCCGGCCGCGTCGCCTGCGGTGCGCACCTGCCAGCCCTCGTAGCGCAGCGCGCCCGACAGCACCTCCGCGAGGTCGGGCTCGTCGTCGACGACCAGCACGCGTACGGGCGAGCCGTCGGGGTGGGCCAGCGGGTGGGCCGGGGCGGCGGGCGGAGTGGGTCGCATGGTGCTCCCAGCATCGCGCGCCGCGCCCGGGGCCGCGCGGCCCGCGCCGCGAACCTCTGCCTTCGCTCTGAATCCCGGCCGAGGGGCCCTTCCGGGGCCCTTTTCAGAGCCTGCGCAGAGGTCCGGGCCGGACAGTGGGGTGCGTAGGCGTGAGCAGGCGCCGGGCGGCGCCGGGAAGCGCCGGGGAAGGAGGTGCTGCTCATGGCCCGCGTCCCCGCGCCGGAGGGCCGCGCGGGCAGCGACCGCGTCCGCGGCGGCCCTGTCGCCGCCTGCCCGCACGCCATGCCCGGCCGCTACGTCGTGTGCCTGCTCCCGGTGCACCTCAGCTTCATCCTGTGGGGTTACGCCGTCCGGGAGCACACGGGCGTCGGCGTCGTCGGCCGGCCGGCCACCGTCGCGTCCACGCACCCCGACATGCTCACGAGCGAGGGCTGTGCGCAGCCCCTCCCCAGCGCCTTGGACCAAGCCCATGCCTGACCCACCCGAATTTACGACCCCGGCGGAACCCCCGCCCTCGTGCCCGTCCCCGGCCTCGGCCCCGTCTTGGTCCGCGTCCGCGTCCCCGGCCTCGGAGAACCGCCTGCACCGCACCGCCCGCGCCATGGGCACGGTCTTCTCCTTCGACGTACGCGGCGGCGACCCGCGGCGCACCGCGACCGCCCTCGACGCGGCGGCGGCGTGGCTGGCGCATACGGACGAGGTCTTCTCGACCGACCGCCCGGAGAGCCAGGTCAGCCGGCTCGCCGCCGGCACACTGGCGCTGTCGCAGTGCTCCCCGGAGATGCGGGAGGTGATGCGGCTGTGCGAGGCCGCCGCCCGCGCCACGGACGGCTACTTCAGTGCGTACTACGCAGGCCCCGCCTTTGACCCGACCGGCCTGGTGAAGGGCTGGGCCGTCGAGCGCGCCGCCGCGATGCTCACCTCGGCCGGCGCGGAAGCGGTGTGCGTCAACGGCGGCGGCGACATCCAGGTGCACGGCGGCCCCTGGCGCATCGGCGTCGCCCACCCCCTCCTCCCGCGCTCCCTCGCCTGCATCGTCCTCACCGGACCCGGCCCCGGCACCGACCTCGCCGTCGCCACTTCGGGCCCCACCGAACGCGACCCCCACATCCTCGACCCCCACACCGGCCACCCCCCGGCCGACGCCCTCGCCTCCCTCACCGTCCTCACCCCCGCCCTGACCTCCGCGGACACCTACGCCACCGCCGCGTACGCCCGGGGCGGCGCCACCGCCCGTCCCTGGCTCGAATCCCTCCCGGCCACGGAGGCCCACGCCGTCACGGTCGACGGCACGACCTGGCAGACCACCGGCTTCACCCGGTACGCGACACCGGTGGCGTGACGCGACGGTACGCGGGGCCGCGCCAAGCCGGTCCCGCCCTCCGCGCGTACGGGCTACCGTCATGCCAAGGGGTCCGGGGCGCAGGGGGGTTCATGGCGAAGCGGACGTATGCCACGCTTGCGGATGCGGCGGGCAAGGCCGTCGTCGACTCGTTCAGCAACGGGTCGTGGCCCGTGGTGCGGGACGGATTCCCCGCGTGGATCGGTGCCGACGACAAGAGCCGCAGACAATTGGTGCGGGACAAGCTCTTCTCGGACTACTCGACGTGGACGCGGGCGTCGTGGGACAGCAAGACGCTACGCACTGCTCTGAGCGAGCGCTGGGCCAGTTCCATCCACAGCCGCCTGGAAGAGTTCGAGGGTGAGCAACGCGCCGTCGCGGCGGCGGAGCTGCGTGCCCTGCTGGCCTCGGCCGCCGAGCGCGCCCGCCGGGTGGCCGCTCGCGGCAAACCGGCCGCCGCGTCCGCTCCCTCGGAGCCGGGACCAGAATCGCAGCCGGAGCCGGAGCCGTCGCCAGAGTCGGGACCGCAGCCGCAGCCGCAGCCGGAAGGGTCGGCAGAGCCGCGGCCGTTGCCGGAATCGGAACCGCAGCCGGCGCCGTCACCGGAGCGGTCGCCGGGACCGCAGCCGGCGCGGTCGGCTGAACCCGGGCCATCACCGGCACCGGCACCGGCATCGGCACCGCGGCCCGCCGCGCGCGCTGAGCCTGCGGCGCAAAGCGTCTCCGTGCGGGCCAGCCACAACAGCGTCGCCTTCCACCAGGCCCAGACCGTGAACTACTACCAGGCCCTGGCCCCCTCCGCCCCGGTGTCCCTGCCCCACCGCATGGGCAGTGTCCCGGAGTTGACCCCGCACGCCCTGAAGCGCGAGGTGCGCCACCTCGCCGCCACCGCCCTCGGCAGCCCGCCGCTCGTGCTCACCGGCACCAGCGGCGTCGGCAAGTCCCAGCTCGCCGCCACGTTCGCCGAATCCGCCTGGAAGCGCGGCGACTTGCGGCTGCTGCTCTGGGTCGACGCGCGCTCCAGCGAGGCGATCCGCATCGCGTACGCCCGCGCCGCGCACGAGCTGTACGGCCATGTGTACCCCGACCCCGCGGACGGCGCCCGCGCCTTCTTCAACTGGCTGCTCCCCGCGGGCGGTACGGAGCCGCGCCACTGGCTCGTCGTGCTGGACGGCGTCACCGACCCCGCCGACCTCGACGGCCTGTGGCCGCCCGGCAGCCCCGACGGCCGCGTGCTGATCACCAGCCACCGCCGGGACTTCACCGGTACGAGCAACCCCGTCGTCGTCCCGGTGCGCGGCTTCACCCGCGAGGAGATCCGCGGCTACCTCCAACGCGCCCTCAGGCACCGCCCGTTGGGCGCCCCGGACGAGGACGAGATCGCCCGGCGCATCCAACGGGCGGGCAGCGCCGCCCGGTTCGTCGAGTCGGCCGCCGACGAGATCGCACGGACCGGCATCCCTCTCGACACCTACCTCGACGCCCTCGCCGGCGGCACGCCGTACGACCCTTCCTCCGCCGCGAAGCCGGTGTGGCAGTCCGTCGAGGCCGCCGACCGCACCGCTCCCGAGGGCCTGGCGCTCTCCGTGCTCCAACTGGTCGCGGAGTTCGGCGCCACGGCCGTACCGGAGCAGGTGCTGCTGAGCGATACGGGGCGGCAAGTCCTCGCCGAACTCCGGCTCTTCGCGTGCCCCGAGACGGACGGGCAGGCGGTGACCGCCGACGAGGTCCGGGCCACGCTCCGGGTCCTGGAAGGACGCAACCTGCTCGACTCCGACCGGGTCGGCACTTTCCGTACGGTGCAGGCCGAGGCCCGCGTCCTCCAGGCGATCCGCGCGGTCCGCGGCGACGGCTCCGACCCGGACCTGGCGCGCGGCGCCGCCGACGCCCTGGTCGCCGCATGGCCCGAAGTCGAGCCGGGCCGGGCGGAGATGCGGCTGCTGCAGGACTGCGCGGACGCGTTGCTGTTCTCGGCGTCCAGTGCGCTGCGGCGGCACGACGGCATCCACCCGCTCCTCTTCCGGACCGGCAACAGCGCCGGCAGCTGGGGCGAACTCGTCGACGCCGAAGGGTATTTCCGCCACGCGGTGCACGGGCTCGGCGACGGGCTCGGTGACGACCACCCCGACGTCCCCAAGGCCCGTGCGCAGGCGGCCCGCTGGCGCGGCGCCCGCGGCGACGACTTCGGCGCGGCGGCGGAGCTGGCCGAGCTGCTGCCGGCCCAGGAGGCGGCCCTCGGCGCGCAGCACCCCGACGTCCTCACCACCCGCCACCACCTCGCCTGGTGCCGGCTCAACGCGACGAGCTGGGACGCGCGGGAACCGCTCGCCGCGCTTGCCGAGGTTCTGGGGGACCGCGTCGGGGTGCTGGGCCCGGACCACCCCGACACCCTCGCCACCGTGTCCACGCTGGTCGCCGCCATGATCAACAGCCGGAACGGTGTGAGCGCGGGGCCGGAAGTCATGGAGGTGGCGACACGGCTGTTCGGCTTCGAGAACGCCCTGCGGGACCGGGACTTCGACGGGGTGCGCTTCGCCGAGGCCCTGCACAAGGAGATGCGGCGGGTCCTCGGTCCCGGCCACCCGGACACCCTCCTCGCGCAACGCGCTCTCGCGAGCGCCCACATACTCGCCGACGACCTCGCCACCGCGGCGACCGTGCTGACGGCGGCCGTCGACGAGGCGGAACGGTCGATCGGCCCGGACCACCCCGTCACATTGCGCTGCAGGGTGCTGGCCGTGCTCGTCGAGGACGCCCTCGGTGCGGAAGCGTCGCAGACCTACGAGGAGCTGGACGACCTCGCCACCACGCAGTGCAGAATTCTCGGCGCGGACCACCCCCACTCCCTCGAAACCGGCGAAGCCCTCCTCCCGTACATCAGCGATGACGAGCTACGGCTCGAAGTACCCGAGCTGTTGGGGGACCTGGCCGGTGTTCAGGCCCAGACAGAGGAGGTCTTCGGAACCGACCACCGACGCACCCGCGGACTGCTGCGGCATATCGCCGACGCCCAGGCCCGCGTGGGGGCGACCGTCGCCGCGATGATGACGCTCTCCGACCTGGTGGCCCGCGGCACCCGCGTGGTCGGCGCCGCCCACCGCGACACCTTGCGCGACCGGTCCACCCTCGCCCGGCTCCGGGGCGAGGCGGGCGACGTGGTCGGCGCCCTCATCGACCTCGCCGCCGTCCTCAGCGACCAGCAGCGCGCGCTCGGCGGCGACCACGAGGACGTCCTCACCACCCGCCACCACCTCGCCGTATTCCGCGGCCTGGCCGGCGATCCGGACGGCGCCCATGCCGACCTCACGCGGTTGCTCGCCGACCGGGAACGTGTCTCGGGCCCCGACGACCCGGCGACGGAGCAGGCCCGCGAGGTGGCGGAGCACTGGCGTACGGAGGCGGAGGAGGCCGCAGGCTGACTCCGGGCGGGTGCCCGTACGCAACCGCGCCCCGCCCTCCCGCGCGAGGCGTTACCGTCGAGCCAAGCGCCGAGCCGCACAGGGGGGTTCATGACCGACGTCGCAGTCGCCGCGCTCGCGGCGCGGACGGGGACGGCCGTCGTGTCACTGATGCGGGCGGAGAACTGGCCGGAGTTCCAGACCGACCTCGCCCGCTGGTTCGGGGGCGCCGACCAGCGCCAGGCCGAGCGGATCGCCGAGCGGCTGGGCAAGGAGCGTGACGAGTGGCTGGTGGCCATGCCGTCCAGGAAGTACGCCCTGCGGGCCAGGTTCCGGGAGGCGTGGGCCACCCGCGTGAGCGACCGCCTCGACGACCTCGACGGTGCCGCGCGGGCGACCGCCGTACGTGAGCTCCAGGCGCTGCTGGACGGCCTGCTGCCCCCCGAGCCAGAAGCGGCGCCCGAAGCCCCCGCCCCCGAAGCGGCGCCCGTGCACGCCCAGGACGACGCCCTCGCGGTCGGCGGCGACCTCTCCGTCACGGCGAGCGGTGAACGCTCCATCGCCGCCGCCGTCATCCGCGGCGACGTCCACGCCGGCGCGCCGCCGAGCCCCGTCCCCCCTCCGGTGCCGGACGCGTCCCAGGGCTGAGCGATCCGGCGAACGAGCCCACCCCGCACGCCGCTTCACCGGGCGAGCAGCCGCCGCCGCACGACACCGGCCGCACCGTCCGTATCGAGGCCCGCGGCAACGGCGTGGCCTTCGGTGCGGCGCACACCGTCAACTATCACCAGTCCGCGGCTCCTTCGGCGCCCGTGCCGCTCCCGCACCGGATGGGTCGGGTGCCCGCGCTCGCCGCGCACTTCCTCGACCGCGAGATCCCGGAGCTGGAAAGCCCGGACCTCGGCGACCCGCCGCACGTGCTGACCGGCACCGCCGGCGTGGGCAAGACCCAACTGGCCGTGCGGTTCGCCGAACAGGCGTGGGACGACGACGACATCCACCTCCTGCTGTGGGTCGACGCCTCCGCCCGTGAGTCCGTCGTCGCCGCTTACGCGCACGCCGCCGAGGACCTCTACGGCCGGGCCTACCCCGACCCGGCGGCCGGCGCCCTCGCGTTCCTCAACTGGCTGCGCCCGGCGGGCGGCAAGCACGACCACCCGTGGCTGATCGTGCTGGACGGCGTCACCGACCCGGCCGACCTCACGGACCTGTGGCCGCCGTCGACGACGGGCGGGTACGTGCTCGTCACCAGCCGCCGCCGGGACTTCACGAGGGCGGGCGCGGCGGCCAAGCCGGTCGTGGTCGCCGTGCCCGACTTCACGCGTCCCGAGATCCGCACGTACCTCCAAAACGCCCTGGACCACCGGGAGCTCGGCTCTCCCGACACCGACCCGGTCGCCCAACGCATCGCCGAACTGGGCGGCGTGGGCACTTTCATCTGGTCGGCGGCCCGGGAGATCGCCCGCTTCGGCCTGCCCCTCGACACCTACCTCGACCGTCTCGGCGGCGGCGCACCCGCCGAGACCGCCCTGTACGCCGCCCAGTGGCAGTCCATCGAGGCCGCGCAGCGGCTGGCCCCGGCCGGCCTGGCGCTGCCCGTACTGCAACTGCTCGTGACGGTGGGCAGAATGCCCGAGCAGGTCCTCTTCGCCCCGCCGGTGCTGGAGCTGCTGAACCACACGCCGGACAAAGCGCCGGAAGCGGCCCCCGACGTCTCCGCCGCCGACGTCCGGGCGACCCTGCGGCTGCTGCACAGCATGAGCCTGCTCGACGAGAGCCGGGCCGGGGCCTACCGGGTGGCAGCCGCCGCCCGGGGCACCCAGCGCGCGGTGGCCGCGGCGACGGACGCCGGCACCGTCCGGACGGTGGTCGGCGCGCTGGCCGACGCGCTCGCCCTGGTCTGGCCGGAGGCCGAACCGGACGAGGCAGCCGCCCAGTTGCTGTGGTACGCCGTCTGCGACCTGCTCAAAGCGCAGTCCGGTGTCCCGCTGGTGAGCTCGGACGGCATCCATCCCGTCGTGTTCCGCGCGGGGAACAGCCGCGGCGAGTGGGGCTGGGAGGACGAGGCGGAGGAGTTCTTCGACGGGCTGGACGAGTACGCCGAGGGCGTGCTCGACGACCAGCACCCCGACCGGCTCAAGGCCGCCGCGTGCGCGGGCCGTTGGCGCGCGGCCCGCGGCGCCGACGGCGCGGCCGTCGCCCTCCTGGCCGAAGTGCTCGCCGACCAGCGGGAAGCGCTCGCCGCCGACCATCCCGACGTCCTCACCACCCGCCACCACCTCGCCTGGTCCCGCCTCGCGACGGAAGGCTGGGACGCGGTGCAGCCGCGGGCGGAACTGACCGCGGTGCTCCGCGACCGCGGCACGGTCCTGGGCCCCCAGCACCCCGACACCCTGCGGACGCTCTCCGCGCTGGTGGAGGCGATGGTGCTGCGGCCCGCGGAGGTCGCGGGCGAGGACGTCGTCGCCGTGGCGATCGGGCTGTTCGGCCTGCCGGCCGCCGCGGGCACCCTGGAGACGGAGCCGGACGTCGTCGCGTTCGCCGCTCAGTCGGTCACCCTCCTCAGGCGGCACCTGGGCCCGGCGCACCTCGCCACCCTCGACGCCCGCCGCCTGCTCGCCCTCGCGCGCCTGCGCGCGGGCGACGCCGAGGCCGCGCTGGAGGAGGCGACCGAGGCCGGAGTAGCGGTCCGGCAGGCGTTCGGCCCCGAGCACCCGCTGACGCTGCGCTGCCGCGCCCTGGTCGGGCTCGCCCAGTACCGGACCGGCGCCGAGGCCGACGCCTACAGCACCCTCGACGCCGTGTGCAACGACCAGCTCACGATGCTGGGCCCGGACCACCCGGACGCGCTCCAGACGTCTGCGTATCTGCTCCCGGTGGACGGCGATTCCCGGCCGCCACGCGACGACCGCGGCCGGCTCCTGACCGAGTGCGCGACGCTGCTCGCCGACGTGGAAAGGGTGTTTGGACCCGACCACACCCGCACCCTCGCCGTCCTCGACGACATCGGCCACGCACAGGGCACGTTCGGCCTGCACATCGCCGCCGTCGCGACCTTCGCGGACCTCGCCGGCCGCTGCGCCCGCCTGCGCGGCCCCGACCATCCGGAAACGCTCCGGGCCCGCCACCGGCTGGCCTGGCACCGGGCGGCGGCCGGCGACTGGCTCGGCGGCGTCGCCGGACTCGCCCCGGTCATCGGCGACTTCACCCGCATCCTCGGCCGCGATCACGAGACGACCCGCACCGCCCGCCTCCACCTCGCGTGGTTCCGCGGCGAGGCCGGCGACGTGCTCGGCGCGACGACCGACCTCACCCTCCTGCTCGCCGACTGCGAACGGACCCCGGGCGCCGACAGCCCGGCCGCGGCGGCGGCCCGCGACGCCCTCGCCCACTGGCAGTCCCGCGGCTAGGACTTTCCCAGCGGGCCCTGGGGCCTGTTTTAGAAGTCCTGTCTGCCCGGCGGGGCTGGGCACGCACTCTCCCACGGCTGCGCGTGGGGGTGCCCCCAGCTGCGTTGTCGGTCGTCGGCGCAGCCCTCCCCCTGCCTTCGGCGGGAGGTACCCCCAGCGCTCTCCTCCCTCCGCCTTGCAATCGCACGCACCCAGCCCCTCCGGCCCCCGCCCTGGCGGGCGGGACGACGCTACTTTGAAAACAGGCCCTGGGCGCAACTCCGCGCGTCCCCGCGCACAACGGGTTAACGTCGTGCCAACGGCCTTTGCGTACAGGGGTGTACATGCTGGACGAGGAATTCGCCGAAATCGCGGCGATGGGAGCGGAGGCCGTGGTCACGGCGGCCGGCACGCCGCACTGGCCCGTGGTGAGCGACATGCTGGCGTCCTGGTTCGGCGACGGTGACCAGGGCCGCGCCGAGGCCACGCACAGACGCCTCCACGAGACCGCCGCGCAACTGGCCGCCCCCGCACCCCGGAAGCTGGCCGCGACCTGGCGCGAGCAGGCCCGCGCGACATGGCGGATCCGCATCCGCGACCACCTCGACGACCTGCCCGTGGCCGCCGCGGCGGAGGCGGCGCTCCTGCTGCACGAGCAGCTGCGGGACATCCCTTTTACCGAGGGTGAGTTGCTGGGCTGGGCCCTGGGCCAGGAGCCGTTGCCGGACCTGGCGGAGCCGCACGTGGCAGCGCCGCAGAAGCCCCTGACGCGGCTGCGTACCACGTGGCGGGAGAGTCTGACGGAGATGTTGTGGGCGGCCCAGGAAGCCGCGGAGCCCGTACCGGCGGTGGCGGCCGAGGCGTCCGCCGAGGCCCGCCCCCCGCACGCCGAAGCCGCCGCCCCGCTCGCCCCCGCCCTCGCACACCCCGCCGAGCCGAACGTCCACGGCGACATCCGGATCGAGGCCCGCGACGGCAGCTTGGCCTTCGGCCAGGCGCAGACGGTGAACTACTACCAGGCGTCCGCCCCCGCCGCCCGCGTGCCGCTGCCGCACCGCATCGGCCGGGTGCCGGCCCCCGCCGCGTACTTCCAGGAGCGCCACGTCCCCGACCTCGGCCTCGGCGGCCCGCCGCTCGTGCTCACCGGCACCCCGGGGACCGGCAAGACGCAGCTCGCCGCACGGCTGGCCCAAACGGCGTGGGAGCAGGGGGACGTACGGCTGCTGCTCTGGGTCGACGCCTCCTCCCGCGCGGGGATCGCCGCCGCCTACGCACGCGCCGCCCAGGACATCTACGGCCAGTCGTACGCCGACCCGGCGGACGGCGCCCTCGCGTTCCTCAACTGGCTGCAACCGGCGGGCGGTACGACCCCCGACCCGTGGCTGATCGTGCTGGACGGCGTCACCGACCCCGCCGACCTCGACGGCGACGACCCGCTGTGGCCGCCCGCGAGCCCGGTCGGCCGGGTCGTCCTCACCAGCCACCGCCGCGACTTCCCGAAGGCCCACGAGCCCTACGTCCTCCCCATCCGCGGCTTCACCCGCGACGAGGTCCGCGCGTACATGGACCGCGGCCTGGAGGCACGCGGCCTCGGACCGGTCGGGGACGCCGAACTCGACCGGCTGATCGACGTCGTGGGCGAGGCGCCGCGCTTCCTCGCGGTGGCCGTCGAGCGCATCGCGGCCGACGACATCACCCTCGGCGTCTACCTCGACCGCGTCGAGAGCGCGGAGTACGAGCCCTTCAGGCACACCTCCCGCTGGCAGTCCGTGCTCGCCGCGCACAACGTGTCCTCGCCCGGCATGGGCATCTCCGTGCTCCAACTCGTCGCCGTCCTGGGCGGCGAGCACGTCCCGGAGCACGTCCTCCACCACGCCCTCGCCCTGGACCTGATCGAGAACCTCGCACCGGCGAACTCCGGCGACACCAGCGCGCAGGTCACCGAGCGGACCGTGCTCACCGCGCTCAAGGACCTGCACGGCATGAGCCTGCTCGAACGCGAGCGGCGCGGAGCGTACAAGACCGTGCGCATGGACCCGCCGCTGCGCCGGGCGGTGCTCGCGGCCGTACCGACCGCGCTGGAGGAGTCGCTGGTCACCGGGGCCGCCGCCGCGCTCCTCGCCGCCTGGCCCCAGCACGAGCCGGGGGCCGAGGAGGCGCAGCTGCTGCGCCAGGCCGCCACCGCGGTGCTCACCGCGGCGACCGACTTCGACCAGCCGGACGACGACATCCCGCCGCTCGTCTTCCGCGCGGGCGCCGGCGCGGGCGCCTGGGGCCGTTTCGCCGAGGCGGAGCGCATTTTCCGCGAGGCGCTGCGCCGCATCGCGCCACCGTCCGAAGCCGGCTTCCGCAACTACCTCAGCGCGCTTGCCTGCGCGGCCCGTTGGCGCGGCGCCCGCGGTGACGACTCCGGTGCGATGGCGGAGCTGACGGAAGTGCTGACCGTGCAGCGCAGGGCACTCGCCGACGACCACCCCGACGTCCTCGCCACTCGCCACTATTTGGCCTGGTGCGAACTGTGCTGGTACGGCTGGGACATGCAGGCACCGCGGGACGAACTCGCCTTCGTGCTGCGGGAGCAGACGAGGCTCCGACCCGAGCACACCGCGACCCTGGAGACGTTGTTCAGCCTGGTCCACGCGCTGGTCGAGCGGGAGGAGCCGGTGGTTTCCGGGGCCGACTCCGCAGCCGTGGCACAGCGGCTGCTCGGCCACGACGACGTGTCGCCGGCAGAGCAGTTCGCAACGGCGGACCTCGTCGCGGCCCTCGCGGCCGAATGCGAGCGCGTCGCCGGGCCGGCCGCTCCCCTCACCCTCGCCGCGCGCGGCCTGCTCGCCGTGATGCATCTACGCGGCGGAGACGTGGCGGCGGCTCGGCAGACGGCGCAGTCGGCGCTGGCCGACGCCCAGCGGGCGCTCGGGCCCGCACACCCCGCCACCCTCGACCTCAGGACGGTCACGGCATTCGTCGACCACGGCGCCGACGACTCCGACAGCGCGTCGGCCACCCTCGTCAACGCGCTGGCCCAGGTGCTGGCCGAGGAGCAGCGCACTTTCGGGGCGGAGCACCCCTACACCCTCGAAACGCGCTGGTACATGCTCAAGGAGATCGGTGAGACCGAAGGACTGCTGGACGCGGCACAGTTGACGGTGGAGTGCGCCGATCTGCTCGCCGACATGCAGCGGGTCTTCGGCGCGGACCACGCCCGTACCCGCCAACTGCTGCTCCGCGTCTCGGATGTCCAGGCGAACACCGGTCACCATGTGGCCTCGGTCATCACGCTGGCCGACCTGCTCGTCCGGTCGACACGGGTCCTGGGCGCCGACCACCCCACGACCCTGCTCGTCCAGCACGACCTCGGCCTCGAACGCGGCCACGCCGGGGACGCCGTGGGCGCGGTCGTCGAGCTGTCCGCGAACCTGAGCGAGCGCACCCGCGTCCTCGGTGCCGACCATCCCGACACGCGCGACACCCGCCTCACGCTCGCGTGGTTCCGGGGTCGCGCCGGTGACGTGGCGGGGGCGATCGTCGAATACGAGCGGCTCATCGAGGAGTTGGAGCGCGTGGGCGCAGAGACCGATGCCGTCCGCAGGGGGCTGGAGCACTGGAAGGGCAAGGCCACGCCGGACGCGGCGGCGACGAGCTGACGTGGTCGTGGAGGGCCGAGGCGCACAGGGGGGACCGATGCTGGACGAGGATTACGCCGGGCTCGCGGCGGCCGGGGGAGCGGTCGTCGCGCAGGCGGCGGGCACGGAGGGCTGGCCCGCGCTGCGGACGGCTCTCGGGCAGTGGTTCGGCCGCGGCAACGCCCGCCGCGAGGAGGCGACGCTCACCCGACTCGGCGCCACGGCGGAGAAGTTGGCGGCGGCACCACGCAAGGAGCAGGAAGCGCTACGGGAGGGCGCCCGCCAGGCGTGGGCCACCCGCATCCGGGACCTCCTCGAAGACCTCGACCCCGAGGATGTCGCCGACGCGGCGGAGGCCCTGCGCGAGCTGCTGGTCACGACGGCCGAACCCGAATCCGAACCCGAACCGGCGCAGGAGCCCGCCCTCGTCCCCGCCCCGGTTCTCCCCACCCCGACCGCCAAGACCCCCAGCGGGAATGTCCACATCACCGCCACCGACCACAGCCTCGCCGTCCAGCAGGCCGGCACCGTCAACTACCACCAGTACCAGCACGTCACCCCCATCACCCGCCTCCACCTCCCCAACCGCATCGGCCATGTCCCGCCGCCGGCACCGCACTTCCGCCCCCGCGAGGTCCCCGAGCTGGCGGCGACCGGACTGGGCGGCCCGCCCCTGCTGCTCGCCGGCACCGCCGGGACGGGCAAGACGCAGCTTGCCGCCGGGTTCGCCCAACAGGCGTGGGACAGCGGGGACATCGACCTCCTGCTGTGGATCGACGCGTCCTCCAGGACAGCGGTCCTGGACGCGTACGCCGACGCCGCCCGCAAGCTCCACGGACACCCCTACCCCGACCGGGCGGAGGGTGTGGACGCCTTCCTCGGCGTGTGGCTGCGCCCGGCGGGCGGCAAGCACGAGCACCGCTGGCTGATCGTGCTGGACGGCGTCACCGACCCCGCCGACCTCGACGGGCTGTGGCCGCCCGCGAGCCCGGCCGGCCGCGTCGTGCTCACCAGCCACCGCCGCGACCTCGCAGGCCCGGACGGCACCGCGCCCACCCTCGTGCCGGTACGCGGCTTCCTCCGCGAGGAGGTCCGCAGGTATCTGGACGTCGGGCTCGGGCCGCTGGACCGGGGCCCGGTCGACGACGCCCAACTCGTCCGGCTCCTCGACGTGATCGGTGACGCGCCCCGTTTCCTCGCGGTGGCCGTCGAGCGCATCGCGGCCGACGACATCACCCTCGACGTCTACCTCGACCGCGTCGAGAGCGCGCAGTACGAGCCCTTCACGCACACCTCCCGCTGGCAGTCCGTGCTCGCCGCGCAGACCGTGTCCTCGCCCGGCATGGGCATCTCCGTGCTCCAACTCGTCGCGGTGCTCGGCACCGGGGCCGTGCCCGAGGAGGTGCTGTGCACGAAGGAGGCGCTGTCGCTGCTGGTGCGCCTGGCCCCGGTCAACGGCGGGACCGACCAGGCCGAAGCCAGCCGCAAGTCCGTGCTGGACGCCGTACGGGACCTGCACGGCATGAGCCTGCTCGAACGCGAGCGGCACGGCACGTACCCGACCGTGCGGATCGACGCGGCGATGCGCCGGGCGGTGCTTGCGGCCGTACCGACCGCGCTGGAGGAGTCGCTGGTCACCGGGGCCGCCGACGCGCTGCTCGCCGCCTGGCCCGAACAGGAGCCGGGGGCCGTCGAAGCGCGGCTGCTGCGGTCCGCGGCCTATGCGCTGACCACCGGCGGCTCCGACTTCGCACTGTTCGCGGACGGCATCCATCCCGTCGTCTTCCGCGCCGGCCTCAGCGCGGGCACCTGGGGCCAACCCGTTGCCGCCGAGCGCCACCTCCGCGAGGCCGTCGAGATCGCCTCCCTCGCCGACCCGAACCCCGACATCCTCAAGGCCCGTGCGCAGGCCGCCCGTTGGCGCGGTGCCCGCGGCGACGACTTCGGGGCCGCCGCCGAACTGACCGCGGTCCTCGCCGAGCAGCGCGCGACGCTCGCCGCCGACCACCCCGACATCCTCGCCACCCGCCTGCACCTCGCCTGGTGCGAACTGTCCGCCCGCGGCTGGGACGTTGCCGGTCCGCGTAACCAACTCACCGCCGTGGTACGGGAGTACATCAGCAAGCTCGGCCCGGAGCACCCCGGCACCATCGAAGCGGTCACCGTCGCCGTCGACGCGCTCGTCCAGCGGCTGGAGGACGGCACGACGGTCGACGGCGCGGATGCCCGGACCGTGGCGGGACGGCTGCGGGTCGCCGAAACCGCCTCCCGCACCGGGGAGTTCGCACTCACCGACCTCGTCAGCGCCTGGCACGCGGAGCTGGCCCGTACGCTCGGGCCGCGCCACCCCGACACCCTGCACTTCCGCCAGATGCTCTGCGCGATCCATCTCGCCGCCGGCGACAAGGCGGCGGCACGCGAACTGGTCACCGGCGCCACCGCCGACGCCCTCCAGGCGCTGGGACCCGAGCACCCCGTCACCTTCGACGGACGCCAACTGGCGCTGTTGCTCGACCACTACGGCGGCGCGGCCTCGCACGACGCGGTCGCCGCGCTGCTCGCCGACCGGGAGCGGACGCTGGGCCCGGACCACCCGGACTGCCTGGAGACCCGCGAACTCCAACTGACCATGCTCACCACGGGTGAGTCCGCCGCGGACCTCGCCGACCACCGCGGCGCGTACGCCGACCTGCTCGCCGACGCCGAACGGGTCTTCGGCGCGGACCACCGCCGGGTGCGCAGGCTGCTGCGTGACATCGCGAAGGCCGAGGCGGCGGCGGAGAACCATGTCGCCGCGGTGGTGACCTTCGCGGACCTGGTCTCCCGCTCCGTCCGGGTGCTGGGCGCCGACCACCCCACGACCCTCGACTACCGCCACAGCCTGGCCCGCCAGCGCGGCGAGGCCGGCGACCTCACCGGAGCGCTCGTCGAATTCGCCGCCCTCCGCACCGACGACACGCGCGTCCTCGGCCCGTACCACCCCGAGACCGTCGTCACCCGCCACAACCTCGCCTGGTTCCGCGCCGAGGCCGGCGACATCGCCGGCGCGTTGACCGACCTCGAACGCCTCGTCCGCGACCTGGAGTCCATCCCCGACCCCCCGGACGGCTCCCTCCCGGCAGCCCGCGAGGCGCTGGCCGCGTGGCGCAAGAAGGCGGCGAATTAGGCAGCTTGGTTTGGTTCGGCTCCACTCCGCCGAGTGGGAATTACCTATGCGGGTACCCGGAATTGCCACTCGGCGGGTTCTGGGTCCGAGTTACGTATTCCGCCGTAACGCCTATGGCCGGGTGCCCCCAACGGCCAAGCCGCTGAGGGCACCCGGCCCGGGCGCAGTTACGGTACGGTGATTTCGATGGCTTCCATCGGGCGGCTTTCACCGGTGGTCCCGACGGTGATGTCAGACCCCGTCTTCCAGCCTTGCCAGCCGGTGCCGTGCAGATGCGCGTTCGCGCTGATCCCGTCCGCCCGCCAGAGGTAAACCGCCTGGATGGCAAGACTCTGGCCGGTGGTGCCGATGACGATGTCGCTGCCGCCGGAGGTGCACTCCACGTCCTGCCACCCCAGCTTCTGGACGTGCGCCTGCGCGCAGACCGTTCCCGTGCCGGACACGCCGATCTCCAAGGCTTCCAGACGCAGCGACTGTCCCGTGGTTCCGGCAACGTCGCCGTCGCACACAATGCTCTGCCATCCGTACTTCTGGACGTGAGCCTGGTAGCAGATACTGCCACCCGACAGAGCCGCGGCGCTGCTGGCGGCGCTCGTGGCGGTGTTGTGCACCGGCGCGGCGTCGGCCGACACGGCACCGGTTGCCACGCCGCCCCCCGTAAGTGCAGCGACAGCCATGACTGTCGCCAGACGTTTGAACATGAAAATTCCCCCTGGTCGTGCTGATCACTTGGTGAAATCCGGCTGCAACTTTGTTCCCCCAAATCCCTTTCCGTTCAGCCGGATACTTCATGTTCACCCGAGCTTCGCGCCGACGCAAGACGCTATATCGGCCACGAACGTGGCCAGATCGAACGCGCAAGAAAAGCGGAATCCGACGCATCACTGCTTCAGGAGTTCAGGAGATCTTTTTGCAGGACAAGGGGCGCAGGTACCGCCGTTAACCGCTGAGGAGAACGGCCGAGCGCCGCTGTGCCGCCACCGGGACCGGAGGCCCCCCGCGCACTGCGCGAACCGCGCGCAAGGCGGGGCACTTCTCGGCCCGGGCCGCGTCGGGCCTGGGCGAGGTCGCGCGCCGGGCTGTGGACAGGGCCCGCAGCCCGGCCAACGCCCTGCCGCCGCACCGGTGAGGGGCTACGGTCGTGGCAACGGCTTTTCTGTGCAGGGGGGTACATGCTGGACGAGGGGCACGCCGAGCTGGCGGCGCGGGGCGCCGAGGCGGTGGTGGCGGGAGCTGTGCCGGGTGAGTGGACGCGTTTCGGCGACGCGTTGGCCGGCTGGTTCAGCCGGTTCAGCACCAGTGGCAAGTCGGACGTCCTGCTCCAGTTGGCCGTGACCGTCACGGAGCTTTCGGTGGCGCGGGAGCAGGAGGCGACCCGCGCGCACGCCCGTGAGGTGTGGACCGATCGCCTCGGCCGGGTACTTGAAGCCCTCCCGGCGCACAAGCGGGCCATGGCGGCGCTGGCTCTGCGCAATCTCCTGGAGTTCATGCCCGTGCCGGCCTCCAGCGCCGTTGCGGTGGCCGTGGGCGCTGACGTGGCCGTTACGGCACCGGGGGAGCGCGCGGTAACCGCCGCGGCCCACGGCGACGTGCGTACGGCTGCTCCGGCGCCCCAACCCGTCCGACCGGCGGAGCCCCTGGCCGCGCAGCACGCCGGCCGCGACATCCACGTCCAGAGCAGCGGCAGCGGCATGGCCGTGGGCCACGCGCAGACCGTGCACTTCTACCAGGCCGCCGCCCCGTCCACGCCCGTACGGCTCCCGTACCGCATCGGCCGAGTGCCGGACCCGGCGCCGTACTTCATCGAGCGCGAACTGCTGAAGCTTCTGGCGCCCTTGAAGCCCGACAACCCGCGGGTGGTCCTGGCCGGCACCGCCGGCACCGGGAAGACGCAGGAGGCCGTCCGTATCGCCGAGCAGGCGTGGGACAGCGGCGACGTACGGCTGCTGCTCTGGGTGGACGCGTCGTCCCGGGCGTCGATCCTGGCCGCGTACGCGCGGGCCGCGCAGGACCTTTACGGCCGGGGCTACGCCGACCCGGCGGAGGGTGCGACGGACTTCCTCAACTGGCTCCGCCCGGCGGGCGGCAAGCACCTGCACCCGTGGCTCATCGTGCTCGACGGCGTGACCGACCCGGCCCACCTCGACGGGCTGTGGCCGCCCGCCAACCCCGTCGGCCGGGTGGTGGCCACCAGCCGCCGCCGGGATTTCACCGGCCCGGGGCGCCCGGTGGTCCTGCCCATGGTGGGCTTCGCCACGGGCGACATCCAAGGGTATCTGGAACGCGCGCTGGAGCACCGCACGTTGGG
The DNA here is from genome assembly GCF_012034175.1 of Actinacidiphila epipremni. Classification (GTDB taxonomy): domain Bacteria; phylum Actinomycetota; class Actinomycetes; order Streptomycetales; family Streptomycetaceae; genus Actinacidiphila; species Actinacidiphila epipremni. The sequence goes on from NZ_JAATEJ010000004.1 coordinate 226,945, forward strand.
CCCGCCCGAGGAGGACCTGCTCGCCGAGCGGATCGCCGAGTTCGACAGCGTGAGCAGCTTCGCCTGGTCGGCGGCCCGGGACATCCTCCGCCTCGGGCTGCCCTTCGACACCTACCTCGACCGCATCGCCGCCGGCGTCCTGCCTGAGGACGAGACTCGGTCACCGCTGCACCAGTCCATCGACGCGGTGCAGGCCATGGCGCCGGTCGGGCTGTCGCTGCCGGTGCTCCAACTGCTCGCCCTCGTCGAAGCGTTGCCCGAGCATTCCCTGTGGGCGCCGTCCACGCTGGCACTTCTCACGCGCCTCAGGTCCGACCACCTCGGAACCCGGGCCGCCGAGGTGACACCGCACGATGTACGTGCCGTGCTCCGGTTGCTGCACGGCATGAGCATGCTTGACGAGGCGAGGGAGGGCGCGTACCGCGCGATCTGGATCGAGCAGCGGACACGCAGCGCCGTCCGGTCCTTGCTCGACCCCGACCGGGAGCGACTGCTGGTCCACGGTGTGGCCGACGCGCTGGTCGCCGTATGGCCGGACGCCGAACCCGACTGGGAAGCCGCCGAGTTGTTGCTGGATGCCGTTGAGGGTCTGCTGGACGAGACGGTCGTCGATGCGCTGCTCGACGGCGGCGTCCACCCTGTGTCCCTGCGCGCCGGGCACTGCCTGGGCGCGTGGGGCCACCCCGGTGTGGCCGAGGATCTTCTTGAGAGCGTGAGGCCGCACGCGTACGAGAAACTGGGCTCCGAGCACCCCGACAGCCTCAAGCTCCGTGCGTTGCAGGCCCGCTACCGTGGCGCGCGCGGCGACGACTTCGGGGCGGTGGCCGAGCTGACCGAGGTGCTGGCCGCACAGCGCGCGACCCTCGCCGCCGATCACCCGGACGTCCTCACCACCCGGCACGATCTGGCCTGGTGCCGCCTGTCGGCGACGAGTTGGGACGCGGAGGAGCCGCGAGCCGAGTTGGCGGCCGTCTACCGGGACAGGGCGCGCGTGCTGGGTCCCGACCACGCCGACACCCTCCGTACGCTGACCGCTCTGGTCGGCTCGATGGTCAGCAGCGACGACAGCCGCATCGGTGGCGACATCGTCAGCATTGTCTTCGAGGGGCTGTTCGGCCAGGAGCCGGACACGGAGGAGCGGGTGTTCGACGCCGTGAAGTTCACGGAGGCGTTGCTCGCGCAGCATGAGCGGATCCTCGGCCCGAGCCACCCCCGGACGTTCAGCGTGCGGGGCACCCTCGGCTGGGCCCAGTTCTCCTCGGGGAGCCACACCATTGGGCGGTTCGTTCTGCGGGGCGCCGTCGCCGCGGCAGAGCACTCACTTGCGCCCGAGCACGGCGTCGCGCTCGGGCTCCGGTTCCTGGACGCGCTCACCGAGCATGAGGTCAGACGCACCCCGCAGGCCGTCGAAGCGCTCGCCGCGGTGTACGCCGAGACGGAGAACCGGTTGGGCAAGGAGCATCCCGACGCCCTGGAGATGCGCGGGCACCTGCTCGAACGCCGCGGCGTGACCCACCCGCAGCCGGAGCCGGACGTGATCCTGGCCGAGGGCGTGGCCCTGCTCGCCGATGCGGAACGGGTCTTCACGGCCGCACACCTGCGTACGCGCGAGGCGCTGGCCAGGATCGCCCACGCGCAGACAGCGGTCGGCGAGAAGATCGCGGCCATCGCGACCCTCGCCGACCTGGCCACCCGGTGCACCCGCGCGCTCGGCCCCGACCACTCGGAAACGCTTCGGGCCCGCCATGATCTGGCCGTCCTGCGTGGCCAGACAGGCGACGTGATCGGCGCGGTCGCCGAACTGGCCTCGGTCCTCAGCGACCGCAACCGCGTCCTCGGCCCCACGCACACGGCCACCCTCGCCGCCCGCCGCGACCTCGCGTGGTTCCGCGGCGAGGCGGGCGACGTGAAGGGGGCGATCGCCGAACTCAAACGACTGGCCAAGGACCGCGCCCGCGCGGCCGAGGACGGCGGCGCCGAGTCCGACCTCGACAGCGCATCGCTCCGCCACTGGGAAGAGCGAGCCTGACCGTCAGCTCCCGAACTCGCCCTGCTTGACGGCCGTGACGAACGCCGCCCAGGCGGTGTCCGGGAAGACCAGTGCAGGCCCGTGCGGGTCCTTGGAGTCCCGCACGGGGACCCCGGCGGGGTGAGTGTCCACCACTTCGACGCAGCTGCCGGCGTGCTCATCGCTGTACGACGACTTGCGCCAGCCGCTCAGCACGGCCGCATCAGTGATGACGTGGTCAGTCATGAATGCCCGAACTCCTTCGCTGCCGCCCTCAACATGGCGAGCGATTCCTTCGCGGGGAGCGCGTCACTGAGGGCGAGTTCGTAGATGTGCTGCAGGCGCTGGACCAGGGTCGGGGAGTCGTGCAGCCGACCGAAGCCCATCGCTTCACTGTACGCGGCCGGGGGCTGATCCTCGAACCACATAAGCGTCATCATCGCGGTGAGCAACGGGTGATGGCCGACGCTGAGCGGCAGGATGTGCAAGCGGATGCGACCGGCCTCAACCAGCCGTACCAAGTGCATCATCTGGGCCGCCATAACCTCGGGTCCTCCGATGGGACGTCGTAGGACCGCCTCGTCCAGCAGGGCCCAGACTACGGGCGTCACCGGGTCGGCGAGGATCTTCGCCCGCTCCAACCGTGTGACGACTTGCCTGTCACGCTCCTCGTCATGCTTCGGTGGGAAGGTGTTGCCCAGCACCGCACGCGCGTACGCCTCGGTCTGCAGGATGCCGGGCACGTACGACAGTGCGAACTCATGGATGATCGTGGCCTGCTGCTCCAGCAGCCGGGCCGCGTCGAAGTAGTCCGCGATCGAGATGTCCTGCTCCGGCAGGAAACTGACCAGCACGTCACCCGTACCGAGCGCCCGGTCCAGCCGTTGCGCGTCCAAGAGCGACGGCAACCGCCTCCCCGCCTCGATATGAGCAATATGCGTGCGCGACATGAGCGCCGCGTCCGCCAGCTCCTGCTGGGTCATGCCCAGCTCCTCGCGCCGCGCCTTGAGCCACTTCCCGTACTTGTTGCCGACCATTTCGCTCCTCCTCTGTGACTGACGACCCGTCACACTCCGCGTACTAGCGAGCGTAGGTCGCATCGCTGCACTGTGTGATGCGTTCGCTACATTCGAGGAACGGAATTCACCCATGCCGAACCTGACCGCCCTCCTGAGCAGGGCCCTCACCCGTCTGCGGCGGCAGCCGCCCGCACCGCCCGCCGCGGAGACGACGCCCGTCGTCGTACCCCTGTGTCCCGCGCCGTACACGCTGCGTGGCGAGGACGTCGCGCTCGTACGGCCGTACTACGTCGCGTACGAGTGGCAGCGGCCCCGCAGGGTGCGGCGGGCCCTGTGGGTGACGTCCGCCGCGTTGGATCTGGGGCCGCTCGTGGGGCACCCGGCGGAGAGGCGGGACGCGGCATGAGCGTCAACAGCATGCGGCTGTTGCCGTGGGCGACGTCGGACGGGCGGCCGTGCTACCTGATCGGCGGCGGGACGGGGTACGTCAGCCGGGTCGCGGACAACATGGAGGGCGTGCAACTGGCCATGGCGGAGGACCTGTTGGACCACGCGGCGGACCTGTTCGCCGACGACAGGGCGACCGCCCCGCAGATGCGCTTCCTCGCCGGCCGCCTCGCCGAGTCGTTGCGGGACGTCCACCGTATCGCCGAGAGCCGCGGCGCCCGGCTGCCCGCCCCGGAGCACACCCGCGCCGCCGACAGGGAGTGAGCGAGCGTCAGCACAGCGGCCTGAAGTGGGCCTCAGGTATGTATGCGCGCCACTGCTCCGGCGTGAGGTTGTCCCGGGTGGTGGCGCACACCCTGCGCACCGCCCGGTCCAGGTCCAGCGGCGACAGCTGGACGGCGCGGTCGGCTCCCGCGCTGGCCAGCACGCCGCCGCGGGGGCTGTACGCGACGGCGGCGAGGGAGCCCGTGTGCCCGGCCGTCGCCGGTGTCCGTACCGGCGTGACGCGGTGGATGTCGGCTACGTTCCAGAACCGGATCGTGCCGTCCTCGCTCGCCGCGGCCAGCGTGCCGCCGCCGGGCGCGAACGCCACCGAGGTGACCGCCTCGGTGTGGCCGGTCAGCGGCTCGCCGAGGGACACCGGGCGGGCCGGGTCGGCCACGTCCCACAGCCGCACGGCGTGGCCGACGCCCGCGGTGGCCAGCACGTGCCCGGTGGGCGCGAAGGCGCCGCCGAGCAGCCCGCCGGTGTCACCGGTGGCGATCAGCGGCAGCGGCCGGGGGCGGGCGGGATCGCGCACGTCCCACCGGCGCACCTTGTCGTCGTAGCTGGTGGCGGCCAGCGTGCCGCCCGCCGGGTCGAAGGCCGCCCAGGTGACCGTGCTGATGCCCGCGTCGAGCGGCGGGCCGGTCCGTACCGGGGCGGCCGGGTCGCGCAGGTCCCACAGTTGCAGCCGGTAGCCGTCGCCGCCCGCCGCGAGCAGCGCCCCGTGCGGCGAGAACGCCAGCGCGTCCGCCGTGTCGGGGCGGCCCGCGCGGATCGGCGGGTACGGCCGCGGGTGCGCCGGGTCGGCGGTGTCCCACAGCCGTACCGTCCCGTCGGCGCCGAGGGCGGCCAGCAGGCGGCCGTCCGCGCCGAAGGCGACCCGGGACGCGCCGGTGGGCACCGCGAGGGCGGGCCCGGCCGGGCGCGGGCGCGCGGGGTCGGCGACGTCCCACAGCCGTACGGTCCCGTCGCCGCTCGCGCTGGCCAGGACCGTGCCGTCCGGGCGGTAGGCAAGGGCGTCCACGGCGCCGGTGTGGCCGATCAGGGCGGTGCCCGGCAGGTTCCACAGCCGTACGGTGTGGTCGTCGCCGGCGCTCGCCAGGGACCGGCCGTCCGGGGCGAAGGCGATCCAGTTGACGAACCCGGTGTGCCCGACCAGCGGCGGGCCCAACTGCGCGGCGTGCGCGGGGTCCGAGACGTCCCACAGCCGGATGGTGTGGTCGGCGCCGCCGGTGGCCAGGGTCCGGCCGTCCGGGCTGAAGGCGACCGCGAGCAGCGTGCTGGTGTGCCCGGTCAGCGGCTGCCCCACGGTCCGGGGCCGCGCCGGGTCGTGGACGTCCCACAGCTGTACGGTGCGGTCGTCGCCGACCGTGGCCAGGGTGCGGCTGTCGGGGCTGAAGGCGACGGCGTAGACGGTGGAGGAGAACTCGGTCAGCGGCGGCGCCCACAGCGTCGGCGCGGGCGCGTCGGCCTTCCACAGCCGTACGGTGTGGTCGTGCCCGGCGCTGGCGACGGTGCGGCCGTCCGGGCTGAACGCCGCCGAGGCCACGGAGTCGCTGTGGCCGGTCAGCGGCTGGCCCATGGGCCGCGGGTGCGCCGGGTCGCTGACGTCCCAGCGGCGTACGGTGTGGTCGTGGCTCGCGGTCGCCAGCATGCGGCCGTCGCCGCTGAAGGACACCGAGAACACATAGCTGCCGTGGCCCGTCAGCGGCGGCCCCCACGCGCGCGGATTCGCCGGGTCGCGGACGTCCCACAGCCGGGCGGTGCCGTCCCGGCCGGCGCTGGCCAGGGTGCGGCCGTCGGGGCTGAACTGGAGCCAGTACACCCAGTCGGTGTGGCCGCGCAGCGGCGGCCCGAGCGGCACGGGGTGGGAGGGGTCGGCCAGGCTCCACAGCCGGATGGTGTCGTCGCCCCCGCCGGTCGCCAGGACGCGGCCGTCCGGGCTGAAGGCGACCGCGTAGACCGCCTCGGTGTGGCCGGACAGCGGGAGCGACAGCGGGACGTTCTGCGTGTCGAGCAGCCCGGTCGCGGCCTCCGGGCCCGGCCGGGTCCGGTACGAGGCCAGGTCGAGGTCCGCGGCGAGCGAGAGGTCGGTCTGCCTGGTCTGGCCCGCCTCGGCCAGCACCTGCTCGGCCACCGCCCGGTCCCGCTCCCCGCGCGCGGTCGAGCGCTGCTGGACGGCGAGCACGGCCGTCCCGGTGGCGAGCAGCGCGAGCACCGCCAGCAGCGCGACCGCGCCCCGCCGGACCCGGTTGATACGCCGGCGGTGCCGCAACGAGGCGGCGAGGAACGCCTGGACGCGGTCGCTCACCGGGACGGCGTGCCGCCGCTCGGCCCATTCCGCAGCCGCCGCGAGCCGGCTGCCGCGGTAAAGGGTGCCGGAATCGTGCTGCTCGCGCTCCCACACCGCCGCGGCCTCGCTCAACTGCTGGTGCAGCAGCAGCCCGGCGCGGTCCTCGGCGATCCAGCCGTGCAGCCGCGGCCAGGCGGGCAGCAGCGCCTCGTGGGTGATCTCCACCGTCTCGGTGTCCAGCGTCAGCAGGCGGGCCGCGGCCAGCGCGTCCAGCACGGCCCGGGTGTCCGCGTCGCCGGAGTCGAACTCGCTGAGCGGCACCCGGCGCTTGGTCGGCTCCGCGCCCTCGCCGAGCGCGACCAGCCGCAGGAAGACGCCCTGCGCGAGCCGGGCCTGACGTGGCGTCAACTCCGTCCAGACGGTCTCCGCGGTCTGCGCGAGCGCCTGCCGGATGCCGCCCGCCGCGAGGTAGCCGGCCGCGGTGAGCGCGTTGCCGCGGCGGCGGCGCCATGTCTCGCGCAGGGCGTGCGAGACCAGGGGCAGCACGTTCGCCCGGCCGGCCGCGTCACCGACCACACCGGCCAGCAGCGCGCCCTCCACCGTGCAGCCGGCCCGGACCGCGGGGCCGGTGATGGCCAGCCGCAGCTCGTCGGTGGTCATCGGCCCGACCAGCAACTGGGCGTCGCGCAGCGCCTCGACGAGCTCGGGATGCTCCGAGCAGCGGGCGTAGAAGTCGGCCCGCACCCCGATCACCACCCGGATACGGCTGTTGGCCGCCTGGGCGGCGGTCAGCAGCGCCGTGATGAAGCGGTCGCGCTCGCGGCGGTCCGCGCAGAGCGTGAAGACCTCCTCGAACTGGTCCACGACCAGCAGCAGTTCGGCGTCCGCCGGTTGTCCGGCCAGCAGTTGCAGGACGGTCAGGTGCAGTGCCCGCGGGGTGCGCTCCAGCTCCTCGCGCAGCGCCGCGGCCGACCCCGCGCCGAGCGCGGCCAGCCGTACCGCGCACTCCTCCAGCGGATGCGGCCCGGGGGTCAGGAGCACCGCCGGCCGCGCGGTGTCCTGGCCGCCGCTCATCCGGGGCAGCAGGCCGGCCCGCAGCAGCGAGGACTTCCCGGCGCCGGAGGCACCGAAGAGGGCGACGAACCGGCGCTCCCCGACCCGCTGTTCGAGGTCCGCCGTGAGCTGCTCCCGGCCGAAGAACCACTCCGCGTCCTCGGGCCCGAACGCCGCGAGGCCCACGTACGGGCAGCGCTCGTCCGCCGCCGGCCGGTCCTGCGCCTCCTCCGCCTCGCGCAGCGCCTCCGCCGCGGCGGTGTGCCAGCGCTCCTCCCACTGCGCCGGGTCGCCGCCGCACGCCCGGACGTAGGCCAGGGTCACCGCCAGCGTCGGGAAGCGGCGGCCGGCCGCCGCTTCCGCCAGCGTGGTCGCCGAGTAGTGGGCCTCGCGGGCGAGTTGGCGGTACGGCGGGCTGCCCGCGGTCCTGCGTAACCGGCGCAGACTCGCGGCGAAGCGGGTGACCGCGGCGTCGTCGTCGCCCAGCGGGGCCTCGGGACGTGGCACTCGTCCCCCTTCCCTGACGTGATCAAGTGGTCATTGTCCGGTGATTGTTGTCCGACCGGCCATCCCCGAAACCGGACAACCGCCGGGCTTGTAGAACGGCTGCCGGGTGCGCCACCGGCTGGTGGGCGGCCCGCCGCCGCGCCGCCGCGCCGCCGGCACCTCTCCCCGGACGGACACCATCCCCATGACCTTGCACCGGACTCCCGCCGTACGCCACCGGACTCCCGCCGTTCGCCACCGGGCTCCCGGGGTGCGCCACCGGGCTGCCGGGACACGTCACCGGGCGCCCGGCGTACGGCCGCGCCGCCTCGTCGCGCTGCTGTCCGGCGCCCTGCTGGCCGCCGGGACGCTCCAGGCGGTGCCGGCCGCCGCGCACGCCGCGGGCGGGCACGCCCCGGCTGCTGCGGCGGCGACGGCCGGGCGGTCCGTGCCCGGGAGCGCGCTGCCGCACACCGCGCGACCACCCGACCCGGAGGCCGGGCCCGCCCCCGCGCTCGCCCGTCCGGCGTGGCCCGCCGCCCGCAGCGGCGCCCTCACGGTGGGCGGCGGCGAACCGGTCGCGCTGCCCGGCACCGGCCTGGCGGTGACGGCCGCGCACGGCGCGCAGCTGGCGGTGCGCACCCTGGACCAGGACACCGTACGGGCCCTGGGCGGCGTCGGTTACGCCTTCACCGCGTCGGTGCCCGGCGGCGCGCGGGCCGCCGCCCCGCAGCCGGTGACCGTACGGCTGGACTACGCGGCCTTCCGGCAGGCCGCCGGCGGCGGATTCGCCGACCGGCTGCGGCTGGAGCGGCTGCCGGGCTGCGTGCTGGCCCGACCCGCGTGCGCCGCCCGGCCCGTCGTCGTCCCCGCGCGCAACGACCCGGCCGGCGCGACGATCACCGCCGACGGCGTGCAGCCGGACGGCGACGTCTACGTACTGGCGAGCACGGCGTCCGGCAGCAGCGGCGACTACCGGGCCACCGACCTGAAACCCTCCGGCAAATGGTCCGTCGGCCCGCAGTCCGGCGACTTCACCTACTCCTACCCGCTCCCGCTGCCGCCCTCCCCGTACGGCAAGGCCCCCGCGCTCGCGCTGGGTTACTCCGCCCAGTCCGTGGACGGCAGGACCTCGGCCACCAACAACCAGGCGTCCTGGGCCGGTTTGGGCTGGAGCCTCGAACCGGGCTTCATCGAGCGCAAATACCGCGCCTGCGTGGACGACGGCAGCCCCACCCTGTCCGACCTGTGCTGGTACTCGCCCTACTCCTCCGCCGAGGAGGGCGCCGAGTACGTCATCTCCCTCAACGGCACCACCACCGAGCTGATCAGGGACGCCGACGGCGGCTACCACGCCGAGGCCGACCCGGGCTGGAAGATCCAGCACACCTACGACGGCACCAACTCCGACAACAGCAAGGAAGCCTGGGTGGTGTCCACCCCCGACGGCTCCCGCTACTACTTCGGCTACCACGAGGACTCTAACCTCACCGTCCCCGTCGTCGGCAACAACTCCGGTGAGCCCTGCCACGATTCGGGCCAGTCGCTGTGCCGGCAGACCTACCGCTGGAACCTGGACCAGATCCGCGACCCCGACGAGAACGACACCCGGCTGTACTGGACCAAGGAGACCAACTCCTACAAGCGCTTCAGCAACGGCGACGTGGAGACGTACGACCGCGGCAGCTACCCCAGCCGCGTCGAGTACGGCATGCAGGCCGGCCAACAGCCCGCCGTCCGCGTCGACTTCACCAGCGCCTACCGCTGCCTGTCCGACATCGACAAGCCGAGCCCCGACTGCGCCGCCCCCACCTCCTCCGCCGGCAGCGACTACCCGGACGTGCCCGCGGACCTCATCTGCGGCTCCACCTGCACCAAGAACAGCCCGTCGTTCTTCGTGGTGCGCCGGCTGGCCGCGATCTCCACCCAGGTGTGGGACCCGGCCACCTCCGCCTTCATGGAGGTCGACCGCATCCAGCCCACCTTCGCCCTGCCCGACCCGGTCGGCGCCACCGACGCCATGCTGTGGCTCAACTACCTCCAGGTGTACGGGAAATGGGGCGACAACGTCACCCTCCCCGCAGTGGACTTCGACGGCGCATGGCTCAACAACCGCGTCGACCACCCGAGCGGGGACACCACCGCGGCGATGCCGATGCGCCGGATCACCTCCGTCCAGAACGGACTCGGCGGCGAGACGGACGTCCACTACGGGCACGGCTCGCCCGCCGCCACCTGCCCCAGCGACGGCTCGACCTCCACCTGGGAGTCGGGCAAGCACTGGGACACCAACACCCAGGAATGCTTCCGCGTCGACTACAAGCCGGAGGGCGCGACGTCGACCACGCACGGCGTCTTCCAGAAGTACGTGGTGACCGGCGTCGACCAGGTCGACCTGGTGGGCGGCTCACCGACGCAGACCACCACGTACGACTACCTCGGCGATCCCGCCTGGCACTACGACGACGACCCGACCGCCCCCGCCGACCGGCAGATGTGGGGCGACTGGCGCGGCTACCAGGACGTCCGGCAGACCGACGGCACCGGACCCGAAGGGCAGCGCACGGTCACCGAGACCACGCGCTTCCGCGGCATGGACGGCGACCGGCTCGCGTCCGGCGGCACCAAGAGCGTGACCCTGACCGACTGGGCCGGCAACACCTTCGCCGACAACCACGCCAAGGCCGGCCAGGTGCTCCAGGTCCGGCACTTCCGCCTCGACGGTTCCGGTACCTCGGGCACCTCCCGCACCGAACTGGCCGACGAGCGCTACACGTACTGGGACTCCGGCATCACCGCCAACGGCGCCGGCCTGCACAACGCCCACATGATCCGCCCCTACCAGACCCGCGCCCGGCAGCTGAAGGCCGACGGGACATGGCGGGAGACCGGCAGCGACCAGGACGGCTACAGCGCCGCGAACGGCGGCCTGCCCACCCGCAAGGTCCAGTGGGGCGAGATCGGCACCGGCGCCGACAACACCTGCACCGAGATCGACTACGCCCGCAACACCGACGACTGGCGCTGGATGCTGGACTACCCCGAGCGCACCGAACTCCACAGCGGCGACCCGGACCCGCAGAGCACCCAGTGCCCGGGCCCCGCGGTCTCCCGCACCGTCACGCTCTACGACAACGCCACCGCGCCCGGCACCGCGGACAAGCCGATCGACGGCAACCCCACCGAGGTCCGCACCTACTGGAACGACACCAACTACGCGTCGCAGAAGAAGGCTTACGACGGCTACGGCCGGGTCACCTCCGACACCGACGGCCTGAACCACACCACGACCACGTCGTACACCCCGGCGAGCGGCTGGCCCATGAACGGCACCAGGACCACCGACCCGCTCGGCCGCGCCACCACGACGTACACCAGCCGCGCCTTCGGCACCACCACCCGCACCGTCGACCCCAACGGCCTTGCGACCACGACCGATTACGACGGCGCCGGCCGCGTCGAGCGGGTCTGGCTGCCGACCGAGCCCAAGCCGAACGGCGTGGACGTGCCGCCGCCGGCCGGCGCCGTCCCGTCGTACACGTACACCTACCACTTCACCCTCGGCGGCACGGCCCCCAACTCCCAGCCCAGCAAGCCGACCGTGGTCACCGCCGAGCAGTTGCAGTCCCTCGACGCCGGCACACCCACCTGGCTGCCGACGTACACCTACCTCGACGGGTTCGGCCGCACCCGCGAGGTCCAGACCCCGTCACCGTCCGGTTCGGGGGGCCGGACGGTGACGGACACCACGTACGACGAACGGGGCCTGGCCAAGGGCACCTCCGCCCCGTACTGGAACTCCACCGCGCCCGGCGACGACCCCGGCCTGTTCCTGAACCCGCAGCGGGCGGAGCTGCCGTCCTGGACGGAGAAGACCTACGACGCGCTCGGCCGCGAGAGCGCCGCCACCCTCTACACCCTCGGCCAGGCGCAATGGACCACCGCGACCGCCAACTACGGTGACGGGAAGGTCGTCACACCGCCGCGCGGCGGACGCACCGCCTACTGGAACGACGGCCTGGACCGGACGGCGCTGGTCGAGGAGAACGTCCCGGCCGGCACCGACGTACCGCCGCCCACCGTGCCCACGACCCGCTACACGTACACCCCGCGCGGCGAACTGGCCGGCATCACCGACGCCGCCGGCAACGCCACCGCCTACGGCTACGACTGGATGGGCCGCCGCACCAGCACCAAGGACCCCGACGCCGGCGCGTCCAGCACCGTCTACGACCCGGTCGGCAACGTTCAGAGCACCACCGACGCGGCCGGCAATACGCTCGCCTACACGTACGACGCGCTCAACCGCAAACGCGTGGAATGGTCCGGGTCGGTCGGCGGCGTGAAGCTCGCCGAGTGGACGTACGACACGGTCCCCTTCCCCGGCCAGACGGGCACGCCGGTCAAGTTCGTCCTCGGGCAGCCCGCCGGCACCACCCGCTACGTCGACGGCCGGCCCTACCGCGTCGACGTCACCGGCTACGACCTGCGCTACCAGGTCACCGCCCGCACCTGGACCGTGCCGGCCGACGAGGGCTTCGCCGCCGCTTACAGCGTCGGCTACGGCTACGACCGCGCCGGGCACCGCACTTCCGTCAGCTACCCGGCCGCCGGCGACCTGCCCGCCGAGACCGTCACCACCGGCTACAGCGCCGCCGGGCAACCGGACACGCTCACCGGCCCGGCGGCCACGTACGTCAAGTCCACCACCTACAGCGGCGCCGGCCAGCTCATGGCCAGGGCGTACGGCGGCGACGGGGCGGTGCAGCGGGCTTACGCCTACGAGGCGGGCGGGGCACAGCGGTTGACCGGCATCAGGACGCTGGTCGGCACCGGTGCTGACGCCGGCGCCGGCACCGTCACCGTGCAGAACGACCTGTACGGCTACGACCAGGCGAGCAACCTCACCTCCGTCACCGACCTGACGCAGGCGCCCGCGCAGAACCAGTGCTACCAGTACGACGCGCTGCAACGCCTCGGCGCGGCCTGGACGACCGCCGCCGGCTGCGCCAACGGGCTCTCCGGCGCGGACACTTCGGGCCCCGACCCGTACCGGCTCGCCTACACCTACGACGCGGTGGGCGACATGGCGTCGGTGGCCGACGCAGCCGGCACGGTCACCTACACCTACCCCGCGCCGGGCCCGGCCGCGATCCGCCCGCACGCCGTTTCGGCGGTGGGCGCGGACTCCTACGGCTACGACGCCGACGGCCGCCTCACCTCCCGTACGGTGGCCGGCACGCCCGCCACGCTGGCCTGGGACGACGCCGGGGAGCTCGCCTCGGTGTCGGCGGCGGGCGGCGCCCGGACGTCCTTCGCCTACGACGCCGACGCCGACCGCCTCCTGCGCCGCGACGCCGGCGGCACGACGCTCTACCTGGACGGCACCGAACTGCGCGCCTCCGGCGGGGCGGTGAGCGCGGTGCGCTACTACACCGCCGGCACCGCGGTCGTGGCGATGCGGACGGGGGGCGGGGTGGTGTGGCTCGGCAGCGATCAGCAGAACTCGACGCAGGTCGCGATCGGTGCCGGTGCCGGTGCCGGGGTCGGGGACGGGGCCGGGGATGGGGACGGAGCCGGTGCCGGGGTCGGGGCCGGCGGTGGCGCCGAGGGCGGGGTCGGGGCCGTCTCCCGGCAGCGGTACCTCCCGTACGGCGCCCACCGCGGCGCCGGCGACGCCCTGCCCGCGACCGACCGCGGCTTCCTCGGCAAGACCGAGGACGCCGACACCGGCCTGGTCCAGGCCGGCGCGCGCTACTACGACCCGTCCACCGGCCGCTTCATCTCCCCGGACCCCCAGTACGACACGTCCGAGCCCAAGTCCCTGAACCCGTACGCGTACGCCGAGGACAACCCGACGACGCTGAGCGACCCGAGCGGGCTGAGCGCCTGCGGCCACGCATGCGACTCCAACGCGACGTCCCTCGACCTCTACGCCGGCGGCACCAGCGACAACTCCAGCTCCGTCACGCGCTCTTACTGGGGCGGCCACACCGAGGAGGAGGTCGCCACCACGGCGACGATGTGCGGCAACTGCAGCCGCGCGGAACAGAACCGGATGCGCCGGGCACCCGACTGGTCGGACGCGTACGTGAAGCAGATGGCCGACGACCCGGCCAAGGAACCTGCCTGCACCCCATCGCTGTTGTTCCCCCGCTGCGTGAACGTGCCTTCCCCGCAACAGCCCGGCGGGTGCGGACTCGTCTGCCTGCCCGCCCCCCATCTCCCGGAGGTCCGCCTGCCGCGGATTCCGGCGCACTGCACCTGGTTCGGCTTCTGCCAGGTCAACGCACCCAAAAAGATCTCCGATCCCATTTCCCGGTTCGTGAGCCGGCACGGGAATCTGATCACTGCTGCCGGCGGCGGGGCCGCGGCCATCGGCTGCGCGGCGCTGACCGACAGCGCTGTGGGGGCCGCGACATGCGGAGCCGCCGGCGCCCTGTGGACCGGTTACCTGGTGGACAAGTGGGCCCCGGCAAGCGGGCAGGGCAGATGCATCGGCCTGGGCGTACTCGTGCCGCCACCAGGCTCTCCCCCCATCGCCACAAGCCGCAGTTGCTGACCCCCGACACGCCCCCTCGACACGACCCCGGACACGACCCCCGACACGCTGACCAGCGTCAGCTGGCCTAAGGAGACCACGTGTTTCACCGCAGACCGGTTCTGGCCACGGCCGCCGTCCTCACGGCCCTAGCAGCCGCCCTCGCACCCGGCGCGACCGCCGGTGCGGCTCCAGCGGGCCAGGGAGCGGGGCCGCAGGCCGTCGCCCCACCCGGCGGCGCAGCCGCCCGCGCGGATGTCAACGGCGACGGGTACGCCGACGTGGTCGTGTCCACCGGCGCGCGGCTCACGTACGCCGGCGACCCCAACACCCTGGGCGTGGACCGGGGCGGGTCGGTGTACGTGATCCCGGGCGGCGGGAGCCTGCCGACCGCGCCGGCCGTGGTCGTCAGCCAGGACAGCCACGACTTCGTGCCCGGCAGCGGCGAGGACGACGACACGTTCGGACAGGCCCTGGCCACCGGCGACTTCAACGGCGACGGCCTCGCGGACGTCGCGATCGGCAACCCCACCGAGAGCTTCGGCACGAAGCTCGGCGTCGGCATGGTGACGGTGCTGTACGGCAGGACGACCTCGCCGTACCTCGGCCTGATCCCCAACACCCTCACCCAGATCGACCAGGGCCAGCCGGGCGTGCCCGGCGACAACGAGGCCGGCGACCGGTTCGGCGCGAGCCTGGCGGTCGGCGATTTCAACGCCGACGGCTACGCCGACCTCGCCATCGGCCAGCCCGGCGAGGCCGTGGGCACCACGCAGCGGGCCGGCGCGGTCACCGTCGTCTACGGCGGCACGCACGGCCTGACGGCGACCGGCTCGGTCGGCTACACGCAGGACACCGCGGGCCTCAACGGCACCCCGGAGACCGACGACAGGTTCGGCTGGTCGCTGGCCGCCGGCGACGTCACCGGCGACGCCAGGGACGACCTGGTCGTGGGCGCCTCGGGCGAGGCGGTCGCCGGCACCACCGACGCGTGGGGCGGCGTATGGCTGCTCCCGGGCTCGGCGAGCGGCGTGGACCCCGCCACGAGCAGCAGCTTCAGCGTCGCGAGCACCGGCACGCAGGACCACCTGCGTTCGGTCGCGGTCGGCAAATTCCACGGCGGCGCGTACGCCGACGTGCTCGTCACCGCCGACCGGAAGAAGGGCGCCCCGCAGTACGCCGGCGCCCTGGTCGTCGCCCGCGGCGGCAGCGACGGCGTGAGCGCGAGCCGGCTGCAGACCCTCGACCAGTCCAGCCCGGGCATCGCCGGCACCCCGGAGGAGAACGACTTCTTCGCCGGCTCGCTCGCGGTCGGCGACCTGGACGGCGACGGCTACGACGACCTGGCCGCGGGCTCGCTGCGCGAGGACAACGTCGGCAGCGTCACCCTGCTGCGCGGCGGCACCGCGGGCCTGCTGTCGGCCACCGGCACCACCGTCACCGAGGACACCCCGGCGATCGGCGCGAGCGCCCAGCCCGGCGAGGGCTTCGGCTACGGCCTGCGCATCCTCGACGTCACCGGCGACGGCACCCCCGAACTCCTGGTCACCGCCCCCTGGGAGGACGGCTCCCTCCAGTCCGGCGCCCTCTTCCGCCTCTCGGTGACCGCCACCGCCGGCAGCCTGACGGTCACCTCCGCCACCTCCACCACCCGCGGCACCCTCGGCGGCGGCTCCGCCTTCGGCCCGGCCACCCCCTTCGCGGGCGGCACGGTGGTCACCCTGGACACCAACCAGCAGCCCCAACTCAGCAAAGGCTGAGCCGAAGTTCGGGCGGGCCTCACCCGTCTGCCGTGGGCGTACGGCCGCGCCGGGGGAGGCGGGGGCTGGCAGCATGGCGGGATGAGGCATGACGTGGACGTACGGCGGCTCGATCTGGGGTATTTCGTGCGGCCCGCGGTGGAGACCGGGGGGCCGGAGCCGCGGGTGGAGCCGGTGCTCGGGTATTTGGTGCGGCGGGGGGAAGGGCTGGTGCTCTTCGACTCCGGGATCGGGGCCGTCGACGACGAGACCGAGGCGCATTACCGGCCCCGGCGGCGGGAGTTGGCCGCTGCGCTGGGGGCCGCCGGGGTGCGGCTCGGCGACATCTCGCTGGTGGTGAACTGCCATCTGCACTTCGACCATTGCGGCGGGAACAGACTGCTGGGCAGCACGCCGATCCTGGTGCAGGACGTGGAGTTGGCCGCCGCGCGGCAGGGCGGCTACACCGTCGACGCGCTCGTCGACTTCCCGGGCGTGCGGTACGAGGAGATCGCGGGGGAGGCCGAGGTGTGGCCGGGGGTGTGGATCATTCCCACGCCCGGCCACACCGACGGCCACCAGTCGCTGGTCGTCGAGCAGAGCGACGGCACCGTCGTCCTCGCCGGGCAGGCGCACGACTTCGCCTCGCAGTTCGGCTCGGACCACCTGGCCCGGCGCGCGGCACGCGAGCAGGTGGCACAGCCGCTGCCGGGCTTCCGGCCCTGGCTGGACCGGCTCGCCGCCTTCGACCCGCGGCGGGTGCTGTTCGCGCACGACTGCTCGGTCTGGGAGCCGTCCTGAACAGGCGTACTGGGGCTACTCGTTGCGGGCGTTCGCCGGGGCCGTCAGGCGGGTGAGGAGGGGGAGGGTCGCGGTGATGACGGCGAGGGCGGCGAGGAGGCCCGCGGCGACCAGGGCGTAGTAGGACGGGCCCGGCGGATGGAGGGAGTAGCCCATCTGCGCCCGGAGGAAGAGCTGCGCGGTCAGGAAGCCCGCCGCGATGGCGACGGCGGCCACCGCGAGGAGCGGCAGGGCGCTTTCGAGGAGGACGACGACGCGGAGGGTGCGCAGCCGGACACCGGTCAGGCGCAGCAGGCTGAAGGGGCGCCTGCGGTCGCCCAGGCCCGCGGCGACGCTGACGGCGAGGCTGCACCCGGCGATCGGGAAGCTCACCGCGATGACCACGTCGGCCAGTTGACGGAATCCGTCGAGTTGCGCCGACATCCGGGCGCGGTCCTCGGCCACGGTGTGGGGCGGCGCGTCCGCCGGGTACGCGCGGGCCAGCAGCGTACGGGCCCGCTCGACGGCCGTCCGCGAGCCGTCGGTGGTGACGACCAGCTGCGTCACCGGCAGCCGGCGCAGCTCCTCGGGTGAAGTCGCCGCCGCGGGCCAGGTGTTGGGCCAGTCGCGGGCCGACCCGAGACCGTACGCGTCGAAGGTGGCGGGCACGGCTGCGGTACGGGCGCCGGGCGCGCATGTGCCGTACACCCGGGTGGCCGCGAGCTCCGCGCAGTCCGCGAGGCCCGAGTCGAACTCCCGCCCCGCCGGGTCGGAATGCAGCACGGTGACGCCGCCGACGCCGGGGACCGCGCGCAGGGCGGCGAGCAGGCTGTCCGGCGGGGTCGGGGCGGTGCCGGCCTTGCGGCCGGGGCCGTAGTCGACGTGGTCGCTCAGCACCGTGTTCCGTACGGCCTCCGGGCTGCTGGGCAGGCCGCGTTCGTGGACCATCGCGTCGATCACCCCGACCGCGCCGGTCGTCACGCACAGCGCGAGGACCAGGCCGCTGACCGCCCGGAAGCCCGCCTTGGGGTCGTCGGCGAGCCGGCGGCCGGCGACCAGGCCGGCCGGGCGGCGGGCGCGGGCGGCCAGCAGCCGGGCGCCGACCATCGTCAACCACGGCCCGGCCAGCACGATCCCGCCGAGCACCAGCAGCGTGCCGGGCAGGAAGGCGAGCGCCTGGCCGTTGCTGGTGGCGGGGCGGCGGCCGATGAAGAACGCGATCTCCAGCAGGCCCGCCGCCAGCGGGATCGCCCGCCGGGCGCGCGGCGGTCGCGGGGTCACCCGGCGGGTGACGCCGAGCGGCGAGATCCGCACCCGGCGCAGCGCGATCCGCGCGGAGAGCGCTGCCCCCACCGGGACGCCGAGCGCGACCGCGAGGACATCGGCGGCGGTCAGCGACACATCGCTCGGGAAGAACGGCGTGCCGGTGACGTCGATGTGCGCCAGCAGCGGCCGGATCAGCGCGTAGAGACCGAAGCCGGCCGCAACCCCTGCCGCCGCGGCCACCGTTGACTCCACCGCCGAGACCACCGCTGTCTGCCGCGGTGTCGCGCCGATCAGCCGCATCGCGGCGAACCGCTGCTCGCGGCTCGCCGCCGAGAGCCGGGTCGCGGTGCCGACCAGGACCAGCACCGGGAAGATCAACGCCGCGGCGACGACGGAGAGGACGAGCGTCATCCCGCTGCTGTCGGTGCCGACCGCGCAGCTCGCACCGTCGCAACTGCTGGGCGAGAGCGTCGCGATGGAGGTGGTCCGCACCGCGTCCCGGCGCCCGGCGAGCTCGTTGGGGCGGTGGCCGACCACGACGATCAGCGAATCGGGGCCGGGCAGCGCGGAGTTGCCGATCACCCCGACCTGCCGGCCCGGGTAGCGGGCGGCCAACTCGGCGGCGGGCGTCTTACGCAGCAGGTCGCTCATCGCGGGCGACGCGTAGAACTCGCCCGGGCCCGGAAGCCGGCTCATGCCGGGCGGGACGGGGGAGCGGGGGCCGGTCGCGGCGACGTCGATACGGCCGATGAGCTTGCCTTGGAAGCCGTCCGCGCCGATCTGCCACCACAGGGGGTCGGGGGCTGGGGCTGCGCCGGGGGTGTGGTCCGGGGCCTGGCTCGTAGTGGGGCCCGGGGCCGGGGCCGTGCCGTGGCGCGGGTCTTGGCCCGTGCTGCGGCCTGGGGCGGGGTTCGTACTGTGGTCCGGGACCTGGCCCGTACTGTGGCGTGGCGCTTGGCCCGTGCTGCGGCCCGGGTCCGAACTCGTGCCCGGGCGGCCGGTGTTGAGCCAGGCGTTGCGGTCGTTCTGCGTACGCGTGGCGTGCAGCGCCGCGAGCGTGCCGAGCAGCAGCCCGGTGCCGAGCGCGACGGCCGCCGCGATGACGAGCAGCCGCACCAGGCCCTCGCGGCCGGTGCCGAGGGCCAGCCGCAGGCCCAGCCGGATCACGGGCCGGTCCGTTCGAGGTGCGGCGAGGTCACCTTGCCGTCGCGCACCATGACCTCGCGGTCCGCGCACGCGGCGACCCGGGCATCATGCGTGACGATGACGGCCGTCGTGCCGTTGGCGCGTACCGCGTCCACCAGCAGCTCCATCACCTGCTCGCCGGTGTACGTGTCCAGCGAGCCGGTCGGCTCGTCGGCGAACAGCACATCGGGGCGGGCGACCATCGCCCGTGCCAGCGCGACCCGTTGGGCCTGCCCGCCGGACAACTCCCCTGACCTGCGCCGCTCCAGGCCCTCCAGCCCGAGCCGGGGGAACCAGTCGCGGGCCTCGGTGAGCGCGGTGCCGCGGCGGGCGCCGCCGAGCAGCAGCGGCATCGCGACGTTCTCCTCGGCCGTCAACTCCGGGACGAGCTGGCCGAACTGGAAGACGAAGCCGAAGCGGTCGCGGCGCAGTTCGCTGCGCTCGGCCTCGCGCATGCGGTCCACGCGGCGGCCGTCGAAGAGGATTTCACCGCTGTCGGGGACGAGGATGCCGGCCAGGCAGTGGAGGAGGGTGCTCTTGCCCGAGCCGCTGGGGCCCATGACGGCGACGATCTCGCCCCGCGCGACACGCAGGTCGGTGCCGCGCAGGGCCGGGGTCCGGCCGAACGCCAGGACCGCGGCGCGGGCTTCGAGGAGGGCGGCGGCGTCGGGCCCCGCGGCGCCGCTCATTTGCACACCTCCTCGGCGAGCGCGCCCAGCCGCGCCTGCGTGACGTCGATCCAGCGCAGGTCCGCTTCGAGGCGGAACATGCTGTGGTCGGCGAGCAGCTTGTCCACCAGCGGCCCCTGGCGCTTGATCTCGGTGAGCGCGCGCATGCGGGCGACGTGCGCGGCCCGTTGCAGGTCCAGATACGCCGACGCGTCGCGGCCGAGCATCAGCGCGAGCACCACCTTCGTGAACAGCTCGGTCTGCAGGTGCTGTTCGGCCTCGACGGGCTCGGTCAGCCACGCCTCGACCTCCGTCGCGCCCCGCTCGGTGATGACGTAGCGCTTGCGGTCCGGCCCCGCGCCGGGCTCCGCCGGGCCGACGACGACCTTGCCGTCGCGGGCGAGCCGGCCGAGCGTCGAGTAGACCTGGCCGAGGAGGAGGGGCTTGGTGGGGCTGAAGTACGTGTCGTAGTCCCGCTTGAGGTCGTAGCCGTGGCTGGACTGCCGTTCGAGGAGTCCGAGGAGTGTCAGAGGTACGTTCACACTGCGTGTATACACTCGGTGTGCACACCGGGTCAACGGTTTTCCCGTGCGGCGGCGTGCGGCGGCGTGCGGCGGCGTGGTGCGGCGTGGTGCGGTGCGGCATGGCGCGGTGCGGCGTGTGTAACGCTCTGTGGTCGGGCGCGCACGTAGAGAGTGAGAGCGCGGGGAGTGGCCCGGCGCCGGAAGGGGAGGGGCGGGAAGTGAACGTCACCGCACGCAGAAGGGGTGACCCGGAGAGCGGGTCGGCAGGGGAAGCGGATGCCCCGGGCGAGAAGGGACGGGTCGGGGATCTCGCGGAGCTGGAGGCCTTCTACCGGCGGCACGTCGAGGACGTGACGCGCTTCGTCGGGCGCCGCTTCGACGACCCGCACACCGTCGCCGATGTCGTCGCCGACATCTTCCTCGCCGTCGTCGACTCGGGCGAGGCGTATCGAACCGCCGCGCGCGACGAGCGGTCCTGGCTCTACGGGGTGGCCCGGCACGTCGTCTCCGCGGAGTACCGGCGCAAGCACCGGGCCGACGTGCTGAACTCGCGGATCGCCGGGCGCCGGCTGCTCGGCCCGGACGACATCGGCCGGGTCGAGGACCGGATCGTCGCGGAGAACGCGGGGCGGACGATGGTCGCCGCGATGTCCTGGCTGCCGGCCCGGCAGCGGGCGGTGCTCGAACTCGTCGCGGTGGACGAGCTGACGGTCGCCGAGGCCGCGCGGGCCCTCGGCGTCAGCTCCGTGACCGCCCGCGTGACGCTGCACCGGGCGCGGGCCGCACTGCGCAAGGCCGCGGAGCCCCCGGCCGGCGAGCCCGTCCCCGCCCTCGACGCCGCCGCCCCGGGCGCGCTCGGGGCCAGGCTCGCCGCCTCCGCCGCTGCTACGGCCACCGCCGCCCCGGCCGCGCTCGCGGCGACCCCTGCCTCCGTGCCGGCCTCCGCCGCCGGTCCGGGCGCCGGCAAGCGCACCGACCCCGCCGTCAGCATCGACCTTTCCGGGAGCACCGCATGAACGACATGACCTTCGAGGACCGGCTCTGGGACGCGCTCGCACACGAGGCCGGGCGCCCCGCGGCGGACCTGCCCGCCGACGCCTACCGCGCGCGGCCCGCGCGGCGGGTGGTGACCGGAGGGCGGGTCGGGCTCGGGCTGGTGGCCGCCGCCGTCACCGGGACCGCCCTGGCCGTACTGCCCGGCGGCAGCGGCGCCGCGCCCGCGTACGCCGTGGAGGTGGCGAAGGACGGCGACGTGACGATCACCTATGAGCAGGCCAATGCCGCCGTCGCCGGCCGTGGCCAGATCGAGGCGCTGGAAGCCAAGCTGCGTGCGGCGGGCGTCATGGTCCTGGAGGATCCGCGGGGCGTCTACGAGTGCCGGCCCACCGGGGCGCCCGCCGACACGTTCACCTACATGGGCGGCGGCCCCCATGGGCCCGACCCGCAGCCGTCCGTCGTCACGCACTCCGTCGCCACCGCCATCCACTCAGACGAGACGTACGTCGACGGCTGGAAGGTCGTCCACATGCGGCCGGGCGAGACCGTGGTCGTCGACCACAGCGCCCCGAGCCCGCACAACGCCGGCTACGACGTCAACTTCATGGCGGCGAGGTGCACGGCTGTGCCGTAGGCGTTCCGGACGGGCCAGCCGGTCAGGAGAGGAGCGCGGCCACCGACTCCACGACGACCTGGCGGCGCCGCGCCGCCGACGCGGGGCCGGCGACCTCGTCGTACTCGGGGACGTTCCCGCTCCAGAAGCCGGACAGGTGCAGGACGAGGCCCAGCAGCTCGGCAGCGGAGAAGCGGGTCGGCAGCAGTCCCTGCTCCTGCGCCTCCGCGACCGCCCGCACCTTCGCCCGCGTGCTCTCCACGACGATCGGCACGACCGCCCCGCTGCCCGCCCGCTCCAGGCGGTACCAGGTCGCCAGGCGCTGCACCCAGGGCCGCTCGACGTAAGAGTCATGCAGCCGGCCGGCGTATTCGGGCAGGTCGGCGGGGTCGATCGGCACGGCGTCGACGGTCTGCCGGCACATGTCGTCGAAGACGGCGTCGAACAGGCCGTCCTTGCTGCCGAAGTAGTGGTAGATCTGCGCCTTGTTGCTGCGGGCCTCGGCGGCGATACGGTCGACGCGTGCGCCGGCGATGCCGTACGCGGCGAATTCGCCGGTCGCCGCGTCCAGGAGGCGGCGCCGGGTGGCTTCCGCGTCGCGGGCGGGGGCGTCCTTGCTCATACGTCCACGGTATCAACTAACTGACCAGTTGACATGGGGGTGGGCATGACTCTGGGTGGGCGACTGCGGCGCGCTGGTCCCTGCGGGACGGGCGCCAGGCCAGAACAATAGGGCCCGGACGCCCCCGCCCCCCACACCCGGAGGTCCCCCACCCGTGAACGCAGCCGACCGCCTCGTACGGACGACGCCCGCCGGTGCGCTACGGGGAGTGCCCGAGGGGGCGAAGGGCCAGGTCACGGCGTTCCGTGGCATCCCGTACGCCACGGCCCCCCGCTTCGCCGCCCCCGAACCCGCCCCCACCTGGCAAGGCATCCGCGACGCCACCCACGCCGGCCCCGCCGCCCCCCAACCCCCCTCCCGCCTGACCCCGGTGATGGGCCCGAGCGACGCCCTGCCCCAGAGCGAGGACTGCTTGACGCTGAATGTCTGGACCCCGAGCACTGCGGGGAGCTCGGCCGATGCCGCCGGGGCCGAGGCGAGCGCTGAGGTCGGCCCGGGCGCCGGTGCCGGGGAGCCCGGCGGTGGGCCCGGCGAGGGCGCTGGGCTCGGCGGTACTGGGGCCGGGGTCGCCACGGGGTCGGGCGGTGAGGTCGGCGCGCGGGCCGGGGCGGGCGAGGCGAGCGGTGGGCCTGGCGGTGCTGGGCCCGGGGTCGGGGGCGGGTCCGGTGCTGGCGGGGCCGAGGCGGACGGCGGGTCCGGCGGCGATGAGGCCGAGGGTGGGCCCGGCGGGGCTGACGGTCCTGGCGAAGGGCTGTTGCCGGTGCTTGTGTGGCTGCATGGCGGGGGCTTTTCCAGCGGGTCGGGCGGGGAGGGCTTCTACGACGGCGGGCTGCTCGCCGAGCGCGGGCGGATGGTGGTGGTCACCGTCAACTACCGGCTGGGGGCGTTCGGTTACCTCTACCTCGGGCCCGGCTTCGGGCCGGCGAACCCGGGGCTGCTCGATCAGCTCGCCGCGCTGCGTTGGGTGCGGGACACGATCGAGGTCTTCGGCGGCGACCCGGCCCGCGTCACTCTCGCCGGTCAGTCCGCCGGGGCGCTGTCCGCGCTGGCCCTGCTCGCCCACCCGGCCGGGCGCGGGCTCTTCCACCAGGCGGTGCTGGAAAGCACCCCGGCCGGCGTCGCCCCGCACTCCCCGGCGGAGGCCACCGCGAACGCCCGCCGCCTGGCCGAGCTGCTGGGCCTGAGCCCCACCCAGCCCCCGCCGGTCGACCCGGCGGAGATGGCCCACCCCGCGGAGGCCGCCAACCGCCGCGCATCCCAGGCCGCAGGCCCGACCACCCCCGGACCCCGGCGAGCCCCGGGCCCGACCGCCTCCGGCCCGGGGCGGCACGTCGACTCGACCGGCTCCGGTCCGCGCCGGGACGCGGGGCCGGCTGCCCCCGGCCCGGGGCGGGACGCCGACCCGACCGCCCCGGCTCCCCGCCCCGACCCGGGCTCGACCGGCCCCGGTCCGCGGCCAGATGCGGGCCCGACCTCCGCAGCCCCCCAGCGGGATTCGGGACCTACCGCCTCCAGGCCGGGGCGGGACCCGGGCCCGGCTGCCCCCGGGTCGGGGCGGAACGCCGACCCGACCACTCCTGGTTCGCGCCGGGACGCCGGCCCGACCAACCCGGCTCCTCGGCCGGACCCGGGCTCGGTTGACCCCGGCCGGGGGCGGGACGCCGGCCCGGCTGCCCCCGGCCCGGGGCGGGATGGAGGTCCGACGGGGCCAGGCTCGCGGTGGGACGGCGGGGGCGCCCCGGCTCACCGGTGGGAGGCGCCGCGGTCGTCTGAGGCATTTACGCCGCGGGCGGCGGAGTCCGGGGCCGCGCCGGAGGCGGATGCGCGGGGGCTCGTGGCGAGTTTGCGGGCGGTGGCCGTCCCGACGCTGCTGGATGCGCAGCAAGCGCTCTCGCGGGAGCGGTCCGCGCCGCTGTCCGTCACGCCGCCGTTGCAGCTCGTCGCGGCGGAGGGGCTGCCCGCGGACCTGCTGCGTACCGCGCGGGCCGATGTGCCGCTGCTCATCGGGACCGCCCGGGAGGAGGCGCGGGCCTTCTTCCCGGACGAGCCGGACGGCGTGCTCGCGGAGGTCACCGAGGAGCGGTTCGCGGAGCCGAGCGGGCAGCTCGCCGCCCGGGCCGCCGACGCGTATGCGTACCGCTTCGACTGGGCCCCGCAGGGCAGCCCGCTCGGTGCCTGCCACTGCATCGAGCTGCCCTTCGTCTTCGGCGCCGGCGGGGACGCCCCCGGCGGCGGGGAGGGCGACGCGGCACGCGAGGGCGCCTGGGCCGCCGCGCCCATGCTCGTCGGCGCCGCGCCGGAGGACCTGCGCCGCCTCACCGCCGAGGTGCAGTCCGCCTGGGCGTCCTTCGTCCACACCGGCACCCCGGGCTGGGCCCCGTACCCGCAGGTCAAACACATCCGCTGACGTCCCCGAGCGCACCGCCACGCCAGTCAACTAACCGGCCAGTTGACAATGGCCCCGCCGCGCAGTTCCATGGAAGCAGTTGCTAATCAACCGGTTAGTAAGAAAGCCTCGCCCCGGAGGACCCCATGTCCACCACCCCCCAGAAAACCCCCACCCCCCGCACCACCCCCGCCGTCTTCCTGGTCAGCGGTGCGTCGCGCGGGCTCGGCCGGGAGGTCGTGACGGCCGCGCTGGAAGCCGGCCACCAGGTCGTCGCCGGTGTACGCAAGGCCGGCGCGCTGGATGACCTCGCCGGGCGGTACGGCGACCGGCTGGCCGTCGTCGAGCTGGACGTCACCGACGACGCCGCCGCCCGCAACGCCGTGCGTACCGCCGTGGACCGCTTCGGGCGGCTCGACGTCCTGGTCAACAACGCCGGGTACGCGAACGTCGGCTCGATCGAGGACGTCGGCTTCGAGGACTTCCGCGCCCAGGTCGAGACCAACTTCTACGGCGTCGTCCGGCTCACCCGGGCCGCGCTGCCGGTGCTGCGCGAGCAGCGCTCCGGCCACATCGTGCAGATCTCCTCGGTCGGCGGCCGGCTCGCCACCCCGGGCCTGGGCGCGTACCAGTCGTCGAAGTGGGCGGTCGGCGGCTTCTCCTCCGTGCTCGCCACCGAGGTCGCACCGCTCGGCATCAAGGTGACCGTCATCGAGCCCGGCGGCATGAGCACGGAGTGGGCCGGCTCCTCGATGCGGATCGACGACGTGCGGCCGGAGTACGAGGAGACCGTGGGCCTGATGGGCCGGATGCGCTCCCCGCAGAACACCGCCGCGAGCGACCCCGTGAAGGTCGCCCGGCTGGTCCTCGACGTCGTCGCGCTCGACGAGCCGCCGCTGCGGCTGCTGGCCGGACCCGACGCGTACCAGTACGGCACGGCGGCCGGCCGCGCGCTGCTGGAGTCGGACGAGAAGTGGGAGGCGCTGAGCGAGTCCACGGCCGTCGACGGCATCACGCACGAGCAGCGCGACCCGCTGGGCCACCACACGCGCTGACCCCCCCGCCTGAGCCGGGCCCCCACGCACCGCAGGGCCCGGCCCCCGCACGTCAACGGGCCCAGAGCGTAAGGGAGTTGGGGCCGACGGCCCGGTGTGACGGGGCCGCGTGGCATCCTGTGACCTTCACGCTCCGCCGGTCACCGCCTTTCACCGCCGGGGATGGACGGGGAGGTTGGGGGGAAGGGTGCATGAAGCTCTGCTTTCTGGTCGAGGAGAACTACCGCTACGACGGCATGCCGGTCGAGGTGATCCGTCAACTCGACGCGTGGGGACACCAGGTGGACGTGCTGCGGCCCGGCGGCTCGCTGCTGCGGATGACCGACCTCGTCACCGCCGGCAGCCATGACGCATGGGTGCTCAAGACCGTCTCCGGCGGCCCCGGGCTCACCCTGCTGGAGGCCGCCGCCGGCGCGGGCCTGGTCACCGTCAACGACGCCCGCGCCATCCGCGGTGTACGGGACAAGGCGCTCGCCGCCGCGATCGGCCGCAGCCGCGGACTGCCGATCCCGCCGACCTACGCCGCCGCGACGCCCGAACTCCTCACCGAAATACCGGAGTCGGAGTATCCGCTGGTCGTCAAGCCGGCCAACGGCAGCTCGGGCCGCGCGGTCCACCTGCTCCCCGCGCCCGACCGGCTCGCCGCGCTCATGCCGGAACTGCGCGGCGAGGGGCTGCTGATCGCCCAGCCGTACGTGCCCAACCCCGGCGTGGATATCAAGGTCTACTGCGTCGTCGGCGACTTCTACGCCACCGAGCGCCGCTCCCCGCTGCACCCCGACCACCGGCACCCCGAGCGCCGGGTGCCGCTGTCGCAGGAGGTCGCGGCGGTCGCCGCGCAGGTCGGCGCGGTCTACGGGCTGGACCTGTACGGCCTGGACGTGCTGCTCACGCCGGACGGCCCGGTCGTCGTGGACGTCAACGACTTCCCGAGCTTCCGCCAGGTGCCGGACGCGGCGTCCCGGGTCGCCGCCGCCGTCCTCGACCTGGCCCGCACCCACCGCCCGGCCCCCGCCTGGTGCGCGCCACCGCCCGCCGCGCCCGCCGCCGCGGTGGCGGTGCCGTGAGCGCCGGCCGACCGCGGGTCGGGCTCATCACGCCGGACCCCGGGCACCCGCTGCTGGCGGCGACCACCGCGCTGCTCACCGGCTCGGGCCAGGCGGTCGTGGAGACCCTGGCACCGGACGCCGGGCTGCCCGCCGGGGAGCCGGCGGCGGTCTATCTGCTCAAGTCCCGCACCCCGCAGGCGATACGGCTGGCCCGCGCACTCGAAGCCGCGGGCGCCGCGGTGCTCAACTCCGCCGCCGCGACGGCCCGTTGCCAGGACCGTACGGCCATGGCCGCCGACGCCCGCCGCGCCGGGCTGCCCTTCGTGCCCACCCGCAGCTACGCCTCCGCCGCCGAACTCGCCGCGGGGGAGGGCGAGATGGCGGCCGGGCCGGTCGTCGTCAAGAGCCGGCGCAGCGCCAAGGGGGATGTGGTCGTACGGCTCGACGGGCCCGCCGCCGTACGGGAGTTCGCCGCGAGCGCACCGCCCGGGCCGTACGTCGCGCAGGACTTCGTGCCGAACGACGGCTGGGACCACAAGCTGTGGGTCATCGGCCCGCAGGTCTTCGCCGCCCTGCGCCGCTCCGAACTGGCCGCGTCGGCAGGTACGTTCACGGGGTCCGTCGACATCCCCGACGCCTGGCGCGACCTCGTCCGCCGGACCGGTGAGGTCTTCGGCCTCGACGTCTACGGCGTCGACGTCCTCGCCACCCCCGCGGGCCCGGTCGTCGTCGACGTCAACGCCTTCCCCGGCGTCCGCGACCAGGCCGGCGCCCCGGAAGCCCTCGCCGCCCTCGCCCTGCGTGCCGCCCGCGGCCTCACGGCGGCCCCGAACCGTTGAGCCAGAAAGCCCCGTAGACGGCGGAGCCGAGCGCCAGGACGGTGAGCATCGCGACCCGCAGCCGTACCGGCCGGCGCGCCAACCAGGCGGCGACCGGCACCAGTACGGTGAACGCCGGCATCAACAGGCGCGGCTTGGAGCCGAAATAGCTCGACGAGCACAGCGCCAGCAGGATCACGACCCCCGAATAGACCTGCACCGACAGCGGATACCGCTCCCGGAACCCGCGGGCGTACCCCCACAGCAGCACCCCGATCCCCGCGGCCAGCAACGGCCCGCCCACGTAGGGCGGATGCGCGGTGAGCCGCCCGAGGAAGCGGGCGAACGCGGCGCCGCCGTCGAAGCCGTTGCCCCAGCCCCGCTGGACGTCCAGGTAGCCCAGCAGGCTGCCGCGCCGCGCCCCCACCCACAGCACGTACCCCGCCGCACCCAGCGGCGCGAGCAGCGCGCCCGCGGCGATCCGCAGGTCCGGTCCGCCCTTCCGGCGGGCCGCCGACCCCGCCGCGACCAGCACCGCGCACACCACCGCCAGGCCGATCGGCCGGGTGAGCCCGGCAGTTGACGCCAGCAGGCCCGCGCCGATCCAGCGGCCGGTGAGCGCGCAGTACAGCGACCAGGAGGCCGCCGCCACGAACAGCGACTCGCTGTACGCCATCGACTGCACGATGCCGACCGGCAGCGCGGCCCACAGCACGACCGTGGCGGTCGCGGCGCCCTCGCCCCCGAAGAGCCGTACGACGGCGAAGATGCCGGCCGCGGCGGCCAGCGAGGCGAGCGCGGAGACCGCGAGCCCGGCGTCCGGCTCCGACAGCCCGGTCAGCCAGGAGACCGCCCGCTCCAGCCACGGCAGGAGCGGGAAGAACGCCATGTCGGACAGCCGGCGGCCGTCCGGCGCGGTCAGGACAAAGCCGTAGCCCTGGTCGACGACGCGCACGTACCAGAGCGAATCCCAGCGGGCGTTGAGCAGCGTCCGCGCGCTCTTGCCGGCGGCGGCGGACCAGGCGGTGAGGACGAGCACACCGGTGAGGCGGACCAGGGCGTAATACGCCACGGCGGTCCCGGCGGTGCGGATGCTCTCGGAATTCGGCGGGGCGAGGAACGCCTGGCCGGGGGCGGGGCCCGATAACGCGGTAATCGGCGTTGCGGGGTCAGGAGTTCCGTTCTTCTGCTGATGCACGTGGGTACTTCCGCCGTTCGTGGTACCGACTGCCGGGAAATAGCCGGGGCTCGGGAAATGCTTTGGTGGTCAAACTTACGGAGCCCGGCGGAAGTTCCTGCCCGGTTCTGGTCCTGGTCCCGGTCCTGGTCCTGGCTCCGGTCCCGGTCCCGGTCTTGCGCGGTGCTTCAGGTCAGGGAGCGGAAGGTGTGGCGCAGCCGGCGGGCCGCGACCAGGCGGCGCTCGTACGTCGCGCCCACGTACACCAGCAGCGCGCCCGCCACCGCGACCGGCACCCAGTGCGGGAGCAGGCCGAGCGACTGGACGACGGTGGGGGCGAGTTCGTGCCCGGCGTCCCCGAGGAGGACGGCGCCGCCCGTCAACAAGGGCGCGCTCAGGCGGTACTTGGCGCCCAGCAGCGTGACGGCGAGCGCGCCGAGGCCCAGGAGGAGCGGGCGCTGCCAATGGGCGTCCGCCCAGGCCGCGAAGAGGCTCGGCACCAGCGTCGAGCCGAGCCCCGGCCCGTATGCCGCCCACGAGCTCACCGCGGGGTCGCGGCGCCGCCGCACGAACCCGAGCGCGAGCAGGACGGCCGAGACGCCGAGCGTGTACGGCTCCGGCGCGTGCACGCCGGCGAGCGCCAGCCGCACCCACACGCTCGCCTCCAGCAGGACCGCCGCCCCCGCCGCCCCGGCCCGCCGCCGGTCCGCGCGCAGCGCCACCCCGGCGGCCAGCGCGCCCGCGAGCGCCAGCGCGAGGCTCAACTCCCGCGGGTGGGCGGCGGTCATGAGGACGCCCAGCGCGCCGAGCGCGTACCCCGGGTACTCGACGGCCCCGGCCTTCAGCGCCGCCGCGACCGGTACGGTGCCGGCGGCGACGCCCAGCACGACGAACCCGGTCACGTACGCGGGCCAGCCGGCCGCCTCCCCGGCGCGTACGGCCTCCACGCCGAGCGCCACGACGGCGAAGCCCTGCGCCGCCGCCGTGAACCACCCCCGGGCGGCGAGCCCACCGGCGAGCACGGCGGCGACGCCCCACACCGCGAGCGCGGCGGCGTCCCGTGGCTGCGCCCACGCGAGGGCGACGGGGCCGGCGGTGAGGAGGGTGCACACGGCGGTCGCGCGCAGGGTTGCGCCGGGGGCCGCGGGGCGGGGTGCGGGCGAGGTGGGGCGGTCCGCGGCGGCCGGTTGCCACGGAGCTGTGGCCGCCCCGGTCGGCTGGGGGGCCGCGGGCGGTGCCGGACGCCCGGCCGGTCGCCATGGAGCTGTGATCGCCCCGGTCGGCCATGGGCCCTGCCGTACGAGCACGGCCGCCGCGCACACCGCGAGGGTCGTCGGCAGCGCGACCGCCGCCGGGTAGGGACCGCCGACCGCGACCGGCAGCATCAGCGCCGCCGCGAGGGCGCACGCAACTGCCGTGAGCCACAGGGACATTGGTGCCGACCGGAGGCGTACGGCGGCTGCGGCGGTCACCACCGCGAGCAGGGCGGCGACGACCGGGACGACACCGGCCACATGCCACCCGGCGGGGAAGTCCCGGGCCCCGCGCAGGGGTTCGGCGACCGCGCGCAGGAAGAGGGGCAGGACCTCGACGCCGGTCAGGCCCAGGACGAACGCGGCGGCGGCCAACAGGCCACCGACCAGGGGTCGTTCGGGCCGGCCGGGGCCGCCTTTCGAGCTCCCCCCGCGGTCCGGGAGCTCGCCCGGCCACCACGTGGTGCCCGGCCACGCCAGGGCCACGCCCGCCAGCAGCGCCGCGGGCGCGGCCTCGCCCAGCGGCGACCAACCCGACGGCAGGGCAAGCAGCAGCGGCGCCGCACCCGCCGCCGTCAGGGCGAGGCCGGCCGGCGCGGCGCAGGACCAGCGGGTGGTGGGCGTCAGGGCGGTGAGCCGGGCCGCCCCGAGGCCCAGGCAGGCGGCCAGCACGAGGGGCGCGCAGCCGCGCAGGGCGGGGCCGTAGCCGTCGGCGGAGTACGCCACCGCCGCCGCGACCAGCGCCGCGCCCGCCGTGCAGGTCGCCGCCGCGGCACCCGCGGCGTGCCGTACCGCCGGCCGGGCCGCCATCGCGGCGTCGAGGCACGCCGTGACCAGCAGCGCGTACGCGAAGCCCGTGGCGTGCACGTGCAGGGCGCCTGCGGCGAGCGGGGCCGGGAGCTGGAGCAGCAGCAGCGCCGCGTACGGGACCAGGACCGAGCGGCTGACCCGCCCGTACCAGGCGGCGCCTGCCGCGGTGAGCGCCGTCACCGCGGCCCAGTAGCCGTACCCGCCGATGCCGCCGATGCCGCCGATGCCGTCGAGCCCGGCCAGCCCGGCCGCCCGGGCGGCGTACGCGTCGAGCAGCACGAGCGCGAGGCCCACGCAGGAAGCGGTCTCGGCGGTGGCGTCAAGTCCCCGCCGGCGCAGGGGCCATGGCGCCGCCAGCCCGGCGAGCGTGATCCCGCCGAGGACGGCGGCCCGGCCGCCGATGCCGAGGCGGCCCCAGTTGACGAGGACGAAGACCATGCCGGCGAGGACGAGGAGCAGCCCGCCCAGCGTGAGCAGCACATTCTGCGCGGACCGCGCCCCAACGTCGCCGGGTGCCCGCTTACTTCCCGCCCCGCCGCCGGCGCCCCACGCCGGCCCCGCGCCCCAGCTACTGCCCCTGGCCCCCCACGCCGGCCCCGGGCCCGCGGCGCCCCACCCCCGGGGGCTGGCGCCCCTGGGGCTCCACCCCCCGGCGTCCCCGTACGCGAGAGCCGTCGCCCGCCGTGCCCGCAACCCGCCGAGCACCGCGGCCCGCCGCGCCACGAGCCCGGCCTGCTGCTCCGTGAGCGCCCTCAACTGCGCGGCGAGCGAGGCGAGTTCCCGCAACGCCTCCGCCTCCAACGGCAACCTGCACGCCGGGCACACCTCGGACCCGTCCCCGCCGGCGAACCGCCCGCCGGCCCCGAGGTAGGCCCCGCAATCGGGACAGCTCTGCGTATCCATGAGCCGAGTGTGCGAAGCCGCTGCCGCGGCGGGCATGAGTACCCGTACTCAACCTCCCCCGCGCACACCCCCATCCGCCCGAAGCCCCGCCCCACGGCACCCACCAGGCCGCCCGCACCCCGCCGGCCGGCGGTACCGCGCCCACCGCCTCAACCCAGCCCCCGGCAGCGCACCTCACCCCACCGGCGCCAGCGTCAAGTACGCGATGCCGAGGACGCCGCGGTAGCCGCGTAGCCAGCGGGAGCGGTGCGTGTCGACGTGCTCGCGGGTTTGCGCGGCCAGCGCATGCGTGGGGTGGGCGGCGAGCCAGTCCTCCTGGGCGGCGAGGTAGCCGGACTCGAAGTCGTCCCACTCCGCGCGGTCCGCGGTCTCGACCCACGGGACGCGGAAGCCGGCGGCGACGGCGGTGTCCACCAGGGTGGCGAGGTCCGTATGGTCGGCGGCGGACGCCCCCGGCCAGGACGCGGCCAACTCCGCGGCGGTGGGCTCCCGTTCCCAGAAGCCCTCGCCGAGCAGCACCCGGCCGCCCGGCGCCACCCGCTCGCGCAACGCCCCGAGCGCGCCCACGAGATCGTCCGCCAGCGCCTGACTCGCCCCCAGGCACAAAACGACGTCCCCCCGCCCGTGGTCCCCCTCCCGGGCGTCGCCCTCGACGAACTCCACCCGCCCCGCCAGCCCCCGCGCCCGCGCGTTCTCCCGCCCGCGCGCCAGATCCCCCGCGTGGAGATCCACCCCGACCCCCCGGGCCGAAGGCGCGGCCTCCAGCAGCCGGAGCATCAACTCCCCCCACCCGCACCCGATGTCGAGCACGACCCCGCCCCCACCGAGCCGCCCCGCCAACCGCCCGACGATCCGCCCGGCCCGCGCCTCCCCCAGCGGCCCGTGGAACCCCGCCCCCTTCAGCCGCACCGGCCCCTGCTGCCCCTCGACCTCACTCGTCACCATCCGCCGAACCTATGCGCCCCGCCGCCCGCCCCACACCCGGTTTACCCCTGGGGCTCCGCGAACAGCGTCGCCGCGACGTGGTGCGTGTCCGCGTACTCGATCACCGAGGTGATGCGGCCCTCCCGCACCGTGAAGATGCCGAGGCAGCGGTTGTCGTAGTCGGCGCCGTGGACGGTGCGGGCCTTCGACGTCCACTCGGCGACGACCCGGTCGCCCTCGGCGATCGTGCCGACGAGCTCGATCCGCACCGTGCCGGGGACGAACACCGTGCCCATGCCGCCCAGGAAGTCGTCGACGATCGCGTCGCGGCCCCGCCAGACCTTCGACGTCGGGAGCGAGCCGGGGTAGTGCCAGGTCGCGTCGGGGTCAAAGCTGTCGCGGATCACGGCGGCGTCGCCGTCGCGGACGGCCTCCACGTAGCGGACGACGACGGTGCGCGGGTCGGTACTGGTCATGAGGTGCTCCTTGACGAAGAGATGAAGAGATATGGCACATGCTCAGGCGACGGTCAGGACCGCCTTGCCGCGGATGCGGCGGTCGCGCAGATCCGTCAGCACGGACGCGGTGTGCGCCCAGTCCGCCGTACGCCCGATCTCCGGATGCAGCCGGCCCCGCGCGGTGAGCCGGACCAGGGCGGCGAGATCGGCGTCGAGCGGAGAGTCCGCGTCGAGATAGTGGAAGTGGCGGATCGTCGCCGATTCTGGGCCGGCGAAGAAGTCGAAGAAGTCGAGGGTCACCGGCGTCCTGCTGGCCTGCCCGAACCAGATGAGCGTGCCGCGCCCCGCGAGCCGCGCCAGCGCTACGGGCAGCGCCTTGCCGCCGGTCGACTCCAGGACGACGTCGTACGGCCCGCGTGCCTCCGCCGGGTCGTGCACGACCTCCACCGCGCCCAACTCCCGCAGCCGCGCGCCCCGTTCGGCGTCCCGCGTCACCGCCGTGACCTCCGCCCCGGCGGCAGCGGCAAGCTCCGTCACGTAGTGCCCGACACCGCCGGAGGCCCCCGTCAGCAGCAGACGCCGCCCCACCACGGGGCCGGCCGCCCGCAGCAGCCGCAGCGCGGTGAGGCCGGCCAGCGGGAGCGCCGCGGCCTGGACCGCGGGGACCGCGTCGGGCAGGACGGCCAGCGCGGTGGTCGGCACGGCGACGAACTCCGCCCAGCCGCCGCTCATCGGGTGGCCCACGACCCGGGTCGCCCCGCCCGGCCCGCTGCCGTCGGCGGCCGGCTGCACGACCAGCCCGGCGACGTCCTTGCCGGGCCGGTCACCGGGCGCGGGCGCCTCCAGCCGGAACGTCTCGCCCCGGTTCACCGAGAACGCCTCGACCTTCACCAGCGCCTCGCCCGGCCCCGGCACCGGCTCCGGCACGTCCGCGAGCACGACCGGCTCCGCCGGGTTCCCGGTCGGTATGAACGCCTTCATGACGGCGACCCCCAAAGATCTCTTACGCGGCTGCGTGGCTGCGCGGCTGCTTCGTGACTGCGTGACTGCGTGACTGCGTGACTGCGTGGCTGCGCGGTTACGCGACTACGTGGCGGTGTGCGCGAGGTGTACGCCCCGCGCCGACTGACCCCATCCCACCCGCGGCCACCCCCGCCCGGCCAACAACGGCCCCCCACCCCCCGACAACCGGCCGTTGTCACCCCAGGCCAGCTACCCTCACCTCATGGACCTCGACCTCGATCTCGCCCAGGTCCGGGCGTTCGTCACGACCGCCGAGACGCTGCACTTCGGGCACGCCGCCGCCCGGCTCGGCATCAGCCAGCAGGCGCTGTCCAAACGCGTCGCCCGCCTCGAATCCCTGCTCGGCGTCCGGCTCTTCGACCGCGAGCCCGGCACCCGGCTCACCGCGGCCGGCGAGCGCTTCGAGCCGGCCGCACGCGAGGCGCTGGCAGCGGGGGAGCGGGCGGTCAGCGCGGCGCTCGGCGTACGGCGGGCGGTACGCCTCGACGTCTGGGGGCACCTTTACGCGCCGATGCGCACCGTCGCGCAGGCCGCGGCGGCGTTCACCGCGGAGGCGGGCGGTACGGTCGCGCTGGAGCCGGGGCCGGGGCGGGACTGGGAGTCCGTCGCCGAAGCGCTGCTGGCCGGCACGGTGGACGCCGGCTTCGGGCGGGTGCACGCGCTGCCCGGCGGGCGCGACCAGGGCCTGGCCCAACGGCTGGTCCGCCTCGAACCGGTCGACGCGGTCGTCAGCGCCGAGCACCCCCTCGCCGGGGCGGCCGAGGTACGGCCCACCGATCTGCGCGACAGCACCCTGTGGTGCCCGGCGGAACTGCCCCGGCTGGACTTCCTGCGCCGCTTCGCCGACGAGTTCGGCATCACCCGCCGCGAGGACGGCCCCAACCTCGGCACCGACCACCTCACCCGCCACCTGCGCGCCGACCCCACGCGCTTCACCCTCGTCCCCGCCGACGCCCCCCTCCCCGACCCCACGGGCCTGCGCTCCCTCCCCCTGACCGCCCCCACCCCCCTCTACGCCTGGTCCCTCACCTGGCGCACCACCCCCCACCCCCACCCCCTCCTCCCCGCCCTCCTCCACGCCTTCACCACCACCGCCCACACCCACCACTGGCTCACCTACCACCCCACCACCGACTGGCTCCCGCCCCCCGACCGCCCCAAGCTCACGCCCACCCTGTGAACCCATCGGCTGAGGCAGGCCGACCGAACGGGCCGTTCGAGGTCACGGATCCGGAGGGCGAAGTGGTGAACTACGGTACGCGGGAGATCGACGGTCATCACGTCCCCACAACTACTGGCATCCGCCGGCCGCGCCTACCTGCTATTACGCGACGGGTCTCCACTATTGCCCCTCCGAGGCGGACAGCGATTTCCACGCCGGCGACGGAGGAGTATCACACGCAGCCATCTGAATGGATGAGCTTCGGTTGCGACGGCAGCGTCCTGTGCCAGATCCGTGAGGAACGTTGAACTTCGCGGTCCTCTATGGATTCATAGGAGGCGCCATGGGTGATTTCGATGCCCGCGGCCTCCCGCCGGCCAGTGCCGAAAAGCCCTACCACCTGTATCAGGTCACGAAGCCGCTACCGACGGAGCGCGCCGTGGTGGCGCCTTGGTTCGGCGCTGTGGGTCGCGGGGTGCAATACACGTTCGATCAGAGCATCTCCGACCTCATCAAGGGCGGCTATCTAACGGAGGTCAGCCGATGAACCGCACCGAAGTGAAGAATATCCTCGTTTCGTCCGGCGTCAGCCCCGACGACTACTCGTTGAATGGTGGCCTGCCTTTCGAGGCATACTGTCTGGAACCGCGGGGCGGAACTTGGGCAGTGTATTATTCCGAGCGGGGCCGGCGCAGCTCCGAGAAGGTTTTTGCAACGGAGGACGAAGCGTGTCGTGAATTCCTCGACCGTGTTCTCGGAGACCTGGGCCGACGCTGATCCGCGCGGGCGGCGGCAGGGGGGCAAGCATCGGTAGTCACGGGCCCTGCACCACGCGTGGAGCGTCAGCGGCGTGGATGGTGCGCTCACGCAGGACGCGGACGCCTGTGGCTGTGCCTTCGGCGTCATCAGGGGTCCGCGACCAGGAGGGGCAGAAGCTGCAGCAGATCGTGCGACGGGGCAGTGCCGGTTCGGTGCGGTTCCGCCCCGCGATGATGCTGCCGGCCTCGGTCGGCGGGAACCGGGTCCCGGTGATCGCCCAGCCGGGGCAGGCCGACGCGGAGGCGGCCCACTCTCGCGGAAGGGGCGCGGAAGGGGCTGAGCTGGCACTACGCGCGTCGTGGCGTGTGCCGCGTGTTGCGCCGTGTGTACTGTGGGTGAAAGGGGCAAAACATTCTGAACATATGTATTGCGTAAGTGGCCGGACAGGACCGGACGGACTTACGCTGAGTGAGGATGCGGCACTTCGGGGCGGAGACCCGGAGACATCCGTCGGCAGAAACGAACTGCAATCTGCTCACGCGAAGGAGGTGGCTGGAATGGCCACCGATTCGACTCACTCGACGTCGCAGATAGACACCCATCCCGACTTGATGGCACTGCGCGGCCGTTACGCCGAGGCGTCTGCGAAGCCGATCTCGGGGCTGATCGAGGGCCTCTGCCTGTTGACCGGTCTCTACCTGGCGATCTCGCCCTGGGTGGTGAACTTCCAAGGCTTCGCCGGACTGCGGGTCAGCAACCTGATCACCGGTATCGCACTGGCCGTGCTGGCGATGGGCTTCGGCTCGGTGCTGGAGCGGACGGTCGGGCTCGGCTGGGTGGCGATAGCCATCGGTGTCTGGACGATCATCGCCCCGTGGGCGATCGCCGGACCCAACGCCGCTTTCACCCACACCATCGTCAACAACGCGATTGTGGGTGGTGTGGCCATTGCGCTTGGGCTGGCCACAATGGGGCTTGGCATGCTGGGAGGCCGCAAGCGCCACGCGCGCTGACGCCTGCCGCGTGAGCAGGGGCGCGGGGTTCTCCACCCCGCGCCCCTGTCCCTTGCCCGCACGGGCTCAGCCGGTGACCGTGAAGGCCCGGCCCGCAGCGGGGCTCAGACCCGCATCTCCACCGGCACCGCCGCCAGCGCCGCCTGGATCGCCTCCACCAGCCGTACCGCCGAGTCGGCGGTCAGCTCCACCGCGACCCGGGCCGAAGGCCCCCTGCTGGGGTCGGTGAAGTCGATGTTCAGCGTGTGCTCGGCCATCGCGTGCACGGGGTGGTCGAAGTAGACGGTGATGTCCGAGACATGGAACCACTCACCGCCCGCGCCCTTGGCGCTGCCGTCGATGACGTCCTTGATCGTCGTGTACGTGCACATGTCCGCTCAGCCCTCCGCCGCCAGGTGCTTGCCGTAGAAGGCGGCGATACGGGCCCAGCCGTCATTGGCCGCCGGGACGTTGTAGGCGGGGCGGTTGGGGGCGAAGAAGCCGTGGCCGGCGCCCTCGTACGTGTGGAACTCGAAGTCCTTGCCGTGCTCGGTGAGCAGCCGGCCGAGCTCGGCGACCTGCTCCGGGCTCGGGTGCTGGTCCTGGTCGCCGAACAGGCCGAGCAGCGGCGCGGACAGGTTCGGCAGGTCCGGCAGCAGGTTGGTGACCTTCAGGTTCAGGCCCGGCGGCACCTCGCCGACGACGAAGGCGCCGTAGCAGTCGACGGCCGCGTCGATGTCGTCCAGCCGGCAGGCCGCGAGCACCGACTGGCGCCCGCCGGAGCAGTGGCCGATGACGCCGACCTTGCCGTTGGCGTACGGCAGGGAGCGCAGATACGCGGCGGCGCCGGCGACATCGCCGACCAGGCGGTCGTCCGGGACGCCGCCGTTCGCGCGGGCCACGGCCGCCGCGTCGTCGGGGGACGCGCCGGGGGCCTCGCGGCTGTAGAGGTTGGGGCAGATCGCGTCGTAACCGAGTTCGGCGAAGTGCCGGACCATCTCCTTGGTCTCCCGGTCGTACCCGGGCATGTGGTGGATGACGACGACACCGCCGCGGCTGCGGCTGCCCGCGGGGCGGGCCAGGTACGCCTCGATCTCGTCGCCCTCGTGACCGGCGATGGCGGTCGTCGTGGCGAAGAGCGAGCCGGGGGAGGTGTCGGGGAAACCTGCGGGGGTGGGGGCAGATTCAGCAGTCATGGCGCCAGCTATACCATAAGGCTGGACTGATCAGTTTATACTGATGGTTATGGCGGCCAGCAGCTCGGACGAACACCAGGCGCACGGAGAGCCCGCGGCGCACCCGGAGCACCGGGAGACCGCGGTCCCCGCGCCGGCGGCTCCTGCGGCCCCTGAGGGGCCCACCGGCCATACGCCCGGCCAAGCGCCCCCCGCACCCCCCGCCCGCATCGCCGCCGACCTGCGCGCCGCGCTCGGCCCCCTCGTCCGCCGCCTGCGCCAGTTCCGCCCCGACGGCGAACTCACCCTCTCCCAGACCTCCGCCCTCGTCCGGCTCGACCGCGAGGGCCCGGCCACCGCCTCCGAGCTCGCGGCGGCCGAGGGCATACGCCCGCAGTCCATGGCCACGATCGTCAGCAGGCTGTACGAGCGCGGCCTGGTCACCCGCGAGCCCGACCCCGACGACGGGCGGCGCATCGTCGTGGCGCTCTCCGACGCCGGCCGCGAGGGCCTGCGCGGCGCCCGGCAGGAGAAGGCCCGCCGGCTGACGCACGCCATCACCGAGGAGCTGACCCCCGAGGAGCAGGCCGTGCTCGCGGCAGCCCTCCCCCTGCTGGAGAGGATCACCCGACGTGTCTGAGCCCGCCGCCGGCCCCGGCGGAGCGGACCGCCACCCCGACCGCCGTCCCGACCGCCACGCCGACCGCCGCCCCGACCGTGCCGACCGCCCCGACCGCCCCGACCGCCCCGACCGCTACAAATGGGTCGCGCTGTCCAACACCAGCCTCGGGATGTTCATGGCCACGGTGGACTCCTCCATCGTGATCATCTCCATGCCGGCGATCTTCCGCGGCATCCACCTCGACCCCTTCGCCCCCGGCAACATCAGCTACCTCCTCTGGATGATCATGGGGTATCTGCTGGTCACCGCGGTCCTCGTGGTGACCCTGGGCCGGCTCGGCGACATCGTCGGCCGGGTGAAGATGTACAACCTCGGCTTCGTCGTCTTCACCCTCGCCTCCGTCGCGCTGTCCTTCGACCCCTTCCTCGGCGGCTCCGGCGCGATGTGGCTGATCGCCTGGCGGGTGGTGCAGGCGCTCGGCGGCTCCATGCTCATGGCGAACTCCGCCGCGATCATCACCGACGCCTTCCCGGCCCGGCAGCGCGGCATGGCGCTCGGCATCAACCAGATCTCCGCGCTGTCCGGGCAGTTCATCGGCCTGATCCTGGGCGGCCTGCTGTCCGCGTGGGACTGGCGCGCGGTCTTCTGGGTCAACCTGCCCGTCGGCATCGTCGGCACCATCTGGGCCTACCGCTCGCTGCGCGAGACCTCGGCCCGCACCCACTCCCGTATCGACTGGTGGGGCAACCTCACCTTCGCCGCCGGGCTCGGCGCGATCCTGATCTCCATCACGTACGGCATCCAGCCCTACGCCGGCCACACCATGGGCTGGACCAGCCCCAAGGTGCTCGCCGGGCTCATCGGCGGGGCGGTGCTGCTGGTCGCCTTCTGCGTCATCGAGTCCCGCGTGGAGCAGCCGATGTTCCACCTCGCGCTCTTCCGCAACCGCGCCTTCGCCGCCGGCAACGCCGCCTCGCTGCTCGCCTCGGTGGCCCGCGGCGGGCTCCAGTTCATGCTCATCATCTGGCTCCAGGGCATCTGGCTGCCCCTGCACGGCTACGACTTCGCCGACGCGCCGCTGTGGGCCGGCATCTTCCTGCTCCCGCTCACCGCGGGCTTCCTCATCGCGGGGCCGGTGTGCGGATGGCTGTCCGACCGCTACGGGGTGCGCTTCTTCACCACCGGCGGGCTCGTGCTGTTCAGCCTCAGCTTCATCGGGCTGCTGCTGCTCCCGATCGACTTCCCCTACTGGGCGTTCGCGCTGCTCATCATGTGCAACGGCATGGGCTCGGGCATGTTCTCCGCGCCCAACACCTCGGCGATCATGAGCAGTGTGCCGGTCACGCACCGGGGCGCGGCCTCCGGGATGCGCTCGACCTTCCAGAACAGCGGCATGTCGCTGTCCATCGGCATCTTCTTCTCGCTGCTGATCGTCGGGCTCGCCAACCGGCTGCCGTCCGCGCTGTCGGCCGGGCTCCAGTCGCAGGGCGTCCCGGCGGCCACGGCCGCGCACGCGGCGTCACTGCCACCGGTCTCGACGGTCTTCTCGGCCTTCCTCGGCATCAACCCCATCGACACGCTGCTCGGCCCGAGCGGGGTGCTGCCGACGCTGCCCGCGCACAACAGGGCGGTGCTCACCGGCAAGGAGTTCTTCCCGCACCTGATCTCCGGGCCCTTCCACCACGGCCTGCTCATCGTCTTCGCCGCAGCCGCCGCGATGGGCCTGCTCGCGGCGACCGCGAGCCTGCTGCGCGGCACCCCGGGCCTGCGCCCCGACCAGACGACCCCGGTCGACAAGCCGGCCGGCGAGCCGGCCGACCGGCGGTCCTGACCCAGAGGACCCGGAGGGCCCGGAAGATCCAGGAGCCCCAGGAGCCCCAGGAGCCCCAGAAGACCCAGGGGACTCAGGAGTCCTTCTCGTCCCCGCCCAGGTCGTCGAGGAAGTCGCCGGTGGGCGCGAAGAACAGCGTCCCCGTCACCGGGGTGGAGAAGTCCAGTATCCGGTCGTGCGAGGTGTCGCCGTCGCCGAGGAACATGTGCCGCAGCATCTCCTCGGTCACGGCGGGCGTACGCGCGTACCCGATGAAGTACGTGCCGAACTCGCCGCTGCCCGGGTTGCCGAAGGGCATGTTGTCGCGCAGGATCTTGCGCTCGGTGCCGTCGGGGTCGGTGATGGTGTTGAGCT
The DNA here is from genome assembly GCF_012034175.1 of Actinacidiphila epipremni. Taxonomy (GTDB): domain Bacteria; phylum Actinomycetota; class Actinomycetes; order Streptomycetales; family Streptomycetaceae; genus Actinacidiphila; species Actinacidiphila epipremni. Next base: position 268,200 of record NZ_JAATEJ010000004.1, read on the forward strand.
CGACGTGCGAACCCGGCGTGCCGGTCTCGATGTTGGTGAGCTTGCGGCGGCCGACGATCCGTTCCTGCTCCTCCACCGGCAGCCGGTTCCACGCGTCGAGGTCGTGCAGGTACTTCTGCACGATGACGTACGAGCCGCCGGCGTGGGCGGCGTCCTCCACGCCGATCAGCACGGCGTCGGCGGCCTGCTCGCCCACCGGGTTCTCGGTGCCGTCGACGAAGCCCAGCAGGTCGCGCTGGTCGAGGTAGGAGAAGCCCTGCACCTCGTCGGCGACGGTGACCGAGCCGCGCAGCCGCGCCATGATCTCGGTGGCCAGCGAGAAGCACAGGTCCTGGCGGGTGGCCCGGATGTGGAAGAGCACGTCGCCCGGCGTCGAGGGCGCCACGTGCCGGGCGCCGCGCAACTCCCGGAAGGGGTGCAGCTCCGCGGGGCGCGGGGCGTCCGTCAACCGGCCCCAGGCGTCCGAGCCGATGGCCGCGACGACGCTCAGCTCGCCGGCCGGATGCCCGAACCCGATGGCCCGTTGCAGGCCGGACAGGTCCGCGAGGAGGTCGCGTACGACGGCGTCGCCGCCGGGGTCGACGGTGACGACGAGGAAGTGGGACGCGGTGGTCAGCGGGCTGAGGACGGGCTGCGGCGTCGGCATGCCCACCATCGTGGCACGTACACCCGCCCCCCGGACGGCGGCCCGGCATATGCGCGAGCCGCCCGTGAGCGTCAGAAGCGCAGTACCGCCGCGACGCCGCCGGCCGCTTCGAGGGTGCCGTCGGGCACGAACAGCACCCGGGAGCCCGCCTCCACGGCGTTCTCCACCAGCTGCTCCACGACGTCCGTCGCCACGTCCATCGTGTCGGCGGGCCGGTGCGCGTCCTGCCGCGGATCCGGCAGCGTCACCGGCTCCGGGTAGGGGACGACCTCCAGCAGCCGCCCGTCACCGCCGATCCGGCCGGCCACCGCGAGGCTCTCCTCCACCACCAGCAGCTCGATGCGCTTGTCCGCCGCGGCGGTCCACACCTCCGGCGGGCCGCCGGCGTACAGGCCCGCGCCGCGCGCCGCGCCCAGGTCGTCCATGGCCTGCGCCACCTGCCGCTCGCGGAACTCCCGCAGCAGCGGCGCCAGTCGGCGGGCGAGATCGGGCGCCGGGTCCTTGTCCATGCCGGTCAGCGGCAGCACGCCGGCGATCCGGTCGCGCCGGGTCGTCAGGGCCGTGAAGAAGGACACCGCCTTCTCGCTGCCGACCACGAACAGCGGCAGCGCCGGGAGTTCGTCCAGCGCGGCGGCCAACCGCCGGTCCACGGTGCGCAGATACTGCTTGACCCGCTCGTCGTGCCCTTCGTACGGCGGCGCGTGCGGGATCGGCCCGGGCAACGAGTCCTCGGGCGACGGGATGCGCGGCGGGTCGGGGAAGCCGTACCGCGTCACCTCCGTCAACTCCTCGACGGAGCCCAGGTGCAGCCGGCACATCTCCTGGTCGAGGACCAGCACCAGATACGGGTGCGAGCGCTGCTCGGCGGCCACCGCGTACCGCGTCAGGAACGCCGTGGCGAACTCCACCCGCGGCTCTACGGCCGGCGACGTCAACTGCCACACCTGCACCGGCTCTCCGGCCGCGAGGTGCACCACCAGCGCGCCGGAGGGGTGGAACGGGAACCCAGCGTCCTCCACGACGTCCGGGTCCAGCACGTGGTCGCGCAACTCCAGCCGCGCGTCCCGCGGTACGTCGGGGTCGTCGGCCAACTGCCGCCGGGCCTGCACGACCAGGTCACGCAGCAGGATGCGGTCCTTGTCGCCGAAGGGCCGGTCCGGATCGGTCGGCATCGCCAGCGTGATCGCGGGATACGGCCGTGGCCTGCGCAGGTCGGCCAGGATGTCGGGTGTCAGGTCGGACGTGTGCACCATGCCACCTCCGCGACGCGCGCGAGTGTGTGTGGGGTCGGGATTCTGGTCTGGGGGCGGGGGCCCCGCGCCGGCGGACGGCGTACGGACGGCGTCCGGGCCGCGCACGGGGCCGGGGCCGGCCGCGGGGCCCGCCCGCCGGGTCGGGACCGGCTCAGGGGGTCCAGTGGCCGTCGGACTGGCGGCGTTCGTGCGGCCGGCGGCGCTTGGTGCGCGCGGGGTCCTGGGGCTGCTGCTCCGCGTGCGGGATCTGCGTGTGGTAGTACAGCGGCTTGCCCTGTCCGCGTGCCGCCAGCCCGTGCCGGCCCTTGACCGGGGAGTTCTTGCGCATGTCCTTTCAGCTCCCTCGCCTAGGAAAGCCCTGGTCCTGGCTGTTCGTTCGTAGTTTCACGCTACGCCCGGGCCGCGGCGACTGCGACCGAGTGGGCGCGGGCCATATCGACTAAAATGGCCAGAAGCGCCGGAATCACCAGCTGACGCCCTCCTGAGCCGGACATCCGTCCCCGAGAGGAGAAGCCATGGCGCACCACCACAAGTCCAACCGCGCGGTCGAGGGGAACCCGGACACCGGCCACAGCCGCGGTATGCCCGAGCGGCCCGACGACGACCGCCTCCAGGCGCGTACCGCGACCGACCGCCGCGAGGTGGCCGAGGACGAGCGGGGGCCCGGCCCGCGCCCTCGACGCGGGGCCGGCGCGCGGACCCGCCGCCCGGCCCCCGGTGAGGGCTCCGAGGCGCATATCGCCGACTGGACGCAGCGCCTGGTCGGCGAGGCGCCCACGCTGCCGCCCGACCGGGCGGAGGGGTTCGTCCACGACCTCTACTACGCCGCCCAGCGCGCGCTGGACAAGGAGGTCTGGGAAGCGGACTTCGAGCGCGACGAATAGCCCGGGGGGCCAAGCGAAGTTTCACGGTGCCCGGGGTGTAACACCCCGGGCCTCCTGACGCGTCAATGAAGTGAGAGCACGTCGTCGGGAGGGAGCCGCAGGCCGTGCGTACAGCACAGACGCAGGCGTACTTAGAATTCGCCCGGGCCCGTACCGGCCCCCTCTACCGTTCGGCGTGCCTGCTCACCGGCGGGGACACCCACCTGGCCGAGGACCTGGTCCAGGACACCCTCGGCCGGATGTACCTGGCCTGGGGCCGGTCCGCCCGGCTCGGCAACCCCGCCGCCTACGCCCAGACCGTACTCGTCCGGGCGTTCCTGACCCACCAGCGCCGCCGCAGCAGCACCGAGCGCCCCATCGCCGACCCCCCGGACCGCCCGGCCGGCCCCACCGGCGACACGACGCTGCGCGTCACCCTCCTCACCGCCCTGTCCCGGCTCACCCCGAAGGACCGGGCGGTCCTGGTGCTGCGCTACTGGGAGGACCGCAGCATCGAGGAATCCGCCGCCGCCCTCGACACCACCCCCGCCGCCCTCCGCACCCGCTGCACCCGCGCCCTCAACCACCTCCGCACCGAACTCGGCGACACCCTCCCCGACCTCACCCCCCACTGACCCATCCCCGGCAGAAAACCATCGACAACAGCCACGGCGGAGAGTCACCGGCAGAAAGCCATCGCCCGAAAGCCACCGGCGTGGGGAGGGCCCGATCCCCCACCCACCCCCGCCCCCACCGGCAGAAAGCCACCGGCAAAGGCCACCGCCGGAAAGCCACCCCCCGAACCCCACCGGCGGAAGGTCGCCGACGTACCGCCCGAGGGGCCGATCCGGGGGGTGCCCCCGCAGGACTGCGCACGACGGCCGGGCGCCGGATCCGCCCGAAGGTCGATGTGCGCAGTCCGAGGAGGTACCCCCCGGAGTGGCCCCGACCCCACCGACCCGCACACCACGTGAGGATCCCGCATGCCCGCGCACTTCGACGACGAGCTCGGCAACGCCCTGCACGCCACCGCCGAGACCTTCCACCCCGAAGACCCGCAGCGCCTCGTCGCCGCCGGCCACCGCACCGGCCGCAAGCTGCGCCGCCGCCGTACGGCCGTCGTCGCGGCCGGCGCCGCCACCCTCGCCGCCGTCGCCGCCGGCGGCGTGCTCGCCGGCACCGCCGGAAGCCCAGCCCACCGCGCCGGCCCGGCCGCCGCCCCCGCCCCGGCGACCACCACCGCCCAGACCCCCGCCCCCGCCCAGACCACCACCGCGCCCGCCCCGGCGACCACCCCGCCCCCCCACACCGCCCCCGTGACCGGCAAACAAATCAGCACCGTCCTGAGCACCCTGCTCCCCAAGGGCACCAGGACGACCAAGGTCGACTACACCGGCCAGGGCCCCGACTACGCCACCGCCGCGATCGTCGTGAACGACGGCCACGGCCTCGCCTCGGTCTCGGCGATCATCGAGTCCCAGGGCACGCTGCCGAGCTGCCCGACGGCCGGCAGCGGCGGCCCGGGCACCTCCTGCAAGCTCACCCACGTGGGCGGCGGCACCCTCTTCGTCTACAAGGGCTTCGAGTACCCCGACCACAAGGGCAACGTCAAGGAGTGGCTCGCGCAATTCGTCACGCCGGACGGCCACTCGGTCACCGTCAGTGAATACAACGCGCCCTCCGAGAAGGACACCCCCATCACCCGCACCAACCCGCCGCTGGACACCGCGCAGCTGACCGCCGTGGCCAGGGCCGCCGCCTGGAAGCCGCTGCTCGCGGCCCTGGAGCAGCCGAAGCCGTACGCCAAGTAGCCGCGCGGCCGTACGCTGGCACATCGTGCCGCCAGGCGCCAGACCTGGAGGGTCTTCCCGTTCACGCGCTTTTTGCGCATGCTTTGAGTACCCGGGTGCCGCCGTCGGCCGGTTCCGGGTGACAATGCGAAGTCGAGGCGTTCGACGTAAGAAGAAGCAGTCGGCCCTGAGTGAAACGAGGATCCCATGTTGCGAAACGGGCTGGAGCCGTGGCACCTGATCGTGGTGGCGATCGTCGTCATCGTGCTGTTCGGTTCCAAGAAGCTTCCGGAGGCCGCCCGCGGCCTGGGGAAGTCGATGCGCATCCTGAAGTCGGAGGCGAAGGCGATGAAGACGGACGACGCGGGTGCCGCGAGCGCCGCGCCGGCCTCCACGCCGACCCCGGCGCCGGACGCCCTCACCCCCAGTGAGGTCGTGACCGCCCAGGAGGCCGCCCCGACCGCCCAGCAGGCCACCACCACGGCGAAGTAACCGGAGCCCCCGAGGGGCCACGAGACAGCCCCCAGAGCGCCCCGAGACCCCGGACGGCCCGCCCGCCCGGGGTTTCGTGCTGCCCGAAAACGGCCCGTACCCCCCGAAAACCCCCGAGCACCCCCGCGCCCCCGGGGTGAGACGTTTCCGGGATCCGGCAGTTTTGATACGTTCATGGCGTCCGGCTTACGGAATTGCAGGCGCCGGCACGACCAGGGGTGGGGACGTGACTACGGGCACGGGCACGGGTACGCCGACGGGCGCCGGCGCGCACGCGCAACCGCACGGGCCGGGGACGCAGGGGGCAGCGGCGCACGGGCCGGCGGCGCACGCCCACGCCGTCCCCGCGGAATTCCTCGCCGGCTTCCCCGAATCCCTCGCCGACATCTCCATGACCGGCCGCGCCCTCACCCGCGCCGAGCGGGAGAGCCGCCGCGCGCTGGGCGAGCAGGCCGCCGACGCCGGGATCGGCCTGCGCGAGCTGACCGCCGGGCACCTGTCCGCCGCCCGCCGCGCATGGCTGCACCTGCCGGGCGTGGCCGGCGCCCGCGACGCCGCCGACCTGCGCCGTACCGGAGCCGCGGTGCTGGCGGCGCTGGAGGCGGGGGTGGCGGCGCTCGCCGAGGGCCACACCCGCGCGCAGCGGCACGCGGTACGCCGGGCGGAGGCGGCCCGCCGGGCCTTCGTCGACGACCTGCTCTACGGTCGCAGCGACCCGGGCCGTATCGCCGAGCAGGCCGAGGGCTTCGGGTTGCGGCTGGCCGAACGCCATGTCGTGGTCGTGGCGGCGCCGCCGCCGGGGGAGACGTACGACGAGGCGCACCCGCTGCTGCGCCGGGTCGAGCGCGAGCTGACCGGGCGGTTCGGCGACCACGACGCGCTCATCGCGCCCAAGGACGGCCGGCTGGTGTGCGTCGTGCCGGCCGGGCAGGCGCCGGTCCTGGAGGTCTTCCTGAAGCTGGCCACCGCGGACGCCGGGCCGGCGGCTGCGGGGGAGCGGGGCGGTCCGCCGCGGGGCGGCCGGGTCGCGGTGAGCCGGGCGCACAGCGGCGCGCCGGGTGTCGTGCGCTCGTACGAGGAGGCGCTCAGCGCGCTGGACCTCGGCGACCGGCTCGCCCTGGACGGGCGCGTCCTGCGCGCCGCCGACCTGCTGGTCTTCCCGGTCCTGATGCGGGACAGGGCGGCGATGACGGACCTGGTCCACTCGGTGCTGGGCCCGCTGGAGCACGCCCGCGGCGGCCCCGGGCCGCTGCTGGAGACGATCTCCGCCTACGCCGCCTCCGGCCACGTCAACGCCGAGGCCGCCCGCCGCCTCGACCTGAGCGTGCGCGCCCTGGCCTACCGGCTGGAGCGCATCGCCGACCTCACCGGCTTTGACCCCGTCGACCCCCTCCAGCGCTACACCCTGGAGACCGCCGCGCTCGGCGCCCGCCTCCTGGACTGGCCGGGCAGCGGATAGCGGGGCTCACCCGCCCAGCGGGGCTCACTCGTCGCAGGGGTCCTGCGTGTCCTCCGCGTCCTGCGTGTCCTGCGCGTCCTCCGCGCGGGCGGCGTCGCACGCGGGCTTGAGCCCCGCGCTGATCGCCAGCCCGATCTCCCGCAGCGTCCGGAGCTGCTCGGGCGTGAGCACGTCGAAAAGGTGCTCGCGGACCGTCGTGACGTGCCCGGGAGCCGCGGCGGCCAGCGCCGCGAAGCCCTCGTCCGTCAGCGAGCACACCCATCCGCGCCGGTCGCCGTCCGCGGGACGCCGCTCGACCCACCCGTTGCGCTCCAGCGCGGCGACCGCGTGCGACAGGCGGCTGCGGGAAGACAGCGACGCGTCCGCGAGTTCACTCATACGGAGGCGGCGGTGCGGGGCTTCCGAGAGGCGTACCAGGATCTCGTAGTACGCCATCGGCATCCCGGCGTGCTGCCGCATCTGCCGGTCCACGTGCGCGGCGAGGGACACACTGGCGGACAGGTAGGCCCGCCAGATCTCCTGCTCGTCCGCGCTCAGCCAGCGCACATCGTCCATATGTTCAGTATAGGGTGGTTGAACTCTCAACACCAGCGCGGTACAGTTACTGAGTTCTCAACCACCCTCCACTTTGACGGTTCCGTCCAAGGAGTTTCCCGCCATGAGCGCAGACACCGCAGTGATCGACGGCTACGTCGCCGGTACGTGGACCATCGACACGGTGCACTCCGATGTGTCCTTCTACGTCCGCCACCTCGGTGTCTCGAAGGTCCGTGGCCACTTCGCCACCTTCGAGGGCACCATCGTCACCGCCGAGGACCCGCTGCAGTCGTCGGTCAACGCGGTGATCAAGACCAGCTCCGTCTCCACGAACAACGAGACCCGTGACGCGCACGTGCGCGGCGAGGACTTCCTGGACGTCGAGAAGTACCCGGAGATGAGCTTCACCTCCACCGCGATCCGCCCGCAGACCTCCGAGCTGTTCGAGGTCGACGGCGAGCTGACGCTGCACGGCGTGACCAAGGCCGTGACGCTGACCCTGGAGCTCAACGGCTTCGGCAAGGGCTTCGACGGCAACCCGGTCGCCGGCTTCTCCGCCGCCACCGAGATCAGCCGCGGCGACTTCGGCGTGACCGGCGGCGCCGCCGGTGCCGCGGTCAGCGACAAGATCAAGATCGCCCTGGAGATCGAGGCGGGCCTCGCCCAGTCCTGACCCTCGCCGGGCCCGCCCCGGCCCCCGCGCAGGTCGCACCCACGGCCGCCGTCCGCGCTGAACCGCGCGGACGGCGGCCGTTCGCGTTCGGTTCCGGTACGTTCCGGACGTGATCGCCCGGTGAAGTCTGCCGGGAAGCGGCAATGCCGCGCGGCGCCTCCTCCTGCCACGATCACTGCGGCGGTCGGACCGCGGCGAGACGGGGGAGGCGAACGGGGACATGGGGGAGTTCACCGGAGTCGTTCTCGGCTTTCCGACCGTGGTGTTCACCGGCGGCCTCGTGGTCGTGGTGCTGTTCTGGGCGATCGTGCTGGTCGGCGCGGCCGACGCGCACGGCCCCTGGCACCACGCCGGAGGCGCCGGCGGACACGGGGGAGACGGGGGACACGGGGGACACGCTGGTCATGGCGCCGGGGGGCGCCATGACCACGTCACCGCCGGGCACGACGCGCATGACGCCCACGGCTCCGGGGGCCTGCTGGCCGCCGCCGGGCTCGGCGGGGTGCCGGTCACCGTCGTGCTGTCGCTGCTCGTCGCCGTCGCCTGGTTCCTCAGCCTCGCCGGCTCCGCCGCGGTCCACTCCGCGAGCGGCCTGCCCGCAGCCGTCCGCGCGCTGCTGTACGCGGCCGTGGCCGCCGCCGCGCTGACCGGCTCCTGGTGCGCCACCTGGATCCTGGTACGGCCGCTGCGCCACCTCTTCCCCGACGTGAGGCCGCCCTCCCGGGAGGACTTCGTCGGGCAGCTGTGCGTCATCCGCACCGGCACCGTCACCGCGCGCTTCGGCCAGGCCGAGGTCACCGCGACCGACGGCTCCACCGCCGTCGTCCAGGTACGCGCCGACGGGACCGGCACCGGCACCTTCACCGCCGGCAGCACCGCGCTGCTCTACGACTACGACCCCGAAGGCGAGTTCTTCCGGGTCGCGCCCTTCGACGCGCCAGGGGGCGCGTCACCCGACACGTTCACCACCTGACGCCAGGTGACCTGACCTGAGGATCCGCCATGGATGCCACTGCCATAGGGATCGGTGTGCTCGTCGCCGTTCTCGCCCTGATCGCCCTCGGAGTGTTCTTCACCGTCGGCCGGCTCTTCCGCAAGGTCGAGCAGGGCCAGGCGCTGATCATCTCCCGCACCCGCCAGGTGGACGTCACCTTCACCGGCGCGGTCGTCCTGCCGGTGCTGCACAGCGCCGAGCTGATGGACATCTCCGTCAAGACCATCGTGATCCAGCGGGTCGGCCGCGAGGGCCTGATCTGCCAGGACAACATCCGCGCCGACATCCATCTCACCTTCTTCGTCCGGGTCAACAAGACGAAGGAGGACGTGATCAAGGTCGCGCAGGCGATCGGCACGCAACGGGCCAGCCACCAGCAGACGTTGCAGGCGCTGTTCAGCGCGAAGTTCTCCGAGGCGCTCAAGACGGTCGGCAAGCAGCTGGACTTCGTCGACCTCTACACCCACCGCGAGCACTTCCGCGACCAGATCATCCAGGTCATCGGCACCGACCTCAACGGCTACCACCTGGAAGACTGCGCGATCGACTTCCTGGAGCAGACCCCGCTCACCCAGCTCGACCCGGCCAACATCCTGGACGCGCAGGGCATCCGCAAGATCACCGAGCTGACCGCGATCGAGCACGTACGCACCAACGAATACCAGCGCACGGAGGAGAAGGAGATCACCCGGCAGAACGTCGACGCCCGGGAGACCATCCTGGAGCTCGAACGGCGGCAGTCCGAGGCGGAGATCAGGCAGCGCCGGGAGGTCGAGACGCTGCGGGCCAAGGAGGAGGCGGCCACCGCGAAGGTCGCCGAGGAGGAACGGCTGGGCGCGCAGGGGGCGTTCCTGCGCACCGAGGAACTGCTGGGCGTGCAGCGGGAGAACCAGGCGCGGGAGATCGCGGTCGCGCAGAAGAACCGCGAGCGGGTCATCGCGGTGGAGAACGAGCGGATCGAGAAGGACCGCGTGCTGGAGGTCATCGCACGCGAGCGGCAGACCGAACTGGCCCGGATCTCCAAGGAGAAGGAGGTCGAGGGCGAGCGCCGGGAGGTCGCGGACGTGGTGCGCGAGCGCATCGCGGTCGAGCGGACCGTCGCCGAGCAGGAGGAGTCCATCAAGGCGCTGCGGCTGGTGCAGGAGGCCGAGCGCGAGCGGCAGGCGCTCGTCATCACCGCGGAAGCGCAGGCGCAGGAGCAGCTGGTCAAGGACATCAAGGCGGCGGAGGCCGCCGAGCAGGCCGCGCAGCACCGGGCGCGGGAGGCGCTGACCATGGCAGAGGCGCGCAAGGCCGCGTCCGAGCTGGACGCGGCGGCGAAGGTGCGGCTCGCGGAGGGACTGCGCGCGGAGGCCGCGGCGAACGGGCTCGCCGAGGTCGAGGTGCAGGAGCGCAGCGCGGCGGCGATCAGCAAGGTCGGCGCGGCCGAGGCGCAGGGCATCGCGGCGCGGCTGAAGGCCGAGGCGGAGGGCGCCCGGGCGAAGGCCCTCGCCGAGGCCGAGGGCACGACCGCGCAGGCCGCGGCGGAGGCGGCGCTCATCGGCGAGCGGCTGAAGGCGGAGGCCGCGGGCCTGACGGAGAAGGCCGCGGCGATGGCCGCGCTCGACGAGGCGTCCCGCGGCCACGAGGAGTACCGGCTGCGGCTGGCCGCCGAGAAGGACATCCGCCTCGCGGGCCTGGACACCCAGCGGCAGATCGCCGAGGCCCAGGCGACGGTGCTGGCCACGGGCCTGGAGAAGGCGGACATCCAGATCGTCGGCGGCGAGGACGTCTTCTTCGACCGCCTGCTGGGCGCGGTGTCCGCGGGCCGCAGCGTCGACTCCTTCGTCGGCAACTCCGAGACGGTACGCACCCTGGGCGCCGACTGGCTCGACGGCTCGGGCCGCTTCACGGACGACGCGACGAAGGTCTTGACGGCGCTGGCCGCCGGCAACGGCGGCGCGAACGGAAACGGCAACGCGGCGACGGTACTTGCCGCACTGCTGAGCCAATTGCAGGGCGGTAAGCCCTCGTTGGAGCAGGCCCCGGCGGCGGCCGGCGCCGCGGCCAACGGCACCGCGAAGAAGTGAGCGGGGCGGACGGGATGCACACGGAGGAGGGCCCCCAGCCCGCGGGCCCGGGCGCCGCCCCGGGCCCGGGTGAGGCTCCCGGGGATGGGTTGGACGCTGACGCGTACGACCTGCTCAGGGGGCGGCTGCACGCTCATGCTCGGGAACTGGCCGGGCGGGCGGAGGGGTTGAACCGGGCGCGGCAGGGGGTGTTCGGGGGCGGGGAGATGCGGCTCGCGGGGGCCGAGCGGATCGGGACCGTGCAGCCCGCGCTGCCCGCGGACGTCGCGCCCGTCGCCGGGCGGCTGCTCTTCGCCGCGAACCCGACGGAGGTCGCCGACGTCGGGGACGTCTTCGCCTGGCGCGAGGGCGACGAGCCCGTACCCGGCCTGCTCGACGACCCCCGCTTCGTCCGGGACTTCCGCGAGCTCTACCGCTACTACCGGCAGACCCGGCTGCTGCGGCTGCGGGTCCAGGACGGCCGGCTGCTGGCGGTGTTCGGCACCGGGCCCGCCGCCACCGACGTCAAGGCGCTCGCGTGGCGCACGGACGAGGCCGCGGGCACCTGCCGCTACGAGGGCACCACCCGCGACACCGCCGAGGCGGACGGCGGCGCGTACGCCGTGCGCTGGACGGCGGCCGGCCGCGAGGCCCATGTGCCCGGCCGGCACCCGCACCTGGCGATCGGCGGCGTCACCGTCGACCCCACCGGCGGCACCCTCACCATCACGGTGGGCGGCACCGTCCACGAGGAGCCCGTCGAGGACGCGTTGCAGTCCCTCGCCGACGCGGACGTCGGCCACGCCGCCGTCGAGCCGCTGCTGCTGCTCCGGATCCGCCCCTACCACGAGGACGCCGACCGCTACTTCGCCGTCAACACCCGCACCGAGGAGGTCGAACGCCTCGACGCCCTCGGCCAGGCGTGCCTGCGGCTGCCGGAGGAGCAGGGCGTCGTCTTCCCCGGCGGCTACGCGCTCGCCACCGGCGGCACCCGCACGTTCGACCTCGAAACAGCGGGCGTGCGACTGGACTTCGAGCGCATCGTGCGCTCCGCCAACGGCGAGGACGTGCTGTACGTCTTCCACGCCGAGGGCCGCCGGCTGCTGCTGCCGTACAACCTCATCCGCAAGGAGGTCGCCGCGCCGCTCACCGCGCAGGGCTGCGCGCTCTACGACGACGGCACGCTCCTGACGCTGCGCCCCGCCGACGCCGGCGAACCCGGCCGGGTGCACACCCTCCAGCGCTGGCAGACGCCGTTCGTCGCCGACACCTGGGCCGCCGCCCACCCGGCCGGCGACGGCCCGCTCGCCCGCATCGGCAACGCCGACCTCGTCCGGGCCGTCTCCGACGCGCTGTCGGTGGCCCGCGCGGCCCTGGAGACCGCGCCGGGCGCGGCGGTCTACGAGGCGCTGGCCGCATCCTGCGACCGGGTGCTGGACCGGCACCACTGGCTGTCCGACCTGGACGTCTCCGGTACGCAGGCCCTGGAGGCCGGCCGGCAGGACCTCGCGGCGCCGCTGCTCGCCGTACGGGACACCGCGCGGGCCGTGCTCGCCGAGTACGCCCGGGTCAGGGAGGCCACCGCGCGGGCCGCGCAGGCCGTCGAGGACGCGGGCACGCGCATCGCCGGGCTCGTACGGCGGTTGCGGGGCGAGGCACCGGCGAGCGCCGCGGAGTGGGTCGAACGGCTCGGCGAGATGCGCGCCGCGCAGGGGCGGTTGGTGACGCTGCGGGAGACGCGGTACGCCGACCTCGGCCGGCTGGACGAGCTCGTGGCCTCGCTCACCGAGGAGTTGGCCGACGCGGCGGCCCACGCGGCGGAATGCTTCGCCGGCGAGCACGCCTTCGACGGCTTCGCCCAACGCGCCGCCGAACTCGCCGAGCAGGCGGCGGAGTTGCAGACCGCGGCCGGCGGGGACGCGCTCGGCGCCGCACTGGACGAGCTGGCCGGCGGCCTCGGCACCGTCACCGAGACCGCCGCGACCCTGGAGATCGCGGATGCGACCGTACGCACCCGGATCCTGGCCTCCGCGGCGGACGTCCTCGGCGCCGTCAACCGGGCCCGGGCCGTGCTCGACGCCCGCCGCCGGGAACTGCTCGGCGCGGAGACGGCGGCCGAATACGCCGCCGAGAGCGCGCTGCTGGCGCAGAGCGTGAGCGGCGCGCTGGCCGCGGCGGACACCCCCGAGGCGTGCGATCTGCACCTGGGGCGGCTGCTGGTCCAGGTGGAGAACCTGACGACCAGGTTCGCCGCCGACCCCGAACGGCTCACCGCGCTCGCCGAGCGCCGCGACGAGATCCAGCACACCCTCACCGCCCGCAAGCAGTCCCTCGCCGACGAACGCGCCCGCCGCGCGGCCCGGTTGGCGGCCTCCGCGGACCGCATCCTCGACACCGCCCGCCGCCGCGCCCAGGCGCTGGACTCCGCGGACGAGGTCAACACGTACTTCGCGGCGGACCCGCTCATCGCGGAACACCGCCGGATCGCCGCGGAGTTGCGCGCCCTGGGCGACCCGGCGAAGGCGGCCGAGCTCGAATCCGCCCTCGCCGCCGCCCGCGAGGACACCGCGAGGTCGCTGCGCGACCGCCACGACCTCTACGAGGACGCCGGCGCGACCATCCGGCTCGGCCGCCACCGCTTCCCGGTCAACACCCAGCCCCTCGACCTGGCGCTCATCCCGCACGGCGACACCCTCGCCTTCACGGTGACCGGCACGGATTACCTCCGGCGGCTGGCCGACCCGGCTTTCGCCGCGACCCGCGCCTTCTGGTCCCGCCCGCTGCCGTCCGAGACGCCCGACCTCTACCGCGCGGAATACCTGGCGGCGAGCCTGCTCCTGAGGGCCCTCGCCGAGGGCGCGGGCGGGGAGCCCGCTGGGCTCGTGCGGGATGCCGTGGGGCGGCGGGTGGACGAGGGGTATCAGCGGGGGGTGCACGACCGGGACGCCGTGGCCGTGCTCGGCGCGTTGGCCGAAGCCGCCGCCGGGGCCGGGCTGCTGCGGTATCCGCCCGGGGTGCGGGCCGGCGCGCAGGTCTTCTGGGCGTACGGGACGACGGCGGAGGGGCGGGCCGCCTGGACGACCCGGGCCCGGTCGCTCACCCGCGCGGCGGCGTTCGCCGGGCGGGCGGGGGCCGGGGGCGGGGCGTTGGAGGCGCTCGCCGGGGAGATCGGGGCCGTCGCCCGGGAGTTCCTGGCCGGAGCCGGGCTCGGCGGGCTGGGGCAGGAGGGCGGGGTGGATCTGCTCGGGGAGTACCTGGTCGCCGAACTCGCCGACGAGCGGCCCGGGTTCGTCGTAGGGCCGGCCGCGGAGGAGGTCGGGGCGCGGTTCGCCGCGGAGTTGGGCGGCGCGGACGCCGTGCCGTACAAGGACGTGCTCGGGGATCTGGACGCCCTCGGCGGTGACCTCGCCGCGCGCTGGCAGCTCGCCCTCGGCTGGCTCGGGCCCTTCGCGAGCGCGCACGGCGACCACCTGGAGGCCGCCGCCGCGCTGCTGTGCGGCACCACCCGCTACCCGGCCGGCGGCGACGTCCGGCTCACCGTCGAGGGCCTGCTCGGCTCGCACCCCCGCGTCGTCGACGGCACGCTCACCCTCCGCCTCGACGAACTCCTCACCCGGGTCCGCCGGTTCGAGGCCGAGGAGCTGCCGGCGTACCGCGCGTACCAGCGGCAGCGCACCGCGCTGGTCAGCGCCGAACGGGAGCGGCTGCGACTCGACGCGTGCCGGCCGCGCCCGCTCACCGGCTTCGTCCGCAACCGGCTCATCGACGAGGTGTACCTCCCGCTCGTCGGGGACAGCCTCGCCAAGCAGTTCGGCACCGCGGGCGGCCTGCTGATGCTGCTCTCGCCGCCCGGCTACGGCAAGACGACGCTCGTCGAATACGTCGCCGCCCGGCTCGGGCTGGCCCTGGTCACCGTCTCCGGCCCGGCCCTCGGCACCGGCGTGACCTCGCTCGACCCGGACCGCGCCCCGGACGCGACCGCCCGACGCGAGGTCGAGAAGCTGGACTTCGCGCTCTCCCTCGGCTCCAACGTGCTGCTGCACCTGGACGACATCCAGCACACCTCGCCCGAACTCCTCCAGAAGTTCATCCCGTTGTGCGACGCGACCCGCCGCATCGAGGGCGCCGGCGGCACGTACGAGCTGCGTGGCAAGCGCTTCGCTGTCTGCATGTCGGGCAACCCGTACACCGAGTCGGGCCGGCTCTTCCGGGTGCCGGACATGCTCGCGAACCGCGCGGACGTCTGGAACCTCGGGGACGTGCTCACCGGCAAGGAGGAGGTCTTCGCGCTCAGTTACGTCGAGAACGCGCTCACCGCCAACCCGGTGCTCGCCCCGCTCGCCGGCCGCGACCGCGCGGACCTCGCCCTGCTGCTGCGGCTCGCCGCCGCCGACCCCACGGCCCGCGCGGACGCGCTCACCTACCCGTACCAGCCGGACGAACTCGCCTCGGTCGTGGCCGTGTTGGGGCAGGCGCTGCATGTGCGGGACGTGCTGCTCGCCGTCAACGCGGCCTACATCGCCGCCGCCGCGCAGGACGCGGACGACGAGCCCTTCCGGCTCCAGGGCTCCTACCGGGACATGAACCGCCTCACCGCCCGCCTGCACCCCTCGCTCACCCGGGAGGACGTCGACGCGCTGATCACCGACCACTACCGCGCCGAGGCCCACACGCTCGCCTCGGGCGCCGCGACCGCGCTGCGCCGCCTCGCGGCGATCCGCCCGGCGTAGGGGCCGCTACGGGGGCCGTCACCGGGGCCGCTGCGGGGCCGCTAGGGGGCTGGCTCAACGGGCCTGGCGGGCGCGGAAGGCCGCGGCCTTCGTACGGTTCTGGCACGCGGTGGAGCAGAACTGGCGGGCGGCGTTGCGGGAGGCGTCGGCGTAGACGCGGTCGCAGCCGGTGGCCGCGCACACGCCGAGCCGGCCCGCGAGGCCGCCGCCGAGCACCATCGCGACGCCGGTCGCGCAGCCGGCGCTCCACCCCACGGCGAAGGAGTCGTCCCGGCCGTGGAAGTGCACCCGCCACTCGCCCGTGCCGCCCTCCGTCTCGAACTTGTCGAGCTGCGGCCGGGCCCCGTTGGCGTCCAGCAGCGCGTTGAGCGCTTCTGCCGCGTCGTCCGTCCGCCCGCCGGCCAGCGCCTCGAACACCTCCCGCAACGCCCCCGCGGTCCGCCCCAGCCGCGCGATCTCCCCCTCGGCGAGGACCTGCCCGGCGGGCAGCCCCAACGCCTCCGCGAGCGCGGCCCCCAACTCGCCCCCGCGCGGCGCACGATACGGCCGTCCCCGCGCGGCCCCGTCCGTGGCGATGTTGACCAGCGCCGCGGCGGAGGCCAGCAGCACCTGCATGTGACTGTCGAAACGCACTTGACCGGTTACTCCCTCGGGCTTAACGTCATACCTGACGATACCGCTTACGCCAGTGACGAGGGGAGCTCCCGTATGCCCAGCCCCGCCCCCGCGACCCTCCGGGCGCGCAGCCGCCCGGCCCCCGGGGGCGTGCCCTCGCGGGTCGGGGCCGGCCCGGCGGTGGGGCGGGCGGCGGGAGGCGTGTCCTCGCGGGTCCGGGAGGATTCCGCGCCGTGCCGGGCGGCCGAAGGCGTGCCCTCGCGGGTCGGGGCCGACCCCGCGCCCGGCCGAGCGCCCGCAGGTGTGCCCCCGCGAGTCCCGCCCACCCCCGCGCCGGGCCGAGCGCCCGGGCGCGGGGCGCCAAGGGTGCCCGCCCGGCCCCCGGGTGCGTGGCCGGGCTCAAGGGGCTCCGGGTGACGTTGCCGCGCCCCGTGAAAGTGCTGCTGGTCGCGCGGGTGGTCAATCGGGTCGGGGCGTTCTCCGTGCCCTTTCTCGCGGCGCTGCTCGCGGCGGATTATCACGCCGGGCTCGCGTCCGCCGGGGTTGTCGCCGCCTTCTTCGGGGTCGCCTCGATTCCCTCGCGGCTGGTCGGCGGGCGGCTCGCCGCCGGGCTCGGGCGGCGGCGGACGATCGTCGCCGGGCTCGTCGGGTGCGCGCTCGCGCAGCTCGGGCTCGCGGGGGCGGGCTCGCTCCCGGTCGCCGCCGGGTGCGCGTTCGCCCTGGGGCTGGTCTTCGAGCTGTACGAGCCGCCGAGCCAGGCGCTCATCGCCGAACTCGCCGGGCCCGGCGGCCAGGAGCGGGCGTTCAGCCTCTTCAACGCCGCCCTCGCGCTCGGCGGCATCGGCGCCGGGCTGCTCGCGGCGCTGCTCGGGCGCTGGGACCTGCGCTGGCTCTTCGTCGCCGACGCCGTGAGCTGCCTGCTGTGCGCCCTGCTCGTACGGCTCGCCGTCCCCGCGGACACCCGCCCCCGCGACCGGGACCGTACCGCCTCCGCCGCATCCCCCTGGCGGGACCCCGCGCTGCTGCTCATGCTCGCGCTCGGCACCGGATACGCCCTGCTCTACCTGCAGATCGTCACCGCGCTGCCGCTCAGCCTGCCCGCGCGCGGGCTGCACACCGCCGACGCGGGGCTGCTCTTCACCGTCTCCGCTGCGGCCGTCGTCGCCGGCCAACCCCTGCTGCGGCTGCGGCGCATCGCCGCGCTCGGCACCGCGACCGGGCTCGCCCTCGGCCATCTCCTCATCGCCGTCGGGCTGTTGGGCTACGCCGCCGCGACCACCCTCCCCACCGCCGCCGCGGCCACGATCCTCTGCGCACTCGGCGAACTCCTCGTCATGGGACGGGCGTACGGCGCCGTCGCCGCCCTCGCCCCGGCCGGCCAGGCCGACCGCTACCTCGCCGCCTTCGGCACCTGCTGGGGCTTCGGCGGTGTCGCCGCGCCGCTCGTCGCGACCCAACTCCTCACCCACGCCGGCCCCGTGGCCCTCTGGACGACCCTCGCCGCCCTCTCCCTCACCCTCACCGCCGCCCACCTCACCCTCCACCGCCCGGCGCCGACCCCGGAGTTGACGCCACCGAGCTGAGCGCCGCCGCGGCCGTACCGCCGAGCCCGTGCGCGACGCCGCAGGTTCATGCGGGGCCCATCTGGTGGGCACCCCGCGGATACCGGTCGGCGGAAACGTCATGGGCATGGCCACTACTTCCTCTCGCGCCCTCGGGGCGGCCGGCGCAGCCGGTATCGCGCTCGCCGCGGCGTTCACGCTGCTCGCCCCCGCCACGCCGGCCTTCGCGGACTCCGACGCCAAGCCGACCTACGAGGTCAAGATCGACCTCACGGCGAGCGCGCTGGACTCCTCCCACGCGCCCCTCGCCGCCGTCAAGTCGGCGTTCGGGATCTCCGGTTCGGCGAAGGCACGGTCCTACGAGTACTTCGACACCTCCGCGCTGGGCCTCAACGCCCAGGGCTGGGACGTCCGGTTGCGGCACAAGTCCGGCAAGGACTTCGAGGAGAGCTACAAGAAGCGTTTCCCGGTCACCGGCGGCGACATCGGCGCCGCCCTCGACGAGGCGAACGACGCGGGCTTCGACAGCAGCGACACCAACTACGACGCCGAGGTCGACTGGGGCTACTCCAAGCAGACCCTGAGCTTCAGCAACGAGAAGAGCCACAGCGGCAGCGGCTACTCCGGCACCACGCTGCCCGCCGCGAGCACCGGCCGCTCCTGGCTGGTCGGCGAGATCCCCGGCAAGCTGGAGGACTGGAACTCCAAGAACTGGGGCAAGGACACGCTCTCGGCGTCCGCCGCCCACGGCCCCGTCACCTCGCAGGTGTGGGAGGGCGCGTGGGAGTCCTCCGACGACGCGAGCATCGAGGTGCTGCCGGTGCGCAACGCCGCCGGCACCGGCACCGAATACGTCGTCGAGGTGTCGTTCAAGGTCGACGACTACGCCGACGCCGCCGACCTGCACGCCGACGCGATCTCCGTCGCCGACGCGCACGGCTGGCTCTACCACGGCGACATCCTCAAGACGCAGCTCATCCTCGACCGCTACTGAGCCCGCCGTCCCCACCGCTGTCCCGCGCCGGGGCCCGTCCGGGAGGCCGGGCCCCCTTCACACCGGCGCCGCGGACAGCAGCGAGCGCAGCCGGGTCCCGCGCAGCCGCACCACCGCCGGCGCGGCCCGCCGCGAGGCCAGGGCCAGTGGCCAGGCCACCAGCGCGCCCAGCGCCAGCGCCGCCAGCACGTCGTGCGGATAGTGCACGCCGATCCACACCCGGGACGCCCCCATGAGCAGCGCGAGCGGCAGCGCGTACAGCCCCGCCCGGCGCCAGGCCGGCAGCAGCGCCACCGCCGCTGCCGCGGCGATCGCGGTGTGGTTGCTGGGGAAGGCGTAGTCGCCGAGCGCCGGGCACGCCTCCAGCGTCGCGGTGTGCAGCGTGCGGCAGGGCCGCTGCTCGGCGACGGCCGACTTCACGCCGTCGTTGACGAGGAAGACGGCGGCGACGACGAGCGGCACGCACAGCGCCGCCGCCATCCGCTCGGCGTCCCCGTGCCGGGCCCGCCACCACGCCAGCAGCATCAGGGCGGCGAAGAGGCCGAGGCCGTAGTCGCTGAAGGCGCGCACGGCCTCGTCGAGGGGCTGCGGGGTGCGCTGGGCGAGGTCGGTGATCCAGCGGTACGCGCCGGCGTCCACACGGGAGTTCACCGTCCCTCCCGCGTGCCGGCCGGGACCTGCGTACGGTCCGGGGCGGGGCGGGCGCGGAGCAGTTCGCGTATCAGGGGCGCCGGCGAGGCCAGGACGATCAGGGCGACGATCGGCAGCAGGTACGTGTCGACGTGCGGGACCGACGAGCCGAGGCCGTACCCGGCGAGGACCAGGCCCGTACTCCACACCGCCCCGCCGGCGACCTGCCAGCGGGTGAAGACGCGTACGGGCACGCCGAGCGCGCCGGCGAGCGGGTTGAGGACGGTGCGGACCACGGGGACGAAGCGGGCCAGGACGACGGCCTTGGCGTGGCCGTAGCGCTCCAGCAGGCCGGCGGCGCGGGCGGCGCCCTCGTGGAGCCTGCGGCTGCGGCTGCGGGCCAGCAGCGCGGGGCCGGAGCGGCGGCCGAGGACGTAACCCGTCTGGGCGCCCAGCAGCGCGCCGGCCAGGGCGGCGAGGAGGACCTGCCACAGGGAGAGGTGGACGGTGCCGGAGGCGCCATGTGCGCCGGGGACGCACAGCAGGCCCGCGGTGAACAGGAGGGAGTCGCCGGGGAGGAAGAAGCCGATGAGCAGGCCGGTCTCGGCGAACATCACGACGGCGATGCCGAGCGCGCCGAAGGAGGACAGGAGGGAGGTGGCGTCGAGGACGTTCACCGCCTCGTTCACCGCCTCGTTCAGTGCGAGGTTCACGGTGGGCAGGGGCATGACGGGGGAGCCCTCTCATAATGGGGTCCGGTGGGGCGCCGCCGGTCACGTCGGTGGGGCGCCACTGCCGACTACAGTCATGTAGACGGTCTACAGCACTGTAGACGAATGAGCGGGAAGGAGCGATTCCATGCCGGAGGCTCACGGGGGCCGTGCGGCTCGCGGGGCTCGCGGGGCGCGTGCCGCCCACGCGCCCCAGCCGGCCCATGAAGCCCGGGAGGCCCACGAGGCCCCCGAGGCCGCGGCCTCGGCGCGCCGCCCGTCGGGCGAACTGGAGGCCAGCGTGCTGGCCGCGCTGTGGGCGGCGGACGGCCGCCCGCTCACCCCCGCGGACGTGCAGCGCGACCTCGTCGCCGCGCTCGGCGCGGACCTCGCCCGTACGACCGTCACGACGATCCTCGCCCGCCTCCACGACAAGGGCGCCGTCAGCCGCACCCGCGCCGGCCGCGGCTACGCCTACCTCCCCGCCCAGGACCCTCCCGGCCTCGCCGCCCGCCGCATGCGCACGGAGCTCGACAAATCCGCGGAGGGCCAGCGCGGCACGGTCCTGGCCCGCTTCGTCTCCGAACTCGACCCGGCGGACGAACGCCTCCTCCGCGAACTGCTGGCGCAAGCCTCGCAGCCGGACCCGGGCCCGCCCCCCGCCTCGGGGGCGAACCCGGCGGGGCGGCACGCGGCCGACTCCGCCGGGCCGCCCGGCGCGGGCGGTACGGGCGCCGGCGGGCGGGGCGCGTCCGCCGCCGCGGGGACGGGCCCGCACGGGGCGAGCGCGGGAGCGGGCGGGGTGTCGCCGGCCGCCGAGGTGGCCGGCGGGCCGGGCGTCTCCTCCGCCGCGGGCGCGAGCGCGGGCTTGCCCGGCGCGGCTGCGGAGGTGGCCGCGGGGCCGGGCGCGGGGTCACCCGGCGCGGGGCTCGGCGAGACCCCGCCCGCCGCGGGGGCGGGCGGGGCGCCGGCCCCCACGGAATCCGGCGCGTGGCCCGGCGGCGGGGCGTCCGCCCTCGGGTCCACCGGGTACGCCGCCGGACCGGCTGCGGAAGCCGATGCCGCCGGATCGGCCCCCGGGTCCGACGGCGGGGCCGGCGCCGGCATCGACGCGCGCCGGGGCGGCGACCTCGGGGGTGAGGCGGGGTGATCTACGCCGTTTGGGTGCCGTTGCTGCTGCCGTTGCTGGCCGCGCCCGCCGCGCGGAGGCTCGGGGATGCGCTCGCGCCGCGGGTGGCGGCGTGGCTGCTCGCCGGGTCGGCGGTCGCGCTCGCCGCGTGCAGTACGGCCGCGCTCGCGCTGCTCGCCGCCACGGGGGCGCTGCGGTTGCCGCCCGTCGCGGCGCTCGGGCACCTCGTGCTGCCCGTGGTCGGCGACCGGGTGACCGTACCGGCGGCGTGCGGGGCGGCGGTGCTGCTGGCGTGCGTGGCCGGCGCCGTCCTGCGTACGTACCGGCGGCGTGTCGTCCTCACCGCCCGTGCCCGGCGTGCCGCGGCGGCCGGCGCGACCGGCGGCGACCTCACCGTCCTGGACGACGACGGACCCGACGCGTACGCGCTGCCCGGGCGCCCGGGCCGGATCGTCGTCACGACCGGCATGCTGCGCGCCCTCGACCCCGCCGAGCGCGAGGTGCTGCTCGCGCACGAGCGGGCCCACCTCGCCGGGCGGCACCACCACTTCCTGACCGCGCTCGCCCTGGCCTGCGCGTGCCACCCCGCGCTGCTCCTGCTGCGCGCCCCGCTCGCCTACGCCCTCGAACGCTGGGCCGACGAGTCCGCGGCGGCGGCCGTCGGCGACCGCCGGGTCGCCGCCCGCGCCATCGGCCGCGCGGCCCTCGCCGCCCGCCCGACCGCCGCCCGCCCGCACGTCGCCCTCTCCGCCACGACCGGCCCCGTGCCGCGCCGGGTCGCCGCCCTGCTGACCCCGTCCGCCTCCCGCGCGCCCAAAACCCTCGCCCTCACCCTCGCCGCCTGCCTCGGCCTCTCCGCCGCCTGCGCCCTCGAAGCCGCCCACGACTTCCACGGCTCGATCGAGATCGCCCAGGGCGCCGACCACCGCTGACCCGCCGGCGGGCCCTCCCCGTCAGCGCGGCGGTGCGGCGAGCCCCGCCGCGGTCGCCGCGAGCAGCGCGTCCAGGCGCGGACGGAAGTCGCGTACGTCGTGGTACCAGCGCGGCTCCTGCTCGTAGAGCGCGGCCAGCGTGGCGGTGGGGTGCGACGCCTGCCACAGCCCCGCGGCGAGCAGCACGGCCGCCGCCAGCAGGCTCGTGACCTGCTCCTGGCCCATCAGCCCGGCCCGGACCAGCACCGCGGCGATCGCGTCGTGCGCGGCGAAGGCGTGGGTCTTGTAGCGGCGGGCGCGCTCGATGTCCACGTCGCCCTCCAGGTACAGCGTGACGTGGGTCAGCAGGTCGCAGAAGACCGGCAGCGCGGCGAGCGTGCCGCTGAGCACCGCCGCGATCGCCGGCGCGTCGAGCCCGGTGCGGTCGCCGACCTCCGCGGCGACCTTGTCGCGCCACTGGCCCCAGCCGCGCTCGGCGAGTTCGAGCAGCAGCTCCTCCTTGCTGGAGTAGTACCTGCGCACCCCGGTGCGGTGCAGCCCGGCGCGTTCGGTGACCGCCAGGAGGGTGACATGGCGGATCCCGCCGAGGTCGCGCGCGACCGCCTCCGCGGCGGCCAGCAGATCCTCGGCGCGGCGCTCCTTGTCCTCGGGCGACCTGGCTCGTTGACGCATGGCCCCAGGTTAACGCACCTCGTGATGCCTTAAGCCCCGGTCGCGTGTTACGGTCGGGCTTAGCGCATCACGAGGTGCGTTAACCCGATGAACGAGCGAGGGAAGCGCACCATGAAGGCAGTCCAGGCCACCGCGTTCGGCGACCCGTCCGTCCTCACCCCCGTCGAGCTGCCCGACCCCGCTCCCGGCCCCGGCCAGGTGACCATCGACGTCAGCCACGCCACGGTGGGGCTCATCGACGTCTACCTGCGCCAGGGGCTGTTCAAGGACCGGCCGGGGCTCGCCCGGCCGCCGTACGTGCCAGGGCTTGAGGTCGCCGGCACCGTACGCGCCCTCGGCGAGGGGGTCGACGGGCTCGCCGTCGGGGAGAAGGTCGTGGCCATGGCCGGTGACGGCACCGGCGGCTACGCCTCCGTCTTCCGCAGCGACCACCGCCGCGTGGTGTCCACCGAGGGCCACGCCCTCGACCCCGCGCTCGCCGCCGCGGCCGTCCCCAACGCGGTCATGGCGCACATCGCGCTCACCCGCGCCATCTCCCTGGCCGAGGGCGAGCGCGTCCTCGTGCACGGGGCGCTCGGCGCGTTCGCCGCCGCGTTCCCGGGCATCGCCCGGCAGTTGGGCGCCGCCCGGATCGTCGGGACGGTACGCGCCGGCAGGCTCGCGCAGGCCGCCGCGACGCCGCTGCCGTACGACGAGATCGTCGACTCCGGCGACCTGGCCGGCGCGCTCGGCGACGAGAAGTTCGACGTCGTCGTCGACCCGGTCGGCGGGGCCTTGCGCACCCGCAGCCTGGACCTGCTCGCGCCGTCCGGGCGCCTGCTCCTGGTGGGCAACGCCAGTGGGGAGTGGGACCACACCCTCCCCAGCAACGCGCTGTGGTACGGCAACACCGTCGTCGCCGGCTTCAACGCCGGTGGCTACGTCCCGGCCCACCCCGAGGCCGTCCCCGAGGCCGCCCGTGCCGCGCTGCGGGCCGCTTCCGCGGGGCTGCTCACGACGCCGGTCGAGGTCCTGCCCCTCGCCGAGGCGGCCCGCGCGCACGAGAAGCTGGAGTCCCACGCCACGACCGGGCGCCTCCTCCTCGCGCCCTGAGCCCCGGCGGATGGCGCGGCCGGCGCGGCCGGTGCGGCCGGCGGGGTCGGCGGGGGCGCGGCCCGGCGACAATGGGCTGGTGGACGAGGCATTCGCGGCGGCGTACGGACGGGCTCTCGGCTCCGGGGGCGCGCCGGACGAGGTGGACGGGGCGGCGTCCGCGCTGGCCGCGGGGGCGGACTGGGGCGCGGTCGCCGCGGGGTGCGCCGGTGAGGTCGTGGCGGGCTGCGTGCGGCGCGGGTGGGAGGGCGCCGACCTCGTACGGATGGCGGGGCGCGAGCTGGGGCCGCGGCACCAGCGGCTCGCGGCGGCGCTGGAGGCGGGGGCGGGCGGTACGTCCGGCGCGGGAGCCGGCGGGGAGGCTGGTGCGGGGTCCGGCAAAGGGGCCGACGCCGGGTCCGGCGGTGCGTCCGGCGCGGGAGCCGGCGATAGGTCCGGCAAGGGGCCCGGCGCGGGCGGCGGCGGGAAGTCCGGCGCGGGGTCCGGCAGTACGTCCGGCGGCAAGGCGCGCCAGGAGCCTGGGCGGGATGTGCTCGGGGATTTCGCGCGGGGCGAGCGGCTGGACCGGTTCTCCGCCGCCACCGTGTTCGTCGAGCTCATGTGCCTGTACGGGCGGCTCCCGCGCATCCCGGCGCTCGACGTGCCGCCCGCGTCCGGCGGCGTCGGCGGGACGGGGGCCGTCGCGCCGAAGATGCTGGCCCGGGTGCGGGCGCTGCTCGCCAAGGCGGAGTCCACCGGCTTCCCGGAGGAGGCCGAGGCGCTGTCGGCCAAGGCCCAGCACCTCATGGCCCGGCACAGCATCGACGCCGCGCTGCTCGCCGCCCGGGGCGGCGTACCCGGGGACGGGCCCGGGGCCCGGCGGATCGGGGTGGACCGGCCGTACGAGGGGGCGAAGGCGCTGCTCCTGGACGCCGTCGCCGCGGCGAACCGCTGCCAGGCGGTGTGGTCCGCCGAGCACGGCTTCTGCACGGTCGTCGGGCACGCGCCCGACCTCGACGCCGTCGAACTGCTCTACACCAGCCTGCTCGTCCAGGCCGACCGCGCCCTGCACACCGGCCGTACCAAC
Organism: Actinacidiphila epipremni; assembly: GCF_012034175.1. Taxonomy (GTDB): domain Bacteria; phylum Actinomycetota; class Actinomycetes; order Streptomycetales; family Streptomycetaceae; genus Actinacidiphila; species Actinacidiphila epipremni. The sequence goes on from NZ_JAATEJ010000004.1 coordinate 293,087, forward strand.
CGCTCCCGCGACTTCCGGGAGTCCTTCCTGATCGCCTACGCCTCCCGGATCCGCGAGCGCCTCACCGCCGCGACCGCCGCGGAGGAGTCCGCCGACCCGGCCCCCGACCTGCTCCTGCCGGCGCTGGCCTCCCGCGCTCTCGCGGTCGAGGACACCACCCGGCGCCTCTTCCCCGCCACGACCACCTCGCGCCTGCGCGCCCGCGACGCGGAGGGCTGGCAGCACGGCGAGTCCGCGGCGGACCGTGCGACCCTGCACGAGCGGACGAACCGCCGCCGCTGATCCGGGGGCCGGATACGCGCGGAGGCCCGGGGCGCGCGCCCCGGGCCCCCCTGCCGTCAACCTCAGTACGCGTACGTCGTGTTGCCGCCCAGCGACACCGCGACGCCCTTGACCGCGGCGCCCGACCGGACGGCCCGCACCGCGTCGAAGCCCGCCGTCGTCGTACCGTCACCGAGCTGGCCCTCGCTGTTGTCGCCCCACGTCAGGACGTCGTCGCCGGCCACCGCAGCGGCCGAACGGGCGCCCACGGCAAGGTGGGTGACGCCTTCGAGGCGCGGGATCTCCACCGGGGCGGTGCGGTCGGCCCGTTCTGCGCCGGCGGCGAAGGGCTCGGCGCCCTCAAGGAGCTGGCCGTACTGGTTGTCTCCCCAGCCCCACACGTGACCGTCCGCCGTGCGGGCGAAGTTGGTGGACGCGCCGGCCTCGATGTCGTTCACGCCCTCCAGCCAGTCGACGTCCACCGGGACCGCGGAGGAGGCCGTGGAGGAATTGCCGAGCTGGCCGTCGCCGTTGGCGCCCCAGGACTTGACGGTGCCGTCGGAGAGCAGGGCGAGGGCGTCCTGGCAGCCGGCCTCGATCTGGACGACGTCCGCAAGTCCCTTGACCTGCTGGGGCGTCGAGCTGGTGGCGCGGCTGCCGGTGCCCAACTGGCCGTCGACGCCGCGGCCCCAGGAGTAGACCGTGCCGTCCTGCGCGAGCGCGAGGCTGAAATCGCAGCCGGCCGCGACCTGTTTGACCTCGGGCAGGCCCGTGACGCGGTCCGGGAGGGTGCGGTCCGCGCCGGTGCGGGAGTCGCCGAGCTGGCCGTATGTGTCGTCGCCCCACGCGTAGGCGCGGCCGGCGGTGTCGACGGCGAGCGCGTGCCTGCCGCCGGCGGCGACGTCCATGATCCGCGTCAGGCCCGAAACCGCCTGCGGCGAGGCGCTGTCGACGTCGGAGCCGGCGCCGAGCTGGCCGGCCGAGTTGTGGCCCCACGCGGTGACCGTCCCGGTGGACGTACGCGCCAGGGCGAAGGCGTCGGCGGAGGAGGTGCCGCCGGCCGAGATCTGGTCCACGCCGGTACGGGTCAGGCCGCTGACGGCGACGGGCGTGTGGCTGTCGGCGAGGGCGCCGTTGCCGAGCTGGCCGGTGCGGCCGGCACCCCAGCTCATGACGGCGGAGCCGGCGTCGCCGTCCGCTGCGAGCGCGAGCGGGGCCGCGCCCAGCGCCGTGACGGCGGCGGCCAGCACCGCGAGGTGGCGCGGGGCGCGCCGGCGGGTGGTGTGTCGGGTCATGTCGGCCTCGGGCCTTTCGGGAGGTGGGGGGTTCGCTCAGAAGGTAGGACCAGCTGTCCGCTTTGTCCGGCACCGGACGGCTCCCGCGGCCCGCACCTCACCCGCATGGGCCAGATCCCGCGGTTGTCGGAGGCAGCCCTTAGCGTGAGGGCTCACGGAGCGCGGGCGAAGGGGGAAGGCGATGGGGGAGCGTACGGCGGAGGAGGTGCTGCGCGAGCAGTGGGCGGCCTACGCGGCGGAGGCGACGCGCGAGGACGACCCGGCGTCGCCGGCCCTGGCGGCGGCCCGGGCGTATTTCGACCCGCCACCGTACGCCGAGACCGTCGCCCCCTTCACCGCCGGCTGGCCGGGCCTCGCCCCCGCCCCGGCCGTCCCGCCGCCGGACGCGGACGAGGTGGCGGCGCGGGTGCTGGCGGAGCAGTGGGCGGCGGACGACGGGGACGACGACTTCGAGGACGAAGAGGACGAGGACGAAGAGGAGTTGGGCGGCGAGGTGATCGACCTGGCCCCGCGCGGCCACCTCCTGGACCGCCCGCACCGCGCGGCGGACGTCCCGGCCCTGCTCGACGCCCACGGCCTGACCGACCACCTCCGCGGCCACCTGCTGTTCGGCCTCCCGGACCTCGTCACCGTCCTCCGTTCCTGGGAGCAGCGCTTCGGCACCCGCGTCATCGGCCTGGCCCACGACCGGGTGACCCTCTCCGTCGCCGCCCCACCCCGCACCCCCGCCGAAGCCGAACACGTCGCGGCCGAGCACTTCGCGTTCTCCTCCGACACGATCGTCCAGGACGACGCCGAGACGCTGAGCGCCCACGCGGCCGACCAGGTGCTCAACTCCGAGGTGTGGTCCTTCTGGTGGGACTGACCCGGATCAGAACGCCAACCCCCGCCGAAAGACAACCCGCGCCTCCCCCGGCCCGTCCACCCCCCGCGCGACCAGACAGGCCGGCGCAGGGCCGGGCCAAAACCGCTGGCGCCCGGGGCGGACCCGCGCCCAGGCTTGGCATATGGCAGAGCCGAAACACCGTGTCCGCGCGGCCTTCACGGACTCCACCGTCACCGTCTACCAGGCGTACGCGCCGGAGATCGGGGTCCCGGCGGCGCGTGAGGGCCGTTTCCCGGCGGTCTGGCGGCGGGACCGGATGACGGGCATCCGCGTCTTCCGCGGCGAGGAGATCGGAGACGGCGAGTGGCCGCCGATCATCGACCGCGGCACGTGGCTTGAGGCCAAGGCCCGACGTGGCTACCGGGCCACGACGAAGTACATCTGCAACCAACACCCACCGGCTCCACGTGCCCCGCTGCAACCGCGCAGTCAAAGCCGCCCCCGTGGACGAGTTCGTCACCGAGGCCGCCCTCTACCTGCTGGAACACCTGGATCTGACGGAGGTGCCCGCCCCGTCCTCGCTGTCGGCGGAGGACCAGGCCGCCATCGACGCCGACAGGCAGGAACTCGACGAACTCAAGGGCATGTGGCAGAGCCAGGAGCTGACGACGCGGGAGTACCGCGAGATGCGCAAAACCGTCGAGGCGCGCATCCAGGCCCTCCAGCAGAAGATGATCGTCCGCCCGACCGTGGAGTCCTGGACGGACTCGCCGGCCCCGACGCCCGCGCGAGCTGGGCAGCTCTGAAGGACGCCGAGAACTTCGAGCGCATGAACGCGGTGCTGCGGTTCCTGTTCGCCGCCGTGAGGATCAAGGAGACCACGAAGCGGGGCCGCCGGTTCGACCACGGCAGGATCGGCATAGAGCAGAACCCGATCTGGACCTGACGGCCGTAGTGCGCTGGTCCTGAGTCAGAGGGGCAGGGGCTCAGGACGGATGACGATGGTACTGACGGTGCCGCTGCCCCAGACCGTGGTGTTCAGCATCATGCAACCGTCCAGGGACGCCATGGTGAACTCCGGGACAAAGCGGTCAGTGAAGAGCGTCGCAAACCCACTTCGCAACAGGTCCACCTCACTTCGAACCAAGTCCCAGTCGGCAAGCAGCCTTACTCGGAACCACAGAGTGGAAGGTTCATCATCCGGGTCCCCTCCGAGACGTACACCGCTGACACCGAGCAGGAACTCGCGGTTGCCGTCGAAGAGGCCGAATTCAGTGGCCATCCGGTACCAGCTCGCGTTGATTTTGTCGGCCATGTCCGGAGCCTGCACGTCAGCGATCTCGTCCTTGCGAGAGTCAAAGCGTCCGTGCTCCGGTCCGGCACTCGCCGGTGAGTGGTAAGGCGGCAGCTGCGGCAGGTCGACTTCTCCTTCGATCGACTCGACCAGGCAGAGTCCGGCGGGTGCCAGCAACTCCCGAATTTCGGCCTCAGCAAGAATCACATCCGCACAGTATCCGCAGGTCACATCGCCGTCGTCAGATTTTCAAGATCAGGACGCCCCAACCTTCCTCCCGGTGTCCCAGAGATGTTTGGAATGGACGGCCCTGGGCCTACCCGGTCGTCCCTCCGAGCTTGTTGTCCAGGAGCCGGGCCAGCCGTCGCGCGGCAGCTGGCTGATCTTGGTACAGAACCTGCTGCACACGCGTTCCAGGTGCCGGGCGCCTTCCGCGTTGTGATCCTGCGCAGTCAGGGGCCCACCCCGAGCCGCTCCTCGCGGGCAGCCTCGCGGTTCAGCGCCAGCTCCTCGGCGACGCCCGCAGCGAGAAAAGCAGCACCGGCAGTGTGGCCGGAGCCCACGTAGCGCCACGGTGACACGGCGCAGCCAGACGGACGGCTGCGGCAGCAGTCGGTACGGCATCGATCAGAAGCTGGGCATCCGCCCAGTCAGGCGGTGCGCCGTCCGCTCCCGTGGCTCCGTCGAGGCGCATGACGGCGTGGATGTGGACAGCCGCTCGTCGCTGGTACTCCGCGACCTTGGCGTAGGAGACGCGCACCGACCGCCGGAGGACCGTCCGGCTCTGGCCGGTCCGGGAGGCGAGGTGGTGGTACAGATTGTTGGTGAACGCCTTCCACAGGCGTCCGGCGTGTGCGTGCCACAGGACGTGACCGGCGTAGTCGTAGCAGCCGGCGCACAGCGGCTGCCCCGCCCGGGGATCGGCGTCGAAGTGGGCGACGTGGCAGGCGAGCGGTCGCCCGTGGTCACATCGACGAGCGGTGCGCGCCTCGGCCGGCAGGGGTGTCCGTCAGTGACGCGGTGGATCACACCGAATCCGGGAGCCGGCACCGCCCAAGACCCCGACTGCCTCGCGTACATCGACGAAGCCGAGATCATCGGCGAGTTCTCCCACTGCTTCCGAGACCTCAAGCTGCCCAGCGAGGCGCTTAGGTTCGCCGAGCAGGCAGTAGCCCAGACCGACCCCCAGCACGCCCGCACGCTCGGGTTCTGCCGAATGGTCCTGGCGCAGGGCCAGTTCCTCAATGGCGACCTTGAGAACGCCGTCGCCACGGCGACCCTTGCGGTCGACGCAGGGGAGTCGTTGCAGTCAGCGCGCTTCGTCCGCTACGTCGAGGACTTCCGGCGCGAGATCAGTGCGTACTCCTCCGCACCGATGGTCAGAGCGCTCAACGAGAGGGTGGTTGCTGCACGCGCTGAGTTGGAGGAGTAGAGCGACTCTTGAGCAGCTGCTCTGCCGTTCCCCATCCTTCAGCGCTCGCTCGTACGTACGATCAGAGCATGTCCTCGGAGCCGTTGACCCGTGAGTCGTTCCTCCCACCTCTGCGGCCCATCACGAAGCCCAAGGCGATGACGTTGTTGCCGACGCGCGTGTGGACGGAGCAGGACTGGGAGCGGATCCGACTCGGGTACGGGGCTGCAGACATGGACGAGAAGTGGCACGTCGTGACGGAGGATCGAACGGTCTGCGCTTTCCGGAGCTGGACGGGACGCGAGATCTACGCGGCGAATTTCGCTCCCTGCGATGGTGGGTGGCGGATAGCGTCGGCGGTGGTCGAGACGAAGCGCAAGATCTACCGCTCGATCTCTCCTGAGTTCGACGCGACGATGCTCTACGGCGTCCTGAGCGGAGTGGTCCTGGGCGAAGAGTGGTCCGAGCCGGGCGTCGAACTCGTGAGTACGGCTGTCTCGGGAGTGAACCCTTCGACTCTGCTGGGGCGGGTCGCACTCCACCACTTCCTGGGCAACCGCTCCGAGCGATGACTTCGCCGAGGGCACGAACTGCCTACTCGCGGTCAGTACGGCTGCCAGTGCCGCGGTGCTTCGTCGTCCCGGAGTGATGCGAGCCGGGTTCGGACCTCCTCGGCTATGTGCGGTCCCTCCGCGATGTTCTGCATGAGCCAGGTGGTCATCTTGAACTCTTGGACGGCGGCCAGGACGCCGAAGCCGGGCCAGTCACGCAGGCCCCGGCCGTATCCGTCGACGAACGCGGCGTACTCGTCACCGTTCAACCATCCCAACCGGTCGTACTCGTGAGCGGACACCACCAGGTCCCACTCCGGGTGGTCGAGACAGAAGTTCTCCAGGTCGATCAGGTGCGGCCTTCCCTGCCGGTCCACCATCAGGTTGTCGGTGTGGGCGTCCCCGTGCACGGGCCCCCTACGAGAGTCGAATTCGAGGCCCGCCAGCCGGTCCGCCAGTTCCTGCCGCCGCTTGCGCAGTAACACCCGGTCATCGTCCGACACTCCTTCCGACGAGTTCGATACGGCGGTCAGCACGCCCGAACGCGTCGAAGTGCGGCAGCCCGAGGTGAGAGGGAGGCGTCAGGGAGTGCAGGTCCCGCAGAACGGCGCCCAGTTCGCCGTACGTCGCCGGCCGCCCGGCGTCCTCGATCAGGCGCCAGAAGGTCACCGGGTGCCCGTCGACCGTCAGCGGCTGCTCGATGTCGTCCACGGTCCGGACAGCGGGGAAGCCCTCGTCCGCCAGCCAGCGCGACACAGCCACCTCACGCCGCGTAGACGGCAGGTACGCCGGCCCCCGAGCCACCCGGACCACGACCGGTGCGGTCGCGAGCCGGTACAGGGCGTTTTCGTCGAAGCGCAGCTGCTCTGCACCCTCGTCGTCCAGGCCCACCATCCGGCAGGCGGAGGCCATCACCCGCGCCGCGACAGCCGACGTGAATCCCGCACCCGAACCGAGGTCAGAGTCAGACGCCATGGCTGTCCGCGTTCCCCAATCGTGCTCGCCCTACCGCCGCGCGAGCACAGGCCACCCGTGCACGCGCCCGAAACGACGATAGTCGGCTCACGCAAGGGGCTACGGAGCGCGGGCGGGTCGAAGCGGCATCGATCGGGATGTGTGGGCCCCGCGGACACCTTCGAGAGGGGACACGGATCATGGACTGGTGACGAGAAGACCCGAAGAAGCTGTGCCGGATGCGTCGACAGGGCGTATGGCGCACCTGTCCGCTTACCAGCAGGCATTGCGTAACCGGCTTCTGGACGCCCCGCAGGTTGCCACTCCACCGCCGTGGAAGCTCGTCTCCGAGCGCCGCATCCCCATCGGTGGGCTCCTCGGGATCGGTTTCGCCGTGCACCCCGACAACGGCCATGACCTGGTGATGGTCGTCTCCCAGGACGGTCACGGCCTCTTCGACGCGCTCACCGGCGAGAAGATCGCCCGGGACCGCGACCCAGACCCTGACGACAGCACTCCCGAGGCGGTCGACGATCTGTCCTGCCCGGGCTTGGGTCCGGTGACGGGTACCAGAGTGCGCATCGCGGGGCTCTTCGGCGGAGGGCTGCACACCGGCACCGGCGACGGCTGGAGCGTAGAAGTCGCCAGTCCCGATTGGCCGCACGACCGCGTACTCCTGTCCTGCGGCGGCGGGTTTGCGCACGGAGGCTCGCACGGCGGGACGTGGTGGCACATCTTCCACTCCACGTACTCCGAACTCCGAGCCGTCGGCTTCTCTCCCTCCGGGCGCACCCTCGCCGTGGCGACGAGCAGCGACGTGACGTTCTGGACCCGCTGGGAGAGCGAAAGGTGAGTTGAAAAGGACTACGAACGAGGCTTGACGTGGATCAAGCCGTCGTTCCTGTGGATGATGTACCGCTGCGGGTGGGGCACGAAGGAGGGCCAGGAGACCGTGCTGGCCGTCGAGATCACCCGGGAGGGCTTCGAGTGGGCTCTCGCGCACGCGTGCCTGTCGGCGTACGAGCGCGGGCTGCACCCCGACCGCGCCGCGTGGAGCCGTAGCCTCAGGCGGGCGCCCGCGCGTGTGCAGTGGGACCCCGAACGCGACCTGCACCTGCGGCCGTTGCCGTATCGCTCGCTCCAACTCGGCCTGGCGGCCGAGGCGTCCAGCCGTTACGCCGACGAATGGCTCGTCTCGATCAGCGACGTCACCGGCCTCGCCCGGGCGGTCCACGCACACGTCCGCGCGGGCGAGTCGGCCGCCGCGCGTGAACTCCTGCCGGTCGAGCGGCCGTACGCCGTGCCAGGCGGGCTCGCGCACCTGGGGGCGTGAGGCGGCGGGGGGCGGGTCATGGCTGGGTGCGGTGGCGGACGTCGGTCGTGAGTTTGGCCAACAGGGTGGTGAGGGTGGTGCGTTCGGTGGGGGTGAGGCCGGCGACGAGGGTGGCCTCGCGGCCGAGGACCGCGTCGACGGAGCGCTCGATGAGGGCGTGACCGGCCGGCGTGAGGGTCACCAGGACGGTGCGGCCCCCGGCGGGGGAGCCGCTGCGGTGGACCAGGTCGTCGCGTTCGGCGCGGGCCACGCGCTGCGAGATCGCGCCCGCCGTCACCAGGGTGCGGCGGGCGAGTTCGCGGGTGCTCAGGGCGTACGGCGGGCCCGAGCGGCGCAGCACCGAGAGCAGGTCGAGCGTCGCCGCGTCGATGCCCGCCTCGCGCAGCACACGGGCCCGGTCGTCCGCGAAGAGCTTGCCGAGCCACCAGATGGGCGTGACGACCTCGATGGAGTCGGTGGGCGTGCCCGGCCGCTCCCGCTGCCACGCGGCGGCGATGTCCGCGGCGGAGTGCGCGGGGGCCGCGGTGCCGGGCCGCGGGTCCTCGGGGGCGGGCTCTTGCGTCGTCGGGTCGGGCACGGTGCGGCTCCCGGGGTGCTGTGCGGCATGCGCAGGTCTGCGTTATGTTTAGGTCTAAACATCGCAACGTCCGAACGCAGACCGTACCAGCGCACCGCCGAACAGGAGTCACCGTGTCCCGCAGCGTGCTCGTCACCGGAGGCACCAGCGGCATCGGCCGCGCCATCGCCGCGCTCTTCGCCGCCGAGGCCCACCCCGCGGGCACCCCCGCGGGCGCCTCCGCTGACGCCCCCGCCGGCCCACCGCAGGTGTACGTCACCGGCCGCCACCAGGCCACCGTCGAGCGCACCGCCAAGGAACTCGGCGTCCACGGCATCGTCTGCGACGCCACCGACCCCGCCCAGGTCGCCGCCCTCGCCGTGCAACTGCCCACCGTGGACGTCCTGGTCAACGCCGCCGGCGGCCTCCCCGGCGACGCCCCCGGCGGCCTCGCCCCGCTGGAGGCGCTGCTCGCGCAGTGGACCACCAGCCTCGCGCAGAACCTGCTCACCGCCGTGCTGACCACCACCGCCCTGCGCGACGCCCTCACTCCCACCGCCGCCGTCATCAGCATCGGCTCCATCGGCGCGGAGCGCCGCGGCGGCTCGTACGGCGCCGCGAAGGCCGCGCTGGCCGCCTGGAACGCCGCCCTGTCCGCCGACCTCGGCCCGAACGGCGTGACCTGCAACGTCATTTCCGCCGGCTACACCGCCGGCACCAACTTCTTCGGCGGCACCCTCCCCGCCGCCCGCCACGAAGCACTCGTCGCCGAGACCCACACCCAACGCCCCGGCACGGCCGACGACATCGCCGCCACCGCGTACTTCCTCGCCTCCCCCGGCGCCCGCCACATCACCGGCCAGACCATCCACGTCAACGGCGGCGCGTACACGACCCGTTGAGCCGCGAACCCGCCCGCCCACCGGCGCGACGAAAAGCACGCCTACGGCAGCGGCGCGGCCAGCAGCTCCTCCGACAGCTGCCAGAGGCGGTCCGCCTTGGCCGGGTCGAGCGCGTACGCCGCGACGCCGCGCCGTACGCCGGGGGTGAAGGGGCCCGCCTCCTGGCAGTCCTCGAAGTACCTGCCGGTCACGCCCTCGACCAGCGGCGACGCCGCGAGCAGCACGGACGTCGCGGCGCCCTGCGGGACGTCCTTGACGGAGACCCCGGTCGTGCCGGCCGGGTCGAAGGACTGCGGGGGCAGCGCCGCCGGGTCCGCGGAGCGGGACAGGCCCGTACTGGCGATACGCCCCGGGTTCAGCGCGTTGCCGGTGATCCCGTCGGCCGCCCAGCGGCGGGCGATCCCGACCGCGAAGAGCACGTTCGCCGTCTTGGACTGGCTGTACGCGGCCCACGGGTCGTACGGGTGGCGGGCGAACACGGGGTCGTCGAACAGCACCTCGCCGTTGACGTGCCCGACCGAGCTGACGTTCACGACCCGTGCGCGGCCGGCCGCGGCGAGGGCGTCGTGCAGGCCGGTCGTGAGGCCGAAGTGGCCCAGGTGGTTGGTGGCGAACTGCATCTCCCAGCCCTCGGCCGTGCGCAGTTCGGGCGTGGCCATGATGCCGGCGTTGTTCACCAGGATGTGCAGCGGCCCCTGCCAGGCACTGACGAACGCCCGCACCGAGCGGCGGTCGGCGAGCTCCAGCGGCGCGACCAGCACGTCCGGGTTGCCGGTCGCGGCACTGATCTCCCGCGCCGCTTCCTCGCCGGCCTCCGCGTTCCGTACGGCCAGCGTCACCTCCGCGCCGGCCGAGGCGAGCGCGCGGGCGGTCTCCCGCCCGATGCCCGAGGTCGCGCCGGTGACGACGGCCCGCCGGCCGCTGAGATCGACGCCGGCGACGACGTCCGCGGCGGTGGAGGCGGCGCCGAAGGGGGTGGTGATACGGGGGGTGTCCATGGTGGTCGGTCCTTCCGGCGGAGGGGTTGCTAGGCTATCCGGAGGAGGCTCCGTTACGTCCACGGTAAGCGGAGCCAGCTCCGGAAAGCAACTTCCGACACGGAGGCCACCGTGACGTCACCCCCCGGCGAGCCGGAGCGGCTGCGCGCCGACGCACGCAAGAACCGCGAGCGCATCGTGTCCGCCGCCGCCGAGGCATTCGCGCGCGAGGGCGCGGACGCGACGCTCAAGGACATCGCACAGCAGGCCGGCGTCGGCATCGGCACGCTCTACCGGCACTTCCCCACCCGCGAGGCGCTCGCCGACGCGGTGTACCGCACGGAGACGCAGCGGCTGTGCGACGCCGCGGCCGAACTGCTGCAACGGCACGCGCCTCTCGACGCCCTCCGCGAGTGGGTCCTGCTCTTCCTGGACTACATGGCCACGAAGGACGGCATGGCCGAGAGCCTGCACGCCGTCCTCACCGCCGACGCGTCCCTGCGCACCGACACGCGCGCCCGCCTCCAGGACGCCCTCCGCCTCCTCGTGGACGCCGGCCAGCGCGCCGGCCACCTCCGCACCCCCCTCGACCCCGCCGACCTCTCCCTCGCCCTCGCCGGCCTCGCCCTCGCCCTCCGCCACCACCCCGACGCCCCCCGGATCGCCCCCCGCCTCTACACCCTCCTCCTCGACGGCCTCCGCCGACGTTGATCTCCCGGAGGCCACGCCCCGCTGCCGGAGCGTGCCCCGAGCGCGGGCCGCGCTGCTCGGGCGGGCTCAGTCGGTCTGCCGGGGGTGACCGGTTCCGGCGTGAACCAGCCAGCAGGTAGTGGCGTTCTCGTCGAAGAGGTACCAGATCCGGCCTCCGCCGGTGACCTCGATCTGCCACTGGGGGTAGGACTTGCCGTTCCGCGTCCCCGTGGCCAGGTCACCTTTCATCCGGTGGTGGCGTGAGGTCGGCACGACCGGGGCGGGGCAGGTTCGCATCTGGATCCAGGCGTCGAGTGTGTTGCCCGGCGCCTGCCTGCACAGGTCCTGCCACCCGACGGCGGCAGCTCGGGACGCGAACTTCACCTCGTACTCGCCTTTGCCGGGCGGCGGCGGTACGGGATCGCCTTTGCCGAGGCTCACTCGCCGGCCACCTCCGGCATGGGGACGGCGCCGTGGTCGGCGTCACCGTGGTCGGCGCTGAGCGCCCTGTGCAGGTCGGGGTCGGCGTACGCCTCGGCGGTGTGGCGCCACTCCGTGATGAGCTGCGCGATCGGACTCACCGTGCCGAGGTCCGTACTGGCCCGCGCCGTCTCGATGAATTCGACGAGGAACGTCCTCACCTCCCGCTCCGGGAGGAACCTGACCCACGGGAAGGCGTCGGGGAACACCTCGGTGAGGATTTGCACGGCGCCGGGATCATGCTTCATGAGGGCGACGAACATGCGCGTCGTCGAGTCCACCACTTGCACGGCTTCTTCCGCGCGTGCGGCAGTAGTCAGATAGAGATCCTCGTCGTCCCTGCGGTGCAGTCGGATACCTCGGCGAAGGCTGCTCTGCATGCGGGCGACGGTGTCTTTGGGTCTGTTGATCAGCTCGGAGAAGTTCGCTTCGACAGCAGGGAGGGTCGTCATGACTTTGAAACTACTTCGAAGGTCGTGCTGCTGTCCATGCGGAATGCCGTGGTGCGGCCAATGTGTGCCCTGGCGGCTTCCGGAACGTGGCTACTGGGTGACGAGGGCGATCGCGACGATCGCGAAGGTGATGACGATGCCCAGGACGAAGCCCACCGCCGTGGGGGAAAGGCGCTGGTGGAGCCTGACCGGGGGACGGAAGCGGGCGGAGGGGGCGGTGCTCGCCTCCCACCAGCGCAGGACGCGCGCGTAGTTCGCGTCGAGGTCGGGGTTGGGGTGGAGGGCGGTGCGCTGGAGCACCGGCAGGGAGCGGCGGCGGCCGTCCGCGAGGGTGATGCGGACCGCCTCGTACGTGCCCTGCCGGGTCTTCGTCTCGCGCATGTCGATCCAGCGGATCCGGTCCCACGGGTGGGTGCGGCCCCGGCCGAAGCCCCAGCAGATGGTGATGCCCGCGGGCCCGACCTCCGTGCGGCTGCGCCGGGACGAGACGAGGCACGCGCCGCCGACGAGGACCGTGGCGCCCAGCAACCAGCCGGCGCCCGCGAGGCCGAAACGGGCGAGGGAGAGGCCGCCCTCCAAGGCCAGCACGAGGGCCGCCACGGCCGGCCGCCGCCATGACGGGCGGTAGCGGTCCCGCCCCCGGAAACACAGCTCCTGCTGCTCCACCCGCACGGCGAACCCCCCCGGTGTCCGAACCCCCGAGCCCCCTGGGCGGCGCTCCCCGCCCTGCTCACGACCGCCATCGTGCCATCCTTGCCCCGCGCCCGCTTGTCCCGCATACGGCAACGTGGCGGCCCGGAACGCTGCCGTATGCGGGCACCGCCACCTGCCCGCCTCCCCGCGCGGACCCGCCCGCCCGGCGCTAGGTTGACGCTAGGCCGAGCAGCAGCGAGGCGGCCGGCGACGACAGGATGCGGGGCAGCGATGGACACCGACATGCGCGGCAGGACCGCCGTCGTGACCGGCGCCAGCAAGGGCATCGGCCTGGCCGTCACCCGCGCCCTCACGGACTGCGGGGCGCATGTCGTCGCCGGATCGCGCTCCCTCAGCGACGGGCTCCGGGAGCTGGTGGACGCGGGCCGGGCGACCTTCGTGCAGGGCGACCTCAGTACGCCCGCCGGCCCGGCGGCCCTGGTGGCGGCGGCGGTGCAGCGCGGCGGGCCCGACATCCTGGTCAACAACGTCGGCGGCGTCACCCCGCGCCCGGACGGCTTCACCAGCATCAGCGACGCGCACTGGACCGCCACCTGGGACCTCGGCTTCATGACGGCCGTCCGCACCACCCGCGAGGCCGTCCCGCCCATGGCCGCCAAGGGCGGCGGCGTCATCGTCATGGTGGGCTCGGTCAACGCCTTCCTCCCCGACCCGCTGGTCCTCGACTACTCCGTGATCAAGGCGGCCCTGACGAACCTCGCCAAGGGCCTGTCGAAGGAGCTGGGCCCGCGCGGCATCCGCGTCGTCTCCGTCAGCCCCGGCCCGGTCGAGACCGACCTCTGGCTCGGCGAGAGCGGCATGGCCAAGACCATGGCCCACGCCACCGGCAAGCCCCCCGAGGCCATCTCCGCCGGCGCCGTCGACACCACCCCCCTCGGCCGCTTCAGCACTCCCACCCAGGTCGCCGACCTCATCACCTTCCTGGCCAGCGACCGCGCGGCCAACATCACCGGCGCGGACGTCACGATCGACGCCGGGATGATCACGACGATGCGCTGAGCAATGTGCCGAGCCGAGGCCGTGCACTGAGCAATGTGCCGAGCTTTTGCGTGAGCCACGCAGGGGACCAATGAGCGCGGGAAAACGGTGCGCGCTGCACCCCACGCCCGGCTACCACCACATCACCGTCGTGGCGGCGGGGCGGACCGGGTATCTGGCGGGCCGGTGACTCGCGCCTCGCGCCCGCCTTCACCACCGCGAGCACCCTGCTCGGTGTGGCGCGGCTCGGGTTCGCCGGTCAGCTCGTCGAGGTCGACCTCACCGCGGTGTTGCCCGCCTGAGTGGGTAGAGGGCGGCGCCCGTCGCCGTGGCGGCCAGGCCCGCGAGGACGGAGGCGGGCGGGAGGCTCAGGGCGAGGGTCGCGCAGCCGGCGAGGCCGACGAGCGGTACGGGCAGTGGCGGGCGGCGTTCGGCGGGGGAGAGGCGCAGGGCGCTGGCGTTGGCGACGGCGTAGTAGAGCAGCACGCCGAAGGAGGAGAAGCCGATCGCGCCGCGCAGGTCGGTCGTGGCGGCCAGCACCGTCGCGAGGGCGCCGACGGCGAGCTCGGCGCGCAGCGGTGCGCCCCCGGCGCCGGACAGCGCCGCCAGCGCGTGCGGGAGGTGCCGGTCGCGGGCCATGGCCAGCGCCGTGCGGGACACCCCGAGCAGCAGCGCCAGCAGCGAGCCCAGCGCGGCGACGGCGGCTCCGGCGCGCGCGACCGGCACCAGCCCCGGCGCACCCCCGGCCCGTACGGCGTCGGCCAGCGGCGCGGCGGAGTGCGCCAGCGCGTCCGGGCCCAGCACGGCCAGCAGCGTGCCGGCGACGGCCGCGTACACCCCGAGCGTGACGGCCAGCGCGAGGGGGATCGCGCGCGGGATCGTACGGGCCGGGTCGCGGACCTCCTCGCCGAGCGTGGCTATGCGGGCGTAACCGGCGAAGGCGAAGAAGAGCAGGCCCGCGGCCTGGAGGAAGCCGCGCGGGGAGACGCCGGCGCCGTCCCAGGCCAGCCGCGAGGCGTGGGCGTGCCCGCCGCCCAGGCCCGCCACGACGCACGCGGCGAGCACGGCGAGCGTGACGGCGACGATGAGGCGGGTGAGCCACGCGGCCTTGCGCACGCCCAGGCAGTTGACGGTGGTGAGCGCCACGACCGCGGCGACGGCGGTCGCCCGGGCCTGGCCGGGCCACGCGTAGTGGCCGACGGTCAGCGCCATCGCCGCGCACGACGCCGTCTTGCCGGCGACGAAGCTCCAGCCGGCGAGGTAGCCCCAGAAGGGGCCGAGGCGTTCGCGCCCGTAGACGTACGTGCCGCCCGACTCCGGGTGCCGGGCGGCGAGCCGCGCGGAGGACGTGGCGTTGCAGTACGCCACGACCGCGGCCAGGCCCAGCGCCCCGAGCAGTTCGCTGCCCGCGGCCCCGGCGGCCGGCCCGAACGCGCCGAAGACGCCGGCCCCGATCATCGCGCCGAGGCCGACGACGACGGCGTCGAGGAGGCCGAGGCGGCGGGTGAGGGCCGGGGCGGGCACGGGGGCCGGCGGCGGGGCGGTGGGTCTGCGCGTCACGCGCGCATGGTGCCATCCCGAGGTGACGGGAAAGTGCCGCGCCGGGCGGGACGGGCGAGGCGGGGCGAGGCGGGGCGGGGCGGTCACCGCGGCGGGGCGGTCGCGGCTCGGTGGGCGGTCGCGGCGCCGGGAATGAGCGCTGGCGGTAAAAATACCATCGTAAAAACCTAAGGGTTGTTCACTTCGGGTTTCCTGGGTTGCAGCGGTCAATTCCCGGACCGCCTTGACTTTTTCGGACACGGCTTTCTAGGCTGAACGCGTATGAGCCGTTGTGCCGACTCCGGCACACAGCGATACGGGGGAAAGTGAACGTGAATACGGCAACGCCTGCCGGCTGCCCCGGCGCGGGCCCGACGCGTCGTCCGACGTGTCGTCGGGCCGCGCCGCCATTGCGCGGAAAACCGTCCGCCGGAATGCCCTGCGCCGGAAAACCCTCCGCCGGGGATCCGTCCGGCGGCAGACGGCCGCCCCGCCCCGCGAGGGGCCGCGGCTGAACGTACCGGCGCGCCTCGCGCCGGCCTCCTCGGGAGTGCAACGGAGCACGTCCAGGGCCCTTTTCGTACGCCGCGCGCCCGGCGAGGCCGCCACGCGAGCCGGCGTACGCCCACGCCACCGGCCCACGCCACCGGCCTACGGCATCGGCCCACGCCCCTGGCGGACGACAACGCCCCGACCGGCTTCCGCCGCTTTCCGCGCCGTGACCGCGGGATTCACCCAGGCGTAACAGGGCGCCGCCCTGCGGTGCCGCCCTGCGCCTTATGAAGCCCCGCGCACGCGAAACGCTTCCATTGGCCATGCATTTCTGTACGCGCCCCGCGAATAATGCCGGGCGCGGGAAAAACAAAGTTCGGGGGACGTCAGCACCATGCCCAAAACATCCACCACCGTTCTCTTCCCGGGACAGGGCGCGTATTACGGCCGGGCGCTTGCCGACCTGCGGGAGGGTTTCCCCGAGGTCGCGCCGGTCCTCGCCGGCATCGCCGACGCGGCCCGCCCGCTGCTCGGCGACGCGGCCGTGGCGCCGCTCCTCGCGCCCCGCACGCCCGAGCCGGACCAATGGCTCAGGGAAGCGCCCGAAGCGCTCCAGCTCGCCCTCTACACCGTCTCCGTCGCCACCTACGGGGTGCTGCGCGCCCGCGGACTGCGGCCGGACGTGCTCGTCGGCCACAGCCTCGGCGAGATCGCCGCGCTCGTCGCCGCGGGCGCCTTCACCCCCGCCGAGGGCGCGCGGATCGTCTGCCACCGCAGCCTCGCGCTGCGCGAGGCCGGCCTCGGCGACGCCTACATGGCGGCGCTCGGCACCGGCCCGGAGCGCGCCCGGCAGCTCCTCGACGTCGTCGGCGACCCGCTCACCGGCGTCGCGGCCGAGAACCACGCCGCCCAGACGGTGCTGTCCGGCCGCGCCGAAACCCTGGACACCGTAAGGCAGTTGGCGTCCGTGCTGCGGATCGACTTCGCGCGGCTGAAGTCGCCGTACGCCTTCCACAGCCCGCTGCTCGGGCCGGCCGCCGAGAAGTTCGCCGCGCGCATCCGCGACATCCGGCAGGGCCCGCTGCACACCCCCGTCCACTCGCCCATCCTGGGCCGCCGCTACGAGGACGCCGACGACCTCCCCGGCCTGCTCGCCGGCCACCTCACCCGCCCGGTCCGCTTCGCGGAGGCGGTACGGGCGGTGTGCGCGGACGGGGCCGGCGCGGAGGCGGCCGTCTTCGTCGAGAGCGGGGCGCTGGACGCCCTCTGCCGCATCGTCGCGCGGGTCGCGCCGGCCGGGCCGCCCACGCGGGTGCTGACCCTGCCGACGCTGCTGCCCGAGGCCGGCGGGGCGGCGGCGCTGCGGCAGGCGCTCGACCGGCTCGCGGCGGAGGGCGCGATCCCGGCGGCGCAGGCCGCGGCGGGCGACCCGCTGCACGGCGCGCTGCTCGCGGAGGTGCCGGCGGCGGAGTTCGCCGCCTTCTGGGCCGGACGGGGCGGCGAGGTACGGGAGTTCGTCCGCCGCGCCTACGCCGACCACACCGCCGCGGCACCCGTCGCCGCGCCCCCGGCCGCGCCCGCCGCCAGCACCGTCGCCGCGCCCGCCGCTACCCCCGCCGCCATGCCGCCCGCCCCGCCGCCGAGCGCACCGGAGCGCGACCGGGGCGCGCTGGTAAGGGAGTTGGCCGGGGTGTACGCGCAGGCGCTGGAGTATCCGGCCGAGGTCTTCGAGGAAGGCACCGACCTGGAAGCCGAGTTGGGCGTCGACTCGGTCAAGCAGACGGAGCTGCTGGTACGGGTCGGGGACCGCTACGGGCTGCCGCCGCGGCCCTCGGACGTACGGCCCGCGGCGTACAACACGCTCGGCAAGATCGCCGACCTCATCCTCGCCACCGCGTGAACGGGGACGGGGACATGGCCGGCACACCGCAGGACCTGCGCGGGAAGGTCGCGCTCGTCACGGGCGGGGCGCGCAACGTCGGCAAGGCCATCGCCCGGCGGCTCGCCGCCGGGGGCGCGCTGGTCGTCGTCAACCACTTCCACTCGCCCGGCCCCGCCCGGCAGACCCTCGCGGAGATCGAGGCGGCCGGCGGCCACGGGCACGTCATCCGGGCGTCGGTGGCCGTACCGGCCCAGGTGGACCGGATGTTCGCGGAGATCGAGGAGCGCTTCGGCGGCCTCGACATCCTCGTCAACAACGCGGCCGACGGCGCGCTCGTGCCCGGCGCCGAGGTCACCGAGCAGCAGCTCGACCGCGCCCTCGACGTCAACCTCAAGGGCGGCCTCGCATGTGCCCGCCGCGCCGCCCCGCTGATGGCCCGGCGCGGCGGCGGCAGCATCGTCAACATCTCCACGCTCGGCGGCGGCCAGTTCGTGATGGCCAACTACCTCGCGTGCGGCCCCGCGAAGGCCGCGGTCGAGGCGATGACCCGCTATCTGGCGGTCGAGTTCGCCCGCGACGGCATCCGCGTCAACACCGCGGCGGCCGGCATGCTCACCTCCGAGGTCGCCGGCCTCTTCCCCGACGCCGAGGCCATGCAGGCCGCGACCGTCGCCGCGACCCCGCTCGGCCGCCTCGGCCGCCCCGACGAACTGGCCGAGGTCGTGGCCTTCCTCGCCTCCCCGCGGGCCAGTTGGATCACCGGCCAGCTCATCCTCGCCGACGGCGGCCTGTCCACCGGCCAGGCACTGCTGTCCGCCCCGCAGGCCGCCCAGGCCCCGGCGCCCCCGCCGGCCGCACCGGTCACGATCCCGGCTCCGCGCGCCGAGGCCGCGGTACGCACGCCGGGCCGCACGGCAGCCGCCCCGGTCGCCACCACTCCGCCCCGTACCACCACCGCCACCGCGGCGGGCGAGCCGTACGACGAAGGGCACGGGGACGGCGACGAAAACAGGGGCTGGGACGGGGACGAGATCGCCGTCGTCGGGATGGGCATCGTCGTGCCCGGGGCCAACGGCCCGGACGAATACTGGCGCGAACTCATGGACGGCGCCGACCGGTTCGTCGAGATCCCGCGCGACCGGTGGGAGAACGCCGCCTTCCACAGCGCCGACAGGCGCGCCGAGGACAAGACCTACTCCAGGCACTCCGCCTTCATCACCGACTTCGTCCCGCACCCCCGGGTCGCGGCCGAACTCGCCGCAGGCGGCGGCGACATGGAGTCCACCACGTTGTGGCTGCGGCACTCCCTCGTCCAGGCCATGGAAGGTGTCGCCCGCCGCCCCGGCGACCGCTGCTCCTTCCTCGTCGGCTACACCGCGGACGGCTCGCAGCACCTGGAGGAGGCGACCGTACGGGCCGGGGTGCTGGCCCGGATGGGGCCGATCCTCGACGAACTCGGCCTCACCGCCGAGGACAAGCGCGCCGCGCTGGCCGGCGTCGAGCGGCGGCTCGCCGCGCACTACGGCCGCAGCGGGCCCGATCCGCTGCGGTTCTTCCCGCACCAGGTGGGCCTCAACGCCATGCGCGATGTGCTGCCCGTCGACGCCGAGTTGCTGCTCGTCGACACCGCGTGCTCTTCCTCCCTCTACGCCGTGGACCTCGGGCTCAAGGGCCTGCTGGAGGGGCGGCACGACATCGCCGTGTGCGGCGGCTCCTTCGCGGTCGGCCCGCGCGGTTCCATCCTCTTCGCCAAGCTCAACGGCCTCTCGGTGGGCGGCGAGGTGCGCTCGCTGGACAAGAGCAGCGACGGCGTCCTGTTCTCGGACGGCGCCGCGACCGTCGTCCTCAAACGGCTCAGCCGCGCCCGGCGGGACGGCGACCGGGTGCTCGCCGTCGTACGCGGCTTCGGCTCGTCCTCCGACGGCAAGGGCAAGGCGATCTACGCGCCCAGCGCCGCCGGGCAGAAGCTCGCCATCCGGCGGGCGCTGGACCGGCCGGGCATGGCGGGCGTACGGCCGGAGTGGATCGTCGCGCACGCGACGGGCACCCCGGCGGGCGACCTCGCGGAGTTCACGACGCTGCGCGAGACGCTCGGCGGCCACCGGCCGGGTACGGGCCGGCCCGTGGTCGTCACCTCCAACAAGTCCGTGATCGGGCACACGGGTTGGGCGGCCGGCGTCGCCTCGCTCATCGAGGTGGTGCTCGGCTTCGCGCACGACGTCATCCCGCCGCAGCACCGCTTCACCGAGACGCCCGCGGACTTCGCCGCCGCCGGCTCGAACCTCACCGTGCCGACCCGGGCCGTGCCGTGGCCGCGCGGCGCCGGGCGGCGCAGGACGGCGGCGGTCTCCGGATTCGGCTTCGGCGGCACGAACGCGCATCTGGTCGTCCAGGAGCCCCCGCAGGGCCCGCACGGCACCCGGGACCGGGACCGCCCGCGCACGCCCGCCGCGAAGGCGCAGCGCATCGCCGTCGTCGCCCGCACCGCCCATGTGCCCACCACCGGCTCCGGCGGCGACCTCGCCGTACGGTGGGAGGGCGGCGAGGCCGCGGCGCTGTCCTTCGGGGAGACGTATCCGCTGCCGTCCTTCCGGCAGGTCCGCATGCCCCCGGGCATGATGCGCGGCATCGACCGCTGCCAGTTGATGATCCTCAGCTGCGCGCACCGGCTGCGCGACAGCCTCGGCTCCTTCTGGGAGGACAGCCGCGAGACCACCGGCGTCGTCCTCGGCCACCTCGGCGCGACCCGCAACGCCACGCTGTACGCGACGCGTTGCTACCTCGACGACCTCAACGGCGCCCTGCGCGCCGACCCGGAACTCGCCGCCGCGCCCTGGCTGCCGCAGGCCCTGGACCGGCTCAGGGAGGAGGTGCGGCGGCTCGTACCGCCGTCCAACGAGGACTCCTTCCCCGGCATGATGCCGAACGTCATCCCGGCCCGGGTCGCCAACTACTTCGACCTCAAGGGCCTCAACATGACGGTCGACACCGGCTTCACCTCCACCCTCGGCGCGATCGACGTCGCCATCCGCTATCTGCGGCAGGGCGAGCTCACGATGGCCCTGGTAGGCGGGATCAACGGCAACAGCACCGCGGAGGTGCGGCAGTTGCTGGCCGACGCCCTCGACGCCGACGCCCGACTCGCAGAAGGAGCCTTCCTCTTCGCCCTCGTGACGGAGCAGACCGCGGTGGCGAACGGCCTGGAGGTGCTGGCGTATCTGGACACCCCGGAGGCGGCCGGCGCCGCGCCGGACGCCGTCGAGTGCGGTGCCCGCCGCGCCGGCCGCCCGGCCTGCTACCTCGGCGCGGAGGGCGCGATCGGCATCCTCCAGGTGCTGGCCCGCGAGCCCGCCGCACGCGACGCCCTCGTCGTCTGCCGCGGCGAGCAGGGCGCCCCCGACCTGGCCGTACGGATCAGCGCGCCCGGCAGCCCGCCGACCGCCGAGGACGCCGAGGACGCCGAGGACGCCGGGGACGCCGGGGACGCCGGGGACGCCGAGCCGGCCACCGCGGTGCCGCCGCACTTCTACGACGAGCGCTGCCATGACGGCGCGCTGGTCTCCCGCTACGTCCCGGGCCTGACCGAGACGCCGGGGCGGGCCGTACGCGCCGAGGTGCCGTTCTGGCCCGCGGAGCCCACCGTCGTCCTCACCGACCGCCCCGCCGCGGTCGGCGCGGCCGGCGCCCCGGCGGGCACCCTGGTGCTGTCCACCGTGCCGGGCCCCGGCGCCACCTACGTGACCGGCCAGGACGTGGTCGGCCGGCTCCTGGACGCCGCCGACCCCGAGGGCCGTATCCGGCACGTACGGCTGGTCACCGACCTGCCCGCCGCGACCGGCGACGACCCCGACGACCCCGACGACGAGGCGCTGACCGCGCTGCACGAACTGCTCTTCCTCGTCGTGCAGCACCGCTACGACGCCCTCGCCGCCGAGCCCGACCGCGGTGCGCTGCCGCCGAGTTGTGTCGGGCTGCTGCTGGGCGCCCTCACCGACCGCACCCCGCATCCGTATGTCGGCCTGTTCACCGGGCTGTTCAAGGTCATCCACCTGGAGCTCGCACCCACCGTGACCTTCGCGCTGGTCACCGAAACCCGCGACCCGGCGGCCGGAGTGGCCGCCGCCGTACGGGAGTCGGCGTACGGGCGCGGGCTGCCGGTCGCGTACGACGACGGCGGGCGGCGGCTCACCGTCACGCTCGCCGAGGAGCCCGGCGAGCTGGTGCCGCCGGGGCAGGCCGCGCTCGGGCCCGGCAGTACCGTCGTCGCCGTCGGCGGCGGGCGCGGCATCACCGCCGAGCTGCTGACCGAGGTCGCCCGGCACTTCCGGCCCACGCTCTACGTGCTCGGCTCCAACCCGGTCGACCGCCACCCGGCGGAGTATCTGGCCCTCGGCGAGGCCGAGTTCGCCACGAGCCGCGCCGACTACATCCGCCGCGGGCTCGCCACCGGACGTACGGCGGGAGAGCTCAACCGGGACTACGAGCGCATCGGCCAGGCGCGCGTCATCCGCGGCAACCTCGCGCGGATGGCCGAGCACAGCGGCGCCGCCCGCGTCCACTACCTGACGTGCGACGTCACCGACCCCGCGCAAGTGGCCGCGGCGATGGACCGCATCACCGCCGAGTCCGGCCGGATCGACCTGCTCGTCAACGCCGCCGGCCTGAACCGCTCGGCCCCGCTCGCCACCAAATCCCTCGCGGAATTCCGCCGGGTGCGGGATCTGAAACTACGCGGCTACCGCAACCTGAAGGCCGCGCTGCGCGGCCGGCCGCCCGCCGTATGGTGCAACTTCGGCTCGCTGCTGGGCATGACGGGCCAGGTCGGCGAGGCCGACTACGCCTCCGGCAACGACTTCCTCGGCACCGCCGCCACCTACCGCCACCAGGTGCTGGGCGCGCACGAGTTCACCGTCGGCTGGACGCTGTGGGGCGATGTCGGCCTGGGGGCCGCCGAGTTGACCAAGGCGTATTTCGAGAAGAGCGGGCTGTACTCCGCGATGAGCACACCCGAGGGCGTGCACCACTTCGTGCGGGAGCTGAACCTCGCGAAGCCCGCGCCGTACACGATCCACCTCGGCGAGGCCGAACGGCGGGCGGTCGGACGCCTGTTGCCCGGCTTCCTGCACGCCGAGCCGGTCGGCGCCGACTTCTACCTCGGGCCCGAGGTGGCCCGGGAGGGCGCGCGGTCGGTCACCTTCGAGCGGGTCTTCGACCTCACCACGGACGACTACCTGCGCGGCCACCTCGTCGGCGGAGTGCCCACGCTGCCCGGCACGTTCGTGACCGAGATCGCGTACGAGGCCGCCGGCCGGCTCGTGCCCGGGCTGCACGTCTACGCCTTCGAGGACCTGCGCTTCCACCACTTCCTCAAGGTCCGCGAGTCCGACCGGGCGCCGAAGCGGATCCGCGCGGAGGTCGTGGAGCGGCGGGCCGACGTGGAGCAGGCGGTGGTACGGGTCCGCGTCACCGGCGACGTCGTCGCGCCGAACGGCACGGTGCTGGTCGAGGACCGGCTGCACTTCGAGGTGCGGGTGCTGATGGCCGGGCGGCTGCCCGCCGCCCCGCGCTGGGCGCCCTGGCACGAGGCCGCCGAGACGCCGGTACCCGACCCGTACCACAGCCCCGGCTCGCCGGTGCTGCTCAGCGGCCCGTTCGTCTCCACGACCGCGACGCGGCTGCACCCGGGCGGCAAACGGGCCACGTACACACTGGAGTTGCCGCCCGACCATCCCGTCTTCGGCCGCTTCGGCATGCCCGTCGTGCTGCTCGACGGGCTCGCCCGCACCGGCGTACTGGCCCTGGTGGAGGGCGACTTGGTGCCGTTGGCGGCGCCGCTGGGGATCGGGCGCATCGACGTCTACGAGCACGGCGGCGACCCGGCGGTGGCCGCGCGGCACGGCCGGGTCGAGCTCTACGCGGTGCTGCCCGCGGCGGAGGCGGACGGGCGGGCGCCCGGGGCCGGCAACCGCTTCGTGGCCGTCCGGCCGGACGGCCGGCTGCTGCTCCAGATGAAGGACCTGGACTGGACGGTGATGGGCTATCTCGACCGCAGGACCGGGCGGTTCCTGAGCCCCGAGGAGGCCGCGGACTCCGCGGCCGGGGAGGTGGCGGCGATGGGAAAATCTGAGACCGGCGCGGCGGAGGAGCCGGCGCCGGTGCTCACGGCTTCCGCCGAGGTCCCGCGGCAGCGGGGCGCCGCGCGGCGCACGGCGGGCGGCCCGGTGCGTACGGCCGGCCGGGTCGCGCCCGGGCCGCGCGGCCTGCGGACCGTGCCGGGCAGCCTGCGCGCCTTCCAGCGCAACGCGCCCGCGCTCTTCCGGCAACTCGGCCGCGCGTACGGCGACATGGTGCGGCTGCCGCTCGGCTTCTTCACGGTGCACCTCAACTACCACCCGGACAACATCCGTTACGTCCTGCAGGACAACAACGCCAACTATGTGCGGGGCAAGGGGTACGACCGCTTCAAGATCTTCATGGGCATGGGGCTGCTCACCCTGGACGGCGAGGAGTGGCGGGCGCACCGGCGGGTGGTGAACCCGCTCTTCCACAAGAAGGCGATCGACGGCATGGCGGCCACCATGACGGACTCGACGGCCACCGTGCTGGACCGCTGGGCGAGTTCGGCCGGCTCGGGCGAAGGGGTCGGCGTCGGCGTCGGCGGGGGCGGCGGTGTCGGTGTCGACGTCGTGCCGGAGATGATGGAGCTGACGCTCGGCGCGCTCGGCAAGGTCATGTTCGACACGGACCTGCACCCCGAGAGCCGGCGGGTCGGGCCGGCGATGGCCACGTCCATCGAGGCGATGGTCTTCCGCGGCACGCTCGGCCAGTTGACGCCCGACGTGGTGCCGATCCCGTACAACCTGCGCATCCGCAGGGCCCGCAAGGTGATGTACGAGATCGTCGACCGCATCGTCGACGCCCACCGGGCAGGCCGGCACGAGGGGTTGACCGACCTGGTGAGCCTGCTGCTCGCCGCGCGCGACGAGAGCGGGGGCGCGTGGACGCGGCAGCAGGTGCGCGACGAGCTCATGACCGTCTTCATGGCCGGCCACGAGACCACCGGCACGGGGCTCGCATGGGCGCTGTACGAACTCGCCCGCGACCCCGAGGCGCAGGAGCGGCTGCACGAGGAGGTCGAACGCGTCCTCGCCGGCCGCGCCCCCCGCATCGACGACCTCGCCGCACTGCCCTACACCCGGCAGGTCGCCGACGAGACGCTGCGCCTGCACCCGCCGATCTGGGTCTACCCGCGCGACGCCGTGGCCGAGGACGAGGTGGGCGGCTGGCGCATCCCCGCGGGCGGCTCGGTCTTCATGGTCCCGTACGTCACCCACCGCCACCCCGACTTCTGGGTACACCCCGACACCTTCGACCCCGACCGCTTCTCCCCCGCCCGCCGCGCCTCCCACCCCCGCTACGCGTACTTCCCCTTCGGCGGCGGCCAACGCAAGTGCATCGGCAACCAGATGGCCACCGTCCAGATGCACCTGACCCTCGCGATGATCACCCAACGCTTCCGCCTCCACCCGGTCCCCGACCACCCGATCACCCTGGGCACAAGCGTGTCCTTCCGCCCCCTGGGCGGGATCCGCGTCGTGGCGGAGGCGAGAAAACGATGAGCTTTCCCCAGGGGCCCGCGCATCCGCGCGAGGCCGGCGCCGCGGCGCTTGCGGCGGGCGGCGAGGCGCTGGTGGGCGGGGCCGGTTCTGCACCGCCTGCGGGAGGCGGGGCGCGGCCTGTGGGGCGGTTCGTGTGGGAGGCCGTGGAGACGGGGGTGGGGGTGGAGGGGGTCGCGGACGGGTTGCGGGGGCGGGTGGTGGCTGTCGTCGGGGGGCGGGAGACGGAGGCGGATGCGGTCGGGGTGGCGCTCAGGGCGGCGGGGGCGCGGGGGTGCCGGTTGGCGCCGCCGCGGGCGGGGGAGGGCGCGGGGGAGGGGGTCGGCGCTTTCGTCGACGCGGCCGGCGGGCGGATCGACGGGATCGTCGACCTCAACCTCGCGGAGCCGTTCGCGGGCGTGGGCGAACCCGGCGCGGGGCCGGAGTTGTGGGAGCCGGCGTTCGCGCAGACCATCGCGCTGCTCCAGGCGCTGTACGCCGACTGGGCCGCCGAGACGGACGCCACCCGGCTCTTCTACATGCCGGTCACCCGGCTCGGTGGGCTCATGGGCTTCGGGCCGGCCGCCGGCTCCGCGGGGGCGGACTCTTCGCCGCGGGTCGAGCAGCCGCTCGGCGGGCTGTGGGCAGGGCTGGCCAAGGGGCTGCCGCGGGAGCTGCCCAACTGCAATGTGCGGGTCCTCGATCTGGCCGGGGACGTAGGGGCGCAGGCCGCCGACCTCGT
Source organism: Actinacidiphila epipremni (assembly GCF_012034175.1). GTDB lineage: Bacteria > Actinomycetota > Actinomycetes > Streptomycetales > Streptomycetaceae > Actinacidiphila > Actinacidiphila epipremni. The sequence goes on from NZ_JAATEJ010000004.1 coordinate 319,011, forward strand.
GTGCCGGGAGCTCTACCGGTGGGGAGCTTTCGAAGCCGGCTACCGCGAAGGGCGGCGCTATACGCTGCGGGCCCGGGCCGCCCGCCCCGCACCACCGGCGGCGGCGCTCGGGCCAGGGGACACCGTCGTGATGTCGGGCGGCGGGCGCGGCATCGGCTTCGCGCTCGCCCGCGCGCTCGCCGGCGACTTCGGCGTACGGGTGGTCGTCAGCGGGCGCGGGCCCGCCCCCGACCCGGAGGCCACACCCGAACTCGCCCTCACCGAAGCGGACTTCCGCACGTACCGCGACCAGGTGCTGCGCCGGGCCGCCGCCGAACGCCGACTCCCGCAGGCCCGCGCCGACTTGGCCCGGCTCGGCCAGGCCCGCGAGCTGTGGGGCAACCTCTCCGGAGCCCGCCGGGACGGGCTGCGGATCGACTACGTGCCGTGCGACGTCACCGACCCCGCCCAGGTCGAGGCGCTGCTCGCGCACGCGGGCGACCGGCTCGCCGGCGTCGTCCACGACGCGGGCCTCGACGTGCCGGTGCGGCTGCCGGGCAAGTCCCCGGAGACGGTTGCCGCGGTCGTACGGGTCAAGGTCCGCGGCTTCCTCAACCTCCTGCGGGCGGTGGACGCCCGCCCGTTGCCGGCGTTCTTCTGCAACGTCGGCTCACTGACCGGCCGTTGGGGCGGCATGGTCGGCCAGCTCGACTACGGCGCCGCGAACGAGGCCCTGAGCCGCCTCGGCCTGTGGGCCGCCGCCCCCGGCCCCCAACCCGGCCGCGCCCGGCGCACCCCGGTCACCACGGTGTGCTGGCCCACCTGGGAACGCCTGGGCATGATCACCAACTACGAGGCCACCTTGCGCTACATGTCCGCGGTGTCCGTCCCCGAGGCCCTGCACCACTGGCAACGCGAACTCCTCGCGGGCCCGGCCCTGAGCGCGCGGACGGGCGCGGGCGCAGGCAGCGGGGGGTCGTGGGGCGGGGGAGAGGTCACGTTCATCGGGGACGTGGGGCCGGCCATATTGCCCTCCGTGTTGCGGGGGTACGCGCAGGACTCCGGGTTGCCCGGCATCGAAGGGCTGGTCGCCAGCCGGTATTGGCTCGGGGAGCCGGTGCGGTTCGTGCCGTACGGCGGGCTCGGCACGGTGCATCGCCTCGACGCCGGCAGCTTGCCCTGCGCCGACGACTTCCGGGTCGGCGGCGAGCCCGCCCTGCCCGTGTCGCTGCTCCTGGAGCTCATGCATGCCGCCGGCCCCTGGGTGCAGCCCGAGCGTGCGGACGCCCTCACCCTCACCGCGGTGACGGCTCTCGACCTCGACCTCGGCGCGCTGCGGCTCACCCGGCCCGTCGTGCTCACCCGGGAGGCCGAAGGGGCCTGGGCGGCGGACGGCACCTGGCGGGTGAGTGTCACCCTCAGGCGTGAGGGGCGCCGGGCCGCCTCGGCGGTGCTGGCGTACGGGGCGGCGGAAGCCGAGGCGGAGCACCCGGCCGTCCCGCCCGGCGCCGACGGGTGGCCCCTCGCCACCGTCCCGCCCGGCGCCGCGGCCGGCCCCAGCTGGGCCGGGCACACCGTGCGGCTCACCCACTGGCGCCGGGAGCCCGCGGCGGGGCGGTGGTACGGCGTCGCGGACGGCGTGCGTACCGCCGACCTGCTGCTCGCGTCCCCGGCGCCCGGCGCCGCCCTGCCCCTCGGCGCCGTCGAGAACGTCCTGCGCGCCGCCTGGGCGGCCCAGCGCCACCCGCGCGCCACCCGCCTCACCGTCGCCCGGCTCGCCTTCGCACCGGACGGCCCCACCCACCCCCTCACCCTCCTCGGCACCCCCGGCGCCCACGACTGGACCGGCCACCGGCCCGGAAACCCCACCGCCGCCGGCCCCGCCCTCCGCGTCAGCGGCCTGCGCCTCCACTGAACCCCGACCCCCACCCCCCATTCCACCCCCACAGGAGAGACCGTGACCACCGTCGACCGGTCCCACGCATATTGCGTCATCGGCGCAGGCGCCGGCGGCCTCGCCGCCGCCAAGAACCTCAAGCAATTCGGCTTCGAAGCCGACCTCATCGAGCGCGCCGACGACGTCGGCGGCACCTGGAACGGCGGCAACAAGCACAGCGCCGCCTACGACTCGATCCACCTCATCACGTCCAAGCCGTACATCCAGTTCGACGACTTCCCGATCCCCGCCGACTACCCCACCTACCTCGGCCGCGCCCACGCCCACGCCTATCTCCGCGCCTACGCCGAGCACTTCGGCCTCTACGACCGCGCCGAATTCCACCGCACCGTCGAGCGGGCCGACCGCCGGGACGGCTCACCGCACTGGTATGTGACCCTCGACGGCGGCGAAGTCCGCCGCTACGGCGGCCTCGTCATCGCGCACGGCCACAACTGGGCGCCCCGCGAGCCGACTTACCCCGGCCGCTTCGACGGAGTCGTCATGCACAGCCGCGACTACCGCGAGCCGGCCGCCCTGCGCGGCAAGCGCGTCCTGGTGGTCGGCGGCGGCACCTCCGGGTGCGACATCGCCGTGGAGGCGGCCCAGACCGCCGCCGCCACGTACCTCAGCGTCCGGCGCGGCTGCTACTACTGGCCGAAATACCTCTTCGGCGTGCCCACCGACGTCCTTTACGAGAACGTCCTGAAGTGGCGCCTGCCCAGGCCCCTCGTCCGCGCCTTCGGCCACCTCTTCCTGCGGCTCAACAGCGCGGGCCGGCCGCAGGCGTACGGGCTGCCGAAGCCGGCGCACAAGCTGCTCGAAGAGCACTTCGTCATCAACTCCACGCTGCTCTACGCCCTCGGCCACGGCGACGTCGCCGCCCGCCCGGCGATCGCCGAACTGCGCGGCGACCGCGTGCTGTTCACCGACGGCCGGGAGGAGCAGATCGACGTCATCGTCAACGCCACCGGCTACCGCATGACCGAATTCCCCTTCATCGACCGCCGCCACCTCAACTGGACCGGCCGCACACCGCGGTTGCACCTGAGCGCCTTCCACCCCGACTACGACAACCTCTTCCTCGTCGGCTACTTCCAGACCTCCACCGGCAATTGGCCGATCATGGACTACCAGGCGCAGATCACGGCCCGCTATCTGCACCTGCTGCGCACGGACCCGCGCAAGGCGGTGTGGTTCCGCAAGGCCAAGGCGGACCCGCTGACCATCGACCGGCTCGGCGGCGGCATCGGCTACTACGACTCCGAACGGCACTGGCTCCAGGTCGAGCACTTCTCCTACCGGGCACTGCTGCGCAGGACCGTCCGGCGGCTGGACGCCACCCCGCAGGAGAGCGCCGCGTGATGGACCTGCTCACCCGGCTGGCCACCCGCCGGGCCCGGGCCATGGTGCTGGCCGCCGTCGCGGCGGCGCTGCTCGCGGCGGTGCTGGGCGCACCCGTCGCGGGCCGGCTCACCGGCGGCAACCCGGACTTCGTCACGCCCGGCTCCGGCAGCGTGCTGGCCGACCACCGCATCCAGCAGGCCACCGGCGTCCACGCCGACGGCGGCGTCATCGCCCTCGTCGACACCGGCACCCCCGTCACCGACCCGCGCGCACACGCGGAGGCCGGCAAGCTCGCCCGCCTCATGGCGAGCGACCCGCACCACGCCTTCGCCCGCGTCAGCGGCTTTGACCAGGGCAAGGACCCGGCCCTGGTGTCGAAGGACGGCCGACTCGGCCTTGTCGTCGGGGAGTTCCGCGCTGGCGCCGGCGACCACTACCAGGACGCCGTCAAGCGGCTGCTGCACCTGACCGCCGGCGACCGGTATGTGCGGCTCGGCGGCAGCGAGGTCGTCGGCGAGCAGGTCGTCGGCACCGTGCAGCACGACCTGGAGCGGGCCGAACTTGCCGCCTTCCCCGTGCTGTTCGTGCTGTCGCTGTGGATCTTCCGCAGCCTCGTGGCGTCCGCGCTGCCGCTCGTCATCGGTGGCCTGAACGTGGTCCTGACCCTGCTCGGCATGCGCATCGTCGACCACTTCACGCCGCTGTCGATCTTCTCGCTCAACCTCGTCACGGCCCTCGGCCTCGGCCTCGCGATCGACTACAGCCTGCTGATCGTCTCCCGCTTCCGCAGCGAACTGGCCCTCGACCCGGACGTGTCACGGGCGATCGCGGTCACGCTGCACACCGCGGGCCGCACGATCCTGTTCAGCTCGCTGACGGTGAGCGCGGCGATGGCGGCGCTTTTCGTCTTCCGGCAGCGGTTCCTGTACTCGATGGCGGTCGGCGGGCTGCTGGTCGCCGTGTCCGCGCTGCTCGTGGCGCTGCTGGTGCTGCCCGCGCTGCTGCGGCTGCTCGGCCGGCACCTGGACTTCCTGGCGCCCAGGCGCCTGCACCGGGCGCTGGAGAAGCCGGAGAGCACCGACGGCGGCTGGTTCCGGCTCGCGCGGGGCGTGATGCGGCGGGCGCCGCTGGTCGCGGTCGGCGCGAGCGCGTTCCTGATCCTGCTCGGACTGCCCTTCGCCCGGGCGCAGTTCACCACCGTGGGGCCCGGCTCGCTGCCGGGCAGCGCGAGCAGCCGGGCCGTGGACGACACGCTGCGGGCCCGCTTCCCGGCCGACCCGCTGGAGGCCGTGCAGGTCGTGGTGAGCGCCGGCCCCGCCGCGGCGCCCCGGGTCGAGGCGCTGCGCGACCGTATCGCCCGGCTGCCGGGCGCCGCCGCCGTGTCCGCGCCGGTGCGGCTGGACGGCGGCACCTGGCTGATCCAGGCGGCCCCGCGCGCACCCGGGTTGAGCGCCCAGAGCCGGCAACTGGTGAAGGACATCCGGGACTTGCCCGCACCCGGGCCCACCGCACCCACCGCGTCCGGGCCCACCACCTCCGGGCCCACCGCCCCCGCGCCGATCGCCCCCGGCCACATCGCCGTCGGCGGCCAGTCCGCGACCTTCGTCGACCTCGAAGCAAGCCTGCTCGCCCGCCTCCCGGTGGCCGCCGCGATCGTCTTCCTCACCAGCATGCTGGTGCTCCTGCTGATGACCGGCTCGGCCGTACTGCCGCTCAAGGCCGTCGTGATGAACCTGCTCACCCTCGCCGCGACCTTCGGCGTCCTGACGGCGGTCTTCCAACACGGCCACGGGGCAGGGCTGTTCGGCACGAGCGGGCAGGGCGCGCTGGACGCGACACAGCCGGTGCTGCTCTTCGCGATGGTCTTCGGGCTGTCCACCGACTACGGCGTCTTCCTGCTCGCCCGCATCAAGGAGGCGCGGGATTCCGGCGTCGGCGAGCGGGAGGCGGTGGCGCTCGGCCTCGGCCGTACCGGACGGGTCGTGACGGCCGCGGCGCTGCTCTTCTGCGTGGCCCTCGGGGCGCTCGCCACCTCGCGGATCGTCTTCATCAAGGAGCTGGGCCTCGGCACCGCGCTCGGCGTGCTGCTGGACGCCACGGTCGTACGGGCGCTGCTCGTCCCGTCCCTGATGGCGCTGCTCGGCCGCTGGAACTGGTGGGCGCCGGCGCCGCTGCGGTGGGTGTACGAGCGGTACGGGCTGCGCGAGGGCGCTTCCCGGACTCCGCAGGAAGCCGGCGCACTACGGGTCGCCGCGGACGAGCCGTGAGGGGTACGTGCGCGGGCGCTGACGAACCGTCACCATGAGTGTGCGGTGCGCACACGTCAGCCGCAGCAGACCGTCCAGCACCGACCAGCCCAGGGGTGAGCCGTGTACCACGCCATCGTCCGGCGCAATCTGCGCAAGTCCTTCGCCGAGGTCAACCGGGGCAACTACCCGGCGATCGTGCGGCAGTTCACGCCCACCGCCGAGCACTGGTTCTCCGGCGCGCACGCCCTGGCCGGCGGGCGGCACGACACGCGGCGCATCCAGGAGTGGTACGACCGGCTCGCCGAGCTGCTGCCGGACCTGCGGTTCGAGCTCACCAAGGTCGCGGCGAAGGGCTGGCCCTGGGACACGGTGGCCTTCGTGGAGTGGGTGGACCACCTCACCGACCGCGAGGGCAACCACTACTCCAACCAGGGCGTGCACGTGCTCCGTATCAAGTGGGGCCGGATCACGGAGCTGCACATCTACTGCGACACCGCGCTGCTCGCCGACGTCCTCGGCACGCTCGCCGCGCAGGGCGTGAGCCAGGCGTCGGCCCCGCCGGTCGGCGAACCGGGCCCGTTCCGGGGCGCGGTGGCGCCGGCGCGGTGAACTGCCGTACGGGGCAGGGGTGACGGGGGCGGGCTGGACGGCGGCGTGTCCGGCCGGCCACTGCTGCCGCCCACACCGCCGCCCCGCCCCGCCCCCGTCGCCGCCGGCTACAGCTCGGCGACCCAGTAAGGCTCCACCGTCAGCCGCCCGTTGCCGCGGGCACCGTTCAGGGTGCCGGCGGAGTTGACGCCGAGGGTGTACCAGGAGTCGACGTAGTCGTCGTCGTTCGTCCACCAGTTGGAGGGGATCGCGTCGAGGATCGCGTCCACCAGCGGGATGTAGGTGCCCTGGTCGGTGATGGTGAGCAGGGCGTCGGCGAGGGCCTTGGCGAGAGCGGCGTAGTTGGTGTCGCTGTCGGCCTCCATCATCACGACGTCGGCGAGGTTGTACTTGTAGTTCGACCAGTTGACCAGGATCTGGTTCGGGTAGTACGTGGTGTGGTCGTCGTCGAGGTAGGGCATGTCGACGGTGTCCACCCGGACCTTGCCGTCCTGGCCGAAGCCGGTGACGATCGAGTAGATCTCGGCGTCGCCGAGGATCCAGGGCTCCTCGTCGTCGTTGAGGTAGACCGAGTCGACCTTGGTGGTCCAGAAGCCGCCGGTGGCCGCGGGGGCGGCGGCCGAGCTGAGACCGGACTTGCCGAGGGCCTTGTCGACCTGGGCGAGCCCGGCGGCCGTCGCCTTGTCCTCGTCGAGGTCGACGACGTAGACGGCCTGCTTCGGGGTCCGCGTCGCGCTGAGGGTGTGGGCGCGGCCGGCGCTGTCGTACGCGGTGACGGTCGCCGCCTTGTCGTCGCCGGTGGCGACGGCCACGAGCGGGACGGTGCCCGCGGTGAGCGCGGCCTTCATCGAGTCGGCGCCGAGCCGCACCTGGAGCAGCGGGCCGGCGGCCGTGCCGAGGCCCTTGGCGCGGGCGATACGGCTCTCGGCGGCGGTGACGGCGCCGGTGAGCGCGGCCGGCGCGGATTTGCCCGCGGTGAGCGAGGCGAGGCCCACCTGGCGCGAGGCGAGCGCGGCGCTGCGCACCTGGGCGCGGAAGTCCGGGCCGGCGAGCGCGGCGGCGAGCTGCCGGGCCACGGTGTCCTCGGCGGCGCCGACCTGGCTCGTGGCGGCGCCCTGCGCGGTGGCCGCGCCCGTCGCGGCGGTGCCGCCTGCCGCGTGCGCGGCGGGCAGGGCGAGTGCCTGGAACGTCAGTGCGCAGGTCGCGCCGAGTGCGAGGGTGAGCGCGGCGCGCGTGCGTACGGTGAGGTGCACGGGGGTTTCCTCCTGGAGGCGTGCCGTGCCGCCGCCGGGTCGCGACGGCGGCTGCGGTCGGGGTGGGTCAGGAGAGCCGTTCTATGCGGGTCCGTTCTATGCGGGTAGAGCCCGCACGGCCGCCATCATGTCCGTTACATGCCAACGTGGACAAGCCCCCTCCCGGCCAACGCGCAAACTTCCCGTGCCGCGGGGGTGCGCGCCTGGCGCGGTTGCCGGGCGTCCGGCGGTCGACGTACAATTTCCTGTACGTCACAACGCGAACGAGGGGAAGGAGGCGCCGTCCGGTGAAGACCATGTCGTATTCGGAGTCGCGGGCGCGCTACGCCGAGGTGCTCGACGCGGTGACCGACGACCGGGAGGAGATCGTGATCACGCGCGCCGGTCACGAGCCGGTCGTCATCGTCTCCCTGGAGGACTACGAGTCCCTGAAGGAGACCGCGTACCTGCTGCGCAGCCCCGCGAACGCCCGCCGGCTGCTCGCCTCCATCGAGGAGCTGGAGCACGGCGGCGGGACGGCACGGGAACTGGCCGACCCCGAGTGAAGATCGTCTTCGCCTCCCGCGCCTGGGAGGACTACCAGTGGTGGCAGCTCCAGGACCGCCGCGTCCTGAAGCGCATCAACACCCTCGTCGCCGACATCACCCGCAACGGCAACGAGGGCATCGGCAAGCCCGAACCCCTCAAGCACGGCTTCCAGGGCTACTGGTCCCGCCGCATCACCGACGAGCACCGCCTCATCTACAAGGTCACCGACGACTCCGTCCTGATCGCCCAGTGCCGCTACCACTACGAGAGCTGAAGCCCGCTACGGGAGCTGAATCCCGCCGCCCTCGGCGCGGGCGACCTCGTGCTCAGGGACGCCCCAGCGCTCGGCCAGTTCCGCCTGCGACAGCCCCAGCGCCGTGCGCCGGTCGTAGACCAGCTGTCCCAGGTCGTGCGCCAGTTCCGCCTCCTCGTACAGGCGGTCGTACTCCGGGGCCCCGTCGAGCGCCTCGGACAGGAGCCTGCGGTCGCGGCGGTACTTCCATCGGCGGTGATTCATCGCCAGGCAACGGTAGCGGGCCCGGTCGGCGGCGGGGCCACGCGGGCTGCCCTGCCCGCGGGCCGGGCGACCGGGGGGTGGCTCGGCCCGCGGAGGGGAGGGGCGTCAGACCGTCAGGGGGTCGAGGAGGAGGGGGCGGACGCGGCCTTCGATCATGGCGCCCAGGCCCTGGACGGCGACGGTCGCGGGGTTCTCGGCGACCAGGACGGGCATGTCCGTGGCCTGGCGGAGCATCGTGTCCAGGCCCGGCATCAGCGCGCTGCCGCCGGCCAGCATGATGCCGCGGTCGCCGAGGTCGGCGACCAGGTCGGGCGGGCAGTGGCGCAGGACGCCGGTGATCGCGTCGACGACCGCCGTGAGCGGGGTGCGCATGGCGTGCCGGACGCCCTCCGTCTCGATCGTCACGGTGCGGACCATGCCGCTGGCCACGTCCCGCCCGTGCACCTCCGTGGTGAGCGCGCCGGCGGTCGCCGGCGAGCCGAGCATCTGGTGCAGGGGCCGCACCGCCTGGCTCGGCAGCATCAGCTCGTGCGCGTTGCGCAGGTGCTGCACCACCGCCCGGTCGATCGCGTCACCGCCGACCGGCACGGTCTCCGCCGCCACGATCGAGCCCAGCGACAGCACCGCGACCTGCGTCGTACCGGCCCCGCACACGACGATCATCGTCGCCTCCGGGTGCTCCACGGGCAGCCCGCAGCCGACCGCCGCCGCGATGAGGGTGTCCACCAGCTCCACCCGCTTCGCGCCGAGCCCGTACATCGTCTCGACGGCGGCCCGCCGGGCGATCGGCTCGCTGCCGTGCGGGGTGCACACCGCGGCCCGCATCATCGGCACCCGCAGCCTGCGCCGGCCGAGCTTGCCGCCCAGGATGTGCCGCAGCATCCGGTGGGCCATGGCGATGTCGACGACCGTGCCGTTCTGCACCGGCCGGGCCACCCGGATATGGTCGGGCGTGCGGCCGGCCATCTGCTCGGCGTGCACGCCGACGGCGATCAGCGCGCCGGTGCGCACGTCCACCGCCGCGACGCTCGGCTCGTCGGCGACCAGTCCGCTGCCGCGCAGGTAGACGCGGGTGCGTGCGGCACCCAGGTCCACCGCGACGGTGCAGCGGCGCAGCTGGTCCAGCGTGGGGTTCGAGGGTGCGCCGATCACCGTGTGCCTCCGGCCTTGTCGATGCGATGGTGGTGGTGGACGGTCAGCGACCAGATGATGAACAGGTCGATCGCGATCATGATCAGCGACCAGATCGGCTGGTAGGGCAGGAACATGAAGTTCGCGACCATGTTGAGCGCGGCGATCGCGATGCCCGCGTAGCGCGCCCAGGTCGCCCCGTTCAGCAGCCCGATGCCGACCATGAAGGCGAGCACGCCGAGCACGAGGTGGATCCACCCCCAGGCGCGCAGGTTGAAGTGGTACGCGTAGCCGCCGCGGGTCACGACCAGGACCGAGTCCCGGGCGATGCCCAGGACGCCCTCCAGGACCGCGAGCACACCGCCGACCACCAGCAGGATGCCGGCGAAGACCGTGCCGCCGGCCGCCCAGGCGCGGCGGCCGTCGCCGCCGTCGTGCGGGTGGTGGCTGCCCCGGCCGCCGCCCGGATCCGGGGGTGGCGGCTGCGGGGCGGGGTTGGCTTGGCTCATGGCGGCTCCCGGTCGGTCGGCAGGCGGACGGCAGGCGGTCGGCAGGCGGACGGCAGGCGGCGGGAGGGTGCGATGCGCGCTGCATCCGGCGAAAACCGTACAAACCCGCCTTGACGACAACATGATCGGACGACCAGTCCGATAATGCGAGGAAGACTGGGCCGGTCAGGAGTGCGCCATGCGGGGGGTTCGGGCCGCCGAGGGGCCGGATCAGCCGGCGTCCTCCAGCCGGAAACCCACCTTCAGGCCCACCTGGTAGTGCTCGATCCGGCCGTCGACGATGTGGCCGCGCACCTGCGTCACCTCGAACCAGTCCAGCTCGCGCAGCGTCTGCGAGGCGCGCGCGACCGCGTTGCGCACGGCGGCGTCCACGCCCTCCGTCGAGGTGCCGACGATCTCCGTCACCCGGTAGATGTGCTCGCTCATGGCGGACCGCCCTTCGCTCGGGGTCGCGGTGTCCTCCCCCCACCGTGCCGCACGCCGTCCGCCCCCGCACGGCGGCTGCGGACGCGACAAGTCAGGGGATGAATCGTCATAAAATGGTCCGTGTGACATCGCCGTCGTTGTCGGGCCCGGTACTGCGCTGGCTCCCTGGTGCCCTGATCGTCGGCGGCGTCCTCTTCGACGTCTTCACGCCGCAGGACTACACCGGCGATCCGCTGCTGGTCGCCGCCTGCGTGCTGGTCGGCGCCACGCAGGGCATCCGCGCGACCGTCGTCACCTGCGCGGTGGCCATCATCGCGATGATCGCCCTCGCCACCGGCGAGGACAAGATCGTCCACCACCGCGGCATCGGCGACGTCGCGAGCGTCGTCTTCGCCGGGGTCGTCGCCGTCGTCGTCAACCGGGTGATCCACCGCTACGGGCGGCGGCTGGAGACCGTCCGCGGGGTGTCCGAGGCCGCGCAGCGCGCCCTGCTGCCCGACCCGCCCGCCCGGATCGGCCCGCTCAGCATCGCCGCGCGGTACGACGCCGCCGCGTCCGAGGCCAGGATCGGCGGCGACATCTACGCCGCCCAGGCGACCCCGTACGGCATCCGGCTGCTCATCGGCGACGTGCGCGGCAAGGGCATGGGCGCGGTCGGCACGCTCGCGGTGCTGCTCGGCGCCTTCCGGGAGGCCGCCGACGCCGAGCCCGACCTGCCCCGGCTCGCCGACCGGCTCGACCGCGCGCTGGACCGGCACCGCGCGCAGGCCGGCGAGGAGGCGGCCCTGGAGAGCTTCACCACCGGGCTGCTCGCCGAGTACGAGCCGGACGGCGGCACCGTACGGCTGGTCAACCGCGGGCACCCGCCGCCGTACCTGCTGGGCCGGGAGGGCGAGGTGCGCACGCTGGCGCCCACCGCGCCGGACCTGCCCTTCGGCATGGCGGGCCTGGGCGGCGTCCGCTCGGCGCCCGACGAGCTGGCCGTACCGCACGGCGCGACGCTGCTCATGGTCACCGACGGCGTCACCGAATCCCGCGACCGCGCCGGCACCTTCTACGACCCCAGCACCCGGCTGCCCGCCCTCGGCCCGCACGCCACCGCCCAGGACACCGTCGACGCCCTGCGCCGGGACCTGGCCGTCTGGACGAAGGGCTGCACGGACGGCACCGACGACCGCGCGATGCTGGCGGTCCGCCGGGACTAGGGGCCTGACCTCAGTGGTGGAAGGCGGTCGACTCGGCTGTCGTGCCGTGCAGGGGGTGCGGCTGGCGGTGGAGGTGGGGGAGCAGGCCCGTGAGGTCGTCCATCAGCAGGTCCGCCAGGTCCTCGGAGAAGCCGTTGCGGCACACCACCCGCAGCACCGCCAGGTCCTGCCGGTCGGCAGGGTACGTATACGCCGGGACGAGCCAGCTGTGCTCGCGCAGCCGCTTGGAGACGTCGAAGACGTCGAAGTTCTTCACGTCCGGCGCGGTGGTCACCGCGAAGACCGGCAGCTGCTCGCCCTTCGTGATCAGCCGGAACTCCTCCAGCTCACCGATCCGCGAGGCGAGCGACATCGCGACGTTCCGGGAGTTCTGCTGCACCGCCCGGTAGCCGTCCCGCCCCAGCCGCAGGAAGGAGTAGTACTGCGCCACGACCTGCGCGCCCGGCCGGGAGAAGTTCAGCGCGAAGGTGGGCATGTCGCCGCCCAGGTAGTTCACCCGGAAGACCAGCTCCTCCGGCAGCGCCTCGGAGTCCCGCCACAGCGCCCACCCCACACCCGGGTAGACCAGCCCGTACTTGTGCCCCGAGCTGTTGATCGAGGCGACCCGCGGCAGCCGGAAGTCCCACACCACGTCCGGGTCCAGGAACGGCGCCACCATGCCGCCGGACGCGCCGTCCACATGCACCGGGATGTGCGTGCCGGTGCGCTCCTCGTACGCGTCCAGCGCCGCGCAGATCTCGGCGACCGGCTCGTAGGAGCCGTCGAAGGTCGAGCCGAGGATCGCGACGACGCCGATGGTGTTCTCGTCGCACAGTGCGAGCGCGGCGTCCGCGTCCAGGTGCAGCCGGTCCTTCGTCATCGGGGCCAGCCGCGCCTCGACCTCCCAGAAGTTGCAGAACTTCTCCCAGCACACCTGCACGTTCGCGCCCATCACCAGGTTGGGCCGGGCGCTGCCCGGATACCCCTTCGTGCGCCGCATCCAGCGCCGCTTGAGCGCCATGCCGGCGAGCATGCACGCCTCGGACGAGCCGGTCGTGGAGCAGCCGACGGCCGCGTCCGGGTCGGGCGCGTTCCACAGATGGGCCAGCATCGACACGCAGCGCCGCTCCAGCTCCGCGGTGCGCGGGTACTCGTCCTTGTCGATCATGTTCTTGTCGAAGCACTCCGCCATCAGGACGTCCGCCTGCGGCTCCATCCAGGTGGTGACGAAGGTCGCGAGGTTCAGCCGCGAGTTGCCGTCCAGCATCAGCTCGTCGTGCACGAGCTGGTAGGCGGCGTGCGGCGCCATCGGCCCGTCCGGCAGCCGGTGCTTGGGCGGCGCCTCCGCCATGCTGCCGACGGGGTCGGCGTCCCCGAGGAAGAAGGGGTTCACGGACATGGGTTTGTCGGCGCCCGAGGCTTTGTGCAGTGCCATGTTCGTCACGATACGTCCGCTTACGGCCTGCCGCCCGGCCGCCCGACCGCCCCGCCGCCCCGCCGCCCCGCCGCCGGGGGAGCGGTCAGTCCAGCGGGCCGCCGACGAGCTGCCGCAGGTCCGCCGCGTTGGCCTGGGTGACCTTCCACAGCAGCTGCTGCCGGTCGTGGACGTCGGCCACGGCCGCCTCGTGGTCGTCCAGGACGGCCAGCGCCTGCTCCGCCAGCCGGGCGCCCAGGTGCGGGTGGTGGACCGACACACCCCACTCCGGTCGGTCGATGTCGGCCAGGAAGTAGGCCATCTTGGGGTGCGAGATGAGGCTCACGACGGGCGTGCCGCAGCCGAACGGGATCATGCCGGCGTGCCCGCGCATGCCGATGACCAGGCGCGTACGGGCGTACGTGTCAGTGATGCGCGCGTTGTCGTAGTCGTACATCGGCACGACCGGCAGCGAGATGCCGTGCTCGCGCCGCAGGTCGAACACGAAGCGCTCGTCGGCCTGCGCGTGCGCGACGCACCGGACCTCGGCGCGCGCGCCGATCGCCCGCACCGCCGCGGCCATCTCGGCGAGGAAGTGGCCGTAGTCGTGGCCAAAGCGCAGGCCCGCGCGGTCGTAGGCGGCGTTGAGCAGCACGGTGTCCTCGCGGACGGCCGGGTCGGTCCAGCCGCCGGTGATCTGCCGGGTGACCGTGGTCGGGCAGGGCTGGAAGCGCACCCGGTCGTGCAGGTGGGGCGGGAGCATCGCCCGTACCTTCTCGATCGAGCCGTGGTTGCGCAGCCCGAAGAAGGCGGATTTCTCCACCAGGGTGCGCAGGGCGGTGGCGAAGCGGCGGGCGCGGTAGGACTGGCCGTCGAAGGCGTTGAAGCCGACCGCGTAGACGATGACGGGCACCTCGATACGGCGCAGGGTGTCGTCGGCGACGTTCCACTGCCAGGCGCTGTTGCCGTTGGGCGCGGTGTCCGGGATGAACAGGCCGCCGCCGCCGACGACCAGGGCGCGGCGGGAGTTGGCCGCCGTGAGGGCGGCCTCGTCGAAGAGGCGGTGCGCGTGGACCGAATGCCAGCGGCGCGGGCCGGTGTCCGAGCCGAAGGCGAGGCGTACGGACTCCGGGAGGAGCTTGTCGCCGGCGTTGCCCTGGTGGGGCATGTAGAAGGCGACATGCGTCACCTGGTCGGCGGGCGCGCCGCTTTCCTGCGCGGCGGGCGTGGGTACGGTGCGCTGCCGCATCTCCTCGCTGGGGCCGTGCGTGGGGTCGGCGTCCAGGCCGGCCAGCGCATATTGCTGGGCCGAGGCGTCGTCGCCGAGCACCCACTCGATGTGCGCGAGCCGCGCGAAGGCGGGCGCCGCGTGCTCGGCCGCTGCCGTGGCGGCCAGCAGGTGGGTGCGGGCCTCGGCGTAACGGGACACGCTCATCAGCGCGTGCCCGTACACCTCGTGCGGCCATGCGGCGGCCAGCGGCAGCGTGACGGAGGCCATCGTGTCGACGGCCTCCTGGTAGTGACCCGCGGCAATATGCGCAGCCGCGACCCGCCGCGCGACGTCCACGTCGCCCGTGCGGGCGGCGAGCGGGGTGCCGAAGTGGACGAGCAGGTCGGGGTGGGTGACGCCGGGGGCCTTCAGGTACGCGGCCTGCGTCTCCGCGTCGGAGGGGGCGGGTGCCTCCGGCTCGGTGAGGTGCGCGAGCGCCCCGCCGGCCAGCTCCCGGAGCGCGTCCCCGAGCACGCCCTTGAGCAGCGCGAGCGCGGGGGCGTCGGGGTGCGCACCGCCCGCCTTGCCGGCCGGCCGGGACCCGGGGGCCGCGTCCGCGGCGGGCGGTGTGCGCTCGGGGCCGGGGCCGGGGTCGGGGCCGGGGTCGGTGGCTGAGCCTGCGGCGGGCGGTTCGGCGGCGGTGCGGCTGGCCTCCGGGGCTGCGGTGGGCGGTGTGCCGGGGGTGGAGCCTGCGGTGGGCGGTTCGGCGGGGGTGGTGCGGCCGGCGTCCGGGCCGGCGGTTGCCTGGGCCTGTGCTGCCGCCGCGGCGACGCGCTGCCGGAACTCCGGTGTGAGCTGGGCGCGTTGGAGCACGAGCGCGCCGGGTGCGGCGGTCGCCGCCGGGGCGGTCCTGAGGGTCAGCAGCTCGCCGAGCGGCCCGGCCGCGACGGTCCCGGCGCAGAAGGCCACGACGGTGTCGTAGTCGTCGATCCCCAGCACCCCGAGCAGCGGGTACGGCCCCGCGCCGCCGCGCGCCACGGCCCGCAGCTCGGCCCGCGGGTGCAGCGCGTGCACCCGCTCGGCCGCGGCGGCCGGCAGCGCGGCGTCGTACAGCACGACGAAGTCCTCGCACACCCCGGGGTTGGTCAGCGCCAGGCTCCGCAGCAGCGCGAGCACGCCGGGGAGCCGCCCTTCGTCCGCGTACGCGGCGAACGCCACCCGCCGCTTCCCGGTGAGCCCGCCGGCGGAGTGGACATCGGCCCCGGCGCCGGGCCCGGCGGCCGGGCCTTGCGGCGTACCGTCACCCGGGCCCGTGGGAGAAGATTGCGTGCTCATCGGAGCGAGATCACCGGGCCCTCTACGTGCCGGGCGTGGTCCATGACCCACGCCTTCTCACGGGAGTAGTCGGACGGCGTGGCAATGTGCGACGCCTCGGGCAGGCGGAAGGGCTCGCTCGCGAAGAAGTCGAAGCCGATCAGGTCGAGGCGCGGGCTGACGTCGAGGAAGTCCAGGAGCCAGGCCATCTCGAAGCCGCAGGTCAGCGGGGCCGGCCAGCGGTCGGCGGACAGGCCGCCGACGCCCCGCAGCGGGCGGCGCAGCGAGTCGTCGCCGGTGAAGCGCTGCGCGCCGGGGCGCATGCGGTCGCGCATCGCCTGCCGCCATTCGCCGGGCTTGTCGCCGAAGACCAGCCGCGTCGTCACCTTCTGGTCCCAGTTCTGCGCCGTGCGATGGCCCGTCGCGTGGATGTCCGTGCGCTCGCCGGTCGCGGCCGGCTCGATGCGGAAGGAGGTGAAGCGCACCACCAGGTCGTACGCGTCGATCACCGCGCCCAGCGAACCGTCGCGTACCGTCGCGGAGTTGGCGACCAGGCACACCGAGCGGCCGGCGATCAGGTTGCGGAACTCGCCGATGCGCAGCCGGGACGTACCGCCGAAGAGCGGGTCGGGCAGCGGGGGGCGGGTGCGGTGGCGGCGGCGGTCGGCGTAGCGGGCGACCACGGGCGCCAGCCGCGCCATCTCCTCGGCGCCGGCGAGCGGCAGCCGGGTGTCGAGGTGGCGTTCGAGCGCGGCCTCGAAGTCCGCGAGCGGGCCTTCCGCGCGGGCGGCGACCTCGGGCGCGGCGCCGTCCAGCGCGCCGAGCACGTCCTGCCGCCAGCGCTGTGCGGCCCGTAGCGCCCCGATCCGGGCGGTCGCCTCCGCTGCCCCGCCGCTACCGGCGTCCGTACGCTCCAGGTAGCCCTGGAAGGCCGTGACGGCGCCCTCCAGGTCGCCCGCCGCCTCCAGCGCCCGCGCGCGCAGCTGCCACCCGGCCCGTGAGCCCTTGCGGCGGGCCAGGACGGCGTCGGCGGCGGCCAGCGCGAGGTCCGGTTCCGCGGGGAGGGCGGCGCCGCCGAAGGCCAGCAGCGCGTCGGTCAGCTCACCGCCCGCGGCGGAGAGCTTGCGCAGCTGGGCCGCGGCGTCGGCGAGCGCCCCGCCGCCGTCCCCGTCCCCGTTCCCGTCCGCCGTGTCCCGCCCCGCGGCGGACTCCTCGTACAGCCGCAGGCAGTCCGCGGCGGTCGCGGCGCCAGGTGCGCCCGGGGCGCCGCGGGCGCCGGATCTGGCCGGCCGTGCGAAACCGAACAGGCGGCGGCCCAGGGTCTTCGTCATGGTGCTCCAAGCGTCCGCAGCCCCGGACGGCTCGCGGGTGGGGGCTGAAACACTAGGAGAGGGCGGCGGAAGCGGTGATAGTCGGGACGTGAACTCCTGGCGTCGGGAGGCGGAACTTCTCTTGCTCAGTGACCGTCGAAAGAGCAAAGCGTGACGCGTGGGGCGCATGCGTCCGGTCTGCCCGCCGCCGCGCCCGACCCGGCGGACTCAGGACCGGGCGGCCTCCGCCGCGAAGCCGTCCTTGATCGCGCGGGTGAAGCGCACGACGCGCCGGGTCTGCACGCGGGCGGCGGTCAACGTCTGCTCCCCGACCGGGAGTTCGCCCTGGCCGGCGACGTGCGAGGTGCCGTACGGATTGCCGTCCACGAACTTCGAGGGGTCGGTGTAGCCGGGGGAGACGATGACGCCGCCGAAGTGGTGGATGGTGTTGTAGAGCGCCAGCAGCGTCGTCTCCTGGCCGCCGTGCGCGGTCGAGGACGCGGTGAAGCCGCTGTAGACCTTGTCGGCGAGCTTTCCGGCCTGCCACTGCGGTCCGAGGATGTCCAGGAACTGCTTGAGCTGGCTGGTGACGTTGCCGAAGCGGGTGGGCGTCCCGAAGATCACCGCGTCGGCCCACTCCATGTCCGCCGGCTCCGCCTCCGGGATCCCCGCGGTGGCCTCCACGTTCGCCCGCCACGCCGGATTCGCGTCGATCGCCGCGTCGGGCGCGAGCTCCTTGACCCGCCGCAGCCGCACCTCGGCGCCGGCCTTCTTCGCGGTGTCCGCGATCGCTTCCGCGATGGTGGCGAGGGTGCCGGTGGCGGAGTAGTAGATGACGGCGACATTGACGTCGGCCATGACGGTGCCTCCTGGGGGCGCGGGGGTGTGACGTCCTGCGACCATACGGTGACGATGCGCCACCCCACGTCTCCGGCACGCGCGGGCGCCCCCGGGGGGCGCCGGGTCAGGGGTCGGGGTTTGCACCGGGGCTCGGTGCTGGGCCCGGGCTTTGCGCCGGGGGCGCGGGGGGGCGGGTCAGGTGGGCGGGGGGCTTGTGCGGCGACGGGAGGGGGGCTGCCGCCAGTAGGCGAGGTAGTCACGGGTGTCCCCGGTGTCGGGGTGGTCGGGGCCGAGGACGCGCAGCCGGTCTTCCAGCAGTTCGCCGAGCGCCTTCACGGCGCCGGCCGCGTCACCCGCCTCGCCCCGCCAGTGGGCGAGGTTGTGGCGGGCGGTGAGCGTTTCGGGGTGGTCGGGCCCGAGCACGCGCCGCCGGTCGTCCACCACGTGCGCCAACACCTCCGCGGCCTCGCGCGCCTCGCCCGCCCTCCCCCGGCAGACGGCGAGGTTGTGGCGGGTGGTGAAGGTTTCGGGGTGGTCGGGGCCCAGCACCCGCAGCTGGTCCTTCGCGAGCGCCGTGAACGCTTCGGCGGCGCCTGCCAGGTCTCCTGCCTCGCCCCGCCAACGGGCCACGTTGGCGCGGGTGGTGAGGGTGTCGGGGTGGTCGGGGCCGAGGACGCGCAGCCGGTCCTCCAGCAGTCCCGCGAGCGCTTCCGCCGCGGTGGCGGGATCCCCCGCCATGCCCCGCCAGTGCGCGAGGTTGTGCCGAGTGACGAACGTGTGCGGATGTTTGGGCCCGAGCACGCGTACTTCGTCCCGCAGCAGCGCCAGATGCGCCAACACGGCACCTGCCGGATCACCTGCCTTTCCCTGCCAGTCGATCAGATTGCCGCGTGCGGCGAAGGTGTCGCGGTGGTCCGGGCCCAGGCGCCGCGTGGCGGTGTCGACCAGATCCTGGAAGCTGTCGAGGGCGCCCGCCAGCTGGCCGGACTCGCCCAGACTCATCGCGAGCCTGAACAGCACGGGGTGGACGTACAGGTGGAACAGGTCCCCGGTCCGCGCGGTGTTGGCGGCGAGCGCTGTGGCGTTGGACCGCAGGGCCTGCGCGAGCTCGGTGTCGCGCTCGATCTCGGGCCAGGCGGCCAGGAGGGCGGTGGCGACGGTCACGGCGGTCCCGAGGCGTTGCACGCGCGGCAGCGCATCCCGCGTCGTGCGCTGGATCAGCGCGTGTACGCGCACCGCGCGGTGCGGGGCGTCCGGGGAGTGCTCGATGAGGCTCAGCCGGTGCAGCACGCGCAGCGTCTCGTGGACCTCCGCCTCGGACATCCGGCTCCGGCCGCGTACGAACCGCCAGGGCCTGCCCATCGCGCCGACCAGTTTGCGGGCCGGCGGTGAGGTGAGCACCGCCTCCGGGATACCGTTCGGGTCGAGCATCGAGGCGAGGTCGAGCAGCGGCCGGGCGAGGCCGCGCGGCTCGCTGCGGTCGGCGAGGTCCACCGACAGGGACCACGTCGCGGCCACCGGGTTGCGCTGGTCGTCGGGCAGGGAACCCTCCGCGGGCATCGCGTGCGCGAGCTTGCGCGTACGGTCGGCCAGCAGCGCGCGGTACCCGGCAACGGTCAGGCCCTGGTCGGCGAGGTACGCCGCCGCCTGGGAGAGGGCGAGCGGTAGCCGGCCCAAGTCGTCGGCCAGCGCGGCGAGTTCCGCCTCCGGCTCGGTGCGGTCGTGCGCGGCGAGCGTGGCGGCGAGGTAGCCGGTGGCCTCCTGCGCGGAGAAGACGCCGACGTCGATACGGCGCCGGCCCGTGCCGGTGAGGGCGGCGTCCCGGCGGCGGGTGGTGAGGAGGGTGCGGCCGTGCGAACTGCCGGGCGGCCACAGCGCTTTGAGGTCGTCGGGGTCGGCGACGTCGTCCAGGACGACGAGCCAGCGGTGCCGTTTGGCCCGCAGCCACGCGAGGAACGCGCCCGCCGCACGCTCCGGGTCGGAAGGGTCCGCCCCGCACAACTCCGCGCCGGCCTGCGCGTACGCGGCGACGATCGCGCTGCGGCTCGCCGCGGTGACCCACACCAGGACGTCCAACGCGCCCTCGTCCCACGCCCGGTGGGCGAAATCCGCGGCGAGCTGCGTCTTGCCGACGCCGCCCGTGCCGGTGAGCACCTGGCACAGCACCGCCGTGCCGCCGCCGGCGAGCGCGGCCCGCAGCCGTTCGGCCTCGGCCCGCGCCTGGAAGGACGCCGCGCGGGACGGCACGACGCCCACCTGGTGCGGAAGCTCAGCCCTTTGCCGCGCCGCGGCCTGGACGGTGACGTGACCGGCCGACCCGACGGCGAGCCCGCCGCCTGCCGCGCTGATCCGTACGTCCCGCCCGGCGCCCAGCCCGCCGCGCCGCGTACGCCCTCTGCCCGCCACGCTCCACCACCCCCTGTCCGACTCTAGGGCGGGGCGGGCGTCCGGAGGGGGCGAACGGGGCAGAGTGGGGCGCTTGGACCTGCGCGCGGGCCGGGGCTAGCGTGGAGAGCGTGGCAGTCGGCGCCATCCGCCGTGCGGCAGCGCGCCTACCAGGGAAAAAGGCTCCCGAGCCTGCCCTGCGCCCAGGTGGCGCCTGGAGGACGACATGCTTCCCACGCGACACAAGACAGCGACGATCAAGGGCCAGGAGGTCTTCTACCGCGAGGCCGGCCCGAGCGACGCGCCCGTCGTGCTGCTGCTGCACGGATTCCCGAGCAGCTCGCACATGTTCCGCCACCTCGTGCCCGCGCTGGCCGACGATTACCACGTGATCGCGCCCGATCACATCGGCTTCGGCCACTCCGCGATGCCCAAGGTGGACGCGTTCGACTACACCTTCGACAACCTCGCCGCCGTCACGGCGGGGTTGCTGGACCATCTGGGCGTACGGCGCTTCGCCATGTACGTGCACGACTACGGCGCCCCGATCGGCTGGCGCCTGGCGCTCGATCCGGCCTTCGACGTCACGGCGATCATCACGCAGAGCGGCAACGCGTACATGGAGGGCTTCACGAAGCCCTTCTGGGACGACCTGTTCGCGTACGTGACCGAGCCCGGCCGCGAGACGGAACCGGGCGCGCGGGCCAAGTTCAGCCCGGCGACGACCCGTTGGCAGTACGAGAACGGCGCGCCCGACCCGAGCCTGGTGAGCCCCGACACGTGGACCCTGGACCAGCTCCTGCTGGAGCGTCCCGGCAACGACGAGGTGCAGCTGGCGCTCTTCCGCGACTACCCGACGAACATTGAGCGCTACCCTGAGCTGCAGGGATACTTCCGGAGCAGCCAGGTGCCGCTGCTCGCGGTGTGGGGCGAGAACGACGAGATCTTCGGCCCGGACGGTGCGAGGGCTTTCTCCCGCGACCTCCCCGACGCCGAGGTCCACCTGCTGCCCGCCGGGCACTTCGCACTGGAAACCCACCTGGACGCGATCAGCGGCTACACCCACGGCTTCCTCGGCCGCATCCAGCCCTGACCCTGCCGCGTCGCTTTACTCCGGAAGGTCACGGAGCGCGAGGTCGGCCTTGCGGTACCGCCTGGCAAGCCGTCCCACGCTGGTCTGCGCTCCTGCGTCGAGTCGCATCAACGTCAGGGCGCCGCGCGGCTCTTCGTAGCTCAGCAGCTTGAGGATGCGCAGGGCGTGCGCGGTGCCGGGGTCGGCGGAGACGGCGTCGAGGCCGGCGAACAGTTCGTAGTGGGGCCGGTCCGTCGAGGTCGCCTGGGCGAGGGGTATTGCGTCGAGCGGGCCACTTGCTGCGGCAGCGTGCAGCCGTAAGGCGAGGAGGGTGGTGCTCAGGTTTTCGGCGGTGGGGATCGCGATGCGCCAGGTGCTGAAGGCGGCGAGGCGCCGGTCGCGGTCCCAGGGCACGAGGTCGTGGACCTCGAAGACGCGCGCGGCGGAGGTGACGCCGAGGTCCCAGTGCTGCTGCGGGGTTTTGGGCGCCATGCGCATGATGCTGCCGCACGGGGCTGGGCTGCGGACACCTCGGTGGGTGGGGTGGTCGGGGGCGCTCCGGGGGGTACCTCCTCGGACTGCGCACCATGGCCTGCGTTCGCATTCGGTGACCTCTTGTCGTGCGCAGTCCTGCTGGGGCACCCCCCGGATCACCCCCTCCCGCCCGTCGTCGGGCGGCTCTCCGCCGGTGGGTCGCCCCCTACCGCACGTCCGGCGGCGGCTTTCCGTTGCCGGGGGCCGGGGTGGGTGGGTGAGCGCGCCCTTTTGCGCGTTCGTCGGGCGGCTGTGTGCCGGTGGGCGCCTCCTTCCGCACGTTCGGGGGCGGCTTTCCGTTTCCGGGGGCTGGGTTGGGCCAGCACGTCCTTCCGCGCGTTCGTCGGGCGGCTCTCTGCTGGTGGGGGTGGGTGAGTGCGACCTTTCGTGCGTGGGCTGGGGGCTGTCCGCCGGTGGGGGTGGGGGGTGGGCGCTGTCTACCGTGCGTTGGGTGGGGGTTGTTTGTTGGTGGGGGTGGGGGATTTGGTGCGCCAGGTGGTGAGGGCGTGGCGGGTGGGGGGGGGGGGGGGGGGGGGGGGGCCGAGGGTGCGGGTTTGGGTGGTGAGGACTTCGGTCAGGGTGGTGAGGGTGGCTGCGGTGTCGCCCGTTGCGCCGCGGAAGTTGGCCAGGGTGTAGCGGGTGGTCAGGGTGTCGATGTGGTCCGGGCCGAGCGTTCGCTCCATGTCGGGGAGTAGTTCGGCCAGCAGGGCGACCGCCACGTCGGCGCCCTCCGTCTTGCCGCGCCATTTGGCGAGTTCGTGGCGGGCGGTGAGGGCGCCGTGGCAGTCAGGGCCGCCTGTCCGACGGCAGTCGTCCGCCAGTTCGGCGAACGCCGCCTTGGCGCCCTCGGCGTCCCCTGCCTGCCCGCGGCACGCGGCGAGATTGTGCCGGATGACGAGCACGTAGGGGTGGTCCGGGCCGAGCGCCCGCACCCGGTCGAGCAGTTCGGTGAACGCCTCGGCGGCCCCCGCGGCATCCCCGGCAGTCTGGCAGCGGAACGCGAGGTCGCGGAGGGTGGCGACGGTGTCGGAGTGGTGGGGGCCGAGCACCCGCTGCTGGTCGGCGAGGATCTCGGCGTACTCCTTTGCGGCGCCGGCGGGGTCCCCCGTTTCCGCGCGCCAGTGGGCGAGGTTGTGGCGCAGGGTGAGGGTTTCGGGGCTGTCGGGGCCCAGCACCCGGTGCACGTCCGGGAGCAGTTCACGCAGCGCGGCGAAGGCGCCGGCCGCGTCCCCGGTCCAGCCTCGCCATGTGGCCAGGCTGTGCCGGGTGCGGAAGGTGTCCGGGTGGTCGGGGCCGAGCGCCCGCGCCAGGTCGTCGACCAGTTCGGTGAGCGCGGCGGCAGCTCCCGGCCCATCGCCCGCCTCCCCTCGCCAACAGGCCAGGTTGTGCCGGGTCATGAGGGTCCTGCGGTGGTCGGGCCCGAGGACACGTGTCTGGTCGTCTAGCAGTTCGGCGAGTGCGATGACGGCGCCCTCGGCGTCTCCCGCTTCCGCGCGGCAGTACGCGAGGTTGTGCCGGACGGCGAGCGTCTCGGCGTGGTCGGGGCCGAACACCCGCCGCATGTCCGGGAGGAGTTCGGCGAGCGCGGCGGCGGCGTCCGACCTCTCACCCGACTGCCCGCTCCACGACGCGTGGTTGCCCCGCGCCATGAGAGTGTGCGGGTGGTCCGGGCCCAGCCGCAGGGCGGCGGCCTCGGCGACTGTCCGGAAGTAGCTTGTGGCCGCGGCCGAATGGCCGGACGTGCCCAGACTTGAACCGAACCGGAAGAGCAGCATGTGGACGCTGTCCCGGTAGAGGGAGCCCGCCGGCCCGGTGGAGTCGATCAGCATCACCGTGCAGGCGCGCAGGGCCTGGACGAGGGCGGTGTCGCGTTCGATCGCGGGCCAGGCGACCATCAGCGCAGCCGCGGCTACGCCGGCGGCCAGCTCGAAGCGCTCGGGGGTGAGCGCGTCACGGGTGGCCCGCTGGACGAGTTGGTGGACGCGGACCTCATCCGCGCCCTCGGGGTTCGCCGGGCCCGGGGCGGTCACGAGGCTCAGGCGGTGCAGCGCACGCAGCGCGGCCACCGCGTCGTCGGCAGTCACCTCGGGGCCCAGGTACGCCAGCGCGGGGGCACTGGTCAGGACCGCCAGGGGGATGCCGCTCGGGGCCAGGAAGGACGCGAGCTCCAGCATCGGGCGGGCCAGGCCCTTCGGCCGCAGCCCGTTCGCGTACTCGACCGACAACTCCCACGCCGCCGCCATCGTGTGGCGCTGCTCGTCCGGGAGCGTGTCCGGCGTGACCTCCTCCAGCCTCCGCACCCTGCTGGACGTCCGGCCCGCGAGCCGATCCCGGTAGGCCCGCACGGAGATCTCCGCGTCCACGATGTACGCCGCCGCCTGCGACAGCGCCAGCGGCAGGTGCCCCAACTCCGCCGCCAGGACGGTTGTTTCCGCGTCCGGTGCCGCCGCCTCGTGCCCTGCGAGCGCCGACCGCAAGTACGCCGCCGCCTCCTCGGGCGTGAACACGCCCACCCCGATACCGCGCCGGTCTGCCCCCGCCCGTACGACGTCCAGTCGCCGCGTCGTCACCAGCGTCCGGCCCGACGGCGACTGCGGCGGCCACAGGCCCGCCATATCCGCCGGGTCCGCCACGTCGTCCAGCACCACCAGCCAACGGCACGGCGGCTGCCCGGACTTCGGCTCCAGCCACGCCACGAACGCCTCCGCCGCGCCCTGCGGATCACCCGCGTCCGCGCCCGCCACCCGCGCCCCGGCCTGCGCCAGCCGCTCCACCACCGCCGTACGGCCCGACGCCGTGACCCACACCAGCAGGTCCACCTCGCCGTCCGCCAGCGCCGTCCGTACGTACTCCGCCGCGAGCTGCGTCTTGCCGACGCCACCCGTGCCCGTCAGCACCGCCGTCCCGCCCTCTGCCAACGCCTCGCGCAGCCCCACCCGTTGGGCCCGCTGCTGGAACGCCCCCGCCTTCGGCGGGATCACCCCCACCTGCTGCGGCCAGTTCGCGACCGGGGCCCGGCCCTGCCCGGCGTGGTAGTTGAGGGTGCCGATGCGCTGCGCCGCCACGCTGCCGCCGATCGCGCTGATTCCGACCTCTCCGCTCACCCGAACCCCCTTCCTCCCCTACCGACTGTAGGGCCGCCCTTACGCGTCCGGTGGCCGATCCGCCGCCGGGCCCGTACGTGCTTCGCCCGCCGTCCGGAAGTGTGCTTCGGGCGGCGGGCGAAGGGGTGGTTCGTTACGCGGACTTACGCGCTCGGCACGTCCTGCGCGGCGGCGAACGCGGTGAAGGCGGACCATGCGGTGGGGCTGAAGCTGAGGGCTGGGCCCTCGGGGTCCTTCGAGTCCCGGACGTGGACGGCCCCGGGGTGGGCCGCCACTTCGACGCAGTTGCCGCCCTCCTCGCTGCTGTGGCTCGACTTGCGCCAGTCGGCGGCGACTTCGACGCAGTTCCCGCCCTGGCTGCCGCTGTAGCTGGACTTGCGCCAGTCGTACGCGATCTCGACGCAGTCGCCGCCCTGGCTGCCGCTGTAGCTGGACTTGAACCACTTCAGGGACTCGGTCATTGCTCTCCTAGCAGCTGGTCCAACAGACCCATAGTTTCCTCGGGGTTGAGGGCCTGCGTCCGCAGCATCGCATATTTCTGCGCCAGGATGCTCACCTCGTCGGGGTCGTGGATGAGCAGGCTCCCGCGCTGCGTCTCCGCGTAGGCGAGATGCTCGTGTTCGGGAGTCTCCAGGAGAACGAACGGGCCGTCGAGCCCGGCATGCGTGGACCGCCCGAGCGGGAGAATCTGGATGGTGATGCCCGGCACTTCGGCGCTCTCCCGGAGGTGCCGGAGTTGCGCTCCCCAGACTGCCGCGCCGCCGATCCGGTCCCGCAAAATTGCCTCGGACAGGATGAAACTGGCCGCGGGAGGAATGCGGCGTTGCAGGAGTTCCTGCCGCGACAATCGGGCGGCGACGCGTAGTTCGATCTCGTCCTCGCCAAGGGTCGGGATGTCGTCGCGGAAGACCGCCCGCATGTATTCCTCGGTCTGGAGGAGTCCGGGTACTACCTGGTTCTCAAACGACGAGATCGCGACCGCCTCGCGCTCCAGGTCCACGTACGCCAGCGCCCACGTCGGGATCACGCTGTCCGCGTCGGGCAAGTGCTGCACGCCCTCCTCCAGCGCGCCGCCCGTGTCCAGCAACTGGTCCAGTTCCTGGGCCAGGTCGAGGGTCAGTGGCCGGCGGCCCTGTTCGATCGATTCGAGTTTGGCCAGGCTGATGATGACCGTCTCGGCCAGCCGGACCTGCGTATAGCCGCGCGCCACGCGGACCCGTGCTAATTGTGCTCCCAGGGACTCGAACGGTGTCGGATTCTTCTTCCTCGGCAGTCGCCGCCTACGTGGTGCCATGGCTATGGATTACCCCACTTCAACCCGTGCCGTATTGCTCGTTACCCGTACATCCGCGATGTACGGGTAACAGGACTGGTATAGCGCGATCACCGTGCGCGACGCTGGCGTTCATGAAGAAAGAGGGAGAGCACGGCGATGTGAGGGAGCGGTTCTACCGCCGGGAGCGGCGATCCGTGCCCGCCGCGCGGGAGTTCGCGCGGGAGGCGCTGGAGGAGTGGGATTTCGGCAGCCGGGCGGACGAAGTCCTCTTGTGCGTCAG
>NZ_JAATEJ010000040.1 GCF_012034175.1 Actinacidiphila epipremni
ACAGCGCTTGTCCCCGCTCCCCTCTCCCCAAGCCCCGCCCCGGCCCGCCGCCGCGCCGGCCTCGGCGCCACGGCTGCCGTTCGACGGCCGGGCGCTCGCCCGGCGTACCGGCAGGTACCTGCTGTACTGCCTG
Source organism: Actinacidiphila epipremni (assembly GCF_012034175.1). Classification (GTDB taxonomy): domain Bacteria; phylum Actinomycetota; class Actinomycetes; order Streptomycetales; family Streptomycetaceae; genus Actinacidiphila; species Actinacidiphila epipremni. The sequence continues at coordinate 134 of NZ_JAATEJ010000040.1, forward strand.
CTCGGCTACGGCGTGCTGTGGGCCGGCTCGGTCGGCGGCATGCTCGCGCTCAGCGGGTGGGCCCGGCACGACGCGTCCGGCGGCCGGCACACCGAGGCCGGCATCAACCACTTCCTGCGCGTCGACGGCAAGGTGTGGCGCGGCTCGGCCCCCACCGAGGCCGGATATCGCGAGCTGGCCCGGCGCGGCATCCGCACCGTCGTCGACCTGCGGGCGGAGAAGCTGCCGCCCGCCGACCTCGCCCGCCCCGCGCAGGCCGGCCTGGCCTCCGTGCGGCTCCCGGTCCGCGACGGCCAGACGCCCACCCGCGCCCAGGTCGACGCCTTCCTCGCGGTCGTCCGCGACTCGCCGGGCCCGGTGTACGTGCACTGCGGCGCGGGTGTCGGCCGTACCGGCTCCATGACGGCGGCCTACCTGGTGCGCACCGGCCAGGCCACCTCGCGCCAGGCGGCCCTGCGCACCCTCGCGGTCGGCCCGCCGTCGATCGAGCAGGTCTACTACGTGCTGCACGTCTCGCCGGGCGACAGCGACCAGCCCCCCATGCTGGTGCGCGGCGTGAGCCGGCTGCTCGACGCCCCGCGCCGGATCCGCGCCTCCCTGTAGCGCCCGCGCGCCCGGAATGCCCGCTGGGGCAATGGGTACCCGAAGTGCTTGAGGACCCACGCGCCACCGGCAGCGGAAGGAGCGCCATGGGACCGCGGAACACCCGCCGGCGTGCACGAGCCGGCACCGAACCGATCCGGGCCAAGTCCGCACTGGGCCTGCGGCTGCTGCTCTCCCTGGTCTACGCGCCCCTCTTCCTGGCCGGCGCCGGCCTGCTCTCGTGGTGGGCGGCCGTCTCCGAGCCGGGCGACTCGCCGGGCCGTACCGTCCTCGTCGTCCTGGCCGCCATCTGCCTGGCCCTCGCCCTGCTGGCCACCGCCGACGCCACCCGCCTGGCCCGCCGCCGGCACCGCACCACCACCTGAGGGCCCGCAACCCGACTCAGCGCAGCGCCGCCGCCAGTGTCTCCCGCAGCCACCGGTGCGCCGGATCCGCGTCGAGCCGGGCGTGCCACAACTGCCGTACGTCGATCGGCGGAAGCTCCGCCGGGATCGGGAACGCCCGCAGCCGCAGCGCCCGGGCGTGCGCCTGAGCCAGCCGGGCGGGCAGGAGGCCCACGTAGGTACTGGACGCCACCAGCAGCGCCGCCACCGCGAAGGTCGGCACGACCACCGCGACCCGGCGGCGCAGCCCCGCCGCCTCCAGCACGTCGTCCAGCGGGCCCCGGGCGCGGCCCCGGCGGGACGCCGACACATGCGGGTGGGCGCACAGCTCCCGCAGGGTCGGCGGGCGGTCCCGGCCCAGCGGGCTCGCCTCCGCGACGACACCCACCACCCGCTCCCGGTACAGCAGCGCCGACCGCACGTCCGGCGCGGTGTCGTCCCCCGCCCCGATGTCGAGGTCCACCGTGCCGTCCCGCAGCGCCTCCAGGCTCTCGTTGCCCTCCGCCACGAACCGCAGCACCACCCCGGGCGCCACCGCCGCGGTCGCCTCCACCGCCGCCGAGGCCAGCGTCGCCGCGACCCCGTCGTTGATCCGCACGGTGAACGTACGCTCCAGGTCCGCCGGGCTGACCTCGCGCTCCGCGCCGACCAGCGCCGCCGCCTCGTCCAGCAGCGACCGCACCCGGGGCGCGATCCGCAGCGCGTACGGCGTCGGCGCCATGCCGCGGCCGGCCCGCACCAGCACCGGGTCGCCCATCGCCCGCCGCAGCCGGCCCAGCGCCCGGCTGGTCGCCGGGATCGACAGGTGCAGCCGCTCCGCCGCGGCCGTCACGCTGGATTCGGCCAGCAGGGCGTCGAAGACCCGCAGCAGGTTCAGGTCCAGATCGGTCGCCGTCACACCGGCCAGCATAGTTGCGCCGCACGCAAAAGCACCTTGCCGAAGTTGCGTGGCACGCCACCCGCCGGCCTGCCTAGCGTCACCGGCATGGGAAACAACGTCCTCGAACCGGCCGGCGCGCCGGTCACGGCCCCGCCGCCCGAACCCCGCCAGGGCCCCCTGCTCGCGGCGATGTGCGCCTGCGTCGCCCTCGTCGTCGGCATGGTCGCCGCCGTCAACCTCACCGTCCCGATGCTCGCCGCGAGCACCCTGCACCCCGGCGCCTCCGCGCTGGTGTGGATCGTCGACTCCTACGTCGTCGTCTTCGCGTGCCTGGTCATCCCCGGCGGCGCCGCCGGGGACCGCTTCGGCCGCAAGGGCGTGCTGCTGGCCGGGCTGCTCCTCTTCGCCGCCGGCGCCCTGCTGTCGGCCGCCGCGCCCGGCCTGCCGGTGCTGCTCACCGGGCGGGCGGTCACCGGCGTCGGCGCCGCCGCCGTGCTGCCCAACACCCTCGCGGTGCTGCTGCACGCCGTGCCGCCCGAGCGCCGGGCCGCCGCCATCGCCACCTGGGCCTCGATGACCGGCCTCGGCGGCGTCGCCGGCAACGTCGGCGGGGGAGCGGTGCTCAGCGGCGGGTCCTGGCGCTGGCTGTTCGCCGCCGCCGTGCCGCTCGCCCTGCTGCTCGCCGCCCTCACCGCGCGCGTCGCGCCCGTCTCCGCCCGGCACGACCGCCGCCTCGACCCGCTCGGCGCCCTGCTGCTGGTCGCCGCGTCCGTCGCGCTGCTCGTCGGCATCGTCCAGGGCCCCGAATCCGGCTGGGGAAGCCCGGTCGTCCTCGGCGGCTTCACCGGCGCCGCCGCCCTGTTCACCGCCTGGACCCTGGTCGAACTGCGGGTCCGGCACCCGCTGCTCGACCCGCGCCTGTTCCTGCTGCCGCGGCTGCGCGGGGCGTGCCTGGGCATGACGGCCGTCTTCTTCGGCATGTTCGGCCTGTTCTACGTCAACGCCTCGTTCCTGCAGTACGGCAAGGGCTTCGGCGTGCTGCGCACCGGCCTGGGCATCGTGCCGCTCACCGTGCCGATCGTGCTCGGCGCCCGGCACGTCGGCAAGCTCGCCCACCGCATCGGCCTGGACGCCACCGTCGCGCTCGCCTTCGCCCTCGTCGGCGGCGGCATGCTGGGGCTGTCCACCAGCGGCACCGGCACGCCGTACGCCGCCTACGCCGGCTGGCTCGTCGTCATCGGGGCCGGGGTGACGCTGGCCCTGCCGACGCTGTCCGGCGCGATCGCCGGGTCCCTCCCGCCGGCCCAGGCCGGGGTCGGCGCCGGACTGCAGTCCACGACCCGGGAGTTCGGCAGCGCCCTCGGCGTCGCCGTCATCGGCACCGTCCTCACCGCCCGCTTCCACGACGCCCTGCCACCGGACATCCGCGCCCACGGCGAGCCGCACACCGTCGCCCAGGCCCTCGCCGCCGCGGGCCCCGCCCGCCGGCACGACATCGTGACCGCCTTCGTGACCGGGGCCGACGCGGGGCTGCGGTACGTCGGCGCCGCCGTACTGCTCCTCGGCGCGCTGCTCGCGGCTCTCCCGCTGCTGCGCGCCCGCCGCCGCCCGGCCCGGGCCGACGGGTGAGCGCGCGGGCCGCCGGCGCAGGCCGGCCGGGGGGCGGGCTCAGGCGTGCGCGGCCTCGCGCACCGCCTCCGGCGCCTTCTTGTCCAGCGCCACCCGCACCAGCGCCGCCGCCACCACGGCAGGCTCCGCGTCGTCGGTGAGCTCCAGCAGCGCCCCGGGCTTGGCCGGCAGGTCCAGGGCACGGGCGCCCTGCATCGCCTTGCCGTCGAAGTACGGCGCCGCCTCCGGCCACACCGCCTGCGCCTCGCGCAGGAAGATGTCGGCGCCGGCGGGCCCGACGCCCGGGAACTCCTGCAACGCGGTCCGCATCGCGTCCACGTCGCCGTCCGCCTCCTCGCGCAGCTCGCGCAGGTCGCCGCCGTACCGCTGCTGCGCCAGCCGCGCGCCGTCGCCGAGCTGCCGGGCGGTGCGCTCGTCGTAGCGCCGGTAGCCGCCGCGGCCCAGCGCGTCGACCCGCTCCTGCCAGGTGGCGTCCGCCATCCGCCGCGGGTCGCGCATACCGGCCGCCGACAGCTCCTTGGCCGCCGCGACCGCGATGTTCGCGCTGATCCGGGCACTGAGCAGATCGGCCAGGACCAGCAGCTGCCACAGCGGCTGCGGGGTGTTCTTCAGGCGGATGCCCGCGTCCTGCGCATAGGTGTGCCCGCAGGTGTCCAGCAGCGCGTGCATGACGTCCCGCCGGGTGGTGCCGGCCATCGCAAACCACCTCCCGTGAATGCGTTCGACCTGCGGGTACCCGTACGCCCCCGGCCCAACCGCCGTGCGGCGGGCGATCCGCCGTTTACGGCCCGCCCCGCCGGACACCCGCCACGGGGCGGGCCCGGTCCGCGCCGGCCGCCCGCGCCCGTAGGCCCGTACGCCCGTCCGAGGGAAGTGATGTACATGAAGGCCGTGGTCTGGCACGCGATCGGCGACATCCGGCTCGACGACGTACCCGAACCCAAGATCCAGGACCGCTACGACGCGGTGGTGCGTATCACCGCCTCCGCGATCTGCGGCACCGACCTGCACTTCGTCCGCGGCACCATGCCCGGCATGGCGCCCGGGCGGATCCTCGGCCACGAGGCCGTCGGCGTGGTGGAGGAGGTCGGCTCGGGCGTGCGCGACTTCCGCCCGGGCGACCGGGTCGTCGTGCCCTCCACCGTGGGCTGCGGCAGCTGCTCCTACTGCCGGGCCGGCTACTACGCCCAGTGCGACCGGGCCAACCCCGGCGGCCCGCAGGCCGGCACCGTCTTCTTCGGCGGCCCCGAGGCGGCCGGCGGACTCGACGGCCTCCAGGCGCAGTACGCCCGGGTGCCGTACGCGCACGTCGGCCTGGTACCGCTGCCGGACACCGTGGACGACGCGCAGGGCGTACTGCTGTCCGACATCTACCCCACCGCGTGGTTCGGCGCCCGGCTCGCCGAGATCGGCACCGGCGACACCGTCGCGATCCTCGGTGGCGGCCCGGTCGGGCAGGCCGCGGTCGCCTGCGCCCGGCTCCAGGGCGCGGGCCGGATCATCCTCGTCGACGGCGTGCCGGGCCGGCTGGACCTCGCGGCGCGCCAGCATGCCGAGGTCGTCGACTTCAACGCCGAGGACCCCGTCGAGGCCATCAGGGAGCTCACCGGCGGCATCGGCGTGGACCGGGTCGTCGACGCGGTCGGCGTGGACGCGCAGCGCCCGGCGCGCGGGCCCGCCGCCGAGCAGGCCGCGGGCCGCGCGGAGCAGGACGAGCGGGAGCGGGCCCGGGCGGCCCCCGACGCCCGGCCGAGCGGCGACACCTGGGTGCCGGGCGACGCGCCCTCCCAGGCCGCCCGCTGGGCGGTGCGGGCGGTCGCGAAGGCCGGCACGATCGGCACCGTCGGGGTGTACCCGCCGCGGGTGGAGACGTACCCCTTCGGCGAGGCGTTCATGAAGAACCTCACGCTGAAGTCCGGCAACTGCAACCACCGGGCGATCGTGCCGCACCTGGTCTCGCTGGTGGCGGCCGGCGCGCTCGACCCGTCCCCGCTGGCGACCCGGTGGCCCGCCGTCGAGGACGTCATCGAGGCGTACGCGTCCTTCGACCGCCGCGAGCAGGGCTGGACCAAGGTCGCCCTGGACTTCGGCGGCGAGGGCCGTATGCCGCCGGCCTCCGGCGAGCACGCCGGCTCCGGCGCGGCCACCACCGCGGGCGCCGGCGGCACCCGCGCCGCCGGGCAGGGCGGCTGACCCGCCGCACACCCGCAGCCGCCGCACCCGCAGCCGCCGCCCGCGCAGACGGCGGCCGGAAGGCCGGCGGCCCGAAGGCGGGTCGGCGGCCGGGAAGCGCGCGGCTCACCAGTCCATGTCGTCCACGTCGACGATCCGCGCGCCCATGTTGCGCTCCATCATCCGCAGCGCCGCGTCCGCCAGGTCCGGGTGGATGTGGGCGACGGCGTCGCGCAGCACGGTGACGTCCAGATGCCGGATGTGCGCGTCCAGCGCCGAGTAGAGCACGCACTGCTCGGTGGCCTGGCCGCACAGCACCACATGCCCGACGCCCTGCTGCTGGAGCAGGTACTCCAGCGGCGTCTGGTAGAAGACCGAGTGCCGGGCCTTCACCACGAACAGCGCGTCCTCGTCCGGCAGCACCGGCTCCACCAGCTCCGCGTGCGGGCCCTTCAGCGCCGCCGTCACCAGCTCGTCGTGGTGCGAGCGCCAGCGCCCGAAGTTGTCGTTGACGTAGATGACGTCGGTGCCGTGCCGGCGCGCGGCCTCCAGCGCCCTGGTGACGGCGGGCAGCGCCTCGCGCACCGACTCCACCAGCAGGTCCGCGTCCGGGTGGTCGTAGGTGTTGATCATGTCGACGACCACCAGCGCGGACGTCCCGTGCCTGTCCATGCCTCCCATCCTGCCTCCGCGCCCGGGGGCGTCGCGGCCGGCGGCACCGGGCGAGCCATGTCAGAAATAACCCTTATGGGGCGATTGCGAGTTCCGTTCCGCGGGTAGTCGGCGGACAAGGGCGGGTCGCAGCCGCGGGTACGGACGGCGAGCACCCGCGACGGTTGCCGGGCCTCTCGGGGGTGAGGAGGCGCACGATGGTCCTTTCCCTGCACGAACGACGCGTGATCGCCGACATCGAGCGGTCGCTCACCCGGGAGGATCCCGGGCTGGCCAGGACGCTCGCCGACTTCGGCCGGTCCCGCCCGGAGCCGCTCCGGGCGCCCGAGCCGGCCCCGCCGCCGCTGGAGGAACCGGCCGGCGGCGCCCCGCGCGGTCGCCGGGTCACGGCGTGGGCGAGCGTCCTGGCACTGGTGCTGCTGTTCACCGCGCTCGCCCTGTCGGCGGCCGGCCTGCTGCTCGCCGCGAGCGCAGCCGCGCTCGCCGGTGTGGCGTGCTGGGCGGTGCACCGCGGCGGCAGGCGCCGCCGGCAGGAGGCACCACCGGGGTCCGTGCGCGGCGGGCCCGGACGCGGCGGGTGAGCCCGCCGCCCGGCCGGACCACGGGTGGTCAGCCGTCCAGCGGCTGCTCCGCCCAGATGGTCTTGCCCTGCGGGGTGTAGCGCGTGCCCCAGGTATCCGCGAGCTGTGCCACCAGGAACAGCCCGCGGCCTCCCTCGTCCGTGCCCGCAGCGTGCCGCAGGTGCGGCGAGGTGCTGGAGGCGTCGGCGACCTCGCACACCAGCCGGTCGCCGCGGATCAGCCGCAGCGTCAGCGGCGGCCGGCCGTAGCGGATCGCGTTGGTGAGCAGTTCGCTGACGATGAGCCGCATCGTCGCGGCCTCGTCCTCCGCGCCCCACGCCGTGAGCTGCCCCGCCGCGAGATCGCGGGCCCGCGAGACGGCCGCGGGCTCCGGCGGCAGCTCCCACGACACCACATCGGGGGCGGGCACGGGCCGCGGCCGGGCGAGCAGCAGCACCGCGTCCTCGTCGGCCGGCCGCCCTTCGCGCAGCGCGTCGGCCGCGTTGCCGGCCATCTCCTCCAGCGAGTCGGCCGGCTCCTCCAGCGCCCGCAGCAGGGCCGCCGGCGGCCCGCCGCCGTGGCCGCGGGCCGGGCCGCCGGCGTGGAAGGCCAGCACACCGCCGTCCGGGATGTCCCAGGTGACCGTCTCGAACGGCACCCCGTGCTCGCCGAACGGCCGGCCCACCGGCATGTCGAGCGCTTCCGGCCGCCGCCCCGGCCGGACCAGCACCGGCGGCGGATGGCCGGCGCTCGCGGCCTGGCAGCGCCCGCTGACCGGGTCGTAGAAGGCCACCAGGCACGTCGTGGTGACGCCGTTCGTCTCCCCGGCGGCCTTGTTCGTGGCGACGAGCCGCCGCACCACATGGTCCAGATGGGTGAGCAGCTCGCCGGGCGCCAGGTCCATGCTCAGCAGCGCCCGGATCGCCGAGCGCGCCCGCCCGGCCCGCGCGACCGCCTGCATGCCGCGCCCGGTGGCGTCGCCGGCGATCAGCGCGACCCGCGCGCTGGACAGCGCGATCACGTCGCACCAGCTGCCGCCGGCGCCCCGGTCCAGCCGCCCGGGCAGATAGCGCCGGGCGTGCTCGACGGACGGGTGCGCGGGCACGACATCGCGCAGCAGCGCGTGCCGCAGTGCCTCCAGCGAGCGCGTCTCGTGCGTGGCGCGCCGCGCGTTGTCCAGGCACGCACCGCCGTACCGGCCCAGGCCCGCGGCCACGTCCAGGTCGTCGCGGTGGAAGCGGGCGTACTCGCGCCCGCGGTAGAGGTGCAGCAGGCCGAGGACAGCGCCGTGCGCGGCCAGCGGCACGACGACCACGCCGTGCGCCGCGACCGCGCGCGCCTCCGCCGGCAGCCAGGCCGCGCCCTCGGCGGCCTCGGCCACCAGCTGCGGGCCGCCACCGTCCAGGCACCGCTCGTACGGGCTGCCGGGGTGGTAGCCGACCTCGGCCCCCACCGCGGCGCCGCCGCGCGGCTGCCCCGACGGGCACACCGCGGCGCGCCGCAGCGTCACGGCCCAGCCGTCGACCGGCCCCGGCGGCGGCTCCTCGCCGTCCGTGACGCCGTCGAAAAGATCCACCACGGCCAGCTCCGCGAGAGCCGGCACGGCGGCGCGGACCAGCTCGTCCGCGGTACGCGCCACGTCCAGCGTGCTCCCGACCGCGGCGACGGCCGCCCGCAGCGCGTCGTCCCCCGCCGCGTGCCGCCTCGTCAGCCTGGTCACGCCCCCAGTGTCGGCCGCCCCCCGCGCCCCCGCCACCCGGTGCCGGGCCGGCGACCCCCGGCGTCGGCCGGCCCGGCACCGGCCCCGACCGGCATCGGTTGCCGGACGGCGGCGCAGACCTGACGATGATGAGGGGACAGGAGGTCGCGCCATGAGCCTGTACTTCGCCAACGCCCTCCCCGACCTGGTGGACGACGCGCTGGCCGGCTTCGCACTCGCCCACGCGGACACCGTCCGCTGGGACGAGCGGGACGGCTATCTGCGTGCGCTGCATCCGGCGCCCACCCGGCGGGTCGGCCTGGTCTCCGGGGGCGGTTCCGGACATGAACCGCTGCATCTCGGCTACGTCGGCACCGGCATGCTGGACGCCGCGTGCCCCGGCCGGGTCTTCGCCTCGCCGCACAACCGCCAGGTGCTCGCCGCGGCCCGCTCGGTCGCCCGCGAGGACGGTGTGCTGCTGCTGGTGAAGAACTACACCGGCGACCGCATCAACTTCGGCATCGCCGCCGAACGGCTCGCCCACGAGGGCATCGCCTGCGGCCGGGTGCTGATCGACGACGACGTCGCCTCGCAGTCCGCGGAGTCGGCCACCGGCCGCCGCGGCACCGGCGCCGCGGTGCTGGTCGAGAAGATCCTCGGCGCCGCGGCCGACGACGGCCGCGGCCTGGCCGAACTGGAGGACCTCGGCGCCGCGCTGGTGGCGCGCAGCCGCAGCCTCGCCGTGGCCTCCGCCTCGCACACCTCCCCGGTCACCGGGGAGCCCGCCTTCACCCTGCCGCCCGGCACGCTGGAGTACGGCGTCGGCATCCACGGCGAACGCGCCGCCCGCACCCTGAGCACCCGCTCGCTGCGCGACCTGGCCGAGGAGATGGTCGCCTCGCTCGCCGAGGCACTGGACCTGTCAGGGGACTCCCGGCTCATCGTGCTCGTCAACGGCCTGGGCGGAGTCACCCGCCTTGAGCTGTACGCGGTGCTGCGCGAGGTCGCGCTGCTGCTGGACAAGCGCGGTGCCACCACCGTCCGCACCCTCGTCGGCGACTTCGTCACCGCGCTGGACATGCGCGGCTTCTCCGTCACACTCCTCGACGCCGACGACGAGGTGCTGCGACTGTACGACGCCCCCGCCGCCGCTCCCGCCTGGCCCGCCCGCCCGGGGCGGACCACCCGCTAGCGGGAGCAGCGGTGCCGCCGACAACGGGAGGACGCACCATGAGCGACACAACCACCCGACCGGAGCAGACCGGGCCACTGGCCTTCGCCGACTTCACCCACCGCTGGGTGCACGGCTTCGCCGCGACGGCGACGGCGACGGAGACCGAACTGACCGCGCTGGACCAGCAGGTGGGCGACGGCGACTTCGGCATGAACCTCGTCGCGGGCCTCCAGGCGACCCTCCGGCTGCTGTCGCCGCCCACCGGCGACGCCGCATTGCCGACCGGCCGCGCGGTCACCCCCGCAGGCCCCGCCGCGGGCACCCCGCCCCCCGGGCGGGCCGCCCCCGACGCGTCACCGGCGGCGCCGCTGGCCGCCGCGGCCACCGCCTTCCTCGACGAGGTCGGCGGCACCAGCGGCCCGCTGTTCGGCCTGCTCTTCCAGGAACTGGCCGACGCGGTGCGCGAGGGCGGTGCAGGCTCGCCCACCGCCGCCCTCGCGGCCGGCGTGCGCGGCGGGCTCGCGGCGATCCAGCGGGTCGGCGACGCCGAGGTCGGCGACAAGACGCTGGTGGACGCGCTCGACCCGGCCGCCCGGGCACTGGCCGCGGCCACCACCGACGACCCGGCCCAGGCGCTGGGCGAGGCCGCGGGAGCGGCCTGGCGCGGTGTGCACGACACCACGCGCAGCACCGCCCGCCGCGGCCGGGCGAGCTATCTCGGCGACCGGGCCGCCGGCGTCCCCGACCCGGGAGCGGTCGGGATCGCGCTGCTGTTCACCGCCGCCGGCGGCCCCGTCACCTCGCTCGCGCCGCTGCTGCACTGAGCGGCGGGTACGCCCCGGCCTCAGCGGCCGAGCGCCTGCGCCACCCGGCGCCCGGCCCACTCGAAGACGTCCGGGTCGTCGAGCCGGCGCACCCACAGGTCGACGTCCGAGGCGGCCTCCTCGCCGGGCCACGGCCCGACGCCGATGACCCGCAGCCCCGCCCGCAGCGCCGCCTGCACGCCGCACGCCGAGTCCTCCACGGCCAGCGCCCGCTCGGGACGGGCGCCGCACAGCCGCACCGCGGTGAGGTAGACGTCCGGCGCGGGCTTGGGCCGTACCGCGGAGTCGGGCACGACCACATGGTCGAAGTACGACAGCAGGCCCGCCGTGGACAGGCAGGTCTCGACCACGTCGGCCGGGCAGTTGCTGGCGACCGCCAGCGGCGCGAACTTCGCCGCGTTGGCCACGAGCTCTGCGGCTCCCGGCATGGTCGTGGGCTCGGCCGCGACCAGCGTGCGGAAGTGGTCGAGCAGCGCCTGCGTGAGCTTGCCGGTCAGCTCGGGGCGGCCGGCCTCGTCGGCCATGAGCTGGCCGCACTCGGTGTAGTGCACTCCCTTGGCGCGCTCGGCGAAGCCGGGCGCGGCCTGCAGGCCGTACTCGCGCAGCGTCAGCTCGCGCGCGTCCTGCCAGTGCCGCTCGGTGTCCATGAGCGTGCCGTCGCAGTCGAAGACGACCGCGTCGGGGGTCCAGGACAGCAGCCGCGCCCGCTTGATGCGCGCTGCCGCCGGGCGCTGCGCGCCGACCGGGGCGGTGCCCGGGGCGCCCGGCGCCCCCGGGGGGAGCGAGGGGTCCGTCGGTGACGGGGAAACGGAAAGGGGGATGTGGTTCATTGGCGAGATTCCGTTCAGGAATGCCCGAGCACACGTAGGAAACGCCCGTCTGCTCCGGCGGCGAAAGCGGCCCGGCACACCGTCGCGAAACCGCGACACGCGCGAGAAAGCGCACGGTGGCAGGCCCCTGGCGGTCACCCGCGCCACCGGGAACCACCAGGAACATAACGATCGTTACGTTATTGACGACGACGAACGGTAGTCAAGTAATTACGGCGTGTCGCGCAGAAGTCGCGCGAAACCCAGTGCCCCGTAGGCCGTCACCGCGCCGCCCTGGCGGATACGGAAAAGGCAGGTCCGGTGGTGTGCGACCGCCTCCACGCGGGCGGGCGGGTCGTACTCGGTGAAGCGGGAGGCCGCCATCACCCCGCTGACCGGTCGCAGCAGCCGCCCGCCGCTCGCCTCGGCCGCGCCCTGGCGGGCCGCCTCCAGCAGCACCATGCCGGGCATGTGGTCGCTGGCGTGGTCGAAGTAGAACGGATGCCCGAAGTCGGCGGGCTCCACCGCGAGCGCCCCCGCCCGCCGCGCCACCACCACGTCGCCCGGGCGCGCCACGCCGACCGCCGCCGGGTCGGGCCGCCCGTCCGGCGCGGACGCCGGCAGCCGGGCCTCAAGCCGCCGGCCGCGCACGGCCGCGTACCGCTCCGGCGGCAGGAAGCGCGCACCGCCTCCGGCCTGCGCGAACAGCCGTCCGCCGGCCCGGAAGGAGACCGCGAGGCGCAGCGCCGTCAGCCGGCCGTCGGAGCGGCGCCGCGGGTCGGCGATGCTGACCGCGCAGGTGACCTCGGTGCAGCCGGCCACCGGGTGCGGCTCGTGGTCGGGGTCGAGGACGAAGTACAGGTCGTCGATGAGCATCCGGGTCGTCGGCGGCATCCCGAACCACCGCAGCGGCAGGTAGATCCCCAGCTGCCGCAGCGTCTCGACCACCAGCAGCGGGCTGTGCCGGCCGCTGCCGTCGGCGGAGAACGTCGGATGCGAGCGGGGCCAGCACGCCGCCGCGTGGAAGCCGCCGGCCGGATCCCCCCTGACGTCGGTCAGCAGCACCTCGGCCACTGATGTGCGATGCACCATCTCCCGCGGAACGGTCCGCGACCAACTCAGATCGCGGGCGCGATCCGGGGCGGGTGGAGCGCTGACCAAGTTTTTCATATAACAAGAGAAACGTGCGTTCGGGAAATTCGCACCCGGATTGCTTCGTGGATGTAACGGCGGGAAGTCGCGCAGGCGCTAGATTGCATCCCGTTGGCGACCGGGCCGCGCACAGATGGCGGCAAGTGGAAATTGCGGAGTGGATGTGCAGGAACGCGCCGAGACGACACGCAGGTATCTGGTCGAGGCCGCGGCGCAGCTGTTCGAGGAACGCGGGTACGCGGGCACCAGCATCAGCGACATCAGTGCCCGCTCCGGCCGCACCAGCGGCGCGATCTACTTCCACTTCAGCAACAAGGAGAAGCTCGCGCTCGCGGTCGTCGGTGCGACGCTGGCCACCTGGCCGGCACTGATCGCCCAGGTCCGGACCGCGGCGGCGCCGGCCGTCGACAAGCTGGTGTCGCTGAGCTTCGCCGTCGCCCGCGCCTTCCGCGACGACGTCGTGGTACGCGCCGGGTCCCGGCTGTGGATGGAGCGCAAGGCCATCGACGCGCCCGTGCCCGGGCCGTTCCAGGCGTGGATCGACACGGTCACCGAACTGCTGCGCGAGGCACGGGCCGCGGGGGAGCTGGCGCCGGGCGTGGCGCCCGACACCGCCGCGCTCACCGTCGTCTACGCGTTCTTCGGCCTGCACACCGTCTCCGACGCCCTCGACGGCCGGGCGCGCATCGAGGAGCGGCTGCGCGGCATGTGGGAGGTGCTGCTGCCGGCCCTCCAGACCGACCCCGACACCCCCGCCCTCCTCGACCGCGCCCACGCCGCCGCCCCGTCGGCGGACCCGGCCCCCTCGGCGGACCCGGACCCGGACCCGGACCCCGACCAGGACCCGGATGCCGCGCCGGCCCTGGCGTAGCGTCAGCGGCCGTACAGCGCGCCTGCGTTGTCCCGCGGCGCCGGGCGGTGCCGCGCGGCCGGGCCCGCCGCGAAGCCGGCCAGGACGTTCTCGGTGGCGCGGGTGACGAAGGCGCCGGTGCGGGCGTCCATGCCGTGGTCCGCGCCGTCCGCGTCGGTGCCCGCCATCAGGGCCTCCACCCAGCGCATGGTCCCGGTGGCGAAGACCCCCGCCCCGCCCGGCGCGGTGTAGTACGCCGAATCGGCGTAGCTGCGGCGCCCCTTGCACGTCAGCGGCGAGTGCGCGAGCACCTCGATCGGCGACGGCGTCGGCGCGTCCGGCGTGACCCGGTCGTACTCCACGCCCACCAGGTGCGGGAAGCTCTCCCCGCGCCGCACGCCGGTGCCCGCGAAGACCCAGTGCCCCGGGCTCTCCACCACGTAGGGCGCGTCGGCGGGATAGCCCTCGTACAGCACACCGGTCAGCGACGACTCCGGGTCGGCGCCCGGCCCCGAGCGGAAGTCGGTGGTCGCCATGCCGGGGTGCCGGGCCAGGTACGGATCGGCGTGGAAGGCGTTCTTGTAGCACACCACCGTGCGCGGCGCCCCGTCCGCGCCCGGCTCCAGCCGCACCCGCCGGTAGCAGGTGTTCGCGCCCAGGAAGACCAGGTTGGTGCCCGCGTCCCGGGCCGCGGTGACATGCCCGCGCTGCTCCGGCGTCCAGTACTCGTCGTGCCCGAGCGCCACCGCCGTCGTCGCCCCGCGCAGCACGGCCGGGTCGCGGTGCACGTCCAGGCCGGTGGTGTACGCCAGCGGGATCCCCAGCCGCTCCGCCAGCACCACCGCGGCCCGCTCGTAGACCAGGAACTTCTCCGCCCCGCTGCCGGCGTACGGCCGGTCGAAGGACACCGCGAGCGAGCGGTGCTCGTAGGTGTGGTCGCGCCCGCGGTAGAGGCTGTAGCCGCCCCAGTCGTTGTACGCCTGCCAGGTCGCGGCGGCGTGCATCAGCAGCGTGCGGCCCGCCGCGCCCGCCGAGCGCACCACCAGCGGGACGTACCGCTGGTGGCCGGAGTCCGCCTCCAGCCGCAGCAGGTACGCCCCTTCGGGCCAGCCGTGCGCGGCGACCTCCAGGCTCGGCTCCCAGCCGGCCCCCACCGTCCGCCGCGGCACGGCCAGCGCCGGCCGCGCCTGCCGCCGCCCGGCCACCGTGCCGGACGACCACACGAGCGCCGCCTGCCGGCCGGCGTACCAGCCGACCCGGAAGGCCGAGACGCGGAACGCCCGGGCGGTGGTGGACACATGCAGCCGGAAGCTCTCGCCGGGCCGCACGCTGACCTTGTCCGCGTACCCCTGGACGGCCTCGTCCGGCCCGGTGGAGGCCAGCTCCCAGGCCGCCGTGCCCGGCCCCGTGCCGGGCGGCCGGCGCCGCGCGGGCGACCCGCCGCCGCAGCCCGCCGCCACCGCGCCGGACGCCGCCGCGACCACCGCCCGCCGGGTCAACCCGCGCCGGCCCCCGCCCGCGCGGGCGGCCCCGGCGCCCGTCGCCCCGGCCACGGCTCAGCAGATCCGCGGCAGCTGCTCGCCGACCGGCAGGTCCACCACCCGGGTGCCGCCCAGGCCCGTGCGGGCCACGACCATGCCCGGGTGGTCCGCCACCGCCTCGCCGACGACCGCCGCGCCCGCGCCCTGCGGATGCGCCCGCATCGCCGCCAGCACCGCGTCCGCGTGCCCGCGCGGCACGAACGCCACCAGCCGGCCCTCGTTGGCCACGTACATCGGGTCCAGCCCCAGCACCGCGCACGCGTTGGCCACCGCGGGCGGCACCGGGACGGCGCGCTCGTTCACCACCACGCCGACACGCGCCGCCCCGGCGATCTCGTTGAGCGACGCCGCCAGGCCGCCCCTGGTCGGGTCGCGCAGCACATGCAGGTCCGGCGTCACCTCCAGCATCGCCGCCACCAGCGAGCCCAGCGGCGCGGTGTCGCTGACGACCTCCACCCCGAACTCCAGGCCCTCGCGCACGCTCATCACCGCCACCCCGTGCGCGCCGATCGGCCCGCTGACGATCACCACGTCGCCGGGCACCACCCGCTGCGGGCGCAGGTCCACCCCGGCCGGGACGAGCCCGATGCCCGCCGTGTTGAGGTAGATCCCGTCGCCGTGCCCGGACTCCACGACCTTGGTGTCGCCGGTCGCCACCTCCACGCCCGCCGCCCGGGCCGCCGCGCCGATCGCCTGCGCGACCCGCGCGACCACCGCCATCTCCACGCCCTCCTCCAGGATCACGGCGCAGGACAGGTACGCGGCCCGGGCGCCGCACATGGCCAGGTCGTTGACCGTGCCGTTGACCGCGAGGTCCCCGATGCAGCCGCCGGGGAAGAACAGCGGGCGCACCACGTAGGAGTCGGTCGAGAAGGCCAGCCGCGCCCCGCCGAGGGTGACCGCCGCCGCGTCGCCGAGCTGCGCCAGCACCTCACCGCCGAAGGCCGGCGCGAACACGTGCTCCACCAGCTCCGCCGACATCGCCCCGCCGCCGCCGTGCCCCATCACCACCCGCGGCTGGTCGCGCAGCGGCGCCGGGCACGTCCACCCCAGCATGTCCACCGGCGGCGGTCCCGCGGGCGCCGGGAAGGTCTCGGGCAGTCCGGACAGCTCAGACAACGGAGGTCGCCTCCTGGCGCGCCGGGGCGGCGTCCAGCCGCCGGTAGAGGTAGTACGCCGCGCACGCGCCCTCGCTGGAGACCATCGTGGCCCCCAGCGGCGTCCGCGGGGTGCACACGGTGCCGAACGCCTCGCACTGGTGCGGCTTGAGCAGCCCCTGGAGCACCTCGCCGGCCCGGCAGGCCGCCGGCTCCACGGTGTCGATGCCGTGCACCGAGAAGCGGTGCTCGGCGTCGAACTCCCGGTAGCGCTCCGCCAGCCGCCAGCCGCTGCGCGGGATCACCCCGATACCGCGCCACGCCCGGTCGGTGACCTCGAAGACGTCGTCGAGCATCGCCCGCGCCGCCGGGTTGCCCTCGGCCCGCACCGCCCGCGGGTAGGCGTTGTCGACGGTGTGCTCACCGCGCTCCAGCTGCTCCACCGTGCGCCGCACGCCCTCCAGGATGTCCAGCGGCTCGAAGCCGGTGACGACGATCGGCACCCGGTGCCGCTCGGCCAGCGCCGGATACTCGCCGGTGCCCATCACGCTGCACACATGCCCCGCCGCCAGGAACGCCTGCACCCGGCAGTCGGGGGAGCGCATGATCGCCTCGATCGCCGGCGGCACCCGCACATGCGACACCAGCAGGCTGAAGTTGCGGATGCCGAGCTTGCGCGCCTGGTGGACCGTCATGGCGTTGGGCGGCGCGGTCGTCTCGAAGCCGATGCCGAAGAAGACGACCTGGCGGTCCGGGTTCTGCTGCGCGATCCGCAGCGCGTCCAGCGGCGAGTACACCACCCGTACGTCGCCGCCCTCGCCGCGCACCCCGAACAGGTCGCGGCCGGTGCCCGGCACCCGCAGCATGTCGCCGAACGAGCAGAAGATCACCTCGGGCCGGGAGGCGATCTCCAGCGCCTTGTCGATGACCTCCAGCGGGGTCACGCACACCGGGCAGCCGGGCCCGTGGATCAGCTCCACCTCGTCGGGCAGCAGCTGGTCGATGCCGTGCCGGATGATGGTGTGGGTCTGGCCGCCGCACACCTCCATCAGCGCCCACGGCCGGGTGACGGTGGCGTGGATGCGGTCCAGCAGCCG
The DNA here is from genome assembly GCF_012034175.1 of Actinacidiphila epipremni. Classification (GTDB taxonomy): domain Bacteria; phylum Actinomycetota; class Actinomycetes; order Streptomycetales; family Streptomycetaceae; genus Actinacidiphila; species Actinacidiphila epipremni. The sequence continues at coordinate 17,276 of NZ_JAATEJ010000040.1, forward strand.
CCGCGCCAGGTCCGGGTCCTGGAACTCGTCGATGTACTTCACCGCAGCGCCTCCCGCGTGCCGTCCGTGCCGTCCGTGCCGTCCGTGGTGCCCGTGCCGTCCGCGCCCGGCGCCCCGGGGGCGCCGCCGCTGTGCGCCGCGGCCTCCCACGGGTCGCCGAACTCCTCCTGGAGCACGCCGAGCTCGGCGAACAGCTCCAGCGTGCGCAGCGCCGACTCCTCGTCGAGCCGCTGCAACGCGAAGCCGACGTGCACGATGGCGTACTCGCCCACCCGCAGGTCCGGCAGGTACTCCAGGCACACCTCCTTCACGACGCCGCCGAAGTCGACACTGGCCATCCGGGTGCCGTCCCGGTCCTCGATCTCCAGCACTCTGCCGGGCACCGCCAGGCACATGGGCTCTCCTTGCTGTGGGTGGGGGGATCCGTGGGATACGCGGGTGGACGCCGGGGCCGTCCGGTATGCGGGGGAGCGGCGGTTCATCCGCCCCCGCCGCGGCGGGCGGCGACCACGAGCTGGCCGAGCGCGAGGCCGCCGTCGTTGGGCGGCACCAGCCGGTGAAGCAGCACCGTGAAACCGTCGGCCCGCAGGCCCTCGGCGCAGCCCCGCGCCAGCAGCGCGTTGCCGAACACCCCGCCGGTCAGCGCGACGGTGTCCAGGCCGTGCCGCTCGCGGGCCGCCGCGCACACCTGCCGCACCAGCGCGGCGACCGCCCGGTGGAAGCGCGCCGCGACGCCGCCGGCGCCCACCCCGGCCCGCAGGTCCGCCACCACCGCGGCCAGCACCGGCCCGGGGTCGGCGACCAGCTCGGCGTCCCCGGCCGCGCCGGGCCGCAGCGCGAAGGCGTAACCGGGGTGCAGGCCGCCGCCGGGCCCGGCCGCCAGCGCCGCCGCCTCCAGCTCCACGGCCGGCTGCGCCTCGTAGCCGGCCAGCCGGCACACCCCGGCCAGCGACGACACCGCGTCGAACAGCCGCCCCATGCTGGAGGTCGGCACGCAGTTCAGCCCGCGCTCCAGCTGCCGCTCCAGCACCCGCAGTTCGTCCGGCGGGCAGGCCGCGACCGGCGGCAGGTCCGGCGCCCAGGCCAGGCCCGCGGCCCGCAGGTGCGCCAGCGCCATCCGGTACGGCCGGCGCACCGCCGCGTCGCCGCCGGGCAGCGGTACGTACGCCAGCCGGGCCAGCCGCGCGAAGCCGTCGTAGCCGGCGAGCAGGAACTCCCCGCCCCACACCGCACCGTCGTCGCCGTAGCCCGTGCCGTCGAAGGCGACCCCGACGACCCGGCGGTCCGCGCCGAGCCCGTGCTCGGCCATCGCCGCCGCCACATGCGCGTGGTGGTGCTGCACCCGCACCACCGGCCGGCCCTCGGCGTGCGCCCGCGCCCACGCCGCCGAGCGGTAGCGCGGATGCCGGTCGGCGGCCAGCACCCGCGGCCGTACCGCCGTCACGTCCGACAGCTGCCCCAGCGCCTGCTCGAAGGCCCGGGTCGTGGCCAGGCCGTCCATGTCGCCGATGTGCCCGGACAGCCACGCGCGCCGCCCGGCGCCCAGGCACAGCACGTTCTTCAGGTCCCCGCCGACCGCCAGCGCCGGCTCCACGTCCACCGGCAGCGCGACCGGCAGCGGCGCGTAGCCGCGCGAGCGGCGCACCAGCGACACCGCCCCGTCCACCACCCGCACCACCGAGTCGTCGCACGGCACCCGGATCGGCCGGTCGTGGACGAGGAAGGCGTCCGCGAGCGGCCCCAGCCTCTCCAGCGCCTCGGCGTCGTCGGTCACGATCGGCTCACCGGAGACGTTCCCGCTGGTCATCACCAGCGCCGCCGGCCCCGGCGGGTCCCCGGGCAGCCCCAGCAGCAGATGGTGCACCGGTGTGTACGGCAGCATCACCCCGATGTCGGGCGCCCCCGGCGCCACCGCGCCCGCGACGCCCGGGCGGCGCGGGCGCAGCAGCACGATGGGCCGTACCGGCCCGGTGAGCAGCTCCCGCTCCCGCGGCCCGGCCTGCGCGAGCCGCCCGGCGCCCGCGAGGTCGCGCACCATCACCGCGAACGGCTTGCCGCCGCGGGCCTTGCGCCGCCGCAGCAGCGCCACCGCGGCCTCGTCGCCGGCGTCGCACGCCAGGTGGTAGCCGCCCAGGCCCTTGACGGCGACGATCGCCCCCGAGGCCAGCAGCGCCCGGGCCGCCGCCACCGGGTCTCCGCCGCTGTCCGCGCCGCCGGTGTCCGGGCTGCCGGGGACGACGAGCCGCAGCCGCGGGCCGCAGTCGTGGCAGGCGATCGGCTGGGCGTGGAAGCGCCGGTCGGCCGGGTCGGCGTACTCCGCCGCGCACGCCCCGCACATCGGGAAGCCGCCCATCGTGGTGTGCGCCCGGTCGTACGGCAGCCCGGTCACGATGGTCAGCCGCGGCCCGCAGTTGGTGCAGCTGATGAACGGGTGGCGGTACCGCCGGTCGCCCGGGTCGGCGAGCTCGGCCAGGCAGTCCGCGCACGTCCCGGTGTCGGGCGGCACGAGCGTACGGACCGGGCCGCCGCCGCGTGAGGGCACGATGGCGAAGCCGCTGCCGCCGGTCACGGCCAGCTCGCACAGGTCCACCGACTCCACCGCGGCCAGCGGCGGCGCCCCCGGCCCGACCCGCTCGCAGAACCGGGCCACCGCGCCGGGTGGGCCCTCGACCTCCGCGACGACGCCGTCCCCGGTGTTGGTGACATGGCCGGCGAGCCCGAGGGAGGTCGCGAGCGCGTGCACGTAGGGGCGGAAGCCGACGCCCTGCACCACGCCCGTGACGGTCACCCGGCTGCGCCGCCGCGGCCCGGCGGCGGCCTCCACGGGGGCCTGCGTCATGACCGCGCGGTCACCGCGCCGGGCCGCCCGCTCGCGGCGGCGTGCCCCGGGGCGGGTTCGCGCGTGCCTTCGGGTGTGTCCTCGTGCGGGTGAGGGCGCCCGGGCGCGTGCGCGCCGCCCTGCGCGTGCGCGTGGGACGCCGGAAGGGCGTGCGGATGCGCGTGCACGCCCTCCGGCGCACCGCCGTGCCCGTGGTCATGCATGCGGTCGTGCGTGTGCTCGTCCTCGTGCGGGTGAGCGTGCCCGTGGCCGCCGTGCGTGTGCCCCGCCGCCGTGCCGCCGCGCGCCATGACCGGCGCGTGCACCGGCCCGCCGTCCGCCGCGGCCGTCGCCCGGTCCAGCAGCGCCCCGGCGCCCAGCCCGCCGCGCACCGACGTCAGCAGCACCTCCACGCCCGGGTTGACCTGCTCCACATGCGCCCGGAAGGCCGCCTCGTCGAAGCCCACCGCCTGCGCCAGGTCCGCCTTGGTCACCACTACCAGATGGGCGAGACCGAAGGCGGCCGGGTACTTCAGCGGCTTGTCCTCGCCCTCGGTCACCGAGGCCAGCGCCACCCGCAGCGTCTCGCCGAGGTCGTAGGAGGCCGGGCACACCAGGTTGCCGACGTTCTCCACGAAGAGCAGCCGCGTGCCGTCCGGCAGCCAGCCGTCGAGGTGCCGGGCGAGCATGTGCGCCTCCAGGTGGCACAGCCCGTCGGTGAGCACCTGCTTGACGGGCGCACCGGACCTGGCGAGCCGTCTGGCGTCGTTCTCCGTCGCGAGGTCCGCGGTCAGCGCCGCGACCGGCAGGCCGCGCTCGCCGGCGAGCAGCAGCTCCTGCTCCAGCAGCGCGGTCTTCCCGCTGCCGGGGCTGGAGAGCAGGTTGACCACCGTCGTGCCGCGCGCGGCGAGCCCGGCGCGCAACTCCTGCGCCCGGACGTCGTTGCCCGCCAGTACGGCCTGCTGCAGGTCCACCACTCGGCACATGCTTCAGCGCTCCTCACCGGTCGGTTGCCGTTCCCGGCGCTGCCCGCCGGATGTGCCGGCGTCGTCGAACCGCACGCCGGTGATCTGCAGTTCACGGCCCGAGACCAGCTCGGCGGCGGCCGTGCCGCACACCGGGCAGCACAGGTCCGGCGGCATCCCGACCGCCCACTCGTCCGCGCACGGCAGGCACCGGGCGCGCCCCGGCACGGTCTCGGTGACCAGCCGGGCGTCGGCGAGCAGCGTGCCCTCGCAGCCGAGCCCGAAGCCGAACGACAGCGCGTCGGGCACCACTCCGGCCAGCTCGCCGACCTGGAGGTGGACGCTGTGCACACCGGTGGCGCCGGCGGACCGCGCCGCCTGCTCCACCTGCTCGATCACCGCCATCGCGATGGACATCTCGTGCATCGTTCATCCCCTGCCGACCGGCCGCCCGGCTCCACTAAAGGACCCGGCGGCGCCGCCCGGCCGCCGCCACGCGGCCGGCGCCGCGCGCGACTACCCGTTCGGCGCAAGGCGCCCCGCGCTGATGCCGCGCGCCGGCGCACCGGCCCACCGCCCACGGGTCACATCGCGCGCATCCGCAAGTAGCGCCGGATGTCCGGGAGTACCTGCGCCAGCGCCGCACCCATGGCCGCCGCGACGGCCCCGACGGTCAGCAACTTCTTCACCATGGCTTACGTGTTCCTCTCGTGTGCGACCGCTGCCGCGGCCGGTTCGTCCGCGCCGACCAGGTCGCGCACCAGCCCGACCGCCGCCGGCACCGCCGCCCGCACCTGCGGGCTCAGGCCCATGGCCTCGGTCACCGAGGCCGGCTCGCAGCCCACGACCGTCACCCGGCGCGGGGGAGTGCCGCCGGTGCCCGCGCACAGCGTGCCCAGCAGCGCCAGCACCGCGTCCGGCGTCATCCGGTGCCCGTCCAGGACCGCGTCGGGGCTCTCGATCGCCCCGCACTCCCCGGCGTCCAGGACGTACAGCGTCCCGGGCGCACCGCCCCGCGCGGTCGCGTCGACCAGCACGAAGGTGTCGTAGCCCTCCAGCAGCCGGTACGCCAGGTCCACGCCGCGCACCCCGGAGTCCAGCACCTCGACCCCGGCGGGCAGCCCGCCGGCCGCGGACAGCTGCCGTACGGTCTCCACGCCGAAGCCGTCGTCGCCGAGGAAGATGTTGCCGACCCCCGCCACCAGCGTCCGCCCGCGCGCTTCCGGTCCCGCGGACCGCGCGCCCGCGGCGGGCCCGGCCGCGTTCACGCGTCCTCCAGCGGGCTGACCTCGTCGGGCTGGAAGTACAGGAACCGGCCCTGCTCGCGCCGGATGTCGGCGCCCGGGTCGCCGTCGACGGTGACGGCCAGGTGCACCCCGCCGTCCACGTCGTGCAGCACTGCCTCGACCAGCGCGCTGCGCCCGTGCAGGAAGAGGTCCTGCGCGTCGGTGCGGCGCAGCCCCGGCCGCAGCACCACCCGGCAGCCCGCGCCGACCTGCCGGCCGTCGACGACGACCCGGTCGGTTTCCGGGTCGACCGTGCGGTCGCCGCCCGGGTCCCACCACGGCGTGCCGGGCTCCGGCAGCAGGTCCACGTCACCGGCCGGCGTGTCCGGCCCGGTGACCTCGCGCAGCGACCGCACCGCGCCGTGCAGCCGGTCCAGCACCTCGGGCGGCATCGAGTCGGCCAGGTCGATCACGGCGGCGGCCCGCGGGTCGGTGCCGCGCGCCTCCCGCTTCTCCTGCTCGGTCAGCGTCGCGGTGCGCAGCGCCAGGATCTCGTCGATCTCCAGGGCGTCGTAGAGCGCGCACGGGCTCTCCGGGGCGATCGCCGGATGGTCCTCCAGGATGATCGGCGACGCCAGCACCACGTCCGCGCCGCCCCCGCAGCCGGCCAGCACCGGCCAGGAGTGGACGTTCTCGCACTCCTGCACCGCCGCCTTCGCCCACTGCGGCGGATCGGTCTGCGACAGGAAGCGCCCGGCGTCCAGCCCCAGCATCAGATGCGCCGAGATCAGCGACCGCGGCAGCGCCGCCGCCCGCCCGGCCCCGCCCTCGACCGGCGGATCCGGCGCCCAGTCCGCGGTGTTGTCCACCACGGCGGTGAGCCGCCGGACCGCGTACGGCCCCGGCAGCTCCACCGCCGACAGCACGATCCGCCCGCGCAGCTCCTCGCGGGTGTGCACCAGCCGGCCCACCAGCCGCCCGCCGTCGTGCACGTCCTCGCTCTGCGTGCTCCCGGCGACGGTGAACGGCACAACGTGCCCGCCCTCCAGCTCCGCCACCGGCACCTCGACCTCGACCCGCTCCTCCACGCCCTCGTCCCAGGGCGTGAGCACCCGGTCGGCCAGCTCCAGCGCCTCGACGTCCGCGAAGCCCCCGCCGGGCAGGGCCTGCTGCACACTGCGCCGCCGGGCGTGCAGGAAGCGCAGCTCGGCGAAGAGCCGGGCACCGCGCCGCGGCTCCATCAGGACCTCGGTGCGCTGGAAGGCCGGCTCCCCGCTGCCCTCGCCCCACCGCGGCGGCACCAGCACGCCGAACTGCCACCGCAGCCGGTTCTTCGCCGCCGACGCCCGGTACGGATAGAGCACGTACCCCTCGAAGAGCACCGCGTCCGCCACCGCCCGCGCCGCCTCGAACCGCCCGGCCGCCCGCGCCGTCACGACACCGCCCCTTCCCGTACCTGCTCCGCCGCGGCGCCGCCGGCCCCGGCCAGCAGCGCCTCCACGGTGGCCTCCCACGACGGCAGCGCCCGCCGCGAGCGGTAGGCCAGCAGCGCGTCCATCGCCGACCGCGGCAGCCGCAGCCAGCCGCAGCCCGGGAAGTGCTGCTCGACCATCTCCCGCCACACCGCGACCGGCATCGGGTACGCCGCCTCCCGGTCCCACGGCACCGGCTCCACCCGGTAACCGCCCGGCCCGGTGAAGGCCGTGCCCGAGAAGAGCAGCCGCAGCGGCACCTCACCGCCCTCCAGCGCGTCGAAGTAGCGCGTCGCGGCCACGTCCAGGTCGTACGTGCACGGCACCGGCAGGTCCACCTCCGTGCTGCCGGTGAAGCCGGGCACCATCACCGACACGTGCGCGAACTGCAGCGGCAGCAGCGTGCCGCCCCAGCGCGACCGCTCACCGAACAGGTCGGCGAGCCCGGCCGCCTCCGCCTCGCCGTAGCCGCGGCGGGCCGGCTCGATGCGCAACTGGCAGCGCAGCGCCATGGCGTGCACCCGGGTGTCCTGCTCGGCGGTGGCCACCCGCAGCCGGAAGACCAGTGTCGGCCCGGCCGCGTACCGGTCGGCGCGCACCCCGGTGCACGCGAAGGAGAAGCCCGTCACGTCGTCCCGTCCTCCCGCAGCGGCCTGGCGCGCCGGGCCACGGCGGCGAAGAAGTCCTCCAGCGCCGCCCGGGCCTGCGCCCCGCCGTCGAAGCCCTGCCACAGCATCCGCATCCGCCCGACCAGCTCGTAGCACACGTCGATCGGCACCAGGTAGCACGCGCAGCCCCGGTCGCCCCGGCGCAGCAGCAGCGCCTCGACGTCCGGCTCCAGCAGCCCCGCGAGCCGGGTGCGGTCCAGCACCTGCTGCCACAGCGCCGGGTCCAGCTCGCTCTCCGTCGCGCCCGCCGGGCTCGGGTAGAGCGCGACGAAGCGGTCCAGGGCGGCGTTGCGGAAGAAGAACACCACCCCGACCGGGATCTGCAGCAGCTCCCACGCCCCGTCGTCCACCCGGTGCCGCGGATCGGTCAGCCAGCGGTCGGGCACGGTACGGAACCGGCCGCGCGCCGAGCCCGGGTTCTCGAACAGCATCGCGCACGCCAGGCACGCGCACGCCAGCACCCGCCGCTCGGTGTCGACCAGGTGCCGGTGCCGCCCACCGGCGACCTCGGCGTCGCACAGCTCGCACCGCTCCTCCCGCGATGCCGGCGCGGCGAAGCGCCGCAGCCCCGTCGCCGCCGGGCCCGCGGCGCGCCGGCCCACCGTCATGACGGGCCCGCCGCACCGGGCCGCGGCCCGATCTGCAGCAGCACCGGCCCACCCGAGGCCGGCTCCAGCTCCACCCGGGTCACCTCCGCGGCGAAGCACGCCAGCGCGTCCTCCACCGCCTGCCGCGACGCCTCCGTGCCGCCCCCGCAGCCGCAGCCGCCGGTGGCGGCCGTCCGCAGCCGCAGCACCCCGGTGGCCGCGTCGAAGCCCACCAGCTCCACCGGGCCACCCGGCAGGGCGCGCAGCGCCCGGGCGATCCTGGCCTCGATGCCCTCGGGGTGCAGGTCGTGCAGCACCAGCATCCCCGACACCAGCTCGTCGTCCAGCAGCCGCTCCACCGCCTGCCGCCCGCCCTGCCCGGCCAGCGCCAGCACCCGCGACAGACCGGCGCCGTAGAACTCCATCAGCGCCCGCACCAGCTCCTCCGCGGCCCGGCACGCCGCCCGGTCGCCGGTCTGCGCGAGCCGGTCCAGGACCGCCTCGACCCGCCGCCCGGCCGCCTCGGCGTCCGGGACCTCCGGCGCGCCCTTCCCCACCCGCGGCGCGCCCTCGCGTACCTGGGCCGCGGTCATCCGCCCATCCCGCTCAGGCCCGTCGGCACGTGCAGCGTCTGCACCGTGCGCCCGCCGCCGACGTACATGTGCACCCCGCACGGCAGGCACGGGTCGAAGCTGCGCACCGCCCGCATGATGTCGATGCCCTTGAAGTTCTCCGGGGAGTTCTCCTCGAAGATCGGGGTGTTCTGCACCGCGTCCTCGTACGGCCCGGGCGTGCCGAAGCTGTCGCGGGTGCTGGCGTTCCACGGGGTCGGCGGGTACGGGTGGTAGTTGGCGATCTTGCCGTCGCGGATCACCATGTGGTGGGAGAGCACACCGCGCACCGCCTCGGTGAAGCCGACCCCCAGGCCCTCGTCGGGCACCTCGAACTTCTCCCACGTCTGCGTGCGCCCGGCCCGCACCTCGGCCAGCCCCTGCTCGGCGAAGTGCAGCGCCGCCGCTGCCGCGTACGCCTGGAAGTACGTGCGGGCGCGGTTGCGCTCCAGCGCGTTGCTCCACTGCGGGATCTTCCACTCGAAGGTGGTCTCCGGCTTGGTCATCGTCCGCGGCAGGTTGATCACCACGCTGTGGCCGGTGGCCTTGACGTAGCCGATGTCGACCAGCCCCGACAGCGCCGTCGACCACAGCCGGGCGATCGGGCCGCCGCCGGTGTCCAGCGCCAGGTGGTCCTTGCCGTCGAACCAGCGCGGCGACATCACCCAGCTGTAGTTGCCGTCGAAGTCCCGCTTCTGCGGCGCGGGGATGGTGTGCTGGTTCCACGGGTGCCGCTCGTCGACCGGATTGCCGAGCGGGTCGTGCGTGACGAACTTCTCCCGGCCCTCCCAGTCCTGGTAGTACGAGCTGCCCAGCAGGATGCGGATGCCGAGGTTGATCTCGGTCAGGTCGTTGGTGACCAGCTTGCCGTCCACCACGATGCCCGGGGTGACGAACATCCGCTTGCCCCAGTCAGACATGTTGCGGTATGTGAAGTCGCAGTGCTCCGGGTCGTTGAGCGCGCCCCAGCAGCCCAGCAGCACCCGCCGCCGGCCGACCTCCTCGTAACCGGGCAGCGCCTCGTAGAAGAAGTCGAACAGGTCGTCGTGCAGCGGCACCACGCGCTTCATGAACTCCACGTACCGCATCAGCCGGCTGAGGTAGTCGGTGAACAGCTGCACCGACGCGACCGTGCCCGTACCGCCCGGGTAGAGCGTCGAGGGGTGCACATGCCGCCCCTCCATCAGGCAGAACATCTCCCGCGTGTAGCGGCTGACCTGCAGCGCCTCGCGGTAGAACGCGCCCTCCAGCGGGTTGAGCGAGCGCATGATGTCGGCGATGGTGCGGAAGCCGTGGTCGGCGGCGTGCGGCGCCTCGGTGCGCTCGGCCAGCTCCAGCACGCCCGGGTTGGTCTCCCGGACCATCCGCTCGCAGTAGTCGACCCCGACCAGGTTCTCCTGGAAGATGTTGTGGTCGAACATGTACTCGGCGGCCTCGCCGAGGTTGATGATCCACTCGCCCAGGTGCGGCGGCTTGACGCCGTAGGCCATGTTCTGGGCGTAGACCGAGCAGGTGGCGTGGTTGTCGCCGCAGATGCCGCAGATGCGGCTGGTGATGAAGTGCGCGTCACGCGGGTCCTTGCCGCGCATGAAGACGCTGTAGCCGCGGAAGACCGACGAGGTGCTGTAGCACTCCGCGACCTTCTTCTGCTTGAAGTCGATCTTCGTGTGGATGCCCAGGCTGCCCACGATCCGGGTGATCGGGTCCCAGGACATCTCCACCAGGCCGCTGCCGTCCCCGGCCGCCTTCTTCGTCGGTGTCGCCATCGTCTCGTGCCGTGCCCTTCGGTGGAACGTCAGTGAATGCGGACGGGGATGCGGGTGGTGGTGCGGGCGCCGATCCGGGCGCTGAGCCGGGTGGTGGCGCCGGCGGTGGTACGGGCGGGCCGCCGGCGGCCACCGCTCCCGGCGGCGCTCACCACGGCGGCCGGTAGCCGGTGGTGAGCTTCTCGCGCGGGCCGCGCCACTTCGGCTCGGCGTCCACGGTGTGCAGCGTGACCGCCCGCAGCCGGCGGATCAGATGCCCGTACGTGCCGCTCGCGGCGACCGACAGCGTCGCGCCGGGCGGCTCGTCCATGAACGGCATGAACTTGTCCGGGAAGCCCGGCATCGTGCACGCGATGCAGATGCCGCCGACGTTCGGGCAGCCGCCGATGCCGTTCATCCAGCCCCGCTTGGGCACGTTGCACTTGACCACCGGGCCCCAGCAGCCCAGCTTCACCAGGCACTGCGGGCTGTCGTACACGGCGGCGAACTGCCCCTGCTCGTAGTAGCCGGCCCGGTCGCAGCCCTCGTGGACCGTCGCGCCGAACAGCCAGCTGGGGCGCAGCTGCTCGTCCAGCGGGATCATCGGCGCCTGGCCCGCGGCCTGGTGCAGCAGGTAGACCAGCGTCTCGGCGAAGTTGTCGGGCTGGATCGGGCAGCCCGGCACGCACACCAGCGGGATGCCGGCCCGGGACTTCCAGTCCCAGCCCAGGTAGTCCGGCACGCCCATGGCGCCGGTCGGATTGCCCTCCATCGCGTGGATGCCGCCGTACGCCGCGCAGGTGCCGATCGCGACGACCGCGAGCGCCTTGGGCGCCAGCCGGTCGATCCACTCGCTGGTGGTGATCGGCTGCCCGGTCTGCGGGTCGTCGCCGAAACCGCACCAGTAGCCCTCGGGCTTGATCGCCTCGTTGGGGATCGAGCCCTCGATCACCAGCACGAACGGGTCGATCTCGCCCCGCTCGCCCTTGAAGAACCACTCGATGAACGTGTCCGCGCCCTGCACCGGACCGCACTCGAAGTCGATCAGCGGCCAGTGCACCTCGACCTTCGGCAGGCCCGGCAGCACGCTGAGCGCGATCTCCTCGATGCTCGGCTGCGTCGCCGCGGTCAGCGACACCGAGTCGCCGTCGCAGCTCAGCCCGGCGTTGATCCACAGCACATGGATCGGCTTGTCCCCCTGGCCCGTGGTGTCGGCCTGCTCGGCCGGTGGCGCGGTCGTCATCGGGATCCTCCTCTGCGCGCGGGGGACGAAACCCGCATGTCAGAACCACTGTTCTGCCGCGCGCCAGCCGGTGCGACATCGGACTGCGCCGTTCCGGTGGCGGCCCCGCCGCAGCGACCGCCACACGCCCTCGCGGGCAAGGCCCGCCCGCGAGGGCGTGCGCACGGCGCCGGGACGACGGGGACGTGCCGACGCCCGCGACGCTACGGCCGCCCCGCCGCGCACCCCGCGCGCCCCGGCCGCCGGGTCACACCAATGCACGCCGCGCTTCCCCCGGCCGGCGGGTACCGGCCGCCGTGCTACGTTGCCGCCATGGACGACGACGACCGCGCCGCGGAACCGGCCGCCGGCGCCGCCGGGGACGACCCGGCGGCACGCGCCCTGCACGGCTCCTTCGTCCTCGCGGTGGACTTCACCGTCCCCCGCGCCCGGGTCTTCCAGGGCTTCGCCGACCCCGGGCTGCGCCGCCGCTGGTTCCGGCTGCCCGGCCCGTCGGCGACCGCCGAGCACGCACTGGACTTCCGGGTCGGCGGCGGCGAGACCTCCCGCAACGTCTTCGTCTCCGGCGACCTGCGCGAACACCTCGCCAACCGCTCGCACTTCCTCGACATCGTCCCCGACACCCGGATCGTGTACGCCTACACCGCCGAGGTCGACGCCGTCCGCACCTGGACGTCCCTGGTGACCGTCGAGCTCGCCGACACCCCCACCGGCTCCCGCCTGACCTGGACCGAGCAGTACGCCTGGCTCACCGCCGCCCCCGACGCCGCCCAGGCCGTCGCCCACCTGCGCGGCGGCACCCGGCTGGTCCTCAACGGCCTGTCCGCCACCGTCGACCCCGCCCCCGCCACCTCCCGCCCGGCCTGACCGGCCGCCCCCGGGCAGGCCTGCCGCGCTTCCCGGCCCGCCGGGACGCCGCGGGTACGCCGCCCGGCGCCGCGGCGGCGGCTCACGCCGGCGGCTCGGCCGCCCACGGCGCCACCACGCCGGTCGGGCCGCCGCCCGTCAGGCCGTACACCGTGGTGAGCTCGGTGATCCCGCTGATCGTCAGCAGCGGCGCCAGCAGCGTGCCCGCCACGATCTCCAGCCGCCCGGCCCGGATCAGCAGCTCGTTCAGGCCCGCGCTGTCGAGGTACTCCACCCCGCGCAGGTCGACCAGCAGCCGCCCGGCGGCGCCGGCGAGCGCCGCGTCGGTGGCCGCGGCGAAGTCCGCGCTGTTGCTCAGGTCCACCTCGCCTGTCGCGACCAGCACGGACACGCCGTCGGCGCGGACGTACGAGGTGAAGGTCAGCGGTGTGGTCATGGGGCGGTCCTGGTGTCCATCGCGACGGTCGTGCCGCCGGCTCCCGGTGTGACGGTGACGTGCTGCATCAGGGCGCGCATGAGCGCCAGCCCGCGGCCCCGGTGCGGCGCGGCCTCCGGCTCCGGGGGCTTCCACCGCCCGGAGTCCGCGACCGACAGGTACAGCCGGTCCGCCCGGGCCTCCGCCCGCAGCCGCACGGTCCCGCCCGGCGCGTCGCGATGGCCGTGCTCCACCGCGTTGGCGCATGCCTCCCCTGCCGCCACCAGGACATTCTGCACCGTCTGCGCCGGCAGCTCGCACCGGTCCAGCCACTCCCGCAGCTGCCTGCGCACGGGCGCGAGCCGGCCCGCCTCGGCGGGGAAGTCCACCTCCAGCGGGGCCGGGCTGCGGTAGAGCAGCAGCGCCACGTCGTCGTCGTAGCCGTCCGGCGGCGCCATCCGCTCCATGACCAGCGCGGCCAGCTCCCGCGTCCCGGTGTGCCGGCCCTCGCGCAGCGTCGCGCCCGCCCGCTCCACGCCCTCCGACAGCGGCCGGCGGCGCCGCTCCACCAGCCCGTCGGTGTAGAGGAGCAGCAGCGCCCGCGCCGGCACCACGTCCTGCGCGTACGGGCGGGTGCCCGACCGCCCGCGTACCGCCAGCGGCGTGGAGCGCCCCTGGTCCAGCAGCCGCGTCGCACCGTCCGGGCCGACCAGCACACCCGGCGGGTGCCCCGCGCTGGAGTACGCCAGCCGCCCGCTGCCGGGGTCCAGGACGCCGCAGAAGACGGTTGTGGACCCCGCGCCCGGCAGGTCGGCCGCGAACCGGTCCAGGGCCAGCAGCACCCGGTCCGGCCGCGGGTCCTGCAGCAGCAGCGCCCGGCAGGCGCTGCGCAACTGGCCCATCACCGCGGCGGCCTGGAGGCCCCGCCCCACGCAGTCCCCGACGACGATGCCGATCCGCCCGTCGGCCAGCGCCACCGTGTCGTACCAGTCGCCGCCCACCTCCAGCGGACGCGCCGCCGGCTCGTAGCGCACCGCGAAACCCGCGGGCAGCGCCGCGGGGCCGAGGATGGCCCGCTGGAGCGCCAGCGCGGTCTCGCGCTGCTGGTCTATCTGGAAGGCGCGGGCGAGCCCCTGCGCCAGGTGCCCGGCCAGCAGCGACAGCAGCGTCCCGTCCCGGTCGGTGAACGGCCGCCCCGCGCCGAGGCCGAGCCACACCGCCATCGGCCCGCGCGGATGCTCCAGGCCCACCCCGACCCCGCCGCGCCCGTCCGCGTACGGCGCGAGGCGCGGCCCGTCGCGCAGCGCCGTGAGGGCCTCGCGCAGCCCGCCGTCCAGCGCGTCCCAGGCGGCGGGCGCACCCCAGGCCGTGACCTGCGGCGGGCCGGCGGCGGGGAAGACCGCCGCGACGCCGCTTCCGGCCCGCCACAGCCCGCACAGCTCCTCCAGCGCGCCGTCCAGCGCCTGCGCGGTGCTGCCCGCCCGCGACAGCCGCAGGCTCAGCGCCGCCACCGCCGACTCGCGCCGCACCGCGTACCGCTCGGCCGTCACATCGCGGAACGTCCCCACCACCATCGACCGCCCGCTGTCCGGGTCGTGCACCCGCGCCAGGCTCGCCGACACCCACAGCCGGTGCCCCTCGCGGTGCCGCACCGGCAGCGTGTGGGTGCCCGCGCCCTGCTCCACGAGAGCGCCGAAGGCGTCGGCCACCTGCCGGTACGCCTCCGGTTCCGCCTCCCGCGCCGGCCACCAGGGCGGCACCGCGGGGTAGGGCAGGTCCTCCGGGCCGAAACCCAGCATCCGGGTGAACGCCGCGTTGACCTCCACGACGGCGCCCTGCCCGTCGCACACGAAGAACGCCTCCTGCATCGCGTCGGTCAGCGCCCTGCGCCACCGCGCGTGGTGGGAGCGCAGCCGGGCCAGCTCCACCGTCGCCCGCACCCTGGCCAGCAGCTCCGCGGCGGAGAACGGCTTGACCAGGTAGTCGTCCGCGCCGGCCTCCAGGCCCTCCACGGACGCCTCCTGGCCCGCCCGCGCCGACAGCATCAGCACCGGCACGCTGGCCGTCCGCGGGGCGGCGCGCAGCGCGGCCACCGTCCGCAGGCCGTCAAGGCGCGGCATCATCACATCGGCGACCAGCAGGTCCGGCGGATCGGCCCGCACCGCCTCCAGCGCCGCCCGCCCGTCGCCGACCGCCCGCACCCGGTGGCCCGCGCCGCGCAGCAGCCGGGTGAGGTAGCCGCGCATGTCGGCGTTGTCGTCGGCCACCACCACGTCGAAGGGCCCGCCGGCCGCCGCCCCCGCCCGCTGCCGCGCGCCCGAGCCGCCCCCGCCCCGGTCGCCGGCGTCCGGTTCCGGTTCCGGCTCCGCTTCCGGCAGCCAGCGCAGCGCCTCCTGCACGAAGGGGTCGGCCACCGCCGTCACCGCCGGCCCGCCGCCCCCCGCCACCAGCGCGTCCGCCGGCAGGTGCGCGTGCCCGTACGGCAGCCGCACGGTGAAGACCGTCCCCTCGCCCTCGCGGCTGTCCGCGGTGATCGTGCCGCCGTGCAGCGCGACCAGCTCCCTGACCAGCGCCAGCCCGATACCGCTGCCCTCGTGGGAGCGCGCGCGGGCGTTCTCCATCCGGTGGAACCGCTCGAACAGCCGCGGGAGCTCGTGCCCGGGCACCCCCACCCCGGTGTCGGCGACCGTCACGACCGCCTGCCCGCGCTCGTCGCGCACCGCGACCCGGATGGTGCCGTCGAAGGTGAACTTCAGCGCGTTGCTCAGCAGGTTCAGCACCACCTTCTCCCACATGCCGCGGTCCAGGTGCACCGGCTGCGCCAGCGGCGGGCAGTCCACCTCGTACGCCAGCCCCGCCCGCTCGACGGCCGAGCGGAACACGCTGGCCAGCTCGGCGGTGAGCGTCGCCAGGTCCGCCGGCTCGTAGCGCGCCTGCATCCGGCCCGCCTCGATACGGGAGAAGTCCAGCAGCGTGTTGACGAGCTTGCCCAGCCGCAGCGCGTTGCGGTGGATCACCTCCAGCTCGCCGCGCACCTCGGGCCCGGCGCCGGCCAGGTGGGCCCGCAGCTCCTCGGCCGGGCCCATGATCAGCGACAGCGGGGTGCGGAACTCATGGCTGACGTTGGAGAAGAACGCGGTCTTCGCGCGGTCCAGCTCCGCCAGCTCCTCGGCCCTGCGCTGCTGCGCCCGGAAGCTGCGGGCGCTGCCGATCCCGGCGGCCAGGTGCCCGGCGACCAGCTCCACGAAGCCGCGGGTGGCGTCGTCCAGCGGGCGGTAGCGGTTGAGCCCGGCGACCAGGAAGCCGTACGGCCCGGCGCCCTGCCGCTGCAGCGGCACGACCAGCGCCCGCGTGGGCGGCAGCGGCCACGCCCCGGCCGGCAGCGCCGCGAACGGCTCGCCGACCAGCTCCACCACCGACGGCTCGCCCGCCGCCGCCTGCCGCGCCGGCCACACCGGGTCCTTCCCCGGCCGCCCGTCGCCGGCCCCGTCCCCGTCCCCGGCTCCCTCCCCGTCCCCGGCCGCCGCCAGCCGCGCGGGCGCCGCGGGATGACCGGCGGGCAGGCCGGTGCGGCCGGCCAGCCGCGCGGTGCCGTCCTCGTCGTAGAGGTACGTGAGCGTGAACGGCAGGTCGTACGGGTTGCGCGTGAGCTGCCGGCCGGCGAACGCCAGCATCTGCTCCTCGGTGCGGGCCACGCTCGGGTCGGACCCCAGGTCGCGCAGCGTGGCCATCCGCCGCTCGCCGATGACCCGCTCGGTGTCCTCGCTGACCACGCACAGCATCCCGACCGCGGTGCCGGCGTCGTCGCGCAGCGGGCTGTAGGAGAACGTGTGGTACGTCTCCTCCGGGTAGCCGGAGCGCTCCAGGAGCAGCAGCAGCGCCTCGTCCCAGGTGGCCTGCCCGGTGCTGAGCACCGTGGTGATGCGCGAGTAGCTGTGCTCCCACACCTCCGTCCACACCTCGCGGGACGGCCGGCCCAGCGCCCACGGATACTTGCGGCCGAGCGTGTCGCGCCGGTAGGCGTCGTTGCAGAAGAACGTCAGCTCGGGCCCGTAGGCCATCCACATCGGGAAGCGCGACGACAGCAGGATGCCGACGGCGGTGCGCAGGCTCTGCGGCCAGGACTCCGGCCGGCCCAGCGGTGTCGCGGCCCAGTCGACCGCCGCGAGGTCCCGGTGGATCTGCCCGTCGCCGGCGAACACCCCGCCGCCGGCCGCGGCCCGCTTCCGGCCCTGCCCGTCGTCCCGTACCGCCACTTCCGACCCTTCGTCCGCGTGCCCTGCTCCGCCGCCGGCCCCCGCACCGCCCGCACCGGCCGGGCCCGTAGGATGCCTCCAGCCCTCTGCTGCCCTCTGACCGGCGGGCAAACGGCGCCGTGCGGAACCAGTGGAAGGCGTGGCGGCGGACAGGCGTCCGGGCGGCGGAAGAACCGTGCGGGACCGGACTTCTCCACCGCCGGCCCGCGCGGCGCCCTCGACGACACGCTCATGACGCCCTCGGCCCGGTCACCGACCTTACCGGCCTGCACGAGCCGTGCTTCTGCCACCCCGCGGCGGACCGGGTGCTCCCGGCCCTCCGGGGCCCGGCAGCCGGGCGGCGCAGCCTCAGCGGGCCTCGCCGGCGCGGGCGTGGTCCGCGCCGATGCTGCCCCGCCCGGCCAGCGCGAACAGCAGGACGATCGACGGCACGATGAGCACCACCGCGACGCAGGCGACCGCGACCACCACGTTCAGGGTGCTGCCGGGGGAGGCCGCCTCGGTCAGGCTCAGATGGGTGCCCAGCAGGAACGGGTACTGCGACACGCCCCAGCCGACGACCACCAGGGCGACCGCCAGCGCGGCGATCTCCCGCAGCAGCCGTGTGCCGCCGCTCCACAGCAGCACGACCGCCGCCGCCCCCGCGACGGCCGCGACCACCACCAGCGGCAGCGCCCGGCCGCTGAGGTGGTCGAAGAGCCGCCGCGCGTCGGCCCGCAGCACGAAGATGCCGCCGATGCTCACGGCGCCCGCCACCAGCCCGGCCGCCAGCGCCCGGCGCCGGAAGTACCCGAAGAGCCCCGAGCGGCCCGAGCGCTGCCGCGCGGCCACCGTCAGGTAGGCGCCCGCCAGGAAGGCGCACACCACGACCGCGAGCGCCCCGCCGAGCACGCTCGTCGGATTGCACCAGGAGGTGACGGCGTCGCCGTAGCCGCGGGTCGGCACCCGCCCCGAGGCGATGCCGCCGGCGACGGCGCCGAAGCAGTACGGCGTCAGCACCGAGGACAGCGCGAACACCGCCCCGTACACACGCCGGTGCGCGGTCGTGAAGGACGCCTTGCGGAAGGCGAACCCGGCGCCGCGCAGCACGATGCCGAGCGCCGCCAGCAGCAGCGGCACGTACAGCGTGGTGGTGATGGCGGCGAAGGCCCGGGGGAAGGCGCTCCACAGCACGACCAGGCAGTAGATCAGCCAGGTGTGGTTGGCCTCCCACACCGGTGCCAGCGAGTCGTCGATGAGCGCCCGGGGCCCGCGGCCCCGCTCGGCGCCGCCCGCGACCAGGTCCCAGAAGCCCGCGCCGAAGTCCGCGCCGCCCAGCAGGCAGTAGGCGACGACGCCGACGAACAGGAACACCGCCACCGTGTCGGTCATCCACGGCCCCCCTCGTCGGACCGCCCGGCCGGCACCGCCTGCCGGCCGCCGCCGGGCGCCGGACCGTACGGCACCGCGACCGCCGTGTCGCCCTCGCTGCCCCACCGGCGCTTCATGACCCGCAGCACCCACAGCGCGCCGCCGCCGACCCCGGCGTAGACGCCGAGGACGACCGCGTACACCGCCCACATGTTCCCGCGGGTGGTCACCGCGTCGCGGGTGAGCAGCTGCCCGACCACGATCCACGGCTGGCGGCCCACCTCGGTGACCACCCAGCCGCTCTCCAGGCACAGCACCGCGATGGCCCCGGCCACCGCCGCCAGCCACATCAGCCAGCGGTTCCGGGCGAAGTCCTGCCGGCGCCGCCAGTACAGCCAGGCGAACCACAGCGCGAGCAGCAGCAGCAGCGTCGCGGTGCCGACCATGACGTCGAACGCCCAGTGCACGATGTTGACCTGGGCCTGCGTCGGCCGCACCGCGGCCGGCACCTCCTCGAAGCCGTGGATCGTGGTCGAGGGGGAGAACCCGGCCAGCAGCGAGGCGAGGTCCGGGACACGCAGCCCGTACTGCGCCCGGCCGTCCACCAGCGCCCCGCCGAGGGTCTCGGGGACGTGGCTGCCGGTGCGCGGCAGCATCTCGATCGCCGCGAACTTCACCGGCTCGTCGTCGTAGACGGCGCGGGCGATGGTGTCGCCGACCAGGATCTGGAAGGGCATGACGACCGCCCCGGTGACGAAGCCGATCAGGAAGCCCAGCCGGTGGTAGCGGTCGTTCCTGCCGCGCAGGATGCCGACCGCGTAGACCCCGGCCACCACGAAGCCGGCGACGATGTAGGCCGCCAGGAACATGTGCAGGAACTCCAGCCAGAAGGCGCCGTTGAAGAACACCTCCCCGGGGCGCACGTCCACCACCCGGCCGCCCCTGACGGTGATACCGCCGGGCTGGTTCATCCAGGAGTTCGCCGCGATGACCGACGCCGCCCCGCCCACGCTGGCCAGCGACACCGGGATGCCCGACCAGAAGTGCGCCCACGGCCGCATCCGGTCCCATCCGTAGATGTAGATGGACACGAAGATCGCTTCGAGGAAGAAGAACAGCCCCTCGATCGCGAAGGGGAACCCGAAGGCGGCGCCGTAGTCGCGCATCAGGCCCGGCCACAGGATCCCCAGCTCGAACGACAGCACCGTCCCGGTGATCGCCCCCACCGCGAAGAGCACCGCCGCCACCTTGGACCACCGCCGGGCCAGCACCAGCGCCTCGGCGTCCCCCTTCCGCAGCCCCCGCCAGTTCGCCACCAGCATCAGCGTGGTCAGCGCGATGCCGAAGGGCACCAGGATGATGTGGAAGCCGAGGGTGAAGGCCATCTGCTGGCGCGCGGGCAGCAGCTGCGCGGGATCGGCCGGAGCGGCCGACAGCAACCCGGCCGCCAGCTCTTTCGCAGTGGTCACTTTTCCCCGTCTCGCAGCTCGCCGGCCGCAGCCGATGGTCCCTGGATTCTAGGTAAACCCCCCATTGGCGGCATATATGACGCGCCGGGACAAAGCGTTGCGGCCGGGGGCGGTGTGACACTGGTCACGGGCCGCAGGCTGTCACGGGGCGCGCGCTCCCGGTGTCCTGATGTCCGCAAGCGCCGACAGGGCGGGGACGACAGGAACGGGAGCAGTCATGAAGATCGCAGTCGCGGGTGGCACCGGCGTCGCCGGGAGGCTCGTGGTGGAGGAGCTGCGGGCGCGCGGCCACGCCCCCGTGCCGCTGTCCCGCCGCGCGGGCGTGGATCTGGTGACCGGGGACGGCCTGGAGGCGGCGCTGGCCGGAGCCGAGGCGGTCGTCGACGCCAGCAACGTCACGGCCATGCGCAAGTCCGTCGCCGTCGGCTTCTTCGACACGGCCGGGCGCAACCTGCTGCGGGCCGCCGAGCACGCCGGCGTGGCGCACCTGGTGACGCTGTCCATCGTCAACGTCGACCGGGTCAGGTACCCGTACTACGCCGGCAAGGTGCGGCAGGAGGAGATCGTGCGCGGCGGGGCGGTGCCGTGGACCATCCTGCGGGCCACGCAGTTCCACGAGTTCGCCGGCCAGATGCTCGCCAACCTCCCCGGCCCCGTCGCCCTGGTGCCCACCGCCCCCGTCCAGCCCGTCGCCGTACGGGAGGTGGCCGCCGCGCTCGCCGACCTCGTCCTGGCCGGGCCGCAGGGCATGGCCCCCGACCTCGCGGGCCCGCGGGAGGAGTCGCTGGTCGACATGGCCCGGCGCGTCATGGCCGCCGGCCTCGCCCGCCGCCGCCCCGTCGTGCCCGTCCGCTTCCCCGGCGGGATGAGCGCCGGCGGCCTGCGCCCGTCCGGGCCCGGCACCCGGGGCACCCAGACGTTCACCGAATGGCTCACGGAGCAGACCGCGGCGACCGCTGCCTGACACCCGCGCCGGACAGCCCCGCCTGACACCTGCGCCGGACAGCCCCGCCCGACGACCCGGAAAGAGACGGAGAGACGCTTTCCGCATGAACGACCACGCCGCCGACCCGGCGACCGAGACCTTCGTCGCCCACCGCAACCTGCTGTTCACCGTCGCCTACGAGATGCTCGGCTCGGCCGCCGACGCCGAGGACGTCCTCCAGGAGACCTGGCTGCGCTGGGTCGGCGCCGACCTCGCACAGGTACGCGACCCCCGCGCGTACCTGGTGCGGATCACCACCCGCCAGGCCCTCAACCGGCTGCGCACCCTCAAGCGCCGCCGCGAGGCGTACGTCGGCCCCTGGCTGCCCGAACCGCTGCTCACCGCACCGGACGTGGCCGAGGACGTCGAGCTGGCCGAGAGCCTGTCGCTCGCGCTCATGCTCGTCCTGGAGACGCTCTCGCCGACCGAGCGCGCGGTCTTCGTGCTGCGCGAGGTCTTCGACGTCGGGTACGACGAGATCGCCGCCGCCGTCGACAAGACGCCCGCCGCGGTGCGCCAGATCGCCCACCGCGCCCGCCGGCACGTCGACGCCCGCCGCCCCCGTACGGCCGTCACCAGCGCCGAGTCCCGAGCCGCGCTGGACTCCTTCCAGCACGCGCTGCGGACCGGCGACCTGCGCAGCCTGCTCGACGTCCTCGCCCCGGACGTCGTCTACGTCAACGACGCCGGCGGGCTCAGGCAGGCCGCGCTGCGCCCCATCACGGGCGCCGACAACGTACTGCGCTTCCTCGTGGGCGTCATCCGCAAGACCGGCGGCACCCCCACCGGCGAGGCCACCACCGTCAACGGCAACCCCGCCCTCGTGGTGCGGCTGGACGGCGAGCTCGACGGAGTGCTGTCCTTCAGCATGCGCGGCGGCCTGGTCACCGGGATGTACTACGTCCGCAACCCCGAGAAGCTGACCCGCGTCGTCGCCTCCGAGGCGCACCTCATCCGCCGCTGAGGGAGTGCCGCGTCGAGGCCGAGGGGAGTACCGCGTCCACCTCCTCCAACGCCCGGCAGGCGCACCCCGGTTCCCGCCGCGCGTGTGACATTCCCCCCGCCCCGCCGCCCTGTCGCCGCGGGCCCCGGCTCCCGCATACTCCGGACCCTGACCGACCGGCGGGCGAAGGAGCGGGATTGAGCACGAGGACGACTGCGGCGGGGACCTGGACACTCGGCGACCTGGAGGTCCACCGGGTCGGCTACGGCGCGATGCGGCTGACCGGCAACGGCATGCGCGGCAACTCCGACGGTGCGCCCATCGACCGCGCCGCCGCCGTCCGGCTGCTGCACAGCGCCTTCGACCAGGGCGTCGACCACGTCGACACCGCCGCCTTCTACTTCTCGCCGCTGCGCTCGGCCAACGAGCTCCTGGGCCGCGCGCTCGCCTCCTGGCCCGGCGAGGTGGTCGTGGCGACCAAGGTCGGCCCCGGCCGCGACCCCTCCGGCGAATGGCTCGGCCCCGCACGCCCCGACCAGCTGCGCGGCCAGGTCGAGGAGAACCTGCGCCAGCTCGGCCGCGACCACCTCGACGTCGTCAACCTCCGCCTCCAGGGCCCCGGCGGCACCGCGCCGGTCGCCGAGCTCTTCGGCGCCCTCGCCGTACTGCGCGACCAGGGCCTGATCCGGCACCTGGGCCTGTCCAGCGCCCGTCCTGACGACATCGTCGAGGCCCGGGCCGTCGCCCCGGTGGTCTGCGTGCAGAACGCGTACGGCCTGGACTGGCGGCGCGCCGACGAGAACGGCACGATCGACCTCTGCCGGGATCTGGGCATCGCCTTCGTCCCCTACTTCGCCGTCTCCGGCCTGCGCCGCGAGTCGGCCGCCGCACCGGAGCAGGACGCCCGCGTGCACACCGTCGCCCGCGCCCACGGCGCCACCCCCGCGCAGATCCGGCTGGCCTGGACGCTGCACCGCGGCCCGCACATGCTGGCCATCCCCGGCACCACCGATCCGGCCCACCTCGCCGAGAACATCGCCGCCGGCGACCTGCGCCTGACCGCGGACGACCTCGCCCTGCTCGGCGGACCGGCCGCCCCCTGAGCTCCCGGCCCGCCCCTCAACGCCATGTCCGAAAACCGCCGGAAGCCGGGCCTCCCGCACGGCACTGTGGAAGCAGAGGCCATGGACGAGAGGAAGGCGACGATGACCGCCTGGACGACCTTCACCAGCCCCCTGGGCGACCTGCTGCTGGTGGGGGAGGAGACCGAAGCGGGCCCGACGCTGACCGCGCTGTCGATGCCCGGCGCCAGGAACGCACCGGCCGTCCTGCCCACCTGGCGGCACGACGCGGCGCCGTTCGCGGACGTCACCGCCCGGCTGGAGGCGTACTTCGCCGGCGAACCCACCGGCTTCCCGGTCGCGTTCACCCCGGCGGGAACCGACTTCCAGCAACGCGTCTGGAACGCCCTGGAGGCGATCCCCTACGGCACGACCACCACCTACGGAACCCTGGCCGCACGCCTCGGCCTGCCGCGCGAGCGGATCCAGGCCCTCGGCGCGGCGATCGGCGCGAACCCCCTGCTGCTGGTACGCCCCTGCCACCGCGTCATCGGCGCAGACGGCACGATGCGCGGCTACGCCGGCGGCGTGGACCGCAAGGTGTGGCTGCTCACCCACGAGGGCGCCCTCCAGCCGGCCCTGATGTGACAGCCGCGCCCCGTCCCGCGGACCCGTACCGGCCCGCGGGACGGGGCGCGCGCGTCAGCAGCCGCCGTCGGCGATCACGTAGTAGTCGGGGCCGGTCTGCCGCAGGGTGTGCGTGGTGAACACGTTCCACAGGCCCATGTTCTGGTCCGACCCGTCGGCGTACGTGTACCCGCCGGCGGTGTGCGCGCGGCCGGCCGCCACCTGGGCGTAGTTGCTGGCGGTGAAGCACTGCCCGCTGCCGCCGCCCCCGGTGGTCGTCGCGGCGACCGCGGCCGACACCGCCCCGACCGCCCCGGAGGAGTCGACGGCCGCCACGGTGTAGCTGTACGCCGTGCCCGCCGCCAGGCCGGTGTCGGTGAAGGAGGCCGACGCCGGCGACCCGACCTGCGCGCCGCCGCGGTAGACCCGGTAGGAGGCCGCGCCGTCCACCGCCGACCAGCTCAGCGACACCGAGGTGTCCGTCGTGCCGGACACCGCCAGCCCGCCGGGCGCGGGCAGCGCGCCGCCACCGCCGCCGGGCGGCGTGGACCCGCCGTCCAGGCCCCAGAACAGCCCCGTGTAGTAGCTGGAGCAGATGGTGTCCAGGTAGTACGAGCCCGCCGTACCGCACTGCTCGGTGCCGGAACCGGGGTCCACCGCGAGCCCGTGGCCCATCCCCGCGATCTGGTAGAGCTGCACCGCGGGCGCGCCCGACGCGTCGTCGTACACGCTCAGCGTGGTGCCGCCCGGCAGGGACTGCGTGGACGACGCGGTCTGGCCGATGCCCCACACGTTCGTCCACTGGTCGCGCAGCTCGGTGGCGTTGACCGGGTAGACGGTGTAGTCCGAGGCGCCCTGCCAGATCGCCACCCGCGGCCACGGCCCGGTGTAGCCGGGGTAGGACGCCCGCACCTTGTCGCCCAGCTGGGCCGGCGTCAGGTTGAGGCTGCCGTACTGGCAGGTGGACGCGGCCGTCTGCGACGTGGCGCACTGCGCGGGCAGCCCCGAGTCGACCGAGCCGCCGGCGAAGACGTCGGGGTAGTCGGCCAGCAGGTCCGCGGTCATCCCGCCGCCGGCCGACAGCCCGGTGACGTACACCCGGCGGCTGTCGGAGGCGTACTGCGCGACCGCGTGCGAGACCATCGAGACCACCGAGGCCGCCTCGCCCTTGCCGCGGCCGTCCTTGGCCGGGTCGAACCAGCTGAAGCACGACAGCGCGTTGTTGGAGGCGCTGGTCTGCGGGAAGACCAGCGCGAAGCCCCACAGGTCGGCGTACTTCTGCCAGCCGGAGTGGGTGAAGTAGTCGCTCGCGGACTGCCCGCAGCCGTGCAGCGCGACCACCACCGGCGCGCCCGCCGGCAGCCCGGCCGGCGCGTACTCGTACATCGCGAGGTTGCCAGGGTTCGAGCCGAACGACGTCACCTGCGTCAGCGTCGCCGCCGCGGCGGCCGTACCGGCACCCGCGAGCACACCGAGCCCGGCCGCGATCAGCGCGAGCACACCGGCCACCGCGCCGAGGGCCCGGCGGCAGGCCCGCCATCGGACATGTGGGGGAGGAACAACGGGAGAGCTGGTCATGGCGCACTCCTGAGGGGGGGATCCTTTGCCGTTGGACGGTACGACCGCCCTTCCCCGCCCCCTACGTGACGGACCGCCATGCCCTGCGCCCACAAGTGGCGCCCACCGCCATTGCGCGGCCGGGCGGGCGCGGGCCGCGCGTGTCATGAGCGATTCGTACGCTATCGGGTGCGCGATCGCCGATAGGATCATGGCGGAGGTGAGCCGTGCCGACACAGGACGAACTCTTCGGCGCCGTCGACGCGCTGCTCGACGAGGTCGCGGCCGGGCAGACCCTGCCGCCGCCGGCCGAGCGCAAGCGGTTGCGGGAGGCCGCCGGGCTGAGCCAGGCGCAGGTCGCCAAGGCGGTCGACACCCGCCGGGAGGCGGTGGGGAACTGGGAGGCCGGCAGGACCGAGCCGCGCCCGCCGCAGCGCGCGGCGTACGCCCGGCTGCTGGAGGGCCTCGCGGCCCGCTTCCCGGCGCCGGAAGCACCGGCTGCGGCTGCGGGGGCTGCGGCTACTGTTGCGGCCCCCGCCCCGGCTGCCGGCCCCGAGCCCCGCCCGGCGCCCGCAGCCCCCGAGCCGCCGGCACCGCCCGCCGGCCCCGCCTCCGGTCCGGCGCCCGCAATCCCTGAGCCGCCGGCACTGCCCGCCGCCCCGCATCCCGTACCGCCCGCCCCGGCCGCGCCGCCGCCCGCCGCCACCCCCCGGCCGCGCCGCCCGGCCCCCGCGAGCCGGCCGGCGCGGAACGCCGGGCCCGCGCCCGCCCCCGCCACCCCGGCGCCCGCGGACCCGAGGTTCGCCCACGGCCCCCTCGGCGTCCTGGACGGCGACGGCTCGCTCTACTGCGCCGGCGGCCTGGTCCTGCCGTGCCCGGCGTCGTCCGTGCCGGAACTGGTGGAGTGGACGCTCGCCGAGGCCCGGCTCGGCGCACCCCGCCTGCACCGCTCGGGCCGCGACGCCGACCCGCTCGTCGTCCTCACCGCAGCCGCCGCCGAGCGCCTCGGCCTCCCGCCGGAACTGACCGACCGCCGCTCGATGCGCCTGGCCGAAGACCACCCGGTCGTCCGGCAGATCACCCGCGCGAAATGGCAGCTGACCCGGCGCGGCTTCGGCCCCTGGGCCCGCGGCTACCGCCCCGTCCAGGGCGGCGAACGCCAGTGCGTACAACTGGCCGTCCTGCCCTGGCACGCCCTGGACTCCCGCGCCTGGGCCGCCGCCGACACGCTCCCGCCCGCGGAACTGGCCCGCGCCCTGACCACGTACGCCACCCGCGTGCTCACCCCGCGCGGCTCCACCGCCGTCACCGGCCTGGAGCTGATGACCGCCCTGCGCCCGCCCACCCGCGCGGTCCGCGACGACACCACCGGCGCCTGGGTCTCCGGGCCCGTCCCCGGCTCGCTCACCCACCCGGTGGACCCGGCACCGCCCGAAGCCCCCGACGAGCACCCGGTCGTCACCGCCCTCTTCCCGCGCGGGCACCGGCGCACCACGGCCGAGGTCATCGACGAGGAGGCCTTCGACTGGATCCGCGACCCGCAGGACCTGACGGACGCCGAGTGCGCGCAGGGCTACGCGGTCGGCATCGACGTCAACACCGCCTTCCTCGCCGCCGCCAACCGCCTGGTCGTCGGCCTCGGCGCACCCGAGCACGTACGGGCCCCGCGATTCGACAAGGCCCTGCCCGGCGCATGGCTGGTGGACCTGTCCGGCATCGCCCTGGACCCGCGCCTCCCGTCACCCTTCACGCCCGACGGCCGGCGCCCCACGGGACCCGCCTGGTACGCCACCCCGACCGTCGCCTACGCCGCCGAGCTGATCGACACCTACCGGCTGCCCCTGGAGCTGCGCCCGGCCGAGGCGTACGTCCGGCCCGCCGCGGGCCCGTACCTGGACCCCTGGTACAAGCACCTGAGCGAGGCGTACAAAGCGACCATGGCCGACCTCGGCGTGACCGCCGACCTCACCCCGCGGTGCTTCCTCGACGCGATGGCCGGCCACAAGGACGCCGACCCCGGCATGGCCGCCGTCCTCACGGCGGTCAAGTCCACCGTCAAGGGCGGCATCGGCAAGCTGCGCGAACGCCCGCAGGGCGCCCAGTACCGCCCCGGCGAGCGGTGGCCCGCCCTGGAGCGCCCCACCTGGCGGCCCGACATCCGCGCCGCCGTGATCTCCGCGGCCCGCGTCAACATGCACCGCAAGCTGCTGAAGGTCGCGGCGGCGACCGGGGGAGTGCTGTCCGCGACCGCCGAGCACGGCGTGTGGACCGTACGGTTCGGCGACCGCGCCCGCACCCCGGTCGCGCTGCTGTCGGACTGCGCGGTCTACCCCGCCCCCGGCCCCTCGCCGCTCGACGTCCTGCCGTACGACGCCGCGGGCAAGCCCGCCCCCGGCACCTTCCGCCTCGGCGTCTCACCGGGCATGGTCAAGCACGAGGGCACCCGCGAGCTGTACTGGGCGGTCGACCTGCTGGAGCAGCAGTACAACCCGGCCCGCCACATCAAGGGCGACGACGCCCCGGACGAGGGGGAGTAGCCGGTGGGCCTGCTGCAGGACAGCCTGGACCGGGCGAGCGCCGCCACCGCGACCCGCCCCCTCCCCAAGACCGCCGGCGCGCGGATGCGCTTCCTGGTCCGGCACGAGAAGGGCTCCACCCGCCAGGTCGCCGCCCGCCTCGGGATCTCCCGGCGCACCGTCGAGCGCTACGTCAAGGGCACCCTGCGCCACCCCCGCCCCGAACTCGCCGCCCGCCTCGAACAGGAGGTCCGCAAGGACTGGCAGCCCCGGGTCCGCGCCCGCGCGCACAAGCGCGCCGCCACCGCGACCGGCCTGGTGGTCGAGACCCGCGCCCGGTTCGGCTACTCCGGCGCCCCCGGCTCCACCGACGACTCCCGCATGCGCCGCATCACCCAGCACCTGCCCCCCGACATCGCCGCCCGCCTCCTCGACGCCCGCACCGCCGGCGCGACCGAGAGCGACCTGCGGAAGATCGTCGCCGAGGGCCTGCGCGACATGTACTTCCGCGACCGCGGGCGCCGCGCCGCCACCCTGGACGAGGTCCGCCTCACCGACATCGACTACATCGAACTCGACTTCTGACCGGCCGCGGCGGCGGGCGGAAGCGGTGAACATCGGCCGCTGTTCCGCAACGGCACGAAGGCATACGGCGGCTGAAACAACCTGTAACAAACGAGCGGCGCTTGTGGCGCGCCCTCAGCAAAGCCCGCCGCGTCCGACGCTGTCAAGGGTGCGCCAGTGGGCGGCCCGTACAGGCGCTTGCGTATCCCGAACCATGAAACATTGTGCTGTAACAAGGGGATTCGGCCGACGCCACCGTTTTTTCCGCCCGCCCCCTTGACCGCCCCCAGTGCCTCCCCTTCAATCAGGCGCTGAAGGCAACCCGGCGACAGCCCCACCCTTGACGACAACCTCTGAACACACGGCGGTCGTCCCCCACAGCCGGCCCGGCCTGACGCCCCGGCGCACCGGCCACCCCGGCAGCCCCGGCGGACCGTCACGCCGGCCGCGCTTCCCGCACCGTCGACCCGTCGCCCCGCCCTGCGCACCGACCACCACCGGCCCCGTACGCCGGCCCTGTCCCGCGCCCCCCACCCCGGAGGACCGATGCACCCGTTCCACCCGCGCCCCCACCCGACCCGGCGAGCACCGCGCCGCCCCGGCCGTACCCGGCGGCTGGCCGCGACCGCCGCCGCCCTGGCCGGCGCGCTCATCGGCACCGGCGGCCTCGCCGCCGTCCAGCCGGCGTCCGCCGCGGGCACCCAGGTCCAGGTCTACTGGAGCTCGGAGTCGCGCACCTCCGGCTTCGCGCCGATGGACGGCAACTGGTTCACCAACCCGGCCGCGGGCCTGGCCGGCACCCCGTACCAGCTCTCCCGGCAGCCCGACCTCACCGCCGGCGGCGCGAGCGGCACGGCGACCATCACCGCCGACACCGGCACGCGCTACCAGTCCGTCATGGGCGTCGGCTCCTCCCTGGAGGAGTCCACCATCTACAACCTGTCCCGGATGAGCCCCGCCGCCCGCGACGCCGCCCTCCACAAGCTCGTCGACCCGGTCAGCGGCGCCGGCTTCAACGTCGCCCGTATCCCGCTGGGCACCAGCGACTTCACCGCCCGCACCTTCTACACCTACGACGACGGCGCGCCCGACCCGACCCTGTCGCGCTTCTCCATCCAGCACGACATCGACTACAACATCATCGGCGTCCTGCGCGAGGCCAAGGCCATCAACCCCGACCTGCAGCTCTTCGGCAGCGTCTGGAGCCCGCCGGCCTGGATGAAGACCAACAACAGCCTCATTGGCGGCTCCCTGCCCGACAGCAACATCGGGGTGCTCGCCACCTACCTGCGCAAGGCCGTCACCGCCTACGCCGCCCAGGGCCTCCCGCTCACCGCGCTCACCCTGCAGAACGAGCCCCTGTTCTCGCCGCCGGACTACCCCGGCATGACCCTCACCGCCGACCAGGAACGCCGCCTGGCCGTCGCCCTGCGCGGCGAGCTGAACGCCAACGGCGCCGCGAGCACCA
The DNA here is from genome assembly GCF_012034175.1 of Actinacidiphila epipremni. Taxonomy (GTDB): domain Bacteria; phylum Actinomycetota; class Actinomycetes; order Streptomycetales; family Streptomycetaceae; genus Actinacidiphila; species Actinacidiphila epipremni. The sequence goes on from NZ_JAATEJ010000040.1 coordinate 46,689, forward strand.
AGATCTGGGCCTTCGACCACAACTTCTCCGACGGCGCCTCCTACACCTCGGGCGTCCTCGGCGCCCCCGGCTCACCCAGCGACGCCTTCAACGCCGTCGACGGCATCGCCTTCCACGACTACGGCGGCGACCCGTCCACCATGGGCCAGGTCAAGGCGAACTACCCCGGCAAGGACGTCGCCATGACCGAACGCGCCGTCTGGGGCACCGCGGGAGCCGACCGTATCGTCCAGTACTTCCGCAACCAGTCGATCATGTACGAGGACTGGGTCACGATGCTGGACCAGAACCGCAAGCCCGAGCAGTGGTCCGGCTCACCCGACCCCAGCATGCTCATCCAGAGCGCGAGCAACCCCGACACCTACTGGGCCACCCCGGAGTACTACATCTTCTCCCAGTTCTCCAAGTTCGTGGCCCGCGGCGCCCAGCGGGTGTCCACCAACTACGGCAGCACCGGCACCGTCACCGACGTCGCCTTCCTCAACCCCGACGGCTCCCTCGTCACCGTCGTGGTCAACCAGACCGGCGCGAACCAGCCCTTCACCCTGCGCAACGGCACCCAGCAGATCGCCTCCACCCTCCCCGCCAAGACCGTCGGCACCTACATCTGGCCCGCGTCCACCGGCGGCACCACCCCCGGCACCCTCGACCCCACCGCCTGGTACACCGTCACCAACGCCAACAGCCACAAGTGCCTCGACGCCACCGGCGGCAGCACGGCCAACGGCACCGCCGTCCAGCAGTGGACCTGCACCGCAGGGAACACCAACCAGCAGTGGCAGTTCCAGCCGACCGACAGCGGCTTCTACAAGGTCGTCACCCGTAAGTCCGCTGGCGCCGCCTGGGACGTCACCGGCGGCACCGCCGCCACCGGCAACGGCGTGAAGATCCAGCTGTGGTCGTACGGGGGCGCGACCAACGAGCAGTTCAAGCCCGTCTCCCACCCCGACGGCAGCTACACCTTCACCCCGCGCAACAACACCGCCAACTGCCTCGACGTCACCGACGTCTCCACCGCCGACGGCGCCCTGCTCCAGCAGTGGTCCTGCACGGGCGGCCCGGCGCAGTCCTTCACCCTGGCCCGGCAGTAGCCCCCCGGCCCCGGCAGAACGGCCCCGGCCCCTCCCCCACGACTGCTCGTGGGGGAGGGGCCGGGGCCGTACGGGCGCCGAGGGAGGCTATGCGGCCGAGGGCCGCCGCCTCGACGCGGCGGGCGCCTTGGCACGGGCCGGCCCGCCGGAGCGGCGGCTGCGCCCGGAGCGCCCCCCGCCGGCCCGGGAGGCGGCCGTACGCCGGGCCGTCTCCTCGACGGGCGCGGTGATCGTGACGGGGACACCGGAGGGCGTCCTGGCCCCGGTGACCCGGCTCAGCTCCGCCTCGCCGGGCCGTACCGCGGTGGTCTGCGGGCTGATGCCGGCGGTCGCCATGACGCGGTCCATCTCGCGCCGCTGCTCGGGCATCACCAGGGTGACCACGCTGCCGGACTCGCCGGCCCGCGCGGTGCGCCCGGCACGGTGCAGGTAGTCCTTGTGGTCCGCGGGCGGATCGACGTTGACGACCAGGTCGAGGTTGTCGACATGGATGCCGCGGGCCGCGACGTTGGTCGCCACCAGCACGCAGACATGCCCCGTCTTGAACAGCGCCAGCGTGCGCGTGCGCTGCGGCTGGGACTTCCCGCCGTGCAGCGCCGCCGCGCGCACCCCGTTCTTGAGCAGGTGCTGGGTGAGCCGGTCGGCGGAGCGCTTGGTGTCCACGAACAGCAGGACCCGCCCGTCGCGCGCCGCGATCTCGGTGACGACCGAGCGCTTGTCGGTCTCCTGGACCCGCAGCACCCGGTGCTCCATCGCGGAGACCGCGCCGGCCGAGGGATCCACCGAGTGGACGACCGGGTCGGTCAGGTAGCGCCGCACCAGCAGGTCGATGTTGCGGTCCAGCGTCGCCGAGAACAGCATGTGCTGGCCGCCCGGGCGCACCTGGTCGAGCAGCTCGGTGACCTGCGGCATGAAGCCCATGTCCGCCATCTGGTCGGCCTCGTCGAGGACGGTGATCGCGACCTGGTCGAGCCGGCACTCGCCGCGCGCCAGCAGGTCCTTGAGCCGTCCGGGCGTGGCGACCACGACCTCCGCGCCACTGCGCAGCGCACTGGCCTGCCGGCCGATCGACACACCGCCGACCACGGTCGCCAGCCGCAGCCGCAGGACCCGCGCGTACGGGGTGAGGGCGTCGGTCACCTGCTGCGCCAGCTCCCGGGTCGGCACCAGCACCATGGCCAGCGGCCGGCCGGGCTCCGCGCGCTGCCCGGCGGTGCGGGCCAGCAGGGCGAGCCCGAAGGCGAGCGTCTTGCCCGACCCGGTGCGCCCGCGGCCCAGCACGTCCCGCCCGGCCAGCGAGTTCGGCAGCGTGGCCGCCTGGATCGGGAAGGGAACGGTGACACCCTGCCGGACGAGCTCCGCCAGCAGCGGCGCGGGCATCTCCAGGGCGTCGAACGTCTCCACGGCGGGCAGCGGGGGAGTGCCGGCGACAGGCAGGGCGAATTCCCCCTGCGGCGCGGCGGGGCGTCGTCCGGTGTTACGGGACCGGTTTCCTGAGGGGCGCCCCTGGCCGCGGCTGCCGCCACGCTCGGAAGTGCCGGAGAATTCGCCGCTGCGGTTGGTGCGGCTTCGGGAGAATCGGTCGTTCGTGCGAACGGTACGGTTCACGGAGAACCTTCCTTGATACGGCACGTCGAGAATCCCCCGCAGAAAGTCACGCGCAGAAGAATCGCAGGAACGAACCGATGGAAATGCATATACGGGCCGCGGTCGTACGGCGGCCCTCGAAAAGGAGACCAGCGCGTCACAGGCCGGGGCCCGCACCCCAAGGTGCGGGCCCCGGCCTGCTGTGCGTGAGATCAGGCGGGAACGATGTTCTCGGCCTGCGGGCCCTTCTGGCCCTGGGTGACGTCGAAGGTCACCTTCTGGCCTTCCTGGAGCTCACGGAAGCCCTGGGTGGCGATGTTCGAGTAGTGGGCGAAGACGTCGGCGCCGCCACCGTCCTGCTCGATGAAGCCGAAACCCTTTTCCGAGTTGAACCACTTCACGGTGCCAGTAGCCATGTCAAATCTCCTTCGGGGCAGTGCCCGGAATCCGCACCTCGCGGACCCCGTGTCGCCGCAATGATTGCCCCTCCCGGAAATCGACCGGGACACACGTGAACGCATTCCACCGTCAGCGAGTCAGCGACGGTGAAAAGCGCCCGAAGTACTGGGAACCACAACTGCAACCGAGATCAACGCTAGCACGGCGAGGCCCGCGGCGCATGGCGCTGCCTTCCCCTCGGCACCGTCACCCCGCATTACTCATCTCCCCCCGCGCGCATTTCTGCACCGCCGACAGGAGATATCCGCAACCGCCCCGCCCCGGATTCGGCCCCGCCCTCAGCCCCCGCCGCCCGGCGCGGCCCCCTGCATCGACCGGCGCAGCTCGTCATTGATCCGCAGGGCCTCGTCGAGCTGGTCCTCGAGCATGATGATCCGGCACGCCGCCTCCAGCTGCGTCCCCGCGTCGACCAGCTCCCGCGCCCGGGCGGCGATCCGCAGCTGATACCGCGAGTAACGCCGATGCCCGCCGCCCGACCGCAACGGCGTGATCAGCCGGTACTCCCCGAGCGCCCGCAAGAACGCCGGCGTGGTCCCGATCATCTCGGCGGCCCGCCCCATCGTGTACGCGGGGTAGTCATCGTCATCGAGATTGTCGACCGCCCGGCCGTTCCTGTCGCCCATCACACCATTCATCTCGGCCCCGGCCCCCACGCCCCGGGCACCCTTCCCAACCGCCACCTACCCCCCAAACCCTATCCCCGCCCCCCAACCATGTCTAACGCCCCCACGACAGATTTCCCCCGCCGCGTCGCCCCGACCCACGCCACCCGTGAAACCCCGTGGCTCCCGGGCCCAGCCCGGCCTACGGTCGGTCGCATGCCTGACGAGTGCTTCACGCATCCCCGCCTCGCCGCGATCTACGACCTGCTCGACCCCGACCGCAGCGACCTCGACGCCTACCTCGGCATGGCCCAGGAGCATGAGGCCCACCGCGTGCTGGACATCGGCTGCGGAACGGGCGTCTTCGCCCTCCTGCTGGCCGAACGGGGAATCGAGGTCACCGCCGTCGACCCCGCCCAGGCCTCCATCGACGTGGCCCGGACCAAGCCCGGCGCCGAACGCGTCCGCTGGCTCTGCGGCAACGCCACGAGCGCGCCTGCGTTGCGGGCCGACCTGGCGACGATGACGGCGAACGTCGCCCAGGCCATCGTCGATCCGTGGTCGTGGCACAGGACCCTGCACGCGGCCCATGACGCGCTGCGTCCGGGCGGCCGTCTCGTTTTTGAGACCCGCATCCCCGCCAGGCGCGCCTGGCAGGAGTGGACGCGCGAGCTGTCCTCCAGTGTGACGGAGGTCCCGGGTGTCGGCCCCGTCGAGAGCTGGGTCGATCTGACGGAGGTCTGCTTGCCGCTGGTGTCGTTCCGCTGGACCTATGTCTTTGCCGCGGACGGCCAGGTGCTGACGTCGGATTCGACGCTGCGCTTCCGCGAGCGGGGGGAGGTGGAACGGGACCTGCTCGCGCACGGCTTCGTGGTGGAGGAGGTCCGTGACGCACCGGACCGTCCGGGGCGGGAGTTCGTTTTCCTGGCCCGCCGCGCCTGATCGGTGGTGTTCGGCGGTGGTTATCGCTGCGGTTTGTGGCTGTGGATCGGTGGTGGGGTGTTGTGTGGTGCGGGGCGGGGGGGTTGGTGATGTGTCCGTCCCGCCCCGCATGTGCGGTCCGGTGTGCATCTTGCTGCCCCGCCCCGCCCCGCCCTGCCGCCGTGCCCTGTTCCGGTGTTGGGGTTGTGGTGTTACTGGGCGTGGGGGTGGGTTTGGGTGGTGATGAGGTCGGCGGCTTTTTCGGCGATCATGATGGTGGGGGCGTGTGTGTTGGCGCGGGGGATGGTCGGTATGACTGAGGTGTCGGCGATGTAGAGGTGGTGGAGGTTGTGGACGTTGAGTTGCGGGGTGACGACGGTGTCGGGGCCTGGGCCCATGCGGCAGGTGCCTACGGGGTGCCAGATGGAGGTGAGGCTTTGGGTGATGAAGGTGTCGAGTTCGGTTTGGTCGGCGTCGGGGGAGGGGTGGAGGGCGGGGCCGGTGACGGCTTTGAGCGCGGGCGTCTGGAACAGGGCTCGTACCAGGTCCAGGCCGTGCCGTAGTGCGGTGCGGTCGCGGTCGTCGGTCAGGTAGGCGGGGTCGACGAGCGGGGGTTGGTGGGGGTCGGCCGAGCGGAGGCGGACGCTGCCTCGGCTGGCGGGGGTGAGCAGTACGGTCAGGGCGGTCACCGCGGGGCGGTCCATGGGGATCAGGCCGGGTTCGACTCCCAGTAGTGAGCAGTAGATCTGCAGGTCCGGTGCGTCGCCGTCGCGTAGTGGCAGCATTGCGAGGGTCTGGGCCGCTGCGGAGGCCTGTGGGCCGCGGTGTATGAGGCGGTAGGCGGTCTGTGCGTGGTCGTCGAAGGCGTCCAGGAGGGTGGGTCCGGACGTGATCGGCCACACGGGGGTGATCATGGGGTGGTCGTGGAGGTTGGATCCCACGCCCGGCAGGTCGGCGAGTACCGGGATGCCGTGTTCGGCCAGGTGTGCGGCCGGTCCGATGCCCGAGAGCATCAGGAGCTGGGGGGTGCGCAGTGCACCGGCGCTGAGGATCACGCCCCGGCGGGCGGTGGCGGGCCCGCTCCCGGCTGTCTCGACGCCGGTGGCTGTGCGGCCGTCGAACAGGATGCGTGTGGCGGGGGTGCCGGTGCGGACGACGAGGTTGGGCCGGGTGCGGGCGGGGCGCAGGTAGCCGTCGACGACGCTGTGGCGCACGCCGTTGCGGATGTTGGACTGGGTGACCCCGAATCCGGTGCGCTCGGCGCCGTTGAGGTCCTGGCTGACCGGTGCCCCGAGTTGTTCGCCGGCCTGGACGAACGCGATGGAGGAGGGGTTGAGGTCCCGGGCGAAGTCGACGGTCATGGGGCCGCCGGCGCCGTGGAAGGGGCCGTCGCCCAGGATGTGGTGCTCGGCGCGCCGTAAGTAGGGCAGTACGTCCTCCCATCCCCAGCCCTCGGCTCCGGCGGCCCGCCAGCCGTCGTAGTCCTGCGGGTGGCCCTGGAACCAGGTGAGGGTGTTGACGGAGCTCCCGCCGCCCAGGCCCCGGCCGCTGGGGAGGTCGATCACCCGGCCGCCGGCGCCGTCCTGGGCCACGGTGCGGTCGCGGTAGACGGCGTCGGTGCCGAGCAGCTGCAGCGCCGTCCCCGGTGTCCGCACGGCGGCCGGGTCGAGTTCGGGGCCGGCTTCCAGCAGCAGGACCCGGCACGCGGGGTCCTGCGACAGCCGGGCGGCCAGCACGCATCCGGCTGCGCCGCCTCCGACGACGATGTAGTCGAACGGGGAGGATGATGACGGTGTCGACATGCTTCTCCGATCACGAGTGGGAATCCAACGCGCCGCGCACCGCGGCCACTTCGACCTCAACGTGCACGGCCCCCCGCCCCGCCCCGCCCCGGGTGCGGCCCGCCCGCCCCGGCACCGGCCACCCCCGGCCCCCGCGAGCCGCCCCCGCCCCGTACCCCCACCCGAACCCCGCCCCCCGTCCGCCTCGCCCCCCACGGCCCCTCCCGACCCCGCACCCCTCCGACCGCCCTCGCCCCCCGGACCCGCAGCGTCCGCCCCCGCCGAACACGCCCCTGCCCACCCCTGCCCACCGCGCCCGCCCTCCTGGCCCCCTGGCGCTCCGTGCCCTGCTGCCGGCCCGGTAGCGTGATGCTCCGGGCGGCGAGGGAACCGTGCCCTCGCAGCAGTGTCATGGCCCGGCCCGGTTCCGTCACCCCCTCGGGCGCCACCCGCATCGCGAACGCGGTCATGTTCGCCTGCTCGCCGTACGCGGTCGGGTCCGGGCGCCGGGCGCGCCTGCGGTCGGGTCGGCCGCCGCGACGCCGGGGACGGGCAAGGAGAACATCGCGGCCCGGACGGCGTCCCGGGCCTCCACGGCGGCCCGGGATCGGCGGCCCGGGGACATGCCGGGGGCGGGGATGAGACCGGTGTGACGGGCCCGTCGGAGGGCTGCGGCGGGCACCCGCGGGCGCTTGGCGGTTGGGCCCGCGTCGTCCTCGGTTCGTCGCACGGATCACCTTTCGCTCGTCCATCGAAAGCAACTGATAGGACATGAGCAGTCGAAATGAAAACCTTTCAAATACCGCTCAATACGGTCAGGTTGGACTGTTGCTGCCGGGACCGCGCCCGCGCCTGCGCGGGGGAAGCCCACCTCCCGGTGCTGTCCCGGTGCTGTCCCGGACGGGGCCGGGCTGCCGCGCTCGGCCTTCGTCGGCCTGTCCGAGGACGGAGTGGACGCGGCCGGTGAAGTGCATCTCCGCCGGCTGAGGCCTGGACATGAACCGGGGTGCGTGACGAGTGCGCCGCAGCGGTCAAGGGCGCTGATCGGCGCCAGGGCCGTGCACCGGGGGCCGCCCGAGGCACCCGGGCCGGCGGTGCCCGAGGGCGGCGTGGTCGACCTGATGCCGGCGCTGCAGGTATCGGCAGGCCGCGCCCGGGGGCAGCGCGGCGACCGGGACGCCGTCCACCACCTCGGTGACCGCAGGAAGCCGGCGGAGAAGAACACCACGTCCAGGAGCAATAGCAAGCACGCCGGCTGACCTGCCAGTTGCTCAGGCCCCGGCGGACCGACCGCCCCTGCTGCATCCGGCGGACCGGTCAGACGGACGTCCGGCCTGCCGGACCGCTGGCCTGCCCGGGTACCGCATGCTCGAAGGAGGGCGTTGGATCAGCCCTGCCATGCGTTTCGACAGGCCGTCGAGAGTGCGGAAGCGCCGGTGCGGGACTGGTTCCCCACGGCGTCAGCAGCATCGAGGTCCAGGGCCTCGGCATCATCGGCCAGAGTGCGTTGGCCAACCGCCATTGCCCGGAGGGCTGCCTCGACCTGGGGATCGGCGGAACCGTCGGCAGCGTGGTCGGAGTTGCGGGCGAACCCTCTGTACTTGTCGGCCTCTGGTCCAGGGGCGGGAGGCGATCCTTGCGTGCTCGCTACGGCAGCTCTGAGGACTGACACCGCTTCGGCACAACCAGGCTCAGCTGCGGCGGGGGAAGTGGGGCCGGGGGAGAGCCGCGGTCGCGATCCGCACCATCTGGCCCACCCCGGCCGGGACCGGAGCCGGTGTCGACGTGGACCTGGCGGGCGTGGACGTTGCTGCGACGGTCTACATCCACCGCGGGCACTTCCGCCGCGCCGAATCCGGCCTGGAGAGCCGGTTCGTGGACGCGGCGATCTGCGGCCACTGTGTCGACGTCACTCCGCAGCCGGCTCCCGGGCGCCGGGCGGGCCGCCCGGGCAACACTGTCTACACCGCCGCCTGGCACCGCGCCCCGCCGCCCCCTGAGGGCACCGCTGTGGAGCTGAGTGTGTACGACGCGGGTGGCCACCCGCATCCGCCTCCAGGCCCTCCTGGGGGCCTCCAGGACCCTGGCTCCGGCAGCCGGCCGGGCCGGTCCGCACGGCGCGGCAAGCCCTCGCCGATCGACCGGGAGACCGTGACCGTGCTGTACGAGCAGCTGGCGTTCGGCGCCGCCAGCGACGCCGGGCAGGACCAGGAGCACGGCCAGGACGACGACCAGGAGCAGGAGTTCGTCATCAGCCCGGAGCGGCAGGCACGGCTCGAGGAGCTCAAGCGCCGGGCTGGCGAGCTCGGGCGGGACGCCTCGAGGCCGAAGGCGCAGAAGAAGGGCCGCGGCGGTCCCGCAGGGGCACTGCCGCAGCGGCCCGGCTACCGGCCGCGCCGCTGGGGCCGGCGCCTCATGCGCTGGCGAGGCCCGGTGTGCACGGGGGTGGACGTGCCGCAGCGGCCGGGGAGGGGTGGGCGGATGAGTGATGAGGACAGCACGAATCGGCCGGACGCGGGTGCGCTGAGCGCGATGTACCTGGAGACGCTGCGGCTGCGGATAGAGCCGGAGAAGTTCGGCGTCCTGGCCGATGCGCTGAAGGGGTTCAAGCAGGCGTCGGAGGCCGGCTTCGACGGGACGGGCTTCGGCGTCAGCGAAGAGCTGTTCACCGACGACGTGCGCCGCGAACCCGCGACGGTCCTGACGATGGCGGCCACCGGCCGCACGGACCACCAGGTTGTGGAGGTCGTGGAGGGGGATCCCAGCATGGGCTGCATGGTGGTGACGGCGGAGGTCGCCGGCGACCCCGCCAAGCTGGCAGAGCTCCGCGCGCAGCTGCTCCGCATGGTCGAAGAGGGCGACTTCCCGGAGTGACGGCGTCAGGCGGGCCTACGCCGCAGTGCGCAGCGGCCGGTCTGGCCGGCACAGCGGGCATGGTGCGGCGTCGGGCCGCTCGCGGGCGGCGCGGCAGTCGCCGCGGTGCACGATGCGGGCTGGGCCCCGCTCCGGACCGAAGTAGACCGGCTCTTCGACCTTCCAAGCTGGGGCGACGCCGGCGCGCTCGGTGGGCACTTGGCCGTACGCCTGGCCCTCGATGGGCTCGCAGCGGGAGGCGGGGGCGGTGAAGTCGACGGGGGAGGGTTCGTCGGCCAGGCGGCCGAAGCGCTAG
>NZ_JAATEJ010000041.1 GCF_012034175.1 Actinacidiphila epipremni
CGGGATTGTTGCTCAGCAGCCGGATCCGGCCGGCCCCGAGCGCGCCCAGCATCTGCGCGGCGGCGCTGTAGTCGCGCTCGTCCTCCCCGCGCCCCAGGGCCAGGTTCGCCTCGTACGTGTCCAGTCCGCCGTCCTGCAGCGCGTAGGCGTCCAGCTTGGCGTACAGGCCGATACCGCGGCCCTCCTGCCGCAGATAGAGCAGATAGCCGCCGCGCTCCCCGATCCGCTCCACCGCCTCACGCAACTGCGGGCCGCAGTCGCAGCGCTGGGAGCCGAAGACATCGCCCGTCAGGCACTCCGAATGCGGGCGCACGAGCGGCACAGGCACGTTCTCGTAGTCGCCGATCCCCAGCGCGAGGTGCTCCTTGCCGTCGACGAGACCGGTGAAGGTGAACACGTCCGCGACGGTCCCCCATCCGTCGGGAAACCGCAGCGGCACACGCACCTTGGTACGCACGGCGGCGGGCGGCAAGGCCACGGGCTCCACCACGGCGGTCAACGGACGCGCATCTGCCGACATATCGACTCCCTCGTAGATCTTGAAACCTCAAGCTCTTCGGGAAGCCGGAATATTTCCCCACCGCGCCGTAACGCACGTCACATCAGCGACTCAACACACTGCTGGCCGGCTGGCATTCCCGCCGACATGATCATCGGACAAGTCACCACGACGTCAGTCGCGAGCGGCGGCGAAGGCCGCAATGTCCTGGAGCCCCGGCTTGTACCCGTCCGTTGTGTCGACCTCCATCCATGGCGCGTCCACCGACACCCGCCGGAACGCGTCATGGGCCAGCGTGTGGGCGGCGGAATCGACGGTCCGGAGGTCGTCGTGAGCGGCGCGGACGGGATTGTCGGCAATACGGCGGCGTCTTCGCTCCAGCGCCACAGCCGCGTCCACGGTGCAGTGGACGATACGGATCCGCGCCAGTGCACGAAAGGGTTCCAGGCCAGGACGCCAGAGGCGGTCCTGGAACGCCGCCTCGGCCACTGTCGTCACGCCGGCCCTCAGCAGCGTCTCCACCGCGGCGAAGAACACCCGCAGTGTGCGCAGGTTCAACTCGCCGCCAAGGGCCGGCACATAGTCCCGCGTCGCGTGCACCATGCCCTCCTTGATCTCGTCGCGGCATATTGCCGGGCATCCCACCAGGCGGGCGATCTCGTGCGCGAGGGTCGTCTTGCCAGTGCCGGGAGGACCGCTGACGACCACGAGTACGGGAAGCGGGTTCACCACTCCACCAATAGCAGGGCCGGTAGCCGGCTGCGGCGTCAACCGGGTTCCCGTGCCGCCGCCCCGACGCTGCCAAGAGCGCGGCACAAAGCGCCGTATCAGCCGATCGGCTGATACGGCTCGACCGCCCGGAGGGTCAGCAGATGCCCGCCGAACAGGGCCGGGCGGTCGATGCCGCCGCGGGCCGGGCACCGCCAGGCTCGTACGCACAGCCCGGAAGGCATTCCCATCCCCTCCGGAAACGGAAAGGACGCACCATATGCCGGCGGTCATCGAGGTGCGGCACCTGCACAAGCGCTACGGAACAGCCGTGGCCGTCGACGACGTCTCTTTCCGCGTCGAGGAAGGTGAGATCTTCGGGATCCTCGGCCCCAACGGCGCGGGCAAGACCACCACGGTGGAGTGCGTCGAGGGTCTGCGGACCGCCGACCGCGGCGAGATCGGAGTGCTCGGGCTCGATCCCCGGCGCGATCGCGCGGAACTCACCCAGCGGCTCGGCGTGCAACTCCAGGAAGGCCAACTGCCCGGACGGCTGACGGTCGGTGAGGCGCTGCGCCTCTACGCGTCGTTCTACCGGAAGCCGGCCGACCCTCGGGCCCTGCTGGACGTGCTCGGTCTCAGCGGGGCGCACAGGACCCCGTACGGGCGGCTCTCCGGCGGGCAGAAGCAGCGGCTGTCGATCGCCCTGGCGCTGATCGGGAGCCCCGAGGTGGCCGTCCTGGACGAGCTCACCACCGGCCTGGACCCGCAGGCCCGCCGCGACACCTGGGAGCTGATCCGGGAGGTGCGCTCGCGCGGGGTGACCATCGTGCTGGTCACCCATTTCATGGAGGAAGCCGAGCGATTGTGTGACCGGGTGGCGGTGATCGACCGTGGCCGTGTCGTCGCGGTCGACAGCCCCACCGGCCTCGCCGAACGCGTCCAGGGCGGCCGGCGTACGCAGATCAGGTTCCGGCCGTCCACCCCGTTCGAGGACAGCCTGCTGGCCACCCTGCCGGACGTCACCGCCGTCACCCACCAGGGCGACCTCATGGTGGTCACCGGCAACGCCGACGTCCTCACCGCCGTCGCCTCCGTGCTGGCCCGCAACGGCATCGTCGCCGAGCACCTGCGGCTTGAGCAGCCCAGCCTGGAGGACGCCTTCGTGGCACTCACCGGCGACCACGCCGCCCGGCCCGATACCACCGGAGGATCCGCCGTAAACGTAGCGCCGTAATACATGAACCGACCGTTACGTACGGCCGATCCACCGAACAGCCGGCGCCACTGGTGTCCACGTACCGGCGTCGCGCCCTCGACCGTCCGAGCCCGCAACAGGAGAAGCACCGATGCCGGCCCCCGCCTCACCCGGAACGACCCCGCCCATTGCCCAGCTTCCCGCCTCGGCGCTGAAACTCCTCGCCCTTACCGAGCTGAAGCTGCTCGTACGGGAACGGGTAGGCCCGGTCTACGCGATCGGACTGCCGCTCGCGCTGCTCATCGTCTTCGGCAACATCCCCTTCTACACGGCGCACCACACGAGCGGGAGCTTCGCCGGCCGCACCCTGCTCGGCGTCTACCTGCCCGTCCTGGCCGCCTTCGCCCTGGCGGCGCTGTCCTTCAACGTCGTGCCCGCGGTGCTCGCCGGGTACCGCGAGAAGGGCGTCCTGCGCCGCCTGCGTACGACCCCGGTCGGCCCGGCGCGCGTACTCGCCGCCCATCTGCTGGTCACCGCGGCGACCGCGGCCGTCTCCGTGGCCACGGTGCTGCTCGTGGCCCGTCTCGCCTTCGCGGTGGCGCTGCCGCGCCAGGCGGGCGGATACGTCGTCGGCTTCCTGCTGGCCGCGCTCGCGCTCCTTGCGATCGGCCTGTTCATCGCCGCAGCCGCGCCCAATGGCCGAGTCGCCAACGCCGCCGGCGCGACGCTGTTCTACGTCATGATGTTCTCCGCCGGGCTGTTCCTCCCGCTCGATGCCATGCCGCCCCTCCTGCGGCACATATGCCGAGCCTCGCCCCTGGGCGCCGCCGTGCAGGCGCTCAGCGACGCGACCGACGGACACATGCCCCACCTCCTCCAGTTGCTCACCCTCGCCGCCTACGCGGTCGTCTTCGGAGCGGGCGCGGTTAGATTGTTCCGCTGGGAGTGAGACCGGGCCACGACGTGCGGCGGACGACGGCGCTGACCCATATGCAGAGCGATCCGGAAGGCGCGGTGCACCTATGAGCAGGCACGTACCGCTCGCCCGGGAGAACAGGCAGGACCCGCGGCTGCTTCCGCTGATCTCCGTCGTGCCCTATGTGATCCTGGCCGCCCTCACCGTCGTGACCACCGTCGCCGAGCACGGGGCGCGCAGGTCGCTCCTGATCGATCTCGGGCTGTGCGCGGCGACCGCGCTGTGGATGCTGTGCATGTTCACCCTGCGCCGTGACCGGTGGGAACAGCCCGCGCCCATGGGCGTGTTCTTCGCCGGGCTGGTGGTGCTGACCGGCGTCCTCGTCGCCCGCGACCCGTGGTTCGGGCTCCTGACGCCGGCCTGCTACTTCTACGCCTTCGCTCTGCTGCCGTGGCCCTGGCGGCTGCCGGGGGTCGCCGTCGTGGCCTTCGAGTCGGGGGTCGCGCAGTCCTACGGGGTCCCCAAGGACGACGCCGTGGGGCTGATCGCCTTCGTCGCGGTGCTGGCCGTCAACATCATCTGTATGTGCGGACTCTCGTGGTGGGAGTGGGACGCCGAGCAGAAGGACCAGCAGCGGGAGTCGGCTCTCGGACAGGTCCGGGAGGCGAACCGCCGCCTTCAGGCGACACTTGCCGAGAACGCGGCCCTGCACCGTCAACTGCTCGTCCAGGCCCGTGAGGCGGGGGTGCTCGACGAACGGCAGCGCATGGCACGCGAGATCCACGACACCCTCGCCCAGGGCCTGACCGGCATCGTCACCCAGTTGCAGGCCGCCGAGCAGGTCACCGGCTCTCCGGACCGGTGGCGGCGGCACTTCGCGGCGGCGACCCGGCTGGCCCGGGAGAGCCTGGCCGAGGCGCGGCGGTCGGTGGACGCGCTGCGTCCGCAGCCGCTGGAGAGCGCCGGGTTGAGCGAGGCGCTCGCCGGCGTCGCCGACCGCTGGTCGGCCCTGCACGGCGTCACCGTGCGCTTCACCTGCACCGGAACGGCCCGGCCCATGCGCCCGGAGGCCGAACTGGCGCTGCTGCGGGCGACGCAGGAGGCGCTGGCCAACGTGGCGCGGCATGCGGGCGCCGGGACCGTCACCGTCACCCTGGGATATCTGGAGCACGACGTGGTCCTGGACGTGACGGACGACGGGCGCGGGTTCGAGGCGTCGCCGGCGCACGTCACGGCGCGGGAGCCGGCTGCACCGGACGCGGGCTCGGCTGCGGACGGTGACGCCGGAAGCGGCCCGAAGGGGGCCCTGGAGGGCCCTGGGAGCGCCTGCGGCGGCGGGTTCGGCCTGGAGGCGATGCGGGATCGGATCGAGGGCGTGCGCGGGACGCTGCGGGTCCGTTCGGCGCCGGGGGCCGGCACGGCCGTCTCGGCCCGCGTACCGCACGAGGCGGCTGCCGAGGTGGCCCGGTGAGCGCCGAAGGGCCCACGCCCGCCGAGCCCCCGGCGCCGATCCGGCTGGTCGTCGCCGACGACCACCCCGTCGTCCGGGACGGCCTGAGCGGCATGTTCGCCGCCGATCCGGCGTTCGAGGTGGTGGGCGAGGCGGCGGACGGGGCCGAGGCCGTACGGCTGACCATGAGCCTCGCGCCGGACGTGGTGCTCATGGACCTGCGGATGCCGGGCGTGGACGGCGCCACGGCGATCGCCCGGTTGGCCGAGGCGGGCAGCCCGGCCCGTGTGCTGGTCCTGACCACCTACGACGCCGACAGCTACGTCCTGCCGGCCATCGCGGCGGGCGCGACCGGCTATCTGCTGAAGGACGCGCCGCGCGCCGAGTTGCTGCGGGCGGTACGCGCCGCCGCACATGGCGAAGCGGTGCTCTCGCCCGCGGTGGCCGCCCGCCTGATGGACCAGGTGCGGCCTGCCGCGCCGGCGTTGCTCAGCCCGCGCGAGCACGAGGTCCTGACATGGGTGGCGGCCGGCGCCACCAATCGTGAGGTGGCCGCGCGGCTGCTGATCAGCGAGGCCACGGTCAAGACGCATCTGCTGAACGTCTACGGCAAACTCGGCGTCGGCGACCGTGCGGCGGCCGTGGCCGAGGCGTTCAACCGCGGCCTGCTCACGCCCCGTCGGGCATCGGAATCCTGAGCAGTGGGCACCTGATCCGTTTTCGGCCCGTACACGGCCACGTGGTGCCGGCGGGCCCGCGATACCCGGTTGCCGTCCCAGCGGTGCGGTCTGAACCGTCCCCGCCGATGCCGGCGCGGACCGGAAGATCGCAAAGTTCCGGCAGGGCAACCATTACCTGAGCACACCCTGGACCGCGACCTACAAGCCGATCCGCTCCCACGACGAAGGCATCCACGGCCACCCACCCGCAGTCCGATCCACTCGCGCAACAGCCACACAACCCCATGACGGCCGGCCCCGGAACCCCGGGGCCGGCCGTCATGCCTGCATACCCACCCGATGACAGAGGAGTACGCCTCCTGCTGCACCTCACTGCCATCCACCTCCCCGAACGCCCTCGAACAAGTCCCGGAACGACAAAGATCCCGACCGATCGTCATGATCGGCGGGATCTCGTCAACCGCTCCCGAGCTATCCCAAGAACGGCGCTGCGCCCGCTGGTGTCCCAGCCAGGCCGTAAACGCGTCCCCGCCCAGGCAGTGGCATACCTCGCGGGCCTCGGCCGACGAGCGCACCGCGGTTGTATACCGCGTGGAAGCCGTCGAGCCGCGCGGTGCGGGGCTCGGTGCGGGGCGGCACGGAGCGGGATCGGCTGGGGGCCAGTCCGGTGAACGGGCCGACCCCCGCCCCGCGGCCCCCCGAAGGTCGCCTGGGGCCGCGGGGTTCGGCGGTTAGCGCTGTGCGGTCTTGCGGCGCCGGGAGACCATGAGGCCAGCGGCGCCGGCGGCAAGGAGGGCTGTCGCGGTGCCGGCGATGAGCGGGGTGCTGCCACCGCCGCCGGTGGCGGCCAGGGAGGACGGCTGTCCGTCGGTTCCGGGGGCGTTGGTCGTTCCGCCGTCCGGGGTAGTGGACGGTGCCGGGCCGTTGAAGACGATCGGCTGGGTGTAGCCGTCGGTGCTGTCGTCCCACGGGAAGCTGACCGGGATGTGCTCGTAGTCGCTGATCTCGTTGGTCAGCGCCGCCTGGCCGCGCGCGTTGACCAGTTGCTCGTCGAGGCGGACCTGGAAGGTGAAGGTGCGCTGGTAGCCGTCGGGCTGGATGTAGTTGCTGCTGCACCGGTAGGGGCCGTGGGCTTTCGAACCGCCGTCGTCGGTGCCGCACCCCGCAGGCACGGTCGTCACCGTGGTGCCCTTGGGGAAGGTCACCTTCAGCGCATCGACACCGTCGCCGCCGCTGCGGTCGATGACAGTGGCCGGGCCGGCGTTGCGCATGCCCACCGTGACCGGGACGGTCTGACCCTCGGCGCCCTTGGCCTGCGCGCCGATCGCGGAGAAGTGGGCGTGGTTGTCGGCCCCGACGCCCATCTCGGTGTAGTTGTCCCCCTGGTTGAGGTCGTCCGACTTGGCCGCAACCTTCGCCGCGGACACCGGCGTCGCCGTCAGGCGGGGCCCGTCGCCCGGTGTGCCGGCCGCGGCGCGCAGGGAGTCTGCCTGCGCGCCGGGGGCCAGGACACTGGCCGACAGGTACGTCTGCCATGCCTTGCTGGTGACCTTGACCTTCAGGTCCGGTGACAGCTGCAGGGCGTGGCCGGGAGCGAGGGGGGTGTCGATGGTGCACACCACCTGGACGTCCTCCTCGGCGCCCGTCGGCTTGCCGTAGGTGCAGTTGGAGTAGTGCTCGGTGAACTCCAGCCCTGCCACGGTGTGGAAGGTCAGCACGGTCTGCTGCGCGGTCTGGTCGCCGGCGTTCGCCCAGCGGATCGGCGCGGTCAAGGTCGAGCCGACCTTCGCGCCGGTGACCGACGTCAGCGGGTGGACGACCAGATCGACGCCGGACCCGACAAAGACCTCGGCGCTCTCCTCGCCCGGGTCGACGCCTGGCGCCGTCGCCTTGAGCTGGACAGTGCCGTGCGATCCGTCCTTCGCCCCCGGCACGGCGTTCAGGCCGAGCGTCAGGTAGTTGTCCGCGCTGTCGGGAACCCCCGGGCCGAAGTCGGTGACTTTGACGGTGCAGGTGCCTACCGCACCGGTGTGCGTGCACCCCGACGGCCAGACGACGTCGGCGAGGCCCGCCAGGCCTGCGGTGTCAACCGTCACGGTGGCCGGCGGCAGGTGTCCTTGAAGCTGGTGGGTCACCTGGATGTGCAGCTGCTTGGCGCCGGCGGGATCGCTGTGCCCGGTCGGCAGCGTCAGGTTGTACTCCTTGACGTTGATCCACAGAGAGTCGGCGGCGGAAGCCTCCGTCGCGCCGACCAGCATCCCCGATCCCGCCACGCACACCGCGCCCGTGGCTGCGACCAGGCCCCGGATTCCCCTCGATCTGCGAAAACCCATACGGTCCCTCCCCATCAATTCGGAGAGGCGAACACTAGTACCCGCCCCGGACAGCGCTCACCTGCGGGTCCTCCCCTGGAGCGAGGGCGTCAGCCGGCGCGCGATCGGACACCGCCAGGCCGAGGCACACCGCGGGAGCCCACCACACGCACGACAGGTGTTCACGAGTGGGTCTTATCAGTGGCGCCAAGCGCTGCTGAAGATCGCTGCCCAGTTGGCGAGTGATCGTTTCCCAGAGGAGTTGCTGAGTCTCGTGCGGCGGTGGAACTGCCCCCTCGCCCGCCGTGTCGTGCCCCGCTTCAACCAGGTCCACCTCGTCCCGGCACCGCGGCCGACCATGGTGGACCTCACCAACAAGCGGGCCACCGCTGCACACAGCGCGGCCAAGCCCACCGTCTCGATCCCGTAAGGCGAACGGCTGCGGCCCCTGCCCAAGGGCGCGCTGCCACGGATCCGCCAGAAGCCCACGATCACCGTCCAGCCCGGCGCTCTCGGCACGCTCGACAAGTTCCGCCAGGACCGCCACTACCTCCACCCCACCTGGCAGGACGCCTACCGACCCAAGCGGGCGAATATCGAGGGCCTCAACGGCAGATTCAGGAGCCACGGCATCGACATTTCCGACCCCACCAAGCGGCTCGCCCACGGACGAGTCGCGCAGACCATCCTGCTCGCACTGATGATCCGCACCATCAACCTGCACATCCTCTTTGCCTGGCAACAACGAACAGAGGCCGAGCGACCGCAACCACAGCGGACGTCGTCACCATCACTGGATCGGTATCCCAGACGCCCTGCGAGGCCGGCCTGCCACCGCCCGAGAGCCCCGAGATTCGCATGACCATCTGAGACACCAGCACCACCAGCCGGGATCACGCCCGCCCGCCGACGGCCCCGGACCGCCACACGTACCGGACCACCCCGGAACCTCAGGCCTAGAACCGCAAGGCAATCGCCTCCGGCGCCGACCACGTTCGGACAGGTCTCGAACAAGCCCCGGAAACGCCGAGATCCCGCCCGATCAATCAGATCGGACGAGATCTCGTGAACTCTTCTCGAGCTAACTCAAGAACAGTCGTTGTTGTGGACCTGAGGGGATTCGAACCCCTGACCCCCTCGATGCGAACGAGGTGCGCTACCGGACTGCGCCACAGGCCCTTGCAACGAGGAAAACTCTAGCATCCCCACACGGGTGCTCGTGAACGGGATATCGCCTGGCGGGAGCGCTACTCGTTTGCCGCACGCGGCCGGTCGGGGTCGGCGTACTGGTCGAAGAGCGGGGTGCGGGCCGAGCGCGGGCGTCCGCGTCCCGGCGCGGCGGCGGGGGGCGCGGGGGGCTCGGGAGCCGCGGGGGTGGTGCCGGACCGCGCGGAGCTCCACGTGTCGGGCGCGCCGAGGTCGACGCTGCCGGTGGTGCGGGGGGCGACCGGCGCGGTGACGTATGTGGGCAGCGGGACCGGTACGGGGTCCCAGCCGTCGTCACCGCTCTGCTGGGCGCGCTGCTGGTCGACCCATTCCGCGTGGTCGGTCTGCTCGACCAGGGCACGCCGGTCGGCGCTGCGGGGGGAGGGCGCGGGGGCGGCGGGAGGGGCCGGTGCGGGCTTGTCCGCGGGCGGGGCGGGCTGCTCGGGACGGGCCCGCTCGGGGCGTACGCGCTCGGCCCGGGCACGGCCGGGCTGGGGGCGCTCGGGCCGGGCGCGCAGGCGTCGTGCGGCCTCGGCCGCCTGGCGCTGGTCGATCCGCACCTCGTAGCGGCGGCGCTCCTGGCGGCGCATCTGGCCGATGTACACGGTGAGCAGTACGGCCGGGACGGCGGGGACCCAGAGCAGCGCGACGCCGCCTACCGCCGCGGCGACGGCGCCGACGGTGAAGGCGAGGAAGAGCAGTGTGGTGGTACGCCGGCGGCGCGCCAGCACCTTGGCGCGGGCGGCGACGGAGGGCGTACGGGCGGGGGTGGTGCCGGCGGCGGGACGGATCTGGGTCGCGGGCACGGCGAGTCCGCGGACGTCGACGACGTCCGCCGGGTCGAGGTCGTCCTCGACGTCGTCGGCCCCGGGTTCGGGCTCGACGCGCTCACCCCGCGCCTTCGCGACGCGCCGCTCCATCGCCGCCCGCCCGGACAGCAGCCGGATGGCGGTGCTGAAGCGTTCCGTCGGGCGCGCTTCGTTGAGCTCGTCCTGCCTACGGAGCCACATCGGCACCAGGTAGGCAGCCCAGGCCCCGACGATGACTGCGTAGATGAGGCCACTACTGCTCACGCGCTACACGGTAGGGGGAATCGAGACACGCCATACGGAATTTGGCCCGGTGTGTCGCACGATCTGGCTGATAGGCCGAGATTTTTTTGCGATTGACTTCATATTCGAACGATTGTCTTATTTCTGGGATGCGCTGGGTCGCGCCCGGTGCCAGCGGTCGAGCAGGCCCTCGGGCACTTCCTCGGCGGTCAGCGCGTACACCATGTGGTCGCGCCAGCCGCCGTCGATATGCAGATAGCGCGGCCGAAGGCCCTCCTCCCGGAAGCCGAGCTTTTCCGCGACCCGGCGGCTCGGCCCGTTCTCGGGGCGAATGCACACCTCCACCCGGTGCAGCCCGACACGCCGGAAGCAATGGTCGACGGCCATGGCGACGGCCGTCGGCATCACCCCGCGGCCGGCGATCGCCTCGTCCACCCAGTACCCGATGTGCGCCGAGCACATCGACCCCCAGGTGATCCCGGCGACGGTGAGCTGACCGGCGAGCCGGCCCTGGTAGTCGATGACGAACGGCAGCATCCGGCCGGCGCCGGCCTCGCTGCGCAAATGGCGCACCATCTGCCGGTACGTGGGTCGTTGGGCGACGTGCCCGGGCGGCGCCGGCGGCACCGTCGCCTCCCATGGGCGCAGCCAGTCCCGGTTGCGCCGGTTGACCTCGCGCCACGCACGCTGGTCGCGCATCCTGATCGGGCGGAGGGTGATGTCACCGTCCACCAGTTCCGTCGGCCAGACGCCGTTCAGCTTGGTCTCCCGGGCGCTGAGGTTTCCGATGATGCGGAAGCCGGATGATCGCCGCCCCGGATCTGGTCGACCGCGTGGCGGAGCAGCGGGGTGATCACCGCGAGCCCGTCCTTGACGCCGCCGGTCGACCCGGGGAGGTTCACCACCAGTGTGCGGCCTGCGACACCGGCGACACCGCGGGAAAGTACCGCGGTCGGCACCTTCTCGCGGCCGGCCGCGCGGATCGCCTCCGCGATACCGGGAATCTCGTAGTCGAGGACCTGCCGGGTCGCCTCCGGCGTGCGGTCGGTCGGCGAGATGCCGGTCCCGCCGGTGGTGACCACGACGTCGTAACCGGCGTCGGCGGCGGCGCGCAGGGCCTGCCTGACCGGCTCGCCGTCGGGTACGACCTGCGGGCCGTCGACGGTGAAGCCGATCTCGCCCAGCGCGGCGGCCACGAGCGGCCCTCCGCGGTCCTCGTAGGCCCCGGAGGACGCCCGGGTCGACGCGGTGACGGCGAGGGCCCGCAGCGGGGCGCCACGGCCCGTCACGGCCGGTGCCAGTCGCCGGACTTGCCGCCGGTCTTGTCCTCGACCCGCACGTCGGTGATGACGGCCGACTTGTCCACGGCCTTCACCATGTCGACGACGGTGAGCGCCGCCACGCTGACCGCGGTCAGGGCTTCCATCTCCACGCCCGTGCGGTCGGTGGTCTTCACGGTGGCGGCGATCTCCACGGCGCCGTCGGCGACCGCCAGGTCCACGGTGACGCCCGCGACGGCCAGCGGGTGGCACAGCGGGATGAGGTCGGCAGTCCGCTTGGCGCCCATGATCCCCGCGATACGCGCCGTGGCCAGGGCGTCGCCCTTGGGGACGCCCTCGCCGCGCAGCAGTTCCACGACGCCGGCGCTGACCAGGACGCGCCCGGTGGCACGCGCGGTGCGGGCCGTCACGTCCTTGGCGGAGACGTCGACCATATGTGCCGCGCCGGCCTCGTCGATGTGGGTGAGGTGGTGCTGAGCGCTGCTCATCGTTCTCCCGATGCGGTCTGTAGGGCAGACACCGTACCCGCAGCCGCCCGTCCCCGCCCCGGGACCCTGCGCGCCGCGGCGGGAGCGCCGGTGAGTGGGCTAGTCCAGCACCACCACGTCGACCTCCGAACCCGCTTCCAGCGAGGTGACCTCCTCGGGGACGACGATGAGCGCGTCGGCCTGGGCGAGGGCCGCGACCAGGTGGGACCCCGCGCCGCCGACGGGTGTCACGGCGCCCGAGACACTGTCGTAATGGCCCCGCAGGAACTGCCGCCGCCCCTTCGGCGACTCCTCGATCGCGGCCACGCAGGCGGCGCGTACGACCTCGCGGTGCACGGGCTCGACGCCCATGAGCGTACGGATGGCGGGCCGCACGAACAGCTCGAAGGACACGTAGGCGCTGACGGGGTTGCCGGGCAGTGCGAGCAGCGGGATGCGGCCGGGGCCGATCCGGCCGAAGCCCTGCGGTTTGCCCGGCTGCATGGCGAGGGTGCGGAATTCCACGTGCCCATTGCCGAGCCCGGTGCCGGGTCCGGTGCCGTCGGCTTCGTCCATTGCGCCGCCGAGCGAGGAGAGTGCTTCCTTCACGACGTCGTACGCGCCGACGCTGACGCCGCCGGTGGTGACGATGATGTCGGCGCGGATCAGCTGGTCCTCGATGGTGGCGCGCAGTGTCTCGACCTCGTCGACGACCGCGCCGACGCGATAGGCGATGGCTCCGGCGGCGCGGGCCGCCGCGGTGAGGGCGAAGCTGTTGGAGTCGTGGATGAGGCCGGGTCCGAGCGTGTCACCCGGCTGGACCAGTTCGCTGCCGGTGGACACCACGACGACGCGCGGGCGCGGGCGGACGGTGACGCTGCCGCGGCCGATGGCGGCCAGCAGGCCGATCTGCGGGGGCCCGAGCACGGTTCCGGCGGCGAGTGCCAGCTCGCCCGCCGAGACGTCGCTGCCGCGGGCCCGTACGAACTGCCCGCGGGACGGGCCGCGGTGCACGCGTACCTCTCCTGCGGCTCCTGCCGGGTCGAGGCTGTGCGCGGCCATCGTGGTGGCCGGTCCGCCGCCAGTTCCGCCGTCGGTCCATTCCACGGGCACGACGGCCTCCGCGCCGGGCGGCAGCGGCGCGCCGGTCATGATCCGGGCCGCCTGCCCCGGGCCCACCGCGGGCAGTTCGCCGCTGCCGGCCGCGACGTCGCCGACGACTTCGAGTACGGCGGGGTGTTCGAGGGTCGCGGCCTGCGTGTCGGCGACGCGTACGGCGTAGCCGTCCATGGAGCTGTTCTCGAAGGGCGGCAGCGCCACGGGCACGGTGACGTCCTCGACCAGCACGCAGCCCTGCGCGTCGAGCAGTTGCAGCTCGATGGGCTCCAGCGGGGACAACTGCCCCAGGACGCTGTCCAGGTGCTCGGTGACGGACCATACGCGGTCGGCGCCGTGGCTCACTCTTGCATCTCCTCCGTGACGTACGAACGCAGCCAGTTCCGGAAATCCGGTCCCAGGTCTTCACGCTCGCATGCCAGTCGGACAATCGCA
The DNA here is from genome assembly GCF_012034175.1 of Actinacidiphila epipremni. Taxonomy (GTDB): domain Bacteria; phylum Actinomycetota; class Actinomycetes; order Streptomycetales; family Streptomycetaceae; genus Actinacidiphila; species Actinacidiphila epipremni. The sequence goes on from NZ_JAATEJ010000041.1 coordinate 13,320, forward strand.
CGCAGGTAGTCGCCGCGATCGCCGGTGTCGTAGCGGCGGCCGGTGAACAGGACGCCGTGGACGGGGCCGCCGGCGTCGTCGCGGTGGGACAGTTCCCGCAGCGCGTCGGTCAGCTGGATCTCGCCGCCCCGGCCGGGCTCGGTCTTCTTGATGGCGTCGAAGACGGCGGGGTCGAGGACGTATCGGCCGATGACCGCGTAATGGGACGGCGCCTGGCCGATGTCGGGCTTCTCCACCAGGTCGGTGACGCGTACGACGTCGGCGTCGTCGGTGTGCCTTATGGCGGCGGCGCCGTAGAGGTGGATCTGCTCGGGCGCCACCTCCATCAGGGCGATGACGCTGCCGCCGTAGCGCGCCTGGACGTCGATCATGCGGGGCAGCAGCGGATCGCGGGGGTCGATGAGGTCGTCGCCGAGCAGTACCGCGAACGGCTGGTCGCCCACGTGCGGTTCCGCGCACAGCACCGCGTGGCCGAGGCCCCTGGGGTCGCCCTGCCGCACATAGTGCATGGTGGCCAGGTCGCTGGACTCGCGTACCCGCGCCAGCCGGGAGTCGTCACCCTTGCGGGTGAGTGTCTCCTCCAGCTCGTAGTTGCGGTCGAAGTGGTCTTCGAGAGGGCGCTTGTTGCGGCCGGTGATCATCAGCACATCGGACAGGTGCGCGGAGACCGCCTCCTCGACCACGTACTGGATCGCGGGTTTGTCGACCACCGGGAGCATCTCCTTGGGCGTGGCCTTCGTCGCCGGGAGGAAGCGTGTGCCGAGGCCGGCCGCGGGAATGACAGCCTTGCTGATCCGGGTACGTGAGTGCGTCATGGCGTGCACCATAGCGTTCGTGAATGTGCAGAAGATGAAGAAACGGTTCATTGCGGCTGATATACAGCGGTTGTGGAAGGCGTGAACGAGATCCGCGCACAGAAGGCGGAGCTTCGCGCCCGCCTATTGCGCGCCCGTCGGGCTCTAAGCGCACAGGAGCGCGAGGCGGCGGCAGCGGCACTCGCGAGAACGGTACGGGGCGTTCCTGAGTGCACTGACAGCAAAGTCGTCGCCGCTTACGTGTCCATGGGCTCCGAGCCGGGCACCGGTCCGCTGATCGACGTGCTGCGGGAGCGCGGTGCGCGGGTGCTGCTGCCGGTCCTGCTGCCGGACAACGATCTGGACTGGGCCGCGTACGACGGCCCGGACGCCCTCGTACGCACCGAGCGAGGCCTCCTGGAGCCGGCGGGGCCCCGGCTGGGTCCCGATGCCGTCACGGGCGCGCAGGCGGTCCTGCTGCCCGGCCTCGCGGTGGACGCCCGCGGCGTGCGGCTGGGCCGCGGCGGCGGCTCGTACGACCGGGCGCTGAGCCGTATCGGCCGGGCGGGGGCGCGTCCGGCTCTGGTCGTGGTGCTCTACGCGCACGAGGTTCTGGACGTCGTGCCGGCCGAGCCGCACGACGGGCCGGTGGATGCCGCGCTCACGCCCTCGGGTGTCCGCCGCTTCCGCGGCTGACGCCGCGCGCCGGTACGCGAAAGGCAGCGGTTCACGGCCCGGCGCCGGAACCGCTGCCCATTGCCGCGGATTACGGCGTGAGCGCCATCTTCGCCTGGGCCGCCTTGTCCACCTGCTCGTCGGAGAAGTACCAGGGCAGCAGCTCGTTGTCGGCCCACTTGTCGGTCTGGTCGGTGTAGTGCGCGTTGTATGCGTGGCCCGAGGCTCCGGTGAGGTTGATCCACCGGGACTTGTCGAAGTCCTGGAGGTTGACGATCATCCGCATCGACGGCACCCAGATGACGTCGTAACCGCCGGCGGCGTTCCACCCGGTGGCGTCGACGGCCGCCTCGCCGCCGCTGAGCTGCCAGGGGCCGCGGTTCAGCAGCCACTTCAGGACGCCGGGCCCGTCGGTGCCGAGGGTCTGGTTCTTCAGCTCCAGCTTGTGCAGCCGGCCCCAGCTCCAGGTGTTTATGTCCTTGCCGAGCTTCGCGGTCAGCTCGTAGCGGGCGTCCTTCATGGCCTGTTCGAGCAGCTGGTCGCGGGTGCTGCGGTGCGCCTTGTCGGTGTCGGTGCCGTAGAAGGCGGTGGTGGACATGGTCCACCAGGAGTCGGTCGCGTCGGGAAGGATCTGGCGGACCACCTCGAACCAGCGGTCGCCGCCGTCCGGCTGCGCCTCGGACGGGTCGCGCTCACCGCATTCCTCCACGGTGGTGACGCCCTTGCCGTCGAGGTTGTCCACCGGTCCGGTCTGGCCGGCGGGCGGGACGCGCAGGCACTGGCCCTCGGGCCGCAGTTCCTTGGGGAGCTTGTTGCCGAAGGCGAGCTTGAGGACGTTGCGCCATACGGCGTTGAAGTACGCCGCCGCCGCGGAGTCGGCGTCCTGGTTGTAGTCCCATCCTTCCAGCAGCTTTTGTGCGTTACGCACGTAGTCGTTCTTGTCGTCGGTTATGTCGACTTTCAGAAGATAGGGAACAAGCAGCTTGGCGATGGAGCTGCTGTCGTCCGCCTGCATGGACTGCATGTCGTCCATGGAGATCTTGCCGCCGTCCTTGACCTTCGACTCGATGAGGTCGGAGATGCGGTGGCTGCGGGTGCCGTAACCCCAGTCCTGGGTGAGCATGAACGGGTACTTGCTCTGGTCGATGACCGCCTGGTTCGCCGTCACGATGTACCCGCGCTCGGGGTCGTACTCGTACGGCATGGACTTGAAGGGGATGTCCTTCCCCCAGTCGTAGTGCGAGTCCCAGCCGGGCACCGGGTACGTGCCGTCGTCCCCGTCCGGGCGGATCGGCACCTGCCCCGGGGCCTGGTAGCCGATGTGGCCGTGGGGGCCCTTGCTGTCGGCGTAGATCAGGTTCTGCGAGGGCACCGCGAAGTCGGCGGCGGCGGTCCGGAACTGATCGAAGTCGGTCGCGCGGTCGAGCTCGAAGACGGCGTCCATCGTCTTCGAAGGAATGAGGGCGGTCCACTTGAGGGCGACGCCGTACCCCGAGTTGACGCCGCCGGGCGGGTCGTTGACCGGCGCGGTCTGCCCGACCTCGCGCAGCTCGTCGCTGCGGTCGGAGATCAGCGGACCGTTGTTGGTCACCCGTACGGTGATCTCGCGGGGCTTGCCGCCCGCGACCTTGATCTCCTCGTGGCGCAGCGTGAACGGCACCTGCTTGCCGTCGTGCAGGTACGTGGTCGCCGTGACCTTCTCCAGGTACAGGTCGGTGACGTCCGCGCCGAGGTTGGTCATACCCCACGCAATGTCCTGGTTATGGCCGATTATCACACCGGGCATGCCGGAGAAGGTGTAACCGGCCACGTCGTACGGGCAGGCGCTGCTCACGGTGCGGCAGTGCAGGCCCATCTGGTACCAGAGCGACGGCAGCTGCGGCGCGAGGTGCGGGTCGTTGGCCAGGAGCGGCTTGCCGGTGGTCGTGTACTGGCCGGAGACGACCCAGGAGTTGGAGCCGATGCCGCTGCCGCTCGGGCCGAGCAGCGCGGGCATCTGGTCGATTATCTGGGAGATGCCGGCGAGCTGGCTGTCGACGGTGTTGTTGAGGCCGTGCGGCCCCGAGGAGGCCCCGGTGGGCTCGTAGTCGCCGGTCTTCGCGTCGACGGACCCCGCGTCGAGGATGGGCGGGTTCTCGTCGTACGGGTAGGCGGGGTAGAGCTGCTTGATCTGCGCCTGGCTGAGCCGGCTCGTCATGAGGGCGCGGTCGATCTCGTCCTGCATATTGCTGCGCAGATCCCATGCCATCGCCTTGAGCCACGCCACGGAGTCGACGGGCGTCCACTTCTCCGGCTTGTAGCCGTTGCTGAGCTTCAGCGCCGCGTACTCGACGGACAGCGCCGCGCCGCTGTGGTCCTTGAGGTAGGCGTTGACGCCGTCGCTGTAGGCCTGGAGGTAGGACTTGGTGGTCGCGTCGAGCTTGGTGTCGTACTCCTCCTGCGCGATGCCGTGCCAGTTCAGTGTGCGCAGGAAGGCGTCCGTCTCGACCTGCCCCTTGCCGAACATCTCCGACAGCCGCCCGGCGGTCAGGTGGCGGCGTACGTCCATCTCGTAGAAGCGGTCCTGCGCCTGGACGTAGCCCTGGGCGCGGAAGAGGTCGTCCGGGGTGTCCGCGTAGATCTGCGGGATGCCGTACGCGTCGCGCTTGACGTCGACGGGCGCGGACAGGCCGGCCAGCTTGAGCGAGCCCGAGGTCTGCGGGAACGAGGCGCGCACCGTGCTGACGCTCCAGTACGACGCGAATCCGAGGCCCGCCACCAGCACCAACGCGAGCGTGATCACGATGAAGCGTACGCGGCGGGACTTCTTCCGTGCGGGCATCGCTGTCCTTCGAGGGCAGGGCGGATCAGATGATCAAGGTGCTCCTTGTGCAAGGGCAACCATAGGCGCATGCCTTGTGCGCGCAGGACGCGGAGTGGGGGCCGCTGCCGCAACTGCCGGGAAGCTTCCAGGAAGCCTGCGGGAAGTGGACCATGCAACATCAAGGGAGGGTAAAATATTAGCCTCGGCAACAAAGTTGAAAGGACCGGTGCCCTGACTGTCCACCACCTGAACGAGATCCTGCTCATCGGCGCGGCCGTCCTGCTCGTCGCCGTCGTCGCCGTGCGCCTGGCGTCCCGCAGCGGACTGCCGACCCTGCTGATCTACCTCGGCATCGGCGTCGCCATCGGCCAGGACGGCCTGTTCGGCTTCACCTTTGACAACGTCGAGCTGACACAGGTGCTGGGTTACGCGGCACTTGTGGTGATCCTCGCCGAAGGTGGACTCGGCACCAAATGGCATGAGATCAAGCCGGTCATGCCGATCGCGGCCGTACTGTCGACGATCGGCGTGGTGGTGAGCGTGGTCATCACGGCAGCCGCGGCACATTACGCGGTCGGGCTCGACTGGCGGCAGTCGCTGATCATCGGCGCGGTGGTGTCGTCGACGGACGCCGCCGCAGTGTTCTCGGTGCTGCGCAATGTGCCGCTGCCCAAGCGCATAACCGGCGTCCTCGAAGCCGAGTCGGGGTTCAACGACGCGCCTGTGGTGATCATGGTGGTGGCGTTCTCGGCGAACGGCCCCATAGACCCGTGGTACCACCTGCTGGGCGAGACGCTGCTGGAACTGGCGATCGGGGCCGCGATCGGGCTGGCGGTGGGATGGCTCGGCGCGTACGGCCTCAAGCACGTCGCCCTGCCCGCCTCCGGCCTGTACCCGATCGCCGTGATGGCCATCGCCGTCGCGGCCTACGCGGCCGGCGCCATGGCGCACGGGTCGGGATTCCTGGCCGTCTACACCGCCGCGCTCGTCCTCGGCAACGCCAAGCTTCCGCACCGGCCCGCCACCCGCGGCTTCGCCGAAGGGCTGGGCTGGATCGCCCAGATCGGGCTGTTCGTCCTGCTGGGCCTTCTGGTGACCCCGCACGAACTGGGCGACGACATCGTGCCCGCACTGATCATCGGCCTGTTCCTGACGGTGCTCGCCCGGCCCGCCGAGGTGGTGATCAGCCTGCTGCCCTTCCGTGTCCCCTGGCGTGAGCAGGCGCTGATGTCATGGGCGGGGCTGCGCGGGGCGGTGCCGATCGTGCTCGCCACGATCCCGATGGTGGCCGGCGTGTCCGAAAGTCGCAGGATCTTCAATATCGTCTTCGTACTGGTGATCTTCTACACCCTGGTGCAGGGTCCAACGCTTCCGTGGCTCGCGCGGCGGCTGCGGCTCGGCGACGGCAGCGGCCCGTCGGACCTGGGCATCGAGTCGGCACCGCTGGAGCGGCTGCGCGGCCACCTGCTGTCCGTCGCCATCCCCGAGGGCTCACGGATGCACGGCGTGGAGGTCAACGAGCTACGGCTGCCGACAGGGGCCGCGGTGACGCTCGTCGTCCGTGACGGCGCGAGTTTTGTCCCGCTGCCCTCGACGAGCCTGCGGCGCGGCGACGAGCTGCTGGTGGTCACCACCGACCCGGTGCGCGACGCCGCGGAGGAGCGCCTGCGGGCCGTCGGGCGTGGCGGCAAGCTGGCCGGCTGGCTCGAGGAGCGCGGGACACCGCGCCAGAAGTGAGCCCCGCGCGGCCGGTCGCAGGGCGGCGAGCGCGTGTTTCCGTATGATGGTGCGGTATTTGTCGAGTGCGATCTCTGCCTGATGCAGGGCCGGGCGCGTGGACGCGCGCTGAGCGGACGGCTTTCGGCGTGATGCTGCGGCACACCGCGGCGGACGCGCTACCAGGCGGCAGAAGGACCAGTCAGTGGCATCCACGGTGCCCACTCCCCCGTCGTCGGCAGATGGCGCCGCCGCCCCCAGGCCGGGTTACCGGCAGTTGCTGAGCACTCCGGGCGCGTGGGCCTTCGTTCTTCCCGGGTTCGCGGCGCGGCAGCCGTTCGCGATGCTCACCATCAGCTTGGTGCTGCTCGTGGAGCACACCACCGGCTCGTACGGGATGGCGGGCGCGGTCGCGGCCGTCACGGGGGTCGCGCTGGCGCTGTGCGCGCCCCGCGGTGGCCGGCTCGCCGACCGGTACGGGCAGCGCGCGGTCCTGGTGCCGGGCGCTGCGCTGCACGCGGCGTCCGCCGCCGCCCTCGTGGCGCTGGCCCTGGCGCATGCGCCCGCCTGGGCGCTTTTCGCGGCGGCGGTGCCTACGGGTGCGACGGTGCCGCAGGTGGGCCCCATGGTGCGGTCGCGCTGGGCCGTCGCCCTGGCGGGTCGCCCGTCGGCGGCGCCGTCGCCGCTGCTGCAGACGGCGGCGGCGTTCGAGTCGGTGACCGACGAGTTCACGTTCGTCATCGGGCCGGTCGTCGCGACCGCGCTGTGCACGGGGATCCATCCGGCGGCCGGGCTCATTGCCGAGGCGACGCTCACGGTGGCGGGCGGCTGGCTGTTCGCGGCCCAGCGCAGGACCGCCCCGGCCCCGCACCGGGCGGCGAAGGGCGGGGACCGCCGGCATGTGTCGGCGCTGTCGGTGCCCGGAGTGCGTGCGCTGGTGATCGCCTTCCTCGGCATCGGCACCGTCTTCGGCGGCATGCAGGTGTCGATCACGGCCTTCACCCAGGAGGCGGGGCATCCGGGGCTCAACGGTCTGCTCTACGGGACCTTCGCCGCCGGCAACATGCTCTCCGGCGTCGCCTATGGCGCCGTCACGTGGCGGCGCACCCAGGGGTGGCGGCTGCTGACGGCGTACGCGGCGCTGACGGTCGCCTGCGTCCCGCTGTGGGCCGTACGGCCCCTGCTGCTGCTCGGCGGGCTCGGACTGGTGGTGGGGCTGTGCATCGCTCCCGCGCTGATCACCGGCTACACGCTGGTGGAGGCGCTGGTGCCGCCCGCGACACGGACGGAGGCCTTCACCTGGCTCACCGGCGCGGTCGCGCTCGGCCAGGCGGCGGCGGTCACCGCCGCGGGCCTGCTGGCCGACCACGCGGGCCCGCACGCCGCCTTCACCGTGCCGCTGACCGGCACGGCGGCGGCTTTGATGCTGCTCGTGGGCCTGCGCCGGCATCTGGTGCCGGATCCGCGCAACGGCGGCACGCCGGGTGTGATCGGTCACCGTACGGCGGTCACGGTGGACTGAGCCGCGGAAATGCTGCACTATGGAGCGTCGTTAGCACTCATTGAGTGAGAGTGCCAGGAGGAGCTAGTGCCGACGTATCAGTACCAGTGCACCGAGTGCGGCGAGGGCCTTGAGGCGGTGCAGAAGTTCAGCGACGACGCACTGACCGTGTGCCCCAACTGCGGCGGACGGCTGCGCAAGGTGTTCTCCGCGGTTGGCGTGGTCTTCAAGGGCTCCGGCTTCTACCGGACCGACAGCCGCGGCTCCTCGTCGAGCAGCGCGCCCGCTGCCAAGAGCAGCAGCTCGGACACCAAGTCGAGCGACAGCTCGTCGTCGGCTTCGTCCTCGACGTCGTCGTCCAGCCCGTCGACCACGTCGAGCAGCTCGTCCGCGGCCTGACGGACGCGCGCCGGCCCGGCGTCCCCGCAGTACCCACGAGCCTCCGCCGTTCGCCCGGCGGGGGTTCGTCGCGCTTGTCCCGCGCCGCTTAGGGTGACGCTCATGGTGCAGAGCGGCGACACGACACACACGCGGGCCGAGATCGGCGTGATCGGCGGATCCGGCTTCTACTCGTTCCTCGACGACGTGACCGAGGTCACCGTCGACACCCCCTACGGGCGGCCCAGCGACTCGCTCTTCATCGGTGACGTCGCGGGCCGCCGCGTCGCGTTCCTGCCGCGGCACGGCCGCTCCCACCACCTGCCGCCGCACAAGATCAACTATCGGGCGAACCTGTGGGCGCTGGGCGCCGCGGGCGTGCGCCAGGTCCTCGGACCCTGCGCGGTCGGCGGGCTGCGCGTCGAGTACGGGCCCGGGACGCTGCTCGTACCCGACCAGCTGGTGGACCGCACGAAATCGCGGGCCCAGTCGTACTTCGACGGGGAGGCGAGGGCGGACGGGCTGGTGCCGAACGTGGTGCACGTGACCTTCGCGGACCCCTACTGCCCGGTAGGCCGGAAGGCGGCGGTGGACACGGCGCGGGCGAGCGGGTGGGAGCCTGTGGACGGCGGGACGCTCGTCGTCGTGGAGGGCCCGCGGTTCTCCACGCGTGCGGAATCGCTCTGGCACGCCGCGCAGGGCTGGTCGGTGGTCGGGATGACCGGGCACCCGGAGGCCGTGCTGGCCCGCGAGCTGGGCCTGTGCTACACCTCCGTGAACCTCGTCACCGACCTCGACGCCGGCGCGGACACCGGCGAGGGCGTCGCCCACGAGGAGGTCCTGGCGGTCTTCGCGGCGAATGTCGGGCGGATGCGGGACGTGCTCTTCGACGTCATCGCCGCGCTGCCCGGCAACGAGGAGCGCACGTGCCTGTGCGTCGACGGGATCGGCGGGCAGGACCCGGGCATCCCGCTGCCGTAGCGGTCCTCGGTGCGGGGCGGCGTGCCGTCGGCCCGCGCGAGATCGCCACCCCGGGGAGGGCCCGGGTTATCCACAGGCGTCGAGTTATCCACAGGGCCTGGCGGGCGGGTTGCGGAAATGCGGGATCGTGGAGGCATCGACCGGATGCGACCGGTCGACTACTCCTCGTGAACGGTGGTGATCTTCGTGTCCACATCCCTCTCGACCCCCTTCCCCCCGTACGTCGCCCCTTCTCCGTCCGCGCCGCCGGCGCCGGGCATGCCCTCGCGCGCGGCGGACTTCGCCGTGCCCGAGCCGTACGCCCCGCCGTCGCGCGTGGTGCCGGACTTCGCGCCGATTCGGGTCGGAAGGCGCGGCGCGCGCCGCCTGCTCCCGCCGGCGCCGCAGCTCAGGCGCGGGTCGCTCGCCCTCGGCGTCGTGGTCTCCGCTGCCGTGCTGGCCGTGTCGGCCGGCTACAGACCCCCGCCCGGAAGGACCGCGGCCGTACGAAGCGCCCCGAGCGCGTCCGCGGCGGTCCGCCCCGTCCACGACAGGGCGGAAGACGTGGTGAAGGCGCCGGTGCGGATCGCGGACGCCGCTGCGGTGCGGCTGCTGCGGCCCGGCGACCGGGTGGACGTGCTGGCGGCGGCGCGCGTGGTGGCCTCCGCGGTGACCGTCGTGGCGGTCCCCGGGCAGCCGGCCGGCTCGCCTGCCGGAACGAATCCCGCCGGAACGAGCCCCGCCGGCATCCCGGAAGGCGGGCTGCCGACGGGCACCGCCGACACGGGCGGGACGGGTGGCGCGCTGGTCGTGCTGGCCGTGCCGCGTCGTGTCGCCGCCGCCCTGTCCGGTGCTGCCGCCACGTCCGCGCTGGCGGTGACGCTGTGCTGAATCACCCGATCGTGCAAGGCAATTGGACAGTGAGCCTCCGGATTGCCTTCTATGGCGGAACCAGTCGTTCCGCCGGACCCGCACCAAGGAAGAGGCACATCGATGAGCCGTACGGACCAGCCGAGCCTGCTGGCAGGCTTCAAGGAATTCGTCATGCGGGGGAACGTGATCGACCTCGCGGTGGCGGTGGTCATCGGGGCGGCGTTCAGCAGCATCGTGAACTCCGTCGTCAACGGGATCATCAACCCGCTGGTCGGTGCCTTCGGTACGAAGGACCTCGCTGGCTATTCGTCCTGTCTCAAGGGCCCGTGCCGGGTGGACAGCAAGGGAGAGACCGTCAGCGGGATCCACATCCTGTGGGGATCGGTGCTGAGCGCGACGCTCACGTTCCTGATCACCGCGGCGGTCGTGTACTTCCTCATGGTCCTGCCGATGGCCCGCTACCTGGCGCGGCGGGCAGCCAAGCAGCAGTCGGCACCGGCCGAGGAGACGGTGGTGAAGGAGGAAGCGGTGACGGACGAGATCACGCTGCTGCGGGACATCCGCGACGCACTGGTGGCGCCGCGCTCGGGCGGGGCTGGCTGACCGCCAGGGCCGAGCAGGTTCAGAGGTGGTGCGGCGGCTTCTCGTTGAGGAAGCGCGTGAAGTCGTCGTCCGCCGAGCCGGAGGGCAGGTCGCCCCAGCCGCGGTCGGTGTCGTCGGAGGACGGGCGGTCGAAGGGGTCGTCGAATACCAGGCCGGCCGGGCCGTCGCCCGTACCGGAGCCCGCCGCACCGGCCGTGGAGGGGGGGCGCTCGGAGTGTGCCGCGGTGTCCATGGATCCAGGGTACGGCGCCGGGGCGGTCCGCCGGCCGGCCCCGGCACCCAAGCGGGTGGGGGGAGATACCCCAAGTGTCCGTTTGCCCCCCGCAGACGGATATACCTGGCCGCATGCACGAACCACAACCGAAACCGCAGGCGAACCGCGCTCCCGTTCGGGCGCCGGAAACGGACGTCGATCGCAGCGACCCCGCGTACCGTCTCTGGTTGCGCCAGGCGGTCGGCCAGGTCCAGGCGGACGCGAACCGGTCCGCCGATACCCATTTGCTGTCGATCCCACTCCCCGCGGACTGGGGCGTCGACCTCTATCTGAAGGACGAGTCCACCCACCCGACCGGGTCGCTGAAGCACCGGCTGGCCCGGTCACTGTTCCTGTACGCCTTGTGCAACGGATGGATCCGCCCCGGGCGCCCGGTGATCGAGGCGTCGAGCGGCTCGACGGCGGTGTCGGAGGCCTACTTCGCCCGACTGATCGGTGTCCCGTTTGTGGCCGTGATGGCCCGTGGGACGGTGCGGGCGAAGATCGACCTGATCGAGCTGCACGGCGGCCGATGCCATCTGGTGGAGGACCCCGGCCAGGTGTACGAGGCGGCGACACGGCTGGCGGCGGAGACCGGCGGCCACTACATGGACCAGTTCACCTACGCGGAGCGGGCGACGGACTGGCGGGGCAACAACAACATCGCGGAGTCGATCTTCCGGCAGCTGGCGGCCGAGCGGCACCCGGTGCCGACCTGGATCGTGGCGACGGCGGGGACCGGCGGGACGTCCGCGACGATCGCAAGGTATGTCCGCTATGCGCAGGCGACCACCGGAATCTGCGTGGCGGATCCGGAGAACTCGGCGTTCTTCCCGAGCTGGCGGGACCACGATCCGACGGCCACCACCCCTACCGGCTCCCGGATCGAAGGGATCGGCCGGCAGCGCGTGGAGCCCAGCTTCGTCCCCGGGGCGATCGACCGGATGATGCGGGTCCCGGACGCGGCGTCGATCGCCTGCGTACGCGTCCTTGAACGGCTGCTGGGCCGCCGGGCCGGGGCGTCCACCGGTACGGGGCTGTGGGCGGCGTTCCGCATCGTCGCCGAGATGCGCTCGCGCGGTGAACGCGGCAGCGTCGTCGGGCTGCTGTGCGACCCGGGCGAGCGCTACCTGGAGAAGTACTACGCGGACGCGTGGCTCACCGCGCAGGGCATCGACATCGCACCGTACATGCGGCGTGTCGAGCGGTTCCTCGTGACCGGGGAGCTGGAACCGGTCGGGTGACCCGAGGGGCGGGTCAGACGCCGGCTGCGCCGAGCAGCAGGCCGACGGCGTAGGTCACGGCCATGGCGACGGCGCCGCCTGCGGCATTGCGCAGTACGGCGGGGCGCACGGGTGCGCTGCCGAGGCGGGCGCTGGCCCAGCCGCAGCCGGTCAGGGCGATCAGCACGGACACGACGGTGACGGGCAGCCGCCAGGCGTGCGGCGGCAGCACGATGGCCAGCAGCGGAAGGAGCGAGCCGGCGGTGAAGGAGACGAAACTGGCCCAGGCGGCGTGCCAGGGGTTGGCGAGTTCGTCGGGGTCGATGCCCAGCTCGACGCGGGCGTGGGCGCCGAGGGCGTCGCGGGCGGTGAGCTGCACGGCGACTTCGCGGGCGAGGTCGTGGGTGATGCCGAGGTCTCCGAGGAGGCCGGTGAGCTCGTCGAGTTCGGCCTGCGGGGTGGTGGCGAGCTCCTCGCGTTCGAGGGCGAGGGCGGCCTGCTCGGAGTCGCGCTGGGTGCTGACCGAGACGTACTCGCCGGCGGCCATCGACAGCGAGCCGGCCAGCAGCCCGGCGAGGCCCGCGGTGAGCAGCGCGGAGCGCGAGGAGGTGGCGCCGGCGACGCCGACGACCAGGCCGGCGGTGGAGACGATGCCGTCGTTGGCGCCGAGGACGGCGGCGCGCAGCCAGTTCAGCCGGGTGCTCAGCCCGCCGTGGTGGGGCTCGCCGGGGTGCGGGGCGGTGCCGTCCGGGCGCGGGTCGTCCGGCTGGGGGGCGTCCGCGTGCGGGTCGTCAGGAGAGTCGCCGCCGGTGTGATCGGTCATGCCACGAAGGTTCTCACCCCCGGTCGCCGGCGGGGCACAGCGGCGGCCGTGTGGTGGGCGGCCTCGGGCGGGGCGTGACGGCATGCCGAACCCCGACGCGGGGGGGTGGCGCCGGGGTCCGGGTCTGTGGGGCCGGCCCCGGAGGGCCGGCGGTGGGGTTGTCAGGCGGCTTCGTAGTCCAGGCCGGTCGCCCGGGCCATGCGCTTGAGGTCGGCCAGCGCGTGCTTCTCGATCTGCCGGATGCGCTCGCGCGTCAGGCCGTGCTCCTTGCCGACCTCGGTGAGCGTCCGCTCGCGGCCGTCCACGATGCCGTAACGGGCGCGGATGATCGACGCGGTGCGGTCGTCGAGCCGGTCGATGAGGCTGTCCAGTTCCTCACGGCGCAGCATGACCAGGACGGAGTCCTCCGGGGACGGCGCGGCGCCGTCCTCGACGAGGTCGCCGAACTCGGTCTCGCCCTCGGCGTCGACCGACATGTTCAGCGACACCGGGTCGCGCGCCCAGTCCAGGACGTCGGCGACGCGCTCGGGGGTGGTGGCCAGCTCCGCGGCGATCTCCGCGGGCTCGGCGTCACGGCCGTGCTCGCGGTTGAACTCCCGCTGCACCCGCCGGATCCGCCCCAGTTCCTCGACGAGGTGGACGGGGAGGCGGATGGTGCGGGACTGGTCGGCGATGGACCGGGTGATGGCCTGCCGGATCCACCAGGTCGCATACGTGGAGAACTTGAAGCCCTTGGCGTAGTCGAACTTCTCGACGGCGCGCACCAGGCCCGCGTTGCCCTCCTGGATCAGGTCGAGCAGGGGCAGGCCGCTGCGCGGGTAGCGCCGGGCCACTGCGACGACGAGCCGCAGGTTGGAGCGGATGAAGATGTCCTTGGCGCGTTCGCCCGCGGCCACCAGGGCCTCCAGCTCCTCGCGCTGGACGTCACCGCCCGCGCCCGGCGGAAGGTCCGGGTCGGAGGCGAGGATACGCTCGGCGTAGACACCTGCTTCAATGTCTCGGGAAAGCTCCACCTCACGGGCGGCGTCGAGCAGCGGCGTACGCGCGATCTCGTCCAGGTACATGCCGACGAGGTCGCGGTCGGCCACTTCCCCGCCTGCGGCGCGAACGCTGCTGGTCCCGCCTGCGTTACGACGGGCGACGGCACGGGTTGCCATGCGTGCTCCCTTACGAAGGTGCGGTCGGTCTCGGTCGGGTCGGGCGAGCGGTGGCAGCGGACGCCGTGGCGAACCTCTGCCGGAGCCGGGTGGGCGGCTGCCGCGGTCCCTTCGGCCTTGCTGTGCGCTTGCCCCATCCGATCGGGATAACGACTGGAATCCGGACACAATTCCCATGTCGTGACCTGTTTTTTATGATCATGCAGTACCCTGTCCGCCGCATTGAGAGGCCATGTCATGCCGGAACGTATGGATGTCCAGGTCACAGCGGGTGCGGAGGGCGATCTGGGGGCGCTCACCGACATTTACAACCACTACGTCCGTGAGACGGCCGTCACTTTCGACATCGACCCCATCACCCCCGACGAGCGCCGCCCCTGGTTGCTCTCCCACCCGGAAGACGGCCCCCACCGCTTGTTGGTTGCCCGGCCGGCGGACGGCGGTCCGATCATGGGTTATGCGACAAGCAGTCCGTTCCGCCCGAAGGCCGCGTACGCGACGTCGGTGGAGACGAGCATCTATCTCGCGCCGGGCGCCGGCGGGCGGGGCGTCGGCACGCTACTGTACGCGGCGCTGTTCGAGGCGCTGGCCAGTGAGGACGTGCACCGCGCGTACGCGGGGGTGACGCTGCCGAACGAGGCGTCGGTACGGATCCACGAGCGGTTCGGCTTCCGGCAGGTGGGGCTGTACCAGGAGGTGGGGCGGAAGTTCGGGGAGTACCACGACGTGGTGTGGCTGGAGAAGCGGCTGGACTGAGGGCGCCGGGGAGGGAGGCCGGCGGGGCGGCGTGCCGGCTCGGCAATGGGCATGACCATTGGTATTTGAAGCTTCAAGCAGATCGGGTTACCGTCGTCTCATACGCTTGAAGATTCAAGGAGGGTGCGCCATGACCGCGTCTGCTCCCGAGCGCATGCCCGCGCTCTACCTCTCGCACGGCGCCCCGCCGCTGGCGGACGATCCGACGTGGCCCGGCCAGCTCGCCGCGTGGGCGGCAGGGCTGCCGCGACCCAAGGCCGTACTGGTGGTGTCGGCGCACTGGGAGGACGCTCCGCTGGCCATCGGCGCGACGGCGACGGTGCCGCTCGTCTACGACTTCTGGGGCTTCCCCGAGCACTACTACAAGGTGACGTATCCGGCGCCGGGCGCGCCCGCGCTTGCCGAGGACGTACGCAAGCTGCTGCGGCGGGCCGGCAGCCCCGTCCAGGACGTGCCGGATCGGGGCCTGGACCACGGGGCGTACGTACCACTGGTGGAGATGTTCCCGGACGCGGACGTCCCCGTGCTGCAGGTGTCCCTGCCGACGCTGGATCCGGCCGGCCTGATGGCGGTCGGGCGGCGGCTGGCTCCGCTGCGGGACGAGGGCGTGCTGATCGTCGGCAGCGGCTTCTTCACGCACAACCTCGCCGCGCTGCGGCACGCCGGACCCCAGCCGCCCTCGTGGTCGGCGGAGTTCGACGACTGGGGCCGGCGGGCGCTGGAGGCGCGGGACGTGGACGCGCTCCTGGACTTCGAGCGGACGTCGCCCGCGGGGCGGCTGGCGCACCCGCGCACAGAGCACTTCGCCCCGCTGTTCGTTACGCTCGGCGCCGCCGAGTCCGAGCTCGGCAGCCAGCGCAGCGTCATCGACGGATTCTGGATGGGGCTCGCCAAGCGCTCCGTGCAGTTCGGCTGAACAGGAAGAGATCCCCCTCCCATGCAGATGCGACGCATCGTGATCGGTGCGGCCGTCGTGGCCGGCGCCCTGACCTTGGCCGCGTGCGGCTCCGACGGCAAGAAGGACGCGGCCGGTACGCCGGGCGCCACGGGCGGCGCCGACGACAAGCCGGCCGCGGCGTCGGTGAGCTGGCCCGCGCCCGCCGACGCCACCGCGCAGGCGAAGGCGGCCGGGCTGCCGATGCTCGGGGCGGAGGGGCAGGTGCTGCACATCCACAGCCACCTGGACGTGTACGTCGACGGCCGGCCGGTGACGGTGCCGGCCGAGATCGGGATCGACCTCACCAGGCAGCAGATCAGCCCGCTGCACACCCATGACACCTCGGGTGTCGTCCACATCGAGTCGCCGGTCAAGGCCGACTTCACCCTCGGGCAGTTCATGACCGAGTGGAGCGTGCCGCTGAGCAAGGACGGGATCGGCACGTACAAGGCGGGCGGCGGCAAGGAGCTCCACGTCTACGTCAACGGCAAGGAGCAGGCCGGCGATCCTGCGTCGATCAAGCTGGCCGCGCACGACGAGATCGCCGTGGTCTACGGGGCGGCGGGCGACAAGGTGCAGGTGCCGTCGACGTATGCGTGGCCGGAGGGCTTGTAGGACGAGCGTTCCGTCAGGTCGCGGCGCTGCACGTATACGTATGACTCACGCATGACCCGTGACCCACGTATGACCGTACGACCGCCGTACGTCCGCGCGGGCGGGCATATGTACGACGAACGGCAGGTCCCCGCCGTCCCGGGGTGAACCGGGAGAGCGGGGACCTGCCGTTGGTCGTACGTGTCGCACCTGTCGTACGTGTCGTTATGTGTCGTACGTATGGCCGCCGTGCGGCCGTCACCGCCGCGGTCGGTGCGGGCGGTCGGTCAGTGGGCGATGACCGGGATCGCGAGGTCGTCGGCCGCCTTGTCGCCGCTGACCTGCTGGCGACCGCCCTGGCCGTCGGCGCTGACCAGCACGAAGGCGATCAGGGCGGACAGGACGAGGATGCCCGTGGCCCAGTAGATGGCGACGGAGTAGCCGTGCACCGCCGACTCGTTGATGAACAGCTTGCTCTTCAGGTCGGCCTTGGAGGTCAGGTGCGAGGACACCCACGTGGCCGTGGCGCTGGTGGCCAGGGTGTTCAGCAGCGCGGTGCCGATGGAGCCGCCGACCTGCTGCGAGGTGTTGATCATGGCGGAGGCCACACCGGCGTCCTCCGGGCGCACCCCGTAGGTGGCCAGGCTCATCGCCGGCATGAAGGCCGTGCCCATGCCGAGGCCCATGAGGATCAGGCCGGGCAGCAGCACCTCCGCGTACGAGGAGTCGACCTTGATCTGCGCCAGGATGAGCATGCCGACGGACGCGACGAGGAAGCCGGGCGCCATCAGGTACCGCGGGCGGACCCGCAGCATCAGGCGGGTGCTGATCTGGGTGGAGCCGATGATCATGCCGCCGACCATGGGCAGGAAGGCGAAGCCGGACTTCAGGGCCGTGTAGCCCATGACCTGCTGCAGGTAGTAGGTCAGGAACAGGAAGAGGCCGAACATGCCGATGACGGCGAGGCCCAGGGAGAGGTAGACGCCGCCGCGGTTGCGGTCGGTGACCACGCGCAGCGGCAGCAGCGGGGCGGACACGCGGCTCTCGACGAACGAGAAGGCCGCGAGGAGGACCACGGCAGCCGCGAACAGGCCGAGGGTCACACCGGCCGTCCAGCCGTCCGACTCGGCGCGGCTGAAGCCGTACACCAGGGCCACCAGGCCGCTGCTGGCGAGGACCACGCCGGGGACGTCCAGGCGGTTGCGGTTGCGGCCCTGGGCGGGCTCGTGGATGACGAGGACGGCGCCGATGACGGCGGCGATCGCGAAGAAGATGTTCACGAACAGCGCCCACCGCCAGTTGAGGTACTGGGTGAGCACGCCGCCGAGGATCAGGCCGACCGCGGCGCCGGCGCCGGCGATGGCGCCGTAGATGCCGAAGGCCTTGGCGCGCTCCTTGGCGTCGGTGAAGGTCACGGCGAGCAGCGACAGCGCGGCCGGCGCGAGCAGGGCGCCGAAGACGCCCTGGAGGGCGCGGGCGCCGAGCAGCATCGGCGCGTTGACGGCGGCGCCGCCCAGTGCCGAGGCGAGGGCGAAGCCGAGCAGGCCGACGATGAAGGTGTTCTTGCGTCCCCACAGGTCGGACACCCGGCCGCCGAACAGCAGCAGGCCGCCGAAGGCGAGGGTGTACGCGGTGATGACCCACTGCTTGTCGCCGTCGGAGATGCCCAGGTCGCGCTGGGCGGACGGCAGCGCGATGTTCACGACGGTCGAGTCGAGCACGACCATCAGCTGGGCTATCGCGATGAATATGAGCGCTGTCCAGCGCTTGGGATCCGGCTGGTGTGTTTCAGGCATTACTGGTCTCACTACTTGGTGCGGAGTGACAGGACGTGGGGACGTGTGTCGGTGGAGCGGTGGAGCCGGTGCGAGCGGGTGGTGCGGGTCGGCCGGCCGGGTGAACCCGGCTACGGTATGGACCGGTTGACGGTTGTTGCGAACGGTTTACGGCTTACGGGAGCGGCTGGGGAGGGTGCCCGCCTGCTCCTGCCCGGGGCCGCGGGGCCCGGTGGCCGGCGGTGCGGGAGGGCGGAAGACACGGGGTGCCGACACGCGGTCGCGCCGCTTCGGCGGTGAATCGGCGCAGCGTGAGGGGACGCGTCCGGCTCGTCAGCCGGCGCGTTCTCGGCGGTTTCACTGTAAGGGCCACCACTGACAACGCGACGACGCGGCGGGTAACCACGGCGTACGGTCGCCCGCGCGCGGCCGTATGCCTCGCGGGCGGACGGCGGGGTCCGTGTCGAAGGGCACGGGCTGCTCCTTCCGTTCTCGCGGGGCGGTGAGGCTGGGCGCTGGGGCGGCTTTCCGGTCCTGCAAGCGGATAATCGGTCCCCGTTTGCGATCAGAAGATCAAACGGGGATCCGATCCCCGGATATTTCTCGGGCGCGGGGTGAGCTGTGCCACACCGCGGTTGACGAGCCGGTATGCGTCGGGCGCGGCATACGGCGGGGCGGACCACCGGTGTGATTTATTGAATATTCAAGAAATTCGTTACCATGAACGCATGAAATGGCTGACCGATGAGGAGCAGTCCGCGTGGCGGGCGTTCCTGCACGCCACCACGCTGCTGGAGGACCACCTCGACCGTCAGCTGCAGCGTGACGCCGGCATTCCGCACATGTATTACGCCCTGCTCAGCACACTGTCGGAGACACCTGGCCGCAGTATGCGGATGACGGAGCTGGCCGAGCAGACCAAGATCACCCGGTCGCGGCTGTCGCACGCCGTCGCGCGGCTGGAGGGCAACGGCTGGGTGCGCCGGGAGAACTGTCCGACCGACCGGCGCGGCCAGGTGTGCGTGCTGACGGACGAGGGCTTCGCGGAGGTGGAGCGTACGGCGCCCGGTCACGTCACGGCGGTGCGGGCGGCGATCTTCGACCGGCTCTCGCCCGAGCAGACCCGGCAGCTGGAGGAGATCTCGCGGGTCATCGCCGAGGGCCTCCACCATCCCGCAAGCGCGGACGTGCCCTGGCAGCGCTGAGGGCGGCGCCTGTGCCTATTGCGCCGCCGTGGGCGTGCCGCGCCCCGAGCGGGCGAGCCAGCGGCCCTCGTGGCGGCTGACCTCGATGGGCCGGCCGAAGCAACGGGTCATCTGCTCGGCGGTGAGGACATCCTCGGCGGCGCCGGAGGTCAGCACGCGGCCCTCCTTGAGCAGCAGGACGTGGCCGATGGCCGGCGACAGCTCCTCCAGGTGGTGGGTGACGGTGATGGTGGTGAGCGCCGGCCGGGTGGTGGCGAGCCGGTGCAGGGCGTCGATCAGGTCCTCGCGGGAGGGTAGGTCGAGGGCGTTGAAGGGCTCGTCGAGCAGCAGCAGCGACGGGTCGGCCATCAGGGCCCGGGCGACCAGGATGCGGGCGCGCTGGCCGCCGGAGCAGACGCCGTAGGGCCGCTCGGCGAGCTCCTTGATCTCCAGCTCGGCGAGGAGGGCGTCCGCGCGCTCGCGCACCTCGGCGTCGTACTTGCGCCACAGCGGCTGGACGGTGCCGGTGTGGCCGGTGAGGACGACGGTGTGGGCGGTCGCGTCGAGCGGCACCTTCTGCGCGGAGGAGACCAGGCCGATGTGGGCGCGCAGCTCGCGCATGTCGACGCGGCCGAGGCGGTGGCCGAGTACGTCGACGGTGCCGGTGGTGGGATGCATGAGGGCGCCGATGAGCCGCAGGACGGTGGTCTTCCCCGCGCCATTAGCGCCGAGCAGGGCCCAGTGCTGGCCCGCGTACACATTCCAGGTGATGTCGTCGAGGATGACCTGCCCGGTGGTGTAGCGGCGGACGCTGACGGCGTCGAGTGCGGCGACCGCCTGCGGCGCGCCGCTGGTCGCGTTGGCTGTCATGCCCGAACGTTAGCTGTACCCGGCACCTTTATGCGGGGCGTTTCCGCGATGTGGATGCGCGGGCAGGGTTCGGCTGCGCCTATTGCGTCGCCGCGGGGCTCACGGGACCGCGGGCGAGGGGCTCTCCTCGGTGCCGGGTGCCTCGGCGATACGCGGCGGTCCCGGCCGGAACAGCAGGAAGGTGACGACGAAGCCGAAGGCGAAGAAGCCGGCCGCCCACCAGTAGGCGACGGAGTAGCTGTGCAGCTGCGCCTGGGACACCGCGGCGGGGCTCGGGCGGCGGCCGACGAGGTAGTGGGTGGCGGCGCTGGTGGCGAGGGTGTTCAGCAGCGAGGTGCCGACGGATCCGCCGACCTGCTGGCTGGTGTTGACCATGGCCGAGGCGACGCCGGCGTCGTGCGCCCTGACGCCCGCGGTGGCGATGTTCATCGCCGTGGCGAAGATGAGGCCGAGTCCGAGGCCCAGCAGCAGGAGCGGCGGCATGACGTGCGCGGCGTAGGTGCTGTGGGCGTCCAGCGCGGTCAGCCACGCCATGGCGCCGCCGGCCAGCAGCATGCCGGTCGGCACGATGGGCTTGGCGCCCAGTCGCGGCACCAGCACATTGGTGGTGATCACGGAGGCGCACACCAGTAGTGCCACCATCGGCAGGAAGGCCAGGCCGGTCTTCACCGGCGAATACCCCAGCGTGCGCTGCAGGTAGTAGGTCAGGAACAGGAAGACGCCGAACATTCCCGCGCCGGACAGGAACATCGCCAGGAACGAGGCGCCGCGGTCGCGGTCGCCGACGACCCGCATCGGCAGCAGTGGGTGCTCGGCGCGCCGCTGCCACCACACGAAGGCCGCCAGGAGGACCGCGCTGGCCAGCAGGAAGCCCCATGTGCTGGTGGCTCCCCACTGGTGCCGTTCGGCGTTGGAGAAGCCGTAGACGACGCAGAACAGCCCGCCGGAGACCAGCAATGTGCCGGGGATGTCCAGGCTCGGGCGGTCCGCCGGGGCGCCCGGGCGCAGCAGGCGCATGCCGCCGAGGAAGGCGACGACGGCGAAGAGCAGGTTGACGTACAGGCACCAGCGCCAATCCAGGTATTCGGTGAGGATGCCGCCGAGCAGCAGGCCGACCGCGGCGCCCGCGCCGGCGATGGCGCCGTAGATGCCGAAGGCCTTGGCGCGCTCCTTGGCGTCGGTGAAGGTCGTCGTGAGCAGGGAGAGCGCGGCGGGGGCGAGGATGGCGCCGAAGGCGCCCTGGAGGGCGCGGGCCATGATGAGGATCTCGAAGCTCGGGGCCGCGCCGCCGATGGCCGACGCGGCGGCGAAGCCGACCAGGCCGATCAGGAAGATCCGCTTGCGGCCGACGAGGTCGGCGAGGCGACCGCCGAAGAGCAGCAGGGAGCCGAAGGCCAGCGCGTAGGCGGTGACGACCCACTGCCGGTCCCCGTCGCTGAAGCCGAGGGCCTGCTGCGCCGAGGGCAGGGCGATGTTCACGATCGTGGCGTCCAGGATGACCATCAGCTGGGCGACGCCGATGACGACCAGGACCCACCAGCGGTTGGCGGGGGACTCGTCGGCGCCGCCCTTGCCGGGCTGCCCGCCGGGCGCGCCCTCCCGGCGGGCAGCCGCAGAGGATTCCGAGGAGCTTCGTGCCATGACGTGGGTCTCCTTTGCGCATGCGCGCGTCCCCCCGGAATTTCCACGCTAGGCGCAGCTCGGCGACCCCGCCATGTGAGGCGTCGCGGCCCCTGTGCGCGGGTGCGGCGGTTCCCGGGCGGGCGGCCCGGGATTCCACCGCGACCGCCATCGGACGACCGTCCCTGGTGGTGATGACGGCCACGCGGAGTGGTGGTGGCTCGTGCACAACGATCACTACCGCGGGCCCGGGACGGATAACGCGCGCTCACCCGTTCGCCCGGTCCGATGAGCGCACCGGCGGCGGTGGGTGTAACCGGCGGTGTGCTCATCGGACCGCACGGGGGGGGTGAGTGCCGCTGCCACCCGTACGCAGCAGCCGGGCGCGCGGGACGGGCCGCGGGGCCGTTGGCTGGCGGTGAGGGGCGGAGCGGGCGGGGCCGCCGTCGCCCCGGGCTCCGGCGAGGGAGTACGCACATGGCCACGAGCGCGGACGTCCCGGGCGGAGGTGGCACCGGTCCGGGTGGCGGGCCGCTCGGCGCGGACGAACGCGCGGAGCTGGAGGCGTTGCGCAGGCGGTTCCCGGCGCGGCGGAGATGGCGGGCGGCGCTGTCCGCGCTGCTGATCACATTGGCGGCGGTGCTCACCCCGCTCAGCGCGGTCGCGGTGTGGATTGCCGATGAGATGGCGGACACCGACCGCTATGTGGCGACGGTCGCGCCGCTGGCGCGGCATCCCGACATCCAGGACGCGGTGACCGACCGGGTGACCGATGCGGCGATGGCGAAGATCGACCTCGATGCGCTGCTGTCGCAGGTCGCGCCCGGTGACCGTCCGCGGCTGGAGCGGGCGCTCGGCGGGCTGCGGGGGCCGATCACCAGCGGGATCAGGGATTTCGTGCGGCAGACGGTGGCGGGCTTCGTGGCCAGTGACGCCTTCGCCGCGCTGTGGGAGCAGCTGAACCGGCAGGCGCACGCGGCGTTCACCGGGGCGCTGACCGGCAGCGGCGACTCGGCGGTGCGGGTGAAGGGCGACGCCGTGGTGCTGGACCTGGAGCCTGTCGTGGCGCAGGTGAAGGAGCGGCTGCTGGGCCGGGGGCTGGGTGCGGCGTCGGCCATCCCGGAGGTGCGGACGGACTTCACGCTGGTCGAGTCGCGGGACGTGCGGCGGGCGCAGACGGCTTTCCGGGTGCTGGAGGTCCTCGGGAACTGGCTGCCGGTGGTGACAGTCGCGCTGGCGGCCGTCGGGGTGTGGCTCGCGGCACGCAGGAGGCGGGCGCTGGTGGCGGCGGCGCTGGGTATTGCGGCAGGGGCGGCGGCGCTGTGGATCGGACTGTCGGTTTTCCGGGTCGTCTACCTGAACCACTTGCCGGCGCAGGTGAGCCAGCCGGCGGCCGGTACGGCGTACGACCAGATCGTGCGATTTGTGCGGGCGACCGTACGGCTGGTGATCGTACTGGGGGTGGTGGTCGCGCTCGGGGCGTGGCTGAGTGGCCGCGGGCGGTGGGCGGTGCGGGTGAGGGACGCGTGGGAGTCGGGTATCGCGGCGGTGCGGCGGGCGGTGGGGCTCGCGACGACGGGGCCGGTCGGGCCGTGGGCGCACCGGTACCGGTACGTGCTGCGGTGGGCGGTCGTCGCGGGGGCGGTGCTCGCGGTGCTGCTGTGGTCTTATCCGACCGGGAGGGTGGTGTTCTGGATCGCGGTGGTGGCGGTGGTCGTACTGGCGGTTGTCGAATTTCTCGACGATCAGGACGCGGCTGCCGGCTCCGCGGGGGTGACCGGGCCGGCGCGTCACTCCGGCGGGTGACCGGGCCGGCGCGTCACTCCGGGCGGGTGAC
Source organism: Actinacidiphila epipremni (assembly GCF_012034175.1). Lineage (GTDB taxonomy): Bacteria > Actinomycetota > Actinomycetes > Streptomycetales > Streptomycetaceae > Actinacidiphila > Actinacidiphila epipremni. Next base: position 36,652 of record NZ_JAATEJ010000041.1, read on the forward strand.
CTCGTCGTCGCGTCACCGGTACGGGTGGCTGCGGGGGCCGGTCACCCGTGCGGGTGGCCGGCCCCCGGGGGTCACTCCTGCGGGGCCAGCGCGGCGAGCTGGTCGGCGAAGGGGGTGAGCGTTTCGGCGGGGGCGGGGCGGGGGGCGGGGGCGGTCAGGTACGGGGTGAGCTCGGTGGCGGCGCGGGTGATGCGGGTGGCCAGGGGGGCGTCGCCGTCGGCGGGGACGGTGCCCCAGTCTGCGGTGGCCGCGTACACGGCGGTGGGCATGACGACGGCCCTGAGGTAGGTGAACAGCGGGCGCATGGCGTGTTCGAGGACGAGGGAGTGGCGGGGTGTGCCACCGGTGGCGGCGATCAGGACCGGGGTGCCGGTGAGGGCGTCCTTGTCGATGACGTCGAAGAACGACTTGAACAGCCCGCTGTAGGAGCCGGTGAAGACGGGGGTGACCGCGATCAGGGCGTCGGCGCCGGTGGTGGCGTCGATGGCGGCGCGCAGCTGCGGGCCGGGGAAGCCGGTGACCATGTTCTGCGCGATCTCGTTGGCGAGGTCGCGCAGCTCGACGACCTGGACGTCCAGGTCGTCGGTGGCGCCCTGGGCCGCGACCTGCTCGCGGGTGGCCGCGGTGAGGCGGTCGGCGAGCAGGCGGGTGGAGGAGGGCCGGCCGAGGCCGGCGGTGATCACGACGAGGTGCCTGGTCATGCGGGGGAGACCTCCTGGTTGTCGCGGCGGGCGACCAGCGCCTGGTGGGTGGGCCCGTCGGGCACGTGGGCGGGGCGGCCGGCGGCGAACTCGCGGCGCAGCACCGGGACGACCTCCTCGCCGAGGATGTCGAGCTGTTCAAGGACGGTCTTGAGCGGCAGCCCGGCGTGGTCCATGAGGAACAGCTGCCGCTGGTAGTCGCCGAAGGTGTCGCGGAAGGTCAGGGTCTTGTCGATGACCTCCTGCGGGGAGCCGACGGTCAGCGGGGTCTGCTCGGTGAACTCCTCCAGCGAGGGGCCGTGGCCGTAGACGGGTGCGTTGTCGAAGTAGGGGCGGAACTCGCGGACCGCGTCCTGGGAGTTCTTCCGCATGAACACCTGACCGCCCAGTCCGACGATTGCCTGGTCGGCTGATCCGTGCCCGTAGTAGGCGTAGCGCTCGCGGTACAGGCCGATGAGCTGCTTGAAGTGCTCCTTGGGCCAGAAGATGTTGTTGGCGAAGAAGCCGTCACCGTAGTAGGCGGCCTGTTCGGCGATCTCCGGGCTGCGGATGGAGCCGTGCCACACGAACGGCGGGACGTCGTCGAGGGGGCGCGGGGTGGAGGTGAAGGACTGCAGCGGGGTGCGGAACTTGCCGGCCCAGTCGACGGTGTCCTCGCGCCACAGTTTGTGCAGCAGCGCGTAGTTCTCGACGGCCAGCGGGATGCCCTGCCGGATGTCCTTGCCGAACCACGGGTAGACCGGGCCGGTGTTGCCGCGGCCCAGCATGAGGTCGACGCGGCCGTCGGCCAGGTGCTGGAGCATCGCGAAGTCCTCGGCGATCTTGACCGGGTCGTTCGTGGTGATGAGGGTCGTCGACGTGGAGAGGATCAGGTGGTCGGTCCGCGCGGCGACGTAGCCGAGCATGGTGGTCGGCGAGGACGGCACGAAGGGCGGGTTGTGGTGCTCGCCGGTCGCGAAGACGTCCAGGCCGACCTCCTCGGCCTTCTGCGCGATGGTGACCATCGCCTTGATCCGCTCGTGCTCGCTCGGCGTCCGACCGTTCGTCGGGTCCATGGTGACGTCGCCGACCGTGAAGATCCCGAACTGCATCTCAATCCACCGTCCAATTGGTTGACCATTCAACCACACGAACGGATGGCCTTCCCGGCCTATTCCCCGCTCGCGTACGGGCCGGGTCCCGGGCCCGGACCTGGTTCCGGAGCAGGCGGCGCGGCCGGCGCCTGAGGGGCGGCACCTGGGCCGTAGTAGGTGAAGCCGGACTGGATCACGGGCTGGTGGAACGTGCCGTCGTTGATGGTGTTGACGACCACGACGCGCCCGTCCCGCCCGGCCGGCTCCAGCTCCGCCAGCAGCCTGCGCAGCTCCCCCGCGGCCTCGGGGTCGGCCTGCAGGGCCCGGCGCAGCCGCAGCCGCCATTCGGCCCGCACGTCCTCCGCCGTCGCCGTGTCGCCCGCCTGCCGCGCCGCGGCCAGCTCGTCCCTGGAGCGCTCCAGGTCGGCGCTCGCCGCCTCCTCCCCGCCGTCCGCGCCGCCCCGCGCGAAGAACCGCGCGAGCCGCCCGCGCACCTGCGTCCAGGCGTCCGTGACCATCAGGCCCACCAGCGACGTCGCCCCCGACGCCGCCAGCTGTGCCAGCTCCGCCTCCATGCCCGCCCGCCCTCCTCCCGGCGACTTGCCTCCCGGCGGCCCCCGCCGCCCCCGCCTCCTTCCACGGTAGGGGCCCGGGCGCTCCCACCGCGCCCCCGCGGCACGACCGCCTCCCGGCCACCCGGGAGGCGCGGTGGGAGAATGCCCGCAGCCGCCCGTCAGCCTCCCGGGAGCCCGCCGATGACCGATCCGTCCACCCCGTCCCCGATCGGGCCGCTCGCGGCCTCCTACGGACTCCCGGAGGCCCTGCCGCCGTGGCCGTCGCGCGACGGGCTGCGCGTCACCGGGGTGCGGGCGGTGGTCACCGCGCCCGAGGGCATCCCGCTGGTCGTGGTGCGCGTCGACACCTCCGACGACGGCCTGTACGGGCTCGGGTGCGCGACGTTCACGCAGCGGTACGCGGCCGTCGTCGCGGCCGTCGAGGAGCACGTCGGCCCGCTGGTGGTGGGCCGGCACCCCGCCGACATCGAGGACATCACCCGCCTGGTGCACTACTCGTCGTACTGGCGTGGCGGGCCGGTGCTGAACAACGCGCTGTCGGGCGTCGACCAGGCGCTGTGGGACATCGCCGGCAAGCGTGCCGGGATGCCCGTCCATGAACTGCTCGGCGGGCGCAGCCGGGCGGGCGTCGAGGTGTACTCGCACGCCGCGGGCGCGGACGTCGGGCAGACCCTGGAGCAGGCCGAGGCGCTGGTCGCGGCCGGCTACCGGCATGTGCGGCTGCAGGTGGGCGGCCCGGGCCTGGGGACGTACGGGGCGCCGGGCACGCCCGGCGGGTACCCTCGCTCCCCGCACCCGGACGGGTGGTCCGTCGACCAGTACCTGACGGCGACGGCCGCGCTCTTCGCGGCGGCCCGCGCCCGGCTCGGGCCCGAGGTCAGCCTGATGCACGATGTGCACAGCCGGCTGACGCCCAAGCAGGCGGTGGTGCTGGCACGGGCGTTGGAGCCCTACCGGCTGTCGTTCCTGGAGGACGTGGTCGCGCCGGAGCACTACGACCGGCTGCCGGAGGTGCGGGCGGCCTCGCCCGTGCCCATTGCGGTGGGCGAGCAGATCGGCAGCGTCCCGGAGGCGGTGCGGCTGATCCGGGACGGCGGGATCGACCTGCTGCGGCTGCACACCTCGGCGGTCGGCGGCCTCACGCCGACCCGCAAGCTCGTGGCGCTCGCCGAACTGACCGGTGTGCGCACCGCGTTCCACTCCCCCGGCGACATCTCGCCGGTCGGCGTCGCCGCGAACCTGGCGGTGGACATCTCCACGCCGGCCTTCGGCTACCAGGAGTCGCACGAGTACAACGACGCCACGCACGAGGTCTTCAGCGGCACGCCCGTCGTGCGCGACGGCTACCTGTACCCGTCGGAACTGCCCGGGTGGGGCGTGGACCTGGACGAGAAGGCGGCGCGCCGCTTCCCGCCGGTCAAGCACCTGCACGAGCGGTGGGCGGCGCGGGTGCGCCGCCCCGACGGCGGGCTGGAGGCGCCGTGAGCGGCCCTTCCCCGGCCCCTGGGCGGGTGCTGGTCACCGGCGCGGCCGGGCTCATCGGGCGGGAGGTGACGGCGCTGCTGGGGCGTGAGGGCGCCGCCGTGACCGCGCTGGTCCTCGACGACCCGGGCGGCCTGGCCGCCGACCGGGTCGTCGTGGGCGACGCAGGCGACCCCCGGGCGGTGCGGGACGCGCTGGCCGGAGTGGACGCGGTGGTGCACCTGGCGGCGCTGGCGTCGCCGGCGCACGGCACGGCCCGGGAGGTGTACCTCGGCAACACCGGGGCGACGTTCACCGTCCTGGACGAGGCGGTACGCGCCGGGGTGCGGCGGGCGGTGATCGCCAGCAGCCTGTCGATCCTCGGCCTGCCCTTTGCCGAGCGTCCGCTGCACCCGGCGTATGTACCGGTGGACGAGCGGCTGCCGCTGCAGATCGAGGACCCCTACGGGCTGTCGAAGGCGGTCGACGAGCAGATCGCCGGTACATATGCGCGGCAGCACGGGCTCGCGGTGGTGGCGCTGCGGTATCCGTTCGTGGCCGACGCGCGGCGCGAGGAGCAGCGGCGTGCGGACCTGGCGGCCGATCCGGCGTCGGGGGCCCGGGAGTTGTGGGCGCACCTGGACGTGTCGGACGCCGCGCGTGCGGCGTGGCTGGGGCTGACCCGGCCCGTGGAGGGCTTCCATGCCGTGTTCGTCGCCGCGCCCGAGACGCTGGCGCCGTACCCGACGGGCGACCTGGTGGCCCGTTACCACCCGGGCAGCGAACTGCGCCGGCCGTTGCGGGGGCGCGAGGTCCCGATCGACCTGGGGGCCGCGGAGCGGCTGCTGGGCTTCACCGCGCTGCACCGCAGGGAGATCGAGGAGCGGCCCTTGCCGCCGCCGTGAGCGCCGGCCCGGTCCGCGGGCGGGGTGGTTTCGCTCGGTACATGTGCCGCGGGTTCCGGTGGGCGCGCATAGTCCGGCCCGACGGTCCGACGATCGGCGGGCGCGCGGTCGGACAGGCCGATCTTCCGACCGGGCCCCTGGTGACGGTACGACCATCCGACGTGCGACGACCCCGTCCGGTGGCGGCGCGCCGGGGGCCCATCCGCTACGCTGTCCGGGGCGCCCGCGAGGGCGGTTCCCACGCCCCGCCCCAGTAGCTCAGGGGATAGAGCACGGCTCTCCTAAAGCCGGTGTCGCAGGTTCGAATCCTGCCTGGGGCACAGCCCGTCGAGTGCGCCGATCGCCCCTTCCGTACATGTACGGAAGGGGCGGTCGGCGTTTCAGGGACGGGCGGCCGGGAGGGGCTTGGGCGGGTAGGTGCGCAGGACGAGGGACGTCGTGACGGGGCCGTGGCGGGCCAGGGAGTCGACGATCTCCTCAAGGCGCTCGGCGTGGGTGCAGTGGACGTCGAGCAGGAGGCAGTCCTCGCCGGTGACGCGGAGGGTGCCGGTGACCTCGGGGAGGCGGGCGGCGAGGGTGAGGGCGTCGGCGAGCCGGGCGTGGGTGGTGCGCAGCCGGACGACGGCGTGGATGTTCAGGCCGAGCGCGGCGGGGGCGACGACCGCGCGGTAGCCGGTGATGACGCCGCTCTTCTCCAGGCGCTGGATACGGGCCGCGGCGGCGGGCTGGGACAGGCCGACGCGGCGGCCTATCTCGGCGCCGGTGAGGCGGCCGTCCGCCTGGAGCAGGCCGACGATGGCCAGGTCGATGTCGTCGAGTGAATCCATCGTTGTCGGGCCCACTTCCCTGGAGATCGCTTGCGGCACGCCGCCGGCCGCGCCCGCCCGCCGACAATCGGCCCGACGGCCGCCCGGCAATGGGCGGCGGGTTTGTCCGCGGAAGGGCGGTAGGTGATGGTCGCATATGTCGTCGTCCCCGGGATCGACGGCTCGGGCGAGGAGCACTGGCAGAGCCTGTGGGAGCGGGAGTGGGGCCCGGCGGCTGTGCGTATTGCGCCGGATTCCTGGTCGGCGCCGGACCTGGCGGACTGGACGGGCGCGGTGGGGCGCGCATACGCGGCGGTCGGCGGGGGTGCGGCCGAGGGCGTGGTGTTCGTCGCGCACAGCCTCGGGTGCTGGGCGGTGGCGCACTGGGTGGAGCGGGAGCGGCCGGGCAATGCGGCGGTGTTCCTGGTCGCGCCGCCCGATCCGCGCGGGGCGGATTTCCCGCGGGAGGCCGCACCGGGTTTCGCGGGGCTGCGGGCGCGGACGCTGGGGTGCCCCGGGCTGGTGGTGGCCAGTGCGGACGACGCCTATTGCGACGCCGGCGTCTGCGCCGGGTTCGCGTCGGCGTGGGGGCTGCGGTGGCACGACGCGGGGCGGCACGGGCACCTGAACGCCGCGAGCGGGCTCGGGAGCTGGCCGGAGGGGCTGCGACTGCTGCGGACGGCCGCCGGGGGCGCCGCGTAGCCTGGGGGCGAACGGGCGGGTCGAGCGGGGCGAGGTGCGGGAACGTGGCGGGCAGGGCAGGGCGCAGGCCGCCGCCGTCACCGCTGCCGCAGCAGGCGGGTGTCGACCCGGTGCGGGTGCGGCTGCCGGGCGGCGCGCAGGCCGGGCGCTGGGCGACCGTGCGCGAGCACCTGCTGGGCCGGTACGGTCCGGTGGTCGGCGCCGCGCGGGTCGAGGCCATGCTCGCCGAGGGGCGCTTCGTGACGCTGGACGGGCCGGTGGGGGCGGCGACGCCCTATGTGCCGGGCGGCTGGGTGTGGTTCCACCGCGACCGGGTCGCGGAGCCCGAGGTGCCCTTCGAGGTCGGCGTGGTGCATCGCGACGAGCGCATCGTCGTCGCGGACAAGCCGCACTTCCTGGCCACCACCCCGCGCGGCCGGCACGTCACGCAGACCGCGCTGAGCCGGCTGCGGCACGCCCTGGCGCTGCCGCAACTGACTCCCGCGCACCGGCTGGACCGGCTGACGGCGGGGCTGGTGCTCTTCGTCGTCCGGCCCGAGGACCGGGGCGCGTACCAGAACCTCTTCCGGGACCGGCGGGTGCGCAAGGAGTACGAGGCCGTCGCCGTCCACGACCCGGCGGTGGAGCTGCCGCGGACCGTCGTCAGCCGGATCGTCAAGGAGCGCGGGTCGATGGCAGCCGAGGAGCGTGCCGACGGGCCGCCCAACGCGGAGACCCGCGTGGAACTGCTGGCACATCGCGCCGGGCTCGGCCGCTACCGGCTGCTGCCCGCGACGGGCCGCACGCACCAGTTGCGCCTGCACATGGCCGGGTTGGGCCTGCCGCTGCTGGACGACCCGCTGTATCCCCGGGTGCTGCCGGAGGAGGCCGCGGACGACTGGTCCCGGCCGCTGCAACTGCTGGCCCGGGCCCTGGAGTTCACCGACCCGGTCACCGGGCGGGCGGTGCGCTTCGAGAGCACGCGGCAATTGGCGCGGTGGCCGGGCGGCGACGCGGGCTCCTGAGCGGGCGGCGCGGCCTCAGGACGCCGGGGTGCTCGGGTGCAGCAGGGCGAAGAACGCGCCTTCCGGGTCACGCAGCAGCGCCAGCCGGCCGACGCCCTCCATGTCCGTGCCGGGCATCAGGATCGCGCCGCCGCGCTCGACGGCCCTGGCCACCGTCGCGTCCACGTCGTCCACGGAGAAGTACGGCTGCCAGTAGCTGGTGCCCTCGGGCAGCATGTCCGTGCCGAGCTGCATGATGCCGCTGTGCGAGCCCTCCTGGCCGCCGCCGGCGCGGGACGCGATGACGTACGCGCCCGCGTCGCCGGGGAGCGGGACCTCCTCGAAATCCCAGGCGAAGACGGTGCCGTAGAACTCCTTGGCCCTGGCCGCGTCCGTCGTGTAGAGCTCCGTCCAGCACAGGCCGTGCGCGCCGACCCTGTCCAGGCCCTTGGTCGCGCCGGGCTCCCAGACGGCGAACTCGGCGCCGCTGGGGTCGCTGTAGCCGGCGAGGCGACCCTGGTCGGCGACGGCCATCGGGGGGAAGCGGACGGCGCCGCCGGCCTGTTCGACGGCCTTGGTCGTCGCGTCGGCGTCGGCGGTGTGGAAGTAGATCGTCCACGCCGGCTGGGCGCCGGCGTCCTGGAGCGGGCCGAGGGCGGCGACGACCTGGCCGTCCGTCCGGAACATGCCGTAGTCGCCCGCTTCGGGGCCGGTGGACCGGAACTGCCAGCCCAGCAGGTCGCCGTAGAAGGCCGCTGCCGCCGGGACGTCGCGGCTGCCGAGGTCGACCCAGTTGGGGGCGCCCGGGACGTAGTCGTCGGTGAGCATGCGCGGGACCTCCGTGGGGTGCGGGATCGGTGGGGCGGCCGATCCGAACGATCTGTCGTTTTTGGACGCTGTGTCCTCTCTCACACTCAGCATGGCAGGGTCCGCCGGCAATCCGGCTTCTGACGCGGGCCGGGCGGGCTCATGGCTGGTCAGCGGGGTCGGGCGGGCGACGGCGGACCGTGCGGCGCCGGGCACGCGGGGTAGCAAACCGATTCGGGGATTGTCAGTGCCCCCGTCTAGGGTGGTTCGCATGTACGGGGGAAGTCTCGATCAGGCGAATGCCGCACTGCGCGCGTACGTGCAGGAGCACGGCGACCGGCCGTGGACGGCCGAGGAGCTCGCGGAGCTGGCGCGGTTGCGCGCCCGCTGGACGGCCGCCGCGCGCGGCTCACGCGTCGGGATACGCCCGGTGTCCACGCGGGTGAACGGCGCCGCGGTGATGACCGCGGCGTAGCCCGTTCCCCCGGTGGACGGGGTCGGCGGGGCCTGCGGGTCCTCCCCGGGGTCGACGGGGTGTCAGACGCCCGCTGGGGCAGGGGCGGCGGCGTGCGGGGGGCGCACGGAGTCGCTGCCGGGGACCGGTTCCGCGGTGTCCGCGCCGAGGGCGACGATGCGGTTGGCGGCGTCGACATGGACGACGGCGGGCCGCAGCGCGCGGGCCTCGGCATCGTCGACCTGGGCGTAGCTGATGAGGATCACCAGGTCGCCGGGGTGGACGAGGTGGGCGGCGGCGCCGTTGATGCCGATGACGCCGGAGCCGCGCTCGCCCTCGATGACGTAGGTCTCCAGGCGGGCGCCGTTGGTGATGTCGACGATGTGCACCAGTTCGCCGGGGAGCAGGTCGGCGGCGTCCATCAGGTCCGCGTCGACCGTCACGGAACCGACGTAGTGCAGGTCTGCCTGGGTCACGGTGGCACGGTGGATCTTGGACTTGAACATGGTGCGCAGCACGGTGCCGCCTCCTGAGGTGGGAAGGTCGCGTCCCGCGAGGGGTACGCGCCGACGTCACCAGGGTAGAGCCCCGCGCCGGGGGTGCGTCGGGGCGGTCGGGCGGAGTGCGGAAGATCTCAGGGCGGGCTGCGCCTATGGTGCGGCGGTGGGCGCGGGGGCCGGGTCCGGGTGCAGGCCCTGGGGGGCTTGCGGCGGTGCGGGTGGGGCGGGGAGCTGGTCGTAGAGGGTGGCCAGGGCGTCGTTGAGGGGCCGCAGGAGGGCCGGGGCGGCGACGGGACGGGGTGGCTGGGCGTCAGGGCGGTGGCCGAGGCGGCGGCGCACCTGGGCGACGTTGCGGGCGGTCAGGCCGAGGGGTGCGCGGGCGGCGGCGAGGTCGGCCGGCGGGAGGGCGGCGAGGGCGCGGGCTTCCCGGACGCACAGGGCGAGGGTGTCGGCCCAGTCGGCGGCGTGCGGGGCGGCGGTCCTGCGGTGGCGGTGGATGAGGGCGCGGTGGGCGCGGGCGGAGGAGGCGGCGGTGGCGAGGTCGCCGGCGGCGAGGTCGGCCGCGCGGGCCAGTTCGCGCAGGGCGGCCGGGTCGGGGGTGGGTTCGCGCAGGGCGGCGAGCAGGTCCTGGACGACCTGGAGGGCGCGGGCGGCGCGGCCCCGCATCACCGTCTCCGTGCGCAGCGGCAGGACGAAGTACGCGGCGAGGATGCCGCAGGCCGAGCCGAGGAGGATGCCCTCGGGCCGCTGGAGGAGCAGGGCGGCGGTGTCGTGCTCGCCGTTGAGGGAGTACATGACGGCGAGCAGGCTCGTGACGCAGAAGGCCCACACGGCGTAGTTGACGTCGCGCAGCCATAGGCCGACGAAGAGGTAGCAGAAGATCACGGCGACGCCGAGGGGCGGGCTCCCCGCGACCAGGTGCGCGGCGAGGGTGCCGGTGACCGCGCCGGCGAAAGCGCCGCCGATGCGCAGTCCGCTGCGGTGGACGACGTCGCCGCGGGAGCGGGCTGCGCTGCACACGACGAAGGCGGTGATCACCGTCCAGGTCCAGTGGTGCGGGAAGAGCAGGTGCCCGGCGGCGAACGCCGCGCCCATCGCCGCCGCGAGCTGGGCGGTCAGGCGCGTCTGCGGCTGCGGTCCCTTGCGGGCGCTGCGGGCGGCCCGGGGGGCCTCCGGGGTGGGCACTTCCCGGGCCCGGACGCGGCGTACCGCTGCCGCGGCAGCGGTGAGGTCGTCCAGGGCGCGGGTGAGGACGGCGCTTGGGGGTGCGGTGTCGGGGGCCGGGGAGCGGGTGGCCGCCGTCGGGGGTGCTGTGGCGCTGTCGGCGGGGT
>NZ_JAATEJ010000042.1 GCF_012034175.1 Actinacidiphila epipremni
GGCCTCGTAGTCGAAGGGCAGCGGGTCCTCCTCGTGCCAGCCGGTCGCCGTCTTCCAGGTGGTCACGAAGCTCTTGGCCTGGTCGATCTCGCTCTTCCAGTCGGCGGGCGTCCAGCGGCCGACGCTGCCGGTGCCGGTGCAGAAGTGGCCGTTGAAGTGGGTGCCGATCTCATGGCCCTCCTGCCAGGCCTGCCGGATGTTGTCCAGCGTCATGCGCAGGTGCTCGTCGGTGAGGTAGCCGATGTCGGAGGCGCCCAGCGGGCTGTTGGGCGGCGCGTACTGGAGCTTCTTGGCCTCCGGGAGCAGGTAGAGCCCGCTCAGGAAGAAGGTCATGGACACGCCGTGGTCGGCGGCGAGCTTGCGGAAGCGGGGGAAGAGGCCGTTGCCGACCTCGCCGGCGCCGTCCCAGGAGAACACCACGAACTGCGGTGGTGTCTGGCCCGGCTCCAGCCGGTCGATCTCGGGCTGGCCCGGCTGGGTGCCGGTGTGCGCGGTCGACCCGTCGCCGATGAGCGTCACCGTCTTGGTCGGCGCGTGCGCGCCGCTCGCCCCCGCGGGCTGTCCCGTTCTGCGGGCGTCGCCGCCGCCCTTTCCCGCCCCGCAGCCCGCGACGGCCAGTCCGGCCGCCGCTCCGGCGGTTGTCGTCAGCAGACTCCTTCGGCTCCATGCACTCATGCGTGGTTTCCCGTCTCTCGGCATGCACGCCGTACGGCTGAGACGGGTTTACGTGCGGACGCCCGCCTCGCCGTCCACACGTTCCTCACGCAAGATATTCATTTGGTCAAATGATCCTATTTATCCCCCGGCTGGCTCACACCTTTCGCCCCGCCGGTGGAGCCGTCCACGCCCTCGGCATGTGCCGCCGGCAGCGCGCGGAAGGTACGCCGGTAGGTGCCGGGCGGCACCCCCACCACCCGCTGGAAATGCCGCCGCAGCGTCGCCGCCGACCCCATCCCGGTGGCCGCCGCGACCGCCTCGACGCTGCCGTCCGTGGTCTCCAGCAGCTCCTGGGCCCGCCTGATCCGCTGCACCAGCAGCCACTGCAGCGGCGTGGTGCCGGTCACCGCGCGGAAGTGCCGGCCGAGGGTGCGCGAGCTCATCGCGGCCCGGCGCGCGAGGTCCTCCACCGTCAGCGGCCGGTCCAGCCGCTCGGCCGCCCACGGCAGCAGCTCGGCGAGCGGATGCCGGCCCGGCGCGGGCACCGGGGTGCTGACGAACTGGGCCTGCCCGCCGTCCCGGTGCGGCGGCACCACCAGCCGCCGGGCCACCGCGTTGGCGACCGCCGCGCCGCGGTCCAGCCGGACCAGGTGCAGGCACAGGTCCATGGCGGCGGCCTTGCCCGCGGAGGTGAGCACCGTGCCGCCGTTGTCGACGTAGAGCACATCGGGGTCCACCTGCACCCGCGGGTAGAGCGCGGCCATCTCCCGGGTGTGCGCCCAGTGCGTCGTGGCGCGCCGCCCGTCCAGCAGCCCGGCCGCGGCGAGCACGAAGGCGCCCGTGCACAGCGAGGCCACCCGCGCCCCGGCCTCATGGGCCGCGCGCACCGCCTCCACCAGGCCGGCGGGCGGGACGGCGGCCGGATCGGCCCAGCCCGGGACGATCACGGTGTCGGCGTCGGCCAGCCCGTCCAGGCCGCGGTCCGGCTCCACCAGGAAGCGGCCGACCCGCACCGGCCCCGTACCGCACAGCACCAGGTCGTACCACGGTCCCGCGACGGCGTCCGGGGCGGTGCCGAAGACCTCGGTGGCCAGGGAGAGCTCGAAGTGCAGCATGCCGTCGGTGACGGCGAGCGCGACGGTGGTCATGTCCGGAACTGTACGTGTGCTGTCGTTCCGGACACTCGTGGCCTGCTGCCGGCCGCCGCCAGGATGGCCGTACGGGTCACGGCGGCCGTCTCCGGCCACCGCGGCACCGCAGGGCCGGGCGCGCGGCAGGCGTGTCCGGGAGACTCGGGAGGGACCTCATGGCGGCGGAGCGGACGGTCGCGGTGTTCGGCGCGTACGGGCACACGGGGCGCTTCGTGGTGGCGGAGCTGGCCCGCCGGGGGTTCACGCCGGTGGCCGGCGGGCGGGACGCCGGCCGGCTGCGCGAGGCCGCGGCCCGGGCGGGCGCCGAGGCCCGGCCGGCCTCGGTGGACGACCCGGCCTCGCTGGACCGGCTGCTGGCCGGGGCGGCGGCCGTGGTGAACTGCGCCGGGCCGTTCGCGGCCACCGCGGGCCCGGTGGCCGAGGCGGCGCTGCGGGCGGGCATCGCGTACGTGGACGTCGCCGCCGAGATCGAGGCCAACCGGGACACCTTCGAGCGGTTCGCCGGCCCCGCGCAGGCCGCGGGCACGATCGTGCTCCCCGCGATGGCCTTCTTCGGCGGCCTCGGCGACCTGCTGGCCACCGCCGCGATGGGCGACTGGCCGGGCGCCGACCAGGCGCATGTCGCCTACGGGCTCAGCAGCTGGCACCCCACCCCCGGCACCCGCGCGGCCGGCGCGGTCTCGCACGAGCGGCGCGGCGGCCGGCGCGTCCGGTTCAGCGGCGGGCGGCTGGAGCACCACGACGAGCCGCTGCCCACCCTGGAGTGGGACTTCCCCGCGCCGGCCGGGCGGCGCACCGTCCTGGGCGACTTCACCATGGCCGACTCGGTCACCGTCCCGCACCACCTGGCCGTCCCCGACGTACGCGGCTACATGACCGTCGAGGCGGCGCGGGACCTGTCGTCCCCCGACACCCCGCCGCCGGCCGCGGCGGGCGAGGACGGCAGGTCCGCGCAGACGTTCGTCGTCGACGTCGTGCTGCGCCGGGGCGCGGAGCGGCGGCGGGCCGGCGCGAGCGGCCGGGACATCTACGCGGTGAGCGCGCCGCTGGCCGTCGAGGCGGTCACCCGCGTCCTCGACGGGCGCACGGCGGTGCCGGCCGGCGCCGCCTCGGCGGGCGAGCTGTTCGACGCGGCGGACTTCCTGCGGGCGCTGGCGCCGTACGTGACGGTGGAGCTGCCGGACTGAGGGGCGGGGCCGCCAGGGGGGAGACGGGCCGGCCGGGCGGGGCGCGTACCGGCGCGACCTGGGCCTGCCCGGCGGGGCGGCGGGTGCGGCCGGGGCCGCGGGGTTACGCCCCGGCTGCCTTGGTCGCGCCCTTGGGGGCCTTCGCGCCGCCGCCGCGCAGGTGGGCGGGGACGAGGTCGATCGCGGGCTCGGCGTAGCCGACGGAGACGATCTCGTCGCCGCGGTAGGTGAAGCTCGTGACGCTCGCCAGGGTGCACTGCCGGCGCCGCGGGTCGTGCCACAGCCGGCGGCGCTCGGCCCAGGAGCGTACGACCCAGATCGGCAGCTGGTGGCTCACGGCCACCGCCTCGTGGCCCCGGGCGGCGTCCCGCGCGGCACCCAGCGCCGCCGTCATCCGTACGACCTGGTCCACGTACGGCTCGCCCCAGCTCGGCCGGAAGGGGTTGGTCAGGTACTTCCAGTTCGCCGGCTTGCGCAGCGCGCCGTCGCCGACGCCGAAGGCCTTGCCCTCGAAGACGTTCGCCGCCTCGATCAGCCGCTCGTCCGCGGCGAGGTCCAGGCCGTGCGCCTTGGCGATCGGCGTCGCCGTCTCCTGCGCCCGCTCCAGCGGGGAGGCGACGACGTAGGTCACGTCGCGGTCGGCGAGGTGCTCGGCGACCCGGTCGGCCATCGCCCGGCCCAGCTCGGACAGGTGGTAGCCGGGCGTGCGGCCGTACAGCACGCCCTCGGGGTTGTGCACCTCGCCGTGCCGCACGAGGTGCACCACGGTCAGCTCGTCGGTCCCGGAACTCATGCGTGTGCCTCCGCGGCGGCTCGGGCGGCGGCCGGCAGCGCGTCGGCGATCCGCTGCACGGCCCGCTCGTCGTGCGTGGTGGACACGAACCACGACTCGAACGCCGACGGCGGCAGGTAGACGCCCTGCGCCAGCATCGAGTGGAAGAACGGGGTGAAGCGGAACGCCTCCTGCCGCTTGGCCGCCTCGAAGTCACGGACGTCCTCGTCCGTGAAGAAGACGGAGAACATATTGCCTGCCGTCTGCAACCGGTGCGCGACCCCCTCCTTGGTGAGCGCCGCCGTGACCAGCTCCTGGATCTGCGCGGACACCGCGTCGAGCCGGGCGTAGGCCGCGTCGTCCAGCAGCCGCAACTGCGCCAGGCCCGCGGCGGTCGCCACCGGGTTCCCCGACAGCGTGCCGGCCTGGTAGACGGGCCCGGCCGGGGCGAGCAGCGCCATGACGTCGGCCCGGCCGCCGAACGCCGCCGCCGGGAAGCCGCCGCCCATGACCTTGCCGAAGGTCATCAGGTCCGGGCGCACGCCGTCCCGCCCGTACCAGCCGGAGCGGGTGACCCGGAAGCCGGTCATGACCTCGTCGGAGACATAGAGGGCGCCGTCGGCCGCGCACAGCTCCTTGAGCCCGGCGTTGAAGCCGTCGCGCGGCGGGACGACGCCCATGTTGCCGGGCGAGGCCTCGGTGATGACGCAGGCGATCTGCCCGGGGTTCGCGGCGAAGGCGGCCCGTACCGCGTCCAGGTCGTTGTACGGCAGCACGATCGTGTCGCCGGTCTGCGCGCCCGTCACGCCGGGGGTGTCGGGCAGCCCGAAGGTCGCGACGCCCGAACCGGCCGCGGCCAGCAGCGCGTCGACGTGGCCGTGGTAACACCCGGCGAACTTCACGACCTTCGCGCGGCCGGTGAAGCCGCGGGCCAGCCGGATCGCCGACATCGTCGCCTCGGTGCCGGACGACACCAACCGCACCTGCTCCAGCGGCTCGATGCGGGCCACCATCGCCTCGGCGAGCTCGACCTCGCCCTCGCCGGGGGTGCCGAAGGACGTGCCGCGCGTCACCGCCTTCTGCACGGCCGCGACGACCTCGGGGTGCGCGTGGCCGAGGATCATCGGTCCCCACGAGCAGACCAGGTCCACGTATTCCCGGCCGTCGGCGTCGGTCAGGTACGGACCCTGACCGGACACCATGAAACGGGGTGTACCGCCCACCGCGCGGAAGGCGCGGACCGGTGAGTTCACGCCTCCCGGGGTCACGGCAGCGGCGCGGTCGAACAGTTCCTGGGACACTGGTGCTTCGTACGGGTAGCTCACAGACACATGCTCTCAAACCCCGGGCGTTGCGCCACAACGTCTCAACCCTGCATCTGAGACGATGATCGGGTTGCATGGTTGGGGCGGCAGATGGTCGGGTAGTGGAATGCAGCAGCGGGGTGGCGGTCCGGGCGAGGGGCCGGGTGAACGCGTACCCGATCCCGAGGACGCCCGCCCGACCGGCAGACGCCGTCGCACCCCGCAGGACGCGCACGACTCGCAGCAGCACCCGATCGACCCGTACGACTCGCAGGACCAGCCGCCGAAACAGCCGCAGCACCAGCCGCAGAGCCACTTGCACGACGACTTGCAGAATCGACACACCCCGGATCCCGCCGCCGCCAGTCCGGCAGCACGCGATCCGGAACACCACGAGCAACAGCGACACCGAGAACCCCGGGACCACCGGGACGACCCGGATCACCGGCAGAACCCGGACCGACGCGACCCGCGCGATCCGGGCGTTCAACGCGACGGGCGCCGCGAGCGCGCACGCCGATCGACCGCAGAGGGCAGGAGCAGGGGTGGCCGAGTGGGGGTGACCTACAAGTACTTCGGTGCACCCGACGGTGCCACCGCTGCACGTGTCCCGATCTCCATGCGCCCCGAGGAACTCGGCGGCGACGAACTCGGCCAGGGCATGTACACCAAGGTCAAGCCGGAGACGATGGCCGCGATGGTCCTCACCGGCATCGAGGGCATACCCCCGAACAAGGTCCCGCCGCTCGAACTGGTCGTGCTGCACCCGGACTACGCCGTCGTCCGGCTGCCCGCCTCCGTCGTCGAGCCGCTGCGCAACGCCAACGAGGAGTCCCTGGGCGCGGCGGCCTTCATCTGGTCGACCGTCCCGGACCGGCGCGGTCCACGCGACGCCTTCGTCATCTACCAGATGCTCCACGAATGGCAGGATTTCGCCCGCCGCTGCCAGGAGTCGGGCCACCAGCTGTACTGCCTGGTCTGGCCGTAGGCGGGTTCGCCCGTACGGGGTCGGGGCGGGTGCGGGCGCCGGTGGGGGTTCTTTTCGGTGCGGGTTTGCGGGTGCGGGCGTGGGCGGGCGGGGGCTGGCATCGTACGGGCATGGACCTCAGGCAGCTCGAATACTTCGTCGCGGTCGCCGAGGAGCGGAACTTCACCCGGGCCGCGGAGCGCGTGCACATCAGCCAGTCCGGGGTCAGCGCGCAGATCCGGCAGCTGGAGCGGGAGTTGGGCGCCGAGTTGTTCGACCGCTCGGGGCGGGTCGCGCGGCTGACGGTGGCCGGCAAGGCGGCGCTGGAGCACGCGCGGGCGGCGCTGGCCGCCGCGGCGGCGGTGGGGCAGGCGGTCGGCGAGGTCACCGACGTGATCCGGGGGCGGCTGGCCGTCGGGATGGTCGTCGGCTGCACCGTGACCCCGCTGTTCGAGGCGCTCGCCGCCTTCCGGCACGCCCACCCCGGGGTCGAGCTCGCGCTCACCGAGAACGGCTCCGACCGGCTCGCGGCGGACGTCCGCGACGGTGTGCTGGACCTGGCGCTGCTCGGCGCCGCGGGTGAGCCGCCGCAGGGGCTGCGGTCCCATGTCGTGGTGCGCGAGCCGCTGGTGGCGGTGGTGCCGCCGGGCCATTCGCTCGCCGGGCACCCGGGCGCGACGCTGCGGGAGGTCACCGCCTACCCGCTGGTGTGCATGCCGCGCGGCACGGGGCTGCGCGGGGTGCTGGACCAGGCGTGCGCGGCGGCCGGCATCACCGCGCCGATCGCCCTGGAGGCGGGCGCGCCGGACGCGATCGCCGATCTCGCGGCGCGGGGCCTGGGCGTGGGCCTGCTCAGCGAGTCGATGGCGCCACGCTATGCCGAGCGCCTCACCGCCCTGCCGCTGACCGACGTCACGACGCCCGGGCTGCTCGCCCTGGTCTGGCGCGACACCCGCAGCCCGGCGGTGCGCGAGCTGCTGGCGCAGTGCCGCCGTACGTTCAGCCGCCCGTAGCCGCCGCGCGGCTCTGACCTGGCCCGCCCTCCGCCTCGTCCCAGGCCAGCGCCTTGAGCTCCATCCGCGCCGCGGGCCCCCGGTCGGTCACCGTCGCCCAGTACGGATGCGCGGTGACCTGCACCGACAGCCGCACCAGCCGGCGGCGCAACACGGTGGTCTGCGTGCCGGCGGCACCGGCGAGTTGGCGATACGTGGCGTACCAGTCGCGCTGCGCCTGGACGAGGTCGGCGGGGAAGGTGTGGTGGTGCATGGCTGCGATTCTGGCACACATTCGAACGGGTGTACGAGAGACACGCCGTGCGCATCGTCACGGTGTGCGTGGCGCGGTGGCGTGGCTCACGCGCGGGGTGGGCCCGCGCGGGCCCTCGGCGGCCGGGCTTCGCCGGGTGGGGTCAGAGGCAGATGAAGAGGACGCACACGTCGTGCGGGGGCTGGGCCGGCGGGGTGGCGGCGGGCGGCGGGGTCGTCGGCTGCGTGGCGGCCGGCGGCGGGGTGGCCGCGGGAGGCTGCTGCGGGGCCGGGGCGGTGGTGGCCGGCGGGGCGGCGGGCGGGGCGGTGACCGGCTGGTCCACCGGCGCGCTGGCCGACGCCTGCTGTACGGCGACGCCGCGCGGGACGACCGGGATGGACGTCGTGCCGCCCGGCGTCGCCGTGGCCGCGGGGTGCGGCGGGGCGGGGCGGCCCGCGTGGCGCGGGGCGGCCGTCGCGGGGGCGGGCGCGGCGGCGTCGGTACTGGTGTCGGCGCCGGTGCCGGACTGCGGTGCGGTGCCCGCGGAGGGCGCGGTGGGCAGGGTGTCGCCGACCGGGGTGTCCGGGGCCTCCGCTGCGGTGGAGCGGGCGCCGGAGCCACCGCCCGGCATCGCGGCGATCGTCAGGCCGCCGCCGGCCAGCGCGACCGCGGTCGCGGCAACCGCCCTGCGGCGGTTCTTGCGCCACCGCACCTGCGCCTGCCGCCGCGCCGCCCGCCCGGCGCCGCGCGGCAGCACCGCGACCACCGCGGTGCCGGACCCGGCGGCCGGCTCCTCGGCCTCCGCGGCGGCGTCCTCGGCCGGCTGCGGAGCCTGCGGCGGCGGGGGCTCGGCCACGAGCGCCATCCGCCCGCGCTCCGGGTATACGGGGCCGGCCCCGTACTCCGGATATGTCGCGTATTCCGTGTGCTCCGCGTACGCGGTGTACTCGGTGTACTCCGGGTGGGCCGGATATCCCGCCAACTGCGCATATGACGACACCCCCGCCTCACGCGGAGCCGGGTCGGGCGGTGCGATATCCGGCGCATAGGCCCCGCAACCCGGGCATACCAGCGCCCCGTTGAGGTTGCGTCGGCATCCGTAGCAGTAGTCCATGTTTCGGGTCACAGCTTTCTGTGCTGCCGTCCGTCCGGGTGACCGCAAAACGTTAACAGCAGCGACAGAAGGCACTGGGGCGCACTTGTGAGGCTTTCGAAAAGATCGCCCGCCCAATTCCGGCGAAGCCCCCGCCATGCTGATGAACCGCGGATTCAGCCGCGATCCCGCGCGTAACGCAACAGCACCACCCCGTTCCCGAACGCCCTGCTCTCCAGCAGTCGCAAGGACGTGCGATCCGCGGCCTGCGGGAAGAGCCGCTTGCCCGCGCCGAGCAGCACGGGGTGCACATAGACCAGATACTCGTCGACCAGGTCGTGCGCGGCGAAGGCCGCGGCCAAGTCCGCGCCGCCGAGGGCCAGATCACCGCCCGGCTCGACTTTCAGCGCCTCGACCTCGGCGGGGACGACCTCGCGCACCACCGTCGTGTTCCACTGCGCGGGGCCCGCCGCGAGGGTGCGCGAATAGACGATCTTGGGCATCTCCCGCCAGATACGGGCGAATTCCCGGACCGGTTCCGGCGCGGCCGGATCCTCGTCGGCGGCCGGCCAGTAATCGGCCATGAGTTCATGGGTCACCCGGCCGCTGAGAAACCCGCCCATGCCGCGGAGCCGGTCGTTGAAGTAGCGGTGCAGCTCGTCGTCCACGAGATGCCAGTCGATCTCCCGACGCGGGCCCTCCATGAAACCGTCGAGCGACACCGACATCGCCAGGATGATTTTCCGCATATCCACGCGCTCCTCTCCGCTCCCGCCTGGTCCGAATTGTGCACCGGGGGTCTGACAATGCGGCGCGACCAGCGCTTTCGGCGCGCACGATCGGCTCGGGCGCACGAGTCAGGACGTCAGGACATACGGCCCGTTGCGTGGCCGGCGGCAGGAGAGGGCGGCGCGGGCGCACGGGCCGAAGCAGTGACATCTGTCATGCCGGAGTCCGGACGGACGACTCTGCCGCCGCACCCCCGCCCCCGGCGATGCTCTTCCCATGGCAATCACCGAGGCACAGACCATGCCGGCCCCCGCCGCGGCCCTCACGACCAAGGACGCCGCCCAGGCGGCCGGCTTCACCCCGATCCCCGTCTGGTTCTTCGCCTTCGAGGGCGTGATGGGCGCGTCCTACGACATCATCAAGACGCACCCCGACGCCTGGATGCTGCTCGTGGTCTTCGGCGTGGTGAACCTCGTCCTGGCCCGTACCGTCCTGCGCGGCCGGCTGAAGATGGCCAAGGCGATCATCAAGGGCAAGCGCACCCGCAAGCTCGCGGTGGGCCTGATCGCCCTGCGCGTCGGCGTCCACCTCGCGCTCGGCGCGGTCGGCATGCAGGCGACGTCCGAGGCCGCGCACATTGGCCTCGCCGTGGCAATGTGCGCAGCCACCGTGTCGCTGCTCGCCTTCGACCAGCGGGTCATGCTGCGGGCGCTGGCCGCGTCCTGACCTGCCCGTACGCCCGGAACCCGCGGCAATAGGCGCACGCGCGCACACCGCCGTACCGGCGTAAGAGCCGCGCACCCCGCGGCATATGCTGCGGCAAGACGCACAACGCACGACGCACCACGCACCACGCACGACGACCGCAGAAGACGACGCAGAACCCGAGCCGTACGCACCCCCGTCCCGCGAGAGGCAGCGACATGAGCACCCGTACCGCAGTGGTCACCGGCGCGAGCAGCGGCATCGGTGCCGCCACCGCCCGCAAGCTCGCCGAGGCCGGCTTCCACGTGGTGCTCACCGCCCGCCGCACCGACCGGCTCGACGCCCTCGCGGCGGAGCTGACGCAGGCGGGCCGCAGCGTGTCCGTGCACGCCCTGGACGTCACCGACCGGGCCGCCGTCGACGCCTTCGCCACCGACCTCGGCGAATTCCCGCCGCTGCACGTCCTGGTCAACAACGCCGGCGGCGCCGTCGGCACCGACCCGGTCGCGACCGCCGACCCGGCGGACTGGCGCGCGATGTACGAGGTGAACGTGCTGGGCGTGCTCAACGTCACGCAGGCCCTGCTGCCGGCGCTCAGCGCCTCCGGCGACGGCACGATCGTCGTGCTCTCCTCGACCGCGGGCCTGGCGACGTACGAGGGCGGCGGCGGTTACGTGGCCGCCAAGCACGGCGCCCATGTCATCGCCGAGACGCTGCGGCTGGAGCTCAACGGCCACCCGGTGCGGATCATCGAGATCGCGCCCGGCATGGTCAAGACCGAGGAGTTCGCCCTCACCCGCTTCCGCGGCGACGCCGAGCGCGCGAACGCGGTCTACGCGGGCGTCGCCGAGCCGCTGACCGCCGACGACGTCGCCGACACCGTGTGCTGGGCCGTCACCCGCCCCTCCCACGTCAACGTGGACCTGCTGGTGCTGCGCCCGCGCGCCCAGGCGTCCAACTACAAGGTCCACCGCGTGCAGTAGCTCCCGCACCCCTGCCCTGTAACCCGGGGGCGCCCGCGGACGGCGGCGCGCCCCCGCGGCATGTCCTCCCCCTGACGTCATGTCAATCTCCCCCGGATTCACCCTCCCCGGTGGTTACCGGCGCGTAGTCGCCGGGAATTATTCGTGCACCGGTCTTCGCGCGTAGACGCCCGCGTCACTCCCGCCCCGTTGGATCACCCGCGGGTGAACCGCCCCACGCACGCAGACCGCCGCACCGCGCCAACCCCCCACCACCGTCCGGAGGTTCCCATGCGCCGCAGCAGCATCCGCAGCCCCCGCACCGGAAGCAGCAGCCCGAGCAGCCGAAGCGGCCGAAGCACCCGAAGCAGCCGCCGCCGTATCGCCCTCCCGCTCGCCGCCGCCGTGCTGTCCGTGCCCGCCGTCCTCGCCGTCGCCGCGCCCGCCGGCGCCGCCGCCCCCGCCGACAAGCCCCAGGTCCTGAGCAGTTGGACGCAGACCAGCGCCGCGAGCTACAACTCCTGGCTGGCCGCCCGCAACAACCAGGCGGCGTGGGCCGCGTACGGCTTCGACTGGTCGACGGACTACTGCTCGGACTCCCCCGACAACCCGTTCGGCTTCCCCTTCAAGACCGCCTGCGCCCGCCACGACTTCGGCTACCGCAACTACAAGAAGGCCGGCACCTTCAGCGCCAACAAGGCCCGGCTGGACAACATGCTCTACGCCGACCTCAAGCGGGTCTGCGCGAATTACTCGGGGGCCACGAAGACGGCCTGCGACTCGACGGCTTGGACCTACTACCACGCCGTGGACATCTTCGGCTCCGCCGCACCGGCGCGCCAGGCCGGCTGAACTGCCCGGCAGGCCGGGGCCGTTGTGCGGCCCCCGGCCCGCCGGATGTGCCGCCCGCCGTCAGCTGTGGGTGACGGAGAGCGCGTAGAAGGCGACGCGGGCGCCGTTGGTGGTGCTGCTGGAGGAGGACTGGTTGTAGGAGCCGGCCTTGAAGTACTGCTTGTAGGCGTTGAAGGACGACGGGATGGCGTAGTGCGTGACGCTGCCGTTGACCGTCAGGTCGATCGTGTTGCCGCCGGAGACGCCGATCGTGTAGCTCCACTTGGTGCCGACGGCCACATGCCCCACGGTGTGCGTGGTCTGGCCGCCGTCGGGCGAGTTCTCCACGCCCGCGACGATGTCGCCGTTGGAGTGGTAGTAGAGCTCGATGAGCGGCTTGGTCGAGCTGCCGCCCGAGCCGAGGTGGATCTGGCCGACGCACACGTTGGAGGTCACCGACACCACCCGCAGCGTCGCGCTCAGCCGGTGCGTGCCGGCCAGCGACCAGTCGGCGGCGCTGCCGTTGCGGTTCATCTCCCGCAGCTCGGAGCGCGCGTAGTTGGAGTTCGGCGTCGTGACGCCCTTCTCCGGGGCCCAGAACGTCATGGCGCCGTCGGAGCCGTCGGTGTAGAAGTACGAGTCCTGGAAGCCGCCGGCGCCCTGGAGCCGCGAGGAGGAGATCGTGGTGGGCGACCCGGGCGAGCCGACCGGCTCCTGGAGCTCCCACACCCCGAGGTCGAAGTTCCCGCCGGGCGCCACCCCGGTGTCGAGCCCGCCGCCGGGCGGTGTGGAGCCCCCGCCGGGCAGCGTCCACTGCTGGTTGGACGCGCCCGTGCACGTCCAGATCTGCAACTGGTTGCCGTTGGCGGAGGACTTGTCGGTGGCGTCCAGGCACTTGCCCGACCCGGCGTTCACCAACTGCCCGCCGCTGTACGTCCACGCCTGCGCGGCCGTGCCGTTGCAGTCGTACAGCTGCACCTTGGCCCCGCTCGCCGTCGAACCGCCGACGACGTCCATGCACTTGCCCAGCGCCCGCACGGTGTTGTCGGCGCTCCCGACGGTCCAGCTCTGCGCGGACGTCCCGTTGCAGTCGTACAGCTGCACATGCGTGCCGTTCGCCGTCGAAGCGGCGGCGACGTCCACACACTTGCCGCCGAGCCCCGTAATGGCACCCGACGCCGCCGCCACCGCCCCGGGCGCGCCCAGCACCCCGACGGCACCGGCAACACCCGCGGCACTGACAGCCGCGAGCACTTTCGATCGATAGCTCATGGTGGGGGGTTCCCTTGCCTAGATGGTCTAGTCCAAAGGGTGCGCCCCAAGTGAATAACACGCCCCACCAGCCCCGTCAACGCCCGGCGCCCCTACGGCCGTTGCTCGCGCCTGAGGGCGGCGGCCGTACGCCCGCCCGGCGTATGTGCCGGACGGGCAGGGATCAACCCTTGACGCAGACGACCTGCTTGAGCTTCGCCACGACCTCGACGAGGTCGCGCTGCTGGTCGATGACCTTCTCGATCGGCTTGTACGCGCCAGGGATCTCGTCGACGACGCCGGAGTCCTTGCGGCACTCCACCCCGCGGGTCTGGTCGGCCAGGTCGCGGGTGGTGAAGCGCTTCTTCGCCGCGGTGCGGCTCATCTTGCGGCCGGCGCCGTGGGAGGCGGAGTTGAAGGCCGCGGTGTTGCCGAGGCCGCGCACGATGTAGGAGCCGGTGCCCATGGAGCCGGGGATGATGCCGTACTCGCCGCTGCCCGCGCGGATCGCGCCCTTGCGGGTGACGAGCAGGTCCAGGCCGTTGTAGCGCTCCTCGGCCACGTAGTTGTGGTGGCAGGAGATCACCTGGTCGAAGGTGACGCGCGCCTTCGCGAACTCCTTGCGCACCACCTCCTGCAGAAGCCCCATCATCAGCGCGCGGTTGTACTTGGCGTACTCCTGCGCCCAGAACAGGTCGTTACGGTACGCGGCCATCTCCGGGGTGTCCGCGACGAAGACCGCGAGGTCCCGGTCGACCAGGCCCTGGTTGTGCGGCAGCTTCTGCGCCTGCCCGATGTGGTGGTCGGCGAGCTCCTTGCCGATGTTGCGCGAGCCCGAGTGCAGCATCAGCCACACGGAACCGGATTCGTCCAGGCAAACTTCCAGAAAGTGGTTTCCGCTTCCGAGCGTGCCGATCTGCTGGGCCGCCCGTTCCGCACGGAAGTGCACCGCCTCCGCCAGGTCGTCGAAGCGGGACCAGAGGGCGTCCCAGCCGGTGGTGGGCAGGCCGGGGATGTCGGACGGGGTGACGGGGTCGGGGTGGAGGCCGCGGCCGACCGGGATGGCCTGTTCGATTCGCGTGCGCAGGCGGGAGAGGTCGCCGGGGAGGTGGTTCGCGGTCAGGGAGGTCTTGACCGCGCTCATGCCGCAGCCGATGTCGACGCCGACCGCCGCCGGGCACACCGCGCCGTGCATGGCGATGACGGAGCCGACCGTGGCGCCCTTGCCGTAGTGGACGTCGGGCATCACCGCGAGGCCCTTGACCCACGGCAGCGACGAGACGTTGCGCAGCTGCTGCATCGCGCCGCTCTCGACGGTGGCCGGGTCGGCCCACATGCGGATGGGGACCTTGATCCCGGGTACTTCGGTGTACGACATGGCGGCCCCCTTGACCTCCTCGACCTTGATCTCTACCCAGAGCGCACAAAGGGGATATTCACCGGATACGGTAAAAATGCCGAAAAGAGCTACGCGTCACCCGATAAACCCACCCCCGCGGGTGGTTTCCGCGCTGCGTGCGGTAGACATTGTGTCCAGGGTTCGCTCAAGCGCGCCAAGGATTTACCGCGCAGGGACCACCGCATGGCACATCCGATCGAGAGGCGGCACGTGAGGCAAGGGCTCCGCGCAGCGCGGTCCACGCGAAGGCCGCAGGCCGCGCTGGGCGCGCTGGCGCTCGCCGTGGCGGTGGGCGTGCTCGGCACGCTGGCCGGCTGCACGGGCGGCGGCTCGACCGGCGACGGCAACGACGACAAGTCCTCGCAGCTCTCCGGCGACGAGGATCTGGCGTCCGCCCCGCCCGGCAAGTACAAAACGCTGCCGCAGCCGTGCATCGCGGTCGACCTGGACACGCTCAAGGCCCTGGTCCCGGGCGCCAGGACCTACGACGGCACGGAGTCGCTGACGTACGACACCGACCGCCGGGTGGGGTGCAGCTGGCAGGCCAAGGGGCCGGACGGCGCCGACCGCTCGCTGGTGATCGACATGGAGCGGGTCGTCTCCTACGACCCGGCGGTCAGCGACGAGGTCGAGGCCAAGACGCAGTACGACCAGCAGGTCGCCGACGCCCAGATCCCCCCGCTGCCGCTGCCCGGCGCGACGACGTCCCCGCCCGCGAGCACCTCCACCCCGACGAGCACCCCGACGTCCGCCACCCCCGGCGGCACCGACGGCCCCGGCACCTCGACCGGCCCCGGCGACAACGGCACCGGCGGCACCGGTGACGGCGGCGGCAGCGACACCGCCGGCAAGGACTACGGCCCGCGCCGGCTGACGGACGTCGGCAACGCCGCCTTCATCTACGACACCGTCAAGCAGCCCAAGAGCGGCGCGCGCCGCGATGTGACGTTGGTCTTCCGGACCGCCAATGTCCTGGTGACCATCCACTACGGCCAGGCCGCCCCGCCCGCCGCCACCGCCCCGCCGCAACCGGCTGACCTGCAAGAAGACACCGAAAAGGTGGCCCAGCAGCTGGAGAAGAAGGTCGAGGGCTGAGCAGCCGACGTCCGGGGCGCCCACCGGCGACCCCTTAGGGTGGAGGGCCGAACGGCCGTACAGGCACCCCGCACGAGGACTGGATCCCGGGACCATGGAACGACGACGCACCGCACCGCGCCGGGCCCTGCTGCTGGCGTGCGCCGCGGCCGTCCCCGCGCTGCTGCTCGCCGGCTGCTCCTCCGGCGGCTCCGATTCAGGCTCGGGTTCGGGCTCCGGCTCCGGCTCGAGCTCCGCCGGCAAAAGCACCACGGCCGGTACGAACGGCAAGAGCACCGGCGCCACAAGCACCTCCGCCGGGCAGAGCGCGACCCGGACCCCCGCCCCGGGCAAGTTCGCGACCCTCCCCGACGCCTGCACCTCCGTCGGCAAGGCCACCGTCACCGCGCTCGTCCCCAAGGCGAAGTCCGCAGCCGGCACACCGACCGACGCCGACGCCGCCGACCACACCCGCAGCGGCTGCTCCTGGACCGGCAACGGCGCGGACGGCTACCAGTACCGCTGGCTCGCCGTCACCCTCCAGCGCTTCGACGCCACGCCGACCTCCTCCGCCGAGGACCAGGCGAAGGAACGGTTCGCCGGCCAGGTCGCCACCCTGGGCAAGACGCCGGGCGCCGCCACCACCGCGGTCACCGGCGTGGGCGACCAGGCCACGACGGTCGCCGCGAAGGCCACCGTCGTCAAGGTCACCTCGCAGAACGCCACGCTCCTGGCCCGTACCGGCAACGTCGTGGTGATCGTCGAGTACAACGGCGCGGGCCTCGAAGGCAAGAAGAACCCGACCGCGGCCGACGTCGACAGCGGGGCGCTGCGCGCCGCCAAGGACGCGGTCGCGGCGATCGCGGCGGCGAACGCGTAACAAACCCCGCCCCGCCCGTCCGTAATCCGGCGCCAATCCGTACGTTTGTCCGGCCGGGAACGCCGTCCGGCCGACATCCGGGTGTGGCAGGCTGGGGCGGCCAGTTGCCGAGTCGCAGGAGGGGTCGCGGGTGGCCGCGATACGTTTGACCAAGACTCACCGCATATTGGTCGGGGTGGTCATCACCGGTGCCGTCATCATCGCCGGCATCGGCTTCGCCGGTTCCTACGCCGCCGTGCGCACGCTCGCACTGCACAAAGGTTTCGGCTGGTTCGCCAACGTCTTCCCGATCGGCGTGGACGCGGGCATCGTCGTGCTGCTCGCCCTGGACCTGCTGCTGACCTGGCTGCGGATCCCCTTCCCGCTGCTGCGGCAGACCGCGTGGCTGCTGACCGCCGCGACCATCGCCTTCAACGGCGCCGCGGCCTGGCCGGACGCGCTGGGCGTGGGCATGCACGCGATCATCCCGGTGCTGTTCGTGGTGTCGGTGGAGGCCGCGCGGCACGCGATCGGCCGGATCGCCGACATCACCGCCGACAAGCACATGGAGGGCGTCCGCTTCACCCGCTGGCTGCTCGCGCCCTTCCCCACCTTCCGGCTGTGGCGGCGCATGAAGCTGTGGGAGCTGCGGTCGTACGAGGAGGTCATCCGGCGCGAGCAGGACCGGCTGGTCTACCGGGCGCGGCTGCGGGCCCGCTACGGCGTCGCGTGGCGCCGCAGGGCGCCCGTCGAGGCGATCATGCCGCTGCGGCTGGCGAAGTACGGCGTGCCGCTGTCGGAGACGGGCGACGCAGGGCTCGCGGCGGCCGGCATCGAGCCGCTGGGGGCGATGGAGCTGACCGCGGGGCAGGCCGTCGCGGAGGAGGCCGCCGCTGCCGAGGGCGCGACGCCCGCGGTGACGGCGGGGCCGGCAGCAGCGGGCGTGCCCGCCGCGGTGGCCGGTGCCGCCGCCTCGGCCTCGCCCGCCGCCTCCCCCGCCGCCGAGCCGCAGCACGCCGAGCCCGCGGACATCCCCGAGCCGCTGTACGCCGAGCAGGTGTACGGCCACCCGTACGACCCGCGGTTCGACCCGCGCTACGACCCGAACTTCGACCCGCGCTACGACCCCAGGTACGACCCGCGGTACGCCTACGACCAGCAGCAGGCCCAGCTCCAGCAGTTCCAGGCCGGCAACCACGACAGCCCCTGGTTCGCCTCCCAGCAGCTGCCGCAGCAGGTCGGCCCGGGCGGTGTGCCGCAGGGCCCCGCGGCGGAGCCGGAGCCGGTGGCGCAGGTCATGGTGCCGTCCGGGCCCGAGCGCACCCGGCCGCTGGGCGGCGGCGCGGGCGTGAACGGCGCGGGCGCTGTGAACGGCGTGAACGGCAACCTCGGCCGTACGATCCCGGGCCCGCGCGCCGAGGAGTACCCGGCGCACGCCCAGCAGCCCGTACCGGCCCAGCAGCCGCAGCCGCAGCCTCAGTTCCAGCCCCAGGCGCAGGCTCCCCAGCCCCAGGCCCCGCAGCCCGAGCCGGCCGCCGAGCCCGATGCGGAGCCGGCCCCCGTACCCGCACCCGCGCTGGACATCCCGGAGGGCGTCTCCGTCGAGGAGGCGTACTTCGCCGCGTACCGCCAGTACGTCCGCGAGCAGGGCCACTTCCCCAACGCCCGGCAGTTCGCCCGCTACCTGCCGAGCCTCTACGGCGGCACGGCCCCCGAGGAGCGGGACCTGGTCGCGACGATCCGCGACATGCGCTACCGCTTCCAGTCGGAGGCCGACACCGAGCACATCCCGTAAAGCCCGAGGACGCAAGCCCCGGCGCGGACAGCCGGTGGCCGAGCGGCGGACAGGCCGAAGGCCCGGGCGGACACGGTCCGCGCGGGCCTTCGGCATGTGCCGCCAAGGGCGGTGCTACGGGCGGGCGATGACGCCCGTCGGCTGGAGCGGCTCGTACCCCTGCGCCAGCAGCTCCGCGGTCACCGTGACGGGGCCGGGAGCGCCGGCCACGCAGGTGACGGTGAAGGGCGTGCTGTAGGTGCCGCCGGGCGCCAGGTCGACGGCGGAGGGCGGGGTGATGTCGGCGGTGAGCGTGCCGCCGGTGCCCGAGGTGAGCGTGACGGGCGAGCCGTTGGCGGTCACCGTCACGTCGCCGGGGGTGAGGCCGCCGGGGCCGGACAGCACCAGCCGGGTGCCGACCTGGCTGTAGTACGGGCCGTCGGCCGGGCTGGTGAAGGTGATGGTGCCCTGGAGCGAGCAGGGCTGGCCGCCACCGCCACCCCCGCCGCCGCCACCGCCGCGCACGGCGGACGCGGTGTCCGCGCTGCCGACCCGGGCCGGCGGCGTGTCCGGCATGCCCCACGTGCCGGGGCCGGTGGGCTTGCCCGGGGTCCCGGGGTTGCCGGTGACGCTGATACGGCCCTTCGCGACGCCGTCGACGGTGAAGTCGTAGACCGTGCCGTTGACGGTGAGGTTGTCGACGTAGGTGTCCAGGCTCGCGCTCGCGTCGCCGAGCCGCCCGACGTTGGCGATCACGCCGATCGCCCCGTCGGTGGCGGCGTTGCAGGTGGTGGCGTAGTCGCTGAACGGGTGGTCGCTGCCGGCCGCGAACGGCCCGACCGCGCGGGAGGTGCGCCACAGGGCGGCGCCGCCGGCGTCGAAGTGCCGCCAGGTGTCGGCGACGGCGCCGGTGCGGCCCTGCGTGTCGGTGGCCAGCTGCGGCTGGAAGCTGAGCGTGGTGAAGGCGCCCTGGCAGAAGCCGGGCAGCTGCAGGTTCGCGCCGTAGGGGATCGCGGAGGGCGTGGAGGTCCAGCTGCGCACGTACATGTCGTACGACAGGGTGCTCGCGCCGATCGCGCTGAACGGCACGACCTGGCTGTAGTAGTGCGCGGCCTGCGACTGCTGGGCCTGGGGGGCGCCGGCGACGGACAGGTGGAGGCTGCCGTTGAAGCGCACCGGGTCGGCGAACGGCGAGACCTCCTGCACGCCGAAGGGGCGCCCGGCGTTGCCCGGGTCGTCCTGGAGGCGCAGCCAGGGGCCTTGCGGGCCGAGCTGGGCGGCGGTGACCCGCTGGTGGACGACGGGCGCCGCGGACGCGGTCCCGGCGGCGAGGAGGACGGGCGCGGCCACCACGGCCGCGGCGGTGACGGACGCGGCGAGGCGCGTGGTGAGGCGGGGCATACGGCAGGGCTCCCATCGAGCGGTCCGGCAAAAGGGAACCTATGAGTCCCTCCCGGCCGCGCCCGCGACGCCCACACCTCGCGTTTCTCACCCGCCCGGCCGCCGAAAAACGCCCGTACGGAGCCTGCCCGGCCGCCGGCGCGGGCGGGCTCCGTACGGGCCGGGAGGCTCAGCCGCCGAAGCCCAGCAGGGTGCGGACCCGGTCCTGGCCCACCGCGAGCAGCAGGGTGGGCAGCCGCGGCCCGGTGTCGCGGCCGACCAGCAGCTCGTACAGCAGCGCGAAGAACGACCGCTGGGCGACCTTCAGCTCCGGTGTGGGCTTGGCGTCCGGCGCCAGGCCCGCCTGGATCTTCGGCACCGCGTAGACCAGCGTCGTCAGCCCGTCCAGCGACCAGTGCGAGGCCAGCCCGTCGGCCAGCAGCTTCAGCGCCCCGCGGTCGCTGTCGTCCAGCGCCGCCAGCCGCTCGGTGTCGGGTTCGGCCCGCACCACCGTGCGCTGCTCGGCGGGCACCTGGGTGGTGATCCACGCCTCGGCCCGGTCCAGCCGCGGCCGGACCTCGTCCAGCGAGGCCAGCGGGCGCTCCGGGTCCAGCTCGGACAGGATCCGCAGCGTCTGCGCCTGCGCCCCGGCGGTGATGTCGGCGACCGACGCCAGCGTCCGGTACGGCATCGGCCGCGGGGTGCGCGGCAGCTCACCGGCGGCGGTGCCGACGGCGCGGGAGTACGCGGCGGCGTCGGCGGGCAGCACCGTGCCGTCCTCGACCTTGCGCGTCAGCGCGTCCCACTCGTCGTAGAGCCGCTGGATCTCCTGGTCGAAGGCGATCTTGAAGGACTGGTTGGGGCGGCGCCGCGCGTACAGCCAGCGCAGGAGCTGCGGCTCCATGATCCGCAGCGCGTCCTCGGGCACCGGCACCCCGCCCTTGGAGGAGGACATCTTCGCCATCCCGGAGATGCCGACGAAGGCGTACATCGGCCCGATGGGCTGCTCCCCGCCGAAGATCGGCCCGACGATCTGCCCGCCGACCTGGAAGGACGAGCCGGGCGAGCTGTGGTCGACGCCGGACGGCTCGAAGACCACGCCTTCGTACGCCCAGCGCATCGGCCAGTCGACCTTCCACACCAGCTTGCCGCGGTTGAACTCGCTCAGCCGCACCGTCTCGCCGGCGCCGCACGTGCAGGTGTACGTCAGCTCGGTCGTCTTGTCGTCGTAGGCGGTGACGGTGGTGAAGTCCTTGCCGCACTCCACGCAGTAGGGCTTGTACGGGTAGTAGGCCGAGCCGCTTCCGCTGCCGTCGTCCTCGGCGGCGGCGCCGGAGCCCTCCGCCGCGGCGATCTCCGCCTCGTCCAGCGGCTTGTTCTGCTGGTTCTGCTTGGCGGGCGCCTTCTTCGTGCGGTACTGCGCGAGGATCGCGTCGATGTCGGCGCGGTGCCGCATGGCGTGCAGGATCTGCTCGCGGTAGGCGCCCGAGGTGTACTGCGCCGTCTGGCTGATCGGGTCGTACGCGACGCCGAGCGCGGCGAGCGAGGCCGCCATCTGGGCCTTGAAGTGCTCCGCCCAGTTCGGGTACGGCGAGCCGGCGGGCGCCGGCACCGACGTCAGCGGCTTGCCGATGTGCTCGGCCCACGACGGGTCGACGCCCGCGACGCCGTTCGGCACCTTGCGGTACCGGTCGTAGTCGTCCCAGGAGATCAGGTGCCGCACCTCGTGTCCGCGGCGGCGGATCTCGTCGGCCACCAGGTGGGGTGTCATGACCTCGCGCAGGTTGCCCAGGTGGATCGGGCCGGAGGGGCTGAGGCCGGACGCGACGACGACGGTTTTCCCGGGTGCGCGGCGCTCCGACTCGGCGATGACGTCGTCCGCGAAACGGGAGACCCAGTCGGTCTCGGTGCTGCCAGCCACGGCTCGTTCCTTCCTGGTCCGCGGGGCCGCCCCTGAGGCGCCCCGGCCGTTCCAGTCTCCCAGACCCGCGCTCCCCGCCACGCCCGCCCTGTGGACAACCGGCCGTCCCACGCGCCCCCTGTGGATAACCCGCTCGCCCCGACCGGCGGCCGTGGGAGACTGGGACGGTTGAACCCTAGGTTTCAAGGCGGCCCCACGGCCACACCTTTGAACCGCCCCCGATCCCGACACACGAAACGGCACCTTTCATGGCTTCGGTCGCTTCCCTCTCCGCCTCGCTCCAGCAGCGTGTCTCGGCCGCCCTCGCGGCGGCCGTGCCGTCGGCCGTCGGCGCCGACCCGCTGCTGCGACGCAGCGACCGGGCCGACTTCCAGGCCAACGGGGTGCTGGGCCTGGCCAAGCGGGCCAAGACCAATCCGCAGGCGCTGGCCGCCCAGGTCGTCGAGGCGCTGCCGGCGCAGGGCCCCGGTGCGGACGGCGACGTGATCGCCGCCGTGGAGGTCTCGGGCCCCGGTTTCCTCAACATCACGGTGTCGGACGCCGCCATCACCCGCAATGTCGCGGCCCGCGCCGCCGACGACCGGCTCGGCGTGCCCTTCACGGACAAGCCCGGCATCACCGTCGTGGACTACGCGCAGCCGAATGTGGCGAAGGAGATGCACGTCGGCCACCTGCGCTCGTCCGTGATCGGCGACGCGATCGTGCAGATCCTGGAGTTCGGCGGCGAGCAGGTCGTCCGCCGGCACCACATCGGCGACTGGGGCACCCAGTTCGGCATGCTCGTGCAGTATCTGATCGAGCACCCCCACGAGCTGGACCACAGCGAGCACGAGGCGAACGCGGGCGAGGCGTCGATGTCCCGGCTCGACCGGCTGTACAAGGCGTCGGGCGCGCTGTTCCGGTCCGACGAGGCGTTCAAGGAGCGCTCGCGGCGCCGGGTGGTGGATCTCCAGGCGGGCGATCCGGAGACGGTCGCGCTGTGGCAGCGGTTCGTGGACGAGTCGAAGATCTACTTCGACTCCGTCTACCGCAAGCTGGACATCGAGATCCGCGACGAGGACATCGTCGGCGAGTCCGGTTACAACGACATGCTGGCCGAGACGTGCGAGCTGCTGGAGAAGTCCGGCGTCGCGGTGGAGTCGCACGGCGCGCTGTGCGTGTTCTTCGACGACATCAAGGGCAAGGACGGCGAGCCGGTCCCGCTGATCGTCCGCAAGGCCGACGGCGGGTACGGCTATGCGGCCACCGACCTGTCCGCGATCCGCAACCGGACGGGCGTGCTGCACGCCGACACGCTGCTCTACGTGGTGGACGTGCGGCAGTCGCTGCACTTCAAGATGGTCTTCGAGACCGCCCGCAGGGCAGGCTGGCTCACCGACGGCGTCACCGCCCGGCATCTGCCGTTCGGCACGCTGCTCGGCAAGGACGGCAAGCCGTTCAAGACCCGGGCCGGCGAGAGCGTGAAGCTGGAGGACCTGCTGGACGAGGCGGTGCAGCGCGCGACCGCCGTCGTCCGGGAGAAGGGCGAGAAGATCGGCCTGACCGAGGCGGAGATCACCGCCAACGGCACGCAGGTCGGCATCGGCGCGGTCAAGTACGCCGACCTGTCCACGTCGCTGGGCCGGGACTACGTCTTCGACCTGGACCGGATGGTGTCGCTCAACGGCGACACCAGCGTCTACATCCAGTACGCCTACGCCCGTACGCAGTCGATCTTCCGCAAGGCCGCGCAGGACCAGCGGGCCGCGGCGCACCCGGAGCTGGCGCTGGAGCCCGCCGAGCGCGCGCTGGGCCTGCATCTGGACGCGTTCGGCGACACCCTGGCCGAGGTCGCCAAGGTGTACGAGCCGCACCGCCTGGCGTCGTATCTCTACCAGCTGGCGTCGCTGTTCACGACGTTCTACGAGCAGTGCCCGGTGCTCACCGCCGAGGGCGGCCCGGCCCAGGTGGAGAACCGGCTGCTGCTGTGCGAGCTGACCGCCCGCACCCTGCGGCAGGGCCTGTCGCTGCTGGGCATCCGCACCCCCGACCGCCTCTGAGGCCCCGCCCCGCCCGCCGATCTGCTCGGCGGGCGGGCCGCCGCCACCTGTGGTCCGATGGTGGGGTCAGGGCGGCACCGAGGGCAGGTGGACGGCACGTGGCGGAAGCGGGCGGCGACGACCGGCGGATCGACTACCGGGCGGTCTACAAGCGGCTGCCCGCCGGCATCGCGCTGTTCACCCCGGACCTGCGCTACCTGGACGCCAACGACGCCTATCTGCAAGTGGCCGGCCACAGCCTCGACGACCTCGTCGGCCGCTACGTCTTCGACGTCTTCCCCGACAGCCCGCAGCGCGCCCACACCGCCAACGGCCCGGTCAACCTCCTCGCCTCGCTGCGGCACGTCCTGCGCACCCGGGAGCGCGACTCGCTCGCCCTCCAGCGCTACGACGTCGAGATGCCCGACCGCCCCGGCACGTTCCAGAAGCGCTACTGGAGCATCATCAACACCCCCGTCCTCGACGAGGACGGCGAGGTCGCCCTCATCGCCCACCGGGTCGAGGAGGTCACCGCCTTCATGAAGGCCCGCGGCAGCGGCCCGGCCGGCCACGGCAAGCTGGAGGCCGAGCTGTACATGCGGGCCCGCGAGCTCCAGGATATCAACGCGCGGCTGCGCCGGGCCCACGCCCACGAGCGGGAGGTCGCCCTCACCCTGCAGTCCGCGCTGCTGCCCGCGCCCCACCCGGTCGGCCACCGCTCCGCGGTCCGCTACCACCCCGCGGTCGGCGCGCTCAATGTGTGCGGCGACTGGTACGACCTGGTGGACCTGCCCGGCGACCGCACCGCCGTGGCCGTCGGCGACGTCGTCGGCCACGGCCTGACCGCCGCGTGCGTCATGGGCCAGCTCAGAAGCGCCCTGAGCGCCGCCGCCCGGGTCACCGAGGGCCCCGCGCAGGCGCTGGACGCGCTGGGCCTGTACGCCAGGTCGGTGGCCGGCGCGCAGTCCACGACCGTCGTCAACGCCGTCATCGACTGGGGCGCCCGCACCCTCGCGTACAGCAACGCCGGCCACCCGCCGGCCGCCCTGATGCACCCGGACGGCACCGTCGACTTCCTCGACCGGGCCACCGACCCGCCGCTGGGCGCCCGGCCCTTCCACCAGCCGCGCCCGCAGGCCGGCGTCGGCTTCGAGACCGGCGCGACGCTCGTGCTCTACACCGACGGGCTCATCGAGCGCCGCCACGAGGACATCGACGTCGGCCTCGCCCGCCTGGCCGCCTCCCTGACCCGCCACAACGGCGCCGACCCCGAACGCCTGGCCGACGCGCTCCTGGCCGAACTCCTCCCGCCCGGCGGTGCGACGGACGACACCGCCCTGGTGATCCTGCGCCTGTGACCCCACCGCCCCGCGGCCCGTATTCGACGTCAGATGCCAAAGCAGGCACACAGGTTCCGTTCTGCCAGGGACGTTCACGGCATGTTCACCGGATGCCCCCCTGCGCTCGGTAACTTCGCGCGGGTTGGGGGGCCGACGACGAGCCGAGCGGACGGCAGGAACCCCACATGGCGCTCCCCGCGGACAACGACCTGACGACGTCCTCCCAGGTCACGCTCCCCACGCCCATCCCGCAGCCCACCGCCGGGCAGCGCCCCACCGCTCCCCCGGCACGGCACCCCGGCAGACGGCGGCTCTACGTCCTCGACGGGCTGCGGCTGCTGGCCGCGCTCATGGTGGTCCTCTACCACTACGTCAGCTACGACACGGCGAAGGAATGGGGCGTCGACAGCAACGCCGTACGGCAGTCCCTCCCGCACCGCTTCGCCGTATACGGCTGGCTCGGGGTGTATCTGTTCTTCCTCATCAGCGGCTTCGTGATCTGCATGTCGTGCTGGAACCGCACACCGCGGCAGTTCATCGTGTCGCGCTTCGTCCGCCTGTACCCGGCGTACTGGTTCGCGATCGTCGTGACGACGGCCCTGGTGGTGCTGACCCCGGGGCACTCGGCGCTGCGCGTCAGCGACGTGCTGACCAACGCGACGATGATGCAGGGCGGCCTGGGCGTCCCGAACCTCGACGGCGTGTACTGGACGCTGTGGGCGGAGCTGCGCTTCTACATGCTCTTCGCGGTCGTCGTGGTGCTCGGCGTGAACTACCGCCGGGTGGTGGCCTTCTGCGTCGTGTGGATGGCCGCCGCCGTCCTCGCCGAACGCGCGCACAACACGCTGCTGACCATCGTCGTCGAGCCCGACTACGCGCCCTTCTTCATCGGCGGCATCGGCATCTACCTGATGTACCGCTTCGGGCCGCGCCCCGAGCTGTGGCTGCTGATCGTGGCGAGCTGGCTCCAGGGCCAGTTCCAGCTGGTCACGCTGGTGCAGGACGCCATGAGCCACACCGTCACCCCCGTCTCCTGGACGGTGTCGGTGGCCCTCGTCGCCGTCTTCTACGCGGTGCTCGTCGCGGTCGCCACCGGCAGGCTGGAGTTCCTCAACTGGCGCTGGCTGACGGTCGCGGGCACGCTCACCTACCCGCTCTACCTGATCCACGACGGCATCGGCCTGCAGGTCATCCGCCAGGCCCACGACCGGGTCCCGCCGCTCGTCCTGGTCACCGGCCTGGTCTGCGCCATGCTGGCGGCCTCCTACCTCGTCCACCGGCTGGTCGAGCAGCCGCTGGCACGCCGGCTCAAGGACTGGCTCACCCCGGCGGCGAAAGCGCCGGCCCGCTAGGCGGGCGGGGTGGCCCGGATGTCGGACCCTGCCCCTACAGTTCCGTTCCATGGCGATGCTTCCCAACCCCCTCCCGGCCCTCGCGGACGACCCGACCGGCTCCGCTCTCGGCCTGCACCTGCCGCCCGGGCGTCTCGTGGCCGACACGGCGGACGGCCCGTGGCACGAACCGCTGCTGTGGATCGCCGAGGAGAAGGCGGAACTCGACGCGTGGGGGTCGCTGCTGCCGGCCCGGGCGGCGGGCCTGCACCCGGTGCTGATCGACCTCGCGCGCTTCGGGCTGCCGGAGTGGGATCTGGCCCCGGCGCGGATGTCCTACCCGGGCGACCACGACGCCGAGGAGGTGCTGGCCGACTACTGGACCGGCGCGGCATGGCAGGACGACGCGGAGGACGACCTGGAGGGCGACCCGGAGGAGGACGAGCCCACGCAGGCCCCCGCGGACGCGGACGAAGCCGCGGAGGAGGACGACGACGCCTGGCCCGGGCTCGCCCCCGCCGGCGTACCGGAGGCGGATGTGGACGAGCGGGCCGCCGAGACCGCCGAGGGCCTGGTCGCCACCCTCTTCGACGACGCGCACATCGCCCTGGTCCGGGCCCGCCGCAGCGCCGACATACCGGCCGCGATCGGCTGGAGCGGCCCGCTCAACCACGAGAACGACGTGGCGAAGCTGTCCGCGGTGCTGCGCTCTTGGGAGGACCGCTTCGGCATACGCGTCGTCGCCCTCGGCTTCGACACCCTCACGGTGTCCGTCGCCGCCCCGCCCCGTACGCCCGAGGAGGCCCTGGCGGTCGCCGCCGAGCACTACGCCTTCTGCCCGGACAACGTGGACCAGGGCTGCGGCTCGCTGGAGGAGTACGCGGCCGAGGAGGTGCTGGGCAGCCCGCAGTGGAGCTTCTGGTGGGACTGAGCCCGGGCAGCCGGGCCTCAAAGCCGAGCCCGAGCCCCGGTCCGGGCCCGCGACCGCACGCTCAGAGGCGCTGCGCGACCTCGGTCGCCCAGTACGTCAGGATCATGTTCGCGCCCGCCCGCCGGATCGAGGTGAGCGTCTCGGTGATCGCCCGGTCCCGGTCGATCCAGCCGTTGGCCGCCGCCGCCTCGACCATCGCGTACTCGCCGGAGATCTGGTACGCGGCCACCGGCACGTCCACCGCCGCGGCGACCTTGGTCAGCACGTCCAGGTACGGCAGCGCGGGCTTGACCATGACCATGTCCGCGCCCTCGGCGAGGTCGAGGGCGAGCTCGCGCAGCGACTCCCGGGCGTTCGCCGGGTCCTGCTGGTAGGTCTTGCGGTCGCCCTGGAGCGAGGAGTTGACGGCCTCCCGGAAGGGCCCGTAGAAGGCGGAGGCGTATTTGACGGTGTAGGCGAGGATCGCCACGTCCTGCTTGCCGATCGCGTCGAGCGCGTCCCGCACCACGCCGACCTGGCCGTCCATCATGCCCGAGGGGCCGACGACATGGACGCCGGCGTCCGCCTGGACCTGCGCCATCTCGGCGTAGCGCTCCAGGGTGGCGTCGTTGTCGACCCGGCCCTCGGCGTCCAGGACGCCGCAGTGGCCGTGGTCGGTGAACTCGTCCAGGCACAGGTCGGACATGACGACCATGGCGTCGCCGACCTCGGAGACGACGTCCCGGATGGCCTGCTGGAGGATGCCGTCCGGGTCGGTGCCCGCGCTGCCGACGGCGTCCTTCACCTCGGGCACCCCGAAGAGCATGATGCCGCCGACGCCGGCCGCCGCCGCCTCCGCGGCGGCCTTGCGCAGGGTGTCGCGGGTGTGCTGGAAGACGCCGGGCATCGAGGAGATCGCCTGCGGCTCGCTGATGCCCTCGCGTACGAACGCGGGCAGGATCAGCTCGGCGGCGCTCAGCCGCGTCTCGGCGACCATCCGCCGTATCGCCGGGGTCGTCCGCAACCGCCGGGGCCGCGCCCCCGGGAATTCGCCGTAGCTCACCATGCCTTCCACGGTACGCCCGCCCGCGGGGTGCTCTTCCCGACGCGCAGTCGGCGCCGCCGGGCCAGGGGTTACCGGCGGGACGCGGAGACCGCGCGACCGGCCGCGGCCGTGGCGCGGGTCGCCACCGCCCCACGAACGGGGACCTGTCCGGCCCGGGCCACCTGGTCGTCAGTGGCTGGTCGCGCAGTTCTCCCCCAGCGCTTCGTCTGGGGGTGCCCCCACGCGCCCCTGAGACGCACCCCACCTCGCAGAGGTGCGCTCAGACCCGCGCGCGCCGCCTGGCGCCCGGCCGGCGCTCGCTCGGCCTCGTCACCGGGTCCCCGGCGAGCGTCGCGGCCTCCCGGCGGGCCGTGCCGAAGTCGGCGAGGGCCTGGGCCAGGGCGTGCACGGACGGCTCGGGAGCCATCACGTCGACCCGCAGCCCGTGCTCCTCGGCCGTCTTGGCGGTCGCCGGGCCGATACACGCGATGACGGTCACGTTGTGCGGCTTGCCCGCGATGCCGACGAGGTTGCGCACCGTCGAGGACGACGTGAAGAGCACCGCGTCAAAACCGCCGCCCTTGATCGCCTCCCGGGTGTCGGCCGGCGGCGGGGAGGCCCGTACGGTCCGGTAGGCGGTCACGTCGTCGACCTCCCAGCCCAGATCGACCAGGCCGGCCACCAGCGTCTCGGTGGCGATGTCGGCGCGCGGCAGGAACACCCGGTCGATCGGGTCGAAGACCGGGTCGTACGGCGGCCAGTCCTCCAGCAGCCCGGCCGCGGACTGCTCGCCGCTGGGCACCAGGTCGGGCTTGACGCCGAACTCGACGAGCGCCCGCGAGGTCTGCTCGCCGACCGCGGCGACCTTTATCCCGGCGAAGGCCCGCGCGTCCAGCCCGTACTCCTCGAACTTCTCCCGTACCGCCTTGACGGCGTTGACGGAGGTGAAGGCGATCCACTCGTAGCGTCCGGTCACCAGCCCCTTGACGGCCCGCTCCATCTGCTGCGGGGTGCGCGGCGGCTCGACGGCGATGGTGGGCACCTCGTGCGGCACGGCGCCGTACGAGCGCAGCTGGTCGGAGAGCGAGGCGGCCTGCTCCTTGGTGCGCGGCACGAGCACCCGCCACCCGAACAGCGGCTTGGTCTCGAACCACGACAGGTGCTCGTGCTGGCCCGCGCGCTCACCGACCACGGCTATGGCCGCGATGGGGCCCTCGGGCGTGGGAAGCGCCTTGGTGGCCTTCAGCTCGGCGGCGATGGTCGCGAGCGTCGCGGTCCAGGTGCGCTGCCGGGTGGTGGTGCCGGCCACGGTGACCGACAGCGGGGTGTCGGGCCCCCGTCCGGCGCCGATCAGCTCGGCGGCGGCAGCCGCGACGGTCTGCAGCGTGGTGGAGACCACCAGCGTCGCGTCGCTCGCGCCGACCTCGCCCCAGCAGCCCGCCGACGCGGTCGCGGCGTCCACGAAGCGCACCCCGCCGCTGAGCGGCACCCCGGCGTACGCGGGCACGCCGACCTCGGTGGCGATGCCGGGCACGACCTCGAAGGGGATGCCGGCCTGGGCGCACGCGAGCATCTCGGCGGCGGCGCAGGAGTCGAGGCCCGGATCGCCGGCGACCGCGCGGACGACCCGCTTGCCGGTGCGCGCGGACGTCATGACAAGCTGTGCAGCGGCATCGGCGACGGCGGTGGTGTCCAACACCTCGCCGTCCGCGGCCGGTTCGGCTGTGTGCACGTCCGCGCGGGCGTGCGCGCGGACGACGTCGAGCACGTTCTTGTCGCCGACGAGCAGGTCGGCGAGGGCGAGCGCCTCGACGGCGCGCAGGGTCAGCAGCCCGGGGTCACCGGGCCCGGCACCGAGGAAGGTGACGTGACCGTTGGCGGTCCGCCCGGCGGGGCCGGGGCTTGCGGCGGTGCCGGGCGACAGGGCCGTGGCGGCGTCGGTCGCGGGGTTGGTCGTAGCGACGGCGGCGGGGTTCAAGGTGTGCGCTCCCCCATAAGACCGGCCGCGCCCTTGGCGAGCATCTCGGCGGCGAGTTCACGGCCGAGGGCACGCGCTTCGTCGTCGGACGCCGGTGCGGGACCGGTGATGGACATCTGCACCAGCTCGGTGCCGTCGGTGGTGCCGACGACGCCGCGCAGGCGCAGCTCGGTAGCCTGCCCGTCGGCCACGAGGTCGGCCAGCGCGCCCACGGGGGCGCTGCAGCCGGCCTCGAGGGCGGCGAGCAGGGATCGCTCGGCGGTCACGGCGACCCGGGTGCCCGGGTCGTCGAGCTCGGCGAGCTGTGCGGCCAGCTCCGGGTCAGAAGCGGCGCACTCGACGGCCAGCGCCCCCTGGCCGGGGGCGGGCAGCACGATGTCGGCCGCGATCAGCTCGGTCGCCTCGGCGAGCCGGCCGATCCGGTTCAGCCCGGCGGCGGCCAGCACGACGGCGTCGAGCTTGCCGGAAGTAACGTACCCGATCCGGGTGTCAACGTTGCCACGGATCGGGACGGTCTCGATGTCCAGGCCGTGTGACCGCGCCCACGCGTTGAGCTGCGCCATGCGGCGCGGCGAGCCGGTGCCGATCTTCGCGCCGGCCGGCAGCGTGCCGAAGGTGCGGCCCCCGCGGGAGACCAGCGCGTCACGCGGGTCCTCGCGGACCGGCACGGCGGCCAGCGTCAGGCCGTCGGGGGCGGCGGTGGGCAGGTCCTTCAGGCTGTGCACGGCGAAGTCGATGTCCCCGGCGAGCAGCGCGTCGCGCAGCGCGGAGACGAAGACGCCGGTACCGCCGATCTGGGCCAGGCTCTCGCGGGAGACGTCACCGTAGGTGGTGATCTCGACGAGTTCGACGTCGCGTCCGGTCAGCTCGCGGACCTGCTGGGCGACCATGCCGGACTGGGCCATGGCGAGTTTGCTGCGCCTGGTGCCGAGCCGCAGGGGGCGGCGGGCCGGGGCGTCGGTGGTGCGGGGGGTGTGCGCCGGGTCAGTCATTGCCGCTCTCGATTCGGTTGGGCACCCGGGCCGCGGGCCTGGGGGTTTCGGCCCGGCTGACGGCGGCGACCGCCTGCGGGTCGAGGTCGAAGAGTTCCCGCAGCGCGTCGGCGTACCCGGCACCGCCGGGCTCGCCCGCGAGCTGCTTGACCCGCACGGTCGGCGCGTGCAGGAGCTTGTCGACGACGCGGCGCACGGTCTGGCCGATCTCCGCGCGCTGCTTGTCGTCCAGACCGGGCAGCCTACCCTCCAGCCGGGCGAGTTCACCCGCCACGACATCGGCGGCCATGGCGCGCAGCGCCACCACGGTCGGGGTGATACGGGCGGCTCGCTGGGCGGCGCCGAAGGCGGCGACCTCCTCGGCGACGATCGCCTGGACGGCCTCCACGTCGGCGGCCATGGGCGCGTCGGCGGACGCGGCGGCCAGCGACTCGATGTCGACCAGGTGCACGTTCGGCAGTTCGTGCCCGGCCGGGTCGACGTCCCGCGGCATCGCCAGGTCCAGTACGGCCAGTGGTCCTGCCGCGCTGAGGTCGTCGGCGCCGAGGACCAGGCCGGTGGAGCCGGTGCAGGACACGACGACGTCGGCGTCCAGCAGCGCGGTCGCGAGCTTGGCCATGCCCACCGCCCGGGCCTGCGTGCCCTGCTCGGTGAGCTGGGCGGCGAGCCGGACGGCGCGCTCGGGGGTGCGGTTGGCGATGGTCACCCGGGCGACGCCGGCGCGGGCCAGCGTGACCGCGGCCAGCGACGACATGGAGCCGGCGCCGACGACCAGGGCGCGCTTGCCGCCCAGCGGGCCGGTGGCGGGGGCGAGCTGGGCCAGGCCGAAGGTGACCAGGGACTGGCCCGCGCGGTCGATGCCGGTCTCGGAGTGGGCGCGCTTGCCGACCCGCAGCGCCTGCTGGAAGAGGTCGTTGAGCAGCCTGCCCGCGGTGTGCAGCTCCTGCCCGACGGCGAGCGCGTCCTTGATCTGGCCGAGGATCTGGCCCTCGCCGACGACCATCGAGTCCAGCCCGCAGGCCACCGACAGCAGGTGGTGGACGGCGCGGTCCTCGTAGTGGACGTACAGATACGGGGTCAGCTCCTCCAGCCCGACCCCGCTGTGCTGGGCCAGCAGCGTGGACAGCTCGGCGACGCCGGCGTGGAACTTGTCGACGTCGGCGTACAGCTCGATGCGGTTGCAGGTGGACAGCGCCACGGCCTCGCTCGCGGGCTCGGCGGCGAGGGTGTCCAGGAGCAGCTTGCCGCGCGCGTCCTCGCTGAGCGCGGCGCGCTCCAGCACACTGACCGGCGCACTGCGGTGCGACAGCCCGACCACAAGAAGACTCATGCGCATCCCTCGCTACGCTCGGGCTCGCCTTCGCCTTGGACGCACCTTTTGATCATTCGCTCGCTACGCTCGCTCATGCGGGCATCACGGCGGGTACGTCCCCGTCCGGCTCCTGGCGGCCCTCTGTCTCGCCTGCCTTGCGCTGCTCGTGGAAGGCGAGGATCTGCAGCTCTATGGACAGGTCCACCTTGCGTACGTCCACGCCGTCGGGCACCGACAGCACGGTCGGGGCGAAGTTCAGGATCGAGGTCACCCCGGCGCCGACCAGCCGGTCGGTGACCTCCTGCGCGGCGCCGGCGGGCGTGGCGATGACGCCGATGGACACCTGGTTGTCGGCGACGATGCTCTCCAGCTCGTCGATGTGCCGTACCGGCAGGCCCGCGACCAGCCGTCCGGCGAGTGAGGCGTCGGCGTCCAGCAGCGCGGCGACCCGGAAGCCGCGGGAGGCGAATC
This sequence comes from Actinacidiphila epipremni, assembly GCF_012034175.1. Classification (GTDB taxonomy): domain Bacteria; phylum Actinomycetota; class Actinomycetes; order Streptomycetales; family Streptomycetaceae; genus Actinacidiphila; species Actinacidiphila epipremni. The sequence goes on from NZ_JAATEJ010000042.1 coordinate 32,659, forward strand.
CGCCGTAGTTGGCGAGGGCGGCGCCCAGGTTGCCGATCCCGACGATGACGACCGGCCAGTCCTGCGTGAGGCCGAGCTCCCGGCTGATCTGGTAGACGAGGTATTCGACGTCGTAGCCGACGCCCCTGGTCCCGTACGAGCCGAGGTAGGAGAAGTCCTTGCGCAGCTTGGCCGAGTTCACCCCGGCTGCGGCGGCGAGCTCCTCCGACGACACGGTGGGCACCGAGCGCTCGGACAGAGCGGTCAGCGCCCGCAGGTACAGCGGAAGCCTGGCGACGGTGGCCTCGGGAATCCCTCGGCTTCGGGTCGCCGGTCGGTGCGATCGGCCAGTTGCCACGGTGCTCCTGCGGGTAGAGCTGGGCTGAGGGCGGCCACGGTCGTTGGAGCCGCCCCGTGCACGCCAGGCTATGTCTTTGTGAACGCGTGCACAAAGATGGTGTCCGATTTGCCGGGCGGAAGTGATGGGCATCACGCACCCCCACAACGGACATTGGGCACACTCTGGCCCGCCGAAACGTTGCTGCGGCGCTTCCAGAGGGCGTCCGCGGACCCCGGCAGAGCGCCGGCGTCGGGCCAGCGCACACCCGCGGCCTGCGACAACCGCTCGGCCACCGCGGCGGACTCCGGGCCGCCGCCGACCGTAGCGGTCTCGGACACGAAGTGGCCGAAAAGCGCCGCCGTGGTGCGCGCGTCGCCCAGCGCCGTGTGCGGCGGCCACCCGGGCACCCCCAGCGCCCGCGCGCACGCGTGCAGCGACAGTCCGTACGGTACGGGCGCGCCGGCGAAGTGCTCGGCGGCCATCCGCATCGTGCACAGCTCCGGCACCGCCGGCAGCCGTACCCCGACCCGGGCGAACTCGGCGGCCAGGAACGCCCGGTCGCAGCCCACGTTGTGCCCGACCAGCACCCGGCCGCGCAGCAGCCCCATCAGCCGGGCGGCGATCCCGGCGAACCGCGGGGCGCCGCCCAGGTGCGCGGCCTCGATGCCGTGGATGTGCGTCGGCCCGACCGGGCCCTGCGGATCGACGAGGGTGCTGAACTCGCCCTCGGCCCCGAGCTCCCGGTCCAGCAGCACGACGGCGACCTCCACCACCCGGTGCCGGCGGGACGACGACCCGGTCGCCTCCACGTCGACCACCGCGAAGCCGCGGGCCGCCTCCACCACCACCGAGGGCACTCGGCACGCTCCTCACACATCGCCCCCGGCCGTACAAAACGCCCCCGATCCTACCCGACCTCGCTTCATGCCCTTTCGGGCAAGATCGCCGGCGACGTGCGGGCCCAGGCAGGCAGGGGCAGGTGGCGGCGGTACGGAGGGGTGCGCGGGGCGTGGGCGGCGGTCAGCCGGTGAGCGCGCGGCGCAGCCGGTCGGGGTCGACCCGCCAGAAGGTGTGCTGCTCGCCGTCGACGAGGACGACCGGGATCTGCTCCCAGTAGCGGCGGTGGAGGTCCTCGTCGCGAGTGATGTCCTGCTCCTCGACGGTCGCGCCGGTCTCGGCGGCGACCTGCCGCACCACCGTGCGGGCGTCGTCGCACAGGTGGCAGCCGGGCTTGCCGATGAGGGTGACGGTCCTTGCGGGTGACGGGGTCGGCGCGTGGGTCATACGGGTCATTGTGCCCCCGGGCCGCCCCGGGCCGCCCCGGGCCCGATCCCGGCCACCCCGACCCCGATCACGGCGGCCCCGGGCCCGACGCCTGGCGGACATGGCCGGTTCACGCACCGGCATCGTGCGCGAACCGGCCATGTCGCACAGGCTCGTTATGCTCGACGACATGGCCGCTCTCAAATGGCTCACCCCCCGCAGGCAGTCCGCCACGCAGCGGAGTGTCGAGGCCGGCGAGGCCGCCGCAGCCGCCGCGGAGGCGGCACTCGCGACGAAGCCGGCGAAGCCCCGGCCCGAGGACACCGCGCCCGGCGCGGCGCCGGAAGCCGCTCCCGGCGGCAAGCCGGAGGAGGTCCCCTTCCCGGTGTCCGGCGACCCGCGGGCGGCGGCGTTCTTCGACCTCGACAACACGGTGATGCAGGGCGCCGCGATCTTCCACTTCGCCCGCGGCCTGTACAAGCGGCACTTCTTCGACACCCAGGACCTGCTGCGGTTCGCCTGGCAGCAGGCGTACTTCCGGATGGCCGGCGCCGAGGACCCCGAGCACATGCAGGACGCCCGCGACAGCGCGCTGTCCATCGTCAAGGGGCACCGCGTCGAGGAGCTGATGTCCATCGGCGAGGAGATCTACGACGAGTACATCGCCGGCAAGATCTGGCCGGGCACCCGCGCCCTCGCCCAGGCCCACCTCGACGCCGGCCAGCGGGTGTGGCTGGTGACGGCCGCCCCGATCGAGACCGCCACCATCATCGCCCGCCGGCTGGGCCTGACCGGCGCGCTCGGCACCGTCGCGGAGTCCGTCGACGGCGTCTACACCGGCCGGCTGGTCGGTGAGCCGCTGCACGGCCCGGCCAAGGCCGAGGCGGTGCGGGCGCTGGCGATGAGCGAGGACCTGGACCTGTCGCGGTGCGCCGCGTACAGCGACTCGCACAACGACATCCCGATACTGTCCCTGGTCGGCCACCCGTACGCGATCAACCCCGACAGCAGGCTGCGCAAGCACGCCCGCGCCGAGGGCTGGCGGCTGCGCGACTACCGCACCGGCCGCAAGGCGGCCAGGGTCGGCATCCCGGCCGCCGCGGGGATGGGCGCGCTCGCCGGCGGCGCCGCCGCGGCCGTCGCGATCAGCCGCCGCCGCAAGTGACGGCGCCGCCCGCGCGCTTCCTGCCGGCGTAACAGCCGCACCAGCCGTCACAGCGGTGACGGCCGCCGGGGCGCGGCGTCTCCACGGTCACAACACGCCCTCTGCGCGACCTGTTCACGAACGGAAGTGGTCAACAAGAGCCACACGTTCGATAATTGGTCGATCATCATTCCGTACAGGAAGTGGCGCAAACGGCGATTTGCGCAACTCGGTGTAGCGTCGCCTGTACGAAGCGTTATTCTCCTCAGACGCAATCCGGAACCCACGCGTCGCCACGACGGGTGAACGGTCCCGTACTGCACGTGATGGAAGTCCTGCCTCTGGGAGTCCCGTGTACCCACACGACGGGGTTGACACCTCCGGCCTGGCTGCGTTGCGCGCACTGGTGCTCCAGCACCTGACGCGCGCGGTCCCCGCGTACGCCGTGCCCGCCCTCGCCACGTCAGTTCCCACCGTCCCCGGGCCCGCGTACGCGCTGGCCGAGATCAGCACCGCCGCAGGCAGACGCACCCGCAACAGCACCGGAGCCGCCGGTACCCACGCCGCGCCCGCCGGCCCCCAGGCGCGCCGCCCCGCCGCCGACACCGACTCCGGCCGCATGATGGACCTGGTCGAACGCGCCCAGGACGGCGAGACCGAGGCCTTCGGGCGGCTCTACGACCACTACAGCGACACCGTCTACCGCTACATCTATTACCGCGTCGGCTCCAAGGCCACCGCCGAGGACCTGACGAGCGAGACCTTTCTGCGCGCCCTGCGCAGGATCGGCACCTTCACCTGGCAGGGCCGCGACTTCGGCGCATGGCTGGTCACCATCGCCCGCAACCTGGTCGCCGACCACTTCAAGTCGAGCCGTTTCCGCCTCGAAGTGACCACCGGCGAAATGCTCGACGCCAACGAGGTCGAGCGCAGCCCCGAGGACTCCGTCCTGGAGTCCCTGTCCAACGAGGCGCTGCTCACCGCGGTGCGCAAGCTCAACCCGCAGCAGCAGGAATGCGTCACCCTGCGCTTCCTGCAGGGCCTGTCGGTGGCCGAGACGGCCCGGGTGATGGGCAAGAACGAGGGCGCGATCAAGACGCTCCAGTACCGCGCGGTGCGCACCCTCGCCAGACTCCTGCCCGACGACGCGAGGTGACCTCCCGGTGCCGCCGCCGCACGATCATCACACCTGCGTAACCCAACTGGCGCGGCACTCGTTGCTTCCCATGCAGACAACTTCGCGCTGCGGTGAGCCCCGCGCTTTTCACCCGTTCGGGTGCAAGGGCACGGGCAGTGCAACCCACGGGCGGCACGGGGAGTCGAGTGTGGATGACGAGAGGAGGTGCCGCCCGTGATCGGACAGGCAACGGCACACCGCCGGGCGAACGCCTTCGCCCAGGCCCTTGAGAGCCTTGAGCGCCGTACGGACCAGGCGGACGCGGAGACCCGGCAGGACGGCGCCGCGCCCGGCGGCCACGGTACGCACGGCGCACACGCCGGCCATGGTGCGCACGGCGGCCATGCGGCCCACGGCAGCCATGCCACGGCCAGGGGCGCCGACCCCGAGCAGGCCGCGCTGCTGGCCCTCGCCGCGACGCTGACCGAGCAGCCGCGCCCCGCGCTCGACCCGGAGCGCAAGACCGTGCAGCGCGCGCAGCTCATCGCCGCGATGGAGCAGGCGCTCGCCGACGGCAGCTTCCCGGTCACCGCCCGGGTGCCCGAGCAGCGCGACGGCGGGCAGGGCGGCCGGGGCGTGCGCCGGCTCACCCCCGGCAGCAGGCTCACCCGCCGCCTCGCGGTCGGCGGGCTCACCGTCGGAGTGGCCGCCGGCGCCTTCGGCGGCGTCGCCGCCGCGAGCACCAACGCGCTGCCCGGCGACACCCTCTACCCGCTCAAGCGCGGCATGGAGGACCTCAAGCTGGACATGGCCAGCGGCGACTCCTCGCGCGGCAAGATCTACCTCGACATGGCCTCCACCCGGCTCCAGGAGGCCCGCCGCCTCATGGACCGCGGTCGCGGCGGGCAGCTCGACGACGAGTCGGTGGCCGAGGTGCGCAAGGCCCTGTCGGGCATGCACCAGGAAGCCACCGAAGGCCACAAGCTGCTCAGCCAGGCCTACCAGCAGGACGGCTCCCTGCAGCCGATCGAGACGCTCAACGACTTCTCCGCCGCCCACCGCCGGGGCTGGACGGAACTGCGCGGCAAGCTGCCCAGCCAGCTCGGGGACGTCTCCGAGCAGGTGTCGTCGGTCTTCGACGCCATAGACCAGGAGGTCGCGCCGCTCAAGGCGCTGCTGCCGCCGCCGGACAAGCACACCGGGAAGGGCCGCGACGGCTCGGCCGCCGGTGGCACGGGCGGCGGCCCGTCCGCCCCGGTCGGCGCGTCCCCGTCCGCCGGCGCCGGTACGACCCCGGGCCCGGAGGGCACGGGCACCGGCACCGCGAGCCCCTCGCCGTCGGGTACGACCCCGGCGCAGGGCCTGATCGGCGGCACCAACCCGCTGGGCCCGCTGCCGGGCCTGCCCACGGCGCCCTCCCCGACCGCCCCGCCCGGCTCGGACCACTCCGTCACCCTGCCCCCGCTGCTGCCCGGCCTGCTGCCGGGCCTGGGCCTGGGCACGACGACGGACGACGAGAACTGACGCCACGAGGCCCGTCCCCCCGGCTCGGGGGGACGGGCCTCGGCAGAAGGCGGGCCTTCAGAAGAAGACCGACCGGCGCTGCACCAGCAGCTCGTACAGCGTGTGCTGAATCGTTTCCCGCACCTGGTCGGTCAGGTTGAACACCAGCATCGGGTCCTCCGCCGCCTCCGGCGGATAGCCGTCCGTGGCGATCGGCTCGCCGAACTGGATCGCCCACTTCGTCGGCAGCGGCACCAGCCCCGCCGGGCCGAACCACGGGAAGGTCGGGGTCAGCGGGAAGTACGGCAGCCCCAGCAGCCGCGCCACCGTGCGCGCGTTGCCCAGCATCGGGTACGTCTCCTCCGCGCCCACCACCGAGCACGGCACGATCGGCACCTTCGTCTTCAGCGCCGTCGCGACGAAACCCCCGCGGCCGAAGCGCTGCAGCTTGTAGCGGTCGGCGAAGGGCTTGCCGATGCCCTTGAAGCCCTCCGGCATCACGCCGACGACCTCGCCGCGCTCCAGCAGCACCTCCGCGTCCTCCGCGCACGCCAGCGTGTGGCCGGCCTTGCGCGCCAGCTCGTTGACCAGCGGCAGCACGAAGACCAGATCCGCCGCGAGCAGCCGCAGATGGCGGCCGGCCGGGTGGTGGTCGTGCACGGCGACCTGCGTCATCAGGGCGTCGAGCGGCAGCGTGCCGGAGTGGTTGGAGACGACCAGCGCGCCGCCCTCGGCGGGGATGTTCTCGATACCGCGGACCTCGACGCGGAAGTACCGCTCGTACAGCGGTCGCAGCAGCGACATCAGCACCTGGTCGGTCAGCTCGGCGTCGTAGCCGAACTCGTCGACCTCGTAGTCGCCGGTGACCCGGCGGCGCAGGAAGGCCAGGCCCGAGGCGACCCTGCGGTCCCAGTCCGCGCCCAGCACCCGCTCGGCCACCGCCCCCAGCACGGAACCGCCCGGCCCCGAGGCCCCGGCGCCCGAGGGCCCGCCATCCGCGGCCCCCGCCTGCGCGCCCGGCCCGGCACCCGGCCCCGCCCGGCCGCCCGCGGACTGCGCCGGGATGCCCGGCACGGCCCCCTGGCCGCCCTGCGCGCCCGCGCCGTCACCCGCACGCGCACCCGCACCCGGGCCCGTACCCTCCACCGCGTCCGGTACGGCCGCCAGCGGCGGCTGCGGCGCCTCCGCGGCCGTCCCGCCTGCCCCGCCCGCCGTAGCGCCCCCAGAGGCCCGCCCACGGCCCGTACGGGGCCGCCCGGCCCCCGCGCCGGAGCCGGCGCCGGAACCCGAGCCCGTACCGCCGCGCCTGCCGCGCGAGTCCTCGCCGAACGGGATCACCTTGGCGTCGCCCACGGTCCCTGCTCCTTCCGGTTGTGCTGCGGCCCCCCGAGCCCGGGCACCGCCGCCGCGAGCCGGTCCACACCGGCGGCGAGCCGCTGCGGGGGCAGCAGCCCGGGGCCGTGGGCGCGGGCGAAGTCGGCGAGCGCCTCCGCCGTGGTGTACGTCGGCGTGAAACCGAGCGTGCCACGCATCTCCCGGGTGTCCACCACCCGCCCGTGCGTGAGCAGCCGGATCTGCTCGGGCGAGAAGTCGGTGACCCCCGCCGTCCGCAGCATCGACCCCACCCACGTCACCGCGGGCAGCAGCACCGGCGCTGTCGGCCGGCCCAGCCGCCGCGCGGCCTGCGACAGCAGCAGCACCCCGTCGCCGGCGATGTTGAACGTGCCGCTGTTCAGCGTGCCGCGCCGGGCGTCCTTCGACGCCAGCACCAGCACGTCCACCACGTCGTCCTCGTGCACGAACTGCAGCCGCGGGTCGTAGCCGAGGACCGTCGGCAGCACCGGCAGCTTGAAGTACCCGGCGAGCGGGGTGTCCGCGGTCGGCCCGAGGATGTTGGCGAAGCGCAGCACCGCGACCGCGACGTCCGGCCGCCGCCGCGCGAAACCCCGCACGTATCCCTCGACCTCGACCGCGTCCTTGGCGAAGCCGCCGCTGGGCAGCGACTTGACCGGCGTCGTCTCCCGGAAGACCGCGGGGTCGCGCGGCGCGGAACCGTACACGCTGGTGGTCGACTTCACGACCAGGCGGCGGACCGTCGGGGCCTTCTGGCACGCGCCGAGCAGCTGCATCGTGCCGATGACGTTGGTCTCCTTGACCTGCGTACGGCCCCCGGAGCCGAGCGGGGTGCCGGTGACGTCCAGGTGCACGACGGTGTCGACGGAGTGCTGCGCCAGCACCTTGCCGATCATCGGCTGCCGGATGTCGGCCCGGACGAACTCCGCCTCCCCCAGGCCGTGCTCGGGCGTCACCGCGTCGACGGCGATGACGCGGCGCACCGCCGGGTCGCGCTGTATGCGCCGCACGAACCGGCCGCCCAGCTGCCGCGCGGCGCCCGTGACGAGCACGACGCCGCCCACACTGCCGTCGCTCAAGCTGCGCCTCCTGTCGGGAACACCCGCACCGTATCCCGTGCGCTCGCCGGCCGTACGCCCCGACACAGGCCCGGCACCACCCGGACGTGCCACCGCCCGGACATGCCACTGCCCTCCCCCGGCCGCCCGCAGGCGGTGGAGGAGGGCAGGAAGCGCGGCGGACGTCCGGCGGACCGGAGCCTCGAAGCCGGCCGCTCGCTACTTCTTGTTGCGGCGCTGGACACGCGTCCGCTTCAGCAGCTTGCGGTGCTTCTTCTTGGCCATACGCTTGCGCCGCTTCTTGATGACTGAGCCCACGACTACCCTCGCTTCGGTTTCACTCGGTGCGGGGCGTCCGAGCCCACACGACCTACGTCGGCCAAGCCTACCCGCCCGGAGCGGACGGACATAAACGAGGCCCACGAGATACGGTCATCTGCCCGTCAGGGCGTTCTCAGGCAGATTCCACCCCCACGTAGGACTCCCGGAGGTACTCGTGGACGGCCTGCTCCGGAACCCGGAAGGAACGACCCACGCGAATCGCCGGCAGATGACCGCTGTGCACCAGTCGGTACACCGTCATCTTGGACACCCGCATCACCGCCGCCACTTCGGCGACGGTGAGAAAAACGACCTCGTTCAGAGGGCGCGTTTCGGTAACAGCCATGTCACACCTGAACCTTCCGCACACGCCGGGCACCGGCTTCCCCTCCGGCGACTCAAAGCGGCATGTGCGCTCCCCCCCAGATTAGGGGCGCATGAGGCAAGTGGGGAAGAGGAGTTGCCTATGGATGACTACTGTGACAGCCAGGCCCGTTTGAGCACGTAGCGCGTCAATGGCCGGTAGTAATCGGACCGTATGGCGTCGTCCACCGGTACCGCCACCGACACGCTGCCCTCTGCTTCGGCGACGAAAACAGCCGGGTCGTCGCAGTCCGCCAGACCGATCGCCTCGATGCCCAACTGACCTGCACCGCATACGAATCCGTGATCGCCGACGACCAGCCGCGGCAGCACGCCGCCCGGCTCCGCGGCGGCCGACAGCACCGCCCTGACCGGCAGCGGCGAGTGGGTGTGCGCCCCCGGCTCCACCTGGGTACGGTCACCGTCCGTGGTCACCGGGCGCACCACGGCGACCCCGCCGACGTACCAGAGAAGATGACGACGTACGCCGAAGTGCGTGCGCATGTCCACATCCCGCCCATACGCCGGGGTGAGGACGACACATCCCGCCGCCGAGAGCGCCGCCGCCAAGGATGCGTAGAAACCGAGAAGGCGGTGTGGATGTCCTGTGCCCAAGAGCACCGGGATACGGTCGCGGGCCGCCCGCGCGAGCCGCTCGGCGAACGCGTCCAGCGCCGCCACCGTGCAGTCCGGGTCGATCGCCTCGGGACCCGACGTCAGCGCCGGGTCCGGCGACACCCCGCACCGGTCCGCCATGAGCCGCAGCAGCTCCGGCACCGTCCACGCGCCCAGCGGATCGAGCCCCAGCGTCAGCCGCGGATCGCGCGCCGCGAACAGCCGGTAGCTCGCCAGGCTCTTCTCCCGGGGCGTGCCGACCTGCCCGGCAAGACCCGTCGCCACCAGATGCGCACGCAGGGCGCCTGCACTCACCACGGCATGATCGTCGTACGCCGGCCCGCCCCCGGTGCGCGGAAACCGCGGGATTCACCCTCCAGGGACCCCCTGCCCGACACACGTCCGCCCGGACGAGCCGACAGCGGCACCCGCCGCGGCCCCCGCGGCCCTACGGCAGCAGCCCGTGCAGCGGGAAGACCGCCCGCCGGGTCGCCAGGATCGCCTGGTCCAGCCGGTCGGCCGGGTCGTAGCCGGCGTCCTCGAAGCTTGCCCAGCGCGGCTCGCGCCCGTCCGTCATCCGCAGCGGCGCGAACTGCCGGGTGCGGGCGTAGACCTCGTGCCGCCACTCCTCCGGCACCGCCGTCGCCGGCTCCAGCGGCGCGCCCGCCGCAACGGCCACCAGGTGCGTCCACGTCCGCGGCACGACGTCGGCCACCGCGTACCCGCCGCCGCCCAGCGCCACCCACCGCCCGCCGGCGTGCTCGTGCGCCAGCCCGTGGACGGCCTCGGCCACCGCCCGCTGCGCGTCCACCGTCACCGCCAGGTGCGCCAGCGGGTCCTCGACGTGCGTGTCCGCCCCGTGCTGGCTCACCAGCACCTGCGGCCGGAACGCCGCCAGCAGCTCCGGCACGACCGCGTGGAAGGCCCGCAGCCACCCCGCGTCGCCCGTCCCCGCCGGCAGCGCCACGTTCACCGCCGAGCCCTCCGCCGCCGGGCCGCCGGTCTCCTCCGGCCAGCCGGTCTGCGGGAAGAGCGTGCGCGGGTGCTCGTGCAGCGACACCGTCAGCACCCGCGGATCGTCCCAGAACGCCGTCTGCACCCCGTCCCCGTGGTGTACGTCCACGTCGACGTACGCCACCCGCTCCGCGCCCAGCTCCAGCAGCCGCGCCACCGCCAGGGCGGCGTCGTTGTAGACGCAGAAGCCCGAGGCCGCGCCCGGCATCGCATGGTGCAGCCCGCCGGAGAAGTTCACCGCGTGCGCCGCCTCACCACGCCACACCGCCTCCGCCGCCCCCACCGACTGGCCGGCGATCAGCGCCGAGGTCTCGTGCATCCGCGGGAAGACCGGGTTGTCGTCCGTCCCCAGCCCGTAGGAGGCGTAGGCGCGGTACGCCTCCCGTACCGACGCCGGGTCCTGCCCCGCGCGGCGTACCGCCGCCACATAGTCCTGGTCGTGCACCAACGCCAGCGTCGACTCCCCCGCCGCCGGCGCCGCCACCACCGTCAGCGCCGGGTCGAGCCCGAGCGCCCGCACCAGCCCCCGGGTGAGCGTCAGCCGCACCGGGTCCATGGGATGCCCGGGCCCGAAGTCGTACCCGGTGACCCGCTCATCCCACATCAACAGTGCTCGGCCGCTCATGGCCGACACCGTACCCGGCGGGCCCCGCGTCGAAAGACTTCGCGTAATACAGAGTCGCCGCCACAAGCAGCATCGGTACGAGCATGGCGCCGCGGTAACTCCACGCGTCTCCCAATGCCCCCACCAATGGTGAGCCCACGAGAAATCCGACGTAATTGAAGACGTTCAAGCGCGCGATCGCCGCGTCCGAAGCCGTCGGGAACAGCCGCCCGGCCGCCGCGAACGTCTGCGGCACGATCACGCACAACCCGAACCCCAGCAGGGTGAAGCCCAGCATCCCTACCCACGCCCCGGGCGCCACCGCCACGACGGCGAACCCCGCCACCGCCACCACCGTCCCCAGCCGCACGACCGCCACCGCCCCGAACCGCCGCACCCCGAAATCGCCCACGGAGCGCCCGAGGAGCGTCGTCACCATGTAGACGGCGTAGGGGACGGTCGACAGCTGCTCGGAGCTGTGCAGGGTGTCCTGGAGGTACTTCGCGCTCCAGTTGGAGACGGTCGAGTCGCCGATGTAGGCGAAGGACATCACCAGGCAGAGCGGCAGCAGCAGCCGCATCACCACCGGCACGGCCGCCTTCGGCTGCTCCTGGGGGTCCTGCTGGGAGTGCTGCCGCGAGGGGGCCTGCTTGCCGTGCGCGCCGTGCGGGCCGTCGTCGGCGTCCCGGTACCAGCGGCTGGCCACCAGCGTCAGCGGGATCAGCACCAGCACGGCCGGCCCGTAGATCGCCACCAGCGAGATGTGCCAGTGCGCCCCCGACCACGCCAGCACCGAGCCGACGATCCCGCCCAGACTGTAGGCCGCGTGGAAGCCCAGCATGATGCTGCGCCCGTACGCCCGCTGGAGGCTCACCCCGAGCATGTTCATCGACGCGTCCAGCCCGCCGACGCACACCCCGAACAGCGCGAGCGTCACCGCCGCCACCCACATCCGGTTGCCGGCCCCGAGCCCGAGCAGCACCAGCGCGACCACCGGCTGCACCCAGCGCAGCACCACGCTCGGCCGCACCCGCGCCACCAGCTTCTCGGTGCCGACGCTCCCGACGCCGGCCAGGATCGGCACCGCGGCGAGGAAGACCGGCAGCAGCCCGTCGCCGATCCCGTAGCGGTCCTGGATCGCCGGAATCCGGGTCACCAGCAATGCGAAGAGCGCTCCCTGCGCGAAGAAGCTCACGGCCAGGGCGGCGCGGCCGTGCCGCAGCGGCTGCGTGTCGTCCATGAGCGAGCACGGTAGACGCGAAAGCTACGGATGAGTAGGTGCAGGCGGTCACGATCCTGCGTCACGCCCCGCGGCGCCGCCCGTCCGGGCTACGCAGGCAGCTCAGGCACGGTGTCCGGAGGGCGTCAGCCCAGCAGCAGGGCGGGCAGCTCGGCCATCTGGCCGAAGAGCTCGGTGGCGTCCGCGAGCTTGGCCGGCGGCGTCATCCCGGTGTAGCCGTACACATCCATCCCGGCCGCCCGCGCCGCCGCCACCCCGAGCGCACTGTCCTCCACCACGGCACACCGCTCCGGCGGTACGCCCATGGTCCGCGCCGCGTGCAGGAACAGATCCGGCGCCGGCTTCCCGCGCCCCACGTCCTGCGCCGAGAAGATCCGCTCCTCCCCGAACAGCCGGTAGAGCCCCGTCTTGCGCAACGCGACCCTGATCCGCTCATGCCCCGCCGACGACGCCAGGCAGTACGGCACCCCGTCCGCCGCCAGCTTCTCCACCACCGTGGCGGCCCCCTCGACGGCCACCAGCTCCCGCTCGAAGGCCGCGAAGACCCGGCCGTGGTAGTCCGCGTCGAACCCGGCCGGAAGCCGCTCGCCGGCCCGCTCCCACACGACGTCATGCACCCGGTGCATGGCGGCGCCCATGAAGTCCCTGACGGACTCCTCGGTCGTGGTCGGATACCCGGCCTCGGTCAGGCACTCCGCGAGGATCCGGTTGGAGATCGGCTCACTGTCCACGAGGACGCCGTCGTTGTCGAAGATCACCAGGTCATACCGCACCCCGTCACTGTAACCCGGGGCCTGGTAGGCGCCTGAACGCAGAAAAGCGTCAGCCCCCGTGCATTGCACGGGGGCTGACGCTTTATCAAAATAA
>NZ_JAATEJ010000043.1 GCF_012034175.1 Actinacidiphila epipremni
CAGCACCGTCCGGCAGGCCACCGAGCGCCGCCGCGCCGAGATCGCCCGGATCGTCGCGGCCATGCCGCAGGGCCAGCGAGCCGGGCTGATCAGGGCGCTGCGGGCCTTCAGCGAAGCCGGCGGCGAACCTCCGGCCCACCGCAAGGCGGGAGCCGACGTCGGCTGGTGACATGCCGAGGGTGCGGCATGCGCGCCGTCGCGCGGGCCATGAAAGCGAGGCCGGACGGAATTCCCGACCGGATTTCTGGTCAGGATTCCAGAGAGATGATTTCCGGTCGGATCGTCCGCAGCCAGGGTGAAGGGAAAAACATGCACAAGCGGGTTGCGCTCTGCGCTTTTGCTAAATGATATACATCATTTGCTGTTTGTTTCCCAGGGTAATTGTATGCCATTTTCGCTACCTCCTTCATTGCGTGTTGAGCAATCCAAGAGAAGACATCTGTGTCCGCCGCCGAGGAGTATGTGACCGCCTCGTGGGCTGCTGGCTGCTCAGAAGCGGCAGGAGCGATCTTGTGCACCACTTGTCACATCCTCCACGTCGACCACGCGGATGCCCGGAGAATTCCGCTGCGGCGCGGCGGACGGGACGCTCCGGCAGGCCGCTTTGACCAAGTGAGGATGGATGGGAACAGCCTGCTCATCCGGCCGAAGGTCTCGGCCCGCGAGGTGCACTTTTTTCGGCCACGCCACATGAATCCGCATCACATGAAAGAAAGGGAACCTCTGGTGTTCGGAAATTTTGAGCAGGGAACCGCCGCGTCACGCCGTGCCGTGCTCCTGGGCCTGGCCGGGGGCGCCGGGCTGGCGCTCGCGGGCCCGTCGCTCGCGTACGCCACCGGCGGGACCGCATCGGGGCAGGGCGCCGGAACCGCCGCCGCGACGGACGACTTCGACTGGGACAACGGCAACGCCGCCTACTCCGTGGTCGCCGTCCAGGCCGACCCGGTCATGCTGAACTACTTCGCCGGCAGCGACGCCTCGCTCGTCATCCGGGTCACCACGATCCTGGAGAACGCCTGGTTCGACGCGATCGCGCCCTACCACCCCACCTGTATCGGCGTGTACTCCAACCTCGGCCGCCGGCCCGCAAGCGAGGGCGCCACCAACCGCAACAAGAACATCGCCCTCCTCTACGCCTCCTACCGCACCTTCCAGTTCCTGCTGCCCGAGGCGGACGCCCAGTGGCGCGCGATGGTCTCCAGCGTCGGCATGGACCCCGACGACGACCAGGAGAACACCACCACCCCGATCGGCATCGGCAACCTGGCGGCCAAGGGTGTGATCGCCGGCCGCTCCCACGACGGCGGCAACCAGCTGGGCGACGTGGACTGGGGCCCGTACAACCGGCAGCGCTACCGCGACTACACCGGCTTCGAGCCGGTCAACACCGCCTACGAACTGCGCGACGCCTCCAAGTGGCAGCCCAGGATCAAGACCAACGGGGCGGGCCTGTACACCGTTCAGCAGTTCGTCACCCCGCAGTTCAAGGACATGAAGCCGTACACGTACGACGACCCGTCGGTGTACCTGGTCAAGCCCCCCACCGACAGCGACCCGCACCGCAACCCCCGCGGTTACAAGCAACAGGCCGACGAGGTCCTCGCCCGGTCCGCGAACCTCGACGACCTGGTCAAGCTCAAGGCCGAGGTCTTCAACGACAAGTTCCTCGCCCTGGGCGAGTCCACCGGCATCGCGGCGGCCAACGCCGGCCTGAACCTGGACCAGTTCGTGCAGCTGCACATGGCGACCGCCATCGCGGGCTTCGACGCGACCATCGCGGTCTGGTACAACAAGTACCACTACAACGCCGTACGTCCCTTCAGTGCGATCAGGCACATCTACGGGGACCGGCATGTGACCGCGTGGGGTGGCCCGGGCAAGGGCACCGTCCACAACCTGAAGGCCAGCCAGTGGGCCGAATACATCAGCGTCGCCGACCACCCCGAATACCCGTCCGTGTCCACCACGCTGTGCGAGGCGCACGCGCAGGCCTGCCGGCGCTTCCTCGGCACCGACAACGTGGACCTCAACTTCACCTTCCCCAAGGGCTCCTCCGTGGTCGAGCCGGGCATCACACCCGCGCAGGACCTGACCGTCCACTTCGACACCTGGACGGACTTCGCCCATGCCTGCGGCCAGGCCCGCATCGACGGCGGCGTCCACTTCCCGGCCGCGGTCGAGATCGGCTACGAGATCGGCCCGCAGTTCGGTGACCTGGGCTACGACTTCGTGATGAAGCACGTCAACGGCAACGTGTAGGGGGGTTGAGGAACACCCGAACGAAGATCGGCGAGCGGTCGAGTCCTGACCGCTGAGCAGGCCGGGCCCGCCGCGCCGGCCTCGCTCCGCCGTGCCGGACAGCAGTGCCCGGCAGCCGGCGGCAGGCGGGCGTCATGGTCGGGGGTGCCGGGGGCGGCGCTGCCGGCGGTGAGGGCCGGGCCGGGCTGGGCCCATAGTTCATGGCGTCGAACTAAGCCGGACGGCGCAGACGTGGGGGTCCTGTCCGTACCTGTCGCAGCAGACCCTTCTCCGCGCTCTTGACCTGCGGTTTCTTCGATGTCGCAGACCGCTGGCGCCGTCGGCAGCCGACCGGAAGCGGGACACGGCGGCTGCCGTGGCGCCCGGCCCGGCATACCGTGGAACCAGCCGGGTGCATGATGCCTTTGTGCAGTACTTCATCGGCCAGGGCTACCTGGCTCCGCTTGCCTCGGGAAGCGTGCCCGTCAGTAACGTCTCCTCTGAGCCGGGCTGCCGCGAGGACGTCAGCAATGAATGGCTGGAGCCCGTCACCGAAGAGATGTACGGCAGGCTGCCGATGAACGGAGCGCACGCATGACCGTCCTGGACGAGACCTACACGCTGGCCGGCGGTGTCGAAATTCCCAAGCTGGGGCTGGGCACCTGGTTCATCGAGGACGACCAGGCGGCCGAGGCGGTCCGCGCGGCCGTGGAGATCGGGTACCGCAACATCGACACCGCGCAGGCGTACGGCAACGAGCGCGGCGTCGGCGAGGGCGTGCGCACCTCGGGAGTGCCCCGCGAGGAACTGTTCGTCTCGACCAAGCTTGCCGCGGAGGTCAAGGACTACGACCGGGCGGTCGCCGCGATCGACGGCTCCCTCACCACGCTGGGCCTGGACTGCGTCGACCTGATGCTGATCCACAGCCCGCAGCCGTGGGACGACTTCCGCGGCGGCGACTACACCGAAGGCAACCGCGAGGCGTGGCGCGCCCTGGAGGACGCCCACAAGGCCGGCAAGATCCGGGCCATCGGCGTGTCCAACTTCCAGCAGCACGACGTCGAGAACCTCCTCCAGGACGCGACCGTCGTCCCGCACGTGAACCAGCTGCTCGTTCACGCCGGCAACACCCCCTCCGAGCTGCTGGCCTACTGCGAGGACAAGCAGATCCTCGTCGAGGCGTACTCTCCGATCGCGCACGGGGCGATCATGGACAACGCCGAGGTCAAGGCGATGGCCGAGAAGTACGGCGTGTCCGTCCCGCAGCTGTGCATCCGCTACACCCTCCAGCTGGGCACGGTGTCGCTGCCCAAGACGGCCAACCCCGACCACATGCGCTCCAACGCCGCAGTCGACTTCGAGATCGCCGGTGACGACATGGACGTCCTGCGCGGCCTGCGGGACGTGGACTACGGCGAGCACAGCGCCTTCCCCGTCTACAGCGGCAGGTGACGCCGGGGAGCGGGCGGGCCCGTAGGCCGGGCGTTCCCGGCCTACGGGCGAAACGGCTTCTGCCGGACTTCCGGACGGGAGCGGGGTCAGGGAGTCAGTGCCCACTTCTGGTTGGCGTGACCGTTGCAGTCGTAGATCTGCAGCCACGTCTTGTTGGCGGTGCTGGAGTTGGGGTCGTCCAGGCACTTGCCGGTGAGTGTGTTCCGCAGGGAACCGTCGGACTGCTGGGTCCACTGTTCGCTCTGCCAGCCCTGGACACAGGTGTAGCTCTCGACGTGCGTGCCGTTCGCAGCGGACCCCTGCGCCACGTTCAGGCACATGCCCAGCGCGCGGACGGTCCCGTCGGTGGCCATGGTCCACCACTGGGCCGCGGTGCCGTTGCAGTCGTAGATCTGGACATGGGTCGCCGGCTTCGTGGACGCGCCCGCGACGTCGACGCACTTGCCGCCGTATCCCACCAGCCGCCCCTGGGGTCCGGCCACGGACAGCGTGTTGACCTGGACGTTGTTCGTCGCGTAGTCGCCCGCGTCGCAGTAGATGTTCGACGTGCCGTTCCCGGTCACCACGGTGCCGTAACGCCGGTAGTCGATCGGCTGGCCGTCGATCACATAGAAGCAGTAGTCGTTGGCCTGCCACGTCGTCCCGGCAGGCACGCCGGTACAGGTGGCCGAGGCCACGGGACCGCCGTAGCTCGTCGTGCACTGGCCGGGCGCCGCTGCCTGCGCCGCTGTCGGCACTGCGGCCATGGCGACGACGGAGAGGAAGACAGTGGCTAAAGCGGCGGTGATCCGTCGGATCATGTAGGCCCCCAGGGAGGAGTGTCGAAGTGGGCGGGCCGGCCAGGTGAGTCGCACCGTGGGCGGGCCCGCGCCAGGCTTCCCCAGGCAGCACAGACTGTCAACTGGGGTGAAGAAACACCCGCGTTGTATTTATCTCAGCTTGTGCGAGGCGGTCGGCGTGGCGAGCCGTACCTGCGGGCCACCCGCGTGGCAGATGGCCCTCACGTCCGGGCGGGGGTCAAGTGGGGAGGCGGCCGGTGCGGCGCCATTGGGCGAGGACTGCGCGGCCGTAGTTGTTGGTGCCTACGGCTCGGTCAAGTTCTGCGCCTGTCGGTATGCGACCCTTCGCGCGTTCTTGCTGGAAGTAGGTCCACATTGCGTCTTCTGCGTTCGCGCTGGTTCTCGGTCGGGGTGTCGCGGTGCGGCGAGACTCGTTCGGCTGTCGTGTCTCGCCAGGCTGCGAGACCTTGGAGGCTTGCTCTCGCTCGCTCTCGGGGCGCGGCGGGGCGCTTCTCGCGCGCGGCGCAGCACTTTCGGCGCGCTCTCGCGGCGCGGGGCCTGTCGCGAGGAGCTCGACCGCGAGGAGGAGTGCCACGGGGGGCCAGCCTGCGACGAGTATCGGTTGCCAGGCCGGGTGTGGGGCTGCCGCCACGTTTGCCGCGAGGGAGACCGCGATGCCTGCGGTGAAGGCCGAGCGGACTGCGTAGCGGGTGCGGCGGCGGGCGGGGACGTGGGGTTTTAGTAGCCCGATAGTCGCCAGGACCAGCAGGCCGTCGACTGACAGGGGCCACAGCGATGCCCCGGCCGGATCGGCGCCGCCGCGGAGCGCGAAGGTCCGCTGGTGCTCGTAGGAGGCGTAGGCGGCGACCGCCGCCACCACGATTGCACAGGCCCGTCGCAGCCACTGCTCCGAGGAGGGACCTGCCGGGCCGGCGGGCTGCTCGGTGATCTGGATGGCCGGCTGTGGCTTTGTCCCGCTCATTTCGGGTCGCTCTCCGAGCCGCGGGATGTCCGGCGCCGTCGAGGCAGGTCGACAGTCGCGGATAGGATCAGTTCACGGGATGACGGAGGTGCAGGGTTCTGCGGAATCCCGTTGGGGGCACCCAAGTATTGTCCTCTGACCTGCGGAAACGCGGCCAGGGGGTAATTTTTTGGTGCTGGCGTGTCAGCACGCCGGTGCCGACGGGTGGCGTCGAGTCCCTGGTCGCCGGACCCCTTCTTCCGTGCCGTTCCCGTGCTACTGACCTTCAAAGGATGGTGTCGTGGGGGCTGACGTCTCTTGATCCTCGCGGTATGCCGGTTGCATGAGGTATGCGCAGGGAGGCGGGCTGACCGATGAGCGGCGTGTCTTCCGGGAGAAGTTGAGGATGGGGGCGGCCGAGCGGTTCGCCCGGGGCGAGGAGAACGCGGTCATCGCGCGTGATCTGCGGGTCAGCGTCCGGTCGGTGCAGCGGTGGCGCAAGACGTGGTCGCAGGGCGGGCCGAGGGCACTGGCCTCGAAGGGGCCGGCGTCGTTGCCGCTGCTGAGCGACGAGCTGTTCGCCGTGCTGGAGCTGGAGCTGGTCAAAGGGCCGGTGGCGCACGGCTGGCCTGACCAGACGTGGACCTTGTCGCGGATCAAGACGCTGATCGGGCGCCGGTTCCACAAGAGTTACACCGTCCAGGGTGTTGCCGCGCTGCTGAATCGGCACGGCTGGAGCTGTCAGGTGCCCGCCCGCCGGGCGGTCGAGCGCGACGACGCGGCGGTAGCCGGGTGGGTGAAGGAGACCTGGCCGGACGTGGAATGACCGCGGCGGCGCTCGGGGCATGGCTGGTCTTCGAGGACGAGGCCGGCTTCTCGATGACGCCGCCGACCACCCGCACCTGGTCCCGCCGCGGCCGCACACCGATCGTGCGCGTACGAGGCCGTTCCCGTCGCTGGTTATCGGTGGCCGCCTTGGTCTGCTACAAGGCCGGTGAGCGCTCGCGGCTGATCTACCGGCCGTCCCCGGACGTGCGGCCCGACGGCCGCAAGAGCTTCTCCTGGAAGGACTACCGCGACCTGATCCAGACCGCCCACCAGCAGCTCGGCGGCCCGATAGTCCTGGTCTGGGACAACCTCAACACCCACCTGACGGCCGGGATGCGCCGCTACATCGCCGAACGGGACTGGCTCACCGTCTACCAGCTCCCGCCCTATGCACCCGACCTCAACCCCGTCGAGAGCATCTGGTCGGTGCTGCGACGCACCACCACCGCCAACCGCGCGTTCGCCGACCCCCACGACCTGATCACAGCCGTCCGACGGGGCTTACGCCAGCTCCAATACCGCCACGACGTCCTCGACGGCTGCCTCACCAGCACAGGGCTCACGACCGCCCCACCATGACGACATCACCCATTGAAAGTCAGTAACGGATCAGTCGCAGTGGAACCGGGCGAAGTTCCGCTGCGCCTTCAGGCCTGGTCACCGGGCCCCTACAGAGCCTCAGCCTCGTTGTGCCTGCCCGAATCCACGCGAATCCGACGAGTGTCCGTAGCGTGGTGGAGGTGAGCGAGTACCAGTACTACCAATTCCTCGCAGTCGAGCGGCCACTGAGCCAACGTCAGCAGAACGAGCTGCGAAAGATCTCAACACGCGCCCAGATCACAGCGAGCCGGATGATCAACCACTACGAGTGGGGCGACTTCCGGGGCAACCCGGTCACGCTGGTCGAACAGTACTTTGACGCCCATTTGTACTTCGCCAACTGGGGCAGCCGCAGACTGCTCCTCCGGGTCCCCACCGCCCATGTCCCCCTTGATGTGGTCCTCCCCTACTGCCGCGGGGACGCCCTGTCCGCGCACCGCCACGGCGAGCACACCGTCATCGAAATGGTCAGCGATGACGACGCGGACGATGAGGACTGGTGGGTACAAGAAGCCGACTGGGACGACGAGGAGGATGACGGCATCCTGGCCGAGCTGATCGGCGTACGCGAGGAGCTCTGTCGCGGCGATCTGCGCGCGCTCGCCCTCGCACGACGGGTCGGCGGGGCTCCGGAGCCGAAGCCGCGCGAGGGCGCAGACTGCTTCCCCGGCAGTCTGTCCGCTCCCCAGCAGGCACTGGCCGCGTTTCTCCGCGTCCCAGGGTGACCCCGCTCCGCGCGGGCCCGTCACCTGCGCCGGCCGCTGCCCAGCCGTCCACGGGACGCCGTGGACCGGCACCCGTGATCCCGAACCTGGGTGGCGTACGGGTCGACGCCTGCCCGACCGCGCTGGACGGCACCGGGGTCCTGCCGCAGTCCTCCGGCGAACCCTCCCCCGCTCCTCTGTACGCTATTATGTACGCTATGAAAACGATGAGCGTCACCGAACTGCGCGCCAGCATCGCCGACGCCCTCGACGCGGTGGAGAACGACGCCGAGGAGCTGGTCATCACCCGCGCAGGCCACGAGCCGATGGTCGTCGTCTCGCTCGCCGAGTACGAGGCCCTTAAGGAGACCGACTATCTGCTGCGGTCTCCCGCAATGGCCGAGCGTCTGCGCAGGTCCATCGAGCAGGACCGGGCGGGCCGAGGAACGGTCCACGAACTGGTGGACCCCGACGACGGGGCTGGGCAGGGGGCTGCGTGAAGGTCCTCTTCCTCGACGACGCCTGGAGCGACTACCTGTGGTGGCAGGCGAACGACCGCAAGCTGCTGAAACGCATCAACCAACTGATCACCGACATCGATCGAAACGGCCACGCGGGGATCGGCAAGCCCGAACCACTGCGGAACGACCTGTCCGGCTACTGGTCGCGGCGCATCAACTCCGAGCACCGGCTCGTGTACCGCGTCGACGAGGCCGACGTCATCCACATCGTGGCTTGCCGCTTCCACTACGAACGCTGACGCAGGCACCGCATCTGCTCCGTGACCTGCATCCGGACCGGCTGCCCAACGGCCTCGCGGGCGTCGCCCTCGATCTGGCGCGTGAACGAGGTACTGAGGGGAAGAGCCCACAGCCCGATCCGGGCAAGCCTTGAGTGGCGTACACACGCGAGGGGGCGGCAGACCGGGTTGCGCATTGCTTCCGCAGGGAAGTCGGGAGCCGTGCTGACACGTCAGCACGGGAGCCGGATCGAGGCGGACCGAGACGGGGCCAGGAGGATGGAACCCGTCCCCAGTGTCCGAACCTTCCACATTCTTGCAGGTCAACTAGGTAACGATGCCGGGTTCGAATCCCGTTGGGGGCACCACAAAACCCTGCACTAGCGGTGCCTGACGCGGGGGCGTCGGGTACGGTTGCGGGCATGGTCTCTCTGATCCTTTCGGCGGCTGCCGCCAGGTCCGGCAGGATGTGGGCGGGCAAGGTGACGCTGATGGTCGCTGCGTCCGGGTCCAGGTGGAGGTTGACCCGGAGCCTGATGGTCTCGAACAGTGGGCGGAGTAGGCGCTCGGGCGCCTTGGCCAGGTTCAGTGCGAGGTAGGGCACGGCGTCCAGAAGGTCCGCGTCGGCTTGGGTGGGCCCTCGCGTTGTGGCCACCTCGGTTGCGTCAAGAGCTTCGATGTCGGCCAGGAGCCGCAACTTGTCGGCTTCGAGCCGGTTGAAGCTCTCGCGCAGGCCGGCCGCGAAGGGGCCGGCGGCGTGCGCGGTCATCGAGGAGGCGCGTATGCGAGCTGGCGAGCAGTCACCGGGACCGCGTGCGTGCGTCTCAAAACCTGCGGTCTTGACTGGTCACGGCGCCGATGCCGCCAGCCGCAGTGCCGGGGTCTCGGACGGACGTGGCGATCACGCTGCCCGGCCGTGGCGCCGGTGCCACCGCCGCCGAGAACTGGTGCAGTTCGGCATGGCCGGCTGCAAAGCCGGGGCGTGGGAGTAGGTCAGGCCCCGTCGGTGTCGGCGGCGTATACGGCGTCGGCGAAGGCGTCGAGGGAGGTGGCGCAGTCGTCGAGGATCTTGGCGGCGGCCTCGCGGCCGGAGGCGTCGAGCCGGTCCCGAGTGGTGACTTTGTCGTACCAGCTGCGCAGCTTGGTCAGGTCCTCGTCGTTCTCCTCCAGCTCGCCATAGGTGAAGTGTCGTGCAGCGGTCTCCTTGTCGATCTCGGCGAGGAAGTCGTGGCAGCGGGAGACGATCTCGGCGTATTCCTCGTCGCGGGCCGTGTTGTAGGCGGCCACCAGGTCCGCGCCGCCGGCCAGGGCATCGGCGCGCAGGAGCTGTGCCGTGCCACCCATCGTGCCGATCTCGGCGCGCAGGGCGCGCAGGGCGCGTTCGGCCGCGGCGTCCTCCGGGAGGGCGGCCACCGAGTTCTGCACGTAGATCGCGCCGAGAGCCTTCAACCGACGCCATACAGTGGCGCGCAGGCGGCTCGGTTCGCTGGGGACGCGGTAGGCCAGCAGCAGCCAGGTCACGGAATCGGTCACCAGCACAGTCTGCCCTCCGACGCACTCTGGGCGGGAGGCGCGACCGACCGCGCGGTCAGCATGACCCGACCCCGACCCCGACCCGGACAGCGCCTGTACGCCTCCGGGACCGCTCATGCGCGCTTTGGACGCCTCTGACGCCGGCGCGGAGGGTACCCACCGGCCGGCACTCGCCGCCGGCACGGCTGATCACACCGTCTTTTCCGGACGCAGGCGGCAGTGGCGCGACAGCCGGACAGACGCTGCCACCGCCTGGTGAACACACCCTGATGCAAAGTCCGTCACGCCAAAAATCTAACGCCTATGACTTCGAAACCTAACCGCTGTTAGCTTCGTGCTGGAACGGCACGGGCCCCCGGTGCTCCGCAGGGCGGAGCACCACCGCCGGACAGAGGAGTGCTCGCATGCGGGTGATGAGCTACACCGCGCTCGACGGCGGTCGCGACGGCCGCAGCGACAAGCGGTGGCGCACGACGGTCGGGATGATCGTCGAGGCCGCGTTGGCCCAGGCCACCCTGGCAGTCGCCGGCTTCGGCAACCCGGTGAGCCTCGCCCGCACCGCGACTGCCGCGGACCACCTGCCCCTACGGGTGGACCTCGACCCCGACGCCCTCGGGGATCCCGCGTGAAGCCCCTCACGGATCCGCAGCCCGCGGCGGTCTCCCCGAGGCCGGGGTCTGGCATGCGGCCCTGGCGGTTCGTCATCGCCTTCGGCGCTGTCAGCATGCTGGTCGACTTCGTCTACGAGGGAGCCCGCTCGGTCACCGGCCCGTTGCTGGCCTCGCTCGGAGCATCTGCGCTGACCGTCGGCATCGTCACCGGCGTCGGCGAGGGCGCCGCCCTCGTGCTGCGCCTGGCCTCCGGCCCCTTGGCCGACCGCTCAGGCCGCTTCTGGACCTGGACCATCGCCGGATACGCCCTGACCATCGTCACCGTGCCCGTCCTCGGCCTGGCCGGCACCCTGTGGACGGCCGCCACCCTGGTGATCGCCGAACGCGTAGGCAAGGCTGTGCGTTCCCCGGCCAAGGACACCCTCCTGTCCCACGCCACCGCCACCACCGGCCGCGGCCGTGGCTTCGCCGTCCATGAGGCCATGGACCAAATCGGCGCCCTCGTCGGCCCGCTCACCGTCGCCGCGGTGCTCGCCACCACCGGTGACGACTACGCTCCCGCACTCGGCGTGCTCGCCCTGCCGGGCGCCGCCGCCCTGGCCCTGCTGGTGTGGCTGCGTGCCCGCGTCCCCGACCCAGCCGCCTACGAACCCGGCGAAGCCGTACCCGGGCCCGTCCCCCAGCCCGCTGGGGAGGCCCCAGTACGGCGGGAGCGGCTGCCCCGCGCCTTCTGGGCGTATGCCGCCTTCACCGGCGCCACCCTGCTCGGCTACGCCACTTTCGGAGTCCTGTCCTACCACGTGATCGAGCGCCATCTGCTGCCCGCCGCCGCGGTGCCGGTGCTGTATGCCGCCGCCATGGGCACCGACGCCCTCGCCGCACTGGCCACCGGCTGGGCCTACGACCGCTACGGCGCCCATGTCCTGACGGTGCTGCCGCTCCTGGCCGCCACCACCGCGCTGCTCGCCTTCACCGACACCGTCGACCTGGTCGTCCTCGGCACCCTGGCGTGGGGCGCAGCCATGGGCGTACAGGAATCCACCTTGCGCGCCACCGTCGCCGACCTCGTTCCCCCCACCCGGCGCGCCACCGCCTACGGCCTCTTCGCCGCCGTCATGGGCGTCGGCACCCTGGCCGGCGGCATCCTCGCCGGCGCCCTGTACGCCTACTCCATCCCCGCCATGGTCACCGTCACCCTCGCCATCCAGGCTGGGGCGCTTCTGCTGCTGGCCGCCGCCCGCACACGACGCATCTGAAACGCCCGGGCAACCGCAGTCGGCTTCCGGCCGCGCAGCCCGCCGCGCGGCGACGGGCAATGCCGAGCGCCGGCCTGTGGCGCGGCGCGAGCGGGGGCCGGGAGACCGTGGGTGAGCCCGCTTGCAGCGGCGGCCGGTCGTCAGGCCATCCGGTCGGCCCATCCGGTGGGCATCCCGTACGGCGCCCTTGTCCGCGCTGGTCGCCATCGCCGCGTACGCCCGCAGGGCAGGGGAGACCTCGCGTTCGCGGTCTTCCGCGGTGAACATCCCCGAACAGGAGCCGCAGGTCGGGCAGGCATTCTCCTCGATCGGGGACCGCATGGGACGCGCGGTCTTCTCAAATGGCCTCAGGTTTATGGCCGGTGCGGAAATCCTGGGGCACGCGCAGGGCGAGGATTGCGATGTCGTCGAAGTGCCCGCCGGTGACGCGTTCGAGCAATGCGTCGCAGAACCGCTGGATGGGCAGGCCGGCAAGGCCTGCGCCGTGCTGGCGCAGGCGGGCGAGCCCGCGGGTGATGTCTTCGCCCGGGCGTTCGATGAGCCCGTCGGTGTAGAGCAGGAGGGTCGATCCGGGCGGGAGGACGATGGTGGCGTCGTCGCGGGTGAAGGCGGGGTCGACGCCGAGCACGGGGGAGAGCCCGGCTTCCAGCAGGCGGCTTGCTTCGCCCGGGACGCAGAGGAGGGGAGGCGGGTGCCCGGCGTTGCTCCAGTGGGCGATCCACGGGCCAGTGGCGGGGGCGTACAGGCGGACGACCACAGCGGTGACGAGCTCGGTGGTACTGAGGCCCTGCATGGCGTGGTCCAGGCGTTGCATGACGCCGGCTGGGGAGTCCCCGCTGTCGTAGGCCAGCGCGCGCAGCATATTTCGCAACTGCCCCATCCTCACGGCGGCCGTGAGGTCGTGCCCGACGACGTCACCGATGGCGAGCGCGGTTGACCCGTCGACAAGCCGGAAGCCGTCGTACCAGTCGCCGCCGACTTCGGCTCCTTGCCGGGCCGGCACGTATCGTGCGGCCAGCTCCAGGTGCTGCAGCCCGCCGAGATCCGGCAGCAGGGATCGCTGGAGCTGCTCGGCCGTGTGTTGCTGGAGGGCGTAGAGGCGGGCGTTCTCCAGCGCGAGCCCGGCGCGGTGTCCCAGGTCGGCGGCCCAGGAGGTGTCCTCCTGGTCGAACGGGTCCGCAGCCGCAGGCCGGATCAGGGTGAGCGCGCCGAGGACGGTGTGCCTGGCCCGGAGCGGCACGATCAAGCCCCGTGCCGCTCCCAGCGTGCGGAAGAACGCATGTTGGGACGTCGAGGACAGTGCGATCTGGTGATCGGCGGTGATGTTCTCGACGGCCAGCGGACCGGCACCTCGCAGCACCTTCGCCAGGGGCGCCGCCGATTCGTCGGGCCAGGGTGCCGTCACATGCTCCTGTGCGGATTCCGAAAGGAGCGGATCTTGATGCACGAAGGCCACCCTGCGCACGGTGCCCTCGCCGAGAAGGTCCACCAGGCATACGCCGCCGATGGCGGGTACGAGCAGTCGCGCCATGCGTCGCATGGCCTCGTCGGCGTCGAGGACGCTCGCAAGGGCCCCACTGGCCTCGGACAGGATCCGCAGCCGGGTCCGTGCCCGCTCCAGGTCCTGCCGTGCTTCTGCCAGCTGACGGCTAAGGCGCTCCATGGCCACGCTCCGCATTCCGCCCCTCGGGGGCTGCTCTCATTTTTTCCTCTGAACGGCGAGGGCGATCCGAGAAAGCGAGCCTATGACCGCGGCAGTGAGTACGAATCCTTTGACGGACATGGGCACCATGAGCGTAAGGACGGTTGTCGTGACGACTCCGCCGAGGGCGCACAGCAGAGCGGACACCAGAAAGTACGGCAATGATTTGAGGCGCATGCAAGTGATCTCCGCTGAAGAGGTGCACAGGTGACAGCGCTCGAAATTTCCCCGTCGGACATGTGAGACGCAGCGACGGGTTGCCGAGACGGCTGAAGCGAGGCGGTCCGGGGCATGGCTCTCCTACCTGTGAAGGTAGGGACCGTTGGCGGCGAAATCACCGCGGACGACGGCGAGCCCCTCCGCCGTGAATCTTTTCCAGCCTAACGGCTGAGCGTGCCGAGTCGTCGGACCTTCGCAAAGGGAATTTCCGGCTATCGCCCGGTGGGAACTGGCGTGTACGACCGAGACGACCGAGCCGGTAGGTCAGTTCGCTCCTCTGCGCCCGGGCCGCCGCCGGCTCCCCCGGAGCAGGTCATCGGTGAACGCTCCGGCCGGTGGCAGGTCCGCCGGCCGCGGCGCACACTGGTGGTGGGCGATGAGGCTCGCCCTTGCCCGCACATTCCGTGCTGATGGCCTCTACGCAGGACGGCCGGCCGCGGAGGTGCGGGAATGTACGTCTACACGATGCGCAAGGCACAGATGGCCCGCGGTGGCAGGGTCGTCCTCGACGACGTGACGTTGGCCCTGCCGCCCGGCGCGAAGACCGGCGTGGTCGGGCCGAACGGCACGGGCAAGTCGACCGTGCTGCGGGTGATGGCCGGCGTCGAGCGCCCCGCCGGCGGCGACGCCTTCGCCGCCCCGGGCACGTCGGTGGGCCTCCTGGAGCAGGAGCCCCGGCTCGACGGCTCCGCGACCGTGAGCGGCAACGTCGAGCAGGCCGTCGCCCCGGTGCGGGCCGCCATGCGGCGCTACGACGAGGTCGGCGCCCTCCTCGAAGGCGCGGACGGCGAGCGGATGCAGGACCTCCTCGACGAACTCGGCGCGTTGCAGGAGACCCTCGACCAGGCCGGCGCCTGGGAGCTGGGCTCCCGGCTGGAGCAGGCCATGGACGCCCTGCGCTGCCCGCCGGCCGGCACACCGGTGGCGGACCTGTCCGGCGGCGAGCGCCGGCGCGTCGCGCTGTGCAGGACGCTGCTGGCGCAACCCGATCTGCTGCTGCTCGACGAGCCCACCAACCACCTGGACGCCGACTCGGCGGACTGGCTGGAGGAGCACCTGGCCGGCTACCCGGGAACCGTCGTCGCGGTCACCCACGACCGCTGGTTCCTCGACCACGTCGCCCGGCAGATCCTGGAGGTCGACCGCGGCCACGTCCATCCCTACGAAGGCAACTACACCACCTACCTGGAAGCCAAGGCCGCCCGGCTGACGGTCGAAGGCGCCAAGGACGCCAAGGACGCCGAGCGGCTGGCGGAGGAGCTGGCCTGGGCGCGCTCCGGCGCCGAAAGCCGCCGGGCCAGGTCGAAGGCCCGGTTGCGCCGCTACGAGGAACTGGCCGAGCAGGCCGGCCGGCGGCGCACGGTGGACGTCGAGGAGATCAGGATCCCGCCGGGGCCCCGGCTGGGCGGCCCGGTCCTGGAGGCCGACCACGTGGCCAAGAGCCTCGGCGGGCGGTCGCTGATCGACGACCTGACCTTCTCCCTGCCCCGCGGCGGCATATCGTGGGTGTGCTCGGGCCCAACGGAGTCGGCAAGACCACGCTCTTCCGGATGATCGCCGGCGAGGACGCACCGGACTCCGGCACGCTGCGGCTCGGCGAGACGGT
The DNA here is from genome assembly GCF_012034175.1 of Actinacidiphila epipremni. Classification (GTDB taxonomy): domain Bacteria; phylum Actinomycetota; class Actinomycetes; order Streptomycetales; family Streptomycetaceae; genus Actinacidiphila; species Actinacidiphila epipremni. The sequence goes on from NZ_JAATEJ010000043.1 coordinate 15,229, forward strand.
GCGGATCTCCTACACCGACCAGGACCGCGCCGGGCTGGCCGACGACCGGACGGTGTGGGAGACGGTATCGGGCGGCGAGGACCACGTCCGGCTCGGAGCGGCCGACGTGCCCAGCCGCGGCTATGTCGCCCTCTTCGGCTTCAAGGGAGCCGACCAGCAAAAACGTGTCGGAGCCCTGTCCGGCGGCGAACGCAGCCGCCTCAACCTCGCGCTGACGCTGAAACAGGGCGGCAACCTGCTGCTGCTCGACGAGCCGACCAACGACCTGGACGTGCAGACCCTGGCCTCGCTGGAGAGGGCCCTGCTCGACTTCCCCGGCTGCGCCGTCGTCACCGCGCACGACCGGTGGTTCCTGGACCGTACCGCCACGCACATCCTGGCCTGGGAAGGCGACGCGTCCTGGCACTGGTTCGAGGGCGACTTCGCCGACTACGCATCCGACCGGCTCCACCGCCTCGGCCCGGACGCGCTGGGCCGCCACCGGGCCGCCCACCGCCGCCTCGTCCGCGACTGATTCCCGTCTGCGGGCGGCCCCGATCTCCTCGTAGGTCCGCTCCCGGCCCTCCCAGTGGGAGCCTTCGACGGACGTGCCGGGCTTCAGGTCCTTGTAGACCTCGAAGAAGTGGGTGATCTCCAGCCGCTGGTAGGCCGGGACGTCCGCGATGTTCCGCAGGTCCTCGTAGCGTGGGTCGTGCGCCGGCACACACAGCACCTTCTCGTCGGGGCCGTGCTCGTCGGCCATGCAGAACATGCCGACGGCCCGGCACTCGATCACGCAGCCGGGAAATGTCGGCTCGCCGGTAAGGACCAGGGCGTCCAGCGGGTCCCCGTCGCGGCCGAGCGTCCCGTCCACGTAGCCGTAGTCGGCCGGGTACTCCGTCGAGGTGAACAGCACGCGGTCGAGTCGGATCCGGTGCAGTGCGTGGTCCATCTCGTACTTGTTCCGCGACCCCTTCGGGATCTCCACGATCATGTCGAATTCCATGGAAACTCTCCTGAGTTGTGAGGTGAGGCGACCTGACGACGGCCCTCGCTGCCGAAAAGGGCGCAGGACGTACGGCGCCGGCGGCCGGACCGGCGTTCAGCGGTCGCATGCGGCGACCGGCTCAGCGGCCAGGGGGCCCACGAGGAGCACGGGCAGGTCGGCGTCGGGTGCCAGGGCGAGCGCGCGGGCGACCGGTCCGGGGCCGGCGGCGCGCAGCCCGCCGTCCTCGCCGTGCCGGCCGACGACGATCAGGTCGCAGCCGTGTCCGGTGGCGCACGCGCGCAGGTCGCCGGGGATGTCGGTGTGCTCGCCCCATTCCAGCCGGACCCGCGCGCCGCGCTCGCCCGCGGTGGCCACGGCCTCCCGGTAGCGGTCCGCGAGCCACTGCCGCTGTGCGCCGGTGTCGCGGCGGTGCTCCCCGGCGGTCCGCGCGCCGGGGCGCCCAGCCCGCGGCCGTGAGGCAGGCGGCGACCCCCACCGCGAAGGTGAGCAGCCAGAACAGCCCGGACAGCCGGTCCACCACCAAGCCGCTCCCGCCGAATCCCAGCCACCCCCCGAACCCCAAGGCGGGCACGGCGGCATCGGTGCGCAGCGCCGCGGCCCCGACCGCCGCGAGGCAGCCGCAACCGGCGGCCGACAGCAGATACGGCAGCCCGGCAAAGGCACGGCCGCGCAGCGCGGACGGCAGTGCCAGGTCCACCGCCGCCGCGGCGGCGAACAGCAGCAGCGCGGCGCCGATCAGCCCGCTCATGGCGCCGCCCCCCGACCAGGCGGTACGGGCAGCCTCCCGGCGGCCAGCAGCAGCACGTACAGCGTCTCGCCCTGCGGACCCTCCGCCCAGCCGGCCGCCTCGCCGGGGGCGAGCGGACCGCCACCTTCAACCGCCTCCTGGCCATCGCCGGCGCGTACCCCGGGCTCCCGTACGGTCTGCCCTGACCTCAGGTGATATCCACCCGGACGCCGATCCAGGCGATGGCCACGCTTCCGGCAATCGCACCGCCCCGCAGCCGCATCGCCGGTCTGGCGGAGCGTCAGCTGCCGTGCTAGCAAGGGGCGTTACCGGTTCTCCCCCCACCAGAAAGGGAAATCCGTGTCCGTCTCATCCACCACCCTCGGGAGACGTTTCCGCCGGATCGCCGCCCAACTGGCGGTCGTCGCGGCGGTTGTCGCGGGAATCGCCGTCGTGCCGGCGCTCTCGGCGTCGGCGTCGGTCGGCGCGTATGTCTGGGGTACCGACGGCGACAATCTCAACGTCCGGGCCTCGGCTTCCACCACCGCCGCGGTCGTGGCTTCGCTCGCGGCCGGTCAGTCGGTCACGATCGACTGCCAGACCACCGGGCCCACGGTCAACGGCACGAGTGTCTGGGACCACTTGCCCGCTTACGGCGGGTATGCCACCGACGCCTACCTCTACACCGGGTACGACGGCTTCGACCCCGGCCTTCCGCGCTGCGGGGGCAGTACACCGCCGAGCGGTACGGGCGCGGCGGTGGTCTCCACCGCGCAGGCGCAGGTGGGCAACGGCCCCGGTAAGTACACCGGCGCTGCGGGCGTCAGCTCCGACACCAACTGGTGCTCGCTGTTCGTGACATGGGTCTGGCGGCAGAACGGCGTACCCGCGCCCTACGACATCTACAGCGGCGACCTGTTCTACTGGAGCCTCAACCGCGGGCAGGCGCACTACGGCACCTCCGGGATGAAGCCGGGCGACGCGGTGTTCTTCGGCGACGGACCGCAGCCGCAGAGCGGCAGTTACGTGCCGAGCGTGCACGTCGGGATCGTCAAGTCCGTGAACGGCAACGGCACGATCAACACGGTCGAGGGCAACTACTGGCTCGGCGGCGTCAGCCAGGTCTACGCGCCCGCCGCCTTCGACCCGACGGTGCCCCGCTCGGACGTCGGTGTCGTCTACGGCTACGCCCACCCGGCGTGATCGCGGTGAAGCGCGCCCTGCTGGCGGCGGCGTCCGCCGTGTTCCTCGTCCTCCTCGCGCCGGCGGTCCCGGCGTCGGCGTCGGTCGGCGCGTATGTCTGGGGTACCGACGGCGACAATCTCAACGTCCGCGCCTCGGCCTCCACCACCGCCACCGTTGTGGCTTCGCTCGCGGCCGGTCAGTCGGTCACGATCGACTGCCAGACCACCGGGCCCACGGTCAACGGCACGAGTGTCTGGGACCACTTGCCCGCTTACGGCGGGTATGCGACCGACGCCTACCTCTACACCGGGTACGACGGCTTTGACCCCGACCTCCCGCGCTGCGGCGGCAGTACACCGCCCGGGGCCAGCGCGCCGGTGAACACCGACGGGTTCGACATGTCGGGGCTCAATCCCGGCACCGTCGACTTCACCGCCGCGGCGCAGCGTTACGGATTCGCCGACTTCAAGGCGAGCCAGGGCGATTACCTCACGGACAGCAGATTCGCCGAACGGGTCGCCGCGGCCAAGGGCAAGATGATCATCCAGGCGTACCACTTCTTCGACCCGCGCGACAACGGCGCCTCGCAGGCGAACTACCTGGCCGACGTGCTGGCCGGCGTCGGTTACCGGGTGCCGGACAAGCGGACCCTGCCGGTCATGGCGGACCTGGAGCCGAACTACTGCTCCGGTGACCTCCCGCCGAGCCAGCGGGAGAGCAACTGCGACTCCACCCGGCTGGCGCTGCCGTTCTGCTGGATCGCCGACAGCGCGTCGAGCACGCTGAACGCCCGGGTCGCGGACTTCGTGTCCACGGTGACGAGCCGGACCGGCGCGCCGCCGATGATCTACACCAACGCCGACATGACCGGCAGTTGCGGCCTGGACACCGGGCCGCTGCACAGCCTGAAACTGGTCGCGCCGTCATGGAACGGCCAGCCGCAGGCCGTTGCCGCCTCGCTCGGCTGGAGCACCTACACCTTCACCCAGACCGGCCCCTACACCACGGTGCCGGGCGGGGTGGGCGCACTGCCCGACTCCTACCACGGCACCACCGCCTCCCTCGCGTCCCTCGCCGACAACTGACCCCCGGCGAGCCGTCCGTGGCGGACCCGCGCGGGTCCGCCACGGCGGCGGAGCGCCCCCGAGGGCTATGCGCCGTCGTGGCCCTCGGCGAGGAGGCCGGACAGCAATACGTCGAGGACGCCGGGGAATTCGTCCCGGCGGCGTCCGCCCGGCGGCTGGGCCGCGGCCACGCGGGCCAGGGCGGGGAGCCGGTCCGGGGCGATGCGGGCGACCGCCTGCTGCCTCTGGGTGGGCTGCCGGGGCGACTGCAAGGGATGGCTGTCGAGCAGCTCGCCGATGGTCAGGTGCCAGCAGCCGTTGAAGGCGCGCATCGCCCGGGCCGGTGACAGCCCGGCGGCGAGGAAGTCGGCCAGGCAGGCGTCGGTGAACGCGAAGGCGGTCTCCGCGACCATCTCACCGCGGATGAGGATGTGCAGGACCCACACGTGGTCGGCCATATAGGCGTGCGCCGACAGCCAGCGGCGGCGCAGCCGCGCTCGGGGCGTGCGGCCGGGCACCTTGACGGGGAGGCCTTCGGCGATCTGCTCCAGGATCGCCAGGAGCAGCGCGTCCCGGTCGGCGACGTGCCGGTACAGCGAGGCCGGCGCGGTGTTCAGCTCCGCCGCGACCGCCCGCATCGTCAGCGCCTCCAGGCCCTCTTCCTCGATCAGCCGCCGGCCCGCGGTGGCGATCGCCGCCGGGGTCAGCCCCGGTCGCGGCCGGCGCCGCCCGTACCTGCCGGCGGCCGGCTCGTCGTGGGCATCGGCTGCGGGGCCGGCGCCGGCGGTCACAGCATGTCGCATCGTCCCATGGTGTCACCTGCCCGAGCTGCGCCTCTCGACACGCCCCGGAAGTAAGGTTTACCTTACGCGAACAACGTACGCATCGCGAGCGTGAGCGTGAGCGCGAGTGAGCCGAGTGGAGGTCCGATGAGCGACCAGCAGCCCGCGGAGAACCGGTCGAGGCCGGCAGAGCCCGACGGCCCCGGGGCGCCTCCGCCGGAACGTACGAAGGCGGGCGCCGAAACGGTGGGCACGGACGGCGCGGTGGCCGACGCGCCGCTCCCCGCCGGGACTCCCCGGCACGCCGGACTGGTCCTGGCCACGGTGTGCCTGTGCCAGGCGATGGTGGTCCTCGACATCAGCGTCGTGAACGTCGCCCTGCCGTCGATCGCCACCGATCTCGGCTTCTCGCAAGGGTCGTTGTCGTGGGTCGTGAACGCCTACACCCTCGTCTTCGGCGGGCTGCTCCTCTTCGGCGGGCGCATCGCGGACCTGGTCGGCCATCGCCGGGCGATGCTGGCCGGCCTCGGCCTGTTCGCTCTCGCCTCGGTCCTGGGCGGGCTGGCGCAAAGCCCGGGGGAGCTGATAGCGGCGCGCGCCGGACAGGGCCTGGCCGGCGCGGTACTGGCCCCGGTGAGCCTGACGGTGATCATGGTGACCTTTCCCGAGGGGCCGGTCCGCAACCGCGCGGTCGGCATCTGGGCGATGGTCGCCGCCGGCGGCAGCGCGCTCGGGGTGCTGCTCGGCGGGCTGCTCACCGACCTGCTGGACTGGCGCTGGGTGCTGTTCGTCAACGTGCCCATCGTGGCCGTCGCCGCGCCCCTCGCCCTGCGGAGCATCAGCGGGACCCGCTTGCTCGTACGGCGGCGGCTCGACGTGCCGGGGGCGCTGCTGGGCACGGGCGGCATCACGTTGCTGGTCTACGCCATGGTGCAGGCCGGCGAACACGGCTGGACCTCTCGCGGCACCCTCGCCGGGCTCGTATCCGCCGCCGCCCTCGTCGCCGCGTTCCTGGCGTGGGAGCGGTGGGGCACCCGGGAGCCGCTGGTCCGGCTGGGCATCTTCGCCGTGCGCACCGTCTGGGTCGCCAACGCGGTGGTCGTGTTCATCGGCGCCGCCACCGTGGCCGGGTTCTACTTCACCTCGCTGTTCCTCCAGGGCGTCCTGCACTACAGCCCCGTCAAAGCCGGTGCGGCGTTCCTCCCCTTCTGCTTCGGCATCGTCGTCGGCGCCCGGTTCAGCAGCGTCGCCGCCGCCCGCTTCGGCGGCCGTACCACCATCTCCTGCGGTCTCGTGCTCGGCGCGGTCGGCATGCTGCTGTTCAGCCGGTTGCACGCCGGCTCGACGTTCCTGTCCGGCTTCCTGCTGCCCTCCGTGCTGGCCTCGATCGGCATCGGCGCCAGCGTGGTGGCCAACACCACCATGGGCACCTCCGGTGTGGCGCACCACGAAGCCGGACTCGTGAGCGGCCTGCTCAACACCAGCCGCCAGTGCGGCGGAAGCATCGGCCTGGCGGTCCTGTCCACCGTCGCCGTCGCCACCTCCCACGGCTCGGGGCAGGGCGACACGCCGCAGGCGATCGTGCACGGCTACGACCGGGCGTTCCAGGTCACCGCGCTGCTCGTGCTCGCCGCCGCGGTCCTGGCCGCGCTGTTCACCCCCGGCGCTCGCCCGCGGGGCGCGGGCACGGCCGGCGGGCGCAGCACCACATCCATGTGAGCGACGGCGACGAGGCCACCCGCACCATCATCCACACCCTTGCTTAATGGAAATGAAAACGGTTATCGTATCGGAGGTCGCCGGGTCAGCGAGGCACACCCCGACCAGCGTGTCCGGCAGCGGTGACGGGCTGCCGGTTCCGGACGCGCCGCCAGGAGTCATCCGCCATCCGGACGTTCACGTCCTCAGGACCGAAAGGGACGACCCATGAAAACCGCTCTCGGCAGGACGCGCGGAGCACGCAGCCGCCGGCACGCGACGCTCCTCGGCGCGATCGCGGGCGGCAGCGTCCTGCTGCTCACCCTGGCCACCGGCCCCGCCCAGGCGGCGGGCACGGCCGGCACCATCGACATCGGCCACGTCGACGGCCTGCACGTCGCGCTGAACGAGGACGGCGACCAACTGGTCCTCGGGAGCAACGTGGACGAGGACGACTACCTGCCCGGGTCCGGCTTCGAGGCCGGCTACTACCCCGGCTCGGAGGTGGACGCCTCCCACGGCACCCCGGAGTACGACTTCACCGTGCCGGCGGCGAACTTCGACTACGAGCCGACCGCGTACCCGGACACCTGGGTGCTGCCCGCGGACGAGCCGCCGAGCTTCGGCACCGACCCGATCCTCTACCTCGGCATAGCCGGCACAGGCGAGGACCTGCCGGCGCACGGCACGTCGGGCCCGGACGTGGCGTACAGCCTGTTCAACGGCCTGAGCACGACGGACCACATCACGTTCGACATCTCGTTGGTGAGCGCCCCGGCCGGCGGGGCCTCGGACATCCCGAGCGCCGACGTGCTGGGCGCCGATGAGTGGGGGCTCACCTTCGACCTCGGCGGCAGCGCGACCGAGCCGATCCACCACCACTTCGACTGGACCTTCAGCCACGCCGGCGTCTACACGTTCGCCGTCACCGCGTCGAGCGACAACGCCGCGGTGGCCGACTCGGCGCCGGTGGTCTACCAGTTCACCGTCGAGAGCTGACAGCCGCGCGGTGGGGCCCGGTCCCGGATCCCGGCCCGGACCAGGACCGGGCCCCATCGCGCGCGGCGCATCCCGCCACGTACCGCCCCGCGCGTCCGATCCGTGTCCGGTCGGCCATCTCCCCCTGGGACGAAGCAGATGATCTCCCGCCTCCTCTCCCGCCTTCCCTCCCGCACCGGTCTCTCCGGTCTCTCCGGTCTCTCCTGCGCCGCGATCACCGCGCTTCTGGCCGCCGCCCTGGTGGCCACGGGGGCGCCGCCCGCGGCGGCTGCCGGCAGCCCGGCGGTGCTGTCCGCGGGGAACATCGCGCTGACCCCGAAGCTGTCGGGGATCAGCGCGGACGGCACGGACTTCGACTCCTTCGCGCTGGGGCTGCTGGACAAGACCGGCACGTACGCCGGTCAGACGTGGCACTCCGCCACCGACACGGTGCTGCACCTCGGGGCCGGTGAGTACGACGCCGGCACCGGGACCTGGTCCACGCCCGCGAAGGTCGACGACGTGGCCGCGTACACGACCGGAGAGCACGCGCGGGTCCTGTTCGGCCTGGACGTGGCCGGGGCCAAGGACGGCATGAACTACCCGGACAAGGGGGCGATCGCGGGCAGCCCGCAGCCGTCCTTCACGCTGAAGGGCGCCACCGTGCCCGACGGCGGCCGGTTCCGGCTGACGGGCCCGACCGGGACGACGGCGTGGGACACCGCGCTGCCGGCCGGCAGCGGGGCGCAGACCCCGCAGCCGGTGCCCTACCTGAACGGCGCGACCTACCGGGCGACCTCGTTCACGGCCCCCGGCACGTACTGCCTGACGGTGTCCGCGACGATGACCTCGAAGGGCAGCGCCCAGGCGCGGACGGCGTCGGCGGCCTTCACGGTGGTCGTCGGCGACCTGCCGGACAACGTCACCATGTGCGACCAGCCCAGCGGCGACGACGGCGGTGACGACGGGGGTGACGACGGCGGCCAGGGCGGTGACGGCGGCGGCGACCCCGGCCGCCCCATGGTGCTGGCCCAGGGCCACCTGGACACCCGCGCCTGGCTGAACGCCGAGGGCGACGGGCTCGACGTGGGGATCGTCCCCGGCATCGGCGATCCGTCCGTCGACGGGAAGTTCGTCGATTCCAGCGACTTCGTGCTGACGGGCCTGCTGCCGGGAACGGTGCCCGCGGCGACGGCCAACGCCGACTACGGCTTCCTCGGCGACCCCGGCACCCCCTACTGGTACTGGCCGGAGGCGCAGGCGTCCGGGTACCTGTGGCCGGGATTCAGCACGGAGAACTGGAACCGCGCCCAACTCGGCGGCAGCCGTACGGTCAACCTCACCTTGTCCGGCGTCGACGGACCCGGCGACGTCGTGGTCTACCGCAGCGGCGCCACACCGCTGGACATCCTCTACGACACCAAGTGGGGGACCCCGGCGTCGTATTCGTTCTTCGTGCCGGCCCACGTCCACGCCTACTGGGCCTTCAGCGCGCAGGGCCGCTACTGCCTCAACATGAACGCGTCGACCGAACTGGCCGACGGCTCCTGGGTCCGCGGCTCGGGGATGCTGACGGTGTGGGTCGGCGACACGGCCGAGGCGAAGAACGTGACCCCGTGCGACAGGGACACCTCCGTGACGCCGCCGGTGGACACCCTTCCCCCGGTCGCACCGGTACCGTCCCCCTCCGCGGTCCTCTTCGCCGGCGACAGCGGGGAGTTGGACCTCACCCCGGAGTTCACGGCGGACGGCACCGCCGACGTGCCCGCGTACGTGCACACCTCGCTGCCGGCCGCGGGGGAGTACCGCGACCTGGACGACATGGTCGTCTCGTACGACCACACCGTCCGCGACGACGTGTGGCAGCCCAACTCCTACCAGGTCGTCGACCTGTCCACCGACCGGCTCCCGTGGGGCAGCACCGACGGGCCGGTGACGGTGTCAATCGGCGACGTGAAAGGCCCCGGGAAAGCCGCCTTCCGGGTGTCCACCGGGGAGAACGTCCAGGCCAGCGACGTGAGTTCGCGGACGCAGCAGTCGAGCATGAAGCAGCCCCTCGCCCTGCTGGTGTCGAAGGCCGGCGTCTACTGCGTCCCGCTCACCTTCTCCATGACGCAGGCGGGCCGGAGTTCGCCGGTGAGCGTGACCAGGACGCTGACGGTCGTGGGCGGGAGCACCGATCCCGCCGACAGCTCCTACATCGACCGCTCGAAGATCACCACCTGCTCGCGCGGGCAGCAGCCGTTCGGCGTGGACGACTCCGCGGGCGGCGGGGACGAGCCGGAGTGGAACGTCCCCAACGGGTCGCTGACCGACTCGGGCGCGGTGATCCTCAACGACGGCCATGTCGACGTCGCGAGCAAGGTGGACGGCGGCACGCTGGAGACGTGGGTGAAGGACACGACCGAGTCCTCCGACGCCCGCTACCACCCGCTGACCGGGAGCAACTCCCTGTCCAGTGGTGAGCGCGACAGCACGAACAACGGGAACGGCGCGGTCTTCCAGCTCCTTCCGGGCTCGAAGACCACCGTTCCGGCGGCTTCGCAGTACGCCTTCCTGGGCGCCGCCGGCTCACCGCTCTGGCAGGTCTCGGAGACCCAGCAGGAGGGCCTGCTGTGGCCGGGCTGGTCGACCGAGGAGATCCCGCTCACGGCCACCAGGACCGGTGTGGACTGGACGCTGGACATGGTGGCGGGGCCGGGCGAGTTCGCGCTGTACACCTCCAGCCCCACCGAACTGAACGGCGTGGACGTCCTGTTCGACACGCGTGACGGCGTCACGGCGGCCGACTCGTACACGATCCCGCGGAACGCGCACGTACACGGGTCGTGGGCGTTCAGCGCCGAGGGCACCTACTGCCTCGCCTTCACCCGGTCCACGACCCTCGCGTCGGGTGCCAGGGCCACCGACGACTTCACGCTGGCGGTCGCCGTCGGAGAGGTCGACGTGCAGAAGGTCGACCCGGGCGCGTGCTTCACCGGCACGGGCGAGCCCGGTACGCAGGACGTCACCCCGGTGCCGGACTCCCAGCTGACCGACGCCACCTCGGGCGGTGTGCAGGTGCTGGGCGACCAGAACGGCTTCTCCCCCGGCCAACTGGTCACCGTGCAGGTGGGCAAGGAGTACCAGGGCCAGTGGGTGTCGGTGTGGCTCCACCCGGACCCCACCTGGCTCGGCTGGGCGCAGGTCGGCAGCTCCGGGGCGGTCCAGGTGCGGCTGCCCGCGGACGCGGCACCGGGCGGGCACAAGCTGGTGGTCAAGAACGGGACGGGACAACTGCTCGGGTGGGACGCGCTCTCGCTGGTCGCACCCCCGGACACCGGCGGCGGAGGGGACGGCGGCAGCCCGGGCGGCCCGCCGGACCCGGGACCGCCGGCCTGCAAGGCCACCGCGACGGTCATCGGCTCGGGGCACCTGGACTACTCGGCGCAGGTGATCGACGGGAAGCTGCAGTCGCTCATCGGCGACAGCTCGTCGGGCGCCGAGGTCTTCCGCGAGCCGTCCAAGACGGTGCTGTGGCTCAAACCGTCGAGCAAGGTGACGCTGCCGGCCGGATTCGAGCAGATCGGGACCGCCGGGTCGAGCGTGTACATGGTGCCGCAGACGCAGAACGCGGACCTGATCTGGCTGGGCTGGTCCACCGAGACGCTCAACGGCGGCAAGGTGTCCGGGCCGGTGACCTGGCAGCTCACCGACGTGGACGGCCCGGGCACGGCGAAGGTGTTCCTCAACGGCGAGTTCGGCGGGGTGCAGTCCCTGGTCTTCGACGGGGTGAGCACCTATCGCATCCCCCTGGGCGTCCACGCGCACGCCAACTGGGCCTTCAGCAAGCAGGGCGTCTACCGGCTGCACTTCACCCAGACCGCCACGCTCGCCGGCGGTGGCAGGTCCTCCGACAGCGAGGTGCTGACCATCGTGGTCGGCGACATCGACCCGGCCACCGCTGTGCCCGGCGGCAAGCAGTGCACCGGCGCGACCCCGCCCGCCGACACCGGGGGCACGTCCACGGGAGTGTCGGACGGCGGGGCGAAGGACCCCGGGGCGACCGGCACAGCGGCCCGGTGCACCCCGGCGAGGACGACCGTCATCTCGGCCGGGCACCTGGACTACGGCGCGCACATCGTCGGCGGGAAGCTGGAGTCGCTGATCGGCGACGACTCCTCGGGGACCCGGGTCTACCGGGAGCCCTCCCGGACCGTGCTGTGGCTCAAACCGGCCGCCAAGGTGACGCTGCCAGCCGGATTCGGGCAGGTCGGACCGGCCGGCTCGACGGTGTGGCAGGTGCCGCAGACGCAGGACATGGGCCTGATCTGGCTCGGCTGGTCCACCGAACTGCTCAACGCCGGTAACGCGGCGGGCCCCGTGACCTGGAAGCTGACGGCGATCGACGGCCCGGGCACGGTGAAGGTGTACACAACCGGCTCGTTCGGCGGCGTGCAGTCCCTGGTCCTCGACGGGGTGAGCAGCTATCGCATCCCCCTGGGCGTCCACGCGCACGCCAACTGGGCCTTCAGCAGGCAGGGCGTCTACCGGCTGCACTTCACCCAGAGCGTCACCCTGAAGAACGGGAAGACCTCCTCCGACAGCGAGGTGCTGACCCTCGCGGTCGGCGACGTCGACCCGGCAAAGGTGACCACCGGCACGTCCGGCTGCGGGGTGGTGTCCACCGCCGCCCGGACGGGCGACGACACGCTCGCCGACGCGCAGAAGGCCGCCGAGCAGTTGCAGGCACAGGCCGACCGCGCCGCCGCGGGCCGACTGCCGGGCCGCGGGACGCCGGCCCTCGGCACCGGCGGGACGTCCGCGGCATCGGGCCGCGGGCCGGTACCGCTGCTCCTGGGCATCCTGGGCGGGCTGCTGCTGCTCGGAGCCGCCGGCGGCGGGGCGCTGTGGCGGCGGCGCCGGAAGTGGGAGGGCGCCGCACGCCAGGCGCCAGCCGCGCCATGAGGCGCCGCGAGCGGGCGGCCCGCGGGAAGGTCCCCACGGGCCGCCGGGCCCGGCCCTTTCTCAAGGCACTGGCAGCGGTCACGGCGGCGGTCGCGCTGCTGGCGGGGTGCACGGCCCGGCCGCTGCTGGAGCCCGGTACCGGGCGCCTCCAGGTGATCACCACCACCGGCATCCTCGCCGACCTGGTCAGGAACGTCGGCGGGGACCGGGTGGACGTGGCCTCGATCGTGCCGGACGGCGCGGACCCGCACACGTACGAACCGACGCTGCGGGACGCCCGCAACGTGGTCTACGCCGATGTCGCGTTCTCCAACTACGCCCTGCTGGAGGAGCACAACGTCATCAAGACCCTCGACGCCAACCTGTCGAAGGACGCGGCGGACGTGTCGCTGGTGGAGGAGTCGGCGAAATACGCGGCCGAGCTGATCCCCCTGGTGGAGAACGTCCACCTGGACACCGTCTGGCTGGGCCTGCGCGCCGAGGGAAGCGGTGCGCAGTACGGTGCCGACCGCGGCTCGGACGTCCTCATCCAGGCCACCGGCGCCACCGGGCCGGGGAACGTCTACGCCTACCTCACCGGCACGTTCGGCGACACCGACGTCTACTTCGACTCCTCCGACGGCTTCGACGCCGGCAGCGGGTACCGCGACGACACCGCCACCCTGCCGGCCGAGGCGCACACCCACCTGTCCTGGGCGTTCACCGAGCCGGGCGTCTACACGCTCACCCTGCGGGCCCGGCTGAAGGTCGACGACACCGCGCCCCCGGTCGACCTCGGACAGGCCACGTACACCTTCGCGGTCGGGGTGAACCCCCATGAGGCCGGCATCCCCGGTGCGACCGTCCTCGACGAGGGGCACGCGGACCTCACCGCGGACCTGGACGGCGGCGGCATGGACGTGCGGTACGACCCGGGCGGCGGCGGTGAGTTCACCCAGAAGCGCTACCGGGCCGACCAGGTCGTCATCGACGTGCCGAACAAGGCCGTCGAGGAGATACCCGGCGACTCCCAGTACCGCTTCCTGGGCCGTCCGGGCCACCAGGTCTACCAGCTCGCCCAGGCGGTGCTCGGCAAGCACGTGCACGGCGAGATCGACCCCCACCTGTGGCAGAACGTCCGCAACGTCGAGGCGTACGTGAAACTCATCCGCGACACCCTGATCGCCAAGGACCCCTCAGGCGCCGCCGGCTACCGGGCCCGCACCGCCGCCTACCTCGACCGGCTCGACGGGCTGGACCGGTATGTGCGCGGCACGGTGGCGAAGATCCCGCCGGCCGACCGGAACCTCGTCACCACCCACGACGCCTTCGCGTACCTCGCTCAGGCGTACGGCGTGACCGTGGCCGGTTTCGTCACTCCCAACCCGGCCGCCGAGCCGTCCCTGGCCGACCGCCGCCGGCTGGCCGACACCATCCGCAACCTCCACGTCAAGGCCGTCTTCCTGGAGCCGAACCTCAGGTCGCGCTCCTCCGAGCTGACCCAGGTCGCGGCCGAGGCGCACATCAGGGTCTGCCCGATCTACGGCGACACGTTCGACTCCCGGGCGCCCAGCTATGTGCAGATGATGCGCTTCAACGCGGACTCCCTGCTCGCATGCCTCGGCACCTGACCCGACCCGCACCGACGCCCACGCCTGCACCCGCGCCCGCGCCGGGCACCTCCGACCACCACCGAAAGGCACCGTGATGCGCGCCGCCGCCACCGCCGCCCCGCACCGCAGCCGCCCGCGCCTGCCGGCCCTCGCCGCGGCTGCGCTGCTCGCCCTCGCCGCGGCCCTGACCCCCGCCGTCGCCCGGGCGGACGGCCCGGGCGGCGACCCCGGCCTCGACCAGACGATCGACGCGGGCGAGCCCATCACCCACGGGAACCACGTGATCGGCACCGGACACGTGGACATGGGCCCCAAGTTCGACGGCGGAGCCTGGAAGTTCCTCATCCACGACGACGCCCACAAGGCCGACGCCGACGCCGCCAGCGTGTGGCGCTACCCCGACGAGACCGTGCTGCGCGTCGTCGACGCCGCGAAGCTGAAGGTCCCGGACAGCTCCGCCTATTCCTTCGTCGGAGCGGCACCCGGCAGCACGGTGTGGGTCGTCCCCGAGACCCAGAACCCCGGCGTGGTCTGGGCCGGCTGGAACACCCAGGACCCCGCGGTCATGAGCAGGCTCGACCGGGGCGCCACCTTCTCCGTCACCGGCGTCCAGGGCCCGGGCGTCCTCACGGTGTACCTGCAGTCCGGCGACTTCGGCGCCCCGCAGGTGCTGTGGGACTCCCGAAAGAAGGGAGCTCAGCCGATCTGGGTGGACACCAACACCCACACCCACGCCAACTGGGTCTTCACCGAGCCCGGCGTCTACCTCGTCCGTATGGCCGCGTCGGCGACGCTGAAGGACGGCACCAAGGTCTCCGACACCGAGCTGGTGCGGTTCGCCGTCGGCACCGGCACGTCCACCGGCGCGGCGCTGGCCGCGACCTGGAAGGGCCCGGCCCCGACCGCGCCCGCCGCCACCTCCCCGGCGCCGGCCGGCACCCCGGTGACCGCGCCGGCGACGGCGCCCCGGCCCGCGGCCACCACCGGCACGGGCCGGGACGACACCCTGGTCCGGCTCCTGGTCGGCGCGATCGTGGTGGTCGCGCTCGCCCTCGTCGCGGGCTTCACCCTCGTTGCGGTACGCGGCAACCGCGCCAAGCGGCGTGCCCTGGCCGCCCGCACCGCGGCCGGGGCGGACGGCGGTGCCGAGCAGTGACCGGTTCGCCCGCCACCCCGGCCCTCGCTGTGGACGGCGTGTCCGTGGACCTCGCGGGCGCCACCGTGCTCACGGGCGTCGACCTGCGCGTCGACCGCGGTGAGCTGGTCGGCCTCATCGGCCCCAACGGCGCCGGCAAGACCACCCTGATCCGTACCGTCCTCGGCCTGCTGCGCCCGGTGTCCGGGCAGGTCCGCATCGACGGCCGGCGCACCCGCCCCGGACGTACCCCGATCGGATACGTGCCCCAGCGCCACGACTTCGCCTGGGATTTCCCGCTGTCGGTGGCGCACACGGTCATGACCGGCCTGACCGGCAGTCTCGGCCTGTTCCGCCGGCCGGGAGCGGCCCACTGGGAGGCGGTGGCCGAGGCCCTGGACCGGGTACGGATGACGCCGCTGGCCGACCGGCCCGTCGGGCAGCTGTCCGGCGGGCAGCGCCAACGCGTGCTCGTCGCCAGGGCGCTCGCCCTGCGGCCGGGGCTGCTGCTCCTCGACGAGCCGTTCACCGGGCTCGACATGCCCACCCAGGAGCTGCTGGCGGAGCTGTTCACCGGCCTTGCCCACGAGGGCCGGGCCGTCCTCATGACCACGCACGACATCCTCTCCGCTCTCGACGGATGCGACCGGCTCGCCCTGCTCAACCGCACCGTGGTCGCCACCGGGCCGCCGGCCCGGCTCGCGGCGGATCCGGCCGCGTGGACATCGACGTTCGGGGCGAGCGAGAACTCCGCCCTGCTGCGCATCCTGAAAGCCGCCACCCTGACATGACCCCCGTGGAATTCCTCACCGACCTGTTCAACCCGGACCTCGCCTTCCTCCCCAAGGCACTGGCCGTCGCCGTCATGTCGTCGATCGTGTGCGGCGTCGTCGGCACCTATGTCGTGCTGCGCGGGATGGCCTTCATCGGCGACGCCGTCTCCCACGCCGTCTTCCCCGGGCTGGCGTTCGCCTTCGTCCTGGAGGGCGACCTGGTGCTCGGCGGCACCCTGGCCGGGGTGGCGACCGCCGTCCTCGTCGCGGTGTTCTCGCAGAACCGGCGCCTCAACGAGAGCTCAGTCATCGGGGTGTTCTTCGTGGCCGCCTTCGCCCTGGGCGTGGTCGTCATCTCGCAGGCACCCGGATACGCCGGCAGCCTCGAACAGTTCCTGTTCGGCTCCATCACCGGCATCCCGACGTCCGACCTCGTCACCGACGGCGTCACCGGAGTCGTCATCCTGGCGGTGCTCTTCGCCCTGCACAAAGAGCTCGTCACCATCTCCCTGGACCGCGAGTCGGCCCGCGCCATGGGAGTTGCGGTCTTCTGGCTCGACCTCGTCCTGTACGTCCTGGTCACCCTCGCGGTCGTCATCAGCGTGCAGACCATCGGCAACATCCTCGTGCTGGCCCTGCTGGTCACGCCGGCGGCCACCGCGCGTCTGCTCACCGACAGGATCGGCGTCATGATGGCGCTCTCCCCGGCCATCGGCACGCTGGGCGCCCTGGCCGGCCTGTACATCTCGTGGGGCTGGGACCTGCCCACCGGCGGCACCATCGTTCTCGTCCTGACCGCCGGTTTCCTCGCGGCCTGGTTCCTCGCCCCCCGGCAGGGCCTGATCGTGAAGGCATGGCGGCGGCTTGACCGCTGACGCCGACGGGCGCCCCGGCAATGTTCGGCTTTGTCTTTATGCGACTGAAGCGGTGCGGGTGGTGGCTCCGATTCACCACGGATTTCTACAGTGTTGCCGCAGTGTTCCGGCGCAGTGCACACACCACCTTGGCGGGTCCGTCCATTCAGGCTGGCGCGGCCTGGTTCCGCGCCACCGGCAACTGACCCCCGTGAGAAGGGAAGAGTCGTGAACGGACAAGGAACCGAATCCCCCCGTAAAAGTACCCGAAGTGATAGGGCGTCGGCACCCCGCCGGCGATCGATCCGCCGCACCATTGTCAGCGCCCTGGCCGCGCTGACGCTGATTCCGGCCGCCGCCGTCAGTTTCGCCTCACCGGCCAGCGCGTCCACCAGCGGGTTCAAGGGCATGAACTGGGCCGTGCTGGGCGACAACTTCAGCACCAGCCCGCTCGTGCTGCGGGGCCTGAGCTCGTCCGACAGCTACGCCACCGTGAAGGCCAAGGCCACCTCGCTGTACAACGCCATGGGCTCCATGGGCGTCAACACCGTGCGGCTGCCGGTCAACGCGTCCACGGTCGGGGGATCGTGGTGGAGCAGCTACCGGGGCGCCATAGACGCGGCTACGGACAAGGGATGGAAAGTCATCCTCGGCTACTGGGAGGACCAGAACGCCTCCGGCGGCAAGATCACGAACGTGAGCGCGTGGAACTCGATGTGGACCACCGTGATCAACGCCTACGGCGGCAACAGCAACGTCTACCTTGAACCGATGAACGAGCCGCACGGTTACTCGTCGGCGGACTGGCGGAATCTCGCGGCGAGTTGGCTCACCACGCACACCGGCGCCAACAAGAGCCGGGTACTCATCAGCGGTACCGGCTACAGCCAGGACCTGCGTGATCTGTGCGGTGACAGCCGCTTCAACTCCACGCTGTTCTCGTTCCACACCTACGCGTTCTTTTACAGCGCGATGACGGAATCCGCGTGGGAGAGCAACATCAATACCCGGCTCGGGAGTTGTGCGAACCGCGCGGTCATGACGGAATACGGCGCGGTGATGGACAGCGGCCTCAACTACGGGGACGCGAACAGCACCGACAACTTCGTGCGGTACATGGTCGCCGTCTCGCACGTCCAGCGCAACAACAGCATGGGCGGCGTGTACTGGCCGGCCCTGGGTGGGAAGCCGGGCCCCAACGGCTACGACCCCTACTCGATGTTCTCCATGGGCGGCAGCGGCACGGCGCTCACCCTGACCGTCCGCAACACCTCCGGCCGGGACCGCGTCCGGTACGGCTGGGGCTTCTGATCGGACGGCACGGACACACGAAGGCGCGGGTGCACCCCTCGCGAGGGGGGTGTGCCGGCGGCCAGAGGCAGGATTGTTAGCGCTAACACTCCTGCCCGCCAAGGAACCGGCCCAGTCGACCACCACGAGACCAGGAGTGGATCACCATGCACAAGCTTCCCGCCCGGCGCGCACGCGCCGTAGCCCTCGCGCTGAGCACCGCAGCCGCCCTGATCAGCGTCACCAACACGGCGGCGCACGCCGCGGGCCAGGGCCCGTGCGACATCTTCGCTTCCAACGGCACCCCCTGCGTCGCCGCGCACAGCACCACCCGGGCGCTCTACGGGGCGTACAACGGGCCGCTGTACCAGGTCAGGCGCTCCTCGGACAACACCACGACCAGCATCTACCCGGTCAGCGCCGGCAGTTACGCGAACTCGGCCGCACAGGACTCCTTCTGCTCGGGCACGTCCTGCGTGATCACCAAGATCTACGACCAGTCCAGCAAGCACAACGACCTCACGCAGGCGCCGGCGGGCGGCGCGGCGGGCGGTCCCGACACCCTGGCGACCGCGAACAAGGCGCCGGTCCACCTCAACGGCCACAAGGTCTACGGGCTGTACATCGCGCCCGGCATGGGCTACCGCGACAACAGCACGTCGGGTATCGCGACCGGCGACGCGGCCGAGGGCGAATACGCGGTCCTGGACGGCTGGCACACCAACAACGGCTGCTGCTTCGACTACGGCAACGCCGAGACCAACAACAAGGACAACGGCGCCGGCCACATGGAGGCCATCTACTTCGGCTCCAACAAGTCCTGGGGCTGGGGCGCCGGGAACGGCCCGTGGGTCATGGCCGACATGGAGAACGGCCTGTTCTCCGGGCCCAACAAGGGCTACAACTCCGCCGACCCCACCATCGCCGACCAGTTCACCACCGCCATGCTCTTCGGCCAGGCGAACCACTGGAAGATCCTCACCGGCAACGCGCAGTCCGGCGGCCTGTCGACGGCGGGGATCTGGGCGCGCCCCTCGGGCTACAACCCGATGCACAAGGAGGGGGCGATCATCCTCGGCATCGGCGGTGACAACAGCAAGAGCGGTGACGGCACCTTCTACGAAGGCGTGATGACGGCCGGCTACCCGACCGACGCGGCCCAGGACGCCGTGCAGGCCGACATCGTCGCCGCGAAGTACACGAGCTAGCCCTTCCGGCGGGTCCGTTCACCACCGGGGTGGCTGTCCTGCTCCGGTGGTGGACGGCTCGTCGTCCGGCCGCGGCTTCCGGGGGCCGTCGTGCTCGCGGCTCCGCCTGTGCGGCGCGGGCGGCCATAAGGGTGAGTTATGGCGGCTCTTCGGGCTGCGCCCGGGTCCGGGGCGCCGGGCGGGCGGGGACGGTGGTTTCGTGGGGGTGCTCCGCCGGCGCCGCGCCCGTGCGGGGGTGGCATGGCGTGGCGGCCCGCCGGCCTCGGGGCGCCGTACCGCGGGAGCCGACCGAACAGCGCCTACCGTCATGCGAGGACCTATGAGCGACACACACGCGGACCGGGAGAACGGCTCCTACGACGTCATCGTGCTGGGGGCCGGCCCGGTCGGGCAGAACGTCGCCGACCGGGCCCGTGCGGCGGGGCTCGGCGTCGCCGTGGTGGAGCGGGAACTCGTCGGCGGCGAATGCTCCTACTGGGCCTGCGTCCCCAGCAAGGCGCTGCTCCGGCCGGTCATCGCCGTCGCCGACGCGCGCCGCGTGGACGGGGCGCGGGAGGCCGTCACCGGCCGCCTCGGCACCGGCGGCGTCTTCGGCCGTCGCAACCGCTACGTCACCGACTGGGACGACAGCGGGCAGGCCGCGTTCGTGACGTCCCTCGGGGCCGACCTCTTCCGCGGCCTGGGCCGGCTCGACGGCCCCCGCCGGGTCACGGTCACCGGGGACGACGGCACGACCCACCACCTCACCGCCCGGCACGCGGTGGCCCTCGCCACCGGCAGCCGGCCGGTGCTGCCCGACATCCCCGGCATGGCGGAGGCCCGCCCCTGGACGAACCGGCAGGGGACCGACTCCAGCACCGTGCCCGCCCGGCTGGCCGTCGTCGGCGGCGGCGGGGTGGGCGTCGAGATGGCCACGCTCTGGCAGGGCCTCGGCTCCCAGGTGTCGCTGCTCGCCCGCCGCCCGCTGCTGCCGCGGATGGAGCCCTTCGCGGGCGAACTCGTCGCGGACGGCCTCGCCAAGGCGGGCGCGGACGTACGGATCGGCGCGGAGGTGGCAGCGCTGCACCGCCCGGACCCGCGCGGACCGGTCACCCTCACCCTCGCCGACGGCAGCCGACTGGAGGCGGACGAGGTCATGTTCGCCACCGGCCGCGCCCCGCGCACCGACGACATCGGCCTGGAGACCGTCGGCCTCACCCCGGGCTCCTGGCTGGACGTCGACACCACCTGCCTGGTCGCGGGGGTCGAGGGGGCATGGCTGTACGCGGTGGGCGACGTCAACCACCGGGCGCTGCTCACCCACCAGGGCAAGTACCAGGGCCGCACCGCGGGCGACGCGATGGCCGCCCGGGCGGCCGGCCGGCCGCTGGACGACGCCCCCTGGGGCGACCACGCCACCACCGCCGACCAGCACGCCGTGCCGCAGGTCTTCTTCACCGACCCCGAGGCCGCCGCCGTGGGCCTGAGCGCGGAGCAGGCGGTACGCGCCGGCCACCGGACCAAGAGCGTCGACGTCGACTTCACCGCCGCGCAGGGCGCCAACCTCTACGCCGACGGCTACCGCGGCAAGGCGCGCATGGTGGTGGACCTCGACCGCGAGGTGCTGCTCGGAGTGACCTTCGTCGGCCCGGGCGTCAGCGAGCTCCTGCACTCCGCGACGGTGGCGGTCGCCGCGGAGGTCCCCCTCAAGCGGCTCCGGCACGCGATCGCCTGCTTCCCGACCGTCAGCGAGATCTGGCTCTTCCTGCTCGCCGCTTACGAGCGCGGCTGAGCTCCGCGCGCCATCGGGCTGCGGCTGCGGGCGGCGGTTGCTGCGGCTGCGGGTGCGGGGTTGCGGGCGGCGGGTGCGGGCACGGGCGCGGGCGTGTCGGGCGTGCGGGCAGCCGGCTGCGGGGCGCCTCGCGCCGGGAGGTAGCCTGCGCGGGTGAGTATGCGTGCCGGCGACGCGGCGCTGAGCGGGCCGGAGCCGCCGCAGCGGCTCGTGGCCGGGGCCGGCCGGCCCTCGGTGCCGCTGCCGCGGCGGTTCGCGGTATCCCGCCTCGACGTGGCCGACGGTCTGGTGCGGCTGACGGCGCGTGACTCCCGGGTGATCACCGCGACGCCCGGCCAGCTCACGGTGTGGAGCCAGCTGCTCCAGGAACCGGCCAACCCGGACTACGAAGCCCAGTTCGAGGCGGAGTTCCTCGACCGGCCGGCCCGCCCGGCGGACGACACGACCGACCCGGAGCTGCTACTTCCCGCCGTCGACGCCGTGTTCGGCCCGATCGTGCCGCACGCGCCCTCGGCGTTCGGCACGACCGCCGAGATCGCCGACATCCGGCCCGCGGTCTCCGCGGTGCCCTGCGTGCCGTGCGAGGTCACGCTGGAGTTCGACTCGATGAGCCGCCGGCGAATCCTCGAACTGCTGCCTGCCGTCCACGCGTTGCTGGCCGACCTGCCCTTGCTGTGGGATCGCGCGCTGACGTACCTGTGGGAGCAGGGCACCGACGACGATCGCGCGGCCACCGGCCCCGCCGACTTCCGCGCCGCGTTCCGCCTCATGGGCGTGGTGGTCTACCACTCCGGCGATTTCGGCCTCGATCTCGACGACGCCGGCAAGGAGTTCGTCGAGGACGGCTACTGGGCCCGCATCAACTTCCGCGCCGACGGGTCACCGGCCGAACTCGTCATGATGGCCTGAGCGTTCCCGCGATCCCGTTGGGCGTGGCCCGGCGCGACAAGCATCGCGCAGCAGCTCCGACCGGCCGCGGCGGATCACCACCGCCGGGTGATCGCCAACCGCTGCCGTCACCGGCCGTACACTGAACGTAGCGGCCGTGCGCGGGAGTTCATATGCGCGCGGTCCGCTCCCGGCGCCTGCGGTGCCGCCAACGGGCCACGCGTGTATACGCGTTCCTACGCGTTGTGCGCAAGTGAGCGTCTAGAGTGAAGATCTCGGCGGCTGAGTACGGTTCAGGGGGTGGGAATCCGGTGACGGTCGAGTTGCCTGCGAGCCCGAAGCCGTTCGTGAACCGCGAGGAGGAGCAGGCGCGGGCCGGCGCCGCGGTGCGGGAGGGCGTGCAGCGCGGCGAGCTGGTCGTGCTGTCGCTGAGCGGCCCGCCCGGCGTGGGCAAGAGCGAGCTGGCGTACCGCATCGGGCGCAACCTCCACGCCGAGGGGGACTTTCCC
The DNA here is from genome assembly GCF_012034175.1 of Actinacidiphila epipremni. GTDB lineage: Bacteria > Actinomycetota > Actinomycetes > Streptomycetales > Streptomycetaceae > Actinacidiphila > Actinacidiphila epipremni. Next base: position 37,618 of record NZ_JAATEJ010000043.1, read on the forward strand.
CATGTGCTGTGCGTCGACCTCGACGACTACCGGGGCCCTGACGGCTGGCTGGACACCGGCGACGTGCTGACGCAGCTGCTGGAGTCGCTGGGCGTCGAACCCGCAAGCGTCAAGGGGGCGTTCGGGGCGCGGCGCCGGCAGTACCGGGCGGTGACGTCGCAGAGCCGGGTCGTCGTCGTGCTGGACAACGCCCGGTACGGCTCCGAGGTGGCCGACCTGCTGCCCTCGTCCGCGGGCGCGGTGATCGTGACGAGCGGCCGTCCGCTGCACGACCTCGACGGCGGCGCGCGGGAGGACCTGCCGGTCCGGCCGCTGGCGGCGGGCGCGGCACGGGAGCTGCTGGAGGGCATCGTCACCGACGGGCGCTTCGCCGCCGACCCCGAGGCGACCGAGGCGCTGCTGCAGCTGTGCGAGGGCTCGCCCTCCGCGCTGCGGATCGCCGCGTGCACGGTGAGCCGGCACGGGCTGCGCCCGTTGGCGCGGCTGCTGGACGAGGTGCAGGGCGTCCTGGACGAGAAGATCGCCCCGGTCGTCGAGCAGGTCCTGGACGTCGGCTACGCCGAGCTGTCGCCGCAGGGCGCCGAGCTCTACCGGCTGTTGTCCGTCCACCCGGGCCCGACGTTCACCCGGGACTCCGCGGCGGCGCTGCTGGCCCAGGGCGTGGACGCCTGCGAGGCGGGCCTGGAGGAGCTGCACGCCGAGGGGTTAGCGGATCTCCGCCCGGCGTTCATGGAGCCCGGCGCGCGGCTGCGGCTCTCGCAGGCCCAACGCGCCCACGCCCGCCGCAAGTCGGAGGCGGCCGAGGGCGAACGGGCGCGTGCGCAAAGGCGGTTCCTTGACTGGGAGGTACGCCAGTGGCAGCGCAGCGACCTGCTGATCGCCGGCGACCGGCTCCGCGTCCAGCCGCTCGCCGGCGAGACCCCGGGCGGGCCGGACGTCGCGTTCGCCGACCCCGGGACCGCGGGGAGCGACCAGGAGCGGGCCGCGCGCCTGCGCCGGCTCGTGCGCTGGCAGTACGAGGACCGGCACGTCATGTTCGCGTCCGTGCGGCTGGCGCACGCCCTCGGCGCGGACGCCGCGAGCGTCGCCCTGTGCGAGTGCGCGTGGACGTACGCGCAGGACCACCCGCCCAAGGCGGACCTGCTCGACGTCTTCGGGCTGGGGCGGGAGTCCGCGACCCGGGCCGGCGACGTCCGCGGGATCGTCCGGATGACCTGCCAACTGGCCCGCTGGCTCTGGGAGTCGGACATCCCCGCCGCCGAGGCCGAGATGCACGCGGCGTTCGCCGCCGCCCGCGGCCTCGGGCACGAGGAGCTGGACACCAAACTGCGGGCCTCCGCACTGGAGTTCCTCGGGATGCTGGAGGCGAAGAAGGGCGACCGGGCCTCGGCCGCCGACCTCTACACCGAGTCCCGCGCCCTGCACGAGTCGATCGGCAACGCGTACGGCGTACTGCTCCAGAACTACCGGCTGGGCCAGACGATGAGCCAGGCCCGGAAGTTCGACGAGGCCGAGGACCTGCTGGCGCGGGCGCACGCGTCGGCCGCGGCCCTGAAGCGGGAGCGGATGACGGCGCGGACCGGTTTCGCGCTCGGGCAGGTGCTGTCCGAGCTGGGCCGTACGGACGAGGCGCGGCGGCTGTTCCAGGAGTCGCTGGACAGCGCCCGCCGCCGCGAGTCCGAGTTCGACCAGGCCCGGGTCCATGACGCCTTCGCCGGGCTTGAGGAGCGGGCCGGGGACGGCGCGGAAGCCACCCGGCAACGTGCCTCGGCGGCGGCGCTCCGGCAGCGCAACGGGCTGCTCTAGACCGGGCGTTCGGCCTCGGCGGGCTCAGCAGGCGCCAGCGTGGCCCGGAAGGAGTCGTTGCCGAGCCGGCAGGTGACGGTGCCGGCCTTGAGGGGCTTGCGCAGGTCGCCGGAGGCCGCGTGGACGGCCGACAGCAGCGCGGCCGGGTCGGTGCGGACGATCCGGCCGTCCCGCAGCCGGGGAGCGGGGCGCAGCGCCCAGAGGGTGTCGTCGCCGCGGCGGCGCAGGAGGCACGCGCCGTCCGGGAGTATCACGGCGGCGGTGGCGCACCCGGCGTACTCGGCCAGGGCGAACGCGGTCCACGCCCCGGCGGTCCAGCCCTCCTGGTACGGGCCCGGCGCCGGCGGGTCGGCCCGCCGGTAGAGCAGGCCCGCGGTGCGGACGAAGTGCTCGGCGGTGGCGCCGTGTTGGACGGCCAGGTGGTGCCCGGCGGGTCCGAGGCCGGCGGGTATCCGCTGCACGCGGACGGCCGACGGCTCGGACCGGACGTGGACGTCGAAGGCGGCCGGGACCCGGGCGGGCGGCGCCGGGCGCGGCAGCAGCCTCGGGCGTACCGGGTCCGGAAGCGGCGCGAGGCCGAGCAGCGCGTACAGCTCCTCCCGGAGCCGGGCCAGGGAGCGGCCCTGCTCGGCGAAGGCGGCGCGTACCGCGCGGCGGGCGGTGTGCCGGTCGTAGCCGGCGGCTTCGGACAGGTCGGTGGCCCGGCTCAGCCGGGGCGCGGCGGAGAGGAGGACGTCGATGGGGCTGCCGGGGATCAACTCACGGCCCCCGGCGTAGGCGTTGACGACCGGGCGGTCGCCGAGGGCGGCGAAGTACAGGGCGGCGGAGCCGTGGTCGGTGACCAGCACATCCGCGGCGACGAGCACGGACGCCCACTCCTCGTGGCCGGCCGGGAGCATCATGCCGGCGGAAATCGCGGGGGCGAGCCGTTCGGCGAGCTCGAACTCGCCCAGCAGGCTGCGTTCGTTGGGGTGCACGATCAGGGCGAGCTGGTGGGTGTCGACCGGCAGCTGCGCGGCCAGCTCGGCGGGAAGACCCGGGCGCCGGCGCAGCAGTGACTCCGGCCCCCACGTGGAGGCGAGCACCACCAACTGCCGGGAGCCCGTGCCCATCGCGCGGCGGTAGTCGTCACGGAGCGGGCGGGAGGCCAGCAGGCGGTCCAGCGTCGGGTCGCCGACGACCGTGGCCCGGGGGCTCGCGCCGGGCAACGCCGCGCGCAACTGGTCGACTTGGGCGGGGTGGGCGAGCGCGTGCAGGACGAGGCGTTCGTCAGCCGGGCACAGATACGCCGGGTCGAGCCCCGAGGCCCAGTTGGCGGTGCCCTCCGCCGGGATCGCCTTGCCGTAGCCGGCGCCGTGCGGGAGCAACACGCGGTCGCCGCACAGGAGTTGCAGCTCGCCCTTGGGGCTGGCGGTGAGGATCAGGTCGTACCGGCGCTCGCAGGCCTCCTGCCACGGCACCGTCCGCCCGCCGGCCGTGGTGACCGCGGCGAGCGCGTCGGTACCGAATTCCGAGCCGGGCACGAGGGTGAACCGGCGGGAGATGCGTGCGTCGCCCTCGAACACCGGCAGGACGTCCAGCAAGCGGTACATGGCCACGTCCGACCGCGCGGCAAGCAGGACAGTCCTGTCCGCCCGTCGCCCGTCGCCCGTCGCCCGTCGCCCGTCGCCCGTCGCCCGTCGCCCGTC
>NZ_JAATEJ010000044.1 GCF_012034175.1 Actinacidiphila epipremni
CGCGACGGGGCAGAGTTCGGCGAACGGGACTCGGTTGCAGATCTGGTCGTGCACGGGTGCCTCGAACCAGAGCTGGACGCTGCCTTCCGCCTAGCGGCGACTGAGGGGCTGCCACTTGCTGTCGCACGGCGGCTTCCCCGCCGCTGTGGCTGGTCGCGCAGTTCCCCGCGCCCCTGGTTTGCCGGCCAGCGGCGCGGAAGTAACCCGCGCGCCTGGATTGCCGGCCGGGGCGGGAGGAATGAGGTTCGGCCCAGAGACGGCGCCGTCGCGGAGGGATGGGTGCGCATTCGCGGCGGCGTCTGGCCGTTTCGTTCAAGAACGGGGGCGGGGCGGGGTCCTAGCGTGGCGGGCATGAACGTATTGCACGTAACACCGCGATTCGACCTCATCGGGCTGGTCGTCGCCGACATGGCCGCGTCGCTCGCCTTCTACCGGCGGTTGGGGCTCGACGTGCCCGAGGGGGCGGAGCGGGAGCCGCATGTGGAGGTGGTCCTCAAGGGCGGGCTGCGGCTCGCGTGGGACACCGTGGAGACCGTCCGCTCGTTCGATCCGCGCTGGGCGCCCGCGCAGGGCAGCCGGGTGGGGCTGGCCTTCGACTGCGGGACCCCGCAAGGGGTGGACGTGGTGTGGGAGGAGCTGACCGGCGCCGGGTACGAGGGGCACCTCAAGCCGTTCGACGCGTTCTGGGGGCAGCGGTACGCCACCCTGCACGACCCGGACGGCAACGCCGTCGAGCTTTTCGCGACCGTCTAGAGCAGCTCCCGCAGCGGTACGCCCGCCAGCGCCCGGACCTCGCGCGAGAGGTGCGGCTGGTCGGCGTACCCGGCGTCGGCGGCGACCCGGGCGAGCGGTGTGCCGGCGCGCGCGAGGGCGAGGGCGTGCTGGAGGCGCAGCACCCGGCGCAGCGTGCGCGGCCCGTAGCCGAAGGCGGCCTCGCAGCGGCGGCGCAACTGCCGCTCCCCGAGCCCGCACCCGGCGGCGATGCCGGCGACGGTGTGCCCGGCGGCCAGGCCCGCGGTGACGGCGGCGGGGAGCGGGTCGGCGGGCCCGGCGCCGCGGAGCCGGGCGGCGGCCCAGCTCTCCAGCGCCGCCGTGGGCCCGGCGTCGGCGCGGGCGGCGAGGTGGCGGGCCCGGGCGGCGGGCCACAGGTCGGCGAGCGGCACCCGGCGGTCGCGCACTTCGTGCGCGGGCGCCCCGAACAGCGCGGGTGCGACGCCGGGCGCGAAGCGCAGCCCCGCGTAGCTGCTGCCGGGCCGGTCGGTGACGACGTACGCCGCGGTGTCGGGCCCGGCGACCATGAGCTCGCCGTCGTGCCAGATGAGGTCCATGCAGCCGTCGGGCAGGACGCGGTAGGGCGTGCCGCCGCCGCCCGTCCGCGTCCACAGGGTCGTGCCGGGCACCACGCCCGGCCGCTCCCGATACCCGCCCATGCCCTCCATCATGCCCCGGCAGGCGGGCTCATGCCCCGGCGTACGGGCTCAGCGGTGGTCGCGCTCGTCCCAGCCGCCCTGCTGCGGCGGGAAGGGCGGGAGCTGCTGCTGCGGGGGCGGGGCCGGCGGGTAGCCGGCGGGCGGCGGAGGGACGGCCGGCGGGTGCAGGGGGCGCGGGGGGCGGGGCGGGGTGAGGAAGGTGGGCGGCGCGGTCTTGGGGCGGCGGGCGCGCAGCCGGGAGCGGAAGTCGCGGTGCGGCAGGACGTCGACCCAGCGCTCGGGGTATTCGGCGGGCGGGTCGTCGTCGTCCCCGGCGGCTGCGGCCTGGCGGGCGCGGCGGGCGGCGGCGCGGGCGACGACCTCGGCGGCGGCGGCCTCCTTGCGGCGGTCGTTCTCCTCGCGGGCGGCGGCGGTGGCCAGCGACGGCCACACCCGGTCGACGGCGGCGTTGACGGCGGCGCCGACCAGGACGGCGAAGGCGCTCACGCCGATCCACAGCAGGACGGCCACCGGCGCGGCGAGCGAGCCGTAGATCGTCGGGCCCTCGACGGCGTGGCCGATGTAGATGCGCAGCACGAAACTCCCCACGCCCCACATGAGCAGCGCCACGAGCGCGCCGGGGACGTCCTCGTACCACGGGGAGCGGACGGGGACGGAGACGTGGTAGAGGGTGGTGAGGAAGGCCACCGAGGCGATCAGCACGAACGGCCAGTAGAGGATGTGGACGGTGCCGATGCCGCCGGGGAGTATGTCGTCGACGGCGTCCGGGCCGACGGCGACCAGCGGCAGCACCGCGGCGCCGAGGACGAGCGCGACGACGTAGAGGACGAGGGACATCAGGCGGGTCTTGACGATGCCGCGGCGGCCTTCGAGGCCGTACATGATGGTGATGGTGTCGACGAAGACGTTGACGGCGCGGGAGCCGGACCACAGGGCGATGAGGAAGCCGAGCGAGATCAGGTCCGGGCGGCGGCCGTGGAAGACGTCGTCCACCAGCGGTTTGACGAGGTCGTTGACGCCCTTGTCGGACAGGACCGCACCGGACGCGCTGAGGATGTTGTGACGTATGTGGTCGATGGTGTCGAGGCCGACCACGGTGTCGACGTAGCCGAGCGCGCCGACCAGCCCGAGCAGCAGCGGCGGCAGCGAGAGCAGCACGAAGAACGCCGCCTCGGCGGCGAGCCCGGTGACCCGGTATTCCATGCAGGAGTCGATGGTGTCCTTGAGCAGCAGCCAGCCGACCTTCCGCTTGGAGACGTTGCGGTAGAGCACCCGGGCCCGGCGCCAGCGGCTCGGACGCCGGTGGCTTCTTTCTTCAGCTGCTTGCACGCCCTTACGTTAGCTGGCATGACTGCCGCCACTCACACGGTCACGAACCAGGTCCCGCCCCTGGTCGGCCATGACGTCTACCGCACCGACACCGCGCTGACCGAGGCGGTGGCCCGCCATGCGGACCCCGCCCGGCTGCCGGAGGTCACCGAGGAGCTGTCCCGGCTCGGCGAGGCCGCCGGTTCCGCTCAGGCGCAGCGCTGGGCGGAGGAGGCCAACACCTACTCCCCCGTGCTGCGCACCCACGACCGGTACGGCAACCGGATCGACGAGGTCGAGTTCCACCCGTCCTGGCACCGGCTGCTCGGGCACGCGGTGACCTCGGGCCTGACCGACGCGTGGTCGCGGCCCGACGGGCATCTGCGGCGGGCGGCCGGCTTCCTGGTGTGGTCGCAGGTCGAGGCCGGGCACGGCTGCCCGGTGTCGATGACGCACGCCGCGGTGCCGGCGCTGCGGGCCGACCCGGTGCTGGCCGCGGAGTGGGAGCCGCGGCTGGGCGCGCACTCGTACGATCCGCGGCTGGTGCCGGGCGGGGAGAAGGGCAGCGCGCTGTTCGGCATGGGGATGACGGAGAAGCAGGGCGGCTCGGACGTGCGGGCCAACACCACGCGTGCGGTGCCGCTGTCGGAGGAGGGCACGTACGCGCTCACCGGGCACAAGTGGTTCTGCTCGGCGCCGATGTCCGACGGCTTCCTGGTGCTGGCGCAGGCGCCTGGGGGGCTGACGTGCTTCCTGCTGCCGCGGGTGCTGCCGGACGGGACGCGGAACGTCTTCGCGATCCAGCGGCTGAAGGACAAGCTCGGCAACCGCTCCAACGCCTCCGCGGAGGTCGAGTTCCGCGACACGTGGGCGCGGCGGGTCGGTGAGGAGGGCCGCGGGGTCGCGACGATCATCGGGATGGTCGCCGCGACCCGGCTGGACTGCGCGCTGGGCTCGGCGGCGCTGATGCGGCAGGCGGTGGCGCAGGCCGTGCACCACGCGACGTACCGGCACGCGTTCGGCGGGCCGCTGATCGGCAAGCCGCTGATGCGCAATGTGCTGGCCGATCTCGCGCTGGAGTCGGAGGCCGCGACGGCGACGACGCTGCGGCTGGCGGCGGCGTACGACGCGGGCAGCGAGCAGGAGACGCATCTGCGGCGGCTGGCGGTCGCGGTGACGAAGTTCTGGGTCACCAAGCGCTGCCCGGTCGTCGCGGCGGAGGCGCTGGAGTGCCTGGGCGGCAACGGCTACGTGGAGGAGTCCGGGATGCCGCGGATCTTCCGGGAGTCGCCGCTGAATTCGGTCTGGGAGGGCTCGGGCAATGTGCAGGCGCTGGACGTGCTGCGGGTGCTGGGGCGCGAGCCGCTGGCGGTCGAGGCGTTCCTGACCGAGGTGGGCCTGGCCCGCGGCGCCGACCACCGCCTGGACGCTGCGGTGAAGGACCTGCTCTCGGAGCTCGGCGACCTGGAGGGCGTCGAGGCCCGCGCCCGCCGCGTCGTCGAGCGCATGGCGCTGGTCCTCCAGGGCTCCCTGCTCGTCCGCCACGCACCCCCCGCGGTCGCCGACGCCTTCTGCGCCTCCCGCCTCGCCGCCGACTGGGGCACCACCTTCGGCACCCTCCCCTCCCCCCTCGACCTCACCCCAATCCTCGACCGCGCAACCCCGGCGGCGTAAGGGAGCGCCTCCAGCCGGCCGGGCCAAAGGGCGCGCTGCCACAGGCGCCAACACCTCACGGAGCCCGGTGCGCCTCTGTAGCCGGCGAGCCAAAGGGGGCGCCGGTGTCGAAAGGGAGAACGCGCGGAGGTCGTGAGGAACGAGCGACCGAGCACGATCGACCGTCGACACCGGATAGAAGCCCCCGGAGGCGAGCCGGCGGCAAAAAAGGGGAGGTGGTGCCGCGCCGACTCGGCACCACCTCCGGAGGATGACGCGGCGTCACTGTCCGCCCGCGGCGGCTCGCGGCGCAACCGTTGCACCCCGTTGCACGCCCGCCTCGCCCGTTGGGGCAAAGCCCGGCGGGCGGACCTGTGGCCGGGCACCATGGGATCGGCGAGCTGCGGTTTCACCGGCAGGACGGAGGCGGCGTGGCGGACCTACCGATCGGCTACAGGCGGCTGGACGGAACGGACCTGCGGATGTCCCCGCATCTGCTCGCCTCGGTGCGGGCGGCTGCCCTGGCCGGGGAGGTGCCGCCGGAGGCGCCGCGTGCGGTGATCGGGGCGTCGTGGGCGCGGGCGCTCGGGCACGGGGTGGATCCGGACGTCGGGCGGCACGCCAAGCTGCTGGCGGCGGAGGAGATCGAGCACCGGCGGCGCGGCAGCGCGCTGGGCGAGGTCATGCCGGTGCTGGCGGAGGGGCTGGTCTCGGTCGCGGACGCGGCCTGGCACATCATGGTCGTCTCGGACGCCGAGGGCCGGCTGCTGTGGCGGGACGGGGCGCCGGCGGTGCGCAGGAGCGCGGACCGGCTGGGCTTCGCCGAGGGCGCCTCGTGGTCGGAGGAGGCGGTGGGCACCAACGCGATCGGCACCGCGCTGGTCACCCGCAGGCCGTTGCAGGTGCATTCGGCCGAGCACTTCGTGCGTACCCACCACGGCTGGACGTGCGCCGCGGCCCCGCTGCACGACCCGCGCGACGGGCGGCTGCTGGGCGTGGTGGACGTCAGCGGCCCGGCGTCGACGGTGCATCCGGCGACGCTGTCGCTGGTGTCGGCGGTGGCGCGGGTCGCCGAGGGCGAGCTGCGCAGCCGGCACTGGGCGGCGGTGGAGCGGCTGCGGTCGCTGGCGGTGCCGCTGCTGGCGGGTATCGGCGGGCAGGCGCTGGTGGTGGACCGCAACGGCTGGACGGCGGCGGCGGCCGGTGTCGCGCCAGCCGAGCGGGTGGCGCTGCCGGCGTCGGCGGCGGCGGGTCCCGCGTGGCTGCCGGCGCTGGGGACGTGCGTGCTGGAGCCGCTGCCGGGCGGCTGGCTGATCCGGCTGGGCGCCGGGGACCGCGCGCCGGAGGCGACCCGGGTGGTGGTGGACGTCAGCGGGCGGGCCGGGTGGTCGGTGACGGTGTCGGGCCCGGCGGGCGGCTGGTCGCACCAGCTGAGCCCGCGGCACGCGGAGCTGCTGTTCGTGCTGGCGGTGCACCGCGAGGGGCGCAGCGCGGCGGAGCTGGCCGGCGACCTGTTCGGCGACCCGAGCCGTACGGTGACGGTGCGGGCGGAGATGTCGCGGCTGCGGCGGACGCTGGCCGGGGTGCTGGCGCACCGCCCGTACCGCTTCGCCGAGGAGGTCGAGGTGGAGCTGGTACGGCCGCGTCGCGCGCTGGACCTGCTGCCGCACTCGGTGGCCCCGGCGGTGCTGGCGCGCCGCATTCCGGAGAGCTGAGCCCTTTCGTACGGCCGCGGCGCGGGCGGGGGGAGCGGCCACACCTGCGGCGTACGTGACGCATGACACAGTTTACCACATACTGAGATAAACAAGTCCACATACTGGATAGCGGTGGACTCGCCCGAGACGCGCATGCCACGCTTCCGTCATGTCACGCACCGGAATCGCCTTGGTAGGTCGGCCGCACGTCGACTTCTGCCGCGTTTCCAGCGCGATCTGTCCGGCGGGCTGACAGCACAGCTGCATCGCTCCGCCATCCCCGTCGTCGTGGATGCACCGGGAGTCTCCCTGCGTCTACGGCCGGGCCGTACCACCGCTCTGCGTTTCCCCAGGCCATAGGGTACTTCCGCGCCGTAAACGACCGTATTCGAGCCTGCCAGAAGGACGCATCGCCATGGCATCCAGCCCCGACACCCCGCAGCCGCCGGCCGGGACGCCCAGGACCGCCGCCGCGGCACGCCGCAAGACGACCCGGCACCGCGGTGAAGGCCAGTGGGCCAAGGGCCACTTCACGCCGCTCAACGCCAACGAGCAGACGAAGAAGGACGACGACGGTCTCAACGTGCGGACACGTATTGAGACGATCTACGCCAAGGCCGGCTTCGACTCCATCGACGGCGCCGACCTGCGCGGCCGTATGCGGTGGTGGGGCCTGTACACGCAGCGCCGCCCGGGGATCGACGGCGGGCGCACCGCCATCCTGGAGCCGGAGGAGCTGGACGACCGCTACTTCATGATGCGGGTGCGGATCGACGGCGGCCGGCTGAGCGTGCCGCAACTGCGGGTGATCGGCGAGATCTCCCAGGAGTTCGCCCGCGGCACCGCCGACATCACCGACCGGCAGAACGTGCAGTACCACTGGATCCGCATCGAGGACGTGCCCGAGATCTGGCGCCGGCTGGAGGAGGTGGGCCTGTCCACCACCGAGGCGTGCGGCGACACCCCGCGCACCATCCTCGGCTCGCCGGTGGCCGGGATCGCCGAGGACGAGATCATCGACGGCACGCCGGCGATCGAGGCGATCAAGACCCGCTACATCGGCAGCAAGGAGTTCTCCAACCTGCCGCGCAAGTTCAAGACCGCGATCTCCGGGTCGCGGCTGCTGGACGTGGTGCACGAGATCAACGACGTGTCGTTCGTCGGCGTCGAGCACCCCGAGCACGGCCCCGGCTTTGACCTGTGGGTCGGCGGCGCGCTGTCCACCAACCCGCGGCTGGGCGAACGGCTCGGCGCCTGGGTGCCGTTGGACGAGGTGCCCGAGGTGTGGGCCGGCGTGGTGGGCATCTTCCGCGACTACGGCTACCGGCGGCTGCGCTCCCGCGCCCGGCTGAAGTTCCTGCTGGCCGACTGGGGCCCGGAGAAGTTCCGCCAGGTGCTGGAGGAGGAGTACCTGCACCGCCCGCTCGTCGACGGCCCGGCGCCCGAACTGCCCACGCAGGTCTGGCGCGACCACATCGGGGTGCACAAGCAGCAGGACGGCCGCTTCTACGTCGGCTTCGCCCCGCGGGTCGGCCGGATCGACGGCACGACGCTGATCCGCATCGCCGAACTGGCCGGCCACCACGGCTCGGACCGGGTGCGTACCACCACCGACCAGAAGATGCTGATCCTCGACATCGAGGAGTCGCAGGTCGAGTCGCTGATCTCGGGCCTGAAGTCGCTGGACCTCCAGGTGCACCCCTCGCCCTTCCGACGCGGCACGATGGCCTGCACCGGCATCGAGTTCTGCAAGCTGGCGATCGTCGAGACCAAGGGGCGCGGCGCCGCGCTGATCGACGAACTGGAGCGCAGGCTCCCGGACTTCGACCAGCCGGTCAACATCAACATCAACGGCTGCCCCAACTCCTGCGCCCGTATCCAGACCGCCGACATCGGCCTGAAGGGCCAGCTGGTGACCGGCCCGGACGGGCAGCAGACGGAGGGCTTCCAGGTGCACCTGGGCGGCAGCCTAGGCCTGACCCCGGGCTTCGGCCGCAAGGTGCGCGGCCTGAAGGTCACCGCGGACGAGCTCCCGGACTACGTCGAGCGGGTGCTCACCCGCTTCGAGGCCGAACGCGAGGACGGCGAGCGCTTCGCCCAGTGGGCGGCGCGGGCCTCGGAAGAGGCGCTGTCGTGAGCGAGCGAGCCGCCCCGTTCTACTGCCCCTACTGCGGCGACGAGGACCTGCGGCCTTCGGAGGAGCGGCACGGCGCGTGGGAATGCCACGCGTGCGCACGCGCATTCCAGTTGTCGTTCCTCGGGCTGCTGGCGCGCCGGCCGGCTCCCGGTTCCCCGCAGGGAGGCGACGCATGACCACCGCACCGTATACGACCCAGGAGCTGGAGCGGCTCGCCGGGCAGGCCGGCCGCGACCTGGAGGACGCCCCGGCGCTCGACGTGCTGCGCTGGGCCGCCGAGACGTTCGGCCCGCGCTTCTGCGTGACGTCGTCGATGGAGGACGCCGTCGTGGCGCACCTGGCCTCGCGCGCGATGCCGGGTGTGGACGTGGTCTTCCTCGACACCGGCTACCACTTCCCCGAGACCATCGGGACCCGGGACGCGGTGGCCGCGGTGATGGACGTGAACGTCCTCACCGTCACGCCGCGGCAGACCGTCGCCGAGCAGGACGCGCAGTACGGCCCGCGGCTGCACGACCGCGACCCCGACCTGTGCTGCGCGCTGCGCAAGGTCGCCCCGCTGGAGCAGGCGCTCGCCGGCTACGACGCGTGGGCGACCGGCCTGCGCCGCGACGAGTCGCCGACCCGGGCGAACACCCCGGTCGTCGGCTGGGACCCCAAGCGCCGCAAGGTCAAGGTCGCCCCGATCGCCCGCTGGACGCTGGCGGACGTGCAGTCCTACGTCACCGAGCACGGGGTGCTCACCAACCCGCTGCTGATGGACGGTTACGCCTCCGTCGGCTGCGCGCCCTGCACCCGCCGGGTGCTGGAGGGCGAGGACGCCCGCGCCGGACGCTGGGCGGGGCTCGGCAAGACCGAGTGCGGGATCCACCTGTGAGCACGCAAGGCACGCACGAGACGACACCCACCACGACCCGGGCGACTCACGAGAAGGAGACCCCCATGACCGGCGGCGCCACCGTATGGCTCACCGGCCTCCCGAGCGCCGGGAAGACCACCATCGCCCGGGCGCTGGCCGACCGGCTGCGGGCCGGGGGCCGGCGTACCGAGGTGCTGGACGGCGACGAGATCCGCGAGTTCCTGTCCGCGGGGCTCGGCTTCACCCGCGAGGACCGGCACACCAATGTGCAGCGCATCGGCTTCGTCGCCGAACTGCTCGCCTCGCACGGGGTGCTGGTGCTGGTGCCGGTCATCGCGCCCTACGCCGACAGCCGCGAGGCGGTGCGCAAGCGCCACCAGGCCAAGGGCACCGGCTACGTCGAGGTGCACGTGGCCACACCGGTCGACGTGTGCTCGGTGCGGGACGTCAAGGGCCTCTACGCACGGCAGGCCGCGGGCGAACTGACCGGCCTGACCGGGGTGGACGACCCCTACGAGGTGCCGGAGACCCCCGACCTGCGGATCGAGACGCAAGGGAGCACCGTCGAGGAGTCCGCCGCAGCGGTCCACGCGCTGCTTGCCGAGAGGGGCCTGACCATATGAGCACGACCACCACGCACACCGAGCACCTGGACAGCCCGTACGCGCTGACCCACCTGGACGCCCTGGAGTCGGAGGCCGTGCACATCTTCCGCGAGGTGGCGGGGGAGTTCGAGCGGCCGGTGATCCTCTTCTCGGGCGGCAAGGACTCCATCGTCATGCTGCACCTGGCGCTCAAGGCGTTCGCGCCCGCGCCGGTGCCGTTCTCGCTGCTGCACGTCGACACCGGGCACAACTTCCCCGAGGTGCTGGACTTCCGCGACCGTACCGTCGCCCGGCACTCGCTGCGGCTGTACGTCGCCAAGGTGCAGGACTACATCGACAGCGGGCAGTTGCGCGAGCGCCCCGACGGCACCCGCAACCCGCTGCAGACGGTGCCGCTGACCGAGGCCATCGCCTCGCACAAGTTCGACGCGGTCTTCGGCGGCGGGCGGCGCGACGAGGAGAAGGCCCGCGCCAAGGAGCGGGTGTTCTCGCTGCGCGACGAGTTCTCCCAGTGGGACCCGCGCCGGCAGCGCCCCGAGCTGTGGCAGCTCTACAACGGCCGGCACGCGCCGGGCGAGCACGTACGGGTCTTCCCGCTGTCGAACTGGACCGAGCTGGACGTGTGGCAGTACATCGCCCGCGAGCACATCGCGCTGCCGGAGATCTACTTCGCGCACGAGCGCGAGGTGTTCCAGCGGGGCGGCATGTGGCTGACCGCCGGCGAGTGGGGCGGCCCCAAGGACGGCGAGCCGGTGGAGACCCGGCTGGTGCGCTACCGCACCGTCGGCGACATGTCCTGCACCGGCGCCGTGGACTCCGACGCGACCACGCTGGACGCGGTGATCACCGAGATCGCCGCGTCCCGGCTGACCGAACGAGGTGCCACCCGCGCCGACGACAAGATGTCGGAGGCGGCCATGGAGGACCGCAAGCGCGAGGGGTACTTCTGATGACGACGTCCGCCAGCCCGCTGACCGCCGAGCAGCTCTCGGCCACGACCCTGCTGCGGTTCGCCACCGCCGGTTCCGTCGACGACGGCAAGTCCACCCTGGTGGGCCGGCTGCTGCACGACTCCAAGTCGGTGCTCAGCGACCAGTTGGAGGCCGTCGAGCGCGCCTCGCTGGGCCGCGGCCAGGAGGCGCCCGACCTCGCGCTGCTCACCGACGGCCTGCGCGCCGAGCGCGAGCAGGGCATCACGATCGACGTGGCCTACCGCTACTTCGCCACCGCCAACCGCCGGTTCATCCTCGCCGACACCCCCGGCCATGTGCAGTACACCCGCAACATGGTGACCGGCGCCTCGACGGCGCAGCTGGCCGTGGTGCTGGTGGACGCGCGCAACGGGGTCGTGGAGCAGACCCGCCGGCACGCCGCGGTCGCCGCGCTGCTGCGGGTGCCGCATGTGGTGCTCGCGGTCAACAAGATGGACCTGGTCGACTACGCCGAGCCCGTCTTCGCCGCGATCGCCGAGGAGTTCACCGCGTACGCGGCCTCGCTCGGCGTCCCGGAGATCACCGCGATCCCGATCTCGGCGCTGGCCGGCGACAACGTGGTGGAGCCGTCGGCGAACATGGACTGGTACGGCGGCCCGACGGTGCTGGAGCACCTGGAGACGGTGCCGGTCAGCCATGACCTGACCGGCTGCCCGGCGCGTTTCCCGGTGCAGTACGTGATCCGGCCGCAGACCGCCGAGCACCCCGACTACCGCGGCTACGCGGGCCAGATCGCCTCGGGCATGCTGCGGGTGGGCGAGCCGGTCACCGTGCTGCCCTCGGGCCGTACCACCACCGTCTCCGGTATCGACGCGCTGGGCGTGGCCGTGGACACCGCGTGGGCGCCGCAGTCGGTGACCGTGCGGCTGGCCGACGACCTGGACGTCTCGCGCGGCGACATGATCGCCCCGTCGGACGCGCTGCCGCCCGTCACGCAGGACGTCCACGCGACGGTGTGCCATCTGCACGAGCGTCCGCTGCGGGTCGGCGAGCGAGTGCTGCTCAAGCACGGCACCCGGACGGTCAAGGCCGTCGTCAAGGCGCTGCCGTACCGTATCGACCTCTCGCACGGGCTCGCGCACGACAACGACCCGGCGGCGCTTGAGGTCAACGACATCGGCGCGGTGCGGCTGCGCACCGCCGAGCCGCTGCCGATCGACGCGTACGCCGAGTCGCGGCTGACCGGTGCCTTTCTGCTGATCGACCCCGCGGACGGGACGACGCTGACCGCCGGCATGGCGGGCGAGGCGTTCGCGGAGCCCCCGTCGGCCGCCGGTGGCGCGGCCGAGGACGAGGGATGGGACTTCTGACCATGGCTCAGGAAGCTTTCTCGGGATTCGCGAAGGAGGGCGGGCGCGTCGGCAGCGGCTCGCTCGGCTCGGGTACGGGCGGGGTCGCGCGATGTGTGCGCTGACCCGCACCACGGCGGACCACGGCACTGCCGCGGCCGTCGCCGTACGCCCTGTGCGCGCCTGGCGCGCCCCGATGCACCGCCTTCGAAGACCTGACGAACTTCCGGCCGCGCCACCGCGCGCGACACGCCGGGCCTTACGAGAGGACACACACCTGTGTCTGCGCACGACCGTCCCGCGTCCCGTACCACCCCGCGCCACAGACTCGTCGCCGTGGCCGCCGCCCTGCCGCTGCTCTTCGGCGCGCTGACCGCCTGCGGCTACGGCTCCGACGACACGTCGGACGACAGCAGCTCGCCGGCCGCCGCCGCGTCGGCCGGGACCACCACCGCCGGCAAGCTCTCCGCCGACGAGGTGAAGATCGGCTACTTCCCGAACCTGACGCACGCCACCGCGCTGGTCGGGCTCAAGGAGGGCTTCTTCGCGCAGGAGCTGGGCGCCACCAAGATCAAGGAAGCCACCTTCAACGCCGGCCCCGCCGAGATCGAGGCGCTCAACGCCGGCTCGATCGACATCGGCTGGATCGGCCCCTCCCCCGCGATCAACGGCTACACCAAGTCCAAGGGCACCAGCCTGAAGATCATCGCCGGCTCGGCGTCCGGCGGCGTGAAGCTGGTGGTCAACCCCGACAAGATCAAGACGCTCGCGGACGTCAAGGGCAAGAAGATCGCCACCCCGCAGCTCGGCAACACCCAGGACGTGGCGCTGCTGAACTGGATCAAGTCGCAGGGCTGGAAGGTCGACGCGCAGAGCGGCAAGGGCGATGTGTCGGTGGTGCGCACCGACAACAAGATCACCCCGGACGCGTACAAGAACGGCTCCATCGACGGTGCGTGGGTGCCGGAACCCACCGCGTCGAAGCTGGTCAGCGAGGGTGCCAAGGTGCTGCTCGACGAGAGCGACCTGTGGCCGAACAAGCAGTTCGTGATCACCAACGTGATCGTGTCGCAGAAGTTCCTCAAGGAGCACCCGGACGTCGTCGAGGCGGTGCTGCGCGGCTCGGTGAAGACCAACGCGTGGATCAAGGCCAACTCCGACAAGGCGAAGGCCGATGCGAACGCCGAGCTGGAGAAGCTGACGCAGAAGGCGCTGCCGGCCGACATCCTCGACCCGGCGTGGGCCTCGATCCAGGTGCTGGACGACCCGCTGGCCGCGACCGCGAAGGCCGAGGCCGACCACGCGGTGTCCGCGGGCCTGCTGGACGCCCCGCAGCTCAACGGCATCTACGACCTGGCGCCGCTCAACAAGGTGCTGACCGCCGCCGGGCAGCCGACCGTGGACGCGGCCGGCCTCGGCACGCAGTGACGGACCGTCGAACCGCGTGACAACCGAACCGAGAACCCCAGGAGGTGACATGGCCGACACGCTCACCAGTGCCGCGGCGCAGGCCGTGGACAGCGCCGCCCACGCGGCCCGGCTCGACCATGTGTCGAAGGCGTTCGGCGGGCCCGGTGGCCGCCAGCTCGTGCTGGACGACATCACGCTCGATGTGGCTCCGGGCGAGTTCGTGTGCCTCCTGGGCGCCTCGGGCTGCGGCAAGTCGACGCTGCTGAACCTGGTCGCGGGACTGGACAAGCCGTCCGCCGGGAGCATCACGACTCCCGGCGGCCGGCCGGCCCTGATGTTCCAGGAGCACGCGCTCTTCCCGTGGCTGACGGCGGGCAAGAACATCGAGCTGACGCTGCGGCTGCGCGGCATGCCGCGCGACCGGCGGCGCGGCGAGGCCGAGCGGCTGCTGTCGCTGGTGCGGCTCGGCGGCGCGTACGGCAAGCGGGTGCACGAGCTGTCCGGAGGTATGCGGCAGCGGGTGGCGCTGGCCAGGGCGCTGGCGCAGGACAGCCAGCTGCTGCTGATGGACGAGCCGTTCGCGGCGCTGGACGCGATCACCCGGGATGTGCTGCACGACGAGCTGACCCGTATCTGGTCCGAGACGGACCTGTCGGTGCTGTTCGTGACGCACAACGTACGGGAGGCGGTGCGGCTGGCCCAGCGGGTCGTGCTGCTGTCCTCGCGGCCGGGCCGGATCAACCGCGAGTGGCGGATCGACATCCCGCAGCCGCGGCGGATCGAGGACGCGGCCGTGGCGGACCTGTCCGTCGAGATCACCGAGGAACTGCGTGGGGAGATCCGCCGCCATGGCCAGCACTGAGACCGACCCGACGCCCGGACCGGGCGCACCGGACGCGGGTGACGGGACGCCGCAGCAGGCCGCGGGGCCGGTCCTGGACAAGGCCGCGGACCGGCCGGCGCCGGCCGGGAACGACCTGTCGGGCCTGGAGGCGGGCCTGGACGCGCTGGACGCCGTCACGATCCGGCGGGCGTCGGTCGGGCAGGTGCTGCTGAAGAAGGTGCTGCCGCCGGTCACCGCGATCGTGCTGGTGCTGGTGGTGTGGCAGCTGGCGGTGTGGGGCAAGGTCGCCGATCCGACGAAGCTGCCGAGCCCGTCGGAGGTCGGCAGCGAGCTGGCCGACCGGTGGCGGGCCGGCGACCTGTTCTCCATCATCTGGACGAGCCTGTCGCGCGGCCTGCTGGGCTTCCTCGCCGCGCTCGCCATCGGCACCCCGCTGGGGCTGCTGGTGGCGCGGGTGCCGTTCGTCCGGGCGGCGATCGGGCCGATCCTGTCCGGGCTGCAGTCGCTGCCGTCGGTGGCGTGGGTGCCGGCCGCGGTGATCTGGCTGGGCATCGAGGACTCCGCGATGTACGCGGTGATCCTGCTGGGCGCCGTGCCGTCGATCGCCAACGGCCTGGTGGCCGGCATCGACCAGGTCCCGCCGCTGTATCTGCGGGCCGGCCGCACCATCGGCGCGACCGGCCTGCGCGGCGCCTGGTACATCCTGCTGCCGGCCGCGCTGCCGGGGTATGTGGCGGGCCTGAAGCAGGGCTGGGCGTTCTCCTGGCGGTCGCTGATGGCCGCCGAGCTGATCGCGTCCTCGCCCGACCTCGGGGTCGGTCTCGGGCGCTATCTGGAGAACATGCGGGAGGGCTCCGACATGGCAGGCGTCTTCCTCGGCATCCTGCTGATCCTGGTCGTCGGTATCGCCATCGACCTGCTGATCTTCAGCCCGCTGGAGCGCTGGGTGCTGCGCTCGCGCGGACTGACCGCCCGGAGCCAGTGACGGTGCGCCCGGGCCCCGGCACGCCGCCGCTGCTCGTCATCGCGCACGGCTCGCGCGACCCGCGGCACGCCGCGACCGTGCACGCCCTGACGCGGCGGGTGGCGGCGGCGCGGCCGGGGCTCCGGGTGGACACCGCCTTCCTCGACTTCAACGCGCCGTCGGTGCCGCAGGCCGTGAGCCGGCTGGCGGCCGACGGGGTCCGGGACGCGGTGGCGCTGCCGCTGCTGCTCACCCGGGCCTTCCACGCCAAGACCGACATCCCCGCGGTGCTGCGCGAGGCCACGGCGGCGCTGCCGTCGCTGCGGCTGCACACCGCGGACGTGCTCGGGCCCTCGCCGCTGCTGACCGCCGCCCTGGAGCGGCGGCTGCGCGAGGCGGGGCTGGCACCTGCGGACCGCGGCTCGACCGGTGTGGTGCTGGCGAGCGCGGGCTCCACCGATCCGGAGGCGGGCGCGGTGATCGCAGCCGTCGCGCGGGAGTGGCGGCACACCGGTTGGTGCGCCGTGCGGCCCGCGTTCGCCTCCGCCGCCCTGCCGCGTACCGAGGACGCGGTGCGGGCGCTGCGCGCCGAGGGGGCGCGGCGGATCGCCGTCGCGCCGTATGTCATCGCGCCCGGCTTCCTGCCCGACCGGATCGCCCGCGGCGCCCGCGAGGCCGGCGCCGATGTGCTCGCCGGTGTGCTGGGGGCCGCCCCGGAGCTCGCCGCGCTGCTGCTGCGCCGCTACGAGCAGGCGCTGCGGCCGGCCGCCGCCCGGCTGCTGACGGCCTGACAGCCGGCCTCGTCCCCGCTTCCGCCGCCCCGGCCTGGGGCTTTCCGGGCTGCCCCGACCGTATGCGTGTAAGGGACAGCCACGTGTTCTTGGTGGGGTTGTCCCCACCCTCAAGGGGGAGAAGGCCCGCCCGGAAGTCACCGGCAGGCCGGATGGGTGGGGGGCCCGCAGGCCCGTAGCGTCCTTGGTGGACAGCGCGGCACACCCGCCGCCACCGCAGGACGGACCTACGAACCTGACAAGGGGGACACCGTGAGTCGCGCACGCGCACACGGCAGCAGGATGGGAGTGGCGGCGGCCATGGGCGCCTGGAGCGCCCGGCACCGCTGGGCGGCGGTGGGCGCCTGGCTGCTGCTGGTGGTCGTCGCGGTCTTCGCCGGGCAGGCGGCCGGCCGGGTCGACGTCGACGAGGACCGCTCGATGCCGGGCGAGGTCAACCAGGCCGCCACGATCAACGACGACGCGGGGCTGAAGGCGCCCGCGGGCGAGATGGTGCTCGTCCAGGGCAAGGGCTCGGTCAAGGCGACCGACCCGGCCTTCCGCTCGGTGGTCGGCGAGGTGATGGACGCGGTCAAGGGCACCGGCAAGGTCACCGCGGTCACCTCCCCGTACGACACCAAGGCGATCTCCGCCGACGGGCGTTCGGTGCTGGTGCGGTTCGACATGCTCGGCGACGAGAAGACCGCGGGCGACCGGGTCGCGCCGGTGATGGACGCGGTCGAGAAGGTGCAGGCCGAGCACAAGGACCTGCGGGTGGAGGAGTTCGGCGACGCGAGCGCGGAGAAGGTGCTGGACGACGCCTTCGGCAGCGACTTCAAGACGGCCGAGTATTCGGCGGTGCCGCTGGCGCTGGGCATCCTGCTGATCGCGTTCGGCGCGCTGGTGGCCGCGCTGCTGCCGGTGGTGCTGGCGATGACGGCCTTCGTCGCGGCGGGCGGGGTGGTGGCGCTGGTGAGCCACTCGGTGCCGATGAGCGACACCGCCAACTCGGTGATGCTGCTGGTGGGCCTGGCCGTCGGTGTCGACTACTGCCTGTTCTACCTGCGCCGGGAGCGCGAGGAGCGGGCCGCAGGGCACGACCGGGAGACCGCGCTGAAGATCGCCGCGGCGACGTCCGGACGGGCGGTGCTGATCTCCGGCATCACCGTGATCGTGGCCATGGCGGGCATGCTCTTCACCGGTATCGGCGACTTCAAGGCGATGGGTGTGGCCACGATGATCGTGGTCGCGATCGCGATGGTCGGCTCGGTCACGGTGCTGCCGGCGCTGCTGTCGCTGCTGGGCCACCGGGTGGAGAAGGGCCGCATCCCGTTCCTGAACCGCCGGGCGCGCCGGGAGGGTGCCGCAGGGCACCGTCCCGCGGCGCCGAGCAGCAGCCGGGTGTGGCGGACCGTGCTGGGGCCGGTGCTGCGGCACCCCAAGGCCGCGACCGTCATCGCCGGCGGCGCCCTGATCGCGCTCGCGCTGCCCGCGTTCGGCATGAAGACCGCGAACCTGTCGATGCAGCAGGAGCTGGGCGACGGACTGCCGGTCATCCAGACCTACGAGCACATCAACGCCGCTTTCCCGGGCGGTCCCGACCCGGCCCATGTGGTGGTCAAGGCCGCCGACATCGACGCGCCCGCGGTCGAGAAGGCCATCGCCGGCTTCCAGGCCGAGGCGGTCTCCTCCGGCGCCAGCAAGGGCCCGGTGACGGTCACCGTGCACAGCGCGCAGAACATCGCCCGTATCGACGTCCCGCTGGAGGGCGGCGCCGACCGCGCCAAGGCCGAGGCGGACGTGAAGCTGCTGCGCGAGCACGTACGGCCCGGCACGCTCGGCAAGGTCGCCGGCCTCCAGGCGCCGATCACCGGTGAGACGGCCGGCTCGATGGACTTCACCCACAAGATCACCAGCAGTGTGCCGCCGGTCTTCGCCTTCGTGACCGTCTTCGCCTTCCTGCTGATGCTGCTGTCCTTCCGCTCGCTGACCATCGCGGTCACCTCGATCGCGCTGAACCTGCTGTCGGTGGGCGCCGCGTACGGCATCCTCACCGCGGTCTTCCAGCACGGCTGGGGCGCCTCGCTGGTGGGGGCGCACGGCACCGGCGCGGTGGTGGCCTGGCTGCCGCTGTTCCTCTTCGTAATCCTGTTCGGGCTGAGCATGGACTACCACGTCTTCGTGGTCTCCCGGATCCGCGAGGCCCGGATGCGCGGCCTGTCCACCAAGGGCGCGATCGAGCACGGCATCACCACGACCGCGGGCGTCGTCACCAGCGCCGCGGTGATCATGGTCGCGGTGTTCGCGATCTTCGGCACGCTGTCGATGCAGAGCATGAAGCAGATGGGCGTGGGCCTGGCCTTCGCGGTGCTGATCGACGCCACCGTCATCCGCGGGGTGCTGCTGCCGGCGGTGATGACGCTGCTGGGCGACCGCAACTGGTACCTGCCGCGCTGGATGCACCGGCTGCCCGACCTCACGCACGACGAGTCGGCCCTCCCGCAGCCGCCGGCCGCCGCCCCGGCCCCGGTCCCGCAGCTCACCGACCGCTTCTGACCGCTTCCGAGCACTTCCGAGCGCTTCTGACCAGGGCGTACGCCCCTGGCGGTAGCCCGCGGCGCCCCCGTACCGGTTCGGTACGGGGGCGCTGTCGGTGGTCGCGGTTACGGTGGAGGCATGACCGTACGGGAGAGCAGCAGCGGCGCGGCGGCGGCACCGCAGGCGCCGGGCGCCGAGGAGGTCGAGCGCGGCCTGGAGCGGCACCGGGTGGAGCTGACCGGCTACTGCTACCGGATGCTCGGCTCCGCCTTCGAGGCGGAGGACGCGGTGCAGGAGACGCTGGTACGCGCCTGGCGGGGCGCCGACCGCTTCGAGGGCCGCTCCTCGCTGCGCTCGTGGCTGTACCGCATCGCGACCAACGTGTGCCTGGACAGCCTCGACGCGGGAAAGCGCCGGGCCCGCCCGATGGACCTGTCGCCCGCCTCGCGGGCCGACGCGGTGCTGCCCGACCCGACGTCGGAGGGCATGTGGGTGGAGCCGGCGCCGGACGGCCGGGTGGTGCCCGAGGGCGGCGACCCGGCGGATGTGGTGGTGGGCCGGGAGTCGGTGCGGCTGGCCTTCGTCGCCGCGCTCCAGCACCTGCCGCCGCGGCAGCGGGCGGTGCTGATCCTGCGCGATGTGCTGGCGTGGAAGGCCAGCGAGGCCGCGGAGCTGCTGGGGACGAGCGTGCCGTCGGTCAACAGCGCCCTCCAGCGCGCCCGGGCCACCCTCGCCGAGGCGGGCGCGTCGGCGGAGCAGACGGCGGGCGGGTCGGGGCTGGACGAGCAGCACGAGGCGCTGCTGGAGCGGTATGTCGACGCCTTCGAGCGCTACGACCTGCACGCCCTGACGACGCTGCTGCACGAGGACGCGGTGCTCAACATGCCGCCGTTCCCGATGTGGGTGCGGGGCCACGACGACATACGGGACTTCATGGCGACGGTGGGCGCCGGCTGCGCGGGCTCGCGGATGGTGCCGGTCGCGGCGAGCGGGCTGCCGGGGTACGCGCAGTACCGGCCGGCGCCGGGGGGCGGCTACCGGGCTTTCGCGCTGCAGGTCATAGAGGTCGAGGGCGGGCGGATCCGCACGATGAGCTCGTATCACGACGCCGACCGGCTCTTCCCGCTCTTCGGCCTCCCGCTGGACCTGCCGGCGGAGTCGGCCGGCTGAGGAGCCGCTCCGGGTCCGGGGGCCGGGGGCCGGGGGCCCGGGCAGCGCTCGGGGCGGGTGCTGCGGGGCGGGTGGCGTCCGGCCGGGCGCGGGCACTGGTCCGGACCAGCGCGGGTCGCCGATTCGGTGCCGGGCGGGCCGGGGACGTATTCTCGGCGGTTCGGCCGCAAAGCGTTGCTGCGTGCGGGCGGGGCAGTGGGAGACTGGCCCTGGTCCGTTCATCCGGGCGATGACGGCGGCATATGTCGGATCGGTGGGGCGCGCGGGGCCCCGCCGGGCGGAGTGGGGAGGGTCGGGGCATGCCGGAACCGGCGTTCACGCGGGAGCGGGCACAGGCGGTGCTGGACGCCGCCGGGCATCCCGAGGCCGAGCTGATCTCCTTCGGGGAGAACGCGGTCTTCGCCGCCGGGCGGCTGGTGATCAAGGTCGGCCGGGGCGCCGACCTGCTGGACCGGGCCCGCCGCGAGGTGCGCACCGCGGACTGGCTGGCCAAGCACGACGTGCCCGCGGTGCGCTCGGCGGAGTCCGAGGTGCGGCTGGTCGAGGGCCACCCCGTCACGTACTGGCAGCGGCTTCCGGAGTCGCTGCGGCCCGCCGAGCCGGCCGACGTCGCCCCGCTGCTGCGGCTGGTGCACGCGCTGCCCGAGCCGGACTTCGGGTTGCCGCCGCGCGATCTGCTGGGCGGCGTCGAGCGCTGGCTGCGGCTGGCCGGGGACGCGATCGACCCGGCGGACGCCGCCTTCCTGCGGGCCCGCCGGGACCGGCTGGCCGCGGCGGTCGGCGATCTGGTGCCGCATCTGCCGCGCGGGCCGATCCACGGGGACGCGCTGCCCCGCAATGTGCACATCGGCCCTGACGGGCCGGTCCTGGTCGACCTGGAGACCTTCTCCTCCGACCTGCGCGAGCACGACCTGGTCGTCCAGGTCCTGGACCGCGACCGCTACGGCGTCTCACCGGCCGCCTACCGCGCGTTCACCGACGCGTACGGGTGGGACGTCGCCGAATGGGAGGGCTGCGAGGTGCTGCGCGGCGCCCGTGAAACCGCCGGCTGCGCGTGGGTCGCCCAGCACGCCGCCTCCAACCCCGCGGCCCGCATGGAGTTCCGCCGCCGCGTGGCCTCCCTCCGCGCCGGCGACCCCACGGTCCGCTGGTTCTCCTTCTAGCCGCCCCCGCCCCCACCCCGCAACAGCCCGCCCGCCGCCCGCGAGCCCGGGGCCGCCCGGCCCCGTGCCGCCACGCACCTCCCGCCGCCGGCAGCAGCCGGCATGCCTTGACCACGCGCAGCCCGTCGCAGGGCATCCTGTCGCGCGCTTCGGCCGCCCGCGGCCCGCCGCCGGAGGCGGGCGGCGCGCCTCCACCGCGTGCACTCCCGTCGCGGCCTGGGCCGCGTGCGGCCCGGAGCCGGGCGCGGGGTTCCGGGGCCGCCAGGCCCCGTTTCAACCGCGCCGGGCACGCATGCGCGGGGCGTGAGCAACTGCGGCGACGCACTCCTTTGATCCAACCCTTGCACCGGTGTCAGACTTAGCGGATGGACTCCACCCCGGGGGGCTCCGGGGCAGGGAAGGGATGTGGCATGTCCAAAACACTGGGCGCGGGGCAGGGCGCCACGCTTCTGCTGCTCACCAGCGTCGAGCTCGTGGTCTTCCTCGACTCGTCGGTGGTCAACCTCGCGCTGCCCAGCATCGGCAAGGCCCTCGCGCTCAGCGTGGCGACGCTGGTGTGGGTCAGCAGCGCCTACCAGGTGACCTTCGGCGGCTTCCAGTTAGGCGCGGGCCGCACCACGGACCGGCTGGGCCGGCGGCTGATGTTCCAGACCGGGCTCGCGGTCTTCACCGCCGCCTCACTGCTCGCCGGCGTGACCAACTCCGGCGGCGCGGTGATCGCCGCGCGGGCCGTGCAGGGCATCGGCGCAGCCATCCTGATCCCGGCCGAGCTCGCCCTGATCACCGCGGTCTTCACCGAGCCGGAGGCCTACCGGCGGGCGTTCGGGGTGTGGAGCGCGATGGGCGCGGTCGGCGCGGCGGCCGGTGTCGCGGTGGGCGGCGCGATCGTCTCCGCGCTCGGCTGGCGCTGGGTGTTCCTGATCAACGTGCCGATCGGCGTGCTCGGCCTGATGGTCAGCGGCCGGCTGCTGCCGCGCGACGGCATCGACCTGCGCGCGGTGAAGAGAAGCGAACTGGACCTGCCCGGCATGGTCACCGGCACGAGCAGCCTGCTGCTGCTGGTCTACGTCATCACCAAGGCCGCCGAGGGCTCGCTGGACACCCTGCACTGGGTGCTGGGCGGCGCCGCGGTCGTGCTGGGCGCGGCCTTCGTGCTGATCGAGCGTCAGGCCCAGGCACCCGTGCTGCCCTTCCGGCTGTTCTCGACCCGCAACATCACCGGCTCGTCGCTGGCGAACTTCCTGGTGGGCGCGGCGCACGTACCGGTCTTCGTGTTCCTGTCGCTGTACTTCCAGGAGGTCCACCACTACAGCGCCCTGAAGTCGGGCCTTGCGGTGCTGCCGATCGCGCTCGCCGGCATCCCGGTGGCGCGGCTGCTGATCCCGCGGGCGCTGAAGCTGCTCGGCCCCCGCAACGTGCTGGCCGCCGGCATGGCGCTGCTGACCGTCGCGCTGCTGCTGCTGTCGCGGATCCCGACGCACGCGGACTACGCGCCGGACTTCCTGCCCGCCGCCTTCGTCTTCGCCGTCGGCCTGCCCGCGTGCTTCGTCGGCTCGACGATGCCGGCGATGCGGGCCGCCCGGCCGAGCGAGACCGGTGTCGTCTCCGGCGTGGTGAACACCGCGCAGCGGCTCGGCGCCGGTATGGGCGTGGCGGTGCTCGCGGCGGTCGCCAACTCGCGCACCTCGCACCACCACGGCGGCACCGCCGCCGACGCGGTCAACGCCGGCTTCCACACCGCCTTCCTGGGCGCCGCGGGCCTCGCGGTGCTCGGCCTGCTGGTGGCGCTGCTGGTCATCCGCACCGTGCCGGAGCAGCCGCCGGCCGCACCCAAGGACGCCGAGCCCGCGGTGGCCGCGGCGGCCGAGGACGGCACGGCCACCGCGGCGGAGTAGGACGCGCCCACCGGGCGGCGCCCCCGGCTCAGGCAGCCGAGTGCAGGGGCCAGTCGCCCGGTATCGCGTCGGCCGCGCCGTTGCGGCGGCGCAGCCACGCCGTGAAGTCCTCGGCCCAGGCGGCGTACCAGCCGCTCTGCGCCCGGTGCAGCTCCCACAGGTCGGCGTCGGCGGCCTCCGGGAAGCGGGCGGCGAGCGCCCGGGCGACCCGTACGGCGGCCAGCGCGTCGGCCCCCGCGTCGTGCGCGTCCTCCAGCGTCACCCCGTAGACGGCGCAGGCGGCCTCCAGGGTGCGCTTGCCGCGCCGGTAGCGGTCCAGCGCCCGGTCGATGACGAGCGGGTCCACCACCGGGCCCGGCCGCCCGCCGGGCGCGGCCAGCGGCGGCAGCGCGTACCGCCGCAACTCCGCGTCCAGCAGCGTCAGGTCGAAGGGCGCGTTGTAGACGACCACCGGGACCTGCGCGGCCCAGTAGCCGCGCACCGCGTCGGCGACCTCGGCGGCGACCTCCGGCGCGGGCCGGCCCTCGGCGCGGGCGCGGGCGGTGCTCACCCCGTGGATGGCGGTGGCCTCCGCGGGTATCGGCACGCCCGGGTCGGCCAGCCACGCCCGGTGCCGCACCGGCTGACCGTCCTTCACCTCGGTGAGCGCCGCGGTGACGATACGCGCCTGCCGCGGGTCCGTCCCCGTGGTCTCCAGGTCGAAGCCGACCAGCAGATCCTCGTGCCATGCCATGGCGAAAGTCCCCTTCCCACCCCGTTGTCCCCCGATGCCCTGCCATCATCGCGTGCCCCACTGACACTCGCGCCGCCCGCGGGCGGCGTGCGGCGCGGGGTCAGGAGACCGGCCGGGCGTCGGCCCAGATGCCCTCGAACTCCTCGCGGTAGACCTCGAACAGCCCGCTCTCGGCGGGCCGGTCGTCGGCGACGACCCGGCGGTTGCCGCCGCGCAGCACCATCACCGGCACCTCCATGCCGCGGGCCCTGCGCAGGTAGGACTGCACGACGGCGAGCCCTCCCTCGCCGCCGTCGCCGTCGACGAGGTAGGCGGTGAAGCGCGGGGTCTCGTCGAAGACCTGGATCTCGAAGGCGCCGGGGTCGCGCAGCCGGGAGCGCACCCGGCGCATGTGCATGATGTTCATCTCCACCGAGCGGGCCATCTCGCCGCGCCCGAGCCCGAGTTCGCGCTCCCGGCGGCGCACCGCGCTGCTGGCGGGGTTGAGGAAGAGCAGCCGCACCCGGCAGCCGGCCTCGGCGAGCCGGATGAGCCGCCGCCCGGAGTAGTTCTGCACCAGCAGGTTGAGGCCGATGCCGACGGCGTCCAGCCGGCGGGCGCCGGCGAACAGGTCCTCGACGGGCAGTTGGCGCTGCAGCCGCACCCGGTCGGCGTAGACGCCGACGACGTCGGAGAAGCGGTCGGCGACCAGCTCCTCGACCGCGTCGACCGGCAGCCGCTGCGCCGCCCCGCGCGCGGGCCCCGCGCCCAGCAGCTCCAGCAGCCGCGAGCAGGCCCGTTCGGCCTGGTCCAGCACGGTGCGGGACAGGGCGCGGTTGCGGGAGACCACATGGCGGGCGACCTCCAGCTCGTCCAGGGCGAGTTCGAGGTCGCGGCGGTCGTCGAAGTAGGGCTCGAAGCAGGGCCAGTGCTGGACGACGAGCTCGCGCAGCTGCGGCAGGGTCAGGAAGCTCAGGACGTTGTCGTCGGCCGGGTCGAGCAGATAGCCCTTGCGGCGGCTCACCTCCCGTACCGCGACGGCCCGCTGGACCCATTCGTGGCCCGCGGGGCCGGCGGCGGCGACGACCCATTCCTCGCCGTGGACGGGCTCGTAGATGGGGCGCAGCACCGCGTTGACGACGGCCCGCAGCCGCTGCTCGACCAGGTTCAGCCAGACGTAGGCGCGGCCGGCCCGGCGGGCGCGGGTGCGTACCTCCGCCCAGGCGTCGGCGCCCCAGTCGATCTCCGCACCGATCTCCATGGGCTGGGCGAGGGTGACCGCGCCCGGGGTCCCCTCCGCAGTGGTGTCCTGCCGGTCACCCTGCTCACCGCCTCCCGGGAGCATCAGGCCTCCGGACGTCACCGCTTCACCGCCTCCCACCCCCCGTCCACGATCAAGGAAGGGTACTGCGGTGCGGGGGCCGTCGCAGCAGTATCGACCCTACTTGACTACTACCGGACAACCCCATCACTCGTACGGTCGCAGCCAGTTGTGGCTGTGTCACCCTCGGGTGGAAGTCGATGGGAGGATGACACCTCGTCAGCACCCGCAAAACTATCGGCAACCGTCGGCACCGCGGCCACGGGGTACAACGGTCCAGGTGGCCGGGCACACGGCCCGGTCGGGAACGGACAGGAACGGAAGAGTCTCGACATGCAAGTCTGGCCGGGTCAGTCCTATCCCCTCGGCGCGACCTTCGACGGCGCGGGCACCAACTTCGCCGTGTTCTCGGAGGTGGCCTCGCGGATCGAGCTGTGTCTGCTGCACGACGACGGCTCCGAGACGGCGGTGGAGCTGCGCGAGGCGGACGCCTTCGTCCGGCACGCGTACCTGCCCGGGGTGATGCCGGGCCAGCGCTACGGCTTCCGGGTGCACGGCCCGTACGAGCCCTCGCGCGGCAACCGCTGCAACTCGGCGAAGCTGCTGCTGGACCCGTACGCCAAGGCGATGAGCGGCGAGATCGACTGGGACGAGGCGGTCTACGGCTACCGCTTCGGCCAGCCCGACTCGCGCAACGACCTGGACTCGGCGCCGCACACCATGACGTCGGTCGTGGTGAACCCGTACTTCGACTGGGCCGACGACCGGGCGCCGCGGATCGACTACCACCGCACGGTGATCTACGAGGCGCACGTCAAGGGCCTGACGATGACTCACCCGGGCCTGCCGGAGGAGATCAGGGGCACGTACGCGGCCCTCGCGCACCCGGCGGTGATCGGCCATCTGGTGGAACTGGGCGTGACGACGCTGGAGCTGATGCCGGTGCACCAGTTCATCCAGGACCACCGGCTGGTGGACGCGGGGCTCGCGAACTACTGGGGCTACAACACGATCGGCTTCTTCGCCCCGCACCACGCCTACTGCTCGGTGGGCGACCGCGGCCAGCAGGTGCTGGAGTTCAAGACCGCGGTACGCGCGCTGCACCGGGCCGGCATCGAGGTGATCCTCGACGTGGTCTACAACCACACCGCCGAGGGCAGCCACCTGGGGCCGACGCTGAGCCTGCGCGGCCTGGACAACGCCTCGTACTACCGGCTCGGCAACGACAAGCGCTACTACACCGACACCACCGGCACCGGGAATTCGCTGCTGATGCGCAGCCCGCACGTGCTGCAGCTCATCATGGACAGCCTGCGCTACTGGGTCACCGAGATGCATGTGGACGGCTTCCGCTTTGACCTGGCGGCCACGCTCGCCCGGCAGTTCCACGAGGTGGACCGGCTGTCGTCGTTCTTCGACCTGGTGCAGCAGGATCCGGTGGTCTCGCAGGTCAAGCTGATCGCCGAGCCGTGGGACGTGGGCGAGGGCGGCTACCAGGTGGGCAACTTCCCGCCGCTGTGGACCGAGTGGAACGGCAAGTTCCGCGACACGGTGCGCGACCTGTGGCGCGGCGAGAGCGCCACGCTCGCGGAGTTCGCCTCCCGGCTGACCGGCTCCTCGGACCTCTACCAGGACGACGGGCGGCGCCCGCTGGCGTCCATCAACTTCGTGACGTGCCACGACGGTTTCACGCTGCGCGACCTGGTGTCGTACAACGACAAGCACAACGAGGCCAACGGCGAGAGCAACCGGGACGGCGAGAGCTACAACCGGTCCTGGAACTGCGGGGCCGAGGGCCCGACCGCCGACCGGCAGGTCAAGGCGCTGCGGCAGCGGCAGATGCGCAACTTCGTGGCGACGCTGATGCTGTCGCAAGGGGTGCCGATGCTCTCGCACGGCGACGAGTTCGGGCGGACGCAGGGCGGCAACAACAACGCGTACTGCCAGGACAACGAGCTGGCGTGGGTCTCCTGGCCGCAGAAGGCCGGCACGGACGAGGACGCCGACGAGGCGCACCGGATGCACGAGTTCGTCCGCACGATGGTGTGGCTGCGCCGCGACCACGCCGTCTTCCGGCGGCGCCGGTTCTTCCACGGCCGGCCGGTGGAGGGCACGCACGACGAGCTGTCGGACATCGCGTGGTTCACCGCGCAGGGCAACGAGATGACGCAGCGCGAGTGGCAGGCGGCGAGCGCCCGCTCGCTGGTGGTGTTCCTCAACGGCAACGCGATCTCCGAGCCGGGGCCGCGCGGTGAGCGGGTCACGGACGACTCCTTCCTGCTGATGTTCAACGCCGCGCCGAACCCCGAGGAGTTCCTGGTGCCGGTGCACCACGGCAAGGAGTGGCAGCTCATCGTGGACACCGAGCGCCCGGACGGCGTCCCGCCGGGCACGGGCGAGCGGGTCGCGGCGGGTGACCGCATCCTGCTGGCCGACCGCAGCATGGTCGTCCTCCAGCGACCGGCCGACTAGCGCGGCCGGGGAGCAGGATCGGCCGATCCCGGGTAGAGAGGTGGCTATGAGCCCTATGCCCACTGCCACGTACCGCCTGCAGGTGCAGCCGTCGTTCACGTTCGGGCAGGCCGCGGAGGTCGTGCCGTATCTGGCCGGGCTCGGGGTCAGCCATCTGCACCTGTCGCCGGTGCTGGAGGCCGTGCCCGGGTCAGGGCACGGCTACGACGTGGTGGACCACACCCGGGTGCGGGCCGAGCTGGGCGGCGAGCAGGGGCTGCGGGACCTGTCGCGTACGGCCAGGGAGCACGGGCTGGGGCTGATCCTCGACATCGTGCCCAACCACATGGCCTTGCCCGCGCCCGAGCACCTGAACGGCCCGCTGTGGGAGGTGCTGCGGGACGGGCCGGGCTCGCCCCGGGCGAGGTGGTTCGACATCGACTGGGACGCCCTCGGCGGCAAGGTGCTGCTGCCGGTGCTGGGCGATCCGCTCCCCGACGTGCTGGGCGAGCTGTCGGTCGTACGGGACAAGGCGGCGGGCGGCAAGGCGCTCGCCTACTACGACCACCGCTTCCCCTTGCGCCCGGGGACGGAGGAGCTGCCGCTGCCCGAGCTGCTGGACGCCCAGTGGTACCGGCTCGCGTACTGGCGCACCGCCCGCACGCACCTGAACTACCGGCGCTTCTTCACCATCTCCGACCTCATCGCGGTGCGGGTGGAGGATCCGGAGGTCTTCGCCGCGACGCATGAGGTGATTTTGCGGCTGCTGCGCGACGGGGTCGCCGACGGGCTGCGGGTGGATCACCCGGACGGGCTAGCCGACCCGGCCGGATATCTGCGCCGGCTCGCCGAGGCGAGCGGCGGGCGCTGGACGGTCGTGGAGAAGATCCTCCAGCGCGACGAGCCGCTGCCCGCGGACTGGGCGTGCGCCGGCACGACCGGCTACGACGCCCTGGACCGGGTCGACGGCCTGTTCACCGACCCGGCGGGCGTCGCCGAGCTGGACGCCTTCCACCGTGCGTACACCGGCGCCGACGACGACCGCGGCGGCCGGTGGGCGCCGACCGTGCGCCGGGCCGCGTACCGCGTCGTCACGCACGACCTGGCCGCCGAGGTCGCCCGGCTGCGCCGTACCGCCGAGCGCGTGCGCGCCGCGCTGCCCGGCAGGCGCCCGTACCGGCCCGAGGCGCTGGACGCGGCGATCCGCGAGCTGCTGGTGCGGGTGCCGGTGTACCGCCCGTACGTCGTCCCGGGCGGCCCCGCCTCGGCGGCGGACGAGGCGATGCTGGAGCACTCCGCCCGCGAGGCCCGCGAGGCGGCGCCGGACCTGGGCGGGGCGGTGGATTTCGTACGGGACCTGGCGCTGGGGCGGTACGCGACGGGGGCGGGCGGGGCGCGCGACGGCTCGGCGGCGGGCGGCGGCTCGACGGCGGGCAGCTCGACGGCGGGCAGCTCGACGGCCGGCGGCGGCTCGACGGCCGGCGGCGGGCACGTCGTGGACGGCGGGGCGGCGGCGGACGGGGCGGACTTCGCCGTGCGGTTCGCGCAGGTCGCCTCCGCGCTGCACGCCAAGTCCGTCGAGGACACCGCCTTCTACCGCTACACCCCGCTGCTGTCGCTGTGCGAGGTCGGCCGGGACCCGGCGGTGCCGGCGACCGCGCCCGCCGACTTCCACGCCTATTGCGCCCGGGTGCAGCGCGAGCGGCCCGCGACCGGCACCGTGCTGTCCACCCACGACACCAAGCGCAGCGCCGACCTGCGGCTGCGGCTCGCCGTCCTCTCGGAGCTGCCCGAGGTGTGGCGGGAGTGGATGGAGCGGCGCGACGCGCGCGAGGCGCAGCTCGGCTGCGTGCCCGCGCCCGACCGCCAGGTGCAGTACACCGCCTACCAGACCGGCGTCGGCCTCGGCTTCTGCCACCCCGACCGGCTGGGCCCTGCGCTGCTGAAGGCGGTGCGCGAGGCGGGGCTGCGGACGACGTGGACCGAGCAGGACGAGGCGTATGAGAAGGCGGTCGCCGACTTCGTCGCGGACGGCCCGTGCGGGCCGCAGGTCTACGAGATCGGCGAGCTCGCCGGGCGGCTGCGCCCGTACGCCGACGCCAACACGCTCGGCGCGGCGCTGCTGCACCTGACGATGCCGGGTGTGCCGGACGTGTACCAGTGCACGGAATTCCCCGTCCACACCCTGGTCGACCCCGACAACCGCGGGCCCATGACCGGCACGGCCGGCGACACCCAGCGCTTCGGCACCGGCCGCACGCTCGCCGAGCTGCTCGACGGGCGCCGCCCCCGGGACACCGACGAGGCCAAGCTGCGGCTGACCGCGGTCGCGCTGCGGCTGCGCCGGGACGAGCCGCAGTGGTACGGGCCGCAGGGCGCGTACGACCCGCTGGCGGCGGACGGGCCGGCCGCGGAGCACTGCGTGGCCTTCGTCCGCGGCGGCGCCGCGCTGACCGTCGTGACCCGGCTCTCGCGGCGGCTGGAGCAGGCCGGCGGCTGGCGCGGGACGGCGCTGCCGCTGCCCCCCGGGCGCTGGCGGGACCGGCTGGGCGGCGGCACCCACGAGGGCCGCGTACCGCTCGCGGAACTCCTCGCGGACTCCCCCGTCGCGCTGCTCACCCGCGGGTGATCACGCCTGGGCGGTGGGCAGCACGACGAGCTGGCGCAGGTTGACGTGCCGCGGGCGGCTGACGGTGTACGCGACCAGGTCCGCGATGTCGTCGGCCGTCAGCGCCTGCCCGAAGGCGTCGAACATCCCGTCGAGCGCGTGCGACAGCTCGGCGTTGTCGATGTGGCTGCCCAGCTCGGTGTCGGTCAGGCCGGGTTCGATGTTGGTCACGCGCACCCCGCGCGGGCCCAGCTCGGTGCGCAGCGACGCCGACAGGTGGGTGAGGGCGGCCTTGGTGGCGGTGTAGACGGCGTAGCCGGGGAAGGTCAGGTGCGCGCCGATCGAGGAGATGTTGACCAGGTCGGCGGGGCGGCCCGCGGCGCCGGCGGCGAGCAGGTCGGGGCGGAAGGCGTCGATGACGCGCAGGGCGCCGGTGAGGTTGGTGTCGATCATCCGCTGCCATTCGTCGGTACGGCCGGCGTCGACGGGGTTGGCGAGCATGACGCCGGCGGCGTTGACGACGAGGTCGGCGGGCCCGTATGCCTCCCGGACCCGGGCGGCGGCGGCGCGTACCGACGCCTCGTCGGTGACGTCGGCGGGGACGGCGAGGGCCCGGCCGCCGTCGGCGGTGATCTTCTCGGCGAGCGCGGTGAGCCGGTCGGCGCGCCGGGCCAGCAGTGCGACCCGGGTGCCGCGGGCGGCGAGCAGGCGGGCGGTCGCCTCGCCCATGCCGCTGGCGGCGCCGGTGACGACGGCGGTACGGGTGCGGAGGTTGCCGTCTTGTGCGGTGGTGCTGCTCATGAGGGGTGGCTCCCTGGTGGGTGGCCCGCGGGGCGGGTGCTCCGGTGGTGGACGGCTCCACTGTGCGGGGCCCGGCCGGGGGCACCCAGGGCTGAGCCGAACCTGGGTACGGCAGTACCAGGTTGGCGTCCGGGGCCGGGCTTAGGCTCGGGGCATGGACAACGCGCTGGGTGACTTCCTGCAGAGCCGGCGGGCCAGGATCCGCCCCGAGGAGGTGGGCCTGCCCCCGTACGGCCGGCGGCGGGTGCCGGGGCTGCGCCGCGAGGAGGTCGCGCAGCTCGCCGGGGTCAGCGTCGACTACTACATCCGGCTCGAACAGGGCCGCGGCAGGAACGTCTCCGACGCGGTCCTGGACGCGGTGGCCCGCGTGCTGCGGCTGGACCCCACGGAGCACGCCCACCTGCGCGACCTCGCCCGCGGCGGGCGTCCCGCTCCGGCTGCCGCCCCCGGGATACGGGCGGGGGTGCGGATGCTGCTGGACCGGATGGCCGACTGCCCGGCGATGGTCATCGACCACCGGATGAACGTGCTGGCGTGGAACGCCCTGGGCGACGCGGTGCACGGCTTCGCCGCGGGGCCCGAGCGCCGCAATATGCCCCGCCTGGTCTTCCTCGACCCGGCGGCGCGCGAGCTCTACCCGGAGTGGCCGGCGGTCGCCGCGGAAACCGTCGCCTACCTCCGCCTCGGCGCCGGCCGCCACCCCGACGACGCGGCCCTGACCGCGCTGGTCGGCGAGCTGTCCGTCAAGAGCGAGGACTTCCGCCGCCTGTGGGCGGACCACCTGGTGCGGGAGAAGACGTACGGCGTCAAGCGCATCCACCACCCGGTGGCGGGCGACCTCGAACTCGCCTACGAAACCCTGGCCTTCCCCGGCGACCCCGACCTCACCCTCGTCATCTACACCCCCGCCCCGAACTCCCCCACCTCCGACCGCCTCACCCTCCTGGCCAGCTGGTCCAGCCCCGAGGTCCCGCGGTACGCCCCGGGCAGCCCCTGACCGGCGCCTGGCCGGTCACGCAGTCGCAGCGCCGCAAGCCGGCCTCAACGATGCTCCGCAAGGAGGGCAGCGACTTCCGGCACATCGGCGTGATTCTGCAACCGGCCGAGTACGACCCGCACGCGCTCCGCCACTCTCTCGGACGGAGTGGCAGATGCAAGGGAGATGACCCGCTCGGCCACGGACGCCGCCTCTTCCGGTTCGTTGGCGTCCGCCAGCGCCACAGCCAACCATGAGAGGTACAACGCCATCTCACGGGTATGTGTGGCGTCATAGGCGCCGAGGACTTCCCGGAGCAACGGCACCGCACGCAACGGCCGGTGGAGTTCCGTGTAGACCCGGGATTCCATGACCCGGAGTTCCCCGGCGTCCACCCAATACAGATAGCCAGGGGATTCTGTTCCTGGGCTGTCTTCGCTGAGCGCCTGGCCGGCTTCCCCGAGCGCGCGTATGGCCTGTTGCGTATTCTCCGCTCCCCCGGCTTTCGTGTGCGCCCATGCCACACGGTCGAGGTACAGCGCGCGGGCTTTCGGGGGCGCTTCGGCCTGTGAGTCCCTGAACGCCGCCTGAGCCAGGATGAGCCCTTCGGTTTCCCGCCCGGTGTTGCTCATCTGATAGGCGAGTGATCCGGCGAGATTCCCCGCCAGGATGCGGTCTTCCGCGTGCTGTGCAGCGCTGATGCCCAGCCGGTATATCCGCTCGGCTTCGGCGTGCTGTCCGGCGTCGCTGGCGATCCAGCCGGCAATCTGTGCCAACTCCCCGATCTGCCTCAGGAGTTGCCGCCCGACTTCGCTGGTGTGTCCGCTCTCTCGGTACAACGTCACGACCCGCCGAAGGTCCCGCAGCGCCGGGCGGATCAGGTCCCCGCCTGCCAGCACGTCATCAGCCAGCCTGAGCCCGTGCACCCGCTGTCGCAGTTCGTCCACGGTGCCCATTCCGACGCGTCGCCCCGTACGGCCTTCCAAAGGGCTCAGCGGATCCTCTTCGGGCAGGAAATCAGCCAGGGTCGGCAAGGGCGGCTCGGCGGACGCGGGCGGCGCTGTGAGGACTTCCACGGGGACACCGAGAGCGGCGGCGAGGAAGGGCAGCCATTCGCGCGGGGTCCGCTTCCCCGTCTCCCATCGGCTGATCTCCTGACGGCCGACCGGATCTCCGGAAATGCCCGCCGCCCGGCAGACCTCCCGCGCCAGCCGTGCCTGACTCCAGCTTCGCCGGTCACGCTCCCGCCGGATGTTGGCCCCCACGTCACTCCCCATGGGCCCAGTCTGGCCGACATCGGGCCTACACGTGGCCGCTATGCGCCGGCTCGCACTGAAAGGGAAGATCTGGGCGAACCGTCAATCGTAGGGAGTTGTGGGATGGGTGCTGCTCAAAGCGCGTTGAAATTCGCGTGGTTGGAGGTGACGGGTTTATGCAACGAGTTCTGCGACCACTGCTATGCGGACTCGTCACCGAAGGGGACGCACGGCACGATGACCGTTGCCGACTGGACGAACGTCATCGACCAGCTTTCGGGCATGGGCGCGCTGGACGTCCAGTTCATCGGCGGAGAGCCGACGCTGTACCCCCGTCTTCCGGAACTGATCCGGCACGCGCACGGTTCCGGGCTGTCCGTTGAGGTCTTCTCCAACATGACCCACATCCGGCCGGAGCTGTGGGAGACGTTCACGGACTGCGGGGTCAAACTCGCCACGTCGTACTACTCGGACGCGGCCGAGGAACACGACGGCGTGACCAGGCTCCGGGGTTCGCACCGGAAGACCCGGGCGAACATCGAGAAGGCGCTCGGCCTCGGCATCCCGCTTCGCGGCGGAGTGGTGGCCGTGCGGCGAGGCCAGCGCGTTCAAGAGGCCGCGCGGGACCTTTCCGCGCTGGGAGTCGGCACGGTCGGCGGGGACCGGACCCGGGCGTTCGGACGGGCGAGCAAAGGGGCGGCGCCGACCATCGGTGACCTGTGCGGGCACTGCGCACACGAGAAATGCGCCGTCGGGCCGAACGGCGACGTGTGGCCGTGCGTGCTGGGGCGGTTCCTCAGCCTCGGCAATGTGAGGGACGCGCCCCTCTCGGAGATCTGGGGCGGGGTGGCAGTGGCGGAAGTGCTGGCGGACATCACGGCCGTGCACGGGGAAGGCGCGCAGTCCTGTACTCCCCCGCAGTTCCTTCCCATGTGCGGGCCGTGCGGTCCGTGTGTCCCGTCCGTGGGTCACTGCGACCCGAGGGAAGCGGACGCCGTCGCGGGTCCGGCTACGATCGGTGCACCCGCTCGACCACTGAGATCACGCTGAGATCACCAGGAGTTCGCCAATGGAAGATCACGGGGACGACTTCGGCCGGTGGGGCACGGACGGGAACGTCAACGCCATGCAGCGGACCGAAGAGGACTGGGCCAGGATCGCGGGCTACATCCGGCACGCCGCCAACAAGGTAGGGCCGACGCTGCCGCTGTGCCTTCCCGGGGAACCTGACGAGTGCGGCCGGAGCGCGCAGCAGCACGTCTTGGCGTGGTCCGCCCACCTCAAGGCCGTGGCCCATCACCTGATCGAGCAGTCGGCGCCCAGCGAGGCACGGGCGGCACACGTAGCCGGTCCGCTCTACCAGCGGCGGCTGGCCGAGCTTCGGGCCCGGAGCGCTCCCGTGGAGGCCCGTCAGGGCAGGGCGGCCGTCAGGTAAGGGAGGAGTGCGGCGGCTGGGCCGGTGAAGGGGGTGCGGGACCAGGTGTGGAGGGGGCGGCGCCAGGGTGGGGTGAGAGGGGTGGTGGGGACGGCCTCGGGGACCGCGTAGGAGGGCACCGCCGCGATGCCCGCGCCCGCCGCGGCCATGGCGACCGCCGTCGACGTGTGCTCCGTGCGGACCGCCGTCCGCGGGGTGAAGCCCGCCCGCGCGCAGGCCAGGTCGATGAAGGGCCGGCCCTCCACCACGGGCTCCATGGCGCAGCGGATCCAGTCCCGTCCGGCGAGGTCGGCCAGCCGGACCGGGCCGCCGGCGAGCCGGTCGCCCGGCGGCAGCACCACCACGACCTCTTCTTCGCCGAGCACCGTCCGGGCCGCCGCCCCCGCCCCGCCGTGCCCCACGGCGAGATCGGCGACCCCGCGCTCCATCGCGTCGTCCAGCTCCTCGTCGCGCCCGTACTCGTGCAGCACCAGCTCCATCCCCGGCCGCTCGCGCCGCCACCTCGCGACGACCCGCGGCAGCAGCCCCGCGGCCACCGCGTGCACCGCGGCGACATGGAGCTCGCCCTCCTGCGCACCCGCCGCGGCCCGGGCCGCCCGGTCGGCCTGCGCGGCGCTGCGCACGGCGACCTCGGCGTGCGGCAGGAAGGCCCGGCCCATCGGGGTCAGCCGCACCCCGCGCGGCAGCCGCTCCAGCAGCGGGCCGCCCACGTGCCGCTCCAGCGCCTTGATCTGGTGGGACAGCGCGGGCTGCGTGACGTGCAGCAGCTCCGCCGCCCGGGTGAAGGAGTCCGCCTCCACGACCGTGACGAAATACTCCATCTGGCGCAGGCTCATCCGCCGTCCCCGTCCCATAAACATTCTGCATGGACAGGGCCGAGCTTATGCCTTGGACGCATGGGCCCGGGCCGCCGGAGACTGGCGCTCATGACAAGCGAGACCTCGGCGGACGTCATCGTGATCGGCGGCGGCACGGGCGGCTACAGCACCGCCCTGCGCGCCGCGGCCCTCGGCCTGGACGTGGTGCTGGCCGAACGTGACCTGGTCGGCGGTACGTGCCTGCACCGCGGCTGCGTCCCCAGCAAGGCGATGCTGCACGCGGCCGAACTGGTCGACGGGATCGCCGAGGCCCGCGAGCGGTGGGGCGTCAAGGCAACCCTGGACGCGGTGGACTGGCCCGCGCTCACCACGACCCGCGACGACATCGTGGCCCGCAACCACCGCGGCGTCGAGGCCCACCTGGCGCACGCCGGGGTGCAGATCGTACGGGCCCACGCCCGGCTGACCGGGCCCCGCGCGGTGAGCGCGGGCGGGGCGGCGTACACCGCCCGGCGCGGCGTCGTGCTCGCGACCGGCTCGCGCCCGCGCCTGCTGCCGGGGCTCGTCCCGGACGGGCGGCGCGTGGTCACCAGCGACGACGCCCTCTTCGCACCGGGGCTGCCGGAGTCCGTGCTGGTGCTGGGCGGCGGCGCGATCGGCGTCGAATACGCCTCCCTGCACCGCTCGATGGGCGCGCGGGTGCTGCTGGTCGAGGCCGCGGACCGGCTGCTGCCGCTGGAAGACGCGGAGGTCTCCCGGCAGCTGGCCCGGGGCCTGCGCCGGCGCGGCATCGAGATCCTGACCGGCGCCCGCATGACGTCCGCCGAGGTGTACGACCCGGACGGCACCGACACCGGCAACAGCACCGGCACCAACACCCGCGCGCAGGCCGGGGGCGTACGGGTGAGCCTCGTGGACGCCCGGGGGCAGGCGCGCGCGGAGGACGTCGCGCGGCTGCTCGTCGCCGTGGGGCGCGAGCCCGTCACGGACGGGCTGGACCTCGCCGCTGCGGGCCTCACCGCCGACGCCCGCGGCTACGTACCGCCCGCGGACTGGGCGCGGCTGGAGACCGCCGTGCCCGGCGTGCACGTCGTGGGTGATCTCCTGCCGCCACCCTCACCCGGCCTGGCGCACGCCTCCTTCGCCGAGGGCCTGCTCGTCGCCGAGGTGCTGGCCGGCGGCAGCCCGCCGCCGGTGGACTACCCGGCGGTGCCGCGCGTGACGTACTCCAGCCCGCAGACCGCCTCGGTCGGCCTGACGGAGGCGCAGGCCCGCGAGCGGGGGCACGACGTGGCGGTGAACACGATGCCGCTCACCGCGGTCGCCAAGGGCATGGTGCACGGGCAGGGCGGCAGCGTGAAGGTGGTGGCCGCGGCGGACGGCGGGGCCGTGCTCGGCGTCCACCTGGTGGGACCGAACGTCTCGGAAATGATCGCCGAGAGCCAGCTCATCGTCGGCTGGGAGGCCGAGGCCGCGGACGTCGCCCGGCACATCCACCCGCACCCGACCCTCTCGGAGGCGGTCGGCGAGGTCTTCCTGACGCTGGCCGGCCGCGGCCTGCACCAGGGCCGCTGAGCGCCCCGGGCTCCCCCGGGCCGGGTGACATCGGGGCCGGGCAGGGTCTGAGCAGGGCCGGCGGTGGGCATGATCCTGCGCGGGAGCGCGGTGTTCGCCGGCCTGACGGACCTGACGGGAGACATGCGTGCTGTTCGAAGTGTGGGCGCCCCACGCGGAGCGCGTCGAGGTCGCGACCGGCGGCCGTACGCACCGGCTCGGCCCTGACCCGGCTCGGGAGGGCTGGTGGCGCACCGAGCTGTCCGCGCCCGCGGGGACGCGTTACGCGTACGTCCTGGACGGCGGCCCGCCGCTGCCCGACCCGCGCTCGCGGCGGCAGCCGGACGGGCCCGACGGCCCGAGCGCGGTCGTCGACCACGACGCCTTCGCGTGGACGACGCCCTGGCCGGGCCGCGGCCTGCCCGGCGCGGTCCTCTACGAGCTGCACGTCGGCACGTTCACCGAGGCGGGCACCTTCGACGCGGCGGTCGAGCGGCTGCCGCACCTGGCTCGGCTCGGCGTCACCCACGTCGAGCTGATGCCGGTGTGCCCCTTCCCCGGCACGAACGGCTGGGGGTACGAGGGTGTGTCGCTGTGGGCGGTGCACGAGCCGTACGGCGGGCCCGAGGCGATGAAGCGCTTTGTCGACGCGGCCCACCGGCACGGCCTGGGCGTGGTCCTGGACGTCGTCCACAACCACCTCGGCCCGTCCGGCAACCACCTGCCGCCCTTCGGCCCGTACTTCACCGACCGCCACCACACCCCGTGGGGCGACGCGGTGAACCTGGACGCGCCCGGCTCCGACGAGGTCCGGGCCTTCCTGGTGGGCAGCGCGCTGGCGTGGCTGCGCGACTACCGGCTGGACGGGCTGCGGCTGGACGCGGTGCACGCGCTGGTCGACACCCGCGCGCTGCACTTCCTGGAGGAGCTGTCGACCGCCGTGGACGGGCTGTCGGCGGCGCTCGGCCGCCCGCTGTTCCTGATCGCCGAGTCCGACCTGAACGACCCGCGGACGACCGCGCCGCGCGACGCCGGGGGCCTGGGCCTGCACGCCCAGTGGAACGACGACTTCCACCACGCCCTGCACACCGCCGTCACCGGCGAGTCCCAGGGCTACTACGCCGACTTCGCCGCGGCCGGGCCCGGCGCGCTGGCCAAGATCCTCGGCCACGGCTTCTTCCACGACGGGACGTACTCGTCCTTCCGCGGCCGGCACCACGGCCGCCCGCTGGACCCGGCGACGGTGCCCGGCAGCCGGCTGCTCGGCTACGCCCAGACCCACGACCAGGTCGGCAACCGCGCCACCGGCGACCGGCTCACCGCGCAGCAGCTCGGCGTCGCCGCCGCGCTCGTGCTGACCTCGCCCTTCACGCCGATGCTCTTCATGGGCGAGGAGTGGGGCGCGACCACGCCGTGGCAGTTCTTCACCGACCACGCCGACCCGGAGCTGGGCGCCGCCATCACCCGCGGCCGGCGGCGGGAGTTCGCCGAGCACGGCTGGGCCGAGGAGGACGTGCCCGACCCGCAGGACCCGGCGACCCGGGACCGCTCGTGCCTGGACTGGGCCGAGCCGGACAAGCCCGAGCACCGCGAGCTGCTGGAGTGGTACCGCGCGCTGATCGCGCTGCGCCGCGCGGAGCCCGCGCTGTCCGACCCGCAGCTGGACTCCGTGACCGCGACCGCCGGCGGCCGTACGCTGCGGGTGGCCCGCGGCCCGTTCCGTATCGTCGCCAACTTCTCCGACGCCGCCGCGCGCATCCCGCTGAGCGACCCGTGCGAGATCGTGCTGTGCCGCCCGGCGTGCAAGGTGCTGCCGGGTCCTGCGGTCCAGCTGCCGGCCCGCGGGGCTGCCGTGCTGCGCACCACCGGCGCTACGGTGGACGGGTGACGCAGACCCAGGAGCAGAACCAGGAACGGGCCGGGGAACAGGCCGGGAAGCAGGGCGGGGAACGGCCCCAGGACCGCCCGCAGGCCCCGGCGCCCGTCGCCGAGCCGGTCGCCGACTGCGTGCTGTGCGGCGAGCCCACCGAGCACCCCGCGAGCACCCGCGGCGCCACGTACTGCCCGGTGTGCGAATGGCAGGAGGCCCAGCGCACCGCCTGCTCCGGCTAGCCGGCCCCCCGGGGGGCCGGCTGCGAAAAGTGGGTCGTGACGTGCTGCCCGCCCCGCGGCTAACCTGAGCGCGCCGCGGCGCCCCGGTCGCGACGCGGACGTATGTACGAGAGGAAGCCGGGTGGGTCACGACGAGGCAGGCGGGTCCGAGCGGCTGCCGCGGCTGCAACTCGACGAGCTGCTGGACGAGTTGCAGGACCGCATCAACGCCGTGCGCGGCACGCAGGACCGCGTCCACAGCCTGCTCGAAGCGGTGCTGTCGGTGGGGCGCGAGCTGGACCTGGCGCATGTGCTGCGGCGGATCGTCGAGGCGGCCGTCGTGCTGGTCGACGCGGAATACGGCGCCCTGGGCGTGGTCGAGGGCGAGCGGCTGTCGCAGTTCCTCACCGTCGGCGTGGACGAGGAGCGGATCAGGGCGATCGGGCCGCTGCCGTCCGGGCACGGCATCCTCGGCGAGCTGATCCGCCACCCCGAGCCGCTGCGCCTGGCCGAGATCGCCGACCACCCGCGGTCGTACGGCTTCCCGCCCAACCACCCGCCGATGCACTCCTTCGTGGGGGTGCCGATACGGGTGCGGGACGAGGTGTTCGGCAACCTGTACCTCACGGAGAAGCGCGGCGGTGCGCAGTTCGACGCCGAGGACGTGACGGTCCTGTCGACGCTCGCGGTCGCGGCCGGCGTCGCCGTGGAGAACGCCCGGCTGTACAAGGCCGCGCGCGACCGGCAGCGGTGGATGGAGGCGAACGCCGAGATCGTCGCCGACCTGCTGTCCGGCGCCGAGGCGGCCG
Organism: Actinacidiphila epipremni; assembly: GCF_012034175.1. Classification (GTDB taxonomy): domain Bacteria; phylum Actinomycetota; class Actinomycetes; order Streptomycetales; family Streptomycetaceae; genus Actinacidiphila; species Actinacidiphila epipremni. Next base: position 39,557 of record NZ_JAATEJ010000044.1, read on the forward strand.
ATGTGCTGGAGGAGATCGTCCGGCGGGCGAAGGACATCCTCGACGCCGACCTCGGCGTCCTCGCGCTGCCCACCGGGGACGGCACGGACCTGGGGGTGACCTTCGCCACCGGCGTCGGCGCCGAGGCCCACCGCGACCTGGTGCTGCCGCTGGAGGACACGTTCATGGGCGCGGCGATGAACGCCGGCCGGCCGCTGACGTCGGAGGAGATCGGCAAGGACCCGCGGGTGGGCGCCGGGCCGCCGCGCTGGGAGGGCCTGGGCCCCGCGGTCGCCGTGCCCATGCTCGCCGACCGGGGCGCGCGCGGGGTGCTGCTGCTGGCCAGGGCGGACAGCGCCACGCCCTTCTCCGCCGCGGAGACGGCGCCGCTGCTGGCCTTCGCCGGGCAGGCGGCGCTCGCGCTGGAGCTGGCCGAGCGGCGGCGGTCCGCCGAGCAGCTGGCGCTGCTGGAGGACCGCGACCGGATCGCCCGGGACCTGCACGACCTGGCGATCCAGCGGCTGTTCGCCACCGGGATGACGTTGCAGAGCACGCTGCGCTTCGTGGACCATCCGCAGGCCGGCGAGCGGCTGATGCGGGCGGTGGACGACCTGGACGAGACCATCAAGATCATCCGGTCCACGATCTTCGGCCTGCGGGCCCGCGAGGACGGCGGCGCCCGCGCCCCGGGGCTGCGGTCGCGGGCCGCGGCGAGCGTGGAGGGCGCCGCCCGCACGCTGGGCTTCACGCCGGTGCTGCGGATGGAGGGGCTGCTCGACACCGACGTACCGCCGGAGGTCGCCGAGGACGTCGTGGCGGTGCTCGCCGAGAGCCTGTCGAACGTGGCGCGGCACGCCGGGGCGAGCAGTGTCGAGGTGTCGCTGGTGGCGGCGTCCGGCACGCTCGCGGTCACCGTGACCGACGACGGGGTGGGCATCCCCGCGCAGGGCCGGCGCAGCGGTCTGCGCAACCTCGGCGAGCGCGCGGCCCGCCGCGGCGGGCGCCTCGAACTGCTCCCCGGCCCCCGCGGCGGCACCCAGCTGCTGTGGCAGGTCCCGCTGCCCCAGGGCGCATCGGACTGACGCCCCGGCAGGAGGGCGGGATCGTACGGCGGGCGCGGGCAGGTCGCCGGGCCGGGCCCTTCGTGCGGCCGGACCCCGCAACGGCGCCGGCGGGCGGGCGGGGGCCAAGTCGGCCCCCGAGCAGGGCCGTTCGGCCCAGGGATTGCGGGTCCTCCGCCTCCATCGGCGGTGGGGTCGTCCGCGGGACAGTGATGCCGTCACCGAAACGACCCGCACCGCTCACCGCGAAGGGGCCCCGAAATGGCCGTGCACCACGACTCCCGCGCCACCGCCGAGAACGCCGGGACCGCACCCCGGACGGGCACCGGCCTGAACCCCGTCGCCGCCCGCACCGTGGCGGTGGCCA
>NZ_JAATEJ010000045.1 GCF_012034175.1 Actinacidiphila epipremni
GCCCTGTGATTCCCAAGCTCAGAGCGCGGGTTCGATTCCCGTCATCCGCTCTTTAATTAAGCCCCAGGTCATAGACTTGAGGCTTTTGCTTTTCGAAATTCACCGTCCGAATACGGTTCCGCCAGAGGGCGGAGACTAGGCCGAATCGGGGGTACCCAGCGAACGCTCGGCGTTGTCGACCAGCTCCTTGTAAGTGAGCACCTCGACGCGATTTACGTGGGTGTTCAAGGTGCGAAGTGCTTCGTTGATCGACTCCTCCGGCACTGAGGGTTGGACCGAAGGGTGTCCGATCAGCACCATCGCACTTGCCCGGCGTGTTTCGATGCCGAGTTCCTCGCGCAGGCGGTGACGATTCTCGTCCAGGCCGACCAGGTAATTCACCGCCTGACCAACGGCGTTGTGCACCTGCGCGGTGGGCACCCATGATCCGCGGTACTTCTTCACCAGTGGGCCGCCCAGGCTCGCGGCGCGTTTCAACTCGACTACGTGCAGCGCTCCGTCGCCGCGGATCAGAGGAATGTCGACCTCGTCCCCGGACACCAGCCGGCGGTGGGCCGCCTCCCCCACAAAGCGCCCACCGAAGATCCAGTGCTGCCCCTCCAGGGCTCGCTGAAGCGCGTGCTCGGTGACCGTGGTGTCATCGACAACCTTGCGCAAGACCTCCAGGCCGGCAGCCCGTCGCTGCAACTCCGCTGCCCTGAAGACCATCTGCCCCTGCGCGTCGGCAGCCAGAAGAGCGATTGCTTCAGGCGAGGTGACGATACGGCGGGCGGCCTCTTCCAGGTCCTCGATGTCCACCCGTTCGCGGAGGACACGTTCCAGCCACACGGCGATCTCGGCCCTTCCCCGGAGAAGGCGATACCGCCCAGGCCGGTCCTCCGGCGCCTCAAGGAACCGCGCGTCCTCCGCGAGCGAGCTGAAGTATGCGATCAGATCGTGTACTCCCGCCTGAGGGTTCGCGTCCGCGTACTCGCGGCTCGCCTCTGCGGCGAACCCGAATCCGGTCCGCAGCAAGTTTCCGACACCCTTTTGCAGGTTTGTGTTGCGCACGCCGTCCTGGAACAGTCGGTACCGATCATTGAGGTCAGGCTGGAGGATTCGTCCCTCGGCGTACTCCAAGGAGTCTTGAACCAGTCGGACGACCTGCCATTCGCCGACGTCCGCTGCGTGTCGGCGGACTGCCTCCAGCATCTGGACAAGAGTCTTTCCGCCCCTGCGGTGACTCCTACTTCCGCTGTTCATATGCCGCCTCGCTGACACGAGAGCCGCTTTCACGTCCGGATGCACGGCCGCATCCAGCACACGCCCGAGATGCACATCCAAGGTGAAGTCTGATCTGACGCTCATGCGGAAGAGTCTGGCCGAGGGGTCCGACAGGGCCGCCGCGAGCGGCAGGAGCACATGGTGCCACCAGGTGCTACACTGGGCTAATGTCAGCGCAACCGGAGATCACACAGCGCGATCTGCGCAGCCGATCCAAAGAGATCATGGATGCCGTCCAGAGCGGACAGTCGTTCACCGTCACCCGGGACGGACACCAGATCGGGGAGCTGATCCCGCTGCGCCGCCGTCGGCGGTTCGTTCCGCGTTCCGAATTCGCCGCCATGTCCCGCACCGCTTCGGACGTTTCGCTGGAGGCGTTCAGGGCCGACCAGGCCGCCACGGCCGAGCAGGAGACGGACGACCCCTATGCCCGCTGAGTACGCGCAGGGCCTGCTCGACACCAACATCGTCATCCTGCGCAAATGGCTCGACCCGGCCGAGCTTCCGGAGGAGGTGGCGATCAGCGCCATCACTCTCGCCGAGTTGTCCGCAGGCCCCCACGAGGTGCGCCGGAACGAAGAGCAGAGCGACTACGACGAGCACGCCGAACGCGGGCGGCGCCTGGACATCCTGCAACGCGCCGAGAGCGAGTTCGACCCCATCCCGTTCGACGCCGACGCCGCTCGGATCTACGGCCGGGTCTGCGCAGCCGTCATCGGCACCGGCCGCAAACCACGGCGCCGGGTCGCCGACCTCATGATCGCCGCCATCGCCATCGCCGAAGAGCTGCCCCTCTTCACCACCAACCCCGACGACTACAAGGGCCTCGACAGCCTGCTCACCATCGTCCCCGTCACCCGGCCCACCGTCTTGCACGACCGGTAAGGCACCGCCGTCGCACCACATCCGCACCATGTACGGCAGTACCGTGCGGTCCGCCACGGACATCAATGGCGGTGGACACATGGACGTTTCGGGACCCGAGCGTGCAGCCGGCCAGCCCGGATTCCGACAAGCCCCCGGTGATTCCCAAGCTCAGAGCGCGGGTTCGATTCCCGTCATCCGCTCCATCGGGAATCCTCGGACGCGATCGTCCGAGGATTTTTGCTTTCCTCGGCTTCCGGCTCAAGAACCCGTTCCGGCAGCCTCGCCGGCCACATAATTTGTGACCCATGCAGTGGGCAAGCCTGGTCAGCGCGCGGGTCGGTGCCGGCATCGCCACTGCCTCCACCCACGTCCTTGGACCGCAACCGGTGGTGCCGCGAGCGTCACGACCGGGTCGTCATGGTGCGACGCGAACCGTACGGCGCATACCTCGCGTGCCTCTCCCAAGCACCCTCACCTGGGAACACGACGGCCTGCGCCCGCTGACGCAGACGGAACGCATCACGGATGCGACGAGCCAACGCGCTGTCGACCAGCGCTTCTTCGCGGTCGTCACCGACCTCGTCGGCACGCCCACCGAGCTCGTCGACACCTCCGGGGCTCCCGCGTGGCGCGCCCGCACCACCCTGTGGGGCACCACCTCCTGGCCCACAACCGCCAGTGCCTACACCCCTCTGCGCTTCCCCGGTCAATACCACGACCCGGAAACGGGCTTCCACTACAACCTCCTCCGCCACTACGACCCCGCCACCGCTCGCTACACCGCCCCCGATCCCCTCGGGCTCAACCCCGCCCCCAATCCCCTCACCTACGTCCACAACCCCCACACCTTGACCGACCCGCTGGGGTTGGCGCCCTACGATCCGATACGGATCAAGGCCGGTCAGCAGCTGCCCGGCGCCTATCATCTGAGCCCGCCCGAGATGGACTTCGTGAAGAAGCTCCTGGAGAAGCGCCCGAATCTGCAGGTGTACCGTACACACGGCGAGAAATTCCAAGGTGACTTCATGGTGGTGGACCCCTCCGACCCCAAGAACCTGGTCGCGTACGTGGTGGACCACAAAATGGGCGGTGGAAATGCGGGTCAGCAGCTCAAGAACGCGATGAACGCCGCAGCTCATGTCGGCATCACCTATCCCAGCCAGGTAATCACCGGTTCGGGCGACACGGCCAAGCTGCTGGACCTCATGAGCCGTGGTCGAGGAGAATGGAACAAGTGATGATCGTTCTGCCGGTGCGGCTCAATGAGCTGCTCAATGACGTGAGCGGCGCGCGGGCGGCAACCCTCGCGCTGGACTTCGCCGAACACGCGACCGACCTCAAGGCGGAGCCTCTGGCTGAGAGCATGCGGGAGGCGACCGCGGAGTACGTCGCTGCCGCCCGCGAGGCAGTCGCGCTGGGCCGGGCGAACGACCGGCTTGTCCGCGCCCACGAATCCTTCGTCACGACCAGCTGGAAGACGCCGGGGCACCCGGAGGTCACTCATATTCTGAATTCCGCGGTGCGGTTGGCATGCCAGGACATGCTCATCGAGGCCGGCGCGATGAACAAGGTGGCACGGACGAAGCTGACCTGCCAGTACATCGCGCAGACGGCTCAGTCCGCCGTGGGCAGCCGGAGCGCGAAACGCGCCGCCGAAGGAATGGACAGCCGCAAGGCGGATCGGGCCGCGCGGTGGGAGGAGGCAAGATGGCAACTCCGCCATCTCATTGCCACGGAACCCAACCCGCACGAATAGTCACCATTCGCCAGCGGGAGAGCAAGGGGGTGTTGGCCGGCGGGCTCCGGCGCCTTTTTGTTGCGCCGTCGGCCGCGGAATGCGGGAGGCGGGGTGGGGGGCTCGGGGCTCAGGGGGGTGGTGTGTCGGGGGATGCGGGGTGGTCGAGGCGGTGGTCGCCGACGGCGTCGTAGGTGGCCTGGAGGGCCTTGCGGGCGGTGGGGAGGTGGCGCTGGGCGACGCCGATGAACAGGCAGTCGATGACGGTGAGTTGGGCGATCCGGCTGGCCGTCGCGCCGGAGCGGAAGGTGGTCTCGGGGGCCACCGTCGTCAGCAGGTCGTCGCAGACCTCGCGGATCGGGGAGCGGGGGAAGCTGGTCACGCCCACGGTGGTCGCCCCGTGGCGGCGGGCGATGCGCAGCGCCTCGACGGTCTCGGTGGTGGCGCCGGTGTGGGAGAGGCCGATCGCGACGTCGCCGGGGGTGAGCACGGCCGCCGAGGTGAGCATGATGTGGGTGTCGCTCCAGGCGAAGCTCACCCGCCCGATGCGGTGCAGCTTCTGCTGGAGGTCAGCGGCGACGAACGCGTTGGCGCCGACGCCGTAGATGTCGACGCGGCCCGCGTCCGCCACCGCGGCGACGACCCGGCGCAGCGTCGGCACGTCGAGCTGCCGTGCGGTCTCCTCGACCGCGCGGGCGTCGGCGAAGGCGACCTTGCCGACCACCTCGCCGAGGTCGTCGCTCGGCGTGATGTCGCCGCCGAGCCGCCGGTCGTCCCGGACCTCGGCCCGGGCGGTGTCGGCGGCCAGCGCGATGCGCAGGTCCGGGTAGCCGCCGACGCCGATCGCCTTGCAGAACCGGATCACCGTGGTCTCGCTGGTCCCCGCGGCCTCGGCGAGCGCGGTGATGCTGCGGCGCGCGACCAGCCCCGGGTTGGCCAGCACGGCCCTGGCCACGCGCTGCTCCGCCCGCGCGAGGTCGGGCAGCAGCGACCGGATGCGGGCCAGGGGGCTCGCCGCGGACGCGCCACTGACGGAATCGGCTGCTACCACGTGGGAAACTTACTCACCGTGATCAGCCGGGTCAACGCCGCCGGACAAGCCCCCCGTACCGGTCAATCGCCGAGGGCCTGAGCGCTCTTCGGGCCGCCGGCAGCAGGCAGTTGCTGCCAGGCGCCCGCCGGGGTGAGGCCGGCGGCACGGAGCAGGTTCCCCCGGCCGGCGGTCACCTTCAGGTGCGCGAGGTCGACGCCCCGGCCCTCGTAGACGGGGTCGGTGGTGTACCGCCAGCGCAGCTGTACGGTCCCGGTGGCCTGCGGGATCTGCGCGTGCACCTGCCACCAGGCGCGGACGCCCTGCCCCGACAGCGACGTCGGGCTGCCGGCCGGCGCTCCGGCGCCGGTCGCCCGCAGTGCCAGGGGCTGCCAGGTCGCGCCGCCGTCCGCGGACGTCTCGACGTAGAGCCGGTCGGTCGACTCGGTGTTGACGAACGCGGAGAAGTCGACGTCCAGCGGTGTGCCGGCCGTCAGCGGCCCGGTGGTCAGGGTGCTGGTCGTGCCGCCGCCCTGTCCTGAGAACCAGGTCGGGCCGCCGCGGGGCGGCTCGACCCGCATCGCCTGCGCCATCGCCACGCCGATCGCCCGCCGCGGCGGGTTGGTCGAGGGCGTGTTCCGCGTCGGGTGGACGCGGTTGCTGAGCAGGATGACGAAGGAGCGCGACTGCGGGTCGATGACCAGCGAGGTGCCGGTGAAGCCGGTGTGGCCGAGGGTCTGCGGGCCCGAGAGGCCGCCCATGTACCAGATCTGGTCGAGTTCGAAGCCGAGGCCGTGCGAGTCACCGGGGAACGCCTGGTTGAAGTTCTGCTCCATCAGCCGGACGCTGTGCTCGCTGAGGATGCGACGGCCCTTGTACGTACCGCCGTTGAGGATGGTCTGGGCGAGCACCGCGAGGTCGTCGACGGTGGAGAAGACGCCCGCGTGGCCGGCGACACCGCCCATGGCCCAGGCGTTCTCGTCGTGCACCTGGCCCCGCACCATGCCGCGCGGCGGGCTCGTCTCGTACTCGGTCGCCGCGATCCGCGGCAGTTCGGCGGCCGGCGGGTTGTAGCCGGTGTCGGTCAGGTGGAGCGGCCGGGTGATGCCGTCGCGCACCAGGGCGTCCAGCGGCTTGCCCGTCACCTTCTGCAGCACGAGCTGGAGGCTCAGCATGTTCAGGTCGGAGTACAGATACGTGGTGCCCGGCGGGTTGATGGGCGTGGTGTCGAGGATCGCCTTCTCGCGGGAGGGGATGTCGGGGTAGCCCTGCCAGAGCGAGGGGACCGGGTCGGCGTCGAACCCGGAGGTGTGGGTGAGGAGTTCCTCGATGGTGATGGCGGCCTTGCCGTTGACGGCGAACTCGGGCAGGTAGTGCGCCACCGGGGTGTCGAGGTCGATCCGGCCGGCCTCCAGCTGCTGCATGGCCGCGATCGAGGTGAACAGCTTTGACAGGGAGGCCAGGTCGTAGATCGTGTCGGTACGGGCCGGGACCCACTGGTCCTGCGGGAGCTCGGTGGTGGCGTCGGCGTACTTCACCGCGTAGCCGCCGGCCGCGCGTTCGGCCACCACACCGTCGTGCGCCATGAGCGTGGTGGCGCCGGGGAAGAGGTAGTTCGCGCCGCCGGCCGGGTCCTCCCACTGGGCCATCTGGCTTTCGAACGCGTCGATCGGAGCCGGGTCCAGCCCGGCGGTGCGGGGTGTCCCCCGGCGCAGCACCGTGCCGGCCGGGGCGAACGCCGAGTAGGGCCGGTCGAACCGGCCGCTGTCGGTGTGCTGGGCCGCCGGGGCCGCGGCGGCGCCGCCGGGGAGGGCGAGCGTGAGGGAGGTGAGCAGCGCTGCCGCTGCGGTGAGCGCAGGGATCCGCATATGTGAACCTCGTCCGTGGAGGTCGTCGTACGCCGGCCGGGTCCCGTCACGGCCCGCGGTGGCGGGCGCGCCGCGGAAGCCCGGTTGGAAAGTTTCTCACCAGAAGCTGATCGGCATCGGTAAGTTACTGACCACCACCGGCACCGGTCAACCACTGGGCCCCCAACAACCCCTGGGGGAACGCCTGCCGGCCCGCGGCACTGCTTCAGCTCGCACGGGTCAAGCCGAACTCCCCGCCCGGGAGGGCGCCTTGCCGGTGTGATGTGGGTGGGTGGTTCGTAACGAGTGGGGTACCGGTGGGACGGAGGCGGTGTTGCGGCGGGGGGGCGTCCGTAGCGTGGGGGGCATGGTCACAACCGTGCGGCTCAGCCCGCTCGTCGAGGAGCACTCCCGCGCGCTCGGGGTGGATGTGGTCTTCTTCGTCGTCCTGTACGGGGTGCTGGTCCTCGGCGTGCGTACGGAGCCGCGCGGGCTCGGCGCGTTGGGTGTCCTCGCGGTGGTGGTGGTCTTCCACTGGCTCCAGATGCGCTTCCTGGTGCGGCTGCGGTTCGACGACGAGGGGATCACCGTCGTACGGGTGCCGCGGCGCAGGCGGGTGGCGTGGTCCCAGGTCGCGGGCCTGGTCTACACCGAGCGCGGCTCGGGCCTGCCGAACTCCGGCTCCGTCTACCAGTTACGGCTGGTGCTGCGCGGCCAGGAGCCGCCGCTGGGGCGGTTCCTGACGCAGGTGCAGCGCCAGGAACTCGCCCGCGGCCCGGTGCTCATGGCGCTGCCGTCCCTCGACGGCGACGGCGAGCGCAGGAGCGACCACTTGCGCCGGCGGGTCCTGCGGGAGCTGGCGGCGCACGGCTTCCCCGCTCCCGAGCCGCGGGCGTGGGAGTTCCGTACCCCGCTGTTCAGCGCGCGGGCGCTGACCGCCGCCGTCGCCATGGACGTACGCGGGGCGCGGGCGGTCGCCGTACGGCACGGGGTGGACGTCACCGTGGAGCAGCGGGCGCTGCTGGACCGTACGCTCCCCGGGCTCGCCGCCGAGCACGGCGGTGCGGAAGCGGCCCTGCGGGAGCCGGACTTCACGAGCTTCTTCTTCGAGGGGCCGGGCAAGGCGGAGCGGGCGGCGGCCTTCCTGGACGCCGCCCGGGCCGCGGTGCCCGCGCGGTGGCGGGTCTCGGAGGGCACGCTGCCCGCGGCGGGGCCGGATCAGCCCACGTAGTCGAAGGTGCCGTGCGCGTCCAGCTTCGTCGGCTGCTCCTCGCTCGCCTTGAAGTCGAAGCCGGGGATGGCGTGGCACTCGAAGGAGCCGGCCACGGACTTCTCCGCGGCGCGGGTCAGCGTCACCGTGCACTGGGTGCCCATGCTGTCGACGAAGCCGGTGTCGTCGCCGGCGACCCTGAGCGTGACCCCGAAGTTCGCCTTGCTGCCGGCCGTGAGCTCGGTGTCCACGCCCGTGAGTTCGACGGCGTGGTGGGCGCTGTCGCTCCAGGTCAGGTTGTACCTGCCGTCCGAGGGCTCCCAGATGTTGGCGGCGGACGGGTCGTACGTCAGCGGGTAGCTGCCCTGGGGGCCGTCGCCGCCGGTCACGACCAGGTTGGCGGTGTTGGCGCCGCCCGATGTGCCCGGGTCGGTGGTGGGCGCCGGCGGGAGGGCGCCCTTGCGGGCGTAGGTGAAGGTGCCCTGGGCGTCCACGGAGGTGTCCAGCTGCTCGGTGTCGGTGAAGGAGAATCCGGGCACGCCGCGGCAGTTGTAGCGGCCGGCGATGGCGTCGGCGCCGACCGAGGTCAGGACGACCTCGCACTTGGCGTGCACGCCGTCCACGTAACCCTTGTCCTCGCCGCCGAACTTGAGCGTCGTGGTCGCGTCGACCTTGCCGGTGGCCAGCTTCTCCTCGTACGTGCTGAGGTGGAGGACGTGGTGGGCGCTGTCGCTCCAGGTCAGCTCGATCTTCCCGGCCGTGGGGTCGAAGGTGTCGTCCTCGCCGGGCGTGTAGGCCAGGTGGTACGAGCCGGGGGTCTCGTCGCCGCCGGTGACCTTCAGGGACGCGGTGCCGGCGGGGGCGGTGCTGCTCGGCGGGGCCTTCTTCGGGTCCTAGTCGCTGCCGGAGGACGACCCGGAGCCCGAGCAGCCGGCGAGGCCGGCGGTGGTCACCGCGAGGGCGACGAGGCCGGCGGCAGCGGCGTACGGCCGGCGGCCGGCAGCGGCGTACGGTCGCCGACTCCGCGTGGTACGAGGGCTGTTCGAGCGCACAGGGCGGGTGGACACCGAAGTCCTCCTAGGTGGTTCGAGGTTGCTCGCCTCCTTCCTCCACGCCACCCGCCCTTCGCGCGGTTCCCCTGACGACACCGGAAAGTACCCGTGCGTACACCTGCCGTCACGGCCTTCCGGCCGCGGCGGTCCTGCGGTCCTACCTCAGGTGGCGGGTGAAGAACCGGGCTGCGGCGTCGCCGGCGGATCGGGGGACGCCGGTGTGGCCGCCGAGGTGGGCGTGCAGGGACTTGTCCGGGGAGCCGAAGGCGTCGAAGAGGTCGAGGGCGGCCTGGCGGTCGTTGCCCTCGTCGTCCCATTGCAGCAGGACGTGCAGCGGGATGGTGATCCCGCGGGCCTGCTCGACGAGGGAGCGGGGCACGAGGCTCCCGGCGAACAGGACGGCGGCGGTGATGCGGGGCTCGACCGCCGCCAGCCGGATGGCGAGGGAGATCAGGCCGCCCGAGTAGCCGACCGGGCCGCCGATCGCGGGGAGCGCGAGGAGGGCGTCGAGGGTTTCCTGCCACTCCGGGGCGGCCTTGTCGACGAGCGGGAGGACGAGGTCGTCGACGAGCGTGTCGCTGACCGGCTCGCCGGCCGCCATCACCCGGCGCAGCTCGGCGCGGGCCTGGTCGAGGGCGGGCCAGCGGGGCCGGTCGCCGCTTCCGGGGAGCTCGATGGTCGCCGTGGCGAAGCCCTCCGCCGCGGAGTGCCGGGCCCGGGCCAGCAGCCGGGGGTGCATCCTGCGCAGCCCGAGCGGCGGGATGCCGAGCAGGATCAGCGGGGACGCTTCGGTTGCCGGCGCGGACGCCGTTACGCGCGCCGGTGCGGACGCCGGCTCTGGGGTCCACAGGATGCCGGGGATCTCGCCGAGGGTGAATTCGCGCTCGACGACGCCGTCGTCGAGGCGCCGCTCGGAGGTGAAACGCATGGTCGTGCCTTTCGGGAGTGCACTGGAACGGCGCTCCCGGACGACCTGCCTATCGCCCGACCGTGACCCCGGAGGGGAGCACCCACGTCGATACTGCGTCCACGGGTACCACCTCCTCGATCCTTCGCACGGGCCTCCGAAAAGGTAACAGCGGCAGCCGCGGTCCGCCAAGCAGGTGGTGACGGCCCGTGCGGGAGCGGAGTGCGCACGGCCGGCTGTCCCCGTCCCGGGGGTGGGGCGGGGGCAGCCGGTGGGGGTGGCGGGGGTCAGTGGGTGGTGAGGTCGAATTCTTCCCAGGGGCCGACCGCGGTGCGGTTGGCGATGAGGGCGGAGGCGCCGGCGTTCTCGGCGGTGACGAGGTGCTGGTTGTTGTAGGCGCGGAAGGTGACGCTGCCGTCCGGGTTGTGGAGGAGGTAGAAGGTCTCCCATGGGCCGGGGCCGCCGCGGTTGGCGATCAGGGGGGAGTTGCCGTTGCTCTCGGCGGTGACCCACTGGTTGTCCGAATGGGCCTTGAGGTTCACGGTGTTGTTGTTGTTCGCGACCATGGTGAAGAGCTCGTTCGTGCCGACCGAGGTGGCGTCGGCGATGAGCGAGGTAGTGGAGTTGGGGGCGTCCACGTACTTGCCGTTGGCGTGCGACTTGAGGCTGATGACCGATGTGGTGGGCGCGGGGAAGGTGGTGGTGTTGTTCGCGTAGCCGGCCGCGGTGATGTTGGCCTGCACGGCGTTCTCGGTCGCGTCGGACGGGAAGCCCTTGGTGACGGCGCCCTCGAAGAACTCACCTGTGCCCATGGGGCTGTTGTCGCCGCCGGTGCCCAACTCGATGGAGGGCTGGACCTTCATCGGGTTGTAGCCGTTGGGCAGGGCGCCGGAGTACGCCTGTGTCAGGCCGCCGGACTGCCCGTTGCCGTATTTGAGCGTGAAGTTCGTCGTGCCGTTGTTCTTCTCCCAGGCGCTCACGAACGAGCCGGTCTCGCTGGGGATGTTGGACGGGTTGGGGCCGGCCGCGCTGAAGTACATGCCGTTTTCGAGGTCGCCGCCGACCCAGGGGCCGGAGCCGGTGCAGCCGCCGGTCCAGCAGGCGGAGCCGTAGTAGATCGCGTTCATCGTCGCGTTGCCGTCGTCGGAGTCGTTCGTCTCGGCCGAACCGAAGTCGAAGCAGCAGCTGTTGCTCGTGAGGTTGGACGAGGTGAGCATGTAGATGCCCTCGGCCTGCGCGCCGGTGGGGACGTTCTTGGCGGCGTTGTTGCGGTATCCGGTGCCGATGTTGTCGACGAGTACGCCGTAGGCGTGCCGGCCGCCGATGGTGATGGGCAGCGCCATCGCGTTCGCGCCGATGTCGGAGCCGTTCGGTCCCGGGCCGGACAGGCTGCCGGAGCAGCCGGCGCAGGAACTGCCGGGCGAGATGGGCATGTTGTTGGCGTTGGGCGTCTGGTCGTACAGCACGGTGATGGTGCAGGTCGTGCCGGAGCAGAAGGAGACCTGCGGGGCGGCGTCGACCACGCCGCCGGCGGAGCCGAGGCCGACGTTCAAGGTGGCTTTGTCGGAGTCGCGTTGGATCTGGTAGAGCGGGCCGTTGTACGAGGAGAACATCGCCCGGGTGGTGCTGTACGCCGCCGCACAGGGCGTACCGCCGGACGCGTAGATGTCGCACGGCCCCGACGAGGCCGCGTCGGCGCGGGTCGCCGTCGTGCCGAAGAGCGGCACCGCGATCGCCACCGCGAGCAGGAACGCCAGTAACAGCCGCGTCCTGCGTCGGAGTGTGGATATGGCCAGCACACATGCCTCCCGGAAATGTGGGGGTGCCATGTCGCCCGAGGCGCCCGGCCGGATCGCGGCTGCGCTTGTCGTCGGGCGCTGTCAGGGATCGCCGGTGGTGCTCAGCACGTGGCAGACGGCGGCGTCCCGTGTGACGCAGCACACATGTTCAGTCGGCTCTAGGCGTAAGTCAAGGCTGCTGTCCGACGGCGGTGCACATTTGGCGAGACCTTTGGCGTAAAGCCGGGATCCGTCAGCGGCTTTTATGCGCAAAGTGAGCGCAATAGGTGAGGGTCATGACCCCGGGGTCGGGGTGGAGGTGGGGGTGGGGGTGGAGGTGGTGCCGGGCGCCGGTGGGGAGGGTGCGGCGGAGGCGGGGAGGGTGGTGGTGAGGGCGCGCTGGTCGGCGAGGGCTATGGCGAGTTCGCCGGCGGCGGTGGGGTGGAGCGGGGCCTTGTCCGCGGAGTTCTGGACGAAGGGCTGGTCGCTGCACAGGGTGTGGCCGTCGAAGTCGGGGCGGACGCTGGTGAAGTGGAAGGTGTCGGCGCCGCTCTTCAGCACGTCGTTGATGGCGGACAGGCGCGAGCTGAGGACCTCGGCCTTGGCCGGGGTGATGCCGTCCTTCTTCAGGCAGGCCGTGTCGGGCCCGAAGGGGTCGTAATACTCGTTGACCAGGACCGCAGGGTGGTGCGGGAGGGCCGCCAGCTGCTGGAGGAGATCGAGGTAGTTCTGCGTGAAGGCGGCGAGCCGCTCGGTGAAGTAGGCGGTGGACGCCTTGTCGTCGCAGACGGGTGACTTCGCGCACAGGCCGGTCAGCACGGACCAGTTCATGTCGTTGGCGCCGATGCTGACGATGACCGCGGAGGCGCTGGTGGCCCGCTGGGCGACCGCGAGCTGGGGCGGGATCACGTCGTCGCCGCGGGTCTGCACGCCGAGGACGCCGTCGGTGACGGTGGCGCCCTGGCAGGCCAGGTTCAGTACGTTCCAGTCGTTGACGGCCGCGAGGTCGGCGGCGTACGAGTCGGCGCTGCGTCCGCAGGTCCGGTCGGTGCCGGTCGGGTGCTGGACCGGGCGGTTGCCGATGGCCGCCGCGGTGGAGTCGCCCAGCACGACGGCGTTGACGTGCGGCAGCGCCGGGCCCTGGGCCGCCGGCACCGGCTGCGTGGGGGTGCGGCCCACGAGGTCGTCCAGGGAGCGCACCTGGCGCAGGACACGCGGGGTGCCGGACGCCAGCAGGTAGATCCCCACGGCGTTGACCGCGCACACGGACACCACGCCGGCGGCCACCATGGCCAGCAGGGTGCGCCGGGTCGCCCGGCGGACGCCCGCGACGGCCACCGCGATGACGGCGGCGCAGCCGGCCGCGATCAGCGACTCCCACAGGCAGTAGCGCAGCCAGCCCGAGCCCAGGCTGCGGCTGAGGTCGGGCACGAGCTCGCCGGCGCCGACCTGCGGGGCGAGGTTGATGTGGGTGAGCTTGAGCAGCGGGCGGATGGGGCCGTCGAAATGCGGCCGGGTCGCGATGGTCTCCCCGAACAGCTCCAGCTCCCCCGGGCCCGACATGCTCCGGCCCGGCTGCGCCGCGCCCACCTGCACCGTCTGCCCCGCCGCCGAGACCGACTGCATGGGGGTCAGCTGGATCGCCAGCCAGATCGACACCGCGCTGAGGACCGCGAGGGCGGCGGCAGCCGCCAGGAGTCTACGGGCCCGGCGCAGCCACTTGCCGGCGTAGACGCTGAGCCGCCGCACGTGCCAGTCACCTCTCCGTCTGCTCCGTGCCACCGGTGCGGTGACTTTCTTTGGCTGGTGGCGCTCGTCGCTGCTTGCCGCCGTTTGCTGCTGCTTGCTGCTGCCCTTGGCCGCTTGCGGTTGCTTGCGGTTGCTTGCTGCCGCTTCTGCGGGCTTGTGCCCGCGGCCCCTGGCCGCATGTGTCGTCCGGGGGGTTTGCGGTGTTTTTCCTCGACTGTACCCCGGGTGCCTACGCCGTCCGTACGGCTGTGACGATCCAGTCGCTTTCGGTGACGATTGCGGCCCGCGCCGGAGGGCGGAAGGCGTCGATCATGTAGGCCGCGAAGCGGCGGGAGGCGGTGAGGCGGGTGGCGGGGGGGTGCGGTGTGGATGCCGCGGTGGGCGGTGGGCATCAGGACCAGGTCGTCGACGACGAAGTCCGGGCGGGGGTGGCCGGTTTGCCGGGCGCGGCGGCTCAACTCGGCGACCGCGCGGAGGGTTTGCTCCCGGTCGGCGGCGAAGTCCATGGCGTCGGGGAAGGCCGCGAGGATCAGGTCGCGCTTGGTCGGGAAGTGCCGGTGGAGCGTGGCGGGGCCGACGCCCGCCCGGCGGGCGACCTCGCGCATGGGCGCGCTCAGGCCCTCGTCGGCGGACACCGCGCGGGCCGTGTCGGGGATACGGGCCCGGTTGTCGCGGGCGTCGGAGCGCAGCGGGTGGGGCGTGGGGGTCGGGGCCGCTTCGGGGGGTACCTCCTCGGACTGCGCACATCGACCTCGCTGCGTCTCCGGTGACCTCTCGTCGTGCGCAGTCCTGCGGGGGCACCCCCCGAACCAGCCCCTCCCGCTCTCGTCGCACCTCTGACCGCCGGTGGGGGTGGGTGGGGTCCGATCCCTGCCGCCCTTGTCGGGCCTCTGGCCGCCGGTGGGGGCCCGGTCCCTGCCGATGTCGTCGGGCCTCTGGCCGCCGGTGGGGGTCCGGTTTCTGGCGGCCTTGTCGGGCGGGTGGCCGGCGGTGGGGGTGGGGGTGGGCTCGGTACGGGGGCGGTTGCGACTTTTTTCAATTGCTCACATGATGTATTGGTCGCGCCCCCGACCGGAAGCCCGCCATGCCCGATGCACCCTCGCCCGCCCCCCTCCCTCGGGACCCCGGCGCCGGCACCGAAAAATACAAGGCCCGCGGCGTCGCCCTGCGCGTCTTCGTCTACGTCATCGCCGGCCACTTCTTCGCCGGCTTCCTCTGGCTCCTCTTCTACCTGGGCGCCCACTCCCACAAGTAGCCAAGCGCGACCGACTACGCACGGACGGTGGGGTCAGGGGATTGCTGGCGTCATGAATTGCAGGAAATGGCAATTCGTGATGTCATCAGGGCGGCCATGGGGCGCGAGGATGTCGTCATGGTGACTGGATCTGTGTGCGTGAGGCCGGCGGTGGCCCGGGCCGGTGGGAGGGCGGTGCGATGAGCGCGCCTCTGTACCAGCTCAAGGCCGAGTTCTTCAAGACGCTCGGGCACCCGGTGCGTATCCGGGTGCTGGAGCTGCTGAGTGAGCGGGAGCACTCCGTCGCGGAGATGCTGGGCGAGGTCGGCATCGAGCCGTCGCATCTGTCGCAGCAGCTCGCGGTGCTGCGGCGGGCGAACCTCGTCGTCACGCGCAAGGAGGGCTCGAACGTCTACTACTCGCTGACCAGCCCGCATGTGGCCGAGCTGCTGCGGGTGGCGCGCACGATCCTGTCCGGGGTGCTGGCCGGCCAGGCCGAGTTGCTCGCCGATCTGCGGGCGGATGCGGCCGGCGGTGGTACGGCGGGTCCGGCGCCGACGTGAGGCGCCGGGAGTGAGCGTGAGGAGTGGGGATGGGCGGCCTGTTGCGCAAGATCCGCGGGACGGGGCGGGTGGCCGAGGCCGCGCCGCCGCGGCCTGAGGCGGATCCGCTGCCCGCCGCGCGGGAGCTGGGCGGATCGGTGCAGGTGCGGTGCGTCGACGCGGGCTCGTGCAACGGGTGCGAGATCGAGATCGGCAACGCGTTCGGGCCGGTCTACGACGCCGAGCGGTACGGCGTACGGCTGGTGGCCTCGCCCCGGCACGCGGACGTCGCCCTCGTCACGGGACCGGTGACGCGGAACATGGCGGAGCCGCTGCGGCGTACGGTCGCGGCGATGCCGCAGCCGGCCATCGTGGTCGCCGTGGGCGACTGCGCCCTGGACTGCGGGGAGTTCGCCGGGGGCTACGGCGTCGAGGGGTCGGTCGTGGACATGGTCTCCGTGGACGTCAGCGTGCCGGGCTGCCCGCCGGAGCCGGCGGCGATCGTGACGGCGCTGCGTACGCTGACCGGCCGGTGAACGCGGTAGGACCCGCGCTCGCGGCGGTCGGCGGGCTGGCCGTCGCGGGTGCGCTGGCCGGGGGGCTGGCTCCCGCTCGCGTCCGGCCGCTCGCCGCGGGGCTGTGCACGGCCGGGCTCGGGGCTGCCGGAGTGGTGGCGGGTGCGGCGGCGCTGGGCGGGGCGCGGTACGGGGTGTGGCTGCCGGGGCTGCTGCCGCTGGCGGGCGTACGGCTGGCGGTGGATCCGCTGTCGGGGCTGTTCATGGCGGTGACCGGCGCGGTCACGGTGGCCGTGGCGGTGTACGGGGTGGGGTACGCCTCGCCCGGCGGCGGCATGCACGGTGGGCGTGGCCCGGGGGACGAGGACGCTGCCGGGTCGGCGGGCGGCAGACACGCCGGGTCGGACGCTCATGAGCCGCGGGACGCCCTCGCGGCGGGCGGCGGTGACCATGGCGTGCGGTCGCGGGGGGCGCAGGCGGTGGGGCCGGTGTTCGCGGGGGCCATGGTGCTCGTGCCGGCCGCCGGGTCCGTGTCGACCTTTCTGCTGCTGTGGGAGCTGATGGCGCTCGCGTCGCTGCTGCTCGTGCTGGCCGAGCACCGCGAGCGGCCCACCGTACGCAGTGCGGGGCTGTGGTACGCGGTCATGACGCATCTGGGGCTGGTGCTGCTGCTCGTCGGGCTCGCGCTGTTCGCCGCGCGGGCCGGCGGGGAGTCGTTCGCGGCGCTGCGGGCGGGGGCGGGCGGGATGCCGGCGGGGGTGCGGGGGACGGTCTTCGTCATGACCGCGCTCGCCTTCACCTCCAAGGCGGGCCTCGCGCCGCTGCACGCGTGGTTGCCGCGGGCGCATCCCGAAGCGCCCAGCCACGTCTCGGCGTTGATGAGCGCGGCGATGGTGAACCTCGGCGTCTACGGGCTGCTGCGGGTCGGTTTCGACCTGCTCGGCGGCGGCCCGGCGTGGTGGTGGCTGCTGCTCATGGGCGCGGGCGCGCTCTCGGCGGTGTACGGGATACTCCAGGCGGCGATGGCCTCGGACCTCAAGCGGCTGCTGGCGTACTCGACGTCGGAGAACCTGGGCCTGGTCGTGCTCGGCACCGGTGCGGCGGGGCTGTTCCGGGCGGCGGGCGACCGGCCGCTGGCCGCGCTCGCGCTCGCGGCGGCGCTGCTGCACGTCGTCAACCACGCTGCTTTCAAGGCGCTGTTGTTCTGCGCGGCCGGCTCGGTGCTGCGCGCGACGGGGCTGCGTGACCTGGACCGGCTGGGCGGGCTGCGGGCCCGGATGCCGGTCACTGCGGGGCTGTTCGCGCTCGGCGCGCTGGGCGCGGTGGCGCTGCCGCCGGGCAACGGCTTCGTCAGCGAGTGGCTGCTGCTCCAGGCACTCGTGCACGGCCTCGCGGTGCCGGGCGCGGCGGCGGCCGTCGTGCTGCCGGTGGCCGTCGCGGTGATCGCCCTGTCGGCGGGGCTGGCCGCCGCGGTGTTCGTCAAGGCGCTGGGCGTGGGCTTCTTCGCCCGGCCGCGCAGTGCCGGGGCGGGCAGGGCGGTGGAGAGCCCGCCGGCGATGCTCGCCGGGATGGCGCTGCTCGCGGCGTGCTGCGCGGCCCTGGCGCTGGTTCCGGGGGCGCTCGGGCCGGCGCTGACGCGGGCCGTGCGGGCGGCCGGCGTCGGGACCGAAAAGCCGCTGGCCGACGGGGAGTTGGGCGTGCACCTGGCGCACACCTCGGCCGCGCTGCATCCGCTGTGGGTGGCGCTCGCGCTGGTCGCGGGCACGGCCGCGGTCGCGGGCCTGGCGCGGCTGCCGGCCCGCCGCCGGGCCAGGCGCCGGGACGCCCGGCTGTGGGACTGCGGAGGCGGGGCGCCGACCGCGCGCATGGCGTATACGGCGACGTCCTTCGCCGAGCCGTTGCAGCGGGTCTTCGACGACGTCCTCGCCCCCGAGCAGGACGTGGACGTCACCCCGGTGCGGGAGTCCGCGTATCTGGTGGAGCGGGTCCGCTTCCAGCGGCTCGTGCCCGACCGGATCGAGCACCGGCTCTACCGGCCGCTGCTGGCCGCGGTGTCCGGGCTCGCCGACCGGGCCCGCGGGCTCGGCGGCGGGAGCGTCCATCTCTACCTGGGCTACGGCCTGTTCGGGCTTGTCGCGGTGCTCGCCGCGCTGGTGGTGGGCTGGTGAGCGCCACGGGTTACGTCGCTGTCGCCGCGCAGGTCGCCGTCGTGGCGGGCGGTGCGCCGCTGCTCACCGGGTGGATGCGGCAGGTGCGGGCGCGGCTCGAAGGACGGGCCGGCGCCGGGGTCGTGCAGCCGTGGCGGGACGCGCGCAAGCTGCTGCGCAAGGAGCCGGTCTCGCCGACCGGGACGGGGCCGGCCTTCCGGTTGGCGCCGCTGCTGCTGGTCGCCGGGACGGCGGTGGTCGCCGCGCTGGTGCCGCTCGCCGCGACGCGTACGCCGGTCAGCGGCAGCGCCGACCTGATCCTGGTCGTCGCGCTGCTCGCGCTCGGCACGGTGGCGCTCGCGCTCGCGGGGCTGGACACCGGGACGGCCTTCGGCGGCATGGGCGCGTCGCGGGAGATGACGATCGCGGCGCTGGTCGAACCGACCATCCTGCTCGCGGTGTTCGCGGTGTCGATCCCGGCCGGCTCCACCAACCTGCCGGCGATCGTGGCCGGCACGATCGACCACCCGGCCCGTACCGCCTCCCCCGCCGAACTGCTCGCGGTCGCGGCGCTGGTGGTGGCGGTGCTGGCCGAGACCGGGCGGATCCCGGTGGACAACCCGGCCACGCATCTCGAACTGACCATGGTCCACGAGGCGATGGTCCTGGAATACGCCGGGCCGGATCTGGCGCTGGTCGAACTCGGGTCGCAGATGCGGCTGGCCGTGCTGCTGGGGCTGGTCGCGACGCTGGCGGCGCCGTGGGGTGTCGCGACGGGCGGCTCGCCGGCGCTGCTGGCGCTGGCGTTGGCGCTGCTGGTGGCCAAGGTGGCGGTGCTGGGCACGGCGTTGGCCGCGGCGGAGGTCTTCCGGGCGAAGGTGCGGCTGTTCAAGGTGCCCGAACTGCTCGCCGGCTCCTTCGTGCTGGC
This sequence comes from Actinacidiphila epipremni, assembly GCF_012034175.1. Lineage (GTDB taxonomy): Bacteria > Actinomycetota > Actinomycetes > Streptomycetales > Streptomycetaceae > Actinacidiphila > Actinacidiphila epipremni. The sequence continues at coordinate 18,805 of NZ_JAATEJ010000045.1, forward strand.
GCTGCTGGCGGTCGTCGGCTCGTACTTCCTGACCGGGGAGGCGGGCCGGTGAGCCACGGTGTCTACGCCCAACTCCTCGATCTGGCCTGCGGGGTGTTCCTGCTGTGCGCGGTCGTCGTGCTGTGGCGGCGCGAACTGGCCGTGGTGGTGCGGGTGCTGGCCGTGCAGGGTGCGGCGCTCGCCGCGATCGCCGCGGTCCTCGGCGGGCACGAGCGGCGCTGGGGGCTGCTGGTGGTCGCCGCCGGGGTCGGGGTGCTGCGGGCCGGTGTGCTGCCGTACCTGCTGCGGCGGGCACTCGATGTGGGGGCGGTGGGCGGCGGCCCGTACCGGGAGGACGTCAGCGAGGGGCGCGAGACGCGGCCGGTGGTGAACGTCGCTGCGTCGCTGGTGGTCGCGGCGCTGCTGGTGCTGCTCGCCTACGCCGTCGCCCGGCCGCTGGTCGCGCTGGACCCGACGCCGGCCACCAGGGCGCTGCCGGTGGGGCTCTCCGTCGTGCTGATCGGCTTCTTCGCCCTGGTCGCCAGGCGGCGGGCGCTCGCGCAGGTCGTCGGCTTCCTCGTGCTGGACAACGGCATCACCGCGACCGCCTTCCTCGCCGCCTCCGGGGTGCCGCCGATCGTGGAGCTCGGGGTGTCCTTCGACGTGCTGCTCGCCGTGCTGGTGCTGTACGTGCTGACCGCGCGGATGCGGGCCGCCTTCGGCGGCACGGACCTCGACGACCTGCGGGAGCTGAGCGACCGATGAACCCTGCCGCCTCCGCCCTGCTGCTGACCGCGCCGCCGGCCGTACCGCTGGCCGCGGCGGCGCTGCACGCCGTCGCATGGCGGCGCGCGGCCCGGGGCGCCCGGGTGCCGGGCCCCGCGCAGTGGGCCGGGCTGCTCGGGCCCGCCGCGATCGTGGGGTGCGCCGCGGCGCTGGCCTCGTACGTGCCCGGGCACGGGCCGGTGACCGCGTACGGGCGGCTGCTGCGCGCGGACGGGCTCAGCGTGTGGATGCTGCTGGTGACCGGGGCCGTCGCGCTGCTCGCGCTCGCCGCGAGCCCCGGCTACCTCGCCGGGGAGCGGGCCGCCGGGCACACGGACGCCGCGGGCACGCACCGCTACTACACGCTCGTGCACGCCTTCCTCGCCGCGATGTGCGTGGCGCTGCTGGCGGCGAACCTCGGCGTGGTGTGGGTCGCCATCGAGGCGACGACGATCGTGACGGCCTTCCTCGTCGGCCACCGCACCACCCGGGCGTCGGTCGAGGCGGCCTGGAAGTACGTGGTGATCTGCTCGGCGGGCATCGCGCTGGCCTTCCTCGGCACGGTGCTGATCTATTACGCGGCCCGGCAGGCGGGCATCTCCGAGGCGTCGGCGCTGGACTGGCCGACACTCGCCGCGCACGCCGGGCGGCTCGACCCGGCGGTGACCCGGCTCGGCACGGCGCTGGTCGTGCTGGGCTTCGGCGCGAAGGCCGGGCTCGTCCCGCTGCACGCGTGGCTGCCGGACGCGCACAGCCAGGCGCCGGCGCCGGTGTCGGCTCTGATGTCGGGGGTGCTGCTGGCGGTGTCCTTCACGGCGCTGCTGCGCTACAAGGCGGTCGCCGACACCGCGCTCGGCGCCGGCTACACGCGGGGGCTGCTGGCCACGGTCGCGCTGGTGACGCTGGCGCTGTCGGCGGTGCTGCTGCTCGCGCAGCGCGACTACAAGCGGATGCTGGCGTATTCGAGCATGGAGCACATGAGCGTGATCGCGCTGGGCGCGGCCATCGGCGGGCCGGTGGCGATGCCCGCGGCGCTGCTGCATGTCGCCGGGCACGGCCTGGCGAAGACCGTCGCCTTCTGCTCCGCAGGGCACATCCTGCGGCTGCGCGAGACCACGCGGGTGGGGCGGGTGCGGGGGCTGCTCGCGCAGTCGCCGGCGCTCGGGGCGGTCTTCGGGCTCGCGGTGGTGGCGCTGCTGGGACTGCCGCCGTTCTCGCTGTTCGCGTCCGAAGTCGGCATCGTGCGGGGCGGGTTCACCGGGGGGCTGGGGTGGGCGGTGTCGCTCGCGCTGGCGCTGGTGCTCTTCGCGTTCGCCGCGCTGGGCTACCGCACCGGGCGGATGGTGCTGGGGCCGCCGGTCGCGGCGGCCGGGCCGCCGCAGGCCCTCGGGGTGACGTCCGCGGTGCCGCTGGTGGCGGGGCTGCTGGCGTGCGCCGCCCTCGGTACGGCGCTGGGTCCGCTGTCGCACCTGCTCACCGCCGCGGCGACGACTGTCGGGGGGCGCTGAGGATGGCCGCTCGTACCGTGCACGAGGTCGGTGTCGGCGAACTGCCGGGTGCCGTAGAGGCGTTGCTGGACGGTGGGGCGCGGCTGGGGCTGGTGGCCGCGCATCATGACGGCGAGGGCGCGGTGGGCGGCCGGGCGGTGCGGGTGGTGTACCTCTTCCTCGCCGGGCCGCCCGACCTGCGCACCGAGCTGCACGTACGCCTCGACGCCGACCGGCCGCGGCTGCCGTCGCTGGCCGAACTGTCCTTCCCCGCCGGGCGGTTCGAGCGCGAGATGCACGACCTGCACGGGGTGGAGGTGCCGGACCACCCGCTGCCGCGCCGGCTCGTACGGCACTTCCACTGGCCGCGCGGCTGGTATCCGCTGCGGCCGGACGCCGGGCCTCCCCCGCCGTTCGGCGAGCCCGAGGGGCCGTACCCCTTCCTGCGGGTCGAGGGCGACGGGGTGTACGAGATCCCGGTCGGGCCGGTGCACGCCGGGCTCATCGAGCCCGGGCACTTCCGCTTCTCCGTCGTCGGGGAGACGATCATCAAGCTCAAGGCGCGGCTGTGGTTCGTCCACAAGGGTGTGGAAAAACTCTTCCAGGGCCGGGACGTCGCCGGTGGGCTGCGGCTCGCCGAGCGGATCAGCGGAGACACGGCGGTGGGCCACGCGCTGGCGTACTGCCTGGCCGTGGAGGAGGCGACCGGCACCGACGTGCCCGAGGCCGCGCGGCAAGCGCGGGCGCTGCTGCTGGAGTTGGAGCGGGTGCACAACCATGTCGCCGACCTCGGCGCGCTGTGCAACGACGTGGGGCACGCGATCCTCAACGCCCACGCCCAGCGGGTACGCGAGGAGTTGCTGCGGCTGAACCAACTCACCACCGGGCACCGGCTGTTGCGCGGCGGTGTGCTGCCCGGCGGCGCGGCCCTGCGTGCCCTGCCGGACCCGGCGCGGACCGCCGCGCTGCGGGCGGACATCCGGGAGATCGCCCAACTCGCCCTCGGCCACACCACGGTGCGCGACCGCTTCACCGGCACCGCCCGGCTGCCGGAGCAGGCCGCGCGCGACCTGGGCTGCCTCGGTTACGTGGCCCGCGCGAGCGGGCTGACCGCCGACGCCCGGATCGCGCACCCCTTCCTCGCCGAAGGGTCCGCGCCGCCGGCCGTCCCCGTGCACACCGCGGGCGACGTCCTGGCCCGTTTCCTGGTGCGCGCCGAGGAGATCGAGGTCTCCCTCGGCCTGATCGACCGCCTGGCGGCCTCGTTGGGCGCGCCCGGCACGTACGCCGTGCCCCTCGCCGGGGGTTCCGGCTCCGGGGTGGGTGTCGTCGAGGGCTGGCGCGGGGCGATCGCCACCCGCCTGGAATTCTCCCCCGACGGCACCCTGGCCCGGGTCAAACCGGTGGACCCGTCCTTCTTCAACTGGCCCGCCCTGCCGGTCGCCTTGAAGGCGACGATCGTGCCGGACTTCCCCTTGGCGAACAAGAGCTTCAATCTCTCCTACGCCGGCAACGACCTCTGAAAGCCCGGGATTTGGCGGGCTCTCAGCTCAGTAATGCACGGGCGGCGGGAAGTAGCCGGGGTTCTCGGCGAACTTCGGGTCCGGGCCGTACATGTTCTGGCTGCGGTCGCCCTCGGTGCAGAAGAACACCAGCAGGATGATGCCGCCGACCAGCGGGATGAGGCCGAACAGCACGAACGAGCCGGACCGGCCGGTGTCGTGCAGGCGCCGCACGCTCACGGCGAGGCTGGGCACGATGATCGCGGCGAGGTAGAGGAAATACGGGATCATGGTGCCGGCCACGCCGCCGATGATTGCCAGGACGACGGCTGCGATGACGTTGAACAAGGTGTACATCCAGTACTCCTCGCGGCGGGCTCTCCCGCTGAAAACGGCATACTTCTTGAGCACGTCGATATACCAGTGCATTGCTGTGTCCCCCCAAGGACCGAACTCGCGGTCGGATGACCATCCCCGGCCGAATTCCGGCTGGGCCAGCAGACGATATGGGTGTGGGCATGCGCGAGTCAAGAAACCGGATGGCCCCGCAGAAGGATGTGAAAGGTGGGGCGGGGGGTGGGGCGCGCGGTCCTCGGAACGCGGCGGCGGCGGGCGGTGCGGGGCGGGGGCGGGCCGTAGGGGGACTGCCAGTCCGGGCGGTCCGCCGCACGGGCCGTGGGGAGGGGGCGGCGGACGGCTGCGCCCGGGAGGCGCGCGAAGGTCAGGCGCACCGGGGGCGGGGGCGGAGGAAGGGGCACGCAGGAGGTGGGGAGCACGGGGGACACCGGTTTTCCGTGAGAGGACCGCAGCGGGAAGCAGCGCGGCGCCCCAGGGGGCGGCGCGCGACGGGTTCAGCGCTCGGGGGGCTCACACGGTGTACAACGGCGGGTCCTTCGCGGGTGGGGACAGGTGGCAGCACTGTAATGGCGCGGCCCGGGGCGGGGCCAGCGGTTTTCAGCCGCGCCGGGGGCGGGAGCGCTGGGCGCGGCGGCGGATCGCGCGGCGCTCGTCCTCGCTCAGGCCGCCCCAGACGCCGGAGTCCTGGGCGGTGTCCAGCGCCCACCGGCGGCACTGCTCGATGACGGGGCACCGGCGGCAGACGGTCTTGGCCTCCTCGATCTTCAGCAGGGCGGGGCCGGAGTTGCCGACCGGGAAGAACAGCTCGGGGTCCTCGTCGCGGCAGGCGGCGTCGTGTTGCCAGGCCGGGATCATCGCTCCTCCATCGCATGACGGTTGCTCGTGCGGCGTTCGTACGGCGTTCGTGCGGGCGTTGGTGCGGGAGTGCCCTTCGGTCCGCCTTACCGGTGAGGCGCCGCCGAATCGTCCCGGCGTACGAATGCGGTTCGGGGGCAGAGACGTGGGACCAGAGCGATTACCTCGAACCGCAGGAAGTGGTGAAGTACATGTATATCGGCGTCGGGACCATCGTCTTGATCCTCGTCATCATCGTCATCGTCATGCTGCTCCGGCGCGGCTGACGACGCTCAAGCCCCGCCGTCCGACCGCTCGCTTGCGAGGTGGGGCATGCGCCGGTCGGCGGGCGGCGTCAGTGCCAGGTGGGCTGGTGGTCGCGGTGGGTGGGGAGGTAGGCGGCGGGGGTGAAGTGGTGGTCGTAGAAGTCCGGGTCGAGGTGGTGGGCCTGGAGGTAGTTGAGGATGTGGACAGTCGGGACGGTGCCGGGGAGCTTGCCGAACGTCTCGTCGATGTAGCGGACTTGGGCGGTCAGCAGGCGCACGAAGCGCTTGTCGTAGGGGGCCGCGGAGGCGCGTACGCGGGCGGTGTCCCGCCAGGGGCCGGGGGTGGCGGGGTTCAGCGGGCCGCCGGGGCCGAACTTGCGCTCGGCGAAGCGCTCCACGGCCTCGGCGGCGTCGCGGACGTGCGGGCGGGCCAGGGTCTCGAAGACGCCCGGGAGGCCCGTCGGGTTGGGCAGCGGCCAGCGGTCGTCGTACTCGACGTGGAAGCCGAGGCCGGGGACGTCGGGGTTGCCGGACGCGCCGAGGACCGAGAGGCGGTCGATGCCGTCGAAGGTCCAGCCGCCCAGGCCCAGGGCGCCGAGCAGCAAGTGGCCGTTGTAGACACCGGTGATGAGCTCCGCGCTGGCCTCGGCGAGGGTGTACTGCTCGACGAAGGAGAGCGGGAAGGGCTCACCGGCGTGCCGCAGCGACGGGTCGTCGGCGCCGGGGATCGGGCGGTCGTTGATGTCGTCGTGGACGCCGTAGCCGTTCTGCAGGAAGAACGCCAGGTTGGCGATGAGGTGTTGGGCGAGGTCGGCGACCGGGATGACCAGCAGCGAGCCGGGGTGGTTGGCGATCCAGGTGTTGTGGCCCTCCAGATACGGCTCCTCGCGCGGCAGCCACAGCCGCTCGGGTGAGAGCTTGCGGTAGCGGGCGGTGGTGGCGTTCAGCCACGCCTCGACGTCGAGGTCGCCGAGGCTGCCGGGGTCGCCGTCCTCGGAGCCGGCGGCCGGGACCTCGCCGGCGGGTGCCGCGTCGCGGCTGGAGAGGAAGTACGTACCGGACTCGTCGGTGAAGAAGAAGTCGGTGGTGTGGAAGCCGGCGGCCGACGGGAAGGTGCGACCGGCCGCGGAGCCGGGGTAGTTGGGGAGGGCCGGCGCGTAGCCGGGGTGGTGGGAGATCCCGAAGTTCCAGCCGGTCACGCCGGTGACGACGGCCAGTACGAGAGCCCGCTCGACCTCGCTGAGCGGCTGCACGGGCCGGCTGCTGGTGAAGGCCAGCTCCCCCGCCGGGATGCTGCCGCCGACCGGGAAGCGGCGCGAGCGGCGGCCGTTGACCGCGGCGAGCAGGGGGAAGTCGAACAGGCTGCGGATCGCGGCGCGTTCCCGCTCGGTGAGACGGACCGCGGTGGACTCGGGGCTGGCGGACATGAAGTGGGGCTCCCTTGGCGTGGGTTCGGGGGGTGGCGCGGAGGTGTCCGGCGGTCCCAGGCCCCTCCGGGCAGACGGGACTTTTGAAGCAGGCCCTAGCGGCCCGGGCCCGCGGCGGCCGGCTCGGTGAGCGGCGTCGTGAGCTGCTCCGGGAGTTGCGGCTCCGGGTGGAGTGCCGCCCAGCGCACCGTGCCGGTCACCCGCCCGCGGTCCAGGACCGGCGCGACCTCGCCCTCGGCCCGGTCCCAGCCGGTCACGGCCGGGTCCGCCACCGCGAGCCCGACGCCGAGCCGCGGCCCGAACGGCCGGGCGGCCTCGGCCACGCTCGCCGCGCCGCGCAGCCCGGCGGGGGTCGTCCAGCCCAGCAGGTCCGAGGGATGCGGGGCGAGCAGCCGGCCGTCGCGGCGGTAGGCGGCGAGCACGACGTCGTCGTCCGAGGCGCCCTGCTCGGCGAGCCGCCGTACGGCGTCGGCGGGCTGCTCGTGCTGCTCCACCAGCGGAGCGGCGCGGCTGTGGTCGCCGACGGTCGGGCCCTCGGCCGGGGCGGGGCCGCGGAAGCCGTTGGCGGTGAGCCAGGCGTCGTTGAAGTACGTCGACAGGTACGCGCGGCCGGAGTCCGGCAGCAGCACCACCACGGTGTCGTCGGCGGTGAGGTCCGCGGCGACGCGCAGTGCCGCGGCCAGCGCGACGCCGGCGGAGCCGCCCGCGAGGATGCCCTCGGTACGGGCCAGCAGCCGTACGGCGTCGATCGCGTCCTGGTCCTCGACGGCGACGTACTCGTCGATGACGCCGGTGTCGAGCGACAGCGGCCACACGTCGGCGGCGGCCTCGGGGTGGAGGTAGTGGCCGGCGCCCTCGATGTACTTCTGGCTGCCGTCGCCGCCGGCGTACTTCGAGGTGAGGGGGTCCGCGCCGATCACTTGTACGCGGCCGGCGCTGATGTCCTTCAGGTGGCGGCCGGTGCCGGAGATCGTGCCGCCGGTGCCGACGGTGGCGACGAAGTGCGTGACCGCCCCCTCGGTGTCGGCCCAGATCTCCGGGCCGGTGGTGGCGTAGTGGGCGGCCGGGTTGGCCGGGTTGTCGTACTGGTCGACGAACCACGCGCCGGGTGTCTCGGCGGCGAACTTCACGCCCTGGGAGCGCATGCTGTCGGGGTGGTCGCGCGGCACGAAGGCGTCGACGAGCCGCACCTCGGCGCCGTACGCGGCGAGTTGGTCCCGCTTCTCCTTCGAGGTCGCAGAGCCGGTGAAGACGACCGTGCAGTAGCCGAGGTGGGCGGCGGCGAGCGCGAGGCCGATGCCGGTGTTGCCGCTGGTCACCTCGACGACGGTGCCGCCCGGGCGGAGGGTGCCGTCGGCCTCGGCGCGGCGCAGCATGGCCAGCGCGGCCCGGTCCTTCACGCTGCCGCCCGGGTTCTGCCACTCGGGCTTGACGTAGACGCGCGGGCGCAGGCCCGCGGCGGCGCGGGTGAGGCGGATCAGCGGTGTGCCGCCGATGGCGTCCAGCACGGACTCGTATCTGGCCATGGCATCTCCTCGGGTGGTCGGGCCCGGCGGGCCGTACGGGGGTGGTCGCGGCGGCGGTTCACAGGACCCGGTAGCGCAGTGCGCCGGTGTACTGCTCGGCCGGCCCGGCGACGAGCGTGAGGGTCGCGGTCCATCCTCCCTTGGCGGGGACGTCGACCGAGGAGCTGACGAAGGTGAACGCGGTGGCTTTTCCCGGGCGGATGGCCCCGGGCAGCCGGTACGGGAAGCGGACGCGCAGGTCTTTCACGGCGCCGGCGTCCTGCCCGAGGTCGAGCTGCACGGACCGCGGCAGCGCGGTGCTCTCGGCGGCCCCGACTGCGGTGACCCGGAAGCTCTGCGGCCCGCGCCGCGCCGGCGCGACCTCGAACGTCACGGTGTAGGGGCCGATCACGGCGTGCAGCGTACGGGCCGGCGCGTACGCCTCCGCGGCGGGTGCGACGGAGGACAGCACGCCGGACACGACGACGATCACCGCCCCGACCCCCGCCTCGACCCGCACCCACCCGCGCAACCTGGCGGTTTCGCGGGGGGTGGGGTGGTTGCCGCCGCCGCGGGGGCCGGGGCCGGGGCCGGGGCTGCGCCCGGCACGCGGGCCGGGTGCGGTGGCGGTGCGCGAGCCATGCGCGGTGGCGGTGTCGGGGCCGGGTGCCGTCGCCATGCCCGGGCCGTGCCCGGCGCCCGTGCCCGAGCTGGACGCGGTGGCCGTACGCAGGGCATGCGCGGCGTCCGGGCCGGACGCAGGGACCGTACGCAGGCCGTGCGCGGCGTCCGCGCCGGACACAGGGACCGCACGCAGGCCGTGCCCGGCGCCCGTGCCCGAGCTGGACGCGGTGGCCGTACGCAGGGCCTGCGCGGCGTCCGGGCCGGACGCAGGGACCGTACGCAGGCCATGCGCGGCGTCCGCGCCGGACACAGGGACCGCACGCAGGCCATGCGCGGCGTCCGCGCCGGACACAGGGACCGCACGCAGGCCATGCGCCTCCGCCGCATGCGGGCCCACGCTCGGGTCGTGCCCGGCGCCCGCGTCCACGCCGGTCGCCCGGGCCGTGCCGGAGTCCTGCGCGGCGCGCGCGTCCACGCCGGACGCCCAGGCCGTGCCGGAGTCCTGCGCGGCGCGCGCGTCCACGCCGGTCGCCGTGCTCGGGCCCGGGCCACTCACGGCGTCCGCCTCGACGCCGGGCGCCGTGGCCGTACGCGGGCCTGGTGCGGCGCCCGCGTCGACGCCGGGCGTGCCCGGGCCGTGGTCGGCGTTCGCCTGCGGGGGGTGCGCAATTCTCCGGGTTGTCCGGGTCACGACCCAGCGGTTGCCGCGGAAAGCGAGGAGGAGGGCCGAGGTGACGAGGGTGAGTTTGAGGAGGAGGACGTAGCCGTAGGTCGTGGTCGTGAGGGCGGGGAGGTAACGGACTTGGCGGACGGCCTGGATGAGGCCGGTGGTGGCGAGGGTGGCGACGCTGGTGGCGGCGTAGCGGGACCACAGGGGGAGGCGGGTGAGGCGGTGGGGGGTCGGGGGGCGGCGCAGGACGAGCCAGCCGAGGACGGCGAGGCCGCCGATCCAGGCCACGACGCAGGTCACGTGGACGAGGGTGGTCGCGAAGTGCCACCACGAGCCCGTCCCGCCGTGGCCGTTGCGGACGACGCTGCCCAGCGCGGCGAGCGCGAGGACCGCCCCCGCCGCCCACCATCCGCCCGCGGCCCCCCGCAGCCGCGGGAGGACGGCGAGGGCCGCCGCGAGCAGGCCGGCGCGGACGTACACCGCCTGGCCGTAGTCGGAGCCGGCGAAGGCGCGCAGGCCCGCCCAGGTCGGGCCGCCGGGCACGGCGGAGGCGTCCCACAGGTACTGCACGGCCACTTGCGCGGCCGACGCGAGCAGCGCGAGCACGACGCCGGCGCGTGCCGTACGGACCAGGGCGCGGCGCTCGTCGCGGTCGGCGCCGAGGACGAGGCCGGCCGGGAGGGTGCCGAAGGCGGCGACGAGACCGAGGTAGAGCAGGCCCTTGACGACCCCGGCGGCGAGTTCCAGGGCGGCGCTGGGCCGCGGGGACGGGGCCGTACCGACCGGGTTCGCGGGGACGCCGTAGCCGAACTGGAGGGAGCCGCCCACCGGGTGGGTGTCGCTGGAGACCACCGACCAGCTCGCGAGGTAGGAGCCCTTGGGCAGGCCCGGGCGGATGCCGATGACGAGGGTCCGCCGGCCGTCGACCAGGCGTACGGAGCCGCTGCCCACCTCCCGCCCGCCCTCGTCGAGGACGCTCGCCGCGCCCTTGGCGGCGGGCAGCGTGACCGGCTCGTCGAAGGTGACCCGCACCTGCGCCGGGAGCGCGGCGACCTCGGTCCCGTCGGAGGGGGAGGTCGCGATCGTGTAGGCGTGCGCGACCGCCGGCGGGGCCGTGCGGAGCAGCACGGTCAGCGCGCCGAGCAGCAGCAGGAGGGTGAGCGCGCAGCGCCGCCCCCAGGGCCGGGTCACGAAGGGGTACGTTCCGGGTCCGGGCGGCTGCTCGCCGTCGCGGCGGCCGACGGGGCGGCGGCCGGGCGGCCGGGCCGGGTCCGGGTCCAGGCGGCGCCGGCCAGCGCGCCCGCGCCGAGCGCCAGCACGATGCCGGCCGCGCCGAGCCCGACGCCCCAGCCGTCCCCGGAGCCGTCGCCTGAGCCGTCGCCGGACGAGCCGCCCGGGTCGCCGGAAGCCTGCGCAGCCGCCGGCGTGATCACCACGCTCGGCGCCGGATGCTCCGGCTTCGCCCCGCCCTGCGCCTGCTGCACCCACCCGACCTGCGTACCGTCCGAATACCGCTGCTCGGCCGGCAGGTAGAGCGTGCCGCTCGCGGGCAGCGGGCTCACCGAGAGCGAGAACCGGCCGAACTGCCCGGGCGCGAGCCCGCCCGCCGTGGCCGTCCACGTCACGGCGGTGACCGCCGAGGTGATGGCGTTGCCGTCGTCGTCCTCGGCCGGCGTCGCGAGCCTGGTACGGGTGAGCTCGACGCGCCAGCCGGGCACGGGCTCGCTGAGCACCGAGGTGAGCGGCGTGGCCGTCGGCAGGTGGACGGTCAGCCCCACCGTGTGGGCCGTCGCCGACTCGACGGGCACCTTGAACGTCAGCACCGCACTGCCGCCGCCCGTCGCATTGGACGCCGTCACGGTGACGTGCGCGGCGGCCGGCCAGGCCGCCCCCAGCACCAGGACGGCGGACCCGGCCGTGACGGCGAGACTCTTCGCGTACTTCATCGTGCCTGCTTCCGTCCCTGTTCCATTCGGTGAAGGGCGAGTTGGGTGAGAGCGTGTCGGGTCAGTGGGCCGCTTCGAGCTCGTCCGGCTGCGTCGTGGCCTCCTCGTCCAGCAGCGCGAGGATGCGGGCCCGCAGCGCGACGAACTCCGGCGCGGACTGCTCGCGCGGCCGGTCCAGGCCGACCTCGACGACCTCGCGGATACGGGCCGGGCGCGGCGAGAGCACGACCAGCCGGTCGGCGAGCACCAGCGCCTCGCTCACGTCGTGCGTGATGAGCACCGCGGTGAAGCCGCGCTCCTGCCACAGCCGCAGCAGCTCGCCCTGCAATACGCGCCGGGTCAGCGCGTCGAGCTTGCCGAGCGGTTCGTCGAGCAGCAGCACCGCCGGGTCGTTGACCAACGCCCGGGCGAGCGCGGCGCGTTGGGCCATGCCGCCGGAGAGCTGCGCGGGCCACGCGTCGGCGAAGTCGGTGAGCCCGACCAGCGCGAGCGCGTCGTCGATACGGGCCCTGGAGCGGGCCAGCGCCCGCCGCGTCTGCGGCCCGATGGCGACGTTGCCGCGGACGGTGCGCCAGGGCAGCAGCGTCGGGTCCTGGAAGACCAGCGCGCGGCTCGGGTCCGGCGACGTGACCCGTACGCCGTCGACCTCCACCGTGCCGAACAGCGGCCGGTCCAGGCCCGCGAGCAGCCGGACGAGCGTGGACTTGCCCGAGCCGCTGGGCCCGACCAGCGCGACGAACTCGCCGGGCCGCACGGACAGCGAGATGTCGTCGAGGACCGGCAGATCGCTGTCGCCGGCCCGGAACGCCTGCGTGACGTTGCGGATCTCGACCGCGGCGCCCGCGCCCTTCGCGCCCGCGCCCTCCGCTGCCGTCACCATCGTGTCAGCTCCTTCTCCCAGCGCAGCACCCAGCCGCGCAGCCGGAACAGCAGGGTCAGCAGCACACCGCAGACGCCGACGAGGACGACGATGCCCGCGTACAGCGCGGGGAAGTCGCCCCAGCCCTTCTGCCAGTTGAGGTACCAGCCGAGCCCGGAGTTGACGCCGAAGTTCTCCGCCACGGTGAGGCTGACGAAGGACGAGCCGAGGGCCATGAAGGCACCGGTGAAGATGCTCGGCAGCGCCGCGGGCAGGCTCACCCGCAGCACCAGGAACCAGCTCCTGGCGCCGAGGGTCTGCGTGACGTCGTAGTACGAGCGCGGCACGCTCACGATGCCGGCCCGGGTCAGCACGGTGATCGGGAACCACACGCTGACCGCGATGAGGAAGATCGCACCGCTGTAGGCGGTCGGGAACAGCGCGAAGATCACCGGCACCCATGCCAGCGTCGGCACCGGCCCGAGGAACATCAGGATCGGGTGGACCCAGTAGTTGGCCTGCTGCCACCAGCCGATCACCACACCGGTCGCGAGCCCGGCGATCAGGCCGAGGACGAAGCCGAGCGCGAGCAACTGGAGGGAATTGCCGAGGCTTTCGGCGAGGATGCGGCGGTCGCTCCACAAGTGGTCGAGGATTTCCTGCGGGGCGGCGAAGTAGGGCGTCTCCAGGACGTCGGTCTTGGCGGTGGAGATCTCCCAGAAGACCGCCCAGACCGCCGCCCCGAACAGCCACGCCGAGCCGTGCGCGACCCGGCCGGCGGCGCGGGCGCCGAGCCGGCCGCGGGTCGCCGACAGCGCCCACAGCCCGGCCGCGAGCGCCGCCACGACCAGGCCGGTGATCGCGGTGAAGCCGGTGGTGCGGTGGATGGAGGCGATGTCGGGGGCGGGCAGCCTGGGGCTGTCGGAGACGGTCTCGGTGAGCACGCTGAAGGCGATCCACGCGAGGATGCCGGCGCCGGTGAGGATGGGGTTGATACGGACCGGGTGGGTGACCTTCTGCAGGGCCGCGTGGATGCGCGCGGCGCCCTGCACGGTCTGCTCGGCCTGCACGGTCGGTTCGGCGTGTTCGGTCTGTTCGGTCGGTTCGGCGGGCGGTGGCGCCGCCGGCCGCGCCGGCGGGGTGTCCGGCGACGCGGCGGTGAGCGGGGTGGAAGCCATGGCCGTCCTCAGAAGTCGAGGCCGAGGTTCACGAACACCTTGTCGGCGAGCGTGGCGGCGTCGGTGCCGGAGGGCAGGAAGCCGGTGTGGACGAACTTCGCGATGCCGGGCTCCAGCGCCTCGCGCAGGTTCTTCGGCGACGGGTCGAAGGTGAGGGTGCGCAGCACCGGCAGGATGTTCTCCGGCTTGTCGGGCACGTACTTGCCGGCGGATTCGATCTCGGCGGTCTTGTCGAGATTGGCCCCGGCCCAACGCGACCCGCGCGCCCAGGCGTTGACGAGCTTGCCGGCGGTGACCGGGTCCTGGCTGACGAAGGTCTGGTTGAGCGCGACCGCGCAGCACGGGTAGGACGCGTTACGGCTCAGGTCGCGGTTGTCGGACAACTCCCTTGCCCAGCCGTCCTTGACGCCCTGGATGATCGGCAGGAAGCCGCCGGCCGTGGCGATCGCGTCGACCTTCTTGTCCTTGAGGGCCTTGGGCAGCAGGTCCTGCTCGATGACGACCCACTCGACCTGCTTGGCGGCCGGGCTGGAGTTGATGCCGGCGTCGAGGAGGTCGAGGGAGAAGAAGTTGGTGGCCGAGCCCTGGAGGTTGCTGACGCCGATCCTGCGGCCCTTGAGTGCGGCGACGGTGGGCACGGAGTCGTCGTTGCGGACGTAGAGGTCGAGGCAGCCGTGGTGCAGTCCGCCGGAGAGCTTGACCGGGGCGCCGTTGTAGATGGGGCCGAGGAAGTTGAAGAAGATGCCGTTGCTCGCGGTGTACTTGCCCGAGCCGACGGCCGCGGCGACGTCCTCGTCCGTACCGGTCTTCTTCAGCACGACATCGAGGCCGGCGTCCTTGAAGAAGCCGTTCTCGTAGGCGACGATCAGCGGCGCGTCGCACACGCCGCTGGGGGCGGTCACCCGGATCTGCCTGCCCTCCCAGGACTTGGTGACGGTGAGCCCGTCGGCCTTGGTGTCGTCGGCCCTGCCGCGCCGCAGGAAGGCCCAACTGCCCAGCCCCGCCGCCGCGGCGACGCCCACGCCGACGCCGCCGAGGGAGAGCAGGCGGCGGCGCGAGAGGCCCGAGGCGTCGTCGAGGTCGACGTTCGCCTCGACGAGCGCGGGGCCGGCTGACTCGTGCTGCCCGGCGCCGGGTTCGGGGCCATCAGTGCCGGACTGCGGCTGCTCGCCCGCGACTTCGGGGCGGTCGCCTTCGGGTTCCGGGCCGCGGGCGTCCGGGGACGGGGAATTGTCGTCGCTCATGGTTCGCACATCCTGTTGTCGAGGGGTGGGGCCGGCCCGGCGGACGGCGCGGCGGTGCGCCGGTCACGCCGTGCGGCGGCCACGGCCGCGGGCGGGCAGCCGGAGGGAACGCCCGGACGGGGGAAGGCCGGTGGGGGCAGGCGGGAGGAGGGGGCCGGCGTGCGGTCTGCCGCACGCCGGGGAAGGGCCGTACGCGGCCACGGACGCCGTACGTCAACGGCCGTACGAGGCAAGCCGGTTCGGGCGCGCGCTGCCGGGCGTGCCCGGTCGTCGGCCGGCCGGGGGCGCCGGGTCAGCGGGCGGTGGGGCGCTCCGGACAGAGCGCGCCGGCGACCCGCTCCAGGTCGATGTGCCGGCGGCGGCAGCTGCGGAAGGCCCGCGGGGTGCCGACGTGCGAAGGCCGCGACATACGCCGCTCACCCATCCCCCGGCCCCCCAACTCGGCGGCGTGCACCGCACGTTCGTATCGCCCCAGGCCGGAACTCATCGCCTGTGGCAGAAAAGTAGCTCTCGCCCGGCAGACCGGGCAAGACGGTGGATTTTGCAGGTTCATGACGGCTGTGTCAACGCTGCCTTTCGGCGGGCGCCGAGGGGTTTACGGAGCCGGTGGCGGCTTCCGCGGAGCCCGCCGGTACGGGCGCCGGCGCCGGGCCGAACCGGGCGCGGCGGGGCGGCGGCGGGAACTCGCCTGGCGCGATCGGCTCCGCCCCCACCAGGCGCTTGGCAAAGGGCAGCGGGGTGCCGAGCGACTCCGGGTCGGCGGTGACGTCGAACAGCGGGGTGTAACCCGTCACCAGGTAGAGCCCCTTGGCCTCCGGCTGGCGCGGCCCGGTCGTCAGGTAGACCCGCTCGTAGCCGGCCGCGGCGGCGGCCCGCTCCAGTTCGGCCACGACCCGCCGGGCCAGGCCCTGGCGGCGGTGCCCGCTGTGCGTCCAGATGCGCTTGAGCTCCGCGGTGCGCGGGTCGTAGCGGCGGAAGGCGCCGCCGGAGACCGGTGCGCCGTCGCGCAGCAGCAGGAGCAGCAGGCCGCCGCAGCGCGGCTCGAACTCCTCGGGCGGGTAGCGGGCCATCTCCCGGCTGGTGCCTTCGGGCGACGGGTAGCGGGTGCTGTACTCGTACTCCAGCTCGCGCAGCAGCGGCTGGGCCAGCGGGTCGGTGAGCGTGACCGCCCGCACCTCCCAGCGCCGCCCGTCGGGCCCGGGGCCGTGCTCCCCGCCGTACGCGGCACCCGGCGGCTCGGACGTCGTCGCCGTCATCGCGCGGCCTCCGCCACCGCGGCCGGCCGCGCGGTCCGGGCCGCTTCGGCGTCCCGCCGGGCGACCTCGGCGCGTACCAGCGGGATGACGTGCCGCCCGAAGTCGACGGCGTCGCCCAGCAGGTCGTAGCCGCGGGCCGAGATGATGTCGACGCCGAGGTCGACGTAGTCCAGCAGCGCCCGGGCGACGGTCTCCGGGGTGCCGACCAGGGCGTTGGAGTTGCCGGCGCCGCCGGTGGCCGCGGCGGTGCGGGTCCACAGCGCGCGGTCGTAGCGCTCGCCCTGCTCGGCGATGCCGATCAGCCGCTGCGAGCCGGTGTTCTGCGGGGTGTCGCCGCCGCGCCGCCGCCAACTGCCCGCCGCCCGGCGCTGCTCGATCGCCGCGACCGTGCGATGCGCCTTCTCCCAGGCCAGTTCCTCGGTGGCGGCGATGATCGGCCGGAAGGCGACCTGGATGCGCGGCGGGGTGGCGCGGCCGGCGGCGAGGGCCGCGGCCTTGACGGCGGCGATCTGCTGCGCGGTCTCGGCCAGCGGCTCGCCCCACAGCGCGTAGATGTCGGCGACCGCGCCGCCGGCGGCGTAGGCGGCGGGCGAGGAGCCGCCGAAGGAGACGTCCGGGTGCGGCTGCCGGATCGGGAAGACGTCGGAGACGTAGTCGCGGAAGCGGTAGTGCGCGCCCTCGTGGTCGAACGGCTCGTGCTCGGTCCACACCCGCTTGACGATCTCGATGTACTCGCGGGTGCGGGCGTAGCGCTCGTCCTTGGTGAGGGTGTCGCCCTCGCGCTGCTGCTCGTGGTCGCTGCCGCCGGTGATGAAGTGCACCGCGAGCCGCCCGTCGCTGATCGCGTCGAGGGTCGCGAACTCCCGGGCGGCGAAGGTCGGGTAGGAGACGTTGGGGCGGTGCGCGAGCAGGATCTGCAGCCGCTCGGTGCGGGCGGCGATGTACGCGGCGGCGGTGCCGGGCTCGGGCGAGGCGGAGCTGTAGGCGAACAGCACGCGGTCCCAGCCGTGGTCCTCGTGGGCGCGGGCGAGCCGCAGCGTGTAGTCCTTGTCGAAGGACGGGCCGCTGCGGGCGGTGGTCTCGGAGCCGTCGTTGGTGGCGGCGATACCGAGGAATTCAACGGGCATGGCGGGGCCTTTCGTCGGCGGTGCGGGAAGGGGTGGGGGCCGGGATCAGCCGGCGTCCGGGGGCAGTTCGAGGCCGAGGTTCTGGCGCAGCGTCGGGCCGGCGTAGTCCTGGCCGACGATCCTGCGCTTGCGCAGCTCGTGCAGGAGGCCGTTGACGGCGAAGTCGTGCTGGCGCGGGTCGGCGAGGCCGCCGAGCATGAGGACGTCGAGGACTCCGGCGCGGAAGCGCTCCTCGACGGCGTCGGCGAGCTGTTCGGGCGTGCCGGCGACGGCCCAGTGGCCGGTGTCCTGCGCGGCGATGATCAACTCCCGCAGGGTGTAGCCCTGCCGGGCGTAGCCGGTGAAGATGTCCACCCGGCCGCGCCGCCGGTTCACCGTCGTGACGTCCGGCAGCAGGCTCTCGGGCAGGGGTGCGTCGAGGGGCGGTTCGGAGAGGTCCACGCCGCCGCCGAGCATGTCGGCGACCTGTGCCCGGCCGCGCTCGAAGTCGATCGCCTCGTGCCGCTCGCGCACCAGCCGGCGGGCCTCCTCCTCCGTGGCGCCGTAAGTGGCGTGGAAGGAGCTGAAGATGAGCGGCAGCCCGGCGGGGCGGCCGAACTCCTCGGCCTGGCCGCGGATTTTGCGGGTGAAGTCGAGCGCGACGTCCAGCGTCGGCAGCGAGGTGAAGACGACCTCGGCGTACCGCGCGCCCAGGGTGCGGCCCGCGTCGGACTGGCCGGCCTGGAACTGCACCGGGCGGCGCTGCGGCAGCGGCGGGATGTTGAGCGGGCCCGCCACCGAGAAGTAGCGGCCGGTGTGGTCGATGGGCCGCACCTTGGCGGCGTCCAGCACCGCCCGGCCGTCCGGCCCGCGGGTCAGGGCGCCGGGCTGCCAGCTGTCCCACAGGGCGTTCACGACCTCCAGCGTCTCGGCGGCCCGCGCGTACCGCTCCTCGGGGCTGGGCAGCCCGCCGGGCCCGAAGTTCTCCTCGCCGAGCGAGGACGTCACCAGATTCCACGCGGCTCGGCCGTTGCTGATGTGGTCGAGGGTGCCGAACAGCCGCGCCAGGTTGTACGGGTGGTGGAAGGTGCTGGAGACGGTCGCGATCAGGCCGATGCGCTTGGTCACGGCGGCGAGCGCGGAGACGAAGACGAGGGGTTCCTGCGAGCCGATGGCGCCCTGTGCGCCGAAGCTCAGCAGGTCGGCGGTGAAGAGGGCGTCGATACGGGCGGCCTCGGCGAGCGCGGCGACCTGCAACGCGGTGTCGAGGGTGGAGCGTTCGGGGTCGACGGCCAGGTCGTACGTCTCGCTGACGCCGCCTGCTCCGGTCACGGTTTTCAGCGTCCTGGGGGGCTTCGCGCTCACGGGGTCGTCCCTTCTCCACCGGCGGCGCGGGGCGCGCGCGGGTGGCGTCGAGTGGCCGGGATGGGCCGGGGGGTGCGTCGTCGGGGGTTACGGCGGGGGGGGGGGGGCGGGCGCACGGCGGGGGGGGGGGGGGGGGGGGGGGGGGGCGGCCCCGGGGGGGGGGGGGCGGGGCCGGGGGGGGGGGGGGGGGGGGGGGGGGGGGGGGGGGGGGGCGGGGGCGGGGGGGGGGGGGCGGGGGGGGGGGCGGGGGCGGGGGGGGGGGGGGGGGGGGGGGGGGGCGGGGGGGGGGGGCGGGGGGGGGGGGGGGGGGGGGGGGG
>NZ_JAATEJ010000046.1 GCF_012034175.1 Actinacidiphila epipremni
ACACCTCACCACCGGCGCCCCCACCATGTCCTCCAACCCCGTCGTCGACTACCACGTCGTCTACGCCCTCGCCATGATCGTCTTCGCGGTCGTCGCAGCCGGCGAGACCTGGGGCCTGGCCCGGATATGGGACCGGCTCCCGGTCGTGCGCACCACCCCCTGGCTGCG
Source organism: Actinacidiphila epipremni (assembly GCF_012034175.1). Taxonomy (GTDB): domain Bacteria; phylum Actinomycetota; class Actinomycetes; order Streptomycetales; family Streptomycetaceae; genus Actinacidiphila; species Actinacidiphila epipremni. The sequence continues at coordinate 169 of NZ_JAATEJ010000046.1, forward strand.
GTAGCCGCAGGGGCTCAGTGCGCGGAGGCACCGCCGGACGCCGGCGGTGCCTCCGCGTCCGTGCGCAGCAGTGCCGCGCGGGCGGCGGGGACGTCGAAATCGGCCGCCGGATAGCGCGGGTCCATCAGTTCCAGGTGCTCCAGCAGCAGCCGGGCGACGGCCCAGTTGCGGTACCACTTGCGGTCGGCCGGCACGAGGTACCAGGGCGCGGAGTCGGTGGAGCAGCGCTCCAGGACGGCCTCGTACGCCTGCCGGTAGGCCGGCCACAGGGCCCGCTCGGCGAGGTCGCCCTCGGTGAACTTCCAGTGCTTGGCGGGGTTGTCGAGCCGGGCGAGCAGCCGGCGGCGCTGCTCCTCGTAGCCGATGTGCAGGAACACCTTGACGATCGTGCAGCCCTCGTCCGCCAGGGACTGCTCGAAGCGGTTGATGACGCCGTAGCGGCGGGTCCAGACGCCGCGCGGGACGAGGTCGTGGACCCGGGCGACCAGGACGTCCTCGTAGTGGGAGCGGTCGAAGACGCCGATCTCGCCGGGGCCGGGCAGGGCCTGGCGGATGCGCCACAGGAAGGGGTGCCGGCGCTCCTGCTCGGTCGGGGCCTTGAACGCGGTGACCCGGACGCCGGTGGGGTTCAGGCCGGTGGCGACGTGCTTGACGGTGCCGCCCTTGCCGGAGGTGTCCGTGCCCTGGAGCACCAGCAGCAGCCGGCGCGGGTCGCCCGCGGTGCTCTGGGCGAACAGCCGCTCCTGGAGGCCGGCCAGCCGCTCGCGTACGTGCTCGGTGTCGGCCCGGGCGCGGGTCTTGCCGTCCGGGGCGCCGGGGGTCGCCCGGGTGTCGTGATCCGCGAGGCGCACGCCGCCGGGCGGCACCCGCAAGCGCGCCCGCAGGCCGCCGGTGTCCTTCGCCATGACCCGATGGTGCGCCGTGTCAGGCCGGCCCGCCAGCTCCGTTCGCCCGCCCGGCGTCCCTGGCCAGCGCGGTGAGCCGGGAGACGGCGCGGAAGTACTTCTTGCGGTACCCGCCGGCCAGCAGCTCGGCGGAGAAGAGCCGGTCGAAGGGCACGCCGGAGGCCATGACCGGGATCTCCCGGTCGTAGAGGCGGTCGGCGAAGACGACCAGGCGCAGCGCCGTGGCCTGGTCGGTGACCTCGGTGACGCCGCGCAGGAAGACCGCCTCGACGCCGTCGCACAGGGCTCCGTAGCGGCTGGGGTGGACGGTCGCCAGGTGCGCGGCCAGCTCGGCGAAGTCGTCGAGCGCGGCGCCGGGCGTACGCAGCGCGGTGCGCGTCACGTCCTCGTCGGAGCGGGGCCGGGGCGCCTGCGGCAGGCCGCGGTGGCGGTAGTCCTCGCCGTCGATCCTGATGCTGGTGAAGCGCGCGGACAGGCCCTGTATCTCGCGCAGGAAGTCCGCCGCGGCGAACCGGCCCTCGCCGAGCTTGCCGGGCAGGGTGTTGGACGTGGCGGCGAGCCGGACGCCGGCGTCGGCGAGCTTGCCGAGCAGCGTGGAGACCAGCACGGTGTCGCCCGGGTCGTCCAGCTCGAACTCGTCGATGCACAGCAGGACATGGTCCTTGAGGGCGTGCACGGCCGGCTGGAAGCCGAGCGCGCCGACGAGGTTGGTCAGCTCCACGAAGGTGCCGAACGCCTTGCGCTCGCGCGGGGCGGGCGTGGCGTGCCAGAGCGAGGCCAGCAGGTGGGTCTTGCCGACGCCGTAGCCGCCGTCGAGGTAGACCCCGCCCGCGGCGGGCGCGGCCGGTCCGCCGCGGAACCAGCGCTTCCTGGCCTGCGGGGCGCGCTGCCCGGCGAAGGCCCGCAGCCGCTCGACGGCGGCGGCCTGGCTGGGCTGCGCGGGGTCGGAGCGGTAGGTCTCGAACCGCACGGCGTCGAAGCGCGGCGGCGGCACCAGTTCCGCGACGAGCCGCCCGACCTCGACGTGCGGGCTGCGCCCGCTCAGGGCGACCGGGCTGATCAGGGCGGAAGAGGACGACACGCTTCTACGGTAGCCCGCCCGCCGCCCCTCCCCCGACCCGGGGCCCGCGGCGGGCGGGGGCGCGGCGGACAGGTGCGGGAGGCGCCCCCGGCGCGGTCCCGGCGCGGGGCGGCGGCGGTGCCGGTGCGGGCGGGGCCCGCGGCGGGCGGGCCGGGGGTGGGCGTGGGAGGATCGCTGCATGCGGCGCCTGTATCCCTCCGCCGGGCCGGCGGGCGAGGACGACGAGGACGACGAGGACCTGGACAGCCTGGCGGGACTCGCCGACGCGTACGCGTATCCGGCGGCGGAGGCGGGCCGGCCGTACCTGCGGGCGAACATGGTCAGCTCGCTGGACGGGGCGGCCGTCGCGGACGGGAAGTCCGCCCCGCTGTCCTCCCCCGCCGACATGCGGGTCTTCGGCGTGCTGCGGGCGCTCGCGGACGTGGTCGTGGTCGGCGCCGAGACCGCCCGCCGCGAGGGCTACCGCCCGGCCAGGGCCCGGCAGGACTTCGCCGAGCGGCGGGCCGACGCCGGCCAGCAGCCGGCGCCGGCGATCGCGGTGGTCACCCGGACGCTGGACCTGGACTTCGGCAGCCCGCTCTTCCGTGAGCCGCTGACGCCGACGCTCGTGCTGACCGGCGCCGCGCCGACCCGTGAGCGGCTGGTCGCGGCCAGGGCCGCGGGCGCGGAGGTGGTGGTCGCGGCGGATCCGGCCGGGGACGGCGAGGGCGTGGACCCGGCCCGGGTGGTCGCGGAGCTGGCGGCGCGCGGCCACACCCGGCTGCTGCACGAGGGCGGCCCGCGGCTGCTGGCGCAGTTCGCGGCGGCCGGCGTGGTCGACGAGCTGTGCCTGACGCTGGCCCCGCTGCTCACGGGCGGCGGGGCGCCGCGGATCATGAACGGCCCGGGCGTGCCGGGGCCGGCCCGGCTGGTCCCGCGGTCGGTCCTGGAGGAGGACGGCTTCCTCTTCACCCGGTACGTTCGCGCTCCCTGGCCCCCGGAGGCGTAAACCGCGTGCCGCGGGATAAGCCCACGGGGGCAAGGATGAACCCAAAAAACGGATTCTCGCGTTCCGCTTGGGGCGGCTCGGGAAGACTTACCCGTATGCCGGCCCGCAGCGGGACGGGATGGATGTCATGACGGCCGAGTGGCCCGTGAGAAAGAAGGACGCGTCCGTGTTCACGACCGTACTCATGATCGAGAAGGCGCTCGCTCCGGCCGACGTGGAGCTGGTCACCACCCTGCACGGCGAGGAGGAGGTCTCCTTCGTGGTGCTCATGCAGCCCAGAGGCGACCAGGACCGGCTGCTGCGGGCCGTGGACGACGTGGCGCTGGGCTACCTGGAGGACGCCGCGCGGGAGAACCGGATCCCGGAGGGCCCCGACGCCTTCGCGCCCGCCGAGCTGGCGCTCGCGCACTCCATCGAGTCGCTGCGCAGGGCCGGCAAGGACGCGGTCGGCGAGATCGTCCAGAAGCACCCGCTGGACGTGCTCAAGGCCGTCGTGGAGCGCACCGGGGCCGACGAGGTGATCGTGCTGACCGCCCCGCACTTCGTCGAGGAGTTCTTCCACCGGGACTGGACGTCGCGGGCCCGCCACAAGGTCGGCGTGCCGGTGCTCAAGCTCTTCGCCCAGCAGGACGCCGAGCCCGCCGGCCACCAGGAGGGCGACACGCAGTGAGCGGCGGCACGGCGGCCGGCTCTGCGAGAATCGGCTCACCAGCCACGGCCCACCCTTGGGAGACCCGCGCATGAGCCCGTCCGTACCGCCCCCCCTGGACCGACCGCACTTCATCGGGATCGGCGGCGCCGGGATGTCGGGCATCGCGAAGATCCTCGCGCAGCGCGGCGCCCGGGTGGCCGGCAGCGACGCGCGCGAGTCGGAGACGGCCGCCGCGCTGCGCGCCCTGGGCGCGACCGTGCACATCGGGCACGCCGCCGCGCACCTGGCGCCGGACGCCACCGCCGTCGTCGTCTCCAGCGCGATCCGGGACGACAACCCGGAGCTGGCCGCGGCCCGCGCCCGCGGGCTGCCGGTGGTGCACCGCAGCGACGCGCTCGCCGCGCTCATGACCGGCACCCGGCCGATCGCGGTCGCCGGCACGCACGGCAAGACCACCACCACCTCGATGCTGGCGGTGGCGCTGACCGGGCTCGGCCTGGACCCGTCGTACGCGATCGGCGGCGACCTGGACGCGCCCGGCTCCAACGCCCACCACGGCGGCGGCGAGATCTTCGTCGCCGAGGCCGACGAGAGCGACCGCAGCTTCCACACCTACGACCCCGAGGTCGCGGTGGTGCTCAACGTGGAGCTGGACCACCATGCGAACTACGCGTCGCTGGAGGAGATCCACGACTCCTTCGTGACCTTCGTCGGCAAGGTGCGTCCCGGCGGCACTCTGGTGGTCTCCGCCGACCAGCCCGGCGCGGTCGAGCTGACCCGCCGGGTACGGGCCGCGGGCCGGCCGCTGCGGATCGTGACGGTCGGCGAGGCGGCCGGCGCCGACGTCCGGGTCACCCGTATCACCCCGCACGGCCTGACCAGCGAGGTCGCCGTCGTCCTGGACGGCCGGCCGCTGGCGTTCACCGTGTCCGTGCCCGGCCGCCACTACGCCCTCAACGCGGTCGCGGCGCTCGCCGCGGGCGTCGCGCTCGGGGTGCCGGCCGAGGAGCTGGCCGGGGCGATCGCCGCGTACACCGGCGTCAAGCGGCGGCTGCAGCTCAAGGGCGAGGCGGCCGGGGTGCAGGTCATCGACTCCTACGCGCACCACCCCACCGAGATGACCGCCGACCTGGAGGCGATCCGGGCCGCCGCGGGCGAGGGCGGGCGGGTGCTGGTGGTCTTCCAGCCGCATCTGTTCAGCCGCACCCGCGAGCTCGGCGCCGAGATGGGCCGGGCGCTCGCGCTCGCCGACGCCTCGCTGGTGCTGGAGATCTACCCGGCCCGCGAGGACCCGATCCCGGGCGTGACGAGCGCGCTGATCGTGGCCGCCGCGCGGGCCGCGGGCGCCGACGTGACACCGGAACCGGACCGCGAGGCGGTCGCGGAGGCCGTGGCAGGAATGGCGAAGCCGGGTGATCTCGTTCTCACCATGGGTGCGGGCGACGTGACCGACCTCGGACCACGGATTCTGGCCCGCCTCGGCAGCTGAGAGGACCTCCATGTCGTACGAAGTGAACAAGACCGACGAGCAGTGGCGCGCCGAACTGTCACCGCAGGAGTACGCGGTCCTGCGCCAGGCCGGCACCGAGCGTCCCTTCACCGGTGAGTACACCGACACCAAGACCGAGGGCGTCTACTCGTGCCGCGCGTGCGGCGCCGAGCTGTTCCGCTCCGACACGAAGTTCGAGTCGCACTGCGGCTGGCCGTCGTTCTACGACCCGGCCGACAGCAAGGCCGTCGAGCTGATCCAGGACCGCTCCATGGGCATGGTCCGCACGGAGGTGCGGTGCGCCCGCTGCGGCTCGCACCTGGGCCATGTCTTCGAGGGCGAGGGGTACGGGACGCCGACCGACCAGCGCTACTGCATCAACTCGATCTCCCTGCGGCTGGCGCCCGAAGGGGAGTGACCGGACACACGCACGGCGAAGGGGTGGGTACCGTCGGTACCCACCCCTTCGGCGCGAACCCCTCGGGCCGCGGACCCTCGGGCTCGGGTGGATCAGCCGGCGGTCAGCTCGTGGTGCAGGAGACCGTCGGGGCGCCGTTGCTGCCCGAGTAGTCGGCGTTGAAGCCGAAGGACGTGCTCGCGCCGCCGCCCAGGTTGCCGTTGTAGCTGGCGTTGGTCACGGTCACCGTGTTGCCGGACTGCGTGTAGCTGCCGCTCCACAGGCTGGTGATCTTCTGGTTGCCCGGGAAGGTGAGCTTCACCGTCCAGCCGTTGATGGCCGAGGAGCCGTTGTTCTTGACGTTCACCGCTCCGGTGAAGCCCGAGCCCCAGTCGGAGGAGTTGGTGAAGGCCGCCGAGCAGCCGCCGCCGCCCGTGCCGCCGGTCGACCCGCCCGTGGTGCCGCCGTTGTTTCCGCCGGTGGTGCCGCCCGTCGTCCCTCCGGTGGTGCCGCCGGTGGTGCCCCCGTTGTTTCCGCCGGTCGTGCCGCCGGTCGTGGTCCCGCCGGTGCTGCCGCCGCCGGAGCCGACGGTGATGTTGGAGCTGCCGGAGGAGCCGTAGCCCTCGGTGGCCAGGATCTCGTAGTTCGGGGTGCCGAGGTTCAGGCCGGCCTGCGCCCACGCGTTGAAGAAGTTCGCGACGCTGATCGTGCCGCCGGTGCGCTTGGCCTGGCGGATCGCCCAGTACTGGTAGAACGTCGCCGTTCCCTCGATCGAGGGCTGGTTGACGCGCTGCGTGCGGTACAGGTCGTACGTGCTGCCGTCGCTGTTGACCGAGCCGAGCTTGGTGGCGCCCGAACTCGGGTTGTAGTTCCCGTAGTTGTCGACGATGTAGTACTCGATCAGCGGGTTCGTGGTCCAGCCGTACAGGCTCAGGTAGCAGTTGCCGTTGCAGTTCCAGGTACCCGAGTACGTGACCGGGGAGGTCGTGCCCGGGTTCCAGCCCTTGCCGGCCACGAAGTTCGTCACGTTGTTCCACGTGGTGCTGTACTGGCCGCCCGAGCCCAGCGTCATCGACGCCTGGCCGCTGTCCTGGCTCCAGAACGAGTAGAAGTACCCGTTATTGGTGCCCGTGCTGTTGGAGTTGACGGTGGTGTCCGCATGGGCCGCGCCGGGGAGCGCGAAGGCGACCATGACCGTCGCCGCGACGGCGAGCAGGCCGCGGAGGGCGGCCTTGACGGGCCGTCTGCGGCGCGTCACGGATTTCAGGGACTTCATGGGGGGTTCCCTCCTGGCACTGGTGTGGGGGCAGTGCGTGCCGCCGACACGACATCGACGACGCGGAACAGTCTGGACCGTGGCCTCCGGGAGTCAATACTTTCGGTAGAAATTTCGAAAGCTTTCTGTCCACTGTGGCGGGGCAGGCGGAGAGTTGGGGCTGGTCAGGGTGTGTTGGCTCCGATTTCGGCGGCCTGACCGGTCGGCCGGGGCCATGGGCTCAGGGCGTGACGCCGCCCGGGGCGTGGCGGCCTTCGAAAGTTTCGAAAGGGTACGGGCGCGGGTCCGGCCGGCTACCGCGGGCCCAGGCGCGCCACCGCGCGGCAGGACAGCCAGCAGGCCGCCGCGGCGGCCAGGGCGGCGGGCCCGAGCGGCAGCAGCGGGTAGTGGACGGCGCCGGTGCGCGAGCCGGTGACCAGGCCGGTCACGGCGGCCTGCGCGGGCGAGCCGGACACCAGCAGGACGGCGCCCGCGCCGAGCGCGGTGACCAGCAGCGACCAGCCCCGCCCCGGTACCAGCGGCGGGTTGGTGAGCGCGCCGACCGCGGTACCGAGCAGCAGCGACACCGCCGCGGCCAGCAGCCCCGCGAGCGTCGCGGGCCCCACCGGCACGGCGGTGCTCATGTCGTCGGCGTACGCCCCGCTGGCCGCGGCCACGACCGCCGTCCCGGCCGCCCCCAGCACCGCCGCGGCCAGCAGCCCCGTCATCAGCGCCCCGGCCTGCGCCCGCCCGGGCCCGACCGCCGAGGCCGTGCAGGCCCGCGCGGCGGCCGGCTCGCTGCCCACGCACACCCGCACCATCCACGCCGTGACCGGCAGCAGCAGCGCCGCCGCGTAACCGAGCGAGCCGAGCAGCGGCTGCCCCGTCGCGACGCCCACCGCCATCACCGCGCCGTACCCGAGCAGCGGGGCGAGCCAGCGGTGGGAGCGCGCGAGCAGGTCGGCCTGGTAGCGCAGCAGCGCCAGTGCGCGGCGCCGGGTGCGGACCTGCGTGTACGGGGGCGGCGCCGGCGGTGCGGCCACGGCGGGCGCACGGGGGCGTACGGCCGTGACGTGCCAGGGCGGCACGGCCCCGAGGAGGGCCCGCAGGACGGCGTCGGAGCCCGCCGCCGGGACGTGCAGCCGCAGCCCCGCGGCCGACGACGCGACGGCGTACGGCCGGACGGCCTCGGGGGGCTCCCCGGCGCCGGTCGCCTCGATGAGGATCTCGCCCGGCGGTACGCCCCCGGGAGCGGCGGCTCCCGGGGGCACGCTCCCCGCGGCGTGGTCGGCGGCCTGCGGCGGTACGTCCCCGGCCGGTGCGGCTGCCGCGGCCGGGCTCGCGGCTCGCGCGGGCGCCGGGTCGGCCGGCGCACGGGCCGGGACGGGCGCCGGCACCGTACGGCCGGGCGGGACGACCGGTGCGGCGCCCGCGGGGTCCGACGCCCTGTGGGCCGGGGCAGGCGCCGGGCGGGTGGGGACCATGGCCGGTGTCGGCGTCGTGCGGGACGTCAGGACGCCCTCGGCCGTCGTCGGGACGGTCACCGTGAGGGCCTGCTCGTCGGCGAGGCGGGCGGGGTCGTGGTCGACGAGGACGACCGTCGCGCCGGCCGCGACGCGGGCCCGTACGGCGGCGTCGAGGGTGGCGCGGGCGGCGGTGTCCAGGCCCGTCCACGCCTCGTCCAGCACCAGCAACTGCGGGTCGGCGAGCAGGGCCTGGGCGACCGCGACCTTCTGGCAGGTGCCCTTGGACAGCTCGTCCAGCGGGGTGCGGGCGTACCCCGCGATGCCGAAGCGGTCCAGCCAATACCCGGCCCGCTCGCGCGCGGCGGCGGCGGGCAGGCCGCGGACGGCGCCGAGGTGGGTGAGGTAGCGCAGCGCCGGGAAGGGCAGCGCGGCCGGGAAGCGCTCGGGTACGTACGCGGTGGCCGCGGGGCGGCCCGTGACGCGGCCCGCGGTCGGGCGGTCGATCCCGGCGATCAGCCGCAGCAGCGTCGACTTGCCGCTGCCGTTCGCGCCCTCGACCCGGACCAGCGACCCGGGCGGCACGTCCAGCGTGACCGAGCGCAGCACCCACGGCCCGCGCAGGCCGTAGCGCCGCCCCACGGCGTCGAGTCGCAGGCAGGCGGGCGGCGGTGGCGGAGGCGGCACGGGGCCCATCCTGGCCCACCGGCCGCAGCGGGCCAAGCGGCGGTGGCAGACTGGGCGGGTGACCAGCCCCTTCCAGCACAGCGCCGCCGAGCGGGACGCGGCGCCGCAGTTCGTCCTGCCGCTCGTCGTACGGCTGGAGCGCGACGCCCCGCCGGCCCGTACCGACGCGATGGAGACCGCCGCCCGCGCGGTGCTGACCCTGCTGTCCGACGAGCGGGCGACCGCCGCGGACGGTGTGTGGACGCAGGCCGTGCACGACTGGCAGGACGCCCGGATCCGCAAGGTCGTACGGCGGGCCAGGGGCGCGGAGTGGCGGCGGGCCGAGGCGCTGCCCGGCATCACCGTCACCGGCGTGACCGCGCAGGTGCGGGTCTACCCGCCGGTGCCACTGGACGCCTGGCCCAAGGACCTCGCCAAGCTCCAGGTCTCCGGCACCGAGCTGGACGACCCCGAGCCGCCGCTCACCCCGGACCCCGCGGAACCGGTGCTGTGGCTCAACCCCGAGGTCGCGATGTCCGCGGGCAAGGCCATGGCGCAGGCCGGGCACGGCGCCCAGCTGGCGTGGTGGGAGCTGGACGAGGAGCAGCGCGCGGCCTGGCGGGAGGCGGGCTTCCCGCTCGCGGTGCGCACCGCCGCCCCGCGCGCCTGGTCCCGGCTCACCTCGGGCCCGCTCCCGCTGGTCCGCGACGCCGGCTTCACCGAGATCGCCCCCGGCTCCGCCACGGTCGTCGCCGACCATCCGGCGCTGCGGGCGCAGTTGCCTTAGGGCAGCAGCACCAGCCGGCCCCGTACGCCGCCCGCGGCGAGCCGGGCGTGGGCGGTCGCGGCCTCCTCCAGGGGGTAGGTGCCGGCCACCCGCAGGGAGAGCAGGCCGGCGTCGGCGAGAGCGGCGAGCTCGGTGAGCCGGGGGCCGTCCGCGCGGATCCAGACGTTGTGCACCCGGGTGCCGCGGCGGGGCGTGGGGTCGGCGCCGTAGCCGACGGCGACGAGGGCGCCACCGCCGCGCAGCGCTTCGAGCGCGTCGGCCTTGAGCAGCGCCGCGTCGAGGACGCCGTCCACCCCGCCGGGGGCCCATGCCCTGACCGCGTCGGCGACGCCGGGGACGCCGCGGGGGACGAAGTGGGCCGCGCCCAGGCCCCGGACCAGTTGCTCGTCGGCCGCGCCGGCCAGCGCCGCGACCCGCAGGCCGCGCAGCACCGCGAGCTGCACCGCGAAGCCGCCGACGCCGCCGGCCGCGCCGGTGACCAGGAGCGTGCCGCCCGGCGGGAGGTCGAGCAGGTCCAGGCCCTGGTCGGCGGTGAGGGCGTTGAGCGGGAGGGTCGCCGCCTCGGCGGCGGAGGCGGCGCGGGGCGCCCGGCCGACCGCGGCGCCGTCCAGCACGACGTGGTCTGCGTAGGCGCCGGTGCGCAGGTCCAGCCGGTCGACGAGGCCGACGACCCGGTCCCCCACGGCGAAGTCCGCGCCGGGCCCCACGGCGTCGACCCGGCCCGCCACGTCCCACCCGACGCCGTACTGCTCGCGCGGCGTCGCGAAGCCGATCGCGACGATCCCGCCGGAGCGCACCCCGAGGTCCACGGGGTTGACGCCCGCCGCCTCGACCGCGATCCGCACCTGCCCCGGGCCGGGCCGCGGCACCGGCTCGCGTACCACCTGGAGCGCCTCGGGGCCGCCGAACTCCCGGACCACCACCGCCCGCATGACCGCGCCCCGGGCGCCCTGCGCCCCGTCCACGACCGCGTCACTCATGACCGCACTCACTTCCTGCCTCACAACGTCCGTCCAGCCGGGGCCGTTCGTGCCCCGCCCTGCGAACCTAGGCAGCGGTACTCTCTTCCGGTAAGTAGGCACCTGGAAGTGCGTAAGGCACCCGCGGCCCCCCGCGGGGAAGCGACGGGAGCGGGCCATGCCGACGAAGAGCGCAGCTCAGCGCCGCGCCGAGGCGCGTGTCGCCTACGACGCCTACCTCGCGACCTGCCCCTCGCGGCAGCTGCTGGAGCGGATGGGCGACAAGTGGACGACCCTGGTCGTCAACGCGCTCGCCGACGGGCCGCAGCGGTACGCGGAACTGGCCCGGCGGATCGCCGGGGTGAGCCAGAAGATGCTCACGCAGACGCTGCGCGCGCTGGAGCGCGACGGCATGGTGACGCGTATGGTGACGGCGGCCGTGCCGGTCCGGGTGGACTACGCGCTGACGCCCGTCGGGCGCGACCTGCTGCCGGTGCTGGCGGCGGTCAAGGCGTGGTCGGAGCGGCACATCGAGGCCGTGCTCGACGCCCGCGAGGCGTACGACGCGGCGCAGGCCTCACGGGCGGGGTGAAAGCGGGGGCGGGCAGGGCTTGCGGGCGGCTCAGGCGAGCCCGGCCACCAGTTCCGCGACCGGGCGGCGGCGCCCGGTGTAGAACGGCACCTCCTCGCGGACGTGCATCCGCGCCTCGGACGCCCGCAGGTGCCGCATGAGGTCGACGATGCGGTGCAGCTCGTCCGCCTCGAAGGCGAGGATCCACTCGTAGTCGCCGAGCGAGAACGACGCGACGGTGTTGGCGCGCACGTCCGGGTAGCCGCGGGCCATCTTGCCGTGGTCGGCGAGCATCCGGCGGCGGTCCTCGTCGGGCAGCAGGTACCAGTCGTAGGAGCGGACGAACGGGTAGACGCTCACGTAGTCGCGCGCGTTCTCATCGGCGAGGAAGGCCGGGATGTGCGACTTGTTGAACTCCGCGGGGCGGTGCAGCGCCATGTTGGACCACACCGGCTCCAGCGCCCGGCCCAGCCGGGTGCGGCGGAAGAGGTTGTACGCCTCCTGGAGCGCCTCCGCGGTCTCCGCGTGCCACCAGATCATCAGGTCGGCGTCGGCCCGCAGGCCGGACAGGTCGTATGTGCCGCGGACGGTGACGTCCTTGGCGGCGAGCTGCGCGAACAGCTCCTCGACCTCGTCCGCGTAGCCGGTGCGGTCCTCCGGGAGCGGGGCGCGCAGCCGGAAGACGGACCAGAGGGTGTAGCGGATGACGTCGTTGAGGTCCTTGGCCTTCTTGCCGGCGTTCGGCGCCTTGGCGTGCGCCGGGGCTTCCTCGGCGGTGTCGCGGGCGTGGTCGGCGGGGGTGGAGTCGGTCATGCGGCTATTCTCCCGCGCCGTCCTCGGCGCCGGGCACCAGGGTGGCCAGCACCTCGGTCGCGGCGCGCTGCCCGCTGCCGATGCACGCCGGGATGCCGACACCGTCGTACGGGGCGCCGCACACGGCGAGCCCGGGCAGCTTGCCGACGTGCTCGCGGATCCGGGCGACCCGGTCCAGGTGCCCCACCGGATACTGCGGCAGCCCGGCGTCCCACCGGGTGACCCGGGCGGCGACCGGCGCGGCCCGCAGGCCCACCGCCTCGGCCAGGTCCTCGCGCGAGAGGCGTACGAGGTCGGCGTCGTCCCACGCGAGGTCGCCCTCGTCGCCGTGCCGGCCGACGGAGGTGCGCAGCACCGCGGTGTCGCCGCCGGCCTTGTCCAGCCAGCCCCACTTGCGGCTGGAGAAGGTCGACGCCTTGATCGTGCGGCCGTCGACGGGGGGCACGAGGAAGCCGCTGGACTGCGGCAGCCGGGCCAGGTCCGCGCGGCGGAAGGCCATGGTGACCAGCGCCATGCTCGCGTAGTCCACGCCCGCGAGCTCGCCCGCGGCGGCCGGCGACTCCGCCTCCAGCAGGCGGGCGGCGGCCGGCGCCGGGACGGCGAGCACGACGGCGTCGGCGTCGAGGACCCGGCCGGCGAGCACCACCCGCCAGCCGTGCGGGCCGGTACGGTGCAGCTCGCGCACCGGGGCGCCGGTCTCGATGACGACGCCCGCGGCCCGGCAGGCGTCGGCGACGGCGAGCGGCAGCCGGCCGACCCCGCCGCGTATGCCGTGGAAGACCGGCCCGGTCGCGGTGGACGCGGCGGCCCTGCGCTGGATGCCGCGGGCGGCCTCGATGAGCGAGCGCCCGCCCGCGGCGGCGGCGTACAGCTGCGGCACGGCGGCGCGCAGCGAGATGCGGTAGGCGTTGCCGGCGTAGACCCCGCCGAGCAGCGGCTCCACGAGCCGGTCGACGACCTCGCGGCCGAGCCGCGCGGCGACGTACTCCCCCACGGCGACGTCGCCGTCGATCGCGGTGCGCGGCAGGACGTGGTCGAGCGGGATACGGGCCAGGCCCGCGGGCGAGATCACGCCGGAGGCGGCGAGCGGGCCGAGGTCGCCGGGGACGCCCATGACGTGGCCCTTGGGCATGGGGCGCAGCCGGCCGCGGGTCCACACCGTCGCGCCGAGCACGGCGGGCGGCTCCAGGTCGTCGCCGAGCCCGACCTCGCGGGCCAGGCCCACCGCCTCGGGGCGGCGGGCCAGCAGCGACTCGGCGCCGAGGTCGACGGGCACGCCGGCGATCTCGTCGGCGTGCAGCTTGCCGCCGAGCCGGGACGTGGCCTCCAGCACGGTCACCCGGGCGCCGGCGCCGGCGAGCCGGTGGGCGGCGGCGAGGCCGGAGATGCCGCCGCCGACGACGACCACATGGCCTGGGGTCGCGGGGGCTGCGCTGTGGCCGGCGGACGCCGCCGCCGCGGCCGGACCGGTGTGCGAGGGGCTCATACGTCCACTGTCTCAGACGCCGGATCGAGTTCCGAACGTGATGCCATCGCTACCGCAGGACCGCAACGGGATCGCGGCGGCGTCCGTCCATTCAGTGGCACCACACAACAGCCCTGTCGCTGGGGGGAATTGACATGAGTCTCAGAGTGGGAAAGCCCGCGTCGGGCGCCGGCGGCGCCAGACGCACCGTTCTTGCCGGGTCCGACGCCGGCGCGCGGCGCCGCAGGCGGGCCCGGCGGCGTACCGGTGCGGCGGCGGCGCTGCTGCTGGCCGGGACGCTCGCCGTCGCCGGGTGCAGCGCGTCGTCGGTGGACTCGAGCGACAAGGCCGCGGGCTCCGCGCACAGTGCGCCGGCGCCGCCCGTGGCCGGGACCGGCGCGGTCCAGGACAACGGCTCGGGTTCGACGGGGGCGAGCGCGCCCTCGTCCGCGAAGGGCGGCGGCAAGGCGCCGCAGCTCTCGGCGAAGTATTTGGTGCGGACGGCGAGCCTGAGCGTGCGCACCCCGCATGTCGCCGACGTGCTCACGCAGGCCCGGGCGCTGGCGGCGTCCGCCGGCGGGTATTCGGGCAACGAGAACACCGAGGTCGACTCGGCCGGGCACGCCACGTCCACCGTGCAGCTGCGGGTGCCGCCGGCGGCGTACGAGTCGGTGCTGGACGATCTGGCGAAGCTGGGGACCCTGCTGTCGCGGAAGGTGAGCGTGCAGGACGTCACCGGGCAGGTGGTGGACGTGCAGAGCCGGGTGAAGTCGCAGCAGGCCAGTGTGGACCGGGTGCGCAAGCTCATGGACCAGGCGACCGACCTGGACGACGTGGTGTCGCTGGAGAGCGAGCTGAGCACGCGTGAGGCGGCGCTGGAGTCGCTGGAGGCGCAGGAGTCGTCGCTGGCGGAGCAGACGAATCTGGCGACGATCTCGCTCACCTTGACCGAGCCGCCGGTCACGGCGGCGCCGCGCAAGGAGCCGAAGGTGGCGCACGACGGCTTCTGGACGCAGGTCGGGCATGCGCTGCGGGGGGGCTGGCACGCGTTCTACCTGGCGCTGCGGGCGGTGTTTGTGGCGGTGTCGGCGATGTTGCCGTTCCTGGCGGTGGTGGCGCTGCTGCTGGTGGCGTACCGGGTGGTGCGGCGGCGGTGGGTGCCGCGGCGGGTGGAGCCGGCGCGGTGGGGCGAGAAGAGGTTCGTCGGTTCCGAGCCGCTGCCCAGGCATCCGGAGGAGGGCGCGGGGGAGCCGGAGGAGGACCGGGAGGTTCCGGTCGCGCCGCCGATGCCGCGGCAGGCGCCGCGCGGGGGTGGTGCGGCGGGGTCCGGCGAGTAGGGGTCGGGGGCACTCCGGGGGGTACCTCCTCGGACTGCGCACATCGACCTCGCCGCTCGTCCGGTGACCTCTTGTCGTGCGCAGTCCTGCGGGGGCACCCCCCGGATCGCCCCCTCCCGCTCCCGTCGTGGGTGGCCGCCTCTCGTCCGGTGGGTGGCCGTCTGCGGGGGGGGTGGGTGGGATCAGATCGCCTGGGTGGTGCGGTGGACGAAGTCCACGAGGCGGGTGAGGGCGTCGGGGGGGGTTGTGGGGAGGACGCCGTGGCCGAGGTTGAAGATGTGGCCCGTGGCGGACTGGGCTGCGGCGGACAGGACCTCGCGGGTCTTGGACTCCACCGCGGTGGTCGGGGCGAAGAGCACCGCTGGGTCGAGGTTGCCCTGGAGGGCCTTGCCGGGGCCGACGCGGCGGGCGGCCTCGTCGAGGGGGACGCGCCAGTCGACGCCGACGACGTCGGCGCCGGCCTCGCCCATGAGGCCGAGCAGTTCGCCGGTGCCGACGCCGAAGTGGATGCGGGGCACGCCGTGGCCGGCGACGGCCCGGAAGACCTTCGCCGAGGACGGCAGCACGTAGCGCCGGTAGTCGGCCGGGGAGAGCGCGCCGACCCAGGAGTCGAAGAGCTGCACGGCGCTCGCGCCCGCCTCGATCTGGACCTTCAGGAAGGCGGCGGTGATGTCGGCGAGCTTGTCGAGGAGGTCGTGCCACAGCTCGGGGTCGCCGTACATGAGGGCCTTGGTGCGCTCGTGGTTGCGCGACGGGCCGCCCTCGACGAGGTAGCTGGCCAGGGTGAAGGGCGCGCCGGCGAAGCCGATGAGCGGGGTCTGCCCCAGCTCGGCGGTCAGCAGGCCGACGGCCTCGGTGACGTAGGGGACGTCGGAGGGGTCGAGGGCGCGCAGCCGGTCGAGGTCCTGCCGGGTGCGGATCGGGTCGGCGACGACCGGGCCGACGCCCGGCTTGATGTCCAGGTCGAGGCCGATGGCCTTGAGGGGCACGACGATGTCGCTGTAGTAGACCGCCGCGTCGACCTTGTGCCGCCGCACCGGCTGGAGGGTGATCTCGGTGACGAGCTCGGGCCGCATGCACGACTCCAGCATCGGGATGCCCTCGCGTACCTTCAGGTACTCCGGGAGCGACCTGCCGGCCTGGCGCATGAACCACACGGGGGTGTGCGGGACGGGCTCGTTGCGGCAGGCGCGGATGAAGGGGGAAGCAGCGGTCTGCTGGTGCACGCTCACGTCCCGATCCTCCCACGCCGGTACGGGAACCCGGTTGCGGGGCCCGGGATGCCCGTGTGGGGTGTTGTTGCGCACGCGGACGCCGCGGGCGGCCTAGTCTTCCGGGCATGGCAGCGGTGCATGGACACGTCGGCGAGGACGACGCCGTCCCCTTTCCTTTTCAGCACGCGGTGGAGGCCCTGCGGGGGGCGCGGGTGCGGCCGGAGGTGCGGATCGAGGAGGTGGCCGCGCCGCGCCGGCTCGCGGCGTACGCCTACGCGCTGGAGGCGGCGGTCCTGGCCGGCGGGGAGGAGCTGGCCGACGGGCGGCTGGTGCTGCTGCACGAGCCGCGCGGCCACGAGGCGTGGTCGGGCACGTTCCGGCTGGTGACGCTCGCACGGGCCGACCTGGAGCCGGAGATGGCCGCCGACCCGCTGCTGCCCGAGGTGAGCTGGTCGTGGCTGACCGGGGCGCTGGCGGCGCGCGGCGCGGAGCACGACGAGCCGAGCGGTACGGTCTCGCGCGCGTCGTCGCACTTCTTCGGCGGGCTCGCGGAGCGGGCGGACGAGACCCGGATCGAGCTGCGGGCCTCGTGGTCGCCGCGGGAGCGCCCGGGCGGGCTGATCGACGTCGCGGCGCATCTGGCGGCGTGGTGCGACCTGCTGTGCGCGTGCGCGGGCCTGCCGCCGTCGGAGGACGCGCCGGCGCGGGGGGCGGCCGGTGTGGTGCCGCTGCCCAAGCGGCGCACCTGACGGGGCGGCCGTGCGTGCCGCTGCTGCTCTGGCGTTCGAGCGGCCGTCCGGTTTGCCGTAATTGATGTGCAACAAATCGTGATCTTTCCCTAAAGGCCGGGCCGCTTGCTGCCGAAGGAAACTGTGACCCTTTCAGTCCCCTTTGCCACAGGAGGCCCGGTGTCCGTTCTTCTCGAGCAGCCCACGAGCCTGGTCGCCTACCGTCCCAGCAAGCCGACGGCCATGGTCGTCGTGGCCGACCCCCGCGTGCGTTCCACGGTCACCCGACACCTGTGGGCTCTCGGGGTGCGGGATGTGATCGAGGCCTCGTCGATCGCCGAGGCCCGTCCCCGGGTAGGCAATCCCCGCGACATCTGCGTCGCCGACGTCCATCTCCCCGACGGCTCCGGCCTGACCCTGCTCGCCGAGACGCGGGCGGCGGGCTGGCCCAACGGGCTGGCGCTGTCCGCCGCCGACGACATCGGCGCGGTGCGCAACGCGCTGGCCGGCGGCGTCAAGGGCTATGTGGTGACCGGCACCCGCAACACCCCGGGCTCCATGGCCGGCCGTCCGGGCCTGGCGCCGCTGGGTGCCACCGCCGCGCGTATGCAGCGCCGCCCGCCCGGCTCGGGCGGCCACCCGGGCAGCGGTTACCGGGAGCTGTCGGGCCGCGAGGTGGAGGTGCTCAGACTGGTCGCCGAGGGCCAGTCCAACAAGGCGATCGGGGTCTCGATGGGCCTGTCGGCGCTGACGGTCAAGAGCCACCTGGCCCGTATCGCGCGCAAGCTCGGCACGGGTGACCGGGCGGGGATGGTGGCGGTCGCGCTGCGCACCGGCATCATCCACTGAGCCCGCGCGCAGCCGTGCCCCGCAGGGGGCGGAACGTTCCGCCCCCTCGGCCCCGGCGGGCGGCCCGGCAGGGGTGATACGGGACAAGTGGGGCAAGCCCCACCGGCAGGTGTGCGGCGCGGCTACCCTTGACAGGTGACCGACGCCAGAGAAACCGCCCCCGCGCAAGCCCCGGCGCCGGTCCCGTTGCTGGACCCGCGCGACGGAATCCCGCCGGTGACCGCAGATCCGCAGGCCCTGGAAGGGGTCGTCGCCGCTTTCGCCGCGGGCTCGGGCCCGGTCGCCGTCGACGCCGAGCGTGCCTCCGGCTACCGCTACGGGCAGCGGGCCTATCTGGTCCAGCTGCGCCGCGCCGGAGCAGGGACCGCGCTGATCGACCCGGTGGGATGCCCCGACCTCACGACGCTGAACTCCGCGCTGGCGGGTACGGAGTGGGTGCTGCACGCCGCGACGCAGGACCTGCCGTGCCTGACGGAGCTGGGCATGCACCCCACCGCGCTGTTCGACACCGAGCTCGCCGGCCGGCTGGCGGGCTTCCCGCGGGTCGGGCTCGGCGCGATGGTCGAGCAGGTGCTCGGCTACGCGCTGGAGAAGGGCCACTCCGCGGTCGACTGGTCCACCCGCCCGCTGCCCGAGCCGTGGCTGCGCTATGCCGCGCTGGACGTGGAGCTGCTGGTGGACCTGCGCGACGCGCTGGAGGAGGAGCTGCGCACCCAGGGCAAGCTGGACTGGGCGCTCCAGGAGTTCGCCGCGATCGCCGCGGCCCCGCCGCCCCCGCCGCGGGTCGACCCGTGGCGGCGTACGTCCGGGATGCACAAGGTGCGCCGGCGCCGGCAGATCGGCGTGGTGCGCGAGCTGTGGCTGGCGCGCGACCGGGCCGCGCGGGAGCGGGACGTCTCCCCCGGCCGGGTGCTCAGCGACGCGGCGATCGTGACGGCGGCGCTGGAGAACCCGCCGAACGTGCAAGCGCTGGCGGCACTGCCCGGCTTCGGGCACCGGATGGGCCGCCGCCAGCTCGACCAGTGGCAGGCCGCCGTCGACCGGGCCCGCGGCCTGCCCGAGCGGGAGCTGCCGCAGCCGACCGCCGCCTACAACGGCCCGCCGCCGCCGCGCGCCTGGGCCGACAAGGACCCGGCCGCCGCCGCCCGGCTGTCGGCGGCCCGCGCCGCGGTCACCGCGCTCGCGGACGAGCTGAACCTGCCGCAGGAGAACCTGATCACCCCGGACACCGTGCGCCGGCTGTGCTGGTCGCCGCCGGCCGAGACCACCCCCGAGGCGGTCGCCGCGACGCTGGCCGACCTCGGCGCGCGTCCCTGGCAGATCCAGCTCACCACCCCGCTGCTGACCAAGTCCCTGGCCGCCCGCCCCGCGCCGCCGCAGTAGCCCCTTCCGGTGTGACCTACACCGCTTCCCGGGGTTGCACTGTCCCCCTCGGTTACCCGCGAGTAGCATGTGGCCGGAGGCGAGTGAACACAATCAAGAGGGAGCTGGTCGTGCCGCGTACTGCGAGGGACGTCGTCTTCGTCGACGGTGTCCGTACCCCGTTCGGCAAGGCGGGCCCGAAGGGCATCTACCACGAGACCAGGGCGGACGACCTGGTCATCAAGTGCATCCGGGAGCTGCTGCGGCGCAACCCCGGGCTGGACCCGGGGCGTATCGACGAGGTGTCGGTCGCGGCGACCACGCAGATCGGCGACCAGGGGCTGACCCTGGGCCGGACCGCGGGCATCCTCGCCGGGCTGCCGACGACCGTGCCGGGCTTCTCCGTCGACCGGATGTGCGCGGGCGCGATGACGGCGGTGACGACGACGGCCGGCGGGATCGCGTTCGGCGCGTACGACGTGGTGGTCGCCGGCGGTGTCGAGCACATGGGGCGGCACCCGATGGGCGAGGGCGTGGACCCCAACCCGCGGTTCGTCTCGGAGAAGCTGGTCGACGAGTCCGCGATGTTCATGGGCATGACCGCGGAGAACCTGCACGACCGGTTCCCGCGGCTGACCAAGTCGCGGGCCGACGAGTACGCGGTGCGCAGCCAGGAGAAGGCCGCCAAGGCGTACGCCGACGGGAAGATCCAGCCGGACCTGGTGCCGATCGCGATCCGCCGCACCACACCCGAGGGCGGCGAGACCGGCTGGGGCCTCGCCACCGCCGACGAGCCGATGCGCCCGGGCACCACGCTGGAGCAGCTGGCCGGCCTCAAGACGCCGTTCCGGCCGCACGGCAAGGTCACCGCCGGCAACTCCGCGGGCCTCAACGACGGCGCGACCGCCTCGCTGCTGGCCGCCGAGGACGTCGCGCGCGAGCTGGAGCTGCCGGTCAAGATGCGCCTGGTGTCGTACGCCTTCGCCGGCGTCGAGCCGGAGGTCATGGGCATCGGCCCGATCCCGGCCACCGAGAAGGCGCTGGCCAAGGCGGGCCTGACGATGGAGCAGATCGGCCTGATCGAGGTCAACGAGGCGTTCGCCGTGCAGGTGCTGTCGCTGCTGGACCACTACGGCATCGCCGACGACGACCCGCGGGTCAACCAGTACGGCGGCGCCATCGCCTTCGGCCACCCGCTGGCCTCCTCCGGGGTGCGGCTCATGACGCAGCTGGCCCGGCAGTTCGAGGACCAGCCGCAGGTGCGCTACGGCATCACCACCATGTGCGTCGGCTTCGGCATGGGCGGCACGGTGGTCTGGGAGAACCCATACTTCGACGGGAGCGGCAAGTGAGCACCACCTCGGAACTCCTCAAGGGTGCGGCCGAGCTCTTCCCCGGCGAGGTCGTCACCAGCGCCCACGTACGGCACCTGGAGCTGCCCGGCGCCGGGCGCTTCGCGCTGATCACGCTGGACAACGGCCTGGACCACACCAAGCCCACCACCTTCGGCCCGCAGTCGCTGGCCAACCTCGACGCCGCCATCGACCAGGTCGAGAAGGAGGCGGCGGACGGCACGATCACCGGCGTCGGCATCACCGGCAAGCCGTTCATCTTCGCCGTCGGCGCCGACCTCAAGGGCGTGGAGCTGCTGAAGCGCCACGAGGACGCGCTGGCCATCGGCCGCGGCGGCCACGAGGTCTTCAAGCGGCTGTCCTCGCTCGCGGTGCCGACCTTCGCCTACTACAACGGCGCGGCCATGGGCGGCGGCGTCGAGGTGGGCCTGCACTGCACCTACCGCACGGTCTCCGCGTCGGTGCCGGCCTTCTCGCTGCCCGAGGTCTTCCTCGGCCTGGTGCCCGGCTGGGGCGGCTGCACGCTGCTGCCCAACCTCGTCGGCGCCGACCGCGCGGTCACCGTCATCATCGAGAACTCGCTCAACCAGAACCGGCAGCTCAAGGGCGCCCAGGTCTTCGAACTGGGCATCGCCGACGCGCTGTTCGAGGCCGCGGACTTCCTGGAGCAGTCGCTGCTGTGGACCGCGGCGGTGCTCAGGGGCGAGATCGAGGTCGTACGCCCCGAGGTGGACCGCGGTGAGGCGTGGGAGCAGGCGGTCGCCCGCGGGCGCGGTATCGCCGACGGCAAGGTGCACGGCGCGGCGCCCGCGGCCTACCGCGCGCTCGACATCGTGGCGGCGGCCAGGAACGGCGACCTGCGGCAGGGCTTCGAGGCCGAGGACCGGGCGCTGGCCGACCTGATCATGGGCGGCGAGCTGCGCAGCGGCATCTACGCCTTCAACCTCGTCCAGCGGCGCGGCAAGCGCCCGGTGGGCGCGCCCGACAAGGCGCTGGCCCGCCCGGTGACGAAGGTCGGCGTGGTCGGCGCGGGCCTGATGGCCTCGCAGCTGGCGCTGCTGTTCGTGCGCCGGCTGGAGGTGCCGGTGGTGCTCACCGACGTCGACCAGGAGCGGATCGACAAGGGCGTGGGGTACGTGCACGCCGAGGTCGACAAGCTGCTCGCCAAGGGCCGGCTGGGCCAGGACGCCGCCAATCGCCTCAAGGCCCTGGTGACCGGCCATCTGGACAAGGCCACCGCCTTCGCGGACGCGGACTTCGTCATCGAGGCCGTCTTCGAGGAGATGGGCGTCAAGCAGAAGGTCTTCGCCGAGCTGGAGGCGGTGGTGCGCCCGGACGCGATCCTGGCGACCAACACCTCGTCGCTGTCGGTCTCCGAGATGGCCTCGAAGCTGGAGCACCCCGAGCGGGTCGTCGGCTTCCACTTCTTCAACCCGGTGGCGATCCTGCCGCTGCTGGAGATCGTCCGCGGCGAGACCACCGACGACGCCTCACTCGCGACGGCCTTCGCGGTGGCCAAGAAGCTGAAGAAGACCGCGGTGCTGGTCAAGGACGCGCCGGCCTTCGTGGTCAACCGCATCCTGACCCGCTTCATGGGCGAGATCCAGAACGTCATCGACGAGGGCACCCCGGTGGCGGTGGCGGAGCAGGCGGTCGAGCCGCTGGGCCTGCCGATGTCGCCGCTGGTGCTGCTGGAGCTGGTCGGCCCGGCGATCGGCCTGCACGTCTCGGAGACGCTGCACGCCGCCTTCCCCGACCGCTTCACGGTGTCGGAGAACCTCGCGGCGGTGGTCAGGGCCGGCAAGCGCGGCTTCTACGTCTACGACTCCGGCCGCCCCGAGCTGGACCCGGAGGTCGCCGCGCTGCTCCGGCAGGGCGACCGGGTGCTGACCGAGGCGCAGGTGCGCGAGCGGGTGCTGGAGGCGGTGGCGCAGGAGATCGGGCTGATGCTCGACGAGGGCGTCGTCGCCGAGGCGCAGGACATCGACCTGTGCCTGATCACCGGCGCCGGCTGGCCCTTCCACCTGGGCGGGATCACCCCGTACCTGGACCGCGAGGGCGTCTCGCAGCGGGTGAACGGCAAGCCGTTCCTGGAGCCGGGCGTGGCGTCCGTCCCGGCCTGACGGACGGCAGGACGGCACGCCGGTACGCCGAAGGGGCCGGGCCACTC
>NZ_JAATEJ010000047.1 GCF_012034175.1 Actinacidiphila epipremni
GGGGTGCGGCGGGGTCTTCGGAGGGCCTGGCGGGGGCGTCTGGCGGCTGGGACGCGGCGCCGGGCGGTCGGGGCAGGGCGGGGCGTACGGAGGCGTAGGCGAGGACCTCTGCGCGGAGCACGGCGGCGGACAGGGCGGCGAAGGATGCCGGGGTGGATGCCATTGCCGGCCGGCGGGAGGGCGCGCCCGCGGGGGCGTCCTGCGCAGGGGCGGGGGCGCCTTGTGGGGGCAGGGGCTGTGGGGCTTCCGGGGTCGGCTCGGGGGGGGCGGCGGGGGGGGGGGGGGGGGGGTCTTTGGGGGGGGGGGGGGGTTTGGGGGGGGGGGGGGGGGGGGGGGGGGGGGGGGGGGGTGGGCGGCTTCTAGGCGGGCTGCGGTGGTTTGGGCGGCGGCGTGGAGGGCGGTGAGGGCGCGGGGGGAAGGGAGGTGGCGGGCGGCGCGGGTGAGGTCGAGGGCGGCGGTGGCGGCCTCGCGGGCCGGGCGGGCGGGGAGGACGGCCTGGGCCAGGAGCAGGCAGGCCACCGCGACCGCGGAGGCGGCGGCGCCCCACAGCGGGCCGGCGGCCTTGGCGGCGCTGGGCGGGATGGGGACGACCATGACGGAGATCAGCGGTGCCAGGGCGAGGCGGCCGAGGCGGCGGACGGTGCCGCCGAAGCGCATCAGGTAGCGGGACGCGGCGATCGCGGCCACGTACATTGCCGAGCCGAGCCAGGTGTGGTGCAGCATGAAGCGGCCCACGAACGCCGCGAGGACGCCGATCGCGGGCACGTACAGCAGAGCGGAGAGGCGATGGGCGAGGCTGGTGCCGTGCAGGGTGCGGGCGAGGGTGACCGTGACCACCGTGGCGATCACCACCACCGCACCGGGCAGTCCCGCGGCTTTGCATATGGCCGCGGTGATCAGCAGCGCCGCGAGGGCCGCGAGGATCGTGCGGGCGGCGGTCCGCAGCCGTATGCGGCCGGGGTCGAGCAGTCGCAGCCGGTCCAGCACTGCGGACCATCCCTTCGTCGTTTTGTCGGACGTTCCGTTGGCGGATGTCCTGTTGTCGGACGGTCCGCTTGTCGTTGCGCCGGGCGGTTGTCGCTTGAGGTGCTGGTGGGCACACCTGGCGGGTGGTGCTGCATGGCGCCAGTCGGTCCGTACGCCGGGCGTATGAAATATCCGGCGAGGTGGCGCTCATAGGGCCGTAATACGTCGGACGGTCGCTTCAGATAGTACGCCGAGCTTACGAAAGAGCCGTATGTTTTTTCCTCCACCCCCCGACGACGACCCCGCCGCCGAGTTGCGGCGGGCCGTGAACCGGCTCGCCCGGCGGATGCGGGCCGAGCGGCCACCGGACGCGTTGCCGACCGGGCGGCTCGGGGTGCTCGCGCACCTCTACCGTTCGGGGCCGTCCGCGCCGAGAGCCATCGCCGCCGCGCTGCACGTGCAGCCGCAGTCGCTGACGCGGACGCTGGCGGCGTTGACGCGGGACGGGATGGTGAGCCGGACCCGCGACGCGACGGACGGGCGCAGCCAGGTGCTGGAGTTGACGCAGGCCGGGTTCGCGGCGATGGCCCGGGACGTGCGGTACCGGGACGACTGGCTGCGCCGCCGGATGGACGCGGAACTCAATGGCACGGAGCGGGAGTTGCTGCTGCTCGCGGCGGCGCTGCTCGACCGGCTGGCCGACGACGGCGGCGAGTGAGGAGCCCTCGGGGGCGGGCGCACGGGCACCGGGGCGGGAGATACCCCCTGGGGGTGTTCGCGTTATACCCCTAGGGGGTATATGCTCGGTGGTGAGCGGGGCGGAGAGAGCCGCCCCGGCCCCGAGTTGGACGAGGAGCACACCATGACCGAGTCGGTCTACTCCGTTTCCGGGATGAGCTGCGGGCACTGCGAGTCCGCGATCACCCGCGAGGTCACCGCGATCCCCGGCGTCACGTCGGTGAAGGCCGTGGCGTCGACCGGGCTGCTGACGATCGGCTCGGAGCAGCCGGTCGACGAGGCGGCGCTGCGGGCCGCGGTGGACGAGGCGGGTTACGAGCTGGTCGGCAGGGCCTGAGCCGTAAGGCACGGGCACGGCTACGGGCACGGCTACGGGCACGGCGCAGCCACCGGCGCCGGCGCAGCCCGCCGGAGCAGGCCGCGGCCGACCCGCCGCAACGGGGCAGGCGGCGACACGGGGGAAGACGAGCCCAGGGGAAGGTGAGGGGAGCGCAGTGGTGACGAACGGCACCGGCGTACGGCAGGCGGAGACCGGCAGCGGCGACGAGCGGGCGCTCGGTCAGGCGCCCGAGCAAACGCCTGAGCAAGGCCCCGCGCAGGCGCCCGGCCAGGTCGTGCGGGCGCCCGGTCAGGCGGCCCAGCAAGCGCCTGGGCAAGCACCCGAGCAAGCGCCTGCCCAGGCGCCTGAGCACGCGCCCGGCCAGGTCGTGCGGGCCCCCGGGCAGTGGGTCGAGTTGGAGATCGGCGGGATGACGTGCGCCTCCTGCGCCGCCCGGGTCGAGAAGAAGCTCAATCGCATGGACGGCGTCACCGCCACCGTCAACTACGCCACCGAGAAGGCGAAGGTCGGCTACGACGCCGGCGTCGCGGTCGGCGACCTCATCGCGACGGTCGAGGCCACCGGCTACACCGCCGCGCTCCCCCCGCCCCCCGCCGAAAAGTCCCCCGCCGGCAGGTCCCCCGGCGCGGCAGGCGCTCCCGGCCCGGCGCCCCAGGACGCGCCCGACCGCCAACTGACCGCGCTGCGCCAGCGGCTGACCACCGCCGTGGTGCTGGCCCTGCCGGTGATCGTGCTGGCGATGGTG
This sequence comes from Actinacidiphila epipremni, assembly GCF_012034175.1. Lineage (GTDB taxonomy): Bacteria > Actinomycetota > Actinomycetes > Streptomycetales > Streptomycetaceae > Actinacidiphila > Actinacidiphila epipremni. The sequence goes on from NZ_JAATEJ010000047.1 coordinate 2,790, forward strand.
CCGGCCCTGCAGTTCGACAACTGGCAGTGGCTGTCGCTCACGCTCGCCGCGCCCGTGGTCACGTACGTCGGCTGGCCCTTCCACCGGGCCGCGTGGACGAACCTGCGGCACGGAGCAGCGACCATGGACACCCTGGTGTCGGTCGGCACGCTCGCCGCGTTCGGCTGGTCGCTGTGGGCGCTGTTCTTCGGCGACGCCGGCATGGCCGGCATGACCGACTCCTTCCGCCTCACCGTCTCGCGCAGCGACGGCGGCGGGCAGATCTACCTGGAGGCGGCCTCCGGCGTGACCGCCTTCATCCTCGCCGGCCGCTACTTCGAGGCCCGCGCCAAGCGCCGCGCCGGGGCCGCGCTGCGCGCCCTGCTCGAACTGGGCGCCAGGGACGTGGCGGTGCTGCGGGGCGAGCGCGAAGTGCGGGTGCCCGTTGGCGAGTTGGCGGTCGGCGACGCCTTCGTCGTACGGCCCGGGGAGAAGATCGCCACCGACGGGCTGGTGCGTGACGGCACGTCCGCCGTGGACGCCTCGATGCTCACCGGCGAGTCCGTGCCGGTGGAGGTCGGCCCCGGCGACCGGGTCACCGGCGCGACGGTGAACGCCGGCGGGCGGCTGGTCGTGGAGGCCACCCGAATCGGCGCCGACACCCAACTGGCGCGGATGGCCCGCATGGTGGAGGACGCGCAGAACGGCAAGGCGGCGGCGCAGCGGCTCGCCGACCGTATCTCGGCGGTGTTCGTGCCCGTCGTGATCGCGCTGGCGCTCGGCACGCTCGCGGTGTGGCTGGGGCTCGGCGAGGGGCCGCAGGCGGCGTTCACCGCGGCGGTCGCGGTGCTGATCATCGCCTGCCCGTGCGCGCTCGGCCTCGCCACGCCCACCGCGCTGCTCGTCGGCACGGGGCGCGGGGCGCAACTGGGCATCCTCATCAAGGGCCCGGAGGTGCTGGAGTCGACCCGGGCGGTGGACACGGTGGTGCTGGACAAGACCGGCACCGTGACGACCGGTGCGATGGCGCTGCGGTCGGTGCTGGTCGCCGGCGGCGTCGAGGAGCGGGAGGCGCTGCGGCTGGCCGGCGCGCTGGAGCACGCCTCCGAGCACCCCATCGCGCGGGCGATCGCCGCGGGCGCGGCCGAGCGGGTCGGGGAGCTGCCCGGGGTGGAGGGCTTCCGCAATCTGCCGGGCCTCGGCGTCGAGGGCGAGGTGGCGGGCCGCAGTGTGCTGGTGGGGCGCGAGCGGCTGCTGACCGGGCGCGGGATGCCGCTGCCGGCGGAGCTGGCGCAGGCCAAGGCCGCGGCGGAGGCGGGCGGCGGCACGGCGGTGGTGGTGGCGTGGGACGGCGCCGCGCGGGCCGTGCTGGTGGTCGCGGACGCGGTCAAGGAGGGCAGCGCGGAGGCCGTACGGCGGCTGCGGGCGCTGGGGTTGCGGCCGGTGCTGCTCACCGGTGACAACGCGGCGGTGGCCGCGGCGGTCGCGGCGGAGGTCGGGATCGCGGTGGAGGACGTGCACGCGGAGGTGCTGCCCGAGGACAAGGTGGCGGTGGTGCGCGGGTTGCAGGACCAGGGGCGTACGGTCGCGATGGTCGGCGACGGCGTCAACGACGCGGCGGCGCTCGCGCAGGCGGACCTGGGGCTCGCGATGGGCACGGGGACGGACGCGGCGATCGAGGCGGGCGATCTGACGCTGGTGCGCGGGGATCTGCGGGTCGCGGCGGATGCGATCCGGCTCGCGCGGCGCACGCTCACCACGATCAAGGCGAATCTGTTCTGGGCGTTCGCGTACAACGTCGCGGCGTTGCCGCTGGCCGCGGCGGGGCTGCTCAACCCGATGATCGCGGGGGCCGCGATGGCGTTCTCGTCGGTGTTCGTCGTCGCCAACAGCTTGCGGCTGCGCAGGTTTGCGCCGTTGGCGCGGTAGGCGGGGTGTATGCGAGGGGTATGTGCGGTGTACGCGGGGGCGTCCGTTGCGGCGGGGGGCGCCCCCCGCGGGGGGGGGCGGGGGGGGGGCCCGGGGGGGGGGGGTGGTGGGGGGGGGGGGGGGGGGGGGGTCGGGGGGGGGGGGGGGGGGGGGGGGGGGGGGGCGGGGCGGGGGCGGGGGGGGGGGGGGGGGGGGGGGGGGGGGGGGGGGGGGGGGGGGGGGGGGGGGGGGCGGCGGCGGGCGGGGGGGGGGGGCGCGGGGGGGCGCGGGGGCGGCGGCGGGGGCGCGGGGGGGGGGGGGTGGGGGTGGGGGGGGCGGGAGGGGGACCGTGCGGGGGAGAGGGGCGGGGGCGGGGGCGGTGGGCGGGCCGGGGGGGGCGGCGGGCCCGGGGCACCGCCGGACGGCGCCGGCGGGCGGCGCCACGGTGTGGCTCAGTGGCCGTGGTGGGGCGGGGCGGGCACGACTGTGATGGTCCTGGTGGTCGTGACCGGGGCGAGCGAGGCGGCGCCGGTGTAGGCGCGCATCGAGTCGTTCGTCACGGACACGGTCACCGTGCCGGGCCGCAGCGCGGTGACGATCCCGGTCGCCGGGTCGAGGACGGCGACCTTGTGGTGGCGCCGGGCCTCGTCGAGGGCCTGCTTGCCGCTGCCGACGGCGAGCGTGGACGAGCCGCCCCAGCCGACCGACATCGGGTAGCGCAGCGGCACCACGCGGGTGCCGTTCGAGACACCCTCGGGCTGCACGATGCTGCCGCTCAGCTGCGCGGTGGCGCCGGCCTGGAGGGAGGCGGGGGCGTCCAGGGTGACGGACTGCGCGAAGGCCCGCACGTCCGCCTCCAGCCACTGCTGGTCGGCCTTGTCGTGGCTGTCGACCGACCAGTCGACCCAGCCGGTGAAGCCGCCGCGGTCCGGGGTGCCGTACGGGTCCTTGCCGGAGGAGGGCAGCACGACGTACGGGACGCCCTCGACGCGGTGGACATCGGCGATCTGGGCGTGCGAGCCGACCATGGCGGCGCCCTTGCCGGTGGCGGCGCGGAAGTCGGTGAGCATCTTCTCCACGAGCGCGACCTCGTCGCGGTCGCCGAGCTGGCTGGACTTGGTGTCGGCCGGGTCGTCCACCGGGTGGTGGGCGAAGACCATGACGTTGTGCACCGAGGGGTCCTTGCGGGCGTCGGCGAGCGCCTGCTGCATCATCGGCAGCTGGTCCCACGCGGTGCCGTGCAGCGTCCCGAGCGAGCTGGCCAGCAGGATGAACCGGGTGCCCTTGTGGTCGAAGGTGCGGTAGGGCTGCCCGAACTGGGCGGTGAAGTTCGTCAGGTCCGACTGGGTGTTGTTCAGGCCGTACGACTCGTGGTTGCCGGGCACGTAATAGCACGGCACGGAGCCGGCCTTGGGGTCGGGCGTGCTGTCGGCCGGCGGTTCCTGGCCGACCGGGACGAGGTCGCAGCCGGCGTCGGTGAGGACCTGGCGGGCGAGCGCGAGGTCCTGCGGCAGGCCGCGGTCGGTGATGTCGCCGTTGAGGACGATCAGGTCCGGGTGGGTCGTGCGGATCCGGGCGATCGCGGCGGTCGCGACCTGGCTGAGCGCCGGGTTGTCGGCGGTGAACTGCACGTCGGACAGGGTCGCGAAGTGCCAGGTGCTCTTGCCGTCGGGCAGCGTGCCGTCGTCGGAGACCAGCGGGTCGGCGCGCAGCGGGCCCTGCGCCGGCAGGTCGACGGGGGTGGGGATGTCGGCCTCGATGCGGTCCAGCACGAAGGTGCCGGCCTTCTGCTGGGCGACGTTGGTGTTGATGCCCTGGAAGCTGGACAGCGCGATCGGGAACGCGGTGTCGGCCGGCAGGGTGAAGGTCGCGTACTGCCAGTCGGCGCTCGGCGTCAGGCCGGTGCCGTACACGCCGTTGCCCTTGCCGTCGGCGTCGTAGTAGCCGATGTACGTCAGGCCGCTCGGCACGCCGATGCTGGACTTCAGCCGGACCCGCAGCCGCAGCGGCTGGCCGGGGATCTGCACGCGCTGGGCGGCGGAGGCGGCGGTGATGCCGACGTTGCGCATCGCGTCGAAGTCGATGCGCAGGCCGTCGGGGTCCTGGGAGAAGGTGGTGGCCGCGGTGCTGTTGTTGTGCCAGCGGGCGAGGACGTCGTCGTCGAAGTCGTAGACGTTCTGCGTCTGCACGCCGATGGTGATGGGCAGTTGCACGCTCTTGCCGCCGGCCTTGACGGTGAGCAGGGTGCTGGCGTTGGCCAGCGGGGTGACCTTGAGCTTGCCGTCGACGGGCTGGAGGGAGACCACGGCGTGGTCGTAGTCCAGCGACAGGTCGCGCGGGTCGAGGGGCGCGGTGTAGCCCTGGGCGTCGCGGCCGGTCACCGAGACGGTGACGGCGTCGGCGGCGGTGGGCTCGGCGATGGACAGCAGCTTGGCGGACAGCTCCAGCGTGTCGACAGGGCCGAGGACGGTGACCTTCTGGTCGGCCTGCGCCCGGCCGGAGCGTGCCGAGACGGTGATCGTGCCGTGCGCCGTGGCGGGGGCGGTGAGCGTGCCGTCCTTGACGGAGGCGCCGCGGGCGGACCAGCGGACGGACTTGGGGGCGACCTTCACCGGGGTGAGGTGGTTGTCGACGCCCTCGGCGACGAGCGCGCGGTGCGTGCCGGGGAAGACCTTGACGCCGCCGTCGGCCGCCGCCGCGCCGGGCGCGGGCTTGACCAGCAGCTGGTGCAGCTTGCCGTCGCCCTTGGCGACGAAGACGCCGACGCCGTTGGGGTCGCTGCGCTCTCCGCCGTCGGAGGGGACGTTGCGTACGGTCGCGGAGTCGTCGCCGAGGGCGCGGGCGACCATGGTGGTGGAGCCGCCGCCGTCGAGGTTGACGGCGGTCTGTATGCCCATCGCGACCAGGTCGCGGGCTTCCTTGTCGATGCCGACGCCGCCCTTGCCGGTGCCGCCCGGGCCGTCCCAGGTGGCCAGGACCAGGGTCCTGCCGCCGTCCTTGAAGCCGAGCGCGGTGCGCGGGGCGATCGAGGTGTCCAGGCCGCCGGCGACCTTGCCGGCGGAGACGATGGTCCCGCCGTGGCCGAGAGCGAATCTCATCTTCCGGGCGGCGTTGTCGGCGAGCGCGTAGCTGAGCGCGGCCGGGTCGCCGGGCTGCAGCGCGCGGATCGCGGTGGCGGCGGCGCCGCGGCCGACGAGCACGAAGCCGTCGGCGGGGATCGCGCCGGAGCCGGCCGGGCCGTTCGGGGTGACGGACACCACGGTGCCGTGCTCGACCAGGACCTCGGCGATCTGGTCGTTCGCCACGCCGGTCAGGCCGGTGTTGCGGCTGTAGGTGCCCCACGCGGAGGTGAACGCGACCAGGCCGTCGGCCGGGACCCCGCCGCCGTTGGCGGCGTTGACGGTGAGCACCTTGTGGTCGGTGCCGGCGAGCTTGGCGGTGGTGGTGACGGTGAGGTCGACGAGCTGGGCGATGCCGTCGTCGCTGACGCCGACGTGCTGGCGGTTGCCGGCGGCGTCGGCGGTCTTGACGAGCTTGCCGTCCTGGATCTCGCCGCCGAGGGAGGCGTTGGAGTTGCCGATGTCGAAGAAGTCGCCGTTGACCGCGGCGACCGCGCCGGCCTTGTTCGCGGCCGTGCTGAGCGGGCCGCCGGAGGCGACCGGGCCCGAGGTCAGCAGGTCGGTGCCGACCGCCTTGTCCGACAGGTCGACGGTGAGGAACTGGGCGTCGTACCAGCCCTTCTGGTCCAGCGCCTTGACGTGCTGCAGGCTGATGCCGGGGCCGGTCTGCTCGGTCGTGTCGACCAGCGGGATGCCGCCGGTGGCCGGCGGCGCGGAGGTGCTGCCGCCGCCGTGGGCCGGTGCGTGCGGGCTGCCGGCCGGGGCGGCGGGGTGCGGGCTCCCGTCCGCGAACGCGGTGGCCGGCCCGCCCGCCACCAGGGCCGCCGCGGCGACCACCACCAGCAGCGGCTTGGTGTACCGCCGCTTCACTCCCATGAGTTCCATCTGAACCTCGGGTTAGAGATGGCACGGATGGCGTCCCCGCCTCCGCCGCGCCCGCTTGCGTCAAGAGCGCACACCGATCAAAAAGATCGACCAAAGAGCGCACATGACCCGCCGACGATCGATCAGTGAACCCTGCGGGAAGGGGCGGTGGTGGACCCGCGGTTGACGTCGTGTCAGCTCGCCCCGGGCGGCTTCGGGCGGTCCGGCTCCACGGACGCCCCGACCGGCCGGTCGGTGGGCGCGGCCGGCTCGACGGGCTCCACGGGCTGCCCGGAGCGCGGCTCGGGGACCCGGGCGGCGCTTTCGGTACGGGCGTCGGCGTCCGCGGCGCGGGTGTCGGCATCGGTGTCCGCGTCCTGCGGGCCGGGCGCGGCCGGCGCGCCGTCCGCCCGAGTGCGGCGGTGCAGCTGCCGGCCGAGCAGCGCGCCGCCGAAGATGACGAAGCCCACGCCGATCAGCCAGCTCTGCACCATCAGCACGGTGCCGACCGGGCCGTACGTCACCGCGTTGGTCAGCGTCAGCGGCGAGAGCACCAGGACGGAGAAGACCCGCAGGCCCACGAGCCCGGCCATCGTGCACAGCGCGCCGGTGAGCGCCGGGCGGGCCGGCACCCGGTTGCCGAGCAGGAAGCGCTGCCCCCACCAGAAGAACAGCACCCCGCAGGCCAGGGTGAGGGTGATCCGCAGCGCGGAGCGCAGCGCCCCGCCGTCCAGCACCGATCCGCTCTCGGCGACGACGAACAGATACCCCGTCAGCGCCGCGAGCCACACCGCCCGCCGCCACGCCGCGTGCCAGGGGCTCGCCGGCAGGTCCCAGATCCGCTCGTAGCCGGTCGCCACGCTCGCCGCGAAGGACAGCCCGAACACCGCGAGCGCCGCCAGGCTCAGCGCGCTGGTGGTGCTCAGCACCTTCCCCGGCGCCGCGAACAGCCGCCGTACGGTCGCCGCCGGCTGCGCCGACAGGCCCATGCCGTCCACGATCCACTGCGCGAAGCCCGCCCGCTGGTACGGCACGGCGGCGGCCACCACGATCAGCAGCGGCACCAGCGTGACCAGGCCCAGTGCCGCGAAGCCCATCGACCGGTGCATCAGCTCCATCTCGGCGCCCTGCCGCCAGACCCGGCCCGGCAGCGAGCGCCGCCAGGCCGCGCGCAGCCGCGCCACCGCTCCCGCCATGCCGGGCCCCCACCGCCCGCCGCTACTTGCCGCGTACGCCGGGTACGCCGCGACCGGGCCCCGTCACCCCGGCGCGTGCGGCGGCGGCGTGCAGGGAGCGCAGGGCCAGCAGCAGGAAGCCGATGTCGTCGAGGTAGATGGGGTCGGGCAGCAGGTCCACCGGCCACACCAGATAGGCCACGGACGCCCAGAACATCGTCTTCGTCGACGTCGGCACCCCCGCGCCCTTGAGCACCCGGCGGGTGCGCACCAGCGTCACCAGCAGCCGGACCGCGACCACGAGCGTGCCGACCGCGACCACCGCCAGCACCACGAGCAGCAGCCACTCCGTGCGGTTCATCCCCGCCACCTCCACCTCGGCGCCGCCTGCGCCCTCCTCTTACCTCTGCCCCCTGCGCCGCCGCTCACGACCGGCCGACCGGGTGTCCTGGGCGCCACCGCCGACCGGTTTCGTACAACGATGTAGAAGCCGATGAGATACGGCTGCCGCGAGTCTGGACACCCCCTGGGCGGTGTGCTGTCATCATTGCTGCTCGGCTTTTACATCGTTGAACAGCCGCGCCGGACAACGGTGTCGGGCACCGTCCACGGCAACGATGTCGAGCAAGAACAGAACACAGCACAGCACAGCACAGGCAGCAGCAAGCTCCACACCCCCACTCGACCAGGAGCGTGTCATGCATCGAACAACCTCACTGCCCGGAGCGCCGCCCGGCGGCCCCTCCCTCCACGCCCCCCACGCCCCGCACTCCCCCCACTCCCCGCACAGCGGACGGCGTACGGCCGGCGGCTCGGCCGCGTGGCTGCGCAGGGCCCTCGCCGCCACGGTGGCGGCCCTCGCCCTGGTGCTGGGCGCGCTGGTCGCGACGCCCGGCCCCGCGCAGGCGGCCGGCTCGCTGCCGTGCGACATCTACGCCGCCGCCGGCACCCCGTGCGTGGCCGCGCACAGCACCACCCGCGCGCTGTTCTCCGGGTACAACGGCCCGCTCTACCAGGTCACCCGGGCCTCCGACGGCGCCACCTCCGACATCGGCCTGCTCACGGCGGGCGGCTACGCCGACGCCCAGCGCCAGGACACCTTCTGCGGCGGCACCACCTGCCGGATCAGCAAGGTCTACGACCAGACCAGCCGGCACAACGACCTGCTGCCCGGCCCGGCCGGCACCGCCGGCGGCGTGGACCGCGGCGCGGACGCGAGCGAGATCGCGGTGAGCGCCGGCGGCCACAAGGTGTACGGCATCTGGGTCTCGCCCGGCGTCGGCTACCGCTACACCGGCGTGGCCTCGGGCGTCGCCGTGGGCGGCCAGCCCGAGGGCGTCTACATGGTCGCCAGCGGCACCCACGTCGGCTCGGACTGCTGCTTCGACTACGGCAACGCCGAGCGCACCCCCGCCGACACCGGCAACGGCCACATGGACGCCGTCAGCATCGCCACCACCTGCTACTTCGCCCCCTGTACCGGCTCGGGCCCCTGGGTCGAGGCGGACATGGAGAACGGCATGTTCCAGGGCGACAACGGCTCCAACACCGCCAACCTCGGCAACAGCAGCCCGTACGTCACCGCAGTGCTGAAGAACAACGGCCAGACGACGTACGCCATCAAGGGCGGCAACTCGCAGAGCGGCGGGCTGTCCACCTGGTGGAACGGCGCGCTGCCGACCCGCGGCGGCTACCGGCCGATGCAGCAGGAGGGCGGCATCATCCTCGGCACCGGCGGCGACAACAGCAACCGCAACATGGGCACCTTCTTCGAGGGCGCCATGGTCGCCGGATATCCCACGGACGCGGCCGAGAACGCCGTGCAGGCCAACATCGTCTCGGTCGGCTACGCCGGCCAGACCAATGTGCCCAACGGCCCGCAGGGCACCATCACCGGGCCGGGGAACAAGTGCGTGGACGTCGCCGCCGACGACACCGGCGGCAACCTCTCGGCCGTCCAGCTGTGGGACTGCCAGACGTACGCCGAGGACCAGCACTGGACGCACAACGCCAACGGCTCGCTCACCACGCTGGGCCGCTGCCTGGACATCAACGGCAACGGCACCGCCAACGGCACGCAGGTCGAGCTGTGGGACTGCAACGGCGTGGGCGGCCAGAAGTGGGTGCAGCGCGCGGACGGCTCGCTGTTCAACCCGCAGTCCGGCCGCTGCCTGGACTCCCCCAGCGGCGCCACCGCCAACGGCACCCGGCTGCAGATCTGGGACTGCAACGGCTCGGCCGCCCAGCGCTTCTCGGTGGCCGGCGGCGGCCCGGTCGCCGGCCCCGGCAGCACCTGCGTGGACGTCGCCTCCGACGACGTCGGCGGCAACTCCGCGGCGGTGCAGCTGTGGGGCTGCCAGTCGTGGGCGGTCGACCAGCACTGGTTCCACAACGCCAACGGCTCGCTGCAGACCCTCGGCCGCTGCCTGGACATCACCGGCAACGGCACCGCGGCCGGCACCCAGGTCCAGCTGTGGGACTGCGACGGCGCCGGCGGCCAGGTGTGGCAGCAGCGCACCGACGGCTCGCTGTTCAACCCGCAGTCCGGCCGCTGCCTGGACTCCCCCAACGGCGCCACCGCCAACGGCACCCGGCTGCGCATCTGGGACTGCAACGGCTCGGCCGCGCAGCAGTTCACCCTGACGTGAGCTGATCCGGCCCCTTCGGCGCGAGCGCCCCGGAACCCGGGGGCGCGGGAAGCTCTCCCTTCCCGCGCCCCCGTCGCCGTCCCCGCCCCCGTCCCCGTCCCCGTCCTACGTTCCCCGCCGGCCACAGCGGCGGATTCGCGGCACAACGGACCCGGCCCGTACGCCGTATGACGGTTGTTCACACGGACGTACCGCTACCGCCACGCGCGGTCCTCGCGTCATCCGTTGCCGTGTACATGAATATGGATCATGAGACTTCACAGGAAGGCCCGCTGGGCGGCCGTGGCGGCGGTCGCCGCCGTGGCCGCGACGGTGATCGGCCTGGTGGGATCGGACGCCCTGGGCGGCGGGTCCGCGCAGGCGGCGAGCACCGGCCAGCGCTACACCGCCGCCTGCCCGGACGCGGACGCGGTGGCCCCGGCCCTGGACCGCAACCTGATCGCCAACCCCGGCGCCGAGGACTTCACCGCGGTCACCGACCTCGGCGCCCCGGACGGCGACCCGCAGTACGTGCCCGACTGCTGGGAGGCCACCTCCCCGATGGACGCGCCGGGCGCGGTCCTGGAGTCGTACGCGTCCTCGACGACCGGCCAGACCGGCAGCCGTACGTTCTACGGCGGATACGACTACCACTCCCCGCAGGTCTCGATCGTGGGCGTCACGACGCAGGCCACCCAGCTGATCGACGTCGGCGCGCTGGACGCGGGCGGCAAGTCGTACACGCTGACCGGCGCGATCGGCGGCTACACGACGCAAGGGGACTACGCGACCGTCACCGCCGCCTTCGAGGACGCCGGCGGCACCGTCGTCGGCACCGCGGTCATCGGCCCGGTGGGCGCCGCCCAGCGCGGCAACGTCACGAGTCTTGTCCCCGAGGCGGCCGTCGGCACCGTCCCGGCCGGCACCGCGAGGATCCTCGTCACCGTGGCGTCCACCGGCGTCAGCTCCGGCTACGGCATCGACGGCCGCGCCGACAACCTGAACCTGACGATCGCCTCGGCGGGCAGCGGCCAGCACTACACCGCCCCCTGCCCGGCCGCCGACCAGGTCACCCCGGCCCTCGACACCAACCTCATCGCCAACCCCGGCGCCGAGCACTTCACCGCGGCCACCGACCTCGGCGCCCCGGCCGGCGACGACCAGACCGTCGCCGACTGCTGGACCAGCGCCTCCCCGCTCGCCGCCCCCGACGGCACGCAGGAGTCGCGCGCGTCCACGTATCCGGGCACCGGCGGCAGCCGGGTCTTCCACGGCGGCACCAACCCCGGCACCGTGCAGGTCGCGGGCGTCGTCACCACCGGCACGCAGCTCGTCGACGTCAGCGCGCTGAAGGTCGACGGCGTGCCGTTCAAGCTCACCGGCAAGGTGGGCGGCTACGCGACGCAGAGCGACTACGCCGAGGTCGTCGCGACCTTCGAGAACGCCGCCGGCGGCCCGCTCGGCACCGCCGCGATCGGCCCGGCGACCGCCGCGCAGCGCGGCAACACCTCCAAGCTGCTGCCCGACGGCACGTACGGCACGGTCCCGGCCGGCACGAAGAAGATCCTCGTCACGATCATCACCGCGGCGGTCAACAGCGGCGCCAACAGCGACGGCGTCGCCGACGACCTGGACCTGACGATCGGCCAGAACGCCGCCGGCCAGAGCTGGACCGCGCCCTGCCCGGCCGCCGACCAGGTCACCCCGGCCCTCGACACCAACCTCATCGCCAACCCCGGCGCCGAGGACTACACCGCGGCGACCGCGCTCGGCGCGCCGCTCGCCGACGACCAGACGATCGCCGACTGCTGGACCAGCACCTCCCCGCTCAACCCGCCGGACGGCACGCAGGAGTCGCGCGCGTCCACCTACCCCGGGGTGACCGGCAGCCGGGTCTTCTACGGCGGCACCAACCCCAGCACCGTCTCGATCCCCGGCATCACCACGACCGGCACCCAGGTCGTCGACGCCGGCCCGCTGGACGCCGCTGGACGCCCCTTCCGGCTGTCCGGCGACCTCGGCGGCTACGCGACGCAAGGCGACTACGCGACCGTCACCGCGACCTTCCGCGACTCCGGCGGCGACACCGTCGGCTCGGCGGTCATCGGCCCGGTCACCGCCGTCCAGCGCGGCAACGTCTCCAGCCTGGTCCACCAGGCGTGGTACGGCACCGTCCCGGCCGGCACCGCCACGATCAAGGTCACCATCGCCACCGTCGCCGTCAGCAGCGGCGCCAACAGCGACGGCACCGCCGACAACCTGGAGCTGACCATCGGCTCCAGCGCCGCCCCGACCGGCCCGATCCTGCAGACGATGCCGTACGCGTCGGTCGGCGACTCGGCCGGCACCCACGTCGACCCGGGCACCGGCGCGGTCGTCCCCAACGTCACCCCCGGCGGCCTGTACCGCCCGGCGGGCGTGTCCGTGCCCTTCGCCACCACCGCGGCCCCGAAGGTCGCGGCGACCGTGCGGGCCGAGCTCGCCGTCGCCGACGACGGCTCGGTCTACGTCTCCAACACCGGGGACAACGTGGTGGCCCGGCTGCGCGAGGGCGGCACCGCGATCCTCGCCGGCTCCCTGGAGGCGTACGGCGAGAAGGGCGACGGCGGCAAGGCCGCGGACGCCACCCTCTACCAGCCGGCCGGTACGGCGGTGGACTCCGCCGGCACCCTCTACATCGCCGACAGCGGCGACAACGTCGTCCGCGCGGTCGGCTCCGGCGGTGTCATCCAGCGATTCGCCGGCACCGGCACCGCGGGCCGCAGGGCCGGCCGGGACGCCCGCAGCGCGCAGCTGAACCACCCGACGGGCATCGCGGTCGACGCGGCCAGGAACGTCTACATCGCCGACAGCTACAACAACCGGGTGCTGGAGGTGTCCGCCAAGGGCCGGGTCGTGCAGGTCATCGGCACCGGGAAGGCCGGCTACTCCGGTGACGGGCGCGCGGCCTCCCGCGCCCAGCTGAGCCAGCCGAACGGGCTCGCCGTGGACGCCAAGGGCAACCTCTACATCGCGGACTCGTCCAACAACGTCATCCGCCGGGTGGACGCGAGGACCGGCGTCATCACCACGGTGGCGGGCGACTACGCGGCCGGCCGGGCGAGCGACGGCCTCGGCGGCTTCACCGGCGACGGCGGCCCCGCGACGTCCGCGCGGCTGAACGACCCGCAGGGCGTGGCCGTGGACGGCGCGGGCGACCTGTTCGTCGCGGACACCTTCAACAACGCGATCCGGCAGGTCAGTCCGGCGGGGATCATCACCACGGTGGTGAACTCCTCGGCGGCGCCCGGCGGGGAGAGCAGCGGCGCGGCACCGGCCGCCTCGAAGCTCAACACGCCGTACGCGGTGGCGGTGGACCGGAGCACGAACCTGCTCTACATCGCCGACACGCACAACAACGCGATCGCGCAGGTGCTCGGGGTCGCGCAGTCCGGCGACGCGGCCGGCCCGGTGGCCCCCGGCAGGCGCTGACCGCCGCAGCCGAGGACGTCAGACGCCTCGAAACGGTTCGACCCAGCTCGGCACATCCCGACACGCCTCGAACGCCCCGAAGGCCCCGAACACCTCGAACGCCTCGACACGCCTCGAAGAAGAGAGACGATGAACGACATCCCCTCCGCCCGATCGGGCATGTCCCGCCGCCGGTTCGTGACCGGTGCCGCGACGCTGGCCGGCGCCGCCGGCATGGCCGGCCTGCTGCCGGAGAACCTGGCGCGGGCCGCTGCCGCCAAGCCGGCCAGGGGCAGCCTGTCCCAGGTCAAGCACGTCGTGTACGTGATGATGGAGAACCGGTCGTTCGACCACTACTTCGGCACCTTCCCCGGCGCCCGCGGGTTCAGCGACCCGACCGCCGTCCGGCTGCCGAACGGCGACCCGGTCTTCCGGCAGCCCGATCCGGCCAACCCGGACGGCTATCTGGAGCCGTTCCACATGTCCACCCTGCGCACCGGCGCGGCGGCGATCCCGTCGCTCTCCCACGACTGGCGCGACCAGCACGCCGCGTGGAACCAGGGCGCGATGGACGGCTGGCTGACCACCCACCTCGCCTCGGACGGCGAGGTCAACGGCTCGTACACGATGGGCTACTTCACCCGCGAGGACATCCCGTTCCACTGGGCGCTCGCGGAGTCCTTCACACTGCTGGACAACTACCACTGCTCGGTGATGGGCCCGACCGACCCCAACCGGCTGGTGTGGCAGTCCGGTACGGTCGACCCGCAGGGCAAGTACGGCGGCCCGGTGCTGGAGACGGTGACGCCGAACCCGCTGACGTACCCGTCGGCGGCGGAGATCCTCTACGACGCCGGTTACAGCGTCAAGACGTACTTCTCCGGGGCGACCAGCGGCTTCAACGTCTTCGGCTGGTTCGCCAACTTCCAGAACAGGACGGCGCTGCCGGCCGCGCTCTACAACTCGGTGATGACCGGCGGCACGCTGTTCGGCGACGGCACGCCGGGCCGGGTCGGGAACCCGGTGAGCCCGACACTCGCCGGCGACCCGGCGCTCGGCTTCGAGGAGGACTGCGCCAACGGCGTCCTGGCGGACGTGTCATGGCTGTACATGCCGAGCGAGGCCGACGAGCACCCGCCGAACCTGCCGGCGGCGGGCGCGCAGTACCTGGCGTCCAAGCTGGAGGCGCTCGCCTCCAACGACGAGCTGTGGAACTCGACGGTCTTCGTGCTCAACTACGACGAGAACGACGGCTTCTTCGACCATGTGCCGCCGCCGGTGCCGGACCGCCGGCGGTATCCGGAGGAGTACGTAACAATCCCCTCCCCGAAGGGAACGCCGGGCGGCGGCCTGCCGGTCGGCGCGGGCTTCCGGGTGCCGTGCGTCATCGTGTCGCCGTGGACGGTGGGCGGCAGGATCTTCTCGGAGGTCTCCGACCACACGTCGGGGCTGCAGTTCATCGAGACGCTGACCGCGGCGGGCGGCCTGTCGGGCCGCGGGCCGGTGACGTTCACGCCGATCAGCGAGTGGCGGCGGCGCACCTTCGGTGACTTCAGCGGCGCGCTGCGGCTGCACGACCGCAAACCGGCCCCGAAGGACCCGCAGTTCGAGCCGGAGACGACGGCGGCGAACCTCGCCGCCCAGGCGACGGCCGCGACCCAGCCGATGCCGGCCCGCCCCGGGGCGACGCAGAGCATGCCCCGGCAGGAACGCCCGCACCGCGGCTGATTGCCACGGGAGTTGGCCGTGCGCCCGGCCGGCCCGCCTCGTCGAACGGGGTGGACCGGCCGGGCGCCCGTACGCGGCCGGAACGGGCTGTGCGGCAGCTGTATGTGGGCCCAACTCACCACCCCCCAGGTGTACTTGACCGCCCCTCTCGGCCGCTGGGATCCTGCCCGCCCGGAATGACTGGGGGGAACCACCATGACGTACTCACCACCACCGCTCGCCACCGTGACCGCGGCGGCCGGCGGCGTGGAGCCGATCCACGGCCTGAAGGGCGGCGCGGCCTTCGTGCTGATCGCGGCGGTCGTCGTGGTCGTCGCGGCGATCGCCGTCACACCGCTGATCATGGACGTCCGCCGGGCCACCGCCTGGCGCCAGCAGCTCACCGACCGCCTCATCGACCAGGCGGCCACCGACCACGAGGTCCGCGACTTCCTGCGCGACCTGCGCGAACCCCGCGGCGTCCGCGGCCTGACCCGCAGCATCATCGCCGTCCTGATCCTGGCCCTGGTCGGCTTCGCCCTCGCGGTGGCGATGCTCTCCTCCGGCCCCGACTCCGGCGACCTCCGCAAGACCATCGTGACCGCCCTGATGACCGTCCTGGCCACGGTCGCCGGCTTCTACTTCGGCACCCTCGGCGCCCAGAACAGCGCAGAAGACGCCCGCCGCCAAACCACCCCGAAACCCCCCAAACCCACCACCCCCCACCCGACCCCCCAGCCCCCGTCACCCCCCGACCACACCGCGTAACCCCGCCACCCACCCCACCATGAGCGAAGACCCCCCGAGGTGCGGTATTGTTCTCATGCACGGCCACCCGGGGCTCACCCCCCGGACCGAGCCAGGCACCGGGACGTGGCGCAGCTTGGTAGCGCACTTGACTGGGGGTCAAGGGGTCGCAGGTTCAAATCCTGTCGTCCCGACGGTGCACAGGGCCAAACGCCCAGGTCAGGGCCTTGTCTCACGGAAGTGAGATGAGGCCCTGAGCCATTTCCGGCCTCTGCCTCTCACAATCTCTCACAACCGTTGTCGATCTTGGTCAGCTGAGCATACGAGTGACCGGCTCACGCCGAGACGACGGTGTCCGGGACACCGTTGTTCGCCATCCCTGGGCTTGATCCGCTTTGACGGACACTCCTGATCAGGGTTTCGGCCGACCACACCAACGGTGTCCGTCAAAGCGGATCAAGTTCGAGATGAGCCTGGACCTCGCCGGTGGTCAAGCCCTTCGCGGACAGTGAGATGATCATCTCGTCCACGCCGGTCAGTTGCAGGCCTTCGGATTGGGCACGACCCACCAACTCCTCAATGAGCTGGTCGTTCAACGCCCTCGTCCGGTGCGGCTCGGCTGCCTCGACAGACTCGGCCCTCGGCTACGTTCTCGCTGGTCATCGATGCATCTTCCTTGATCAGGAGTTACACCGAGCGTTTTACAGTCCCACGACCAGGCCGATGACAGCCGAGAGGGTCACCACCGCCGTCCGACGCCCGCCAGGCGGCGAACTGTCCCCCACCGGGCAGACGCCGAACCGAGCGCTCACCCACACCCCCGCTCCAGCAGAACGGGCATCGTCCGCCTGAAGTCCTGGCGGATCTTGCGAAAGCCGCTGCAGCGTCCGAGCCGAGTGACCGACATCGCCACTGCCGTACTCGCTTTTGAAAGGCAACGCTGAAAAGGCCCACGTACGCCCAAGGAGATGCCCCTGCCCGCACGGTCGCGGGGAGGGGAGCCGCCTGGTATTCAGTCGGGTCAGCCGGCGGGTCGGGCAGCCCGGGCCCGCTCCAGGTAGGGCGGTAGCGTACGCAGTTTCTCGGCCGGCCAGGGCAGGCTCCGGTTCAGTTCCTCGCTGTGGTCGTCCCCCATCCGCCGAGCCGCCGCAACGACCTTTTCGTCAACAGCACCTTGCCGCTGGACGTCAGCGCGCAATTCGTCCCAGCGTCGGACGAGGTCCTGCACCTGCGGATCGCCAACCGGAGTGTCGTCCCGCAGATGGCCCAGCAGCTGCTCGACCAGGACGGCCCAGCGGCTCTTGACCTCTTCGACGCCTTGCGGACCGAGGCCCTCGCGAAGGCGGACCACCGCGTCGCGCTCCTCCGGGGTGAAGTACCTGTCAAGCACAGAGATCATCTCCAAGGTCGTCATGAACTGGTCCGGATCAGGCGTCGATTGCGAGTCGAGTCGCTGCAGCAGCCCGCCGATCTGGCCGATGAGCCGCTGGAGCCGGTCCGCCTGCGCGGTCAACTCATCCAGCTGCGCGGCCAGCAAGCGGCGCATCCCCGCCACATCCTCCGGCGAGGCGCCGAGCACACCCTTGATCTCCTCCAGGGACATATCCAGGTCACGCAGTGCCCGCACCCGGCGCAGCCGCCGCACATCATCTGCCGTATAGCGACGGTGGCTTGAGGGCGTGCGCTCGCTGGCCCGCAGTAGACCGATGTGGTCGTAGTGACGCAGCGTACGCACGGTCACACCGGTCTCCTGGGCCAACTCACCGATGCTCCACCGGCGCTGGTCATCGTTCTTCCCGATCACGCCGGCAACGCTAGAACCCGCCGCTACGAGAGGTGCAAGCCCGCACGGTGAACATCGTGCAAGCGATCTTCCAGTGCTCTGACCGGGAAAGTTCGCCGGGTTGGCGGTCGTGGCGGCTGCACGTGCGGTGACGTCCGTCCGTTCGTCGGGGGCATGGCCGTTGAGCCTGCTCGTGTGCGCCCGTTGACCGACCAGGAGGGGGTGAGCACACCATCCCGCGACGTTCACCTGCGCCAGCCCCGCCCGTACCGAACCTGCCGCAACCGGAGTCGGGCGGCACCACCGCCCCGACTTCCGGCAATCACCTGCGCTCGGACCGAGGCGCCTCCCTCGGACGCTCCGGCCCACCGGGGCTTTCGCGCCTACGGCCTGTGCACCGCCGCGGCAGCGAGGGGGGCTCAACTCCTGTCGCGTGTCCCGGAGTCCTTCCGCCTCCCGCTCATCGAGGTATTGCCCGACGGCACCTACATGCCCCGGCGGGCGAACTCGCCGAGCCGTACGCCGCCAGGTGGACCAGCGAAACGATCTACAAGAACATCAAGATCGAACAGCGTGGCGGGCGCACTGCGACCCAGCGCTCGAAAAGCCCCGCCCTCATCGAGCAGGAACTGTGGGCCATGCTCCGCGTCTGCCAGGTCCTGCGCCGCCTGATCGCCGACACCGTGAGCCGCGCCGGCCTGCCCGTGACGCACGTCAGCTTCAAGAACCCCCCTCACCGCCGTCCGACGCACCGTCGGGGCAGACTTTCCCCCCTCGGAAACTGGCCGCCAAGCTCGCTGGTGTCCAGGCCGACCTGATCCGCACCGCCGTCAAGCCCCGCCCAGGACGCGCCGCGGCCCGCTCCGCCAAAGGCGGCGGCACCGGATACCGCCTCCTCCGCACCGATGAGCCCACTACCACCCGGGGCACCCACACCGTCAGCCTCCGACTCTTCCCCCAAGAGCTCAGGCCGATCACCCATCCCGCAAGCGCGATGCCCCTTCAGCTCGCACAACGTGACGCAAGACCGGAAGAGAACTCACCCTCTGGCCGGCCGCCTGAACGATCGACGTTGGGCTAGGGCCAATCGTGTCAAACGGTCCGTGGTTGTAACCCCTTTCCGTATCAGGTTCGGGAGCGCTCCCGCGCCCCGATCGTCCGTGCACGCGACAGAAAGACCTCGATGACAAGAATCAGTGTAAGGAAAGCCGCCCTAGTGGCGGGTGCGGTGATGAGCGTGACGCTGGTCGCGGTCCCACCGGCGGTGGGGGCCGGTGCGGCGAAGGTCGTCGCCCCGCATGCAGCCGTAGTCTTTTCCCTGCCGTCGCCGATTACTCCGTATGAGGCTGCGGCCGGGGGTGCTAGTGGCGCCCTGCGGGGCTTCGGGAACCTGTACGGGTCCGGCGATCTCGGCGCCACGGTGGCGCCGGGCACCAGTCCCAGTGTGATCGGGGTGGACGGCGTCGGCTTCGCCGTTGCCGTCCACGGCGCCAACGGCGACCTGTGGGTCACGGATCCGAATGGGACAACTGATACGAAGCTGGGTCTCGCGCCGGGTACCAGTCCCAGCATCGCGGCTCTGAGCACCGGTGGGTACGAGGTGGCGTTCACCGCG
>NZ_JAATEJ010000048.1 GCF_012034175.1 Actinacidiphila epipremni
CTACTGGACTGCTCTGCGCGGGGCAAATCCGGGGTAGGTATGGAGGCGGGTGTGCGGGTGGTACGCCTGGGGCGGAATCACCACTTGGCATGACTTAGGCTGCTCTCGCGGCTCGCCGTCCGGTGACAGGCAGTGACGGCGCTTGTGAACTCCGCGTCTAGGAGGCTTCCTCATGACGACCGTTTCGTCTCCCCTCGCCGGCCGGGCCATCGGTCTGGCCGCTGTGCCGGACCCGGTGTTCTCCGGGGCGATGGTGGGTCCTGGTACGGCGATCGACCCGGTGCGCGAGCGCGGCGAGGCGGTGGCTCCGGTGGACGGAGTGATCGTGTCGCTTCATCCGCACGCTTTTGTCGTCGTGGACGACGCCGGCCACGGGGTGCTGACCCATCTTGGCATCGACACGGTGCAGCTCAACGGCGAGGGCTTTGAACTGCTGGCGGCCAAGGGCGACACCGTCAAGCGCGGCCAGGCGGTCGTGCGATGGGACCCGACGGCTGTGGAGGCGGCGGGGAAGTCGCCGATCTGCCCGGTGGTGGCGCTGGAGGCCACGGCCGATGCGCTGTCGGACCTGGTGGAGACCGGCGAGGTGGCCGCCGGTGACGTCCTCTTCGGCTGGAAGTAGGGCGGAACCGATGGAGACAACACTGCAAGGCGTCGGCGTCAGCCACGGTGTGGCGATCGGCGAGGTGCGGCATATGGGGACGGCGGTGCTGGAGCCGCCGGCCAAGCAGATCGCGTCCGGGGACACCGCGCGGGAGCAGGGGCGGGCCCGGCAGGCGGTCGAGGCCGTCGCCGCCGACCTGAAGGCCCGGGGCAATCTGGCCGGCGGTGAGGCGCAGGCGGTGCTGGAGGCGCAGGCGCTGATGGCGCTGGACCCGGAGCTGCTGGCGGACGTGGAGCGCAGGGTCGCCGTGGGGAGCACGGCCGAGCGGGCCGTCTACGACGCGTTCGCCTCCTATCGTGCGCTGCTCGCGGGGGCCGGGGAGTATCTGGCCGGGCGGGTCGCGGACCTGGACGATGTGCGCAACCGGATCGTGGCGCGGCTGCTGGGTGTGCCGATGCCGGGGGTGCCGGACAGCGATGAGCCGTATGTGCTGATCGCGCGGGATCTGGCGCCGGCGGACACGGCGCTGCTCGATCCGGCGCTGGTGCTGGGCTTTGTGACCGAGGAGGGCGGGCCGACCAGCCACAGCGCGATCCTGGCGCGGGCGCTGGGTGTGCCGGCGGTCGTGGCGCTGCCGGGTGCCGGTGAGCTGCTGGCCGAGGGGACGGTGATCGCGGTCGACGGCAGCACCGGTGAGGTGTTCGTCGAGCCGAGCGAGCAGAAGCGGGCGGCGCTGACCGCGGCTGCCGCCGAGCGCAAGGCGGCGCTCTCGGCGTCGTCCGGGCCGGGGGCGACGTCGGACGGGCACAAGGTGCCGCTGCTGGCGAACGTGGGCGGACCCGCGGACGTACCGGCGGCGGTGGAGGCCGGGGCGGAGGGGGTCGGGCTGTTCCGTACCGAGTTCCTCTTCCTGGACGACTCCGCGCAGGCGCCGTCGCAGGACAAGCAGGTCGAGGCGTACCGGCAGGTGCTGGAGGCGTTCCCCGGCGGCCGGGTCGTGGTGCGGGTGCTGGACGCGGGCGCGGACAAGCCGCTGGACTTCCTGACGCCGGCGGACGAGCCGAACCCGGCGCTGGGGGTGCGCGGGCTGCGGTCGCTGCTGGACCACCCGGAGGTGCTGCGCGACCAGCTGCGTGCGCTGGCCACGGCGGCGGCCGGGCTGCCGGTGCATCTGGAGGTCATGGCGCCGATGGTGGCGGACCGCCAGGACGCGAAGGCGTTCGCCGACGCTTGCCGTGAGGCGGGACTGGCGGCGAAGTTCGGGGCCATGGTGGAGATCCCGTCGGCGGCGCTGCGGGCCAGGTCGGTGCTGCAGGAGGTGGAGTTCCTGTCGCTGGGCACCAACGACCTGGCGCAGTACACCTTCGCGGCGGACCGGCAGGTGGGTGCGGTGTCGCGGCTGCAGGACCCGTGGCAGCCGGCACTGCTGGACCTGGTGGCGTCGGCAGCGGAGGCGGCCAGGGCCGAGGGGAAGAGCTGCGGCGTGTGCGGTGAGGCGGCGGCGGATCCGCTGCTGGCGTGTGTGCTGACCGGGCTCGGGGTCACCAGCCTTTCGATGGGTGCGGCGTCGATTCCGTATGTGCGGGCGACGTTGGCGAAGTACACGCTGGCGCAGTGCGAGCGCGCGGCTGCGGCGGCGCGGGCGACGGACAGCGCGGACGAGGCGCGGCGTGCGGTGCAGGCGGTGCTGTCCGGCGAGTAGCCGGTGACGGTGGCCGGCGTTTGCCGTGCCGCCAGGTGGAAGGGCGCTTCACCTTCGGGTGGGGCGCCCTTCCGTCGTGGTGTCAGCGGGCTGCGTGCGGATCGTCGCCGGGCAGCGGCGGGGGCAGGGGGAATCCGGCGCGGTAGTGGACGTCCGGTTCGGGTGGGAGGGCTTCGCCGGTCTCTGGGTCGGTGCAGTAGGCGTCGAAGACCTCGGCCTCGGTGAGCGGGTGGGGGCCTTCGGGGTGCAGGGACCAGCCGTGGACGGTGTCGGTGCCGGTGTCGTCGGTGGTGCGCAGGACCAGGCCGCCGGGGCGGGGGGTGAGTTCGGCGGCGGCCATGACGGTGCACAGCACCATGGCTTCGGCGTCGTCGAGGTGGATTTCCCCGTCACCGCTGTCGGTGATGAGGGCGGCGGCGAGCAGGGGCGGGCCGTCGCCGGTGGGGAGGCTGCACACGAAGTGGTGGGCGCCGGGTCCTGCGGCTTCGAGGAGCCGCAGCAGGGTGTGGGCGGCGCGGTCGAAGGCGCAGTGGGCGAAGGGTTCGGGGCAGTCGGGGCATTGGCCGGCGGCGGCGAGCAGGTCGGTCGCGCGGTCGCGGGTGGCGTGCCGGTCGGCTTCGCGGGCGAGTTGGGTGCGCAGCAGGGCGAGCGGCTGGCGGGTGTAGAGGATGGCGGGTCCTGCGGTGGTGACCTCGGCGGTGTAGCGGACGCGGGTGGCGAGGGTGTCCGGTGGGCGGCGGGTGTCGGCGCAGTAGTGGGCGTAGCGGTCGGGGTCGAAGAGGGTGACGGCGATGGTGGTGCCCTGGGCGTGCAGGGAGCGCAGCAGTCCGTCGAGGTGGTACAGATACCGTCCGTAGTCGCGGAAGGGGAAGCTGCGGTAGTCGGTCATGGCGAGGAAGTCGTGGTCGTCGAGGAGGAGGGCGACCACGGTGGGGGCTTCGCGGCGCAGCGCGTGGCGGTAGGCGGCGCGGCCCGGTGGGCGGTTGTGCGGCTTTCCTGACGGTTTGCCGGGGCCGGTTGGGCGGTGGACACGGCCGCGGGCGGCGGTGGAACGGTGTGCGGTGTCGGTGCGGCGTGTGCTGCGTGTGCTGCGTGTGCGGCCGGTGCGTGGCATGGCTCCCCCTGTGAGCGGATCGAGATGATCTCTACTGCTCACTGACTGTAATGGGAGCCACTGACAATGCCGTCGTCCCGTCCGCCGGGCGGGGCCGGTCGAGGCGGCGCAGCACCATGCGCCGCTGGTAGAGGGCGGCGGCGGCGAGGGCGGCGCCGAAGGCGAGCCAGCCGGCCGGTCCGCCGGCGATCACGGCGGAGGTGACGAGCAGGGGGCCGACGCAGCGGGCGGCGGATTGGGCGAGGCCGTAGACGCCGACGTAGGCGCCCTGGGCCTCGTCCGGGGCGAGGCAGACGGACAGTTCCCAGCCGACGGCGGACTGGATCATCTCGACGACGGTGAAGGCGACGGCGGAGCCGAGCACCGCGAGGGTCGCGAGCACGCGGTCGTGGACGACGGCGGCGGCGGTGAGCGCGCCGGACAGCAGCAGCCAGCCGGCGACGTGCTTGAGCGAGTGGGCGGCGACGCGCGGGGTGGCGGCGAAGCGGGCGAGGCGGACCTGGAGCAGCACCACGATGACGGTGTTGACGACGAAGACGCTCGCGGCCAGGCCGTGCGGTGCGCTGGTGCGGGTGAGGATCCACAGCGGCAGGCCGACGGTCAGCGCGATGCCGTGCAGGAACGTCGCGGCGTCCAGGACGGCGTAGCCGAGGTAGCCGGCGTCCCGCCAGGGGCTCGGGGGCGGTCCGGCGGGTGCGGTGCGCCCACGGGGTGGGGTCGCGCCTGGGGAGGGGGCGGGGTGGACGGCCACCGTCCGTACCGCGGAGGCGGGTTCGGCGCAGCGGGCGACGAGCAGGGCGACGACGACGAAGGACAGCCCGTCGCCCAGGAGCAGCAGCCGGTAGGCGGCGGCGGTGCCGGCGGCGAGCGCGGCGGAGGCGGCCAGGCCCCCGACGGTGTAGCCGACGTTGACGACGGTGCGCTGGACGGCCTGGTAGCGGGCGCGGTCGGCGCCGGCGACGCGGGTGGCGAAGAGCTTGGTGAGGACGGAGGCGGAGCGTTCGCCGAAGCTGCCGAGCGCGACGAGCGGCAGCAGCTGCCAGAAGCCGTGGGCGGCGAGCATGAGCAGGCTGGCGGCGGCGCGCAGCACCTGGACGGCGAGCAGGACGCGGGTGAGCGGCAGCCGGTCGGCGAGGCGTCCGGCGATGGGTGCCCCGGCGATGCCGGCGGCGCCGCCGAGGCCGAGCAGCAGTCCGGTGCGCGCGGGGTCGAGGCCGGCCACGACGACGAAGTACAGGGCGGTGACGGAGTACCAGAGCCCGGAGCCGATCTTGTCGACGAGGTTGATCCACAGCATGCGGCGGCCGTCCGGGCCGCCGGGTATCTCCGGGATCTTCAGGGCTCGCGCGGCCCGCTGCGCTATGGCTGCCCCCTGCACGGCATCACGTCCTTCGTCCTGCGCCGGCGGGTGTCCGGGTGTTCCGGCCCGTGGCCGGTCGCCGGTTCGTGGCCGGTGGCCGGCACCTCTTGCCAACGCTTTTGTATTGATACATACTTGACTCTGTGGCAACACAATATGCGATTCATGGGTCGACGGCCAGGGAGATTTCCGCGTCGGCGGAAAACGCCGTGGCCGAGGGCCGGTTGCAGGCCGGTGAGACGCTGCCGCCGGTGCGGGTGCTGGCCGAGGCGCTGGGGGTGAGCCCGGGCACGGTGGCGACGGCGTACAAGGAGCTGCGGCGGCGCGGGGTGGTGGTGACCAGGGGCCGGGGCGGCACGGTCGTGGCGCCGGCCGCCGTCGCGACGTCGCGGCGCCCGCCGCGGGTGCCCGAGGGACTGCGCAACCTCGCCGGCGGGCATCCGGACCCGGCGTTCCTGCCGGACCTGGTGCCGCCGGACCGGCTCACGCCGTACGCGCTGTCGCACCGCCGCTCGCCGCGGATGCCGGAGCTGGAGGAGCTGGCCCGGGAGTGGTTCCGCCGGGACGGGGTGCCGGACGCGCAGGTGACCTTCGCGCACGGCGCGCTGGACGCCGTCGCGCGGCTGCTGTCGGTGGAGCTGCGGCCGGGCGACGCGGTGGCGGTGGAGGACCCGGGCTTCCACCATCTGCTGGACCTGGTGCAGGCGCTGGGCCTGCGGACGCTCGCGGTGCCGGTCGACGACGAGGGCATGCGGCCCGAGGGGCTGCGCGCGGCGCTGACGGCCGGGGCGCGGGCGGTGGTGCTCTTCCCGCGCTCCCAGATCCCTTACGGGGCGCGGGTGTCGGCGGAGCGCCGCGAGGAGCTGCTGGCGGTGCTGGCCGGCGCGCCGGAGGTGCTGGTCGTCGAGGACGACGGGGGCGCGGCCGTGGACGGCGGCCCGCTGTGCTCGCTGACGACGGCGGGCGAGCGCGGGCCGGCCCGCTGGGCGCAGGTGCGCACGGTGTCCAAGTCGCTCGGCCCGGACCTGCGCTGGACGGCGATGGCATGTGACGCGACCACGCTCGCCCGGCACGACGCGCGGCTGCTGGTGACGTCCGGCTGGATCAGCCACGTCCTGCAGGAGACGGTGGTGCGGCTGCTGGCCGATCCGGCCACGGGCGTGCTGCTGGCCGCGGCGACGGCGGCGTACGACGAGCGGCGCGAGGCGCTGATCGGGGCGCTCGCCGGGCACGGGATCGAGGCGCACGGGCGCAGTGGTCTGAACATCTGGGTGCCGGTGCGCGACGAGTCGGCGGTCGTCAACGGGCTGCGTTCGCGCGGCTGGTGGGTCGCGGCCGGCGCCCGGTTCCGTATCGCCTCGGCGCCCGGGGTGCGGATCACCACGGCGGAGCTGGATGCGGCGGAGGCACCGCGGCTGGCCTCGGACTTCGCCGCCTCGCTCACCGACGCGCCCGAGACGTACGGATACTGACGGGGCATCAGCCGGGAGGGCGGCGGGGCGGCCCGCGGTCTTGACGCGGACACGGCGGGACGGTATCCAGGCCACGGGGGCCATTGGTACAGACCAACTGGGAGTCCGGTATGCGAAGATCCCTCGTCCTGCTGCTCGCGCTCTTCGGCACGTTGCTCCTCTTCCTGGTCCCCACCGCCTCCGCGGCGAACGGGGCCGGCGCGGTCTTCGCCAAGACCTCGGACTGGGGCAGCGGCTACCAGGCGCAGTACACGATCACCAACAGCGGCACCACGACGCTCGGCTCGTGGAAGGTCGAGTTCGACCTCCCGGCCGGCAGCAGCGTCGGCAGCTACTGGGACGCGCTGCTCACCCAGAGCGGCACGCACTACACCTTCACCAACCGCGACTACAACGGCTCCGTCGCACCCGGCGCCTCCGTGGTCTTCGGGTGGGTCGCCGCCGGCACCGGCGTACCCGCCAACTGCAAGCTCAACGGCGGCTCGTGCGACCCCGGCGGCACCTCCGGCGGCACCACGGCCGGTACGAGCTCGGGCACGTCGAGCGGGACGAGCTCGGGCACGAGCTCGGGCACCAGCACCGGCACGTCCACCGGGACCAGCAGCGGCACCACGACCGGCGGCAGCACCGGAGGAACCGGCAACCCGAACCCCGGCCCGGTCCGCACCGCCCCTTACGTCGACATGGGCGCCTGGCCCACCCCGAGCCTGACGGCCATGTCGCAGGCGAGCGGCATCAAGAGCTTCACGCTCGGCTTCGTCACCTCGGCCGGCTGCAAGGCCAGCTGGTTCAACGCCTACGACCCGCGCCAGGCGTGGGCCAAGGACCAGATCGACGCGATCAGGGCCGCCGGCGGTGACGTGAAGGTCTCCTTCGGCGGCGCCAGCGGTATCGAACTGGCCCAGGCGTGCTCCTCGGTGGACGCCCTGACCGCCGAATACGCGGCCGTGGTGGACGCCTACCACCTGAACTACGTCGACTTCGACATCGAGGGCGCGGCCGTCGCCGAGCCGGCGTCGATCGCGCTGCGCTCGCAGGCCATGGCGCGCCTCCAGCAGACCCACCCGGGCCTGCGGATCTCGCTCACCCTGCCGGTGCTGCCCGAGGGCCTGACCTCGGACGGCGTGAACGTGGTGACCTCCGCCAAGAACGCCGGGGTCAGCCTCGACCTGGTCAACGTCATGGCGATGGACTACTACCGCAGCACCGACTACGGCGACGCGGCCGTCCAGGCCGCCACCGCCACCCAGGCGCAGCTGAAGTCGATCCTCGGCAAGTCCGACGCGCAGGCGTGGGCGGCGCTCGGGGTCACCCCGATGCTCGGGCAGAACGACGACGGCCATGTCTACGACCAGGCCGACGCCCGCCAACTGGTGTCCTTCGCGCAGGGCAAGCACCTGGGCATGCTGTCGTTCTGGGAGGAGGGCAGGGACGCCAACGCGTGCAACGGGGCGCTGTACAAGTGCACCAACGTCGCGCAGGCGCCGTACGAGTTCTCGAAGATCTTCGCCGGCTACAAGGGCTGATCCCCCGCGGGGCCGCGGACCGCGCCGCTACGCGCGGTCCGCGGCACGGCGAGCGCCCAACTGCTCGAAGAAGCGCAGCACGTCGAGGTCGTCCACGGACCCGGGGTTGACGGCCCGGTCGAGCGCGGTGCCCTGGAGCAGCCGCTTGACCGGGACCTCGATGCGCTTGCCGGTGAGGGTGTGCGGGATGCCGGGCACCTCGATGATCTCGTCCGGCACATGGCGCGGCGACAGCTCGGCGCGGATGGCGGCGGCGACCTTGCCGCGCAGCGCGTCGTCCAGTTCCACGCCGTCGGCGAGCCGGACGAACAGCGGCATCCAGTACCCGCCGTCGGGTTCCTCGATGCCGATGACGAGCGATTCGCGGATCTCCGGCAGCCGCTCGACGACCTCGTAGATGTCGGCCGAGCCCATCCGCACGCCCTGCCGGTTCAAGGTGGAGTCCGAGCGGCCGTGGATGACGACGGTGCCGCGGGAGGTGCGGGTGATCCAGTCGCCGTGCCGCCACACGCCCGGATACATCGCGAAGTAGCTGTCGTGGTAGCGGCTGCCGTCCGGGTCGTTCCAGAAGCGCACCGGCATCGACGGCAGCGCCTTGGTGACGACCAGTTCGCCGACCTCGTCGACGACCGGGTTGCCTTCCGGGTCCCATGCCTGGAGATCGGTACCCAGGCACGCCGCCTGCAGCTCGCCGATGTGGACCGGCAGCGTCGGCACCCCGCCGGCGAAGCAGGAGCACACGTCGGTGCCGCCGCTGACCGAGGCGATCCACAGGTCCTCGGCGACCTCGTCGTGCAGCCAGCGGAAGCCGTCCGGCGGCAGCGGCGAGCCGGTGGTGGCCACGCAGTCCACCCGCGAGAGGTCGAAGTCCCGCCCCGGGTGGACGCCGGCCTTGGAGCAGGCCATGACGTAGGCGGCGGAGGTGCCGAAGACGGTGGTGCCGGTCTGCTCGGCGACCCGCCACTGCGCCTCTATCGACGGATAGCCGGCGCTGCCGTCGTACAGCACCACCGTGGCGCCGGCCAGCAGCCCGGACACCAGGAAGTTCCACATCATCCAGCCGGTGGAGGTGTACCAGAAGAACCGGTCGTCGGGCCCGAGGTCCAGGTGCAGGCCGGTCTGCTTGAGGTGCTCCAGCAGGATGCCGCCCTGTGACTGCACGATCGCCTTGGGCAGCCCGGTGGTGCCCGAGGAGTAGAGGACCCACAGCGGGTGGTCGAAGGGCACCTGCTCGTACGCGGCGGGTACGTCGTCGGCGATCAGGTCGCGCCATTCCAGGGCGCCTTCGGGCGCGGCGGTGCCGAGCAGCGGGATGTGGACGGTCGCGCGCAGCGACGGCAGTCCGGCCCGGGTCTCGGCGACGACGCCGGTCCTGTCGTGCTCCTTGCCGCCGTAGCGGTAGCCGTCGACGGTGAACAGCACGACCGGCTCGACCTGCTGGAAGCGGTCCAGGACGCTGCGGGCGCCGAAGTCGGGGGCGCAGGAGGTCCACACGCCGCCGACCGCGGCGGTGGCCAGCAGCGCGACGGCGGCCTGCGGGATGTTGGGCAGGTAGCCGCTGACCCGGTCGCCGGGCCGGACGCCGAGCCGGCGCAGGGCCGCGGCGAGCGAGCCGACCTGGCGGGCCAGTTCGGCCCAGCTGAGGATGCCGGTCTCCATGCGCTCGTCGACGTACAGCACGGCGGGCAGCTCGGCGCGCGCCCCGTCCAGGGCCGGGCGCAGCGCGTGCTCGGCGTAGTTGACGGTAGCGCCGGGGAACCAGCGGGCGCCGGGCATGGCGTCGCCGGCCAGCACCTGCTCGTAGGGGGAGCCGAAGCGGACGTCGAACCACTCGGTGAGGGCCTGCCAGAAGGTCCGGCTTTCGCGCACCGACCAGGCGTGCAGGGCGTGGTAGCTGCGCTGCGGGTCGTCGGCGAGCACGGCGGGCGCGCCGTGCCGTTCGTGGGCCCACTGCTGGAAGCGCGTCACCTGGGCGCGGGCGACCCGCTCGGGGTCCGGCGTCCAGAGGGCTTCCGGCGCGTGGCCGGCTTCGGTGGGGCTGGTCATGGGGCGGCTCCCGGTGATCCACAGCATGGCTGGTCAGGACGATGCCATGCGGGCGGCGTACGCGCCAGGGCGGCCACCGACAGGTGCGCGGACGGCGATGTGTCGTCCGCCACCGCAAGCCGAAGGTGAACACCGGCTGAACGGGCGGCAAGGCGTGTGGGGGCGGTGAAAAACTAGGGGCCATGGATGCACGGGACCTGCTGCGGTCGGTACGGATGGCGGGTTCCGCCCAGGGGTGGCGGACGGCGAGGTCGGCGTGGCGGCGGCAGCGGGCGGACGCGCGGGACCTGCCGCGCCACGGCGCGGAGCGGGCCCGGGTGCCGGGGGCGGCGCTGCGGGCCGAGCCGATGCCCGGCGGCGGCACTGTGCACTTCGCGCGGTCGGTGCTGCGGGTGCGGGTCGCGGCCGGCGGCGCGGTCTTCTGCGGCTGGGACGGGGCGGGCCCGCTGCCGTCGTACGCGCTCGCGGCGACCCCGAAGTGGGCCCCGGCGCACGACCCGGCGGACGGCGGCTGCCCGCCGGCCGACCCGCGGGCGCTGCTGGAGCCGGACCAGGACGGCTGGCGGGTGGTCTCGGAGCGGATGACGGTACGGGTCTCCGTGCACGGGGCGGTGGAGTTCCGCACCCCGGGCGGGCGGCTGCTGCGCCGCGAGCTGCCGCCGCGCTGGTGGGACCCGGTGGGCGCCGCCGAGGGGAGCCGCGGGACGCGCTGGGTGCAGCGCTCGGAGACGCCGGCCGACGCGCGGGTCTACGGGCTGGGCGGGCGGGCCGTCGGGCCGAGCCTGCCGGCCGGCACCTACCGGCTGTGGAACACCGACCCGGGCGGCTCGTTCGAGCCGGGCGACGACCCGCTGTACATCACCATGCCGGTGCAGATGGTGGTGGCCGACGCAGGCTGCCACCTGGTCTTCCACGACACCACCTGGGACGGCCGGGTGACGCTGCGGGACGGCGAGGAGGGCGCGGGCTCCGGGCACGACCGGCACGGCGGGTGCGAGCTGCGGATGGACGGCGGGCCGCTGCGCTACTGGGTGATCGCCGGTACGCCGTCCCGGGTGCTGGCCGGCTGGACGGCGCTGACCGGGCGGCCCGCGCTGCCGCCGCGCTGGGCGCTGGGGTACCAGCACTCGCGGTGGGGCTTCGGCAGCGAGCAGGAGGTGCGGCGGGTCGCGGCGGCCTACCGCGAGCACAAGCTGCCGCTGTCGGCGCTGCACCTGGACATCGACCACCTCGACGGCCACCGGATCTTCACCGTGGACCGCGCCCGCTTCCCCGACCTGCCGGGCCTGGCCGCGGAGCTGGCCGAGCAGGGGGTGCGGCTGGTGTCGATCGTGGACCCGGCGGTCAAGGCCGAGCCGGGGCTCGCGGCGTACGACGGGGGGCGGGCGGTGGACGCGTTCGTCCGCGACGCGCGGGGGCGCGAGGTGCGGGGCGTGGTGTGGCCGGGCGAGGCGGCCTTCCCCGACTTCACCGACCCCGCGGTGCGCGCCTGGTGGGGCGGGCTGTATGCGGAGCGGGTCGCGCAGGGCTTCGCCGGGGTGTGGCACGACATGAACGAGCCGGTGTCCTTCGCGCCGTTCGGCGAGCCCACGCTGCCGCGCTCGGCCCGGCACGCGCTGGAGGGCGCCGGCGGCGACCACCGGCAGGCGCACAACGTGTACGGGCTGGCGATGGCCGCGGCCGGCTACCGGGGCCTGCTGGAGCTGCGCCCGCAGCTGCGCCCGTTCCTCTTCTCCCGGTCGGGCTGGGCGGGCATGCAGCGCTACGGCGGCACGTGGTCGGGCGATGTGGCGACGGGCTGGCCGGGGCTGCGGGCGTCGCTGGCGCTGGTGCTGGGGCTGGGCCTGTGCGGGGTGCCGTACTCGGGGCCGGACGTGGGCGGCTTCACCGGGTCGCCGTCGCCGGAGCTGTACCTGCGGTGGTTCCAGCTGGGCGCCTACCTGCCGTTCTTCCGTACGCACTCGGCGATCGACGCGGGGCGCCGGGAGCCGTGGGGTTTCGGCGAGCAGGTGCTGGAGCACACCCGGGCGGCGCTGCGGGAGCGGGCGCGGCTCATGCCGTACCTGGAGACGCTGGCGCATGTGGCGCACCGCACCGGCGCGCCGTACGCCCGCCCGCTGTGGTGGAACTCGCCGGGCGACCGGGCGCTGCGCGACTGCGGGGACGCCTTCCTGCTGGGCGACTCGCTGCTGGTGGCGCCGGTGCTCCAGCCGGGGGTGACGGCGCGTTCGGTACGGCTGCCGCGCGGGCTGTGGTACGACACCGCGACCGGCGAGCGCTACCCGGGGCGTACCCGGGTGCGGCTCGCGGCGCCGCCGGGGCGGATCCCGGTGCTGGCGCGGGCCGGGGCGGTGCTTCCGGTGGCGGGGGCGGACGGGGCGGTGGAGCTGGAGGTGTGGGCGCCGCGGGAGGGCCGCACCGGCGGCGGGCTGCTCTTCCGCGGCGATCCGGAGGGGTGGCGCCGGCCGAGGCTGGAGCGGTTCGTGACCCGGTGGGAGGACGGCGAGGTCGTGGTGGAGCGGGACGGCGGCGGCGCGCCGGGCTACACCGTACGGCTGCGCGGGACGGCGTCGTAGTCGCCGGCGAACCAGCGGCGGACGGCGAGGGTGTGCAGCGGGAAGCCCAGCTCCTGCGGGGCGGGCAGCAGTTGGTGGCCCTCGGTCTCGTCGGTGGGCGCGGACGGCGGCAGGTCGGCGGCGGGGCGCTCGGGCAGCAGGCCGAACAGCAGCAGGAAGCCGCCGGGCTCGTCGGTCAGGGCGTCGGCGAGGGTGACGTCGGCGGGGTCGGCGGTGATGCCGGTCTCCTCGGCCAGCTCCCGGGTGACGGCGTGCTGCCAGCTCTCGCCGTGGTCGACGAAGCCGCCGGGCAGCGCCAGCATGCCCAGGCTCGGCTCGATGGTGCGGCGGATGACCACCAGTGCGGTGCCGGCGTCGCCGCGCACCGGCAGCAGCGCGACGGCCACCGGCAGCGGGTTGCGGTAGGCGACGGTGCCGCAGGCCGGGCAGTGGCGCGGCCAGCCGGCGCCGCCGGGGTAGCGCGCGCCGCACGCGGAGCAGTGGGAGCCGCGCACCGGACGGGCGGGGCCGGCGGTCCGGGCGGCTGTCCGGCCGGGGGCCTGGCCGGCGGCCTGCTCGGGGGTCTGCTCGGCCGTCTGGCCGGCGGTCTGCTCTGAGGGCACGGGCGGCGTCGCGGACACGCCGGGACTGTATCCGATCGGCTGCCGCGGCGCGGCCGGTCCTGGTAAGCCAGGGGGATGCCCCAACTCAGAAGTCTCCTGCGGTCACTCATCATCCCCCTCGTCACACTGGTCGCGGTCACCACGGCCGGCCCGGCGCAGGCGCGTCCCGAGCCGAAGGCGCCACCGCAGTTCGTGGCGCTGCGCGACGTCGATCCGACGATCGTCCAGGAGATGCGCTACGTCACCCCGCACAACTTCACCGGCGCCCCCGTCGACGGCTACCGCGCACCGATGTGCCTGCTGACCCGCCCCGCCGCCGAGGCCCTGCACCGGGTGCAGACCGGGCTGCTGGCCCGCGGCTACTCACTGAAGGTCTACGACTGCTACCGGCCGCAGCGCGCCGTCGACAGCTTCGTCACCTGGGCGCGGGACCTGGACGCGACGCGGATGAAGGCGGAGTTCTACCCGCGGGTGGACAAGACCCGGCTGTTCGCGGACGGCTACATCGCCGCGCAGTCCGGGCACAGCCGCGGCAGCACCATGGACCTGACGGTGGTCCGGCTCCCGGCGCTGCCGACCCGCCCCTACCGGCCGGGCGAGCCGCTGACGCCCTGCTACGGGCCGAAGGCCGACCGCTTCCCCGACAACTCGCTCGACATGGGCACCGGCTTCGACTGCTTCGACACCCTCGCGCACACCCTCGACCCGCGGATCACCGGGGTCCAGCACGGCAACCGCATGCTGCTGACGGCCGCGATGCGGCGCCAAGGCTTCACCAACCTGCCCGAGGAGTGGTGGCACTACACCCTGGACGCCGAGCCCTTCCCCACCACGTACTTCGACTTCCCCGTCGCCCGCAGGTCCCTGACGTCCTGACGGGACGGCCCGGCCGACTCCAGCACCACCGGTGCCCCGAGCAGCGACCCGATCGCCTCGCTCCAGCGGCGCGGGTCGCGGCCGGGGGTCTCCCACAGCGCGGGGGCGGCCCGCAGCAGCCGGCCGGTGAGCGCCGCCTGGCGGTCCAGGTCGCCGGGCGGGCCGGGTTCCAGCCGCTCGACCAGGGCGCCGTCGACGCCGTAGCCGCGGCAGATCCGCAGGGCCGGCGCCCGGTCCGGCGCATCGAGGTGGGTGACGGCGAGCGCGTCCACTCCCCCGCAGGCAGCGGCGGCGTAGGCGTGCGCGACGGCGTCGAAATGCCCGACGCGGAACGGGCCCTGCCAGCGCCCGTCGCCGTTGTGGCGCTCGGGCAGCAGCGCGGTCAGCTCCGCGTCCTCGGTGACCAGCGGTCCGGGGCCGTGCCGGGTGGTGTAGGTGCGCACCACGCCGAGCCGCAGGGCCTCGCCCGCCGCGCCGGCCTCGGCGAGCAGCGCCTCGGCGTTGGCGAAGGTGGTGGTGGACCACGTCGTGTACGGGTGGAAGCCGTGCCACTCGTCCAGCAGGACGCCCTGGGCGCCCTCGAAGACCACCGGCCCGCGCCGTACGAGGTCGCGTACGGCGGTCTCGCCGGTGAGCGTCACGGCGCGGGCGAACGCGGCGTACGCCTCGGCGCACGCCTCGACCGGCGGGGCGGGCAGCGGGCCGAGTTCGTCGGCGAGCCGGTCGCGCAGCAGCCGCAGCCGGCGCAGCAGCCGGGGGCGGGAGGCGCAGTCACCCGCGGTGGGCGCGTCGGCGGGGTGGGCCAGCGCGTAGCGCGCGGTCTCCCCCACGCCCATGCCGCACGAGCCGTGCCGGCCGGCTCCCCTGGCCTGCTCGCGCAGCCGGTTCGCGGCGGCGTGGTAGGGCGTGGCGAGCGGGGCGGCGCGGTCCACGGTGAGCAGGCCGTACGGGTCGCCGACGCCGAGGACGCGCAGGTGGTCGGCCTCGGCGGCGAGCGCGAGCGGGTCGACGGCGGTGAAGCGGGACAGGTGGGTGGGCACCCCGTGCAGGGTGCCCGAGCCGAACTGGGCGAAGGTGTGGTGCCGGCCGTCGGGCGTGACGACGTTGTGGGCGGCCTGCGCGCCGCCGTTGAAGCGGACCACGGCGGTGGCGCCGCCGTCCCGGCACAGCCGGTCGACGGTGGCGCCCTTGCCCGCGTCCCCGAAGCCGAGGTCGACGACCGCGGTGTGCGGGGGCGCGCCGGCCGCGGTGGGCACGGCCGTCACCGGTCCGACAGGGCGCGGGCGACCGAGTCGACCGCGGTCGAGCCGATCTCGCCGAGGTCGGCGAGGCCGGTGGCCAGGTCGATGGCCTCCTCGCCGAGGCCGACGGTCAGCGCGATGGTCTCGCACACCGCGTCGAGGTCGTCCAGCTCGATGACGTTCTGGCCGAGCAGCCGCCGCCACAGGGTCAGCACATCGGTGTTCCCTGCGTGCGAGGCGCCGGCGGGCAGGATGTAGTAGACGTGGAATTTGCGCTTGAGCTCGGCGAGGATCTCCTGCACCGGGATGTCCTGCGCGATGGTCTCGCCGAGCACCGCGCGGACCTCGCGGGCCTTGACCTTGCCGTAGGGCATCTCGTCGCCGATGAGGAAGAGGTAGCCGCGCCGGCCGCGCTTGTCGTGGCAGTCCAGCGCGGTGTGCCGGGCCATGGTGTAGAGGGCCAGCTCGTAGGACTCGGTCATCTGGCCGCCGCCCCCGCCCTCCAGCAGGATGTTGCCGAGGTCGTCGTCCATCCGGTTGTCGGACTCGAACTGGCCTATCTGCAGCGGCACCCGGTCGCAGGTGGCGTCGCCGACCGCGCCGAAGAGGATCTGCGGGTCCGGGGTGTAGCCCTTGCGCAGCAGCAGCCCGAACAGGTCCGGGAGCTTGGTCTGCAGGGTGCGCGGGACGCCGCCCATGGAGCCGGTGACGTCGAACAGCACGGCGATGGCGAGCGAGGCGGGGTGCTCGTCGCAGTCGCGGCTCTCGCGCACCGTCAGGCCGTGCGGGTCGAGCGACTGGTGGGCGCGCCACGTGTCGCGCGGCGAGCTGCGCCTGACGTGGTCGCTGTAGGCGAAGGCGTCCGTGCCGGAGGCGGCACGGTAGCGCTCGGCGGCGTCGTAGACATCGGTGGACCAGCGTCCGCTTCCCATGGTTGTCCCCCTTGCTGAGCCGGATGCGGCTCGTTGACGTGCATGCGGTGGTCGTACGTGTGGCGGTCGTACGTGCGGTGGGCGTACGTGTGGCGGTCGTGCGTGCGGTGGGCGCGCGCTCAGGCGGTGGGCGCCGGCGGCATCGTGAACGGGCGGAAGGTGCGCGGGCCGTACAGCCGGTCGAGCAGGTCGTCCAGTTCGGCCAGCAGCGCCCAGGCGTCCTGCGGGCGGCGGTGCTGCTCGGGCAGCGTGCAGCCGTGCAGGAAGGCGCGCATCGGGGCCGGGGCCCGCTCGCCCATCAGGGCGGCGACGCAGGCCGAGGCGAGGTGGATGTCGGTGGCCGCGGTCGCGGGAAGGTGGCCGCGCGCCTCCTCGGGGTAGTCGTCGGCGTGCCGGTAGATCAGGACGGGCAGGTCGGTGCCGGTCGCGGTGGCGTAGCACCAGTCGGCGAGCACCAGGCCGTGCAGCTGCGGGTGGATCAGGACGTGTTCGGGGAAGACCGCGCCGTGGACCAGCCGGGCGCGGTGGGCCCAGCCGAGAGCGGTCAGCAGCCGGCGCCACATCCACGCGGCGTCCCTCGGGTCGAGGCCGCCGGGGTGGGCCGCGGCGACCTCGGCGAGGGTGTGGAAGCCGGTGAGCGGTTCCAGGGCGTTCACCCGGCGGCGGCTGCCGTCGGCGGCGCGGTGGTCGAAGCTCTCGATCAGGGCCGGCGCGTAGGCGCGGTGCCGCTCCTCGCCGACGGTGCGCAGCCGGGCCAGGACGTCGGCCTCGTGCTCCAGCAGGTCGTTGTCCCGCTGCTCGCGCGGGATCTTCAGGACGGCGGGGCGGCGCTCGCCGTCGTGGTCGTGGTGGGCGGTGTGCAGCGTCGCGAGGTCGCCTTCGGCGAGCACCGGGCCGAGGGCGTAGGTGTGCAGGCCGCCGGTGAGGGTGTCGTGGACGTCGTACGGATACCGGCGCTCGCCGGCCGGCGCGGCCGGGGCGTACGGCTCGGGGCCGGTCATCGGGGGCCTGCTTCCCGGTCGGGGCGCAGCAGGGCCGGGTGGAGCAGCCGGGCGCGGCCCGCGCGGTAGAGGCGGGCGCGGGGGCCGCCGCGGCTGCCGGGCCGGGAGCCGGTCTCGCCGGTGGGCTCGACGAAGCCGTGCACGGACAGCACCTTGCGGTGGAAGTTCCCGGCGTGCAGCGGGGCGCCCCACACCGTCTCGTAGACCGCGCGCAGCTCGGAGATGGTGAACGTCTCGCCGAGGAAGGCGGTGGCCAGCGGGGTGTACTCGATCTTGGCGCGGGCCCGCTCCAGGCCGTCGGCGAGGATCCGCCCGTGGTCGAAGGCGAGCCCGCCGGCGCCGGGCGGGCCCTGGCCTGCGGCCTGCTCGCCGGGCCCGGCGGGGAGGTCGCCGGGCCGCTCGCCGGGCTGCTCACCGGGAAGGGGCCGGCGGCCGGTACCACCCCCGTAGGTTCCGGACCGCCGACCCTGCTGAGGGGGACGCACACGCACCGTGTCCGGTTGCTCCGCTGCTGCAATTGCCTCTGCAATTGCTTCGACCGGCAGCCACCCGGCGCCGGCCGCGTCACCGCCGGGACGCGCCTCGGGGAGCCCGGGCGCGAAGGCGAGGTAGGCCACCGAGACCACATGCATGCGCGGGTCGCGCGCGGGGCTGCCGTACGACCCGAGCTGTTCGAGGTGGACCCGGCCGAGTGCCGCCGCGTCCAGGCCGGTCTCCTCGGCCAGTTCCCGTGCCGCCGCCTCGTCCAGCGACTCGCGCCCGGCCCGTACGAACCCGCCGGGCAGCGCCCAGCGGCCGGCGAACGGCTGCTCGCCGCGGCGCACGGCCAGCACGTCCAGCCGGCCGGCGCGCAGGGTGAGGGCGACGATGTCGACGGTCACGGCGATCGGCGCGAAGGCCCGCGGGTCGTACGCGGCGAGGAAGTCCCGCTCCGCCCGTGCGGCATCGTGCTCCGCCATGTCCACCACTCCCCCTCCGCCGCACTTATTGTTCTCAACCTGAGTCTTTCTCGGTTCGAGAAGAACATAGCACCGGCCCTCGGCGGGCGTCCAGCGAGAAAACCGCGCGGAGCGGGGAAGACGGACCCCTGACGACGAGGGGGGCACGATCCCGCGGCGCCCGACCGCTTGACGCTCCGTCACCACCGGGGAACACTTCCGGCAGCGCGACGCCGGACCGGCGGAAGGGGGCGTGCGCGGGGGCGGGATCCGCGCGCCCATTTCCCAGCAGTTCCCGAGGAGGCCGGCACCGACCGGGGCAAGGGAGCGTGACATGAGCGGCACCGACCCGACCCACGCAGCCACCACCCGCACGAGGACCGAGGGCCCGTTCGTGGCGGCGATCGACCAGGGGACCACCTCCACCCGCTGCCTGATCTTCGACGCGGCGGGCCAGGTCGTCGCCTCCGACCGGCGCGAGCACCGGCAGATCCTGCCCCGGCCGGGCTGGATCGAGCACGACGCCACCGAGATCTGGGCCAAGGTGCGGGCCGTCGCGGCCGGCGCGCTGGCCAGGGCGGGGCTGCGCCCCGACCAGCTGACCGCGCTCGGCATCGCCAACCAGCGCGAGACGACCGTGCTGTGGGACCGCGCCACCGGCCGCCCCGTGCACAACGCGCTGGTCTGGCAGGACACCCGCACCGCGGGCCTGTGCACGGAGCTGGCCGGCACCTACGGCCAGGACCGCTTCCGGGAGGCCACCGGGCTGCCGCTGGCCCCCTACTTCTCCGGGCCGAAGATCGCCTGGCTGCTGGAGCACGTGCCGGGCCTGCGGCACCGCGCGGAGAACGGCGAGATCGCCTTCGGCACCATCGACTCCTGGCTGATCTGGAACCTGACCGGCGGCACCGGCGGCGGCGTCCACGTCACCGACGTCTCCAACGCCGCCCGCACCCTGCTGATGGACCTGCACACACTGGACTGGGACCCCGCGATCCTCGCCGAGATGGGCATTCCCGAGGCCCTGCTGCCGCGGATCCGCCCGTCGTGCGAGATCTACGGCAAGGCGACCGGCAAGCTCGCGGGCGTACCGGTGGCCGCCGCGCTCGGCGACCAGCAGGCGGCGCTGTTCGGGCAGACCTGCTTCGACCTCGGCGAGGCCAAGAACACCTACGGGCCCGGCAGCTTCCTGCTGCTCAACACCGGCGGCCGGCCGGTGCCGTCGGCCAGCGGGCTGCTGACCACCGTCGCCCACCAGTTGGGCGGCGAGCGCCCGGTCTACGCCCTGGAGGGCTCCATCGCGATCACCGGCGCGCTGGTGGAGTGGCTGCGCGATCGGCTCCAGATCATCCGCCGGCTGGAGGAGATCGAGCCGCTGGCGGCGAGCGTCCCCGACAGCGGCGGCGCCTACGTCGTCCCGGCCTTCTCCGGGCTGTTCGCGCCCTACTGGCGCTCCGACGCGCGCGGGGTGATCGCCGGCCTGACCGCGTACGTCACCAAGGCGCACCTGGCCAGGGCGGTGCTGGAGGCGACGAGCTGGCAGACCCGCGAGGTGGTCGACGCGATGCAGCGCGACAGCGGGGTGCGGATCGGGGCGCTGCGGGCGGACGGCGGCATGACGGGCAACGGGCTGCTGATGCAGCACCAGGCCGATGTGCTGGGCGTGCCGGTGATCCGCCCGGTGGTCGCCGAGACCACCAGCCTGGGCGCCGCCTACGCCGCGGGGCTCGCGACCGGGGTGTGGGACGGGACGGACACGCTGCGGGCGCACTGGCGGGAGGACACCCGCTGGAGCCCGGCGATGCCGGAGGAGGTGCGGGCCCGGGAGTACCGGCGGTGGAAGAAGGCGGTGGAGCGCACGCTCGGCTGGATGGACGAGGACGAGCCGGCGCCGCAGGCGCGCTGACCGGCCGCCAGGAGGCGGCCCGGTGCCCGGGCGCGGCGCCCGGCCGCCGGGTCAGTGGGCGGCGTGGGAGCCGCGGCGGGCCGGGGCCAGCGCCGCCGCGTGCTCGACCAGCGCGATCAGCACCCGCTTGACCGACTCGCGGTCGCGCGCGTCGCACAGCACCACCGGCACCCCCGGGTCGAGGTCCAGCGCGTCGGTGACGGCCTTCGGGGTGTGCACGCGCGAGCCCTCGAAGCAGTTGACGGCCACCATGAAGGGGATGTTGCGGCGCTCGAAGTAGTCGACCGCGGCGAAGCAGTCCTGGAGCCGGCGGGTGTCGGCGAGCACGACCGCGCCGAGGGCGCCGGTGGCCAGCTCGTCCCACAGGAACCAGAAGCGGTCCTGCCCGGGCGTGCCGAACAGGTAGAGCACCAGGTCCTCGCGCAGCGTGATGCGGCCGAAGTCCATCGCGACGGTGGTGGTGCGCTTGGACTCCACGCCGGTGAG
The DNA here is from genome assembly GCF_012034175.1 of Actinacidiphila epipremni. Classification (GTDB taxonomy): domain Bacteria; phylum Actinomycetota; class Actinomycetes; order Streptomycetales; family Streptomycetaceae; genus Actinacidiphila; species Actinacidiphila epipremni. The sequence continues at coordinate 20,383 of NZ_JAATEJ010000048.1, forward strand.
GTCGTCGACCGGGCGGCCCGCCTCGGTCAGCGCCTCCTCGGTGCGCAGCGGCTTGATCTCGCTGACCGCGCCGACCAGGGTGGTCTTGCCGGCTCCGAAGCCGCCGGCCACCAGCAGCTTGAGGGCGACCGGGTCCGCGGTGGTCGGCCGGCGGTGGCGCTCGGCGTGGGCGATGGCCATGGTCTCGTCTACTTCCGTTGCTTCCGTTGCTCGGGTGGGGAACGGCAGGGGGGACGGGTGGGGGACGCGGATGGGAAACGGCGGGTGGGGGCTTGCGGGCCGGGGCGGGGGGGGGCCCTGCGGGCGCTACAGCGCCCGCAGGCCGTTGATGACCTCGCGCAGGATGCTCTCGTCGGGCAGCTCGGCGGGCGGCACCGGCTGGTGGACCGTCACATG
>NZ_JAATEJ010000049.1 GCF_012034175.1 Actinacidiphila epipremni
GGGCGGTACGGCCGGCGGGGCGGGCGGGGGCGGGGCGGCGGGGCGGGGGGGGGGGGGCCCCCCCCCCCCCCCCCCCCCCCCCCCCCCCCCCGCGCCACCCCCCGCGCCCCGTGCCCCCGTGCCCCGCGCCAGGAGAACCCCCATGCATGCGCCCACCCTCCGCACCGCCGCCCGTACCGCCGTCCTGGCGCTGCTCATCGCCGTCGCGGCCACCCTCGCCGGCCTCGGCGCCGGCCCGGCCCGGGCCGCGGGCGACGACGTCAGCTGGACGGTCAGGACGGCCGCCAACACCTACGGAGCCGAGCGGTCCAGCTTCGGCTACAGCATCAACCCCGGCGGCGCGATCAAGGACACCATGACGGTCGCCAACCACGGCACCGACCCGCTCACCCTCACCGTCTACGCCGCCGACGGCTACACCACCGGCACCGGCCAACTCGACCTGCTCACCCGGGACAAGAAGTCCACCGGCGTCGGCGCCTGGGCCCGCCCGGAGCGCGACAGCGTCACCGTCGCACCGGGGAAGTCCGCCGACGTGCCCTTCACCGTCGCCGTCCCCGGCAACGCCACGCCCGGCGACTACGTCGGCGGCATCCTCACCTCGCTCAAGCAGCCCGACGCCGCGCAGGGCATCACCGTCGACCGGCGCCTCGGCATCAAGATCGCGCTGCGGGTCAGCGGCGCGCTCACCCCGCAGCTCAAGGTCGAGGACATGAGCGTCGGCTACCGCGGCACCGCGAACCCCTTCGGTACCGGCGACGCCGCCGTCACGTACACGATCCACAACACCGGCAACGCCACGCTGTCGGCCAGGCAGGCCGTGTCCGTCTCCGGCCCCTTCGGTTGGCTCACGGCCGACGCGAAGGACGTCGCGGCGCCGCCGGCACTGCTGCCCGGCGAGCGCTGGAAGGTCGAGGTGCCCGTCCACGGCGTCGCCCCCGGCTTCCGGCTCACCGCGACCGCGACCCTGACGCCGCTGCTGACCGACGCCTCCGGCTCCACCTCCGCGCTCAAGGCGGTCTCGGCGAGCGCGCACACATGGGCCGTGCCGTGGACGCTGACGCTGCTGGTCGCCGCCCTGGCCGCGGCGGTCGTGGCCGGCCTGCTGCTCGCCCGGCGGGCCCGCGCCCGCGCCAGGCGCCGCGAGGACGCCCGCGTACAGGAAGCCGTCGAGCGCACGCTGCGGGACCGGGACAACCAGGAGCAGGACCAGGGCAAGGACCAGAAGCGGGACCAGGACGTGGCCCGCGACCACGAGCGGGCGTAGAAGGGGCCCCGGCTCACGCGCCCGAGCCGCCCGCCGCCAGCTCGGCCTCGGCCGCCGAGGAGCCGCGGAAGTCGCGCGGGGACACCCCGTAGGCCGTACGGAAGGTGCGGGTGAAGGTGGAGTGGTCGCGGAAGCCCCAGCGGGCGGCGATGCGGTGCACGGGCACGTCCAGCAGGGCGGGGTCGCGCAGGTCGTGGGCGGCGCGTTCGAGCCGCAGCCCGCGGATCCAGGCGGCCACGGTGGTGTCGCGGGCGCCGAAGAGGCGGTGGAGGTAGCCCACCGACAGGTGGTGGGCGGCGGCGACGGCCCGCGGGGTCAGGTCCGGGTCGTGCAGGTGCCGGCGCACGAACGCCTCGACGCTCAGCAGCAGGGCCCGCCGCCGGGAGTCCTCGTGGACGTCGGGCTCGGCGTCCAGGTGGTGCGCGACGAACGAGGTGAGCAGGTCGGCCGCCACACCGGAGAGCCGGGCGACGTCGTCGGGGCGGTAGCCGCCGGCGGTGCCGGTCAGGCTGCCGAGGAAGTGGACGAGCAGGCCCGCGAAGCCGCCGTGCCCGGGCAGCGGCCGGGCCAGCAACCGCTCGACGCGGTCCGCGGGTTGGCCGAGCAGCGCCTTGGGCAGGTGGGCGCGGACGACGGTGGCCGGCTCGCCGCCCGCGCCGAGTTGGAGGTCGAAGGGGCGCGAGCTGTCGTAGAGGGCGATGTCGGTGGCGCCGAGCACGGCCTCCCGGCCGGCCTGGCCCATCACCAGCTTGCCGGTGGACGCCACGACCACGCACAGCAGTTCGGGGTCGGCCTGCCGGACCATCGGCGCGGTGCGCAGGACATGGGACGGCGAGACCGTCAACTCGACGACGTTCACGGCCGCAAGGTCCACCGTGCGGACCAGGGCGCTGAAGCCGTCCGGCTCCGGGCTGAGCACCCGCATCGGGTGCTCGCCGCCGGTGAAAAGGTCGTTGAGCGCCGCCAGCCGGTCCGGCGGCGGCAGTTCCTCGCGGTCGAACACGGTGTGCATCATCGTTCCCCCTCCGACCACGGTAACCACACCCGGACCGTACGACGACAGTCCACATCAGGCCAGGCAACCATGCCCCGTCGAGGGTCCGTTCATGCCGGACGGACCGCGCCGCCGCACGAGGCCGGGCCCGGGGAGGCACGGGCGGCCCGGCTCGTGCGGGGGCGGGTCGGGGTGAGCGCGCCCGGCGTCAGGCGGCGCGGCCGGCCTTGAGCGCCGCGGCGGTCTCGACGGCACGGCGGGCCTGGTGGCGGGCGGCCTGCAGCGTCAGGTCGCTCGGCGTGGCGCCGCCACCGGCGGTGTGCGAGGTGCCGTAGGGGTTGCCGGTCTGGAACTGGACCGGGTCGGTGTAGCCGGGCGGCACGATGATGCCGCCCCAGTGGTAGAAGGTGTTCGCCATCGCCAGGATCGTCGACTCCTGGCCGCCGTGGGCGGTGTTGGAGGCGACGAAGGCCGAGTAGACCTTGCCGGCCAGCTTGCCCGTGAACCACAGCGGGCCCGTGGTCTCGACGAACGCCCGGATCTGGCTCACCGGGTTGCCGAACCGGGTGGGCGTGCCGAAGAGCACCACGTCCGCCCACTCCAGGTCGGCGTGGCTCACCTCGGCGACATCGGCGGTGTCCCGCACGTGCTGGGCCCATTCCGGACGGGAGTTGACGACCTCCTCGGTCGCCGTCTCGGCGACCTTGCGCAGCCGCACCTCGGCACCGGCCTTCTCCGCCCCCTCGGCGGCGGCCAGCGCCAACGCGTGCACATTGCCCGTGGCACTGTAGTAAATGATCGAAACGTTCACAGGTTCGGACATTTGTGCTCTTCCTTCGTCGCCAGGATAGTGTGCGTTCATCAGCTACAACGACACAGCCCCGCGCGATGTGAGGTGACGCCGCGGGACGCAGGGGACGAGGGGACCGCGACGCCATGACCGACCGCTCCGGGCCCGGCGACGGCCGCCGCGATCCCGCGGACCCGGGACTGCGCACCCTCGTCGACGAGCGGCCCCGGCTGATCAACCTCACCTACCGGCTGCTGGGTTCGCTCACCGAGGCCGAGGACGTCGTCCAGGAGACGTACACCCGCTGGTACGCGCTGCCGCCCGGCCGGCGCGCCGCCATGGAGTCGCCCGGCGGCTGGCTCACCACCGTCGCCAGCCGGATCTGCCTGGACCTGCTCGGTTCCGCGCGGGCCCGGCGGGAGCGGTACGTGGGCGCCTGGGTGCCCGAGCCGCTGCCGGACCGCACCGAGTGGATGGGCGGCCGGTGGGGCGGCGGCACCGTGACGGCCGACCCCGCCGACCAGATCACCCTCGACGAGTCGGTGGACATGGCCTTCCTCGTCGTGCTCGACGTCATGACGCCCGCCGAGCGGGTGGCGTTCATCCTGCACGACGTCTTCCGCTACTCCTTCGCCGAAGTCGCCGAGATCCTCGACCGGGCGCCCACCGCCTGCCGCCAACTGGCCTCCTCCGCCCGGCGCCGGGTCCGCGCGGTACGGGCCGACGCCTCGCCGGCCGCCCAACGCGCCGAGATCGTAAGGGCGTTCAAGCAGGCGTGGGAGTTCAAGGACATCGACGCCCTCATCGGCCTGCTGGCCGACGACGCCACCGCGACGGGCGACGGCGGCGGGCTGGTGCCGGCGGCGGTGCACCCGGTCCGGGGCGCGCGGGACGTCGCCCGGTTCTTCGCCGAGCGGATGGCGGCGGCGCCCGGCTTCACGCTGCACGAGAGCACCGTCAACGGACAGCCGGGCCTGGTCGCCCGCTTCGAGGGCCGGCCCGTGTCGGTGCTCGCGTTCGACATCGAGGGCGGCCGGGTACGCGGCGTCTGGGCGGTGCTCAACCCCGACAAGCTCCGCCTCTGGCAGACCGGCTGACCCGCAGACCGGCTGACCCGCGGGCCGGCTGACCCGAGGCCCGGCCGCCGCGCGCGGGGCCGCCGCATACGCGTGTCCCCGACCGGCATCCGGACGCCGTACCCGCTCCCGCCTCCGCACCAAGGCGGCACCAAGCCGGCGCACAGTCTCCCTCAAGTCACACCCGCCACACTGGAACGCCTGCGCAGCGCCGCCGCGCTCGGGGCAGCCGCCGCGAGGTCCCCGGGCACGCCCGACGTGCGTCTGCCGGACCCGCGACGACCCAGGTCGCTCGCGTGCGCGCAGCCCACCGGAACCGACTCGAAGGAGCTTTGATGCCGGGTTCAGTCGATGTCCCCGTCGATACCGAAAGCGTCTACTCGGCCATCGAGGAGTCGGCCGCACTGCTGGACGTGGCCGCTTCCGAGGACGCCGTCCGGCCGCTGCTCGCCGCGTTCGAGGAGGCGCTGCCGGAGGCCGTGATCGCCTTCCGGGTGGCCACCAACGCCCGCCACGAGGGCGACTTCGACGCCCGCTTCACCCTCCCCCGGCACATCGACCCCTACGCCACCGCCCTCGCCCACGGCCTGACCGCGCCGACCGACCACCCCACCGGCCGGCTCCTGGCGCAGATCCAGCAGCTGTGCCCGATCAACAGCTACGGCGTCGACTTCGGTGTCACCTCCGGCTTCAAGAAGATCTGGATCTACTTCCCGGCGGGCGAGCACGAGACCCTGGAGCGGCTGGGCACCCTGGAGGCGATGCCCCGCAGCGTCGCCGCGAACAACGGCTTCTTCACCCGCTACGGCCTCGCCGAGAAGGTCGACGTCATCGGCATCGACTACCGGGCCCGCACCATGAACCTGTACTTCGCGGCGCCCCAGGAGTGCTTCGAGCGCGACACCGTCCTCGCGATGCACCGCGACATCGGCCTGCCGAGCCCGAGCGAGCAGATGTTCGCCTTCTGCGAGGCGTCCTTCGGCCTCTACACCACCCTCAACTGGGAATCCGGCGACATCGAGCGGATGTCGTACGGGGTGAAGACCGACGACCCGATGGCCTTCTTCGCCCGGCTGGGCACCAAGGTCGAGCATTTCGTCACCCATATGCCCTACGGCGTGAGAGACCCGAAAATGGTCTATGCCGCCGTGACATCCGGCGGCGAGGAATACTACAAACTCCAGTCCTACTACCGCTGGCGTTCCGTGAGCCGGCTCAACACCGCTTATATCGCCGTCCGCGACAAAGAGTCCGCGTAGCCGCGGAAGCGGTTGACGCACTTACCGAGGTGAGTGCCATGACGCAAAGGATGAACCCGGCCGACTTATCCGCGGGCCGTTCGGCGGCCCCCGAATTCCTCTTCAGCCGCATGGAGAGCCTGCTGCGCGGCCGTGCCGTCCGCCACCTCACGGTGGACGGCGTCCCCGCCGTCTTCGTACGGGACCCGGTGCTGGCGCGCACCGTCCTGGTCGGCGAGAGCCGCAACTACGGGAAGGGCGAGCTCTTCCGCAAGGCCAGAACGCTCAGCCGGGTGGGAATGCTCTCCGAGGACGAGGCCGTGCACCGCCATTACCGGCGACTGGCGAGCCCCTATCTGCGGTCGACGAAGGTCGAGGACTACGTTCCCCTCATGCGGCGCATCGTCCGCGGCACCGTCACGGCGTGGAAAGCGGGGGAAGCGGTCGACGTCCAGGAGCAGATGTGCCGGATCACCTGCGCCATCGCCGTCGAGACGCTCATCACCGGGCTGCCGCGGGCGACGACGGTGGAATTGGGCGAACGCCTTTCCCGGCTCGCCTGGGAGATGATCAGGAAACCGCTCTACGGGAAAGCCGCGGCCCGCACTGCCGGGACCGCCGCCGCCGGACGGCTGGCCGCGGCCCGCAGCGAATTCCGCGACCTGCTCGCGCAGTGCGTCGACGGACTGCTCGCCTCGCCCGGGAAGAGCGCCGGCTACCTCTCGACGCTGCTGACCGACGCCGACGAGCAGGGCAACCCGCTGCTGACCCCGGAGGAGGTGTGCGAGGAGGCCGTCATGGTGCTGACCGCCGCGACCGTCACCACCGCGTCGGTGATGTCCTGGGCCCTGCACACCCTCGACCGCCACCCGGCCGTGGAGGAGCCGCTGCTGAAGGACCTGGCCCGCAGGCGGGCCGAGGACGGCGGCCACGACCACGGCCCGCCCGGCTACACCCTGCGCTTCCTGATGGAGGTGCTGCGGCTCTACCCGCCGGTGTGGATCTCCTGCCGCAAGACCCTCACCGACGTCGTCCTCGGCGAGCACCCGCTCCCCGCGGGCACCAACCTCGTCTTCAGCTCCTACCTGCTGCACCGCGACCCCGGGCACTACCCCGACCCGCACCGCTTCCACCCCGACCGCTGGCTCACCGTCCGGCCCAGCACGATCGACGCCTCGTACATCCCCTTCGGCATCGGCTCGAAGGGCTGCATCGGGGAGATGTTCGCCTGGGAGCAACTGGAGGTGATCCTCGACGAGTTGACGCGCGAGTGGAAGCTCACCACCGTTCCCGGCCTGCGGGTGCGCACCGCGCCCGAGACCACGCTGCACCCCCGCCGCCTGCTGATGATCGCCCACCCCCGGTAGCCCGCACCGCCGGGCGCCCCGCACGTGCACCACCCGAACCCCTGGGAGAGACCTGTGACTTCGCCACTGACCGCCGGCCCCGGCGAGGACGCCGCCGGGCTCGCCCGGCGCTGCGCCGCCGACCTGCTGCGGCGCGTCGAGGACCGGCTGCGGACGCTGCTGGCCGCCGAGCGCGAGACATGGGCGGCGGTGCACGAAGGCGCGGTCGTCCCCGTGGACGCGCTGGCCGAGATGATCGGGTCGGGCGGCAAGCGCATCCGGCCGGCCTTCTGCGTCACCGGCTACCTGGCCGCCGGCGGCGACCCGGCGGACCCGGGGATCGTGTCGGCCGGCGCGGCACTGGAGATGCTGCACGTGTCCGCGCTCGTCCACGACGACGTCCTGGACGACTCCGACATCCGGCGCGGGCTGCCGACCGTGCACGCCCACCACACCGCGCTGCACGCGACCAGCGGCTGGCAGGGCGAGTCCCGGCGGTACGGCGAGGGCGTCGCGATCCTCGTCGGCGACCTCGCGCTGGTCTACAGCGGCGAGTTGATGGCCGAGGCGCCCGCCACGGTGGTCCCGGAATGGAACCGGCTGCGCTCGGAGGTGATGATCGGGCAGTACATGGACGTCCACGCCGCCGCGGAGTTCTCCGTCGACCTGCGCTCCTCGCGGCTCATCGCCCGTATCAAGTCCGGGCGTTACACCATCCACCGGCCGCTGGTGGTGGGCGCGAGCGCGGCCGGGCGCGCCGATCTGGCCCCGGTCTTCGAGGAGTACGGCGAGGCGGTCGGCGAGGCGTTCCAGCTGCGCGACGACCTGCTCGACGCGTTCGGCGACTCCGCCGACACCGGAAAGCCCACCGGGCTGGACTTCACGCAGCACAAGATGACGCTGCTGCTGGGCTGGGCGATGCAGCGCGACGAGCACATCCACACCCTGGTCACCGAGCCGGGCCACAGCTACGACGAGGTGCGCGGGCGGCTGCTGGACACCGGGGTCCCGGCCGACATCGAGAAGCACATCGCCGGGCTCGTCGAACGCGGCTGCAAGGCCATCGCGGACGCGCCCGTCGCGCCGGTGTGGCGCGAGGAACTGGCCGCGATGGCACGCAAGGTGGCCTACCGCAACGCGTGAGCCGTGCGCGTCAGCCGTGCGCGTGAACGCCGACCGTCAGTGAACGTCCTAGCGAGGGGATGGCTGTGCCTGAGTCCACCACCGAGTCCACCACCGGGTCGGCCGGCGAGTCCGCCGCCGGGGCCGTGCTGGCGCGGATGCGCGAATACATCGTCGGGCCCGCCCGGTTCGCGACCCTCCACACGTGCTTCGACCTCGGCGTCGTCGACGCCCTGCGCAAGGAGCCGGGGCTGACCGCGGCCGAACTCGGGCCGGCCGTCGGCGTGAAGCCCGAGGCGCTGGAGCAACTGCTGCGGCTGCCGGTCAAGGAGGGGTTCCTCGCCCAGGACCCGGACACCGGCGGCTACGCCCTCGGCACCCTCGCCGAGGTCCCGGACAAGGACCTCCAGCGGGTCCTCACCTTCATGGGCATGGTCAAGACCGGCATGCTGCGCCAGCTGTACTGGCTCGCCGACAGCGTCCGCAGCGGCAGCGTGGTGGGCCTGAAGGAGCTGTACGGCTTCGACGGCACGATGTTCGCCGCCGCCGCGCACGTACCCGAAGTACGGGACGCCTGGGGGCCGTTGGCGCAGAACGAGACCGCGAGCGTCTACCCGTGGTTCTTCCGCAGCTTCGACGTCCCCGCCGGGGCACGGGTGCTGGACGTGCTCGGCGGGCCCGGCCTCGGGTCGATCATGACCGCCCAGCTCAAGGCGTCGCCCGGGCTGCGGGTGACGACCTTCGACCAGCCCTTCTTCGAAGCCGAGTGCCGCCGGAACTTCGCCGCCCAAGGCGTCGAGGAGCAGTGCGACTTCGTGGCCGGCGACGCCCTCCGATCACTGCCCGGCGGCTACGACGTGCTGCTGCTCAAGCACTTCGTGGACATGTACGACCGCGAGGACGTCCTGACGATCCTGCGCAACTGCCGGCAGGCGCTGGTGCCAGGCGGCACGATCGTCGTCCTCGCGCCCGTCTACCCCGAGGACATCACCGATCCGGCCGACTACCAGGCGGACTTCTTCCCCGCCTACATCCTCGGCTGCGTCATGGGCCGCGGCGGACTCCAGCCGGTCTCCACCTACAGCAGCTGGCTGGAGGAGTGCGGCTTCGAGGTCACCGGCGTGACGGCGAAGGACCCGGCCGACATCCCGCCGGACGCGATCATCAACCGGGTCGTCATCACCGCCCGCCGGCGCGACTGAGCCGCCCGCCGCGGCGGGACCGCGGCGCCCGGCTCAGCCCAGGTCCGCCAGCTCCGCCAGGTCCTGCTCGGTCAGCTCCAGGTCGCCCGCGGCGACGTTCTCCTCCAGGTGGGCGAGCGAGCCCGTGCCGGGTATGAGCAGGATGTTGGGCGACCTGGCCAGCAGCCAGGCCAGCGCCACCTGCGGCGCGGTCGCCCCGTGCCGGGCGGCGACCGCGTCCAGCCGCGCCGCCGTGAGCGGCTGGGAGCCGCCCACCGGGAAGAACGGGACGTACGCGACACCGGCCCGCGCACACGCGTCGACGAGGGCGTCGTCGTCGCGCCGGGCGACGTTGTAGAGGTTCTGCACGCACGCGACCGGCGCGAGCGCACGGGCCTGCTCGAACTCCTCGAAGGTGACGTTGGAGACGCCGAGATGCCGGATCAGTCCCTCCTCGCGCAGCTTCAGCAGCGCCTCCAGCGGCTCGGCGAGCGCAACGCCGGCCCGGTCGAGGTCGCCCAGCCGCAGATTGACCGCGTCGAGCCGGTCCACGCCGAGCGTGCGCAGGTTCGCCTCCACCCCGCGGCGCAGGTTGTCCGGCGTGAGCCCGGTCTTCCGCTCGGCGGGCAGGTCAAGGTCGGAACCCTCCACCAGGGCGCCCACCTTGGTGACGATCACCAGGTCCGCGGGGTACGGGTGCAGCGCCTCGTGGATCAGCTCGTTCGCGGCGACACCGTCCCGCGCGTAATAGTGCGAGGTGTCGATGTGGTTGACGCCCAGCTCCACCGCCCGGCGCAGCACCCTCAGCGCCGTCTCCCGGTCCGGCCGCTCCCCGCGCGGCCACCCGGTGAGCTTCATGGCCCCGTAACCGATCCTCGCGACGCGCGTCTCGCCGCCCAGCGCCCACTGTCCTATTGCCATGGCGGTCAGCCTATTTCCGCGGCGGGCCCTTCGGGCCGTCGCCCGTCCGGGAGGACCGTCACCCGGCCGTCCGGCCGCCGCCGGTGACGTAAGCGGTGAAGGGCAGCAGGCAGGCGGCGGTCTCGGGCGGGTCCTCCAGGATCGGGGTGTGGCCGGCGTCCGGGAGGAGGTCGAGGGTCGCGCCGGGGACGGTGAGGTAGTCCTGCGCGGAGGAGGGGCGCCAGCGCCGGTCCTGGGCGCCGAAGACGACGTGCAGCGGCTTGCCCAGCGCCGCCAGCCGCGGCGGCAACGGCCGCTCGGCGAGGTAGGCGGTACCGGCCCGGGCGGCGGCGGTGAACGCGGTGAGGCTCATGGCGCGGACCTCGTCGACCAGGTACTGCGGGACGGTGTAGCCCGCGCGGAAACCGGTGGCCGCCAACTGCCGTACCTGCGCGTCGGTCGGCGGCCACCGGCCGGGGTCGGGCGCGGTCGCGGTGTCCTGCGCGAGGAAGGCGTCGAGGGCGGGGCCGGTGTCGACGAGCGCGAGGGCCGTGACGAGGTCGGGCCGCTGCTCGGCGAGCGCGGTCGCGGTGTAGCCGCCGCTGGAGTGGCCCACGACGACGGCGTGCGGCACGCTGAGGGCGTCCAGCGCCTGGGCGACCCGGCGGCCCTGGGCCGGGATGCCGTAGCCGCCGGCGGTGGGCTCGGGGGAGCGGCCGTGGCCGGGCAGGTCCACCCGGACGACGTGGTGGTGCGGGGCGAGGAGCGGCACGAGCGCGTCCCAGGACGACCCGGAGGAGGCGGTGCCGTGGACCAGCAGGAGGGCGGGGGCGTCGCGCGGGCCGTCCCGGCGGACGGCGAGGGGGCCGTCGGGGAGGGCGAGGAATTCCTGGGCGGTGGGCGTCTCGGGGATGGGCGTTTGGGGGGCGGGCGTTCGGGGGGTGGGCGGCTGCCCGGTGGAGTGCGTCATGGGGACACTGTGCGCCGGGCGGGGGCGCGGCGGCTTGGACGAATGTTCCCGGCCGTGCGGAGGGGGACGGCTGCGGATGCTCCCGGCCGGGTAGGGGTTGCCAACGTTTCCGGCCGGGCTGCGGCTGCGGCTGCGGACGTTGCCGGCCTTTGGACCGGCGGCCTCCGCGGGCTCCCGCTTACCGTGGGGGCATGGGACCGGTCGGGTGGGAGGTCGCGCGTCCGCGGGGGGTCGGGCGGGTGGCGGGTGTTGCCATGGCCGGCTTCCGGGTGCCCGGGGTGGAAGCCGGCGGATTGCGGGTCGTGCCGCATCCGGCGGTGATGCTCATCGTGGAGTTCGGGCCCGGCGGCTCCGTCGTCGAGGACGCGGCCGGGCGGGCGCAGCGCGGCAGCCTCGTCGCGGGGGTCGGCTTCGGCGCCGGGGGAGGGGTGCGGGGCCGCGGCGAGGACGTCCGCTGCGTCCAGGTGCGGCTCTCCCCGCTGGACGCGCCGCGGCTTCTGGGCGCGCCCGCCGGGGAGTTGGGCGGCGCGATGACGGCGCTGGAGGACCTGTGGGGGCCGGAAGGGACACGGCTGCGTGAGCGGCTCGCCGAAATCCCGTCCTGGCAGGGCCGGTTCGCGGCGGTGGACGCGCTGCTGGCCCGCCGCCGGGCGGCCCCGGGCGCGCGGCCGGCGGCGGTGGACCCGGAGGTGGCGTGGGCCTGGCACCGTATCGTCGCCGGTCAAGGGCGGGTGCGGGTCGAGGAGTTGGCCGCTGAGGTCGGGTGGAGCCGCAAGCGGCTGTGGGCCCGCTTCCAGGCCCAGACCGGCCTGCCGCCCAAGCGCGCCGCGCGCCTGGTCCGCTTCGACCGCGCCGCCCACCGCCTGGTCACCGGCGGCGCACCGGCCCGCGTCGCCGCCGCCGGCGGCTACGCCGACCAGTCCCACCTCCACCGCGACGTCATGGCCTTCGCGGGCGTGACCCCGGCCGGCGTCACCGCCGAACGCTTCCTGGCCGTCGACGAGTTCGCCTGGCCGGGAGCAGCGGGAGCAGCGGGAGCGCCGGGAGCGGCGGGCGCCGCCCTCACCCGGCCGCCGGCGGCTGCCAGGCGAAGCCGTCCGGGTCGGTGAAGGACTCGGCGCCGGCCGCGATGGCGAGGCGGTGCGCTCCGGTGCCCTCCGGGGAGACCCCGGCGTCCTTGGCGAGCGCCCGGCGCTGGTAGAGGGCGAGCGTGACCGGGCTGCCCTCGGCCGCGGCGAATTCCACGTACTTGCGCCCGAAGCTCTTGGCGACGCCGAAGCCGCGCCCGACGTAGAAGCGCTTGCCGGCCAGGATGTCGTCGCAGCCCAGCAGCAGCACCACCTTGTCCTCGCCGCGGTCGTCGGGGCCGGTGTCCTTCTTCGCGGACGTCGCGATCTTCCACAGCGCGCCGTCCGGCGACCGCAGCACACCGCTGTGCCCCCACAGCGACTTCTTGACCGGCTTGACCGCCGTGCCGCCGGCGGCCGCGGCGGCGTCGAAGAGCCCGCGCACGGTGGCGGGCTGCGCGACGACCAGTGACAGGGTGTAGCCGCGGAAGCCGGTGGACGGCTCCCGCGCGGGGCCCACGCGTATCTGCGTGTCGAGCCCGAGGGCGTCGGTGTAGAAGGCCCGCGCGGCGGCGGGCTCCTCCGCGTCGAGGGTGACGGATTCGATGTAGGTCATGGTCCGACCGTAGGCAGGCCGCCCGGCCTGCGGCTTCTTCGATCCTGACCGTTCCCGTACGGGCCGTCGGCGGCGGCCCTGCGTGCCGGGTCCATGTCACAGGTGTGTGCGGATCGCCGGCCGGCGTGAACGGCGGTGGGCGCGGCGGCGTCGCTGAGGGGTGGACGCACCCCACAGGGGGTGCGGCGAAACGACGAGGGGAGAGCGTCATGCGGGCAGTACGCGGATGGAAGGGTGTGGCCGTGGGGCTCGTCGTGGTGGTGGCCGGGGTGTCGCTCGGCGGCTGCAAGAGCGGCAGCGGCAACCACTCGACGCACCACCGCAAGTCCCGCAGCCACTCCGCGCCGGCGTTCGGGACCACGTACGGGACCGGCGCCCGGCAGGCATAGCGCCCGGCCGGTCCACCGGGGCGGTGCGCAGGCCCGGCGGGTCCGGCGCGTGGTGAGGTGACCGGGCGCGCGCGAGTCGCGCCCGGTCACGTCGGGGCCGGCTCCCCCCTCCGGGGCCGGCACCCCGCGGCCCCCGTGCCGCGTGTCATTCCCAGGGCCAGCCGGTGTCCCGGCCGCGGGAGAGCAGGTCGACCATCGTGAACAGCTTGTCGCTGAACCCGCCGATCTCGTACCGCAGCGGCGCACCCGTATCCAGCGCGGAGGGGGCGTAGCCGGCGGAGTTGACGCCGAACAGCGGCACGTGCGCCGGGACGGCCTCGGACACCGACACGCCGCGCGCGTTGCTCCCGGGGTAGCGGAACGCCTGCATGTCGGAGAAGAGCACGACCCGGTCGTGACCGGCGTACGCCTTCCGCAGCGCCGCCACCGTCTGCGTACCGTGCCCGACCTCACCGACCCGCGCGCAGAAGGCCTCTGCCTGCCGCAGCACCGAACCGCCCTTCACCAGCGGGTGGTTGAAGGAGCCGTCCGCGAAGCCGACCAGGTCCACCGCGCAGCCGCGGGCCGCGAGCGCCACCGCGAACAGCGCGGCGACGTCCACATGCCGCACCGAGCTGCGGCCCGAGACCGTCGCGCCCATCGAGCCCGACGTGTCGACCAGCACCAGCGTCCGCCCGGGCAGCGCCGGGATGTTGGCCACCGACGCGGTGAGCGCCTGCTCCAGCGGGTGACCCCAGCGCAGCGACGGCGCGGCACGGTAGGCCGACAGGAAGCGGTACGGGAACTGCCGCGAGCCGCGCACCTGTTCGGCGTCGGCGAGCCGCGCCGCCACCGCCGCCGCGGCCTCGTCGCCGACACCCGCCTCGTCGAAGTTGCGCAGATTACGGGTCAGCGCCATCAGCCCCATGTGCGGGATGATCGCCTCCCACGCGTCCGCGTCCATCGGGCCGAGGCTCGACAGCTGCTCCCACGTCATGCCCGCGGCGCGCAGCCGCGCGGGGTCGGCGAGGAACCACGCACGCCGCTCCGCCTCCGGCATCAGCGCCGCGGCACGGTAGGCGCTCAGCACGGGCAGCCGGTCGGTCACCCGCACCTGCTCGCGCTTCCACCGCCGGTCGGCGAGGTAGTCGAAGAGGTCGGCCTGCCACGGCCCGGCCGGCACCGGCTTGGCCAGCGCCACCACGTCCGCCATCCGCCATGCCGCGCCGGCTCCGTCGTACTTCAGCGCCGCACGCTCGGTGTAGAGCCGCGCCACCGCGTCGGCGACCCCGCGCTGCACACCGCCGGGCAGCGTCGACTTGCCGGTGCGCGCCTTCCAGTACCCGACGAACTCCGCGGGCTCGTCGGCCCGCAGCAGCGCGTCGGCGACCAACTTCCTTACGGGCACGGTCGGTTCGCGGTCGGTGCCGGAGCGGCGGGCGAGCGCGGACTCCGCGGCGGTCACGATCGCCGCCGAGCGCATGTTCATCCCGTCGCGCAGATACGGCACAAAGCGCGCGACCCAGTCCGGGTCGGCCTTCGTCGCGGCGTGCACGAGGGTGCGGAAACGGGCGTCGCGGTCGCCGGCGGACTCGTAGAAGCTGTCCTCGCCGACCATGTTGACGGCGGCGAACAGGAACAGCTCGCTCTTGACGTCGCGCGTGTACGCGGCGCCGCCCTCGAAGGTGGTCGCGGGCGCCCCAGTGGTGGTCACCGGGGACGCCGCGGGGTTGCGGAAACGGGCGAACTTCGCCATGGCAATCGCCTCTTGGGAATACGGATACGTGGATTCGGTGGTTGTCCGGACCGACGTGCCCACGAGGGCGCTGACATGCCGACGACGGCGGGGTGCCGCGAGTACCTGTCGCAAGAGCTACGTGGTGCTCTAGGCCGCTGAGCTACGGAGCCATGCGGTGGCTCCGGCGGGATTCGAACCCGCGACCGCCCCATTATGAGTGGAAGTAGGCCCTCACTGCGCTTCGCGGCGCCCGTGCCGTCGTCGAACTGCCGAACTGTCGTGTCGTCGTGGTCGTGTGGTCGGTCCGGCCGCGAGGCGACCGGCCGGGGACGTCAACTGGAGTCTGGAGGCGGGCGAGTGCCCGTCGTACGAGCAAGCCAGGTGCTCTGCCGTTTGAGCTACCGGCGCCGAGGCGCCGGGCGGGACTCGAACCCGCAACCGCCCGATCCGAGAGAAGTAAGCCCGTGCTGCGCTTCGCCTGCCACCGGAGTCCAGTTGTCGTTGTCTCCCCGAAGGGTGCTGCGAGTGCCCGTCGCCAGAGGTCGGCTTTTTGCAGAAGGAGTAACCCCTGGCTGCGCTTCGCGGCGATGTTCACTCTAGAGGGTGACCATCTGGGTCTTCACCGTATTTATGCGCGGGATTTGCGCGCGAGGCGCCCCGCACGAACCCCGCGGTTCGTGGGCGGCAGGGGCGGGCGTCGGCATACTTGCCCCCATGGCAGAGGGTGAGGGGACGGGCGGCGGCCGGCGTACCGCGGGCCCGTAACGGCTTCGTCGCCGCCCCGCTGCTGGGCACGCTGCTCGCGGTGCTGTCGGGCGCGCAGCTGCTGCACGACCACCGCGGGGTGTACGCGGACGGCGGGCTGCACCTGATCCGTAGCGGCATGGCGGTGTACGAGGAGTCGCTGCTCGTGGCCGGCACGGTGGTCGCGCTGGCCGCGGTGGTGTGCGCGGGCGTCAGCGGCTACCGCCGCCCGCGCGAGCCGCAGCCGGACCCGGCCGCGGCGCCGTAGCGCACGGGGCCCGCGGCGGGGACGTGGCGTACGGGCTCGCGGCGAGGGCGGGGGAAGCGGCAGGGCCCGCGGCGGGGGAGAGCGACGCATGTCACGCCGGGTGCGGCGGGCGGGGATTGTGCGGGGCCGCGCGGCGGAGTTACGGTGCTGAGCATGTACTCCCGGCGGCACATCGACCTCCAGCGCGTCGCCGCCGCCCTGTGTCCGGGCCTGCCGTACGGCCGCTCCGGGGCCTGACCGCCGGACCACCGCGCCGCCGCGCACCGCGCGCCCGCGCCGCACCACCACCCCTCCCGCAGCCGCCGCTGCGGCACCCCTTTCCCACGGTCGCCGGTACGTCCCCTGCCCCGGGCCGCCCCGGCGGTTCTCCCCCGGACGGCCGCGCCCGCGCCGAAGCGCCGACCGCCGGACCAGCACGCCGCCGCCCGCCCGCACCGCGAACTCCCAGGGGGAGCCCCCGATGAGCAAGCCCGTCAAGCAGATCCATCTCGCCGCGCATTTCCCCGGCGTCAACAACACGACCGTGTGGAGCGATCCGGCGGCCGGCAGCCAGATCGACTTCAGCTCCTTCGTCCACCTG
>NZ_JAATEJ010000005.1 GCF_012034175.1 Actinacidiphila epipremni
TCCGGCCTGACCGGTGGGAGGCATGTGCGCCCACGTATCGATTCCCGGAGGTTTGTCCTGTGTGTGCTGCCCGGCGTGAGCGCTCGGTCTTCCTCGGTCTGCTGCCCTGGCCGGAGCGGGCCGCGGTGGTGCGCGCCCTGCGCACCGAGACCGTGGGCGGACTGGTGCTGCTGGTGGCGGCCGTGGCCGCCCTGGTCTGGGCGAACAGTCCGTGGAGCGGGACGTACGAGCGTATTCGCGACGTCCACTTCGGCGTACGGGCGCTCGGGCTGGACCTGTCGGTGCGGCACTGGACCGCCGACGGGCTGCTGACCGTCTTCTTCCTGGTCGCCGGGATCGAGCTGAAACGCGAGCTCGTGGTGGGCGAACTGCGCACTCCCGACACCGCGGTGCTGCCCGTGGTCGCCGCGGTGTGCGGCATGGGCGTACCGGCCGGGCTCTACCTGGCCACCACCGGGATCGCCGGCGGCAGCCGGGCGGGGTGGGCGGTGCCGATGGCCACCGACATCGCCTTCGCGCTCGCGGTCCTGGCGGTGCTGAACACGCACCTGCCCGCCGCGCTGCGGGCGTTCCTCCTCACCTTGGCCGTCGTCGACGACCTCGGCGCGATCCTGGTGATCGCGGTCTTCTTCAGCAGCGGCCTCGACCTCGCCGCGCTGGCCGGAGCGGTCGCCGGGCTCGTCGTCTTCTTCCTGCTGCAGCGCCACCGGGTGCGCGGCTGGTGGTGGTACGTGCCGCTCGGGGTGGTCGTCTGGGCGTTGATGTACAGGAGCGGGGTCCATGCCACGGTGGCCGGCGTGGCGATGGGGCTCATCCTGCGCACCCGGCGCGACCCGGGTGAGGCCGGTTCGCCCGCCGAGCACGTCGAGCATCTGCTGCGGCCCTTCTCGGCCGGTGCGGCGGTGCCCCTGTTCGCGCTGTTCGCCGCCGGGGTGAGCGTCTCCGTGCCGGCGCTGGGCGAGGTGTTCACCCGCCCGGAGCCGCTGGGCGTGGTGCTCGGCCTGGTCGCCGGCAAGACGGTGGGCGTCTTCGCGGGTACGTACCTGGCCGCCCGGTTCACCCGGGCCCGCCTCAATCCGGACCTCGCGTGGGCAGACGTGTTCGGCCTGGCCGCGCTGGCGGGCATCGGGTTCACCGTGGCCCTGCTGATCGGCGAGCTCGCCTTCACCGACCCGGCGGCCGTCGAGCACACCAAGGCGGCGGTCCTGGTCGGCTCGGTGATCGCCGCCGCGGCGGCGGCGCTGCTGCTCGGCCGCCGCAACGCGGTCTACCGCCGGCTGAGCGAGGCCGAGGAGCGGGACGAGGACGCCGACGGCATCCCCGACATCTACCAGCGCCGCTCATGAGCCCGCTGATGTGCGTCTGATGATCTCGTCGACGCAGAGGCGTTCGAGGTGCGTGGCCACCATCCACCGGTGGCCGAAGGGGTCTTCGAACATGCCGACCCGGTCGCCGTATGCCTCGTCGGCGAGGGCGCGCAGGGAGCGGGAGCCGGCGGCGAGGGCGCGGCGGAAGACCTCGTCGACGTCGGCGACGTGGACGCTGATGGCCACCGGCGTGCCGCCCACCGATCGCGGTCCGGGGACGCCGTGCTCGGGGAACTCGTCGGCGAACATGACGACGGAGTCGCCGATCTGCAGCTCCGCGTGGCCGATCCGGCCGTCGGGCTCGCGCACCCGGATCCGCTCGGTGGCGTCGAAGACGGCGCGGTAGAAGTCGATCGCCGCGTCGGCTCCTGCCACGAAGAGGAAGGGCGACACCGTGGGGTAGCTGAGCACGCTGGTTTCTTCGGTCATCTTCCTACTTCCCTGGATGCGCCTGGACGGGCGTCGGGTCAGGAGTGCGCGACGGCGCGGGAACACCCGCGCCGACCGGTGCGGCGCCGGCGAGGACCACCTCGGCGTCGCGCAGCGTGGACACCATGCCCCGCCAGCACAGGACCACGTAGCGGCTGAACGAGTGGTGCGGATGGTGGCCTTCGAGGAGCTTCGCGGGCGCGCTCACCCACCCCGCCGCGTCGCCGCCGCGCGGAAGGGCCAGGTCGGGCGGGAGGTCGCCGGCTTCGCGCAGCGAGGCCAGGGTTGCGGCCGGGGCGGTGAAGGCGGCCCGCTCTCGCCGGCCCGTGATCATGGAGCGGAACACCGAGCCCGCGGCCAGGTCGAGGTCAAGGGCGGGCCGAAGGCTTTCCCGGTCGGGCCGGGCGCCCTCGGGAGTGCCGCCCAGCAGGAAGTCGACCGCCCCGTCGAGGAAGCGGGCGAGCCGGTCCGGGCGCTGCACCAGGCGGTGCAGGATCGCCTCGTAGTGGATCTCCTGGCGTCCGTACAGGTCGCCGTTCCCGACTTCGAGTCCCAGCTCGCCCTGCAGAAGGGGCCGGTCCAGGCGGGCGGGATCGGTCCAGGCGGCCCGGTAGTTGTGGGCGATCGCGCGGGTCACGCCGTCGGCGGCCCCGTCGAAGAGGTAGTCGCGCAGCCGGTCGCACAGGTCCACCAGACGCGCACCGGTTTGCGCCGCGAGGACCCGCAGGGTGCACCGGAGCAGGGACTTCTGGAAGACGTGCAGGCTGAGCCGGAATTCCAGCCCGCGCAGCCAGTCCTCCTCGGTCATGTCGGCGTGCGCCACGACCACGTCGCCGGTCAGTTCGGGGTCGCTGACGTCGAACGGGAGGTTGCGCACGACGATCTTCTGGTCCGCGCGGAAGCTCTCCTTGGTGTAGTCGGTGTTGTTGAGCAGCAGCAGCGGGAACATCACCGGCGCCCCGCCCGCGGCCAGCGTCTCCTCCACGCCGGCCAGGAAGCTGTCGTACGTCTCCCCGGGCATGCCCCAGATGAGGTCGGTGTACGTGGGGATCCCCAGCTTCCGGAACTCCGCCTGGAGCCGGCGGAAGTTGTCCAGCCGGATGTTGGAGCGCTGGGCGAGGTCGAGGACGGTGGGGCTGAAGGACTGCGTGGACAGGGTGACCGGCGCGAGCAGGCCGCCGTCGCGCAGCAGTGCGGCCGTCTCCAGGATCCGCTTGTTGCAGTTCTTGGCCCAGGTGACGAAGAAGTCCAGCTTCTTGCCGTACCGCTCGCAGATCGTGACCAGCATCCGGGCGATCTCCACGTCCCTGGGCAGGATGCCGAAGTTGGCGTCCGCCAGGGCGAGCATCATGGTCGGGCTCGCCAGCCGTACGGCCCGGTCGAGGTCGGCGGCGATGCGTTCCATGGGGAACTGCCGGACCTTCGAGTTGGTCGCCCCTCCCCAGTAGCAGAAGGCGCAGCTGTACGGGCACCCGCGGTTCGTCTCGTACACCAGCAGGGTGGTCGCGGCCAGTTCGGCATCGGGGTAGACCGACAGCGGCGAGGGCACGGTGGACAGGTCGGTGATGCGGGCGGCCGGCCTGGTGGTGACGGGCCGGCGGTCGCCGCCGCGCCCCGACCAGTACGTGATGCCGTCGATCGACGCGAGGCCCTCCCCGTCGTGCAGGAGGGACCTCAGGAGGTCGACGAACCGCAGCTCGCCCTCGCCGTGGACCAGCACGTCCACCCAGGGGGCTTCGGCGAACAGCGCGTCCTGCTGGTAGCTGACGTCGTTGCCGCCGGCGACGACGCGGCAGCGCGGCCAGCGCTCCTTCACCCGGCGGGCGAGTTCCAGGGACTGGGCGCGGTTCCAGAAGTAGATGGTGAAGGCGACCACGAGGGGATCGTCCAGCGCCGACAGCAGTTCCTCGCAGGCCGGCTCGAACCAGCGGCCCCTGGCGAGCAGGGCGTGCCGCCGGAAGGCGCAGCGGGCCGCCACCTCGGGGTCGGCCTCGGCCGCGGCCTGCAGATAGCCCAGGGTCGGGCTGTACGTCGCTCCCGCGATCGAGGTCAGGTCGACGAGGTGCACCCCGCGGCGCCCGGGCGCGCTCGCGCGCGGTGCGCCCGGGGCGGGTGCGGCCGGCGCGCTCATACGGCCGGCTCGGCGGCGTCGGCCGCCGCGGAACGCGGTGCGGCGAGGGTCCCGGGCCGGTCGGCGGGCGCCTGCGCACGGCACAGGCCCAGCCGCGGGGAGGTGACCAGCCGCAGCCGGGAGGCGGTGTCGTAGAGGTCCTTGGGCGCGATGTCGACGAGGTCGAGGGCCGATTCGTCCGGGCCGGCGGTGGCCGCGGTGCCGGCGTCGGCGGGCGCGGGAGCGGTCGCGCCGCGGTCGACGGCCCTGCCGTGCCGTGCGTCGTAGAGGTCGGAGATGCCGCCGACGATCTCGACGAAGGCGGCGTCGGGCCGGTCGGGGACCTCGGGCGCGGCGGTGAGCTGCTGGGCCAGCCAGAAGTAGCCGGCCTTGCCCTGGTACTGCTGGTACATCCGGCCGACCATGGCGAACAGGCGGGTGTAGGCGTTGCGGAAGAGGGACTCGTAGAAGGCCAGCGCCTCGCTCTCCTCCACGGTCCCGTCGATGACCGCGACGAGGGAGGCGGCGGCGAGCAGGGCGCTGTACGACGCGAGGTGGACGCCGGTGGACAGCAGCGGGTCGAGGAAGCAGGCGGCGTCGCCGGCGACGAAGTAGCCGGGGCCGCAGAAGGACTGCGAGGAGTAGGAGTAGTCCTGCTCGACGCGGGCGGCGGCGACCTGCCGGTTGCCGTCGAGGAGGGTGCGGACGGTGTCCGATTCGGCGACGAGCTCGCCGAGCAGGTCGTCGAGGGATCCGCCGGACCGCCGCCGCTCCCGGAAGGCGGTCTCGTGCATGACGCATCCGACGCTGCGGCGGCCGGCGCATACCGGGATCACCCAGTACCAGCCGTCGGGCGCGGAGATGATGTTGCTGCCGCCGGGCGGGGTGTCCGGGAGCAGGGTGTCGCCGTCCCAATACCCCCAGATCGCGACATTGCGGAAGACCTCGTGCCGGGTGCGGTTCCTGAAGGTCTGCGCCGTGAGCAGGCCCGCCCGGCCGGAGGCGTCCACGAGGTGGTCGAAGCGGGAGGTGCGGACGACGCCGGGCTCGTCGGCGGTCGTCCATTCGGCGGCGACGGGCCGGCCGCCGTCGAGGACGACGCGCTTGACGGTGGCGCCCTGGACGACCCGGGCGCCCCGGTCCGCGGCGTTGTCCAGCAGGACGTGGTCGAAGTCGCCCCGCTCGACCGACCAGGACCGTACCTCGGTTCCGAAGATCGCCGACCAGTCGGCGACCCAGTCCTGCTCGGCGCCCCAGCGGAAGAGGCCGCCGTGCTTGCGCAGGAAACCGGCCCGGTCCACCTTGTCCGCGGCGCCGGCGAGTTCGAGGACGGGCCGGCAGGAGGAGGCCAGGGCCTCCCCGACGTGGTAGCGGGGGAAGACCTCCTTCTCCAGCAGCAGCACGTCGACGCCCGACCCGGCGAGCAGGGCGGCGGTGAGCGAACCCGCGGGTCCGCCGCCGACCACGAGGACCGTCGGGTTGTCGGTCGGTTCGGCCACGTTGTTCTCCTCGTACGTTGCGTGGGGCTCCGGGCGAGGGGCCGGTCAGCGGCCCCGGCGCACGGAGGTCGTGCGATGGGTGGGTGCTCGTCAGGCGGGTCCGGCGGCCGGCGGTTCGGCCGTCACCGCGCGCGTCCCCGGGCCGGTACGAGATGGGCCGAGACGCTGCGCAGCTTCTCGCAGGTCTCCTCCAGCTCCCGGGCGGGTCGGGACTGGCCGACGATCCCGGCGCCCGCGCGCAGCCAGGCCCGGCCGGACTGCTCGAAGACGGTGCGCAGCACCAGGGCCGCGTCGAGGGAGCCGTCGCTGTCCACGGCGAGGACCGCGCCGCCGTACAGCCCGCGCGGGTCCTGCTCGTGCCGGTGGATCGCGGCCAGCGCCGCGGGTTTGGGCACGCCCGAGACGGTGATCGCCGGGAAGGTCGCGGCGAGGGCGTCCCAGCAGGTCAGCCCGGGGGCGAGCCGGCCGCAGACCCGGGAGGCGAGGTGGTGCACGCTGCCGCGTTCCTTGACGACCATGTCCTCCTCCAGCCGGATGCCGGCCGGCTCGCACACGGCCGCGAGCTCCTCGGTCGCCGCGGTCACCGAGATGCGGTGCTCGTGGATCTCCTTGGGGTGGTGGAGCAGTTCGGCGCGCAGCCGTTCGTTCTCGGCCGGGTCGCCGGTGCGGGCCCGGGTGCCGGCGAGCGGCTGGGTCTGCACCCGGCCGTCCGCGCTGACCGAGACCACCACCTCCGGGCTGAAGCCGGCGGCCCGCAGGCCCCCGGTGTCGAGCAGGAAGGAGCGGGCGGGGGTGTTGTGGCGGCGGCCGAGGACGTAGGTCGCGACCAGGTCCACGGGGTGGGGCACCGGTACCGTGCGGCTGAGGACGACCTTGTCCATCACCCCGTCGGCGATCTCGGCGACCGCGGCGGCGACGGCCTTGCGGTACAGCTCGCCGTCGAGGGAGAGGTCCGGCTCGGCCGCGGCCCGGGCCGGCTCGGCGTCGCCCGGCGGGCGGCCGACGTCGCCGGCCAGCCGGGCGAGCGCGTCGGGGTCCACGCTCCGTACGGCCGCCCGCCCGGCGGTGATCCGTACTTCGTGGCGCGGCACGACCAGGTGCAGCAGCGGCCGGTCCGCGTCGGCCCGGGGTGCCGGGCCGGCCCCTTGCGCCGCGAGCGCCTCGGCGAGTTCGAAGGCCGCCCAGCCGTAGGCGCGCCAGGCGTCGACGGGCAGGTCGTCCAGCAGGACGGACAGGACGTCCAGCGGCCGGTCCCGCCAGGCGACGCGGCGGCGGTCCGTACCGCAGGCGTAGTGCACATGGCGGCCGTCGAC
The DNA here is from genome assembly GCF_012034175.1 of Actinacidiphila epipremni. Classification (GTDB taxonomy): domain Bacteria; phylum Actinomycetota; class Actinomycetes; order Streptomycetales; family Streptomycetaceae; genus Actinacidiphila; species Actinacidiphila epipremni. Next base: position 6,719 of record NZ_JAATEJ010000005.1, read on the forward strand.
GGTGAGCTCGGCCAGAGCGCCGGCGCAGAAGGTCCAGGTGCCCTCCCGCTCGTGGACGACATGGGGCTCGCCGCGGTGTGCGGCGGCCAGCCTCGCCACGGTGAGCAGCGGGTCGTGCGGTGCGGCGGCCTCGGTCTGCCGGTAGCGGTGTCGTGGCGGCATCGGTCTCTCCCTCGGGTGGTCGGCCCGGGTCGCTGGTGCGGATGAAGGGGTGGCGGGGGCCGGGCGGTCAGGCGGGGGCCGGGGCGGCGCCGGCGGGGATGCGGGCCGCGATCTCCGCGCCGAGCCGGCGCTTGTCGACCTTGCCCGCGCCTGTCCGCGGCAGCTCGTCGACGATCTCCAGCCGGTCGGGCACCTTGTACGCCGCCAGGCCCCGCTCCCGCAGGAATCCGGCCAGCTCGGCGAGGGTCGGAGGGCGGAGGTCGGGGGCGGAGTCGGGGCCGGCCCCGGGTACGACGCAGGCGCAGGTGCGTTCGCCGAGCAGCGGGTCCGGGATCCCGACGAGCGCGGCGTGCGCGACCCGGGGATGGGCGGCGAGGTGGTCCTCCACCTCGGCGGCCGGGATCTTCTCACCGCCGCGGTTGACGACGTCCTTGATCCGCCCCTCGACGACCAGATGCCCGGTCCGCGTGGCCCGGACCAGATCGCCGGTGCGGAACCAGCCGTCGGCGGTGAAGGCGCCGGCGTTCTGCTCGGGCGCCCCGTAGTAGCCGCGCACGGTGTACGGACCGCGGGTCAGCAGCTGGCCGACCGCCCCGAGGGGGAGGTCACGCTCCTCGTCGTCCACCACCCTGATCTCGTCGGCCGCGGACAGCGGGCGGCCCTGCGTGGAGAGCACGAGGTCGTCCGGGTCGTCGTCCCGGGTGAAGCACAGCAGGCCTTCCGCCATGCCGAACACCTGCTGGAGCCGGCAGCCCAGCTCGGGCCCGACGCGCGCGGCGTCGGCCCGGCTCAGCCGGGCGCCGCCCACCTGGAGTGTGCGCAGGCTCGACAGGTCGTGCCCGCTCCAGGCCGCCTCGGCCAGCCACAGCTTCAGCAGCGGCGGGGTCAGCGCGGTGGTCGTCACCCGCTCCCGCTCGATCAGCCGGAAGGCCCGGCCCGGATCGGCGTCGGCGGCCAGGACGACGGTGCCGCCGGTGGCCAGTGTGCCGAGCACCCCCGGGCAGCCGAGGGTGAAGTTGTGCGCCGCGGGGAGCGCCGCCAGGTACACGCTGTCCTGGCCGAGGCCGCACACCTCGGCGCTGGCGAGGACGTTGTAGGCGTAGTCGCCGTGGGTGCGCGGGATCAGCTTCGGGGTCCCGGTGGTGCCGCCGGACAGCAGCAGCAGCGCGAGGTCCGAGGGGGCCGCCGGCGCGGACGGCCGGTACGAACTGCCGCCCGCCCGCTGCGGGCCCGCGCCGGGCAGGGGCGCTCCGTCGAGGGTGCGGAAGAGGTCGTCGAGGTCGCGGTCGCCCGCCCGGTCCGTATCCGCCGTCAGAACATGCCGCAGCGTGGGATGCGACGCCCGGACGGCGTCGGTGAGCGCGCCGCTGTCACTGCCGTACGGCTGCCGCGAAACGGCATATCCTACGGCGCCCGACAACCGGAACAGGTGGTCGATCTCGCTCTTGCGGTGACCGGGAAGAGCGAGGACCGCAATCGCCCTCATACGCAGCAGCCCGACAATAAGAAGTATGAATTCCAGGCTGTTGGGAAGTTGAACGACGATCCGGTCCCCGGGGCCGAGGCCGAGCCGGTCGAGGCGGTCGGCCAATCGGTCGGCCGCCGTGTCCAGCTGCTGGTACGTGATCCGCTGCCCGGGGCGACCGGGCTGCCCGGAGGCGATCAGAGCAGGTCGGAGCGGGTGCCGCCGCGCATGTCCACGCAGCGCGGCGTCGATTGAATCCGTGCGGAATTCCATTGCGTTCATCCGAAAATTCTATGGGTTACCGACGCGGTGCTGCACGTGCGGCAACCTTCCGCCCTCGAACTCGCGCCAGCCTAGCAGGCATTCGGCCTCCCGCAGTTTCCGGTGAATTTTGTCGCCGACGCATGACTGGTGTATGTCTTTCGGGATATCCAATCGAACAGCGATGGGTGAGGGATGATTTCACCGGGCCAGGAATCCTCGGGAACCCGAGGGGCGCAGTCGTCGGCCGTCGGCGCGGAGGCGGTCAGGGACGCGGTGGCCGGGCTCCTCGGCCTCGCGCCGGGGGAACTGCCCGACGACGCGGACCTGACGGACTGCGGCATGGACTCGATCCGCCTGATGAGCCTGGCCGGGTGGTTGCGCCGGCACGGTGTCCCGGTCGACTTCCCCGTGCTGGCCGAACGCCCCACCCTGGCGGCCTGGACGGCGCTGGCCGCCGCAGCCGCGGTGCCGGCGCGACGCGCGCCCGCCGCCGCGGCCCCCGCCCCGGCCCCGGGAGAGCCCTTCGACCTCACTCCGGTCCAGCACGCGTACTGGATCGGCCGGCGCGACGACCAGCCGCTCGGCGGGGTCGGCTGCCACGCGTACGTCGAGCTCGACGGGACCGCGGTGGAACCGGACCGGCTGGAGGCGGCGGTCCGCGCCGTCCTCGCCCGGCACGGCATGCTGCGGGCCCGCTTCCTGCCGGACGGCCGGCAGCAGGTCCTCCCCCGCAGCCCCTGGCCCGGCCTGACGGTGTACGACCTGCGGGCCGCGGACCACCCGGAGGCCCGGCTGACGGCCGTCCGCGACAGGCTGTCGCACCGCAGGCTCCGGGTGGAGCGCGGCGAGGTGTTCGACGTCCGGCTCTCCCTGCTGCCCGGCAGGCGCACCCGCGTCCACCTCGACGTCGACCTGCTGGTCGCCGACGTCGCGAGCATCTCGATCGTGCTGGCCGACCTCGCCGCCGCGTACACCACCGGCGCGCTCCCGCCGCCCGGCCGGGAAGCAGGCGACACAAGCTTCGCGCGCTATCTCGCCGAGCGCGCCGGGCGCCGCGCCGACCGGCGTGCGGCCGACCGCCTGTACTGGCGCGAACGCCTCGCCGACCTGCCGGGCGGCCCGGCCCTCCCGCTCGCCGCCGACCCCGACCGGTCGGGCGTGCCGCGCTTCACCCGCCGGCAGCACTGGCTGGCCCCCGACGCCTGGCAGCGGTTCAGCCGCCGGGCGCGCGACGCCGGCGCCACCCCGGCGATGGCGCTGGGAGCCGCCTACGCCGAGGTCCTGGGGGCGTGGAGCGAGAGCCCGCGGTTCCTGCTGGGCCTGCCGCTCTTCGACCGCGACAGCGAATACCCCGAGTCCGACGGCCTGGTGGCCGACTTCACCGACCTGCTGCTGGTCACGGCCGACCTCTCGGCGGCGGCCCCCTTCCCGGACCGCGTCCGCGCCCTCCAGGCCGACTTCCGCAGCGCCGCCGCCCACCGCGCCTACTCCGGTGTGGAGGTGCTGCGGGACCTGGCCCGTACCGACCCGGACCGGCGGCGCCGCGCGCCGGTCGTCTTCGCCTGCACGCCGGGCGGCGCACTCGTGCCGGACCAGGCCGTCCCGGTGCTCGGCGCCCCCGGCTGGACGGTCTCGCAGACGCCCCAGGTGTGGCTCGACCACCAGGTGTACGGGTCGGCAGGCGGGGTCGACCTGTGCTGGGACTCGGTCGACGCGCTCTTCCCGCCGGGCGTGGTGGACGACATGTTCACGGCCTACCGGGAGTTGGTCGACCGCCTCTGCGCGGCCGGCACCGACTGGGAGCAGCCCGTCCGGGCCGGCCTGCCCGCGCGGCAGCGAGCCGTCAGGGAGCGGGCCAACGCCACCGCGCGACCGCGCCTCCCCCGTACGCTGCACCAGCCCTTCTTCGCCCATGCCGAGCGGTTCCCCGAACGCCCCGCGCTGTTCACGGGCGGCGGCGCGGCCGTGACGTACGGGGAGCTGGCGCGGCGGGCGCTCGGTACGGCCGCGGCGCTCGACGGACACGGGATGCGGCCGGGCGAGCCCGTCGCCGTCACGGCGGTGCGGGGTGCCGACCAGATCGCCGCCGTCCTCGGCGTCCTCGCGGCGGGCGGCACGTACCTGCCGCTGGGCTCCGGGCAGCCCGCCGAGCGGCGCCGCCGGATCCTGCAACGGGCCGGTGTCCGCCTGGTGCTGGGCGACCGCGCGGAGCCGTCCGCGGCCGGCCCGGCGGTCCTGGCGACCGGCGCCCTGCGCGGGCACGAACCGCTGGCCGGCCCCGTACCGGTCGATCCCGATGCGCCCGCGTATGTGATCTTCACCTCGGGGACGACCGGTGAGCCCAAGGGCGTCACCGTCTCCCACGCCGCCGCGGCGGGCACGGTCGACGACGTCAACGAGCGGTTCGCGGTGGGCCCGGACGACCGGGTGCTCGCGGTGTCGGCCCTCGACTTCGACCTGTCGGTCTACGACGTCTTCGGGCTGCTGTCCGCGGGCGGCGCGCTGGTCCTGGTCGATGAGGACCGTACGCGCGATCCGCGGGCGTGGGCGGAGCTGATGGCCGGTCACCGGGTCACGGTGTGGAATTCGGTGCCGCTGCTGCTGGACATGCTGCTCACCGGGACGGCCGGCGGCGCCGGCGCGGACCCGGCGTTCGGCGCGCTGCGCCTGGCACTGCTGTCCGGCGACCGGATCCCGCCCGACCTTCCGCCGCGCCTCACCCGCCGCGCCGCCGGCTGCCGCGTCATCGCCCTGGGCGGGGCGACGGAGGCCGCGATCTGGTCGAACCTCCACGAGGTGACCGGGCCGCTGCCCGGCTGGACCTCCGTGCCGTACGGATTCCCGCTGGCCAACCAGCGCTTCCGGGTGGTCGGACCGGACGGCGCCGACCGTCCGGACTGGGTCGCCGGGGAACTGCTCATCGGCGGCGCCGGGCTGGCCCTCGGCTATATGGGGGACGCCGAGCTCACCGCCCGCCGTTTCCCCGTCCTCCAGGGCGAGCGCTGGTACCGGACCGGCGACCGCGGGCGCTACCGCCCGGACGGCGCGCTGGAATTCCTCGGCCGGCTGGACCAGCAGGTCAAGGTCCGGGGCGTACGGACCGAGCCGGGCGAGGTCGAGGCCGCGCTGGCCTGCCACCCGGCGGTCGGGCACTGCGTGGTGACCGTCGTGGACCGGGGCGGCGGCAAGAGCCTGGCCGCGGTGGCGACACCCGCGGGGGCGGCTGCGGCGCCGCCGCACGGGGTGCTGCCCGGGCAGCGCCCGGGGTCGGAGGTGCCCGCCGGCACCGGCTCGGGTGGCGGGCGCGGGGCGGGAGCGCAATCCGGACGCGGGTCGGGAGACGCAGCCGGACGCGGGGCAGGAGCCGGAGCCGGACGCAGGGCCGGAGCCGAACCCGGACGCGGGGCAGGAGACGGGCCCGAGACGGATGCCGGAGACGGACGCGTAACCGGACCCGAGGACGAAGCCCGCGTGGTCGAGTCGGCTCTCGCCGCTCTGCTGGCCGGCGAGACGGGGATCGGCGGGGCACCCGTCTCCCTGGCCGGGCTCGCCCGGCGGTGGCGTGCGGCCGAGGAGTGGCAGCCCCTGCTGGCGCTCTGGTGCGACTGGCTCGCCGACCGCAGGGTGCTCAGCCGGGGAGGCGCCGGGTACGCCGCCGGGCCGCGCATGGCCGAGGCCGTCCGCGGCGCCGGGACCGGTGCCGTAGCCGAGGCCGGGGGGCGGCTGGCCGGTGTCGCACGGCAGTTGACGGCCAGGAGCGCCGATCTGGCCGCCGTCGTCCGGGGCGAGCTGGACGCGGGCGCCCTGCTGGACGACCCCGTCCTCGCCCCATCCGCGCTGGCGTCCGCGCCCGGCGATCCGGCCGGCGCGCCGGCCCAGGCGCTGGACGACCTCGGCGCGGACCGCCCGCTGAAGGTTGGCGTCCTCACCGCGGGCGCCTGGCCGGACCGGTGTCCGGCGCCGCACCGTTTCACGCTGCTCGGCGTACCGGGCCGCCCCGAGCCCGCGCACGCCGGGAGTCCGGCCGGCCGGCCGCGTGTCCGGCGGCTGACCGGCGGGCTCGTACCGGACGACCTGCTCGCGGCGTTCGACGTCGTCGTGGCGGACAACGCCCTGCACACCTTCCCCGACCCGGCGACCGGTGTGGGCCTCGCCGCGCTGCTGCTGGCGCCCGGCGGCACGCTGCTGGCGCGGGAGCGGACCGGGCTGCCGCCGCTCGCGCTGATCGCCGCGGCCGTACCGACCCGCGGCTTCAGCACCCTCGACCCCGTACGCCGGGAGCGGCGCACCTCGCTGCTGCGGCCGGACGAGTGGGAGCGCCTGCTGTCCGCGCACGGCCTCGCCCCGGTGTCCTGCGCCCCTCCCCCGCCCGGCGGGCAGGTGCTGCTGCGGGCGGCGAAGGCCGAAGGCGCCGGGCTGCCGCCGGGAGCGGAGCTGCGGGAGTGGCTGGCGGCCCGGCTGCCAGCCGCGATGCTCCCCGACCAGCTGCTGGCCGTCCCGGCGCTGCCGGTGACCGGCAACGGCAAGGTGGACCGGGCGGCCCTGGCCCGGCTGCTGCCCGAGCCCGAGGACACGGCCGCGGACGCCGACCCCCCGCGCGGGCCGGCCGAGCACGCGCTGGCGGCTGTGTGGCGCGAGCTGCTGGGGCTCTCCCGGGTGGGGCGCGACCAGAACTTCTTCGGCCTCGGCGGCGACTCCCTGCTCGCCACCCGGCTGGTGAGCAGGCTGCGGGCCGGCGGCTTCAGCGTCGACCTGAGCGCGGTCTTCGCCGCCCCGGTGCTGTGCGACCTGGCACGGCACCTCACCCCGGAGCCGCCGCGGGACGGCCGCCGGCAGGACCCCGGCGTGGTCGCGGACCCGGCACACCGCCACGACCCCTTCCCGCTCACCGACGTCCAGCGCGCCTACTGGGCCGGGCGCGCCGCCGGGATGCCGCTGGGCGGCGTGGGAGCCCACTACTACCTGGAGTTCGACGGCGCAGGACTGGACCTGGGCAGGCTGGAGAAGGCCTACAACCAGCTCGTCGCCCGCCACGAGATGCTGCGCTGCGTCGTGGACGAGCACGGCGACCAGCGCATCCTCGCCGAGGTGCCCCAGGCGGCGATCGCGGTCACGCACGCGGCGCCCGGCTGCCGCGAGGCCGCCCTCGCCGACCTGCGGGCGGCCATGTCGCACCAGGTCCGCGACCCGGGCCGGTGGCCGCTGCTCGACCTGCGCGCGGTGGTCTACGAGCGGGACGGCGAGCAGCGGGTGCGGCTCGGCGTCAGCCTGGAGAACCTCGTCCTCGACGGGCGCAGCATGTCGACGGTGCTCGCCGAGCTCGGCCGCCTCTACCGCGATCCGGCCGCCGTGCTGCCGGCCGTCGACGGGCTGTCCTTCCGCGACTACGTGCTGGGGACCGCCCCCTCGGACGCCGAGCTGGAGGCCGCCGGACGGTACTGGTCCGACCGGCTCCCCGACCTGCCCCCCGCACCCGCCCTGCCGCTCGCCGTCCCTCCGTCCGCGGTGCCCGCGCCGCGCTTCGTACGGCGCTCCGGCCTGCTGCCCGCCGACCGCTGGCAGGCGGTCACCGAACGGGCCGGGCGGTACGGCCTCACCCCGTCCGCGGTACTGCTCACCTGCTACGCCGAAGTGCTGGGGATGTGGAGCGGTCGCCGCGACCTCACGGTGAACCTGACGCTCTTCGACCGCCGCGAGGTCCATCCGGCCGTCCACGACATCGTGGGCGACTTCACCTCGCTGCTGCCGCTCGCCTACCGGCCCGAGCAGGGCGCGGGCTTCCTGGACCGCGCCCGCGCCCTCCAGCACCGGCTGGGCCAGGACCTCGGCCACCGCGCCTGGTCGTCCGTGCGGGTGGCCCGCGAGCTGGCCAAGGCCGGCGGCCCGGCGGACGGGGCGCTGCCCGTCGTCTTCACCAGCGCGCTGGGCACCGCGCCCGAGCTGTCCTTCGACCTGTCCGAGTGGCTGCTGCCCAAGGTGTGGTCGGTGTCGCAGACCCCGCAGACCTGGCTCGACAACCAGGTCTACGACTCCCCGTCCGGGCTGCACTACGACTGGGACGCGGTCGAGCAGCTCCTGCCGCCCGCCGTCCTCGACCCGATGTTCGCCGCGTACGGGCGCCTGCTCGACTGGCTCTCGGCGGCCGACTGGGACACCGCCGTCCCCGATCTGCTGCCGCAAGAGCAGCGCGCGGTCCGCGAGGCCGTCAACGCGACCGCCGCCGCGCTGCCGGACTGCACCCTGCACGAGGGGTTCTTCGCGCAGGCCCGCCGGGACCCCGGCCGGACCGCCTGCGTGGGCGCGGGCGGCCCGCTGACGTACGGCGAACTGGCCGGCCGCGCTTTGCGGTTGGCCGGGCGGCTGCGCGCGGCGGGGGTCGCCGAGGGGGCCGCGGTCGCAGTGAGCGTGCCCAGGGGGCCCGGGCAGCTGGTCGCGGTGCTGGGGGTGCTCGCGGCCGGCGCGGCCTACGTCCCGGTCGGGTACGGCCTGCCGGCCCTCCGCCGGGAGCGCCTGTACCGCAGCGCGGGCGTCTGCTGCGTGCTGACGGCGGGCGGCGGCGTGGCATCTGACGCCGTTCCGGACGGCGTCGAGGTCGTGGACGTCACGGAGTGCTCCCCGGTGGGGGCGTTGCCGGGGCCGGTGGCGGTGGATCCGGGCGGGCCGGCGTATGTGATCTTCACCTCCGGTTCCACGGGTGAGCCCAAGGGCGTGGAGATGACGCACCGGGCCGCGATGAACACCGTCACCGACGTGGTGCGACGCTTCGGCATCGGCCCCGGCGACCGCGTCCTGACCGTCTCCGCCCTCGACTTCGACCTCTCGGTCTTCGACATCTTCGGCATCCTCGGCCAAGGCGGCACCCTCGTCCTGGTCGGCGAGGACGAGCGGCGCGACCCCGAACGCTGGGTCGAGTCGGCCAACGCGCACGGGGTCACGGTGTGGAACAGCGCGCCCACCCTGCTGGACATGCTGCTGCTCACCGCCGACACCACCCCCTTGACCGCGCCGCTGCGGCTGGCCCTGGTCTCCGGCGACTGGGTCCCCCTCGACCTCAAGCCCCGTCTCACCGCCCACCGCGCCGCCTGCCGCCTGGTCGCACTCGGCGGCGCCACCGAGGCGGGCATCTGGTCCAACTTCTGGGACATCACGCACCTCGACCCCGCCTGGACCTCCATCCCCTACGGCCGCCCGCTGGCCAACCAGCGCTTCCGCGTCGTCGACCCCTTCGGACAGGACTGCCCCGACCTCGTCCCCGGCGAACTATGGATCGGCGGCACCAGCCTGGCCACCGGCTACCGAAACGACCCCGCCCACACCGCCCGGAGCTTCGTCCACCACCACGGCAACCGCTGGTACCGCACCGGCGACCTCGCCCGCTACCTCACCGACGGCACCCTCGAATTCCTCGGCCGCACCGACCACCAACTCAAAATCAACGGCCACCGCACCGAACCCGCGGAAATCGAAACCACCCTCGAAAGCCACCCGGCCGTCCGCCGTGCCGTCGTGACGGCGGAGCAGGCCGGCCCGCGGCGCCGGCTGGTGGCCCATGCCGTACCGGCCGGCGGCCCGGCCGTGCCGGACGACCTTTTGCCCTTCCTCCGCGAGCGGCTGCCCCGGCATGCGGTGCCAGAAGCCGTCCTGCTGTACGAGGAGTTGCCGCTCACCGCGAACGGCAAGGTCGACCGGGCGGCGCTGGCGGCACGGGCGGCGGCCGGTACCGCGGGCGCCGCCGGTGAGGCGCCGCGTACGGATGCCGAGCGGCTGGTGGCGGCGGTGTGGTCCGACCTGCTGGCTGTGCCCGAGCCGACCCGCGAGCAGGACTTCTTCCGGCTCGGCGGGGACTCGCTGCTGGCGACCAAGGCGGTGGCCCGGCTGCGTGCGGCCGGCGTGACCGGTGCCGAGCTCGGCGCACTGTTCACCTCGCCGGTCCTCGCCGACTTCGCCGCCGGCCTCACGGTGGGGCGGGTGCGCGAGCGCGGCCCGGCCGTCACCGCGGATCCCGCCGCGCGCCATCTGCCCTTCCCGCCGACCGAGCTGCAGCGCGCCTACTGGGTCGGCCGTTCCGCCGCCTTCACCCTCGGCGGCGTCGGCTCGTACTACTACTGCGAGTTCGACGAGGAGGACCTCGACCCCGGCCGCCTCGAAGCGGCCTGGAACCGGCTGATCGACCGGCACGAGATGCTGCGCGCGGTGTTCGACGAGGACGGCCGGCAGCGGATCCTCCCGCAGGTGCCCCCGCTGGCCGTTCCGGTCGCCGTGGCCGCGGAGGGCGGCGCCGAAGCCGAACTGGCCGCGCTGCGGGCCGCGATGTCCCACCAGGTGCTCGACCCGGCCCGCTGGCCGCTGTTCGACGTCCGGGCCGTGCGCTACGGCAACCGGACCCGGGTCGGCATCGGCCTGGACTACCTGCTCGTCGACGGGCTGAGCATGATGGTCCTCTTCGCCGAACTCGACCTGCTCCAGCGCGATCCGGACGCCGAACTGCCACCCGTCGGCGTGTCCTTCCGGGACTACGCCACCCAGGTGCAGCCGCCGCCCGCCGAGGCGGAGCGCTCACGCCGCTACTGGGCCCGGCACATCCCCGAGCTGCCGCCACCGCCCCGGCTGCCGCTCGCCACCGACCCCGCCGCGGTCGTCCGCCCGCGGTTCGAGCGCCGCGAGACCTGGCTGGACGCCGGACGGTGGCAGGCGCTGCGGGACCGGGCGCGGCAGCACGGCTGCACGCCCTCCGCGGTGCTGTTCGCCTGCTTCGCCGAGGTGCTGGGGGCGTGGAGCAGCCGCCGCGACCTCACCGTGGCGCTCACCCTCTTCGACCGGCGCGAGGTCCACCCCGACATCGACCGGGTGCTCGGCGACTTCACGTCGCTGCTGCCGGTGGCCCACCGCCCGGCGCCCGGGGAGTCCTTCGGGCAGCGGCTGCGGGGGCTGCAGGAGCGGCTGTGGCGCGACCTGGACCACCGGGGCGCGCCCGTCCTGGAGCTGCTGCGCGAGGCGGCGGGGCCGCGGGCGGGCACCGAGGCCGCGCTGCCGGTGGTCTTCACCAGCGCCCTCGGGGTGGACGACACGCTCAGCGACGGCCTGCGCCGGCCGGTGTGGAGCGTGTCGCAGACGCCGCAGGTCTGGCTGGACGAGCAGGTGATGGCGCGGGACGGCGGGCTGCTGCTCACGTGGGACGCGGCGGCGGAGCTCTTCCCCGCCGGGATGCTCGACGCCATGTTCGCCGCGCACGACCGCCTCCTGGACTGGGTGTGCTCGTCCGACTGGTCCGGCGGGCCGCCCGATCTGCTGCCGCGGGAGCAGCGCGCGGTCCGCGAGGCCGTCAACGCGACCGCCGCCGCGCTGCCCGACAACGCCCTGCACGAGGGGTTCTTCGCGCAGGCCCGGCAGCACCCCGGCCGGACCGCCTGCGTGGGCGCGGGCGGTCCGCTGACGTACGGCGAACTGGCCGACCGCGCGCTGCGGATCGCCGCCGGCCTGCGGGCGAGGGGCGTCCGGCCGGGCGAGCCGGTCGGGGTGACGCTGCCGAAGGGCCCGCGGCAGATCGCCGCGGTGCTGGGGGTGCTCGCGGCGGGCGCCGCCTACCTGCCGGTGGGTCCCGACCAGCCGCCCGTGCGCCGCGACCGGATGCTGGCCGCCGCGGGGGTCCGGCTGACGATCGGCGAGCAGGACGGGACCGAGGCCACGGGGGCGTTGCCGGGGCCGGTGGCGGTGGATCCGGGCGCGACCGCGTATGTGATCTTCACCTCCGGCTCCACGGGTGAGCCCAAGGGCGTGGAGATGACGCACCGGGCCGCGATGAACACCGTCACCGACGTCGTACGACGCTTCGGCATCGGCCCCGACGACCGCGTCCTGACCGTCTCCGCCCTCGACTTCGACCTCTCGGTCTTCGACGTCTTCGGCATCCTCGGCCAGGGCGGCACCCTCGTCCTCGTCGCGGAAGACGAACGACGCGACCCCGAACGCTGGCTGGAACTGGCGAACACCCACCGGGTGACCGTGTGGAACAGCGTCCCCACGCTGCTGGACATGCTGCTCACCGCGGCTGACGCAGCCCCGTTGACCGCGCCGCTGCGGCTGGCCCTGGTCTCCGGCGACTGGGTCCCCCTCAACCTCAAGCCCCGTCTCGCCGCCCACCGCGCCGCCTCCCGCCTGGTCGCACTCGGCGGCGCCACCGAGGCGGGCATCTGGTCCAACTTCTGGGACATCACGCACCTCGACCCCGCCTGGACCTCCATCCCCTACGGCCGCCCGCTGGCCAACCAGCGCTTCCGCGTCGTCGACCCCTTCGGACAGGACTGCCCCGACCTCGTCCCCGGCGAACTATGGATCGGCGGCACCAGCCTGGCCACCGGCTACCGAAACGACCCCGCCCACACCGCCCGGAGCTTCGTCCACCACCACGGCAACCGCTGGTACCGCACCGGCGACCTCGCCCGCTACCTCACCGACGGCACCCTCGAATTCCTCGGCCGCACCGACCACCAACTCAAAATCAACGGCCACCGCACCGAACCCGCGGAAATCGAAACCACCCTCCACGCCCATCCCGCGGTCCGCCGCGCCGTGGTCGTGCCCGCGGGGCAGCGCGGCAGCCGCCGCCTGCACGCCTTCGTCACCGCCACCGCGGACGGCGTGCACCCCGACGAGCTGCGGGACTTCGTACGGCAGCGGCTGCCCCGGCACGCCTGCCCGAGCGGCTACACCCTGCTGGACGAGCTGCCGCTCACCGCCAACGGCAAGATCGACCGGGCGGCCCTCGTGCCTCCGGCGCCCGGCGCCGCGGGGCCGGCGGACGAGCCGCCCCGCGGGCCGGTCGAGGAGGCCGTGGCCGCGGTGTGGGCCGCGGTGCTGCACCGCGAGTCGGTGCCGCGGGACGCCACCTTCTTCGCACTCGGCGGGGACAGCCTCCAGGCCACCCGCCTCGTGCAGCGCCTGCGCGCGGAGTTCCGCCGTGACATCCCGCTGCGCGAGCTGCTGGCAGAACCGACGGTCGCCGGGGTCGCCCGGCTCATCGCGTGCACGAACCCCGGCACCGAACACCACGACATGGAGGACGGCTCCCTGTGACGGTCCGCGAACTCATCGACGAGCTGCACCACGTCGGCGTGCGGCTGTGGGAAGAGGACGGCCTGCTGCGCTACCGCGCCCCGCGCCAGGCCATGACCGAGGCCCGGCTCCAGCGGCTGCGGCAGCACAAGGAGGCCGTCCTCGACGAGCTGCGGCGCACCGGCGGTGCCGTGCTCGTGGCGGCCCCCGAGGACCGCTTCGAGCCCTTCCCGCTGACGGACGTCCAGTCGTCCTACCTGCTGGGCCGCAGTACCGCGTACGAATACGGCGGCACCGGCTGCCGGGCGTATCTGGAGGCGCGCTTCCCCCGCTTCGAGCCCTCGCTGGTGCGCGAGGCGTGGCGGCGGCTGGTGGAGCGCCACGACGCCCTGCGCACGGTCGTCCATCCCGACGGCCACCAGCAGGTCGTCCGGGGGCTGCCGGAGGCCGAGGTGGAGATCACCGACCTCCGGGACGCGGACGCGGCAGCGCTGCGGGAGGCACGCGAGCAGGTCAGGGCCGAGCTGTCGGCCCGCGAATTCCACCCCGAGCGCTGGCCGCTGCACGACCTGCGGGTCACCGCGGGACCGGACGACGTCCGCATCCACCTCGCCATCGACCTGCTGATCTGCGACTACGGCAGTGTCCAGCTCCTGCTCGGCGAGCTGGAGCAGCTGTGCCTGCGCCCCGCAGAACCGCTCGCCCCGCTCGGCATCCGCTACCGCGACCACCTGCTGGCCCAGCGCGCGCACACGCAGGCACGGGCGGAGCGGGACCGCGGGTACTGGTGGCGGCGGCTGGAGGAGAGCCCCGCCGAGGACGCCGTGCCGCTGGCCCCCGCGCCCGCCCTGCCGCTGCGGTCCCGGCCGGCCGGGACGGACGGCGGCGCGCCCGGCTTCGTACGCCTCCAGGGCGCGCTGCCGGCCGGGGCGTGGGAGCGGCTGCGGCAGCGGGCCGCGGGGCACCAGGTCACGCCCACCGTGGCGCTGCTCACGGCGTACGCCGAGGTGATGGCCCGGTGGAGCGGGCGGCGCCTGTTCACGCTGGACCTGCCGATGTTCCACCGGCTCCCGCTGCACCCCGAATCGGCCCTACTGGTCGGCGACTTCACGTCGGTGGAGCTGCTGACCGTGGACTGGACGTCCGGCGGCCCCTTCGCGGCACGCGCCGCCGCGGTGCAGTCGCAGCTGTGGGAGGACCTGGACCACGCGGCCTGCTCCGGTGTGGAGGTGCTGCGCGAGGTCGCCCGCCGCCGCGGGCAGCAGGCGGCCGTCATGCCGGTGGTGTTCACCAGCACCGTGGGCCTCGGCGACGGCGTCCCGGACGGGCTGCCCCGGCTGCGGGAGGGCGAGATCGTGCGCGGCAGCAGCCGCACCCCGCAGGTGTGGATCGACTGCCAGGCGATGGAGCACCGCGGCGGCCTGCTGCTCGGCTGGGACGTGCGCCTCGGGGTGTTCCCCGACGGGCTGGCCGAGGACGCCTTCGCCGCCTTCGAGGCCGCCGTGCGGCGGCTCGCCGACTCCGACGCGGCCTGGCGGGCCGACGCCCTGGTCGCGCTGCCGGACGGCCAGCGCGAGCGCCGCGAGCGGGCGAACCGGACGGCGAGCCCGATCCCGCAGCGCACCCTGCACGAGGGCGTGCTGGCCCAGGCGATCGCGACCCCCGACCGTACCGCGGTCGTCGCCGGCGGCACCGAGCTGACCTACCGGCAGCTGGTGGAGCGGGCGCACGCCGTGGCGCGGGCCCTGACCCGCCACGGGGACGTCGCCGGGCAGCTGGTCGGCGTGGTGATGGACAAGGGCTGGGAGCAGGTCGCCGCGGTGCTGGGCACGCTGCTGGCCGGCGCCGCCTACGTACCGGTGGACACCGACCAGCCCGCCGCCCGCCGGGACGCGATGCTGGCGGAGGCCGGGGTCTGCGCGGTGCTCACCCAGCCGTGGCTCGCGCTCGCCCCGCCGGGCGTGCGGGTGGTGACGGTCGACGCGGCGATGGCCCCGGGCCCCGCCGTACCGCCGGCCCGTACCGCTCCTGACGACCGGGCCTATGTGATCCACACCTCCGGCTCGACCGGCCGGCCGAAGGGGGTGATGGTCAGTCACCGCGCGGCCTGGAACACCGTCGCGGACGTCAACGAGCGCTTCGCGGTCGGCCCGGACGACCGGATCCTCGGGCTCGCCGGTCTCGGCTTTGACCTGTCGGTCTACGACATCTTCGGCCCGCTCGCCCGCGGCGGCTGCCTGGTGCTGCCCGAACCGGGCCGGCGCGCCGACCCCTCGCACTGGGCGGCGCTCGTCGCCCGGCACGGCGTCACGCTGTGGAACTCCGTGCCCGCGCAGCTCCAGATGCTCGACACCTTCCTCGCCGCGGACGGCGCGCCGGCGCCGCGATCGCTGCGGCTCGCGCTGCTGTCCGGCGACTGGATCCCCCTCCCCCTGGCCCGCAGCGCCGCCGAGCGGCTGCCGTCCTGCCGGCTCGTCGGCCTCGGCGGCGCCACGGAGGCGGCGATCTGGTCGATCGCCCACCCGATCGACGCCCGGCGGCTCACCGGCCCGAGCGTCCCGTACGGCACCCCGCTGGCCAACCAGGGCTGGTACGTGCTCGACGCCGGGCTCCAGGACTGCCCCGACCTCGTGCCCGGCGAGCTCTACATCACCGGGGCCGGGCTGGCGCTCGGCTACCTGGGCGATCCCGTGCGCACCGCGGAGCGCTTCCCCACCCATCCGCGCACCGGCGAGCGGATGTACCGCACCGGCGATCTCGGCCGCTACCTGCCGGACGGCACCGTCGAACTGCTCGGCCGGACCGACGACCAGGTGAAGATCCGCGGCCACCGTGTCGAGCCGGCCGAACTGGCCGCGGCGGCCGAGTCGCACCCGGCGGTGGCCTCGGCCGTCGCCCTGGTGACGGGCGAGGCTCCCGCCGACCGCCGACTGGCCGCGTTCGCGGCCACCGCACCGGGCGAGCAGTCCCTCACCGCCGCCGGCCGAGCGGCCCTGGCCGCGGCGCGCGAGGCCGGCGACCGCGCCAGGTCGGCGGTCGACCCCGCGCTGCTCGGCGACTTCCTGGAGCTCGCCGACGACGTCGCCCTGGCGGCGATGGCCCGCACCCTGCGCGCGGCGGGGCTGTTCACCGGCCCGGACGCCGCGCACACCGCGCAGGACGCGGTGGCCGCGCTCGGCGCGCACCCCAAGCACACCCGGACGCTGCGGCGCTGGCTGCGCGCCCTCGCCGGGGCCGGCCGGCTGCGCCACGACAGCGCCACCGGGCGCTACCGGGGCCGGCTCGGCGGTGGCCCGGTGGACCCGGAGAAAGCCTGGCCCCAGCTGGAGGAGCTCGCGCGGCGCCTCGACTACGGGTCCGACCTGCTGCGCCTGGTGCGGACCAGCAGCGAGCACCTGCCCCAGCTGCTGCGCGGCGAGGAGGACCCGCTGGCCCTGCTCTTCCCGCACGGCAGCCTGGACGTAGCCCGGGCCGCCTACCGCGACAACCTGGTCAGCCGCTCGCTGAACGCCGTCGCGGTCGCCGCGCTGCGGGAACTGGCCGCGGGGAACCGCGGGCCCGAGCCGCTGCGGGTGCTGGAGGTCGGCGCGGGCGTCGGCGGCACCAGCACCGACCTGGTCCCCGCGCTCGCCGGCCACGACGTGGACTACCTCTTCACCGACGTCTCGCAGTTCTTCCTCGCCGAGGCCCGGGAGCGCTTCGCGCCCCACCCGTGGGTGCGCTACGGCCTGTTCGACATCAACGAGGACCCTGTTGCGCAGGGACTGGCGGCGAACTCCTTCGACGTGGTGCTGTGCGCGAACGTCCTGCACAACTCCGACGACGCCGCCCGGACACTGGCCCGGCTGCGCGAGGTGCTGGTGCCCGGCGGCTGGCTGGTGTTCATGGAAGCCACCGTGGAGCGCCATCCGCTGCTGGTGTCCATGGAGTTCGTCGACGGGCTCAGCGGCGGCTTCGCCGACGTACGGCAGGCCGCCGACCGGACGTTCCTGACCACCGGCCAGTGGACCGGCCTGCTCGCGGAGGCCGGCGCCGAGACCGGGCTGTGCTTCCCGCCGGCCGGTGACGTCCTCGCGCAGGCCGGGCAGCAGATCTTCCTCACCCGCATGAAGACCGGCCGGGCCCGGGTGACCGCGGACGAGCTGTCCCGCCACCTCGCCCAGCGGCTGCCCGACCACCTGCTGCCCGAGCGCCTGGAGGTCCTGGACGACCTCCCGCTCACCGCGAACGGCAAGGTCGACCGCGCGCGGCTGCGGCTGCGGCTGACCGCTTCCCGCCGGGCCGCCACCGACCCGGCGGGCGACCGGCAGCCCGGCCGGCCGCCCGCGGACGCGCTGGAACGCCGGCTCGCCGAGCTGTGGGCCCAGGTGCTGCAACGGCCCCTGGTGGGGCGCGACGACGACTTCTTCCGGCTCGGCGGCGACTCGCTGCTGGTGGCCCGGCTCGTCGGCCGCCTGCGCGAGACCGAGCCGACCGCCCGCGGCATCGCATGGGAGCACCTGCTGCGGCAGGTGCTGCAGCAGCCCACCGTCGCGGCGCTCGCCGGCTACCTGCGCGGCGCCGCCGCCGGCCCGCTCATCCCCGAGCCCCGGGCCGACGACGGCCGGATCGCCCCTGTGCTGCTGGCCGACGGCCCCACCGACGCGCCGGTCACCGTGCTGGTGCACGACGGCAGCGGCACCCTGCTGCCGTACCGGGCGCTGCTGGAGGAGTTCCGGCGGCGGCCCGCCGCGGGCCGGCTGCTCGGCCTGGAGGCGGCCTCGCCCGAACGCTACCTCGGCTCCGACCCGGCCCGGCTCGTCACCCGCCTGGGCGGCGAGTACGCGCAGGCGCTGCTCGCCGACGGCACCCGGCGCTTCCGGGTGATCGGCTACTGCATGGGCGGCCTCATCGCGACCGAGGCCGCGCGGGCGCTCGCGGAGGCCGGCGCCGACGTGCAGGACCTGACGGTGATCAGCTGCTACCGGCCGCCGTTCGAGGTGCACGACGACCTGGTCGCCGAATACACCTTCGTGCTGTCCCTCGGCCTCGACCCGGCCGCGGTCGGCTTCCCCGCCGACGCCGGCGCCCTGGGCGACGCCATCGCCGCGGCACTCGACGGCACCCCGGCACGGCTGGAGTCCGGCGCCCTCACCGCGCTCGGCGGCACCGCCCACGCGCAGGTCGTACGGTCCTTGCGGGAGCTGGAGGGCCGCTCGCCCGAGGCGCGCCTGGAGGCGCTGGCCCTGGCCGCCGAGCGGCTCGGCGGACCGCTCGACCGGGGCCGGCTCGCCCGCCGCTACCAGGTCTTCCGGCACAGCCTCTTCGCCGTCACCCGCTACCAACCCGAGCCGTACGCGGGCGACATCACCTTCCTGCGGCACACCGGCCGTTACGGCTTCCTGCCCGGGCTCCAGCAGGACATGACCGCGTACTGGCAGCAGGTGTGCCTGGGCGAGCTGCGCGTGCGCGACATCGCGGGCGACCACTTCCGCTGCATCGACGCCGACCGCGCCGCCGCCGTACGGGCGCTGCTGGACGGTGGGGCGCGATGAGCGGGCCGGTGGGGGTGCTGGGCGCCTCGGGCGCCGTGGGGAGCGCCGCGGTCCTGGCGCTGCGTGCCCAGGGCGTCGGCGGACTGCGGCTGGGGGCCCGCGGGATCGCGGCTCTTGCCGGGTCGCAGGCCGAGGTCATGGCCGTCGACCTCGACCGGCCGGACCGCCTCGCGCGGTTCTGCGCGGGGTGCGCGGTGGTGCTGAACTGCGCCGGGCCGTCCTACCGGGTGCGCGGGCGGGTGGCCGAGGCCGCGCTGGCCGCCGGCGCCGACTACGTGGACGTCGCAGGGGACGAACCGGCGCACGCCGACCTGTCGGGGCGGGACCTGGCAGGGCTCGGGCGGCGCGCGGTGCTGTCGGCGGGCATGCTGCCCGGGCTGTCCGGGCTGCTGCCCCGGTGGCTGGCCGCACAGCAGCCGGGCGGCGCGCACGGCGGGGAGCTGACGGTGTGGAGCGGCGGTCTTGAGCGGTGCAGCCGTACGGTCGCCGCCGATCTGGTGCTGTCGGCCGGCGCCGCGCCGGACGGTGGCGGGCCGTACGGGGAGCCGCTGGCGGCGTGGCGCTCCGGCCGCCGGGAGAGCCGGGCCCTGCGCTCGCGCGACGACGTCGAACTGCCGTTCTTCCCCGGCCCTGTCGCCCTGCGGCCGTATCTGAGCGGCGAGGCCGAGCGGCTGGCCCGGGCGCTGCGGCTGGACCGCGTGGACTGGTTCAACGCCTTCCCGGGCCGCCGGGTCCGGGACGTGCTGGCGACGCTGGGCGGCTCCGGCCGCCCGCCGGGGGAGGACGCCGACCGGCTGGCCAGGGCGTGCGCGATGGACCTGGCCGGACACCGGCCGTACTACCGGATGGTCTTCGCGCTGCGGTCGGCCGCGGGCGCCACCGCCACGGCGACGCTCGGCACCGCCGACAGCTGCCGGCTCACCGGCGCCGTCGGCGCCCTGGCCGTCACCGAGACGCTGGCCGGACGCGTACCGCCGGGGCTGCACTTCGCGGCGGAGGTCCTCGATCCCGGCCGGGCGGCCCGGCTGATCGGGCCGGCGCTCGGCGCCACCCTCGACGTGTCGCACCTGCCGCTCGAACCGGCCGCCGTGGTGGGCGCGCTGTGACCGGGGCGCCGCCGGACGGCGGCCTTCCCGGGGCGGCCGGCGCACCGGAGGGGCCGCCGCTGCGCACGGTCGTGTGCGGCACCGTCTTCGGCCGGTTCTACCTGGACGCGCTGCGCCCCGCACCGCCCGGGTTCGTACTGGCCGGGGTGCTGGCCGGCGGTGGCGCGCGCTCACGCGCGACCGCGGCGCGGTACGGGGTGCCGTACTACACGGCCGTCGACCAGTTGCCGGACGATGTGGACGCCGCCTGCGTGGTGGTGCGCGCCGGGGTGGCCGGCGGCGGAGGCACGGAGCTGGCGAAGGCGCTCCTGGCACGGGGCGTGCACGTCCTCCAGGAGCAGCCCGCCCATCCCGAGGAGGTGGCCGACTGCCTCCGGCTCGCCCGGGCCCACGGGGTGCAGTACCGCGTCAACTCCTTCTACCCGCACCTCGCCCCGGTCCGCCGCTTCCTCGCACGGGCCCGCGCGCTGCGCGCCCTGCGGCCGTTGCGCCACGCGGAGGCGGCGTGTTCGAGCCAGGTGCTCTTCCCGCTGCTCGACCTGCTCGGACGGGCGCTGGGCGGGCTGGGCCCGTGGGCCTTCGCCGATCCGGCGCCGGTCGCGGACGTGCGCGCGGCCACCGGGGCGGCGGTGCCCTTCCGGGTGCTGCACGGCGCGATCGCGGGCGTTCCCCTCACGCTGCGGGTGCAGAACCAGATCGATCCCGCCGACCCGGACAACCACGCCCACCTGCTGCACCGGGTCACGCTCGGTACGGACGCGGGCGCGCTGACCCTGGCCGACACGCACGGCCCCGTCCTGTGGAGCCCCCGCCTGCACGTCGACCGGGACGCGGACGGCCTGCTGGCGCTGGACGGCCCGCACACCGGCCGGCTGGACCAGCCGAGCACCTCGGTCCTGGACGCCGGCGCACCGCTCTCCTTCCGGCAGACCTTCGGCACGCTGTGGCCGGACGGGGTGCGGCACGCCCTGGCCGAGCTGCGCCGGGCGGTCGGCGACCCGGGCGGGCGGGCCTCGGCCGCGCAGAACGCCCTGACGGTCAGCCGGATGTGGCTGGACCTCACCACGCGGCTCGGCCGGCCCGAGCTGATGGTGGCCGCCGCGTCGCCGCCGCTGCGGCTGAGCGACCTCGCGGCGGAGGATGCGCCGTCCCTGCCGGGTTCGGAGGTGCCGCGGTGAACGGACGCTGGCTGCGCTGCCCCGAGCCGCGGCCGGGCGCCGCGCTGCGGCTGGTCTGCTTCCCGCACGCGGGCGGCGGGGCGAGCGCGTTCCGCGGCTGGCCGGACCTGCTGCCGCCGTGGATCGAGCTGCTGGCGGTGCAGTATCCGGGCCGCGAGGACCGCTTCTGCGAACCGCCGGTCACCGAACTGCCCGTCGCGGCCCGGGCGGTGGCCGCCGAACTCGCGGCCGTGGACGGCCGGCCGGTGGCCCTCTTCGGGCACAGCATGGGCGGCGCCGTGGCCCACGAGGTCGCGCTCGCGCTGGCCGCGGCGGGGCGTCCCGAGCCGGCCCACCTCGTGGTGTCGGCCCGCGAGCCCGTCGCGCACGTGCGGCCCGGCAGCGTCCACCTCGGCGGCGACGCGGCGCTGCGGGCCGAGCTGGTCCGCCTGGGCGGCACCAGCCGGGAGCTGCTCGACAACGCCGAGCTGTGGCAGCTGCTGGCGCCGGTCCTGCGCGCCGACTACCGGCTCATCGAGACCTACCGGCCGGTGCCCGGCCGCCGGCTCAGCTGCCCGGTCACGGCGTTCGCCGCCGAGGACGACGGCGAGCTGACCGTGGGCCAGGCGGCCGGCTGGGCCGAGGCGACCGCGGGGCCGTTCGCGCTGCGCACCTTCCCCGGCGGTCATTTCTACCTGGTCCCGCACCGCGGGCAGGTGGTGCGGGCGCTCGCCGACTGCCTGCGCCCCGCCCCGGGGCCGCCTGCCCGCATCCCCGAACCCCCTGCCGGTGACCGGCCGCCCCGTACGGCGCCCGGTCACCGGCCAACCGTCGAGCGAGGAATGCTGTGATCGACTACTACTCCCCCACCGCCGAGTTCTACGACCTGGTCGGCGGCCAGCACTGGGCGCACAGCGACCCCGCGCTGGCCGCGGCCCTCACCGGCATCGACACCGGCCACGGCCCGGTGCTGGACCTCGGCGCCGGAACCGGCCGTACGACGGAGGTGATCGCCCGTGCCCTGCCCGGCGCCCGGATCCTCGCCGTCGAGCCGTCGCCGGGTATGCGGGCGGCCCTGACCAGCCGGGTGGTGCGCGACGAGGGCCTGCGGCACCGGGTCACCGTCGTGGCGGACCGCGCCCAGGAGGTGGAGCTGCCGGACCGGCTGTCGGCGGCGGTCATCTGCGGGGTGCTCGGCTACCTCGACCGCGAGGAGCGCGCCGCCCTGTGGGGCCGGCTGCTGGAGCGCCTGCCGTCCGGGGCGCCCGTCGTGGTGGAGCTGATGGCGCTCAGCGCGCCGCAGCCCGTCGCCCCGATGCGGATCGCCCGGCAGCGGCTGGGCGAGCAGGACTACGAGGCGTGGCTGTCCGGCGAGCCCTGCGGCGCCGGGCGGATGCGCTGGTCGGCGACCTGGCGGGTGCTGAACGGGGAGCGGGTGGTGCGCGAGGTGGACGTCACCCACGAGTGGTACACCTTCGGGATCCAGGACCTGGCCGCCGAGACGGGCCTGACGGCGAAGCAGCTGACCCCCGAGCTGGGCGTCCTGGTGCGCTGACCGCGGCGCAACGCGAGGGGCCGCCCACCGGCGCGGTGGGCGGCCCGTCGACCAGGTGGACCCGCGGGGTCCGGGGCGGCTACGCCTGGCGCACCACGGTGAACGGGTAGCTCACGGTGCCCGATGCGGTCGGCGCGACGACCTCGCCGCGCAGCGTCTCGGCCTCGGTCGTGCCGGCCGCGCAGCTGACGGACATGACCCGGTAGGTCTCGGTGTCCACGCCGGTGGCGGGACCGGTGATGGTGTCGGCGTTGTTCCACTCCACGCCGCCGCCCGTGACCTCGTAGGTGCCGCGGCCGGCGCCCTGCCAGCCCTCCACCGTCCAGTTGGTCTCGACGGACTGCGGCGCCGCGAAGGTCACCGCGAGGGTGTCGCCGGGGGCGTTGTCGAAGGTGCCCTCGAAGGTGCCGGAGTAGTCGGCGGCCGAGGCACCGCAGGCGGCCTGGGCCTGCGCCGGGTCGGCGGCGACGGCCGGGCCGGCGGTCAGCAGCGCGGCGCTGAGCGGGGCGGCGGCGCACAGCAGCGACAGCGCGAGTCGTCGGTTTGCCATCATGGAAGAACGCCTTTCTGCAGGAATGCTCATGGCTGTGGGGGGGTTGGCGCGGATACGGGGGTGTGCCCCGGAGTACGCGACGGGCGGAGCCGGCTGCGGCTAGGCGCGCTGGAGCACGAAGGGGATCTGCGCGTCGCCGGAGTCGACGAGGCCGGCGATCGAGGTGACCCGGCTGCCGCCGCCCTCGCACTGGACCTGAACGCTCTGGTAGACCTCGGAGTCCACGCCGGTGAGCGGCCCGGAGACGGTGCCGGAGTTCGTCCACTGCACGCTGCCAGGGCCGACGTCGAACTTGCCCTTGCCCTCGCCCTGCCAGCCCTGCACGCTCCACCGCGTCAGGACCGCGTCGGGCTCGGCGAACTGCACCCGGAGGGTGTCGCCCGACTCGTTGTCGAAGACGCCCAGGAAGGTGCCGGCGTAGTCGGCGGCCGAGGCGCCGCAGGCGGCTTCGGCCTGCGCCGGGTCGGCGGCGACGGCCGGGCCGGCGGTCAGCAGCGCGGCGCTGATCGGGGCGGCGGCGCACAGCAGCGACAGCGCGAGCCGTCGATTTGCCATCATGAAAAAACGCCTTTCTTTCAAATTGCCCATGCGAATGGGCGGGGGTGCGCGCACCGCCGCTCGCATCGGAAATGTGAACGACGCACGCGAATTCGACAGAACTCTATCGCGGCCCGCACCGGCCGGGCCCGGCGAATCCGTAGCCCATTGGAATGAATCAAAAGGCCACCTCATCCGCTCAACCGCTTTTAGGGTATCGGCATGGAATTTCCCGCCGCCGAATACGCGCTCCGCCGGGCGGCCCATTCAGGAAAACCGTTTCAGCCCTTGACGCCGACGAGTACGCAGCTGTCGCCCACCTGCCAGACGGGGGTGACGTCGTGGAAGCCAGCCCGGCGCATCAGCCGGGCGTGGTCGTCGGCGGTGAGGTGCCAGCGGGCCGAGTGGCCGCGGCCGGCCTTCTCCCGCAGTTCCCGCTGGGCGAAGAGCGGGGCGAGCAGTGGATCCTTCGCCGCCGCCCGCCACCATGCGTGCCAGTCCTCGGCCGTCCGGCCGCCGGACCGCTCCGACCGCTCGGCCCGGCACCGCCCCACGTGCGCGGTCAGCCGCGAGCAGGAGGCCGAACGGGGCGGGAAGTGGTCGCCGTTGACCACGACACCGCCGGGGCGGAGCAGCCCGGCCAGCTGCCGGTAGGTGCGCAGCAGGGCCGGCTCGGACAGGTAGTGCAGCGCGGTCGTGGACACCGCCGCGTCCAGCGGGCCGGCCAGGTCGAGCGCGTCGGTCCACCCGTGCTCGCCGATGACCGCGTCCACGTAGCGGGCGGCGGCGCCGTTGTGCGCGCGGCCGAGCGCGAGCAGCACCGGGTCCATGTCCACGGCCACGATGTCCGCGGCCGGCATCCTGGCGGCGAGCCGGACGGCGAGCGAGCCGGGTCCGCATCCCAGGTCCAGCAGCAGCGGCGCCGGCCGGCCGGCGACGACATGCTCGACGACGTCGGCGATGACGGTGAAGCGTTCCTCCCGGTCCACCGCGTAGTGCTGCTGCTGGCGTTCCCAGCGCTCCACCCACGCCTTGGCCGCGACCGTGCTCACACCCATGGCAGATGGCCACCTCTTTCGCTCGTGACCCCGCGCGGGTCAGGAACGAATCTACATCCGGAAACGGTTTTCATTGCAACTCAGCTCAGCGTGGCGAGCACGCCGGCGAGCCGCTCGACCTCCTCTTCCGTGTTGTACACGTGCAGGCTGACCCGGACCACCGCGCGGTCGTCCGCGCCCGACTGGCACAGGCTGTCGGCACGCACCATGAACCCGTGGCTGAACAGGACGAACCCCAGGTCGTCGGAGGGGATGCCGCGGTGCCGCAGCGAGACGATGCCGCGCCG
Organism: Actinacidiphila epipremni; assembly: GCF_012034175.1. GTDB lineage: Bacteria > Actinomycetota > Actinomycetes > Streptomycetales > Streptomycetaceae > Actinacidiphila > Actinacidiphila epipremni. The sequence goes on from NZ_JAATEJ010000005.1 coordinate 31,449, forward strand.
GCGCTGCTGCGGCGGCAGCGCGGTGTCGGCGCCCAGGCTCGCCTGGCAGCCGAGGATCTCGTACGCCGGCAGGTGCCGCAGCCGGTCCGTGAGCCGGGTCGCCAGCGCGGTGGTCCAGTCGGCGATGCGCTCGGGGCCGGCCGCGTCGAGCCAGTCCAGGGCAGCCGCAAGCGACGCGATGCCGACCGTGTTGGGGGTGCCCGGCCAGCCGCCGGGGCGCAGGGCGGGCCCGCGGGCGCCGCGCGCCCAGATCGCCCCGGTGCCGGGCAGCGCGAGTGCCTTGTGGCCGGAGAAGACCACGAAGTCGACGTCCAGGCCGCCGGGGCCGAGCCGGATCGGCTGGTGCCCGACGCTTTGCGCGGCGTCCAGGCAGATGGGCACGTCGGGGCCGACCGCGGCGCGGATGCGCTGGACGTTCATGTCGCCGCCGTAGACGTGGTGGACGTGCGTGGCCGCGACGAACCGGGTGCGCGGCCCCACCAGGGCGGCAAGGGCCCGGTGGTCGTAGTCGAAGGACTCCGCCTGCACGGGCAGCGCCCGCACCTGTACCCGCACGCCGCGGGCGGCGAGCAGCGCCTGCGCCTCCCGCCAGGGGTCGAGGTTGGCGCGGTGGTCGGTGAAGGGCACGAAGATCTCGTCGCCGTCGGCCAGGTGGGTGGTGAGCCAGTCGCGGGCGATGATCCGCAGGCCCTCCGTCGTACCGCTGGTGAAGTGCACGGAGGAGCGGTCGGGGTCGGGGTCGCCGAGGAAGTCCTTGACGCGGCGGCGGGTGCGTTCCACCATCCGGGTCGTCTCGTTGGCCCACGGGTAGGTGCCGCGCCCGGCGTTCGCGTTGGTGGTGGTCAGGTACGCGTGCACGGCGTCCAGGACCGCCTGCGGCTTCTGCGAGGTGGCGGCGCTGTCGAGGTAGGCCAGGCCGGGGTGGCCGGTCACGATGGGGAACTGCCGCCGCAGGTCCCGCTGCCAGCCGGCGAGCTCGTCCTCTTCCTCCCGCCGGCCGCCCGGTGCGGGCTCGGCGGCGCTCACTCGTGCACCAGGGGCGCGCCCGCGTCGCGCCAGCCGACGATGCCGCCGGCGAGGCTGCGGACGTCCGGATGGCCCATGCGGGTGAGCAGGGCGGCATACCGTACGGACTTCTCGCCGACCGGGCAGGCCAGCAGCACCGGCCGGCTCTTGCTGAACGGCAGGCCGCCGCGCAGCAGTTCGTCGAAGAGCTCGTCGACGATGTTCACCGAGCCCTCGATGTGCAGGGCGGCGTAGGCGTGCGGGCCGCGCAGGTCCACCACGAGCGGCCGGGACTCCGCGCCGCCCAGCCACTCCCGGGCCTCCGCCACCTCGACGACCTTCACCGGCTCTCGCGGCGGTACGTCGTCGGGCGAGGTGAGGGGCGCGGCGGCGCGGGTGGCGGCGCCCAGCAGCTCCGGGCGCCGGGCACGCACGTAGCTGAGATAGCTCTCCGCCCGGTCGCAGACGATGAAGACGGCCGCCCGGCGCTCGTCGCCGCCGAGTCCGGCGTCCACCCGGCGCAGCCGGCGTACCGCGCCGTGGTAGGCGGCGCCGCCGGTCGGCCCGGACAGGATGCCGCAGCGGCGGATGAGGGTGAGCATCCCGTCGATGGCCTCCTGGGAGGTCACCGGCTCGATGGTGTCGTAGGTCCCGGGGTCGAACAGGCCCACCTGGTGGACCTCGTCGATGGTGCGGATGCCGGGGATGAAGTCGGACTTGTCGGCGACCAGGCCCAGCACCTTTACCGACGGGTCCTGGGCGCGCAGCACCTTGGCCACGCCGGTGGAGGAGCCGGCGGTCCCGACGCAGGCCACGAACCAGTCCGGCGCCTTCCCGTCCAGGTCCGCGACGATCTCCGGACCCGTGCCGGCGGCATGCGCCTCCACGTTGAGCGGGTTGTAGTACTGGTCGGTGTGCAGATAGCTGCCGCCGGGCTCGGACAGCGCCTGGTGGAAGCGGGTGAGCGGGTCCTCGGTGTCGGTCGGGTCCAGGCACTCGCTGCGGCCGGGCAGTTCCTCGATCTCCGCGCCGAGCAGCAGGAGCAGCTCCTTGACCTCGGGCACCCGCATGCGGTTGGTGACGCTCTTGAAGCCCAGCCCGTGCATACCGGCCAGCAGCGCCAGGGCCTTGGCGGTGTTGCCGCTGGAGAGCTCGACCACCGTTCCCCGGCCGGTCGCGGCGGCCTCGGCGAGCAGCGGGCGCGCCATGTGCCAGGCCGGCCGGTCCTTGACCGAGCCGAAGGGGTTGAGCATCTCCAGCTTGGCGTACAGGTCGATGTGCCGCAGGCCGTGCACCGCCGGATCGATGCGCACCAGCGGGGTGTTGCCGATGGCCTCGGTGATGCTGTCGTACCTCACGCCCGCTCCCCTTCCGGCCGCCGCTCGCGCTCCTGCTGCGGTGCCCCGTCCTCGTCCGTGCCGCCCGCCGGCCAGTAGTCCTCGTCCGGGCACCACCGCCAGCCGTCGCCGTGCCGCCGGACCGCGACGGTGCGGGCGGCCGGCTGCATCTGCGCCCGGTGGGCGCGGAAGTCCATCGCGTAGCCGGCGGTGTTGACGAAGGCCAGCAGGTCGCCCGGGCGGGGCAGGCGCGGCAGGAAGACCTTGCGGCGGGTCAGCAGATCGGCCTCCAGGCACAGATTGCCGGCCAGGTACACCCCCGCGGGCTCGCCCGGCGGCGCTCCGCCGGGCCCGCGCGGCACCAGCACCGGGTCCACCAGGACGCCGTGCTCCTCCAGGCTGATGTCGCCGGCGTTGGCCGCGAGCCGCACGATGCGCTCGCCGTCGCCGCCGGGGGCCGGGCGCACCTCCACCACGCGGGCCAGCGACAGCCCGCACTGGTCGACCAGGGCGCGGCCCGGCTCGGTGTGCAGCTCGTGCAGGTGCTCCAGCAGCAAGGTGGCCGCCGGGCGGCCGAACGACGGGGCGGTGTGCCGCAGCAGCTCGTCGAGGTAGGCCGGTCCCGAGACGGCGCGATGTGCGGGGTAGAGCGCGGCGGCGCCGCGCACGGTGCCGTTCTCGTGCCGCAGCCCGTACCCGTGGCCGCGCCAGGTGAGCGGCGGCCTCGCGCCTCTGACGGCGTCGGTGAGCGCGGTCGTCCAGCGGTCCCACTCCCCCGCGTCCTCGACGTAGCCGACGCCGAAGCCGCCGCCGACGTCGACCGCGCGGGGGTGCAGGCCGTGGGCGAGGCAGGAGTCCATCACCTCCACGCAGCGTTCGAGCGCCCGCACCTTCTCGTCCAGGCCCACGGTGTCCAGGTGGTAGCCGATCCCGGTCAGCTCCACCGCGTCGCGGTGCCGTGCCGCGGCGGCCACCAGGGCGTCCGCCTCGCCGGCCGGGGTGCCGAAGCGGCTGCGCCGGGCGAGCAGCCGTACGCCGCCGGCGGAGCCGCGGCCCTCCTCGAACGCGCTCAGCCGCAGCACGACCGGCACCGGAGCGAAGCCGCAGGTGCGCACCAGCGCGGCCAGGCGCTCCAGCTCGCCCGGCGAGTCGATGTTGACGGTCGCGCCGACCCGGGCGGCGAGCCACCGGAACCGCGCGTCCTTGGGGCCGGTGGCCATGATCCTGTCGGCGGTGAACCCGCACCCCAGCGCGTGCGACAGCTCCGCGACGGAGGCGACGTCCGCGCCGATCCGCGGCCCGGCCGCCGCCAGTTCGCGCAGCAGCGCGCTGGAACGATTCGCCTTGTGCGCGAAGTACACCCGGCCGCCGAGGCGGTGGCGGCGGTAGACCGCGAGGAAGGCGCCGGCGTTGTCCACCGCGCGCTGCGGGGCGAGGACGTTGAGCGGGGAACCGAGGCCGTCGGCCAGGGAGTGCAGCAGGGCCCCGTCCGCCAGCAGCGAGGCGAGCGGCTCCTCGGCCCGCGGCCTGAGGTAGAGCGGCTGGACCAAGGCCGGTAGCTCCTTCCGCGCGGCGGACGGGCGGGCGGCGGTACCGCCGCGCCCGTCAACGCCAATTGGAAACGAATATCACAACAACATGATCACGCAGGTGACAGCCTGTCAAGAGCCGCCCCCTGGAGCGGCCTTGGCGCCGGGGCGGGCACGCACCGGACATCCGTCCATTCACATAGTCATGGAAACCATGTTCAATTACCGTGCGATGTGGACCACTCCCAGCACCAGCGGAGGTAAGCGCGCCATGCACGACCCACCAGTCGCCGGGCCGCCGCCGGCCTGGCGCGCGACCCGGCAGCGCAACGCCGTACTGCGCACCCTGGGCGACCGCCCCGGCTTCACCTCCGCGCGCGAACTGCACGACGCGCTGGCGAAGGACGGCTCGACGGCCGGGCTGACCACGGTCTACCGCACCTTGCAGACCCTGGAGCGGCGCGGCCTCGTCGACGTCGTACGGGACAGGTCCGGCGAGCGGCTCTACCGCCTGCGCCCCTCGGACGGGCACCGCCACTACCTGGTCTGCCGGCACTGCGGCCTCAGCCTGGCCCTGGACTCCGACGCGGTGGAGCAGTGGGCGGGCGCGGTGGCCGCCGCCACCGGGTTCGCCGAGCTCGAGCACACCGTGGAGCTCACCGGGGTCTGCCGGGACTGCCGGCCGCCGGCCGGCCGGTGAGCACCCGGCGGGCAGGCGGCGCGCACGCGGCGAGCGCCGGCGAGTGCATCAAGTCTTGGCAACGATTTTCATATCAGCGGGTTCTGGTATGGTCGTGACATTCATTTTCATCTAACGTGATCGCTGCCCGGCCCCACCACGGCCGGGCCCGCACGTGAAGAGTTCCGTACCGAGTCCGTCGTGGAGGACCCATGCACTCGTCCCCGTCCCGCAGCCTGGCGCTCATCGTCGGCGCCGGCGCGTCCTTGGCCCTTGTGGCAGGCTGCGGCAGTTCGTCGGACTCCGGAAGCGACGACGGCTCCCCGTCGGCCTCGTCCTCGGCCTCGTCGCCGGCTTCCGCCCCCGCGTCCAGGATCGCCGTGGTCGCCTCGACGAACGTCTACGGCGACATCGTCGGGCGGATAGGCGCCGACAAGGTCGACGTCACCTCGATCATCAGCGACCCCGACCAGGACCCGCACTCCTACGAGGCCAACACCCAGAACCAGTTGACCCTGTCCAAGGCGAAGGTCGTGATCGAGAACGGCGGCGGCTACGACGACTTCATCGACCGGATGCTCAAGAGCGGCAACTCCTCCGCCGAGGTGATCAACGCCGTCGAGGTCTCCGGGAAGACCGCCCCGGAGGGCGGCGAACTCAACGAGCACGTCTGGTACGACTTCCCGACCGTCGCCAAGCTCGCCGACAGCATCGCCGCCGCGCTGGGCAAGGCCGACCCGGGCGACGCCGCCGCGTTCACCGCGAACGCCGCGGCCTTCAAGGACCAGCTCGCGCCGCTGGAGGCCAAGGAGGCGCAGATCAAGCAGCAGCACGGCGGCGAGGGCATCGGCATCACCGAGCCCGTACCGCTGTACATGACCGCGGCGAGCGGGCTGGTCAACAAGACGCCCGAGGAGTTCAGCGAGGGCATCGAGGAGGGCAGCGACGTGTCCCCGAAGGTGCTGCAGGAGACCCTCGCCCTCTACAGAGGCAAGCAGGTCAAGGCGCTGGTCTACAACGCGCAGACCTCGGGACCGCAGACGGAGAAGGTCAAGGACGCGGCGAAGGCGGCCGGCATCCCGGTCGTCCCGGTGACCGAGACGCTGCCCGACGGCAAGGACTACCTCGGCTGGATGACGGCGAACGTCGACGCGCTCGCGAGCGCGCTCGCCCAGTGAGACGAGCGGCTGTGGCTCCCGTACCCCAGGCCCGCCGGAGCCAGGACGGCACCTCCGGCGACACCGCGCCGCTGCTCAGCCTGCGCGGCGCCGCCGTGTCCTACGGGCAGCGCCTGGTGTGGCAGGGACTCGATCTGGACCTGCGGCCCGGGGAGTTCCTGGCCGTGCTCGGACCGAACGGGTCGGGCAAGAGCAGCCTGGTCCGCGCCCTGCTGGGGCGGCAGCCGCTGTCCGCCGGCACCCTGACGGTGCTCGGCCGGGCCGCCCACAAGGGCGGCCGGCACATCGGCTACGTGCCGCAGCAGGCCGCGCTGTCCGCGCAGGCGATGGTGCGTGCCCGCGACCTCGTGCGCTTCGGCATGGACGGGCACCGCTTCGGGCCGTGGCGGCGCACCGAGGCGGTACGCCGCCGGGTGGACGACGTCCTCGCCTCGGTGGGGGCGTCGGCCTACGCCGACGTCCCCGTCGGCATGCTCTCCGGCGGCGAGCGGCAGCGCGTACGCATCGGGCAGGCGCTGGCCACCGATCCGCGCATCCTGCTGTGCGACGAGCCGCTGCTGTCCCTGGACCTCAACCACCAGCGCGCCATCACCGAGCTGGTGGACGCCCGGCGCCGCTCCCACGGCACGGGCGTGGTCTTCGTCACCCACGAGATCAACCCGGTGCTCGGCATGGCGGACCGGGTTCTCTACCTGGCCCGGGGCGGTCACCGGATCGGCACACCGGACGAGGTCCTGTCGTCGCAGTCGCTCTCCCAGCTGTACGGCACCCAGGTCGACGTCGTCCGCGTCCGCGGCCGGGTCGTCGTCGTGGGGGCGCCGGACGAGGTGGCCGCGCCCCCGCACCACCCCGGCCATGAGACCACCGGGACCACCGGGTCCCACACGAGCGACGGAGTGCGGCCATGATGCTCGCCGACGGGATCTGGCACCAGATCTTCGCCTTCGACAACTACGGTGAGCTGCTGGCGCTGGTGCGCAACTCGCTCATCGCCGGCGCCGCGCTCGGCCTGGTCGGCGGCCTGGCCGGGGTCTTTGTCACCATGCGCGACCTGCCCTTCGCGGTGCACGGCATCAGCGAGCTGTCCTTCGCGGGCGCGTCGGCCGCGCTGCTGATGGGCGTCAACATCGTGGCCGGCTCGATCGTCGGCTCGCTGCTGGCGGCCGGGGCGATCGGCGTGCTGGGGGCACGGGCCAGGGACCGCAACTCGGTGATCGGCATCCTCATGCCCTTCGGCCTCGGGCTCGGGGTGCTCTTCCTCGCCCTCTACAAGGGCCGGGCGGCCAACAAGTTCGGCCTGCTCACCGGGCAGATCGTCGCCGTCGACACCCCCGAGATGACCTGGCTGCTCGGCACGTCCGCGCTGGTCCTCGTCGTCCTGACGCTCATCTGGCGCCCGCTGTCCTTCGCCAGCGCCGACCCGGACGTCGCCGAGGCGCGGGGCGTACCGGTGCGCGCGCTGTCCTTCGTCTTCATGCTGCTGCTCGGGCTGACCGTGGCCCTGTCGGTGCAGGTGGTCGGCGCGCTGCTCGTCCTCACCCTCATCGTCACCCCGGCGGCGGCTGCCGCCCGCGTCACGGCCTCCCCGATCCTGCTGCCCGTGCTCAGCGTCGTCTTCGCCGTGGCCTCGATCGAGGGCGGCATCCTGCTCGCGCTGGGCAGCAGCGTTCCCATCAGCCCTTACGTGACGACGATCTCGTTCGCCATCTACGTCGGCTGCCGGCTGGTGGGCCGCTACCGGACCCGGCGGTGGGGCAGCCGCGGGGTCGTCCCGCAGCCCGCCTGAGCGGCGACGGGACGGGTGAACGGCCGGGCGGGCCAAGGCAGATGAGACCCATTTTCACATGGTAATGTATGCATATGCCAGACGGTTCGCCTCAGCCGGGGCCGGTCGACGGCAGCAGCCGGAAGGACGCGCTGCTCGCGGCGTCCGAGCTGCTCAAGGCGCTGGCCTCGCCGCTCAGGCTCGGCATCGTCAGCGAACTGGCCGGGGGCGGCCGGCGGGTCCATGAACTCGTCGCCGCCCTCGGCGCCCCCCAGCCCCTGGTCTCCCAGCACCTGCGGGTGCTGCGCGCCGCGCATATCGTCACCGCCCGCCGCGAGGCGCGGGAGATCGAGTACACCCTCACCGACACGCACATCGCGCACATCGTCCTCGACGCGATCCGCCACGCCCAGGAGTAGCGGACGGGCCGCGCCCGCAAGCCCCGCTCAGCCGGCCTTCGCGCAGACCGCGCAGGTGCCGAAGACCTCGACGGTGTGCGACACCTCGACGAAGCCGTGCTCCGCGGCGACGGCGCTCGCCCACTTCTCCACCGCGGGCCCGTCCACCTCGACGGTCCTGCCGCACCGGCGGCACACCAGATGGTGGTGGTGGCCCCGCGAGCAGTGCCGGTAGGCCGACTCCCCGTCCGCGGTCCGCAGCACGTCGACGTCACCGGCCGCCGCCATGGCCTGCAGCGTCCGGTAGACGGTGGTCAGCCCCACGGAGTCGCCGCGCAGCTTGAGCAGGTCGTGCAGTTCCTGCGCGCTGCGGAATTCCCCGGTCTCCCGCAGGACGGCTTCGACGGCCGCACGCTGGCGGGTCGACCGGCTGCGCACCGGCTGCTCGGCGGTACTCATCGAACCTCCCTCACCACGCTCACCACGTGGGCCCCTGGCGTCCGTCCGCGGATATTGTCACATGCGAACTTTACCATATGGAAATGGATCCCACGTGGGAGGAGCGGTCAGGTGGCGAGCTGGCCCGCCATGAGGTCGGCGTACCGGCCGCCGCGGGCGAGGAGTTCGTCGTGGGTCCCGGTCTCGGCCACGTGTCCGTGGTCGAGGACGACGACATGGTCGGCGGCGCGGACGGTGGACAGCCGGTGGGCGATGACGATCAGGGTGCGGTCGCCGCGGACGGCCTGGACGGCCTGCTGGAGCAGGCGCTCGTTGTGGGCGTCGAGGTTGGACGCGGCCTCGTCCAGGACCAGGACCGGGGTGTCGGCGAGCACGGCCCGGGCGATCGCCAGCCGCTGCCGCTGGCCGCCGGACAGCATGGCCCCGCGTTCCCCGACCGGGGTGTCGTAGCCCTGGGGGAGGTCCTGGACGAAGGCGTCGGCGTTCGCGGCGCGGGCGGCCGACCGCAGCTCCTCGTCGGTGGCGTCGGGGCGCGCGAGGCGGAGGTTGTCGGCGACGGTGCCGGCGAAAAGGTAGACGTCCTGCGGGACGACGCCGACCAGCTGCCGCAGCTGGGAGAGCGGGAAGCGGCGCAGCTCGTGGCCGCCGAGGGTGATCCTGCCGCGGTCGGGGTCCCAGAACCGCAGCAGGAGGTTGACGCAGGTGGACTTCCCCGCGCCGGAGTGGCCGACCAGTGCGGTCATCCGCCCGGCGGGGATGTCGAGGTCGAGCCCGTCGAGTGCCGGCCTGCCCTCGTCGCCCGCGGCGCCGGTGCCGGGGTAGGCGAAGCCGACCTGCTCGAAGCGGATGCCGGTCCCGGTCACGTCGAGGGGGCGGCCGGCGGTGTCGGAGACCTGCGCGGGTTCGGCGAGCAGCCGCAGGACACGGCGGGCGCCGGCCCGCAGCGGCGCGAGCGGGCCGGCCATGCCGACGGCGGCGGTCACCGGGGCGAACGCGGCGACGGTCAGGGTGATCGCCATGGTCGCGGAGGTGAAGGGCAGGTCCCCGCGGGCGGTCGCGGCCACGACGGTGAGCAGCACGCCGACGGTGGTGGCGGCGACCAGGCCGTCGGTCGCGGCGGTCTGCAGCCCGGTGACGCGCGCGTGCTCGACACGGCGGCGGCGCAGCGCGGCGGTGCGGGCGGCGATCCGGGCGTACCAGGGCCGTACGTGGTCGAACACGAGCAGTTCGCGCACTCCCTGCACGCCGTCGACGACATCGGCGTTGACCTGGCCGAGGTCGGAGCGCAGCGCGGCGGCGCGTTCGCGTCCGCGGCGGGCCAGCCACAGCGTGAGCGCCGCCGCGGCGAGCATGCCGGCCGCGGCGATCGCGGCCAGCGGCGGGTAGAGCACGCCCAGCACGGCGGTGCTCGCGCCGGCGGTGAGCAGGGCGGCCACTGCGCCGATGCCGAGGTGCGCGAAGAAGCCCTCCAGCGCGTCCACGTCACCCATGACGACGGCGGCCAGGTCGCCCGTGCGGCGGCCCGCGATGACGCGCGGAGCCGAGCGCTCCAGGGCGTCGAACAGCCGCAACCGCAGGTGGGCCTGGCTGCGGAAGGCGAAGGCGTGCCCGAAGTGGCCGAGCATCCAGTTCCCCGCGGCCGAGGCGAGCACCGCGCACGCCATGATCACGACCGCGGTGGTCAGGTCTCCCACCGGGCGTCCGGTGGCGGCGGCGCCGACGGCCCAGCCCAGTGCGCCCGCGCTCGTGATCGCGCCGCCGTGCTCCAGGACGGCGCCGGCCAGCGCCAGGGCGAGGGCGGTGCGCCCGGCGGTGATCTCCCGCAGCACGCGCAGCAGTGGCCGCCGCAGCGGTTCGGTGGCGGCGGTGTCCGGCTCCGCCACGGCGGCGGCTCCGTGGGCGTGGGTGTGGGTGTGGGTCGTGCTCATGCGGCCACCTCCTGGGCTGCGACGAGGCGGGCGTAGGCGCCGTCGCGGGCGAGCAGTTCTCGATGGGTTCCCGCTTCGACGACGCGTCCGGCGTCGAGCACGACGATGCGGTCGGCGCCGCGCACGGTGGACAGCCGGTGGGCGACGACCAGGGTGGTACGGCCGGCGGTGACCCGGTCGAGGGCTGCCTGGATGCCTGCCTCGCTCGTCGCGTCGACCGCGGAGGTGGCCTCGTCCAGGACGAGGACCGGAGCGTCCGCGAGGACGGCGCGGGCGATCGCCAGCCGCTGCCGCTGGCCGCCGGAGAGGTTCTGGCCCCGCTCGCCGAGGACGGTGTCGTAGCCGTGCGGCAGGGCGGTGATGAAGTCGTGGGCGTCGGCGGCCTCGGCCGCTGCCCTGACCTCCTCGGTGGTCGCCCCGGGCCGCGCCATGCGCAGGTTCTCGGCGACGGTGCCGGCGAACAGGTAGGTGTCCTGGGCGACCAGCGCGACCGTCCGGCGCAGCTCGCGCAGCGGCAGGTCGCGTACGTCCACCCCGCCGACGCGGACCGTGCCGGCCTGGGGGTCGGCGAAGCGCAGCAGCAGCGACACCACGGTGGTCTTGCCGGCGCCCGAGGGCCCGACGACCGCCACGGTCTGCCCCGGCTGCACGCTCAGGCCGAAGTCGTCGAGCACCGGGCGGTTCCGGCCCGGGTAGGTGAACCGGACCCGGTCGAACTCGACGCCCGGGGGCAGGGCGGGCCGCGGTCCTTCCTGCCCGGGGGCGGTCCGCTCCGGCGCGGCGATCTCGGCGGTGAGCAGGGCCTGGATACGGGCGGCGGTGGCGTGGGCGGCGTAGCTCGAATGGAACGCGCCGGCCAGGACGCCGATGGGCCGCAGCGCCTCCCGGGTCAGGAACAGCGCCAGGAACATCGTCCCGGCCGCCAGTCCGCCGCCGGCGACCCGTACGGCCGCGGTGGTGCCCGTCGCGGCGAGTCCGCCGGTGATGGCGAGCGCGTAGATCCCGCCGGGCACGAGCGCCACGGCCATCTCCCGGATCCACTGCCGCACCAGCCGGTCGGAGGACTCGGCCAGTGACCGGCGCCGGCGGCCGGCGGCGCCGAAGGTCTTGAGGGTCACCATGCCCTGCACGGTGTCCAGGAACTCCGCGCCGAGACCGATGTAGGCGCCCATCCGCGCCGTGCTCCGGGCGACCAGGGGCCGCTGCCACAGCGGGGGCAGCACCAGCGCCGCTGCCGCGAACGCGGCGACCAGCAGCGCCAGCCATCCGTCCTGGGTGGCCAGCACGGCGATCACGGCGACCGGCGTCAGCAGGCCGGCGACCAGGGTGGGCAGGTATCCGCCGTAGTAGGACTGGAGCGAGTCGATGCCCTCGCTCAACGCCTCGCGCACCTCGCCGGCCCGCGCGCCGGCGGTGTACGCCGGGCCCAGTGCGGCGAGCCGGTCGAAGGCCCGGGCCCGTAACCGCTCCTCGCTGACCTGGCCGGTCAGCTCCGCGGCGACCTCGGCGGCCCACAGCAGCGCGAACCGGACCGCGACCAGCGCGGCGACCCCGGTCACGGCGCCGGCCTGCGCGCCGAGGCCGTCCCCGTGCAGCAGGCCGCGCAGCACCCGGGCCATCAGCACGCCCTGGCCTACGTAGCATCCCGCCACGCCCAGCCGCAGCGCGGTGACCGCGGCGATCCGCGGCCACACCCCGCTCGCCAGCTCCAGCACCGGATTCCTCACCGAAAGCCTCATGGCGCGCATGTTATGACTGACGGTCAGTCGGCACAAGGGGCGCCGGCCCCGCGACCCGTGCCCGACGCGGGCGGGGCCGCCCGGCGCGGCGGCGGCCTGACATGCTGTGGTCGGCAAGCGTCCGCGAACGACCAGTCAGGAGAAGGGTGTGCCCACGACCCCAGCCCGCCGCCGCGGGCAGCCGCGCACCAAGCCGGAGGCCGAGCGCCGCAGGGACCTCCTCGACGCCGGGCTGGCGGTGTTCACCCGGCGCGGTGTCGGCGCCGCGACGGTGGACGACATCGCGAGCGAGGCCGGCGTCGCCAAGGGCACCTTCTACCTCTACTTCTCCTCCAAGGAGCATCTGCTCGCGGCGTTGCAGCGCGATTTCGAGGAGACGCTGGTGGCCCGGGTGGACGCCGCGGTCGCGACGGCGGGGCAGGACTGGGCGGACCGGCTCGACGCGTGGGTCCGGGCCGTCTTCGCCGACCACCCCACCAGCCGGCAGCTCCACGACGTGCTCTACCACCACGCCGTCGACAGCCCGGCCCCGCCCTCCGGCGCCCCCGCCGATCCGCCGCACGACCTGGTCGCGAGCCTCACCCGCCTGCTCACCGCCGGGATCGCCGCCGGCGCGTACGACGTCGAGGAGCCGGAACTGACCGCCCTGCTGCTGTGCAGCGCCCTGCACCGCACCTTCGACCGCGTCTGGCACCGCGCCGACCTCGACGACACGCCCCGCCTGGTCACGGCGGTCGACCGCCTCTTCCACCGGGCCGTCGGCATCCCCGAGACGGTCGCGGGCCGTACCTGACGCGCCGGCGGGCCTCCGGGCGGAGCGGGCCGCGCTCGTGGGCCCCGGCCGGCCGCTCACCGGTCGCCGCCCCGCCGGTCGCGCGCCGGGCCCGGGCGGGCGCGGCCGGGCCGGGGGTCCGGCGCGGTGTCGGTGCGCGCCGGCGTCCGCAGCTCGCACCACTCCCGTACGCGCGACAGGACCGCCTCCCGGAAGGCGCGCCGCTCCTGCTCCCGGGCGCGCCGCCAGGTGGGTACGGGGCGCTCATGGGCCAAGCCCTGCTCGCGCCGGGTGACCTCCGCCAGCACCTGCTCGGTGAACTCCCGTACGACCGCGCGGGCCACCAGGAGCGTGACGGGCCATGGCGCCAGGCACCGGCCGCGCCGGTCCTCGAACACCAGCGGCTCGCGGCGCAGCTGATGCGCGCTCAGCGTCAGCCATGAGGCCACCAGGTCCAGGTCGCGGATCTCCAGCACTCCGGCGTCGGCGATCCGGCCGCGCAGCTTGAGCCGGTTCCTGGGGCGCGCGACGCCCAGCACCAGCGACACCGCCTCGAAGTCGACGCTGCCCCTGACCGCGCGCGAGGCGGCGGCGACGGCGCTCTCCCGGTGCTCGTCCCTGACGAGGTGTGCGACCTCGCGCCAGGGCGCCAGCAGAGTCCGCCGGCCGACCCAGTCCAGCTCCCCGGCGCGGGAGCCGTCGAGGAACCGCACGCGGACCCGGTCGGGCGGGGCGGACCCGTCGGCGTCGACGACCTCCACCCGGCCCAGCGGACCACCGAGCTTCCGGGGCGCGGCACGGTAGGCCCACTCGTCACCGACCCGCACCCCGTCCTCCGCCCTTCACCCCCGCAGGGCAAGCCCTCATCGGCGGTCGCCCCGCGGGGCGTGCCCGAGGCGAATCTACACTCGGAAACGGTTATCATTCCAATGGCGCAGGCCCACTGACACGCCACCAGGGCGCCTTTTCCTCGGCCGGAGCGGAACTTCCCGCCGGGGACTGGGATGATCGGGCCGTGGATCTCCCCCCGTCCGACGGGCACGCCTTCGGCCACACGCACGCGCACGGTCCGGTGCCGCCGGTGTCGCGGCATCTGCGCAAGGTCATCGCCGCGATCCTGGTCCCGTTCGCCGCGGCCGTGGTCGTCGGCCTGGCCGTGCTGTGGCCGGGCGGCGCGCCGAGCCACCCGCGGACCGGGATCGGCTTTGACCAGCAGTCCCGGCACGGCAAGGTCGCCCAGCTGGTCGACGTGTCCTGCAAGGCCGTGGGCTCCGTACCGCCCGCGCCGCCCGGGGGCGGCACGGTGAGCGACGCCTGCCAGAAGGCGACGATCGAGGTCACGTCGGGCCCCGACAAGGGCACCACGTTCACCGAGATCGTCCACCCGGACGAGACGCGGCGCTTCACGAAGGGGCAGGGCCTGGTCCTGGCCTACGCGCCCAACGCCCCGCCCGGCCTGCGGTATTCGGTCAGCGACGTCGATCGCGGCTTCCCGATGACCGTCCTGGCGGTGGCCTTCGCCGCGGTGGTGGTGCTCGTCGGCCGGCTGCGCGGGGTGACGGCGCTGATCGCGCTGGTGGTGTCGTTCGCCGTGCTGACCCTGTTCATCCTCCCGGCGATCCTGCGCGGCCACAATCCGCTGCTGGTCGCGGTCGTCGGCGGCTCGGCGATCCTGCTGGCGTCGCTGTACCTGTGCCACGGGCTGAACGCGCGTACGTCCGTCGCCGTCATCGGCACCCTGTGCTCCCTCTTCCTGATCGCCCTGCTCGGCTCGGGCTTCATCTCCTGGTCCCACCTGACCGGCAACACCTCCGACGAGACCGGCGTCGTCCACACGCTCTACCCGGACATCCAGCTCAAGGGCCTGCTGCTGGCCGGCATCGTCATCGGCTCGCTCGGGGTGCTCAACGACGTCACCGTCACCCAGACCTCGGCCGTATGGGAGCTGAAGGACGCCGACCCCGGCGCGAACTGGCGCACGCTCTACGCCGCCGGGATGCGGATCGGCCGCGACCACATCGCCTCCGCCGTCAACACCCTGGTGATGGCGTACGCGGGGGCCGCCCTGCCGCTGCTGCTGCTGTTCTCCATCGCCCGGGCCGGCGTCGGGCAGGTCGCCGGCAGCGAACTGGTCGCCGAGGAGATCGTCCGCACCCTCGTCGGCAGCATCGGCCTGGTCGCCTCCGTCCCCCTGACCACCCTGCTCGCCGCGCTCGTCGTCAACGCCGACCGGCGGCCGTCGGGAGCGGCCGGCACGTCCCGGCCCCGCGGGGGCAGCCACCGCCACCGCAAATAGCCGGCAGCCCGCGGCCGTCCGTCAGCCGCGCCGGCGGACGCGGCCGGGTGGCGGCGGGTGCGGGAACCGGACGGTGACGCACAGGCCGCCTTCGGGGGGTGCGCCGGTGGTGAGGCCGGCGTCGTGGGCCCGGGCGACGGCGGCGACGATGGCGAGGCCGAGGCCGTAGCCCTCGCGGCGGCCGTTGCGGTCGGGCGCCATTCTCTGGAAGGGGTGGAAGAGCCGCTGGACCTGGTCGCCGGGGACGACCGGCCCGCTGTTGGTCACCGTGAGCATCGCCCGGGTGCCGTCGCTCCGGGTGGTGATCTCCACATGGCCGTGCGGGTGGTTGTGGCGGAGGGCGTTGTCGACGAGGTTGGCGACGAGGCTTTCGACCAGCCCCGGATCCCCGGCCGTCATGGCGGGCGCGAGGTGCTCGGCCAGGTCGATGCCGCTGTCTTTCGCCCGGTCGCGGCGGGAGGCGAGCACTCCTTCGGCGACGTGGGCGAGGTCGAGGGTGTCCCGGCGGGAGATTCCGCGCTCGCTGGTGGCGAGGGCGAGCAGTGCCGTGACGAGCCGCTCCTGGTGCCGGCCGAGGCAGAGGGCTTCCCGGCAGGCCGCGCGCAGGGTGTCGGTGTCGGCGCCGGGGTCGGCGAGGGCGACTTCGAGGAGGGTGCGCAGGCCGGCCAGCGGGGTGCGCAGCTCGTGGGAGGCGTTGGCGACGAAGTGGCGCTGGGCGTCGAAGGAGGCTTGGAGGCGGGCGAACAGGTCGTCGAGGGTGTGGCCGAGCTCGGTCAGCTCGTCCGTGGGCCCGCCGAGGTCGAGGCGCCGGTGGAGGTCGCCGGCCGAGATGCTCCTGGCGGTCGCGGTGATGGCGCGCAAGGGCCGCAGGAACCGGCCGGCGACGAGCCAGCCGAGCGCCAGGGCGACGGGCACCAGCACGACCAGGGCGACGGCGGATCCGGTGAGGAGGTGGGGCAGGCCGACGCCGTGCACGGTTCCGCCGGTCGTACTCGACGCGGAACGGCCCACGGGTGCGGCGGCATCGACGCCCGCGAGCGGGACGGCGACGAGGACGAGGGCGAGGACCCCGGCGGCGTAGACGCCTGCCGCGTAGGCGAGCGCGAGCCGGGTCTGCAACGATCTTCCGGCGAGCCGCCCGGGGGTCATGACGAGCCGATGCGGTAGCCGCCCTCGCGGACGGTCTCGATCACGGGTGGCTCGCCGAGCTTGGCCCGCAGCCGGTGCATGGTGTGCTTGACGGCGCTGCTGAAGGGGTCGGCGGCCGAGTCCCAGGCGCGTTCGAGCAGTTCCTCGGCGGAGACGACGACGCCGGGTGCGGCGAGCAGGCATTCGAGCAGGGCGAACTCCTTGGGGCTCAGCTCCAGGCGCCGCCCGGCGCGCAGCGCGATACGGCGGGCCGGATCGAGGGCGATGTCCCCGCATGCCAGGGTGGGCGGCAGCGGCGGGGTCGCGCGGCGGGCCAGGGCACGGACGCGGGCGACCAGTTCGGCGAACGCGAACGGCTTGGGCAGGTAGTCGTCGGCGCCGAGGCCGAGCCCGGCGACGCGGTCCTCGATCGTGCCGGAGGCGGTGAGCATCAGGACCCGGACGGCGCTGCGGCCGTGGGCGAGTTGCCGGCAGATGTCGTCGCCGTGGACGCCGGGCAGGTCCCGGTCGAGGATCACCACGTCGTAGCGGGTGACGGCGAGGTGGTCCAGGGCGGCGGTTCCGTCCAGGACGACATCGACGGCCATGCCCTCGTGGCGCAGCCCGGTTCCGAGGGAGCGGGCGAGGATCTCGAAGTCCTCGACGACGAGGACCCTCACCGCCCCTCGCCGCCGGTCGCCGT
Organism: Actinacidiphila epipremni; assembly: GCF_012034175.1. Classification (GTDB taxonomy): domain Bacteria; phylum Actinomycetota; class Actinomycetes; order Streptomycetales; family Streptomycetaceae; genus Actinacidiphila; species Actinacidiphila epipremni. Next base: position 48,365 of record NZ_JAATEJ010000005.1, read on the forward strand.
GCGGGCGGGGCGGCCGAACCGGCCCCCGGGTCGAGGTGGCATGCGTCCACGATGCCAGACGCCAGGTCGCAGCCGGGTCGCAGCCGATGCGACCGGGCGGGAACCGGGTGCCGCGTACAACCGGCGGCATGAGTGCATGTCGAACTGTGAGGTGGCGGCGATGAGTACCCCGGGGATCGTGGTCGCGGGACTGCGCAAGAGATACGGGGGGACCCTGGCCCTCGACGGCCTGTCCTTCACCGTCCGCCCGGGGGTGGTGACCGGTCTCGTGGGGCCGAACGGGGCCGGGAAGTCCACCGCGATGCGGGTGATCCTCGGCCTGGACGCGGTCGACGAGGGCACCGCGCTCATCGGGGGCACGCCGTACCGCAGCCTGCGGCGCCCGCTGAGCCACGTCGGTTCGCTGCTGGACGCCGCGGCGCTGCACCCCGCCCGCAGCGGGCGGGGCCACCTGCTGTGGCTGGCGCACGCGCAGGGCCTGGCGGCGCGGCGGGTGGACCAGGTGATCGAGCAGGTCGGCCTGGCCCCGGCGGCCCGGCGCAAGGCCGGCGGCTACTCGCTCGGCATGCGGCAGCGGCTGGGGATCGCCGCGGCCCTGCTGGGCGACCCGCCGATCATCATGCTCGACGAGCCGTTCAACGGCATGGACCCCGACGGCATCGTCTGGATGCGCGGATTCCTGCGGTCGTCGGCCGCTCAGGGGCGCGCCGTGCTGGTCTCCAGCCACCTGATGGGCGAGATGCAGGACACCGCCGACCATCTGGTCGTCGTCGGGCGCGGCAGGGCGATCGCCGACGCCGGCATGGCCGACCTGCTCTCGGCCGCCTCACGGAACCGGGTCGCCGTGCGGACCACGGCTGCCGCGCACGCGGCGAGGGTGCTCGCTCACGCCGGCGCGAGCGTGGCGGCGAGCGGCCGGGACACCCTGGCCGTCTCCGGGCTGGCGGCGGAACGGATCGTGGCGCTCCTCACCCGGAGCGCGGTGCCGTTCTCCGAGGTGTCGGCGCACCGTGCCACCCTTGAGGACGTCTATCTGGAACTCACCGGCGGGGCAGCCGAGTTCCGCGCCGCGCCGCCCGCGGAGGTCTCGCGGTGAGCGGCACGGCCGTACGGTCCCGCTCCGGGCGGCGGGCCGGGCGCGACGGCTTCGCCCACGTCCTGCACGCGGAGTGGACCAAGCTGCGGACCGTGCGCGGCTGGGTGGCCGGCATCGTGGCCGCCGGGCTGATGGTCGTGCTGTTCGCCCTGCTCACCGGGGTCAGCAGCGACCAGAAGGGCGCGCCGCCCGTGCCGGTCGGGCCCGGCGGCGAGCCGGTGGCCGACAGCTTCTACTTCGTGCACCGGCCGCTGACCGGGAACGGCAGCATCACCGTCTCCGTCGCCGCGCTCGACAGCAGCGTCCCCCGGGGGCCCGGGGACCTGCGGCCGGGCACCGTACCGTGGGCGAAGGCCGGGCTCGTCATCAAGGAGAGCACCCGGCAGGGATCGCCGTACGCGGCGATCATGGCCACCGGCGGCCACGGCGTCCGGATGCAGGACGGCTACGTCAATGACCACGCCGGCCCCGCCGGCCGGGTCTCCGCCGGGTCCCCGCGCTGGCTGCGGCTGGACCGCTCGGGCGACACGGTCACCGGCTACGCCTCGACGGACGGCACGAGGTGGATCGGGGTGGGCACCGCCCAGGTGCGGGGGCTCGGCTCGACCGTGCAGGGCGGGCTGTTCGTCGCCTCGCCGCCGGTTGTGCAGGGCGGGGGCACCGCCACCAGTGTGTCCACGGCGGCCTTCGGGGATCTCCGCACCCGGGGCGGCTGGGCCGGCGGCGACTGGACGGGCGGTCAGGTGGGGGCCCGCTCCCCCACCTTCGCCGGCTACCCGGAGAACGTCTCGGGTTCGTTCACGGGGGCCGGGGCCGCGTCGGCGGGGTCGGGGGCCGCGTTCACGGTGACCGGTGCCGGCGACATGGCGCCCGCCGTCCGCGACAGCCTGCCGACCGGCGGCGTCCTGCGGGACATCCTCGCCGGTACGTTCGCCGCGCTGATCGCGGTGGTCGTCGTGGGAGCGCGGTTCATCACCGAGGAGTACCGCAGGAAGATGATCCGCCTCACTCTGGCGGCCAGTCCACGGCGGAGCCGGGTCCTGGTGGCCAAGGCGCTCGTGCTGTGGGCCGCGACGTTCGTCGCCGGGTCGGTGGGGACGGCACTCGCGATTCCGCTCGGCGAGCGGCTCGCCCGGGGCCACGGCGTCTACGTCTTCCCCGTGTCGTCCTCGACCGAACTGCGGGTGGCGCTCGGGACCGCGGCGCTGCTCGCGACCGCGGCGGTCCTGGCCCTCGCGGTCGGCGCGGTCCTCCGGCACGGCGCGGGCGCGGTCACCGCGGTCGTCGTGGCCATGGTGCTGCCCTACGTCCTGATCGCCGTCCCGTTCACGCCCGCCGGCCTGTCGAAGGGGGTGGCCGCGGTGACGCCGGGCGCCGCCTTCGCCGTCCAGCAGACGCTTGTGCCGTACGCCCAGGTGGCCGCCAACTACACGCCGTACTACGGCTACTTCCCGCTGCCGCCGTGGGCCGGGTTCGCCGTCCTGGCCGGCTACGCGGTGGCGGGCCTGGCCGTGGCGGCCGTCCTCATCGACCGGAGGGACGCATGAGGCGGGCGCTGCACGCGGAATGGACGAAGATGCGGACGGTCGCCGGCCCGCTGTGGCTGATGCTGGGTGCCGTCGCGGCGACGGTGGCCCTGGGTGCCGGGGCGGCCTCGGTGGCGCACTGCACGGCCGGCGGCTGCGGCGGCGACACGACCAAGCTCGCCCTCATGGGGGTCTATCTCGGTCAGGCGCCGGTCGCCGTCCTGGCGGTGCTGTCCATCAGCGGGGAGTACGGCACGGGCATGATCCGCACCAGCCTGGCGGCGGTGCCGCGGCGGGCCACCGTCCTCGCGGCCAAGGCCCTCACCCTCACCGGCGTCGTGGCCGCCGGCGGTGCGTTCGCCGTCCTCGGGTCGGTGCTCGCCGGGCGGCTCATCCTGCCCGGCGCCGGCGACCGCGCCCTGTCCCTGTCCCACGGGCCGACGCTGCGCGCCGTCGTCGGGACGGTCCTCTACCTGGTCCTGATCGGCCTGCTGAGCCTCGGTGCCGCGACCGCGGTACGGGACTCCGCCGCCGGCATCGGGGTCGTCCTCGGCCTGCTGTACGTCCTGCCGATCGTCTCCCGGACCGTCGGCGACCCGCACTGGCAGCGGCTGCTCCAGAAGACCGCGCCGATGAGCGCCGGACTCGCCGTCCAGGCCACCACCGACCTCGGCAGCCTGCCCCTCAGCCCGTGGGCCGGCCTCGGCGTGACCGCCGGATGGGCCGCCGCGGCCCTGCTGACCGGCGGCCTGCTGCTGCGCGTACGCGACGCCTGAACAACCTCCCCGGCAAGGAAGACACGCTCCCTTCCCGGCCGGAGCCCGGCCCGGGCGCGCGTGGCGCCGGGACCGGGCTCCGGTTCGTACGGGTCGGCACCGGGCCGGGAGCAGGTCCGTACCGGTGGGCGGGTCAGTACGGGTTGGTGAGGAGGTAGTCGTCGTCGTCCGTGACGAGGTTCTGGCCGTTGACGAAGGTGCCGCCGGTGAGCTGGACGTGGAAGTTGGAGAGGTCCGCCGCGTGGATGGTGCCGGTGAGGGTGGCCTCGGAGTTCCAGCACGGTGACGTCGCGCTCTGCCAGGGCGGCGTGCCGTTGCTGACGACGGTCTGGCTCCAGGCGCCGGTGGACCAGTTCTGCGTCGCGTTGTACGCGACCGTCACGTAGACGACGTAGGCGCTCTGCCGGCAGACGTCCAGGGAGTAGCGCGCGTCCTGGCCGCCGGAGTCGAACTGCACCCAGCCGTGGATGCTGCCGACCTGGTAATTGCTGCCGCCGGCCGAGACGTTGGCCACTTCCGTGAAGGGGAGTTGGCTCCCCCAGGCGGCGTGCGCCTGCGTCGGGGTGACCAGCATCGCGCCGGATAACGCGGCGACCGCGGCCACCGTACGGGCGAGACGCCGGCTGATCGCTGTGCTCATCGACGTACCTCCGGTTCGTGCTTGTGGGGGATGTCTACGGTATCCGCCGCATAACTATGCGTCTACGAGATGTTCACAAGCGGAACCCCAGGGTGCTGCTTTCCGGCCACCCGCCCCTCCGGCCACTCCGTTCCCGGGCCGCTCGCCCGTCACGGGACCCGGTGCGCGGCAGAGGCCGGCACCCGGCGGGACAGGTTGCGGACGGGCGGGCGGTGGAGGGGTGGCCGGGCGTGGTGAAGGCGACGGTGCGCGACGTTGACGTCACAGCGTCCGGCGTGGTGCGATGAAGCGCATTTCCGATTCAGCAGCCAGGGGAAGCCGGTCCGAGTCCGGCGCTGACCCGCAACCGTAGGCCCGCCGTGAGGCGGGCGAGCCGGACCACCTGCGCTGAACAGCAAGTCACGATCGCCGTCGAGGACTACGGCACGGACGACCCGGTCGGCGCCCCTGGGCGGCCGGCCGTTCCTCCGCGGCCCGCCCTCTTCGCCGGCCGAACCGGGGGGCACCTGTGCTTCGTCTCGTTCCGCGCCGCCGGCCCAGACCGCCGCGCACGCTCGTCCTGTCCACCGCGGGCGCGATGGTCGCCGGTACGCTGGCCGCCGGGCTGGTGTCCCTGGCCGGCACCGCCCAGGCCGACCCGATCGGCGACTGCACGGCGACGACCGGCGCGGTCGTCGCGGTCGACTTCGGGCACTGGGACGGCCCGGTCGTCCGCGGCTGCGACGCCCACCCGACCACCGGCATGAACCTGCTGCACAACGCCGGGTTCACCACCACCGGCACGGTCCACGACGGCCCCGGCTTCATCTGCCGCATCGGCAACGGCGACTTCGACGGCGGCACGCAGTACCCCACCGACGCGGACGAGAAGTGCGTGCTCACTCCCCCGGCGAGCGCCTACTGGTCCTACTGGATCGCCCCCGCCGGCCAGGACACCTGGACCTACAGCCCGCTCGGCGCGCTCAGCGACCACCCGGCCGACGGCGAGGTCGAGGCGTGGGTCTTCGGCCCCACCGACGTGGGCGGCAGCACCGGCGGCCCCTCGTTCACCCCGGCCTCGGTGCGCGCCACCGGCGGGACCACCCCGCCGACCACACCGCCCACCACTGCCCCGACCACCCCGCCCGCCCGGACCGCGGACGTCGCGGCGGCGGCGGCCTGGCTCACGAGCCAACTCACCGACGGCGACCACGTCTTCGACGGCTTCGGCACCGACTTCAACGCCACCGCCGGCACCGCGCTCGCACTGGCCGCGGCCGGCGGCGGCCACGACGACACGCTGCGGGCGATCGACGCGTACCTCACCGCGCACGCCGACGACTACCTGCTCCCCGACGGCCCGGCGTCCGTGCCCGCCCCGGGCGCCGCGGCGAACCTGGCGCTGCTGACCGAGGTCCTCGGCGGCGACCCGGCCGAGGTCGGCGGGCACGACCTGCTCGCCGACCTGACCGGCCATGTCTGCACGGCGGCCGGGAGCCTCGGCAACTGCACCGCCGCCGGCGACTTCTACGGCGCGTTCTCGCCCGGCACCCAGGCCCTGGCCCTGCTCGCCCTGGCCCGCGGCGGCGTGACACCGCCCGACGCGGCGGTCGCGCGGCTGACCGGCATGCAGTGCGCCGACGGCGGCTTCTCCGGCTCGATGCTCTCGCCCGGCGAGACCTGCACCTCCGACCCCGGCACGACCGCCGACGCGGTCCTCGCCCTCAGCCACCTGCCCGGCACCGGCGCCGCCGTGGGCAAGGCCGCCGCCTACCTGGTCGAGCAGCAGTCCGCGGACGGCGGCTACCTGCCGTACGAGGGCGCGTCCTCCGGCGACACCGGGACGACCGCGTGGGCGGCCCAGGCGCTCGCCGCGGCGGGCAAGACCGACCAGGCCACCTGGGCGCGCAGCTGGCTCGCGGCCCGGCAGACCGCGACGGGCGGTTTCGCCCCCGACGGATCGGGCGGCACCGACGGCGACCTGTACGCCTCGACGGCCGCGACCGTGGCCGCCGCCGGCACCGACCTGGGCAGCCTCAGCCACCCGCTGACGCCCACCACTCCGCCGACCACGCCTCCGACCACGCCCCCGACCACCCCGCCGACGACGCCGCCCACCAGCCCCTCGACCGGCCCGACCTCCCCGGCAGCCGCATCGCCCGACCTGGCCAAGGCGGTCGCCTTCCTCATCGACGGCGACAACCTGGAGGACGGCCACTACTACGAGTCCACGCCCGGCTCCGAACGCACCGGCTTCGCGGACTTCGGCCTCACCATCGACGGCGTGTTCGCCCTCGCGGCCACCGGCGGCGCGGACGACACGCTCGCCGGCATGACCGACTTCCTCCAGCACGGCAAGGACGGCGCCGGCCGCGGCATCGACGACTGGACGCTGATCGGCACCGCCTACGCCCAGGGCGGCTCGCTCGCCAAGGAGGCCGTCGCGGCCGAGGCCACCGGCAAGGACCCGCGGGCCTTCGGCGGCCACGACCTGATCGCCGCGCTGGACGGCACGGTCTGCGCCAAGGCCGACACCTCGGGCGGCTGCGCCGCCAAGGACAACTACGCCTACGCCACGTCGGTGTTCTCGCAGTCCCTCGGTGTCATCGCCCAGCTGCGGGCGGGCGACTCCGCGCACGCGGCCGGCCCGGTCGCGTACCTGGAGAGCCTCCAGGACCCCGACGGCGCCTTCCCCAGCCTGATCCCCTCCGCGGGCGACCAGGACATCGACAGCACGGCGATGGCGATGATGGCCCTCGACCTGGCGCCCGGTGACGCCGCCGCGAAGGCCGTGGCCAAGGCCGCCGCGTGGATCGCCGGCAAGCAGCTCGCCGACGGCGGCTTCCACGGCACCGCGGGGGACTCGGTCAACACCGCCGCCCTGGCGATCCAGGGCCTGAGCCTGGACGCCGCCACGTACGCGCCGCAGATCACCAAGGCCCGCGCCTTCCTCGCCGGGCAGCAGAACGCCGACGGCGGGTTCAAGGTCGCCGCCGACAGCGACCAGGCGAAGTCCGACGTCCGCGCCTCCACGCAGGCCACCGGCGGCACCGTCGGCACCTCCTTCGGCACGCTGCTGCGCGACACGCAGGACCAGAAGGCCGCCGCGGCCGGCGCCGCCTACCTCGTCAAGCAGCTCGGCGGCACCGACCACCTGTCCAGTAGCTACGGCCCGGACTACGGCCTGACCGCCGACCTCGCCTTCGCGCTGGCCGCCATCGGCGGCCAGGACGACGCGCTGACGAAGGTCACCGCCTACCTCGCGGCCCATGTCGCGGACTACGCGGACCCGGCCGGCGCCTCCGCCTACCCGGGCCCCTACAGCGGCTCCGCCGCCAAACTCGCCCTGCTCGCCGAGGTCATGGGCCAGGACCCGCACCACTTCGGCGGCTTCGACCTGCTCACCACCCTCACCGGGCATGTGTGCACCGGTGCCGCGGACGACGGGAGCTGCACCGCGGCCGGCGACTTCGGCCAGGCGTACTCCACCGTCTCGCAGGCCCTCGGCGTGCTCGCCCTGACCCGCGGCGGCGTCGAGCCGCCGGCGGCCACCGTCACGCGCCTGCTGCAACTGCAGTGCGCCGACGGCGGGTTCTCCTCCACGCTGATCGCCGCCGGCGCCGACTGCGCCTCCGACGTCGACACCACCGGCTACGCCCTCCAGGCGCTGACCCTGGTGCCCGGGCAGGCCGGCGCCGTCGGGAAGGCCCGCGGCTACCTGGTCAAGGCCCAGCAGAAGAGCGGCGGCTACCAGGGCGCGGCGGGCGTCAGCAGCAACTCCACGGCGCTGGCCGTCCAGGCGCTGCTGGCCACCGACAAGATCCGGCCCGTCCAGGCGACCGAGGGCCAGAAGTTCCTGCGGACGGTGCAGAACGGCGACGGGGGCTTCCGGATCACCGACGCGGCCGGGGACTCCGACCTGCGGTCCTCCACGCAGGCCGTGCCCGCCCTGGCCGGCACGCCGCTGACCTCCCTCACCCACGCGCTCGCGCCGATCACCGCGGCGCCTGGCAGCGGGTCCTCCGGCGGCTCGACGGGCGGGTCCGGCGGGTCCGGCGGAGGCGGCACCTCGGGCGGCACCGGCTCCGGGGGCGGCGGCGCGCTGGCCGCCACCGGCACCGATGTGCTCCTGGCCGCGTGCCTGGCGCTGCTGCTCGCCGTCTCCGGCACGGTCCTGGTCGCCACCCGGCGCACCGGCGCCCGCGGCAGCGGGGGCCACCGGTGATCCGCGGCTCCCTGCGGCGCACGGCCGCGTGCCTGGCCGCCGTGTGGGCGCTGGTCCTGGCCGCCGTGGCGGCGGGGGCCTCGCCCGCGGCGGCCGGCCCGCTGCCCATCGGCCAGTGCACGACCAGCTCCGGGGTCGTCCTCGCCGTCGACTTCAGCCACTGGGGCGGCCCGCTGCTGCGCTCCTGCGGCACCACGCCCACCACCGGCTACACCCTGCTCAACCAGGGGGGTTGGCAGACCACCGGCACCCAGCACGACGGCCCGGCCTTCATCTGCCGGATCGGCTACGCCGGCTACCAGGGCGGCAAGCAGTATCCGACGCCCAAGGACGAGGCGTGCGTGCTCACCCCGCCGGCCACCGCGTACTGGTCGTACTGGCACGCCGACCCGGGCCAGAACACGTGGAGCTACAGCCAGTTGGGGGCCATGAGCTACCACCCCAAGCCGGGCAGCGTCGACCTGTGGATCTTCGGGGCGACGAACATCGCCGGCACCCAGGGGCGGCCCACCTTCTCCCCCGACACCGTCCGCGCCCACAACACCACTCCGGTGGGCGGCGGTTCGGGGTCCGGCGGCTCCGGATCGGCGTCGGGCGGCAGCGGCGGCGCCAAGCCCCCGGCGCAGGGCGGTTCCGGCGGGAGGTCGGCGCCGCCGGCCAAGGGTGCGAGCACGTCCCCGCCGTCCGCGTCCCCGCACCCGTCGGGCACCCCGTCCCCGACGGCCACGCCCTGCATGACGGCGACGCCCCCGTCCCCGACCCGGACGCCGACCCCGACCCGCACGGCAACGGCAACAGCAACGCCCACCCCGACCCCGACCCCGACCCGCACGCCCACGGCAACAGCAACGCCCACCCCGACCCCCACCGCGTCGCCGTGCCCGGCGCCGGCCACCCCGGCACCGTCTGGCCCGACCCCCTCGGGAACCGCCTCCGCGCCCGTCACCCAGGACGCCGAACCCACGGCCGCCGTCGGCCACTCGTCCGGTTCGGTCCTGCCGGTCGCGATCACCGCGGTGGTGGTCGCCGCCATCGCCACGGCCGTCGCCGTACGGATCCGGCAGCGGCGCCGGGACGCGCAGTGACGGTGCCCGCCGCGCCGTCCGCGCCCGGCGGGCGACGACCCGCCGGGCCGCGGAAGCCCGAGACCGCCGCCCCCGCCCGCACCGGGCAGGGGCGGCGGCTGCCGCGCACCCTGCACCCCGTCGCCTGGTGGATCTGGGCGCTGAGCCTGGCCACCGCGGTCAGCCGCACCACCAACCCGCTGCTGCTCGGCCTCGTCCTCGCCGTCCTCGCGCTGGTGGTCACCGAGCGCCGCACCGACGCCCCCTGGGCGAAGGGCTTCACCTACTACCTGTGGCTCGCCCTGGGCGTGATCGCGATCCGCGTCGTCTTCCGCTGCGTGTTCGCCACCGGCATCACGCCCGCCGACCACATCATGTTCTCGCTGCCCCACATCCCCACCCCGCACTGGTACGCGGGGATCCAGCTGGGCGGCCCGGTCTCCCTGGAGGCCACCTTGTCCGCCGCGATCGACGGACTGCGGCTGGCCTGCCTCCTGTGCTGCATCGGCGCCGCCAACACCCTCGCCAACCCCAAGCGGGCGCTGCGGGTGCTGCCGGGCGCGCTGTACGAACTCGGCGTCGCCGTCACGGTGTCGATGAGCGTCGCGCCCCAACTCGTCGAGAGCGTGCAGCGGGTGGCCAGGGCGCGGCGCCTGCGCGCCGACCGCGCCCGCGGGATGCGGGCCCTGCGCAGCATCCTCATCCCGGTCCTGGAGGACGCCCTCGAACGCTCGCTGTACCTGGCCGCCGCCATGGACTCGCGCGGCTACGGCCGCTCCGGCACCGCCACCCGCGGCGCCCGCCGCACCACCGCGGCCCTGATGCTGGCCGGGATGCTCGGCCTGTGCACCGGCGTGTACGGCCTCCTCGACGGTACGACGCCGCGCGCCCTGGGCCTGCCCGCCATGCTCGGCGGCGCGCTGCTGTGCTGCGCGGGCCTGGCGGTCGGGGGCCGCCGGGTGCGCCGCACCAGTTACCGCCCCGACCCCTGGCGGGCGCCCGAGTGGGCCGTGGCGCTGTGCGGCTGCGCGACTGCCGCGGTGCTGTTCCTGACCGTCGGCTACAGCGCCGCCGACCTCAACCCGAGCCTGTACCCGCTGCGTTGGCCGTCGCTGCCCTGGCTGCCCGCGGTCGCGGTCCTGCTGGCGGGAACGGCCGCGTTCACCGCGCCGCCGCCGGCCCGCACCGGGGGCCCGGCAGCCGCCGGCGGCCCGCAGGCGGGCACGACCACCGACACCCCGAGCGAGGCCCTGCTGTGATCCGCTTCGACCAGGTCAGCGTCTGCTACGACGGGACGGACCGGCCGGTCCTGCGGGATGTGGACCTGACCGTCGAGGAGGGCGAGTTGTGCCTCGTCGTCGGTCGCACCGGAGCCGGCAAGTCCACCCTGCTCGGCACGATCAACGGCCTGGTGCCGCACTTCACCGGCGGCACCCTGGCCGGCCGCGTCACCGTCGACGGCCGGGACACCGCCCTGCACCCGCCGCGCGAACTCGCCGACGTGGTGGGCGTGGTGGGCCAGGACCCGCTGGCCGGCTTCGTCACCGACACCGTCGAGGAGGAACTTGCCTACGCCATGGAGCAGTTGGCGATTCCGCCCGATGTCATGCGCAAGCGCGTCGAGGAGACCTTGGACCTGCTGGGCCTGGCCGATTTGCGGCACCGCGCGCTCAGCGAGCTGTCCGGCGGCCAGCAGCAGCGCGTCGCCATCGGTTCGGTCCTCACCGCCCACCCCCGCGTCCTCGTCCTCGACGAGCCGACCTCGGCTCTCGACCCGACGGCCGCCGAGGAGGTGCTGGCCGCCGTGACCCGGCTGGTCCACGACCTCGGGGTGACCGTCGTGCTGGCCGAGCACCGCCTGGAACGCGTGGTGCAGTACGCCGACCGCGTCGTCCACCTCACCGGTGACGGCACCGTCACCGACGCGCTGCCCGCCGACGCCTTCCGTACCGCGTCGGTCGCACCGCCGGTCGTCGACCTCGGGCGGCTGGCCGGCTGGGACCCGCTGCCGCTGTCGGTACGGGACGCCCGGCGGGCGGCCGTGCCCTTGCGCAAGCGGCTGGAGGGCCGGCCGGCGCCGCCGGCCCGGGCCGGGGGCGCGGCGGCGGGCCCGCTGCTGTCGGCCCGCGGTGTCGTCGTCCGCTACGGGGACGTCGTCGCCGTCCGCGAGGTCTCGCTCGATCTGCGGGCCGGCGAGGTGACCGCGCTGATGGGCCGCAACGGCTCCGGCAAGTCCTCGCTGCTGTGGGCGCTGCACGGCGCCGGGCCCCGCCAGGCCGGGACCGTGCGGTTCACCGACGACGGCGCCGCCCCCGGCGCGGCGCCCGCCGAGCGGGCACCGGCGCCGCTGCGCGGCCGGCCGGGGCGGCTGCTGCGCGGGCACCGCGCCGAGGCCGACGTCGGGCGACGCCGTATCGGGCTGGTCCCGCAGACCCCCACCGACCTGCTCTACCTGGAGACCGTGGGCGCCGAACTGGCGCAGGCCCGGCGGGAGTCGGACGGCCGCCCGGGCCTGGACCCGCGCGGGCTGCTCGACCGCTTCGCCCCCGGCATCCCGGACGGGGTCCACCCCCGCGACCTGTCCGAGGGCCAGAAGCTCTCCCTCGTGCTGGCCATCCAGCTCACGTCGGCGCCCTCCGTCGTGCTCCTCGACGAGCCGACCCGCGGGCTGGACTACCAGGCCAAGCAGCAGCTCATCCGGATCATCGACGACCTGGCCGCCGAGGGCCGCAGCGTGGTGATCTCGACCCACGACGTCGAGTTCGTCGCCGCCGGCGCCGACCGGGTGGTCGTCATGGCCGAGGGGGACGTGGTGGCGGACGGGCCGACCGCCGGCGTCATCGTCGCCTCACCGTCCTTCGCGCCGCAGACCGCCAAGATCCTGGCACCGCTGCCGTACCTGACCGTGGCGCAGGTCGCCGACGCCCTCGCCGCCGCCGGGAGCGCACGATGAGCGCCGCGGTTCCCGGGCGCGGGCCGCGGCGGGCCACCGCGGTGCGGATGCACGCCGTGGCCGTCACCACGGTGGCCCTGGCGGCGTTCATCGGACTGGTCGCCTTCTTCTGGCCGTTCGTCGTGGCCCCCGGCCACTTCGGCTCCGCCTACGCCCCGCCGCTCATCTTCGGGGTCCTGCTGCTGCTCGTCCTCGCCGTGGTGTTCGCGCAGATCGCGGACGGCGGCATCGACGCCAAGGCGCTGGCCATGCTCGGCGTCCTGTCCGCGGTCAACGCCGCCCTGCGCCCGCTGGGCGCCGGGACCGCGGGCATCGAGACCGTCTTCTTCGTCCTGGTCCTGGCCGGCCGGGTCTTCGGGCCGGGATTCGGCTTCACCCTCGGCTGCACGTCCCTGTTCGCCTCGGCGCTGCTCACCGGCGGCGTGGGGCCGTGGATGCCGTACCAGATGTTCGGCTGCGCGTTCGTCGGCATGCTCGCCGGGCTGCTCCCCCGGGCCCGCGGGAAGGCCGAGATCCTGCTGCTCGCCGGGTACGGGTCGGTCTCCGGCTACCTCTTCGGCTTCCTGCTCAACCTGTCCTTCTGGCCCTTCTCGACCGACCCGGGCAGCTCCATCGCGTATCTGCCGGGCCTGCCCTTCACCGAGCAGTGGCACCGCTATCTGGCGTTCGACGTGGCCACCTCGCTGGGCTGGGACACCGGCCGCGCCGTCACGAACTTCGTGGCGATCCTGCTCGCCGGCCCGGCCGCCCTCACCACCTTCCGCCGCGCGGCACGCCGCGCCAACTTCACCGGTCCGGTGCGGTTCACGGCACCCGCGGCCAGGCCGGAGCCGCCCTCCGCGTCCGGTACGCCCTGAGAACTGCCGCGGGGCGGAGCGCCGGGGGAGGCGCGGGCTGCGGGCCTCCCCCGGCGGCCGGTTCAGGAGCCCGGCAGTTCCGCGCGCACCGTACGGGCGGCGGTGACCAGGTTCTCCAGCGAGGCGCGGGTCTCGGGCCAGCCGCGGGTCTTCAGCCCGCAGTCGGGGTTGACCCACAGCCGCTCGGCGGGGATCGCGGCGAGACCGGCGCGCAGCAGCTGTGCTGCTTCCTCGGCGTCGGGGACGCGCGGCGAGTGGATGTCGTAGACGCCCGGTCCCGCCTCGCGCGGGTAGCCGTGCGCGGCGAGCTCGCGTGCCACCTGCATACGGGAGCGGGCCGCCTCCAGGCTGATGACGTCGGCGTCGAGGTCGTCGATGGCCTGGACGATGTCGCCGAACTCGGCATAGCACATGTGGGTGTGGATCTGGGTGCCGGGCCGCACCCCGGCGGTGGTGAGCCGGAACGCCTCGGTGGCCCACGCCAGGTACGCCGGGCGGTCGGCGGCGCGCAGCGGCAGCGTCTCGCGCAGCGCCGGCTCGTCGACCTGGATGACGGACGTGCCGGCGGCCTCCAGGTCGGCGACCTCGTCGCGCAGGGCGAGGGCGACCTGCCGGGCGGTCTCGCCGAGCGGCTGGTCGTCGCGCACGAAGGACCAGGCCAGCATCGTCACCGGGCCGGTCAGCATGCCCTTGACCGGCCGGTCGGTGAGCGACTGGGCGTAGGACGTCCAGCGCACGGTCATCGGCGCGGGGCGGGAGATGTCGCCGGCGAGGATCGGCGGGCGTACGTACCGGGTGCCGTAGGACTGCACCCAGCCGTGCTGCGTGGCGAAGTAGCCGGTGAGCTGCTCGGCGAAGTACTGGACCATGTCGTTGCGCTCGGGCTCGCCGTGGACGAGGACGTCCAGGCCGGTCTTCTCCTGGAAGGCGATGACCTCGCCGATCTCGGCCTTGATGCGCTCCTCGTATCCGGCCCGGTCGATCCGGCCGGCCCGCAGGTCGGCGCGCGCGGTGCGCAGCTCGGTGGTCTGCGGGAAGGAGCCGATCGTGGTGGTGGGCAGCAGCGGCAGCTCCAGGTGCGCGCGCTGGGCGGCGGCCCGTTCGGCGTAGGGCAGGGAGCGGCGGGCGTCGGCGGCGGTGACGGCGGCGGCCCGGTCGCGGACCGCGGGGTCGCGGGTGACGGGCGAGGCGGCGCGGTCGGCCAGGTCGGCGCGGTTGGCGGCGATCCGGTCGGCGATGGCCTCGGTGCCTTCGCTGAGCCCGCGGGCCAGGGTGGCGATCTCGGCGGTCTTCTGCCGGGCGAAGGCCAGCCAGCGCAGTACCTGCGGGTCGAGGTCCGTCTCGGCGGCGGTGTCCAGCGGGACGTGCAGCAGCGAGCAGGAGGCGGCGACGTCGACCTGTCCGGCCAGGCCCAGCAGGGTGCCCAGGGTGGCCAGCGACTTCTCCAGGTCGTTGATCCAGATGTTGCGGCCGTCGACGACGCCGGCGACCAGCCGCTTGCCCGGCAGCCCGCCCACGGCCGCCAGGTCGTCGAGGTTGGCCGCCGCGGCGCCGGTGAAGTCCAGTGCCAGTCCCTCGACCGGCGCCTTGGCCAGCACCGGGAGGGCTTCGCCGAGCCGGTCGAAGTAGGAGGCGACCAGCAGCTTGGGCCGGTCGGTCAGGGCGCCGAGGAAGCGGTAGGCGCGGTCGGCCGCGTCGAGTTCGCCGCGGGTGCGGTCCTGGACCAGGGCGGGCTCGTCGAGCTGCACCCACGCGGCGCCGGCCGCCCGCAGGTCGGCGAGCACGTCGGCGTAGACCGGCAGCAGCCGGTCCAGCAGGCTCAGCGGCTCGAAGTCCGCGGGCGCGCCGGGGGCGCCCTTGGCCAGCAGGAGGTACGTGACGGGGCCGACGAGCACCGGGCGCGGGGTGTGGCCGAGCGCGAGGGCTTCGCGCACCTCGGCGACCTGCTTGGTGGAGTCGGCGGTGAAGGCGGTGCCGGGGCCGAGCTCGGGGACGAGGTAGTGGTAGTTGGTGTCGAACCACTTGGTCATCTCCAGCGGCGCGACGTCCTGCGTGCCGCGGGCCATGGCGAAGTAGCCGGCCAGGGCGTCGCCGACGACGGCCTGGCGGTGGCGCTCGGGGACGGCGCCGACCATGACGCTGGTGTCCAGGACGTGGTCGTAGTACGAGAAGTCGCCGGTCGGCACTTCGTGGATGCCGGCGTCGGCGAGTTGCCGCCAGTTGTCCCGGCGCAGGGCGGCTGCCGCCGTGCGGAGCCCGTCGGCGCCGACACGGCCCTTCCAGTAGCCCTCGATGGCCTTCTTCAGTTCCCGGTTCGGGCCCTGGCGGGGGTACCCGTACACGGTGGCCCGTGCTGCCGCGGCTGCGGGCTTGGTTGTCACGGAGATCTCCTTCACGAGATGGATCCCTGAGGTCCCGGGGACGGGCCGGGGGCGTGAAGGTGACGAACCGTGCGGACCGGGGACGCCCGCGAGGGGAACGTCCGTCCGCCGATGCACGCCGACCCGCCCACGAGGTCACCGGAACGTCCGTGCGCGAGTGGTCGCGTACGGGCAACGGGCAGGTCTTCGGACTCGTGGGCGCTCTGCCGTGGGGGCAGTTTCCTACTGGCCGTCGCTTCCCAGGTCCGCGGCCCGGACCCAGTGCGTATGACGGCGGTCGTTCCCACTCACCGCTGCGGGGCAGTCCCGGATTCCCACCGGGTTCCCTCTTACGACGCGCCTGCCTGGCGGGCAGGGCGAACCAGCTGCACCTCCCAGCTTAGAGCCCCGGGCAGCGGGCGGCTGCCGTTGTCCACATCCCGGAGCGTGGCCCTGCGCCATCCGGGTCGACGGGCGGCCGTGGCCGGCCTTCCGCCTCAGCGCTGCGGGTGCCCGGCCAGCGGGCCGGCCTCCGCCGCGGTGACCGGTTCCGGCGGCCGATGGCCGTGCAGGACGTGCGCCAGCACCTCCGTGCCCCGCACGACCCGGGGGCCCGGCCGGTTGAAGTAGGCCGGGCCGTCCAGCACCCACACCCGCCCGGAACGTACCGCCGGCAGGTCCGCCCAGCCCGGCAGCGCGGTGAGCAGGTCGGCTTCCCGCCGGGTCCGCTCGGGCGGGAAGCCGCACGGCAGGACCAGCAGGACGTCGGGCGCGGACGCGCGGACCGCCGCCCACTGCACCGGCGCGGTGTGCTCGCCCGGCGCGGCCAGGAGCGGCTCCCCGCCGGCCGCCGTGATCTGCTCGGGCACCCAGTGGCCGGCCGGCCACAGCGGGTCGAGCCATTCGATCGCCGCCACCCGGGGCCGTTCCCGGCCGGCGACCGCGCCGCGTACGGCGTCCAGCCGCTCCCGCAGCGCGGCCCTGCGCTCGCGCGCCGCCTCCGGTACGCCGAGCAGGTCGCCGACGGTGACCAGGCAGTCCAGCACGTCGTCCAGCGTGCGCGGTTCCAGGCTGAGCACCCGGGTGCCGGCGTCCAGCAGCCGCACGGTGCGGCTGACCCGCTCGTAGGAGACGGCGCACACCGCGCAGAGATCCTGGGTGAGCACGACGTCCGGCCGCAGGGCGGCCAGCGCCCCGGTGTCGAGGGTGTAGAGCGACGACCCGGAGTGGGCGGCGCCGCCGACGGCGTCGGAGATCTCCCGGCTGCTGAGCCGGTCCTGGTCAATGTCGGCGCCGGTCACGACCGGGACGCCGGCCACCTCCTGCGGCGGCCAGTCGCACTCGTGGGTGCGCCCGACCAGGCTGCCGGCCAGCCCGAGTTCGGCCACGATGTCGGTCGCCGCGGGCAGCAGGGAGACGATGCGCATGCCGGGACCCTACGCCGTGCCACCCGGCCGCCGGTGCCTCAGGCCCGCTGCCTCAGGCCCGCTGCGTCACGTCGAGCGCGGCGCGGACGATGCTGCCGGCATCGATCCCGTGGTGGCGGTAGACGTCGTCGAGCGCGCCGGACTGGCCGAAGGCGGTGACGCCCAGCGTGCGGAGCGGCACGCCGTGGACGGTGCCGAGGAAGGCCAGGGTGTGCGGATGGCCGTCGAGGACGGTGACCAGCGGGTTGGCGCGGGACGCCGGGAGGGCGTCGTCGAGGATCCAGTTCGGGGCGTCGCCGTGCCCGGCGCGCGACCGCACGGCGCGGAAGAGGAGTCCTGGACTGGTCACGCACAGCACGTCGGCCGCGATCCCGATGCCCTCCAGCCGGTCGGCCGCCGCCAGCGCCTCGGGCACCACGGCGCCCATGGCGGCCAGCGTGACCTGCGGCTTCTCGCGGCGCAGCAGCGGGTACGCGCCGGCGACGGCCTGGCGGCGACGGCGCTCGCGCGCGGCGGGGTCGGCCGGCACCCGGGCCAGGGTCTGGTCGACCGGGCGGGTGGACAGCCGCAGGTAGGCCGAGCCGCCGTCCGGCTTGCCGAGGCCGGCGAGCGCCGCCAGCAGCGTCCATTCGACGTCGATGGCGAAGGCCGGCTCCCAGGAGGTGCAGCCGGGCTGCTCCAGGCCGAGCGAGGGCGTCGTGACGGACTGGTGGGCGCCGCCCTCGGGTGCGAGGGTGACGCCGGAGGGGGTGCCGACCAGGACGGACTGGCCGCCGGCGTAGATGCCGAACGTCCAGGGTTCCAGGGCGCGGTGGACGAAGGGGTCGTAGAGCACGCCGATCGGCAGCAGCGGGTGGCCCCAGCGGCTCCAGGTCGCGCCGAGCTCGCCGAGCAGGCCGACGAGGTTGGTCTCCGCGATGCCCAGCTCGATGTGCCGGCCGGTGGGGTGCTCGCGCCAGTGCAGCAGCGTCTCGGCGTCGTCGGCGAACCAGTCGACGCGCTCGGCCGGCGACCACACGCCGACCTTGTTGACCCAGCCGCCCAGGTTGGTGGAGGAGCTGACGTCCGGGCTGACGGTCACCACCCGGGCGGCGGCTGCGGGTGCGGCGCGGGTGAGGTCCAGCAGGGTGCGGCCGAGGGCTGCCTGCGTGGTCGCGGTGCCGGTGGGGGTGCGGCCGAGGTCGGCGGGCAGCGGCGGGGGCGGGGTGAGCTGCACGGGTGGGCGGCGCAGCCGGTCCGCGGCGGCGGCGCACAGCACGCCCGGCGCCGACCGGGGGTCGAAGCCCTCCCACGGGCGGTCGGGGTCGGCGCCCACCCGCGCGGCGAGCTCGCGGACCTGCGCGTCGGTGAGCAGGGTGGAGTGGTTCTGCGGATGGCCCTGCGTCGGCAGCCGGTGGCCTTTGACGGTGTACGCGAAGATCACCGTGGGGCGGTGGTCCTCGACGGCGGCCAGGGCCGCGTCCAGCGCCGCCAGGTCGTGCCCGGCCAGGTTGCGGACCGCCTCGGTCAGCAGGGTGTCGTCCACCCCGGCGACGAGCGCGGCGATACGTGCGGCGTCCGGCCCGGTGCCGGGGAGCCGGCCGCGTATCCCGTCCGCGGTGCAGCGCAGCAGCCGCTGGTATTCGGCGTTGGGCATGGCGTCGAGGCGGGTGCGCAGCGCGTCGCCGCCCGGCCGGGTGAACAGCTCCTCCAGCAGGGAGCCGTACTTGAGCGTCAGCACCTGCCAGCCGGCCGCGGCGAACATGCCCTGCACCCGGTCGGCGGCGGTGTGCGGGACGACGCGGTCCAGCGACTGGCGGTTGAGGTCGACGATCCACACCAGCTCGCCCAGGTGCGCGACCTGGGGGTCCAGGGCCGCCTCCCACACCGCGCCCTCGTCGAGTTCGGCGTCGCCGACCAGGGCGTACTGGCGGCCGGCGAAGCCTCCGTCCGGGCGGGGGCCGTCGGCGTAGCGACGGGCGAGGGCGCCCCAGATCGTGGCGGTCGCGCCGATGCCGACCGATCCGGTCGAGTAGTCGACCGGGTCGGGGTCCTTGGCGCGGCTGGGGTAGCTCTGCAGCCCGCCGAAGGCCCGCAGCGTCGTCAGGTGGGCGGCGTCGAGTGCGCCGAGCAGGTAGTTGAGGGCGTGCAGGACGGGTGAGGCGTGCGGCTTGACCGAGACCCGGTCCTGCGGGCGCAGGTGCCGCAGCCACAGCGCCGTCATGATCGAGACCATGGACGCGGAGGACGCCTGGTGGCCGCCGACCTTCAGGCCGGTCGGGTTGGGGCGGACCCGGTTGGCGTGGTGGACGATCGCGGTGGACAGCCACAGCACCCGGTCCTCGACGGCCCGTAAGGCGTCGAGGTCGGGCCGGGCGGCGAACGGCCCGGCGGCGGACGGGGCGGGGGCGGACGGGGCAGGGGCGGACGGGGCAGGGGCGGACGGGGCAGGGGCGCCGGGTGCGGGGCGCGGCGGGTGCTCGGGGGCCGGTGCGTTCATGGTCCGGGTCTCCTCAGGCAGGGTCGTGGTACGGGTGGGTACGGGTGGGAGGGACAGCGGCGCGGGCCCCGGGAGCGGCTGTTGCGTCCGAGGACACCATCGCGTCAGGATGTGCACAAGATCCCCTGCCGAGATTGCGCAATCTGCGCAACTCGCGTGCCCCGCCTCCCTCGGAAGGTGCGCACTGTGCCCAAGCCGGAGCAGGTCGACCCCACGGACGCCCGGTTGCTGCTCGCGCTCGCCGACCGGCCGCGCGCCACGACGGTCGCGCTGGCCGAGCAGGCCGGGCTGAGCCGCAACACGGTGCACGCGCGGCTGGCGGCGTTCGAGCGGACCGGCGTGCTGGGGACCTTCGAGCGGTGCATGGACCCGGCGGCGCTCGGGTATCCCCTGACCGCCTTCCTGACCGCGCAGGTGCGCCAGCGCCACCTCGACGCGATCGCCGAGGCGCTGGCCGCGGTCCCCGAGGTGCTCCAGGTCCACGGGCTGTCCGGCGAGGGCGACCTGCTGGTGCACGTGGTGGCCTCCGACGCCGACGACCTCTACCGGATCGCCGGCCGGATCCTCGGCATCCCGGGCGTGGAGCGCACCACCACGGCCCTGGTCATGCGGCAGCTCGTCGCCTTCCGGCTCGGCCCTCTCCTGCACAGGGCCGCCGAGGGGTGAGTGCCGGATAGGGGTCCCGGGCGGTGCCTAGGGGTTATCCGAGCAGTCGCCCGCCGGGTATACATGGGACGGTAAGCGCCTGCGACGCGGGGAAGCCGGTGGAATTCCGGCGCGGTCCCGCCACTGTGACCGGACGTGTGGTCCGGAAGTCAGATTGCCGCCCGCGGGTGTCACGACGAGGCCCACGAGGATGGAGCTGACGCGTCATGGGGATCCCCCACGCCTTCCGGCACGGCCCGGCCCGTCCCGTACGCCCGCGCGCGTCCTGGGAGTGTCCCGTCCGGCGGTAGCCGCCCAGGACGAAGCCCACCGGAAGCCGGACCGACCGGCAGGTGCCCGCCGCGCGGGGACCGCGGTCCCGTCCTGCCCGCTGCCACCGGTGCGGCCACGACCGCGGAAAGCGGCCACGACTGCGGACAGCCGTCATGCGCGCCTGAGCGCCCTCGACATCCCGTACACAAAACCCGGTCACCGGACGGGAAGGGAACCCCCATGTCCCCCATGCGCACCATGCCTGCCGGAACGCCGCTCGGCGACGCGTTCCACCTCTACGACACCACGTTGCGCGACGGCGCGCAGCGCGAGGGCATCTCCTACTCCGTCGCCGAGAAGCTGGCGGTGGCGAGGACGCTGGACGCGCTCGGCGTCGGCTTCGTCGAAGGCGGCTGGCCGGGCGCGCTCCCCAAGGACACCGCCTTCTTCGCGCGCGCGGCGGCCGAACTCGACCTGCGGCACGCGGTGCTGGTGGCCTTCGGCAGCACCCGCAAGCCCGGCCGCCGGGCCGCGGACGACCCGCAGGTGCGCGCCCTGCTCGACTCGCGGGCCCCGGTCGTCACGCTGGTCGCCAAGTCCGACCGGCGGCACATCGAGCGCGCCCTGCGGACGGACGCGGCGGAGAACTGCGCGATGGTGCGGGACACCGTCGGCTTCCTGGTCGGCGAGGGCCGCCGGGTCTTCCTCGACGCCGAGCACTTCTTCGACGGCTACGCGGCCGATCCGGACACCGCGCTGCGGGTGCTGGACGCGGCGGTCGGGGCGGGCGCGGACGTGGCGGTGCTGTGCGACACCAACGGCGGCCAACTGCCCGGCAGGTTCGGGGAGATCGTCGCCGAGGTGATCGCGCGCACCGGTTTCCGGGTCGGTGTCCACTGCCAGGACGACACCGGCTGCGCGGTCGCCAACACCGTCGCCGGCGTCGAGGCGGGGGCCACGCACGTGCAGTGCACGGCCAACGGCTACGGGGAACGGGCCGGGAACGCCGACCTGTTCACCGTGGCGGGGAACCTGTCGGTCAAGCTCGGCATGCCGGTCCTCCCGCCGGCACGGCTCCAGGACCTCACCCGGACCGCGCGGTCGCTCGCCGACAGCGCCCATCTGCCGCTGGACCGGCATCGCCCGTACGTCGGCGGGGCGGTCTTCGCGCACAAGGCCGGTCTGCACGCCAGCGCCGTCAAGGTCGACCCGCTGCTCTACAACCACGTCGACCCGGCACGCGTGGGCAACGACACGCGCGTCATCGTCAGCGAGATGGCCGGCCGGGCGAGCGTGGAGCTCAAGTGCCTCGAACTCGGCCTGGACATCCCCGAGCCGGCGGCGCTGGCGCGTGCGGTGGCCCGGGTGAAGGAGCTGGAGGCGGCGGGCTGGTCCTTCGAGTCCGCCGACGCCTCCCTGGAGCTGCTGCTGCGCGAGGAGTTCTCGGCCGACGCCGCCGACAACGACGCCGACGACGACACCGACGGCGCCGGCCGGGCAGCCGGCGCCGGGAGCCGCGGGGAGCCGTTCGTGCCCGTCGGCTACCACGTCGTGGAGCGCCATGAGCCCGGCGCGGCGGTGTGCGAGGCGACGGTGCGGCTGCGGATCCCGGACGTGCGGGACACCGCGGTCTGGGCGACCGCCCCGAACCCGCCCAGCGCGGCGGAGGCCGCGGCGACGGCCGCCGGGCCCGGCCCGGTCGAGGCGCTCGACGCGGCACTGCGCCGGGCGCTGTCGCCGCTGCTGCCCTGGACGGCCGAGACGTTCCTGACCGGTGTGGCCGTCCGCGTCCTGGACGGCGGCCCGGGACGCGCCGCGCTGACCCGGGTGCATGTCACCTCCCGGGACGCGGAGGGCGAGTGGACCACCGTGGGCGTCCATACCGGCCTCGCCGCCGCCGGCATGCACGCCCTGCGTGACGCCTTCGCCTACAAGGCGCTGCGCGCCCGGCGGCAGCGCCGGCCCGCGTCCTCCCTGTCGGCCGCCGACGCCTCGTGACCGGCCGGCCCGCCGCTCAGGAGGCGGCGGGCACCGGTCGCTGGCCGGGCCCGTCGTAGTGGGCCAGCGGGCGGATCAGCGCGTTGTGGCCGAGTTGCTCGGTGATGTGGGCGGTCCAGCCGGTGACGCGGCTCATCACGAACAGCGGGGTGAAGGTGGGCACGTCGAAGCCCATGAGGTGGTAGGCCAGGCCCGCCGGGTAGTCGAGGTTGGGGTGGATGCCCTTGCGGGTGGCCATGGCGTCCCGCAGCGCGGTGTGCAGGGCGGCCAGCCGCGCGGTGGCGGGGTCGGTGGAGCGGGCCACGAGCCGGTCGGTGGCCTCCTGCATGAGCGGTACGCGCGAGTCGCCGTGCTTGTAGACGCGGTGGCCGAAGCCCATGATCTTGCGCTTCGCGGCGAACGCCTCGTCCAGCCACGGCCCGACCCGCTCGGGCGCGCCGATCTCGCCGAGCATGTGCATCACGGCCTCGTTGGCGCCGCCGTGCAGGGGGCCCTTGAGGGCGCCGATCGCGGCGGTCACCGCGCTGTAGAGGTCGGCGAGGGTGGAGGTGACGACACGGGCGGTGAACGTCGAGGCGTTGAAGCTGTGCTCGGCGTACAGCACGAGGGAGATCTCGAAGCAGCGCACGACCTCCGCGTCGGGGACCTCGCCGAAGCACATGTGGAAGAAGTTCTCGGCGTAGCCGAGGGACGGGTCCGGCTGGATCGGCGCGAGGCCGTGCCGCCTGCGGTGGTCGGCGGCGACCACGGTGGGCAGCTTCGCCAGCAGCGCGAGGGACTTGGCGCGGTTGGCGGCCGGGCTGCCGTCGTCCTCGGCCGGGTCCTCGGCGCCGAAGAAGCTGACCGCGGTGCGCAGGACGTCCATCGGGTGGCAGGTCCGCGGGAGCCGGGCCAGGACCTCGGCCGTCGTGCGGTCCAGCGGGCGCAGCGCCCGCTCGCGGGCCTGGAAGGCGCTCAGTTCGGCGGGGCCGGGCAGGTCGCCGTACCACAGCAGGTGGGCGACTTCCTCGAAGGAGCGGCGCCCGGCGAGGTCCTGCACCGGATAGCCGCGGTAGGTCAGGGAGTTGGTCTCCTGGATGACGGTGGAGATGGCGGTGGTGTCGACGACGACACCGGTCAGGCCGCGGTGGATGTCCGGTGCGGCCGGGGAGGTGGTGGTCACGGCTCCTCCAGGGGGAGTTCGGCCGGGCGGTGTCAGGCGCCGGGCGGGAGGGTGAAGTCGAGGACGGCGGAGTCGAAGGCCGTGTAGTCGGCGTAGCCGAGGACTTCGTACAGGCGGGAGCGGGTCTGCATGCGCGGCAGCAGCGATGCCTGGGTGCCTTCGGCGGCGAGTGTGCGCAGGCCGTCCTCGACGGCCCCGTTGGCGAGCCGGAACAGCGTCACCGGGTAGAGGGCGATGTTGTAGCCGAGGTCTTCCAGGGTGGCGGCGGACAGCAGCGGGCTCTTGCCGAACTCGGTCATGTTCGCCAGCAGCGGCACGTCGAGGGCGGCCCGGAAGGCCGCGAACTCCCGCTCGTCGGCGAGCGCTTCGGGGAAGACGGCGTCCGCGCCGGCGTCGACGTACGCCTTGGCCCGGTCGATCGCCGCGTCGAGTCCTTCGACGCCGCGGGCGTCGGTGCGGGCCATCAGCAGGAAGCCGGTGTCGCGGCGGGCGTCGGCGGCGGCGCGGACGCGCTGGACCATCTCCTCGCGCGGCACCAGGGTCTTGCCGTCGAGGTGGCCGCAGCGCTTGACGCTCACCTGGTCCTCCAGGTGCAGTCCGGCGAGGCCCGCGTCCTCGAAGAGCTGTACGGTGCGGGCGGCGTTGACGGGCGCGCCGAAGCCGGTGTCGGCGTCGGCCAGGACGGGCAGGTCGGTCACCCGTGTCACCTGCTGGGCGCGGGCGGCGACCTCGGTCGAGGAGGTCAGGCCGATGTCGGGCAGGCACAGCTCGGCGGCCAGGACGGCGCCGGAGAGGTAGGCGGCCTCGAAGCCGTGCTCCTGGATCAGCCGCGCGGAGTACGGGTTGACCGCGCCGGGCATGCGCAGCAGCCGGCCCGAGGCGAGCAGCCGGCGCAGCTCGCGGCGGCGCTGCGCGGGCGTGGTGCGGGTGTGCAGCATCAGAGCAGTCCCTTCGGCAGCCGCTGGTCGTACGCGGCGACCGCAGCGGTGTCCACCGCGGGGAACAGCCCGGCAAGCTGCGGGCAGCCCAGTGCGGCGAGCCGGGCGGCGGTGTCGAGGAACGCGTCCTGGGCGTCCGGGGTGACGACGCCTTCGGCGAGGGTGCGGAATTTGGCGGTGTAGCCTGCCCGGTCGAAGGGGCGGGCCCCGGCGGGATGGGCGTCGGCGACGGCGAGCTCGTCCTCGATCACGGTGCCGTCGTCGAGGGTGACCACGGCCCGGCCGCCGAAGGCCCGGTGCCGCGGGTCGGGGTCGTGGTAGCGGCGGGTCCACTCGGGGTCCTCCACCGTGGAGATCTTCCGCCACAGCTGCACGGTCTCCGGCCGCCGGGCGCGCTCGGGCGCGTACGACCGCTCGTGGTGCCAGGTGCCGTCCTCCAGCGCGACGGCGAGGATGTACGGCACGGAGTGGTCCAGCGTCTCGCGGCTGGCGGCGGGGTCGTACTTCTGCGGGTCGCCGGAGCCGGAGCCGATGACGTGGTGGGTGTGGTGGCTGGTGTGCAGGACGATGTCGCGCACCGCGCCGAGCGGCCCGGTCTTCTCCCGCAGCCGGCGGGCGAGGTCGATGACCGCCTGCGCCTGGTACTCGGCCGAGTGCTCCTTGGTGTACGTGTCCAGGATGGCCCGCCTGGCCTCGCCCGGTCCGGGCAGCGACACCGTGTAGGCGGCGTCCGGGCCGTCCAGCATCCAGGCCAGGAATCCGTCCTCGCCCTCGTAGACCGGGGCGGGCGCGCCCTCGCCGCGCATCGCCCGGTCCACCGCCTCGACGGCGGCCTTGCCGGCGAAGGCGGGCGCGAACGCCTTCCAGCTGGAGATCTCGCCCTTGCGGGACTGCCGGGTCGCGGTCGTGGTGTGCACCGCCTGCCCGACGGCCTGGTGGACGGTCTCCACCGGCAGCCGCAGCATCGCCCCGAGGCCGCACGCGGTCGCGGCGCTCAGGTGCGCCACGTGGTCGATGCGGTGGGCGTGCAGGCAGATGCCCTTCACCAGCGCGACATGGATCTCGTACGCGGCGACGATGCCGCGCAGCAGGTCGGCGCCGGTGCGTCCGGTGTGCTGGGCCACGGCCAGCAGCGGCGGGATGTTGTCGCCGGGGTGGGAGTAGTCGGCGGCGAGGAAGGTGTCGTGGAAGTCCAGTTCGCGTACCGCCGTGCCGTTCGCCCACGCGGCCCACTCGGGTGACACCCGGGTGCCCGGCGGGGTGCCGAAGACGCGGGCGCCGGGGGTCGCGGTGTGCGGCAGGGCCTGGGCGCGGGCGACGGCGACCGGGCGGCGGCGCAGCGAGGCCGTGGCGACGGCGGCGTTGTCGATCACCCGGTTGACCGCCATGGCGACGGCCGCCGGGTCCAGGTCGGCGACGTCCTGGGTGCCGGTGGCGGCGACGGCGAGCTTCCAGGCCAGCTGCTCCGGCCGGGGCAGCCGGTCGGCGCTGGGGTGGACACGTACCTGGTGGTCGATCACGGGGCTCCTCGTGCTGCTCGGCGTCCGGCGCGCCGCCCGTTCCCGGGTGGTTTCACCGGCCTACGCAAGGGAGCATTCCCGTCCGGCGGGCGCGCGTCGACCGCTCCACGCTGCGGAATCCGTACCGGCAGGGCGTGCGAATCTGCGAATCCTGCGAATTTTGCGGATGATAGCTTCACAGCACGGCGGGGCGCGGTGGCCCCCCGGGGACGGCGGGAGGCAGCCATGGCGCGGAGCCCCGCGCGCAAGATCTACGCGCACGCCAAGCTGCGCAGGCTGCGGGCCGAGCGCGGGATGAACCAGGTGGAGCTGGCGCGGGCGCTGGGGATCTCCACCAGCTACCTCAACCAGATCGAGCACAGCCAGCGTCCCCTCACCGCGCCGGTGCTGCTGCGGATCGCCGAGGTGCTGGGCGTGGACGCGGAGTTCTTCTCCGAGGCGGAGGAGGAGCGGCTCACCACCGACCTGCGGGCGGCGCTCGGCGACGAGGCGAGCGGGGTGGGCGCAATGGGCGGGGCGGGCGTCGGCGCGGAGGAGGCCGCGGAGGTCGTGCGGGACCATCCGGAGGTGGCCCGGGCGCTGGTCGCGCTGCACCACCGCTACCGGGACGCCGCCGAGCAGGTGGCCGCGCTGGCCTCGGCCGAGGCGCCCGCCGCCGCGGTCAGCGCGCTGCCGCCGGGTGAGCCGCACGACGAGGTCCGCGACTTCTTCTACGCCCACCACAACCACTTCGGCGCCCTGGACGACGCCGCCGAGCGGGCCGCCGGAGCGTGGGGGACCGGGTCCGCGCGGGCCGCGGTGGAGGTGCTG
This sequence comes from Actinacidiphila epipremni, assembly GCF_012034175.1. Classification (GTDB taxonomy): domain Bacteria; phylum Actinomycetota; class Actinomycetes; order Streptomycetales; family Streptomycetaceae; genus Actinacidiphila; species Actinacidiphila epipremni. The sequence goes on from NZ_JAATEJ010000005.1 coordinate 75,093, forward strand.
CGCGGGCGGCTGGCCGAGGCGCACCGCGTCACCGTCGTCCAGGCGGCCCCCGAGCCCTCGGCCGACGCCCGGCGTTTCGACGCGGCGCACGGGCTGCTCTTCCTGTCGCCGTGGCTCACCGACGGGCAGCAGGCGTTCCAGCTGGCCACCCAGGTCGCGCTGCTCGAACACCGCCCGCTGCTGGACGCGCTGGTCGACGCGCCCGGTCTCACCTCGCCGCAGTCGGCGGACCTGGCCAGGATCGGGCTGGCGAACTACTTCGCCGGCGCGCTGCTGATGCCGTATACGGCCTTCCGCGCCGCCGCCGAGGAGTACCGCTACGACGTGGAGCTGCTCCAGGCCCGCTTCGGCGTCGGCTTCGAGACCGTCTGCCACCGGCTCAGCACGCTGCAGCGCGCCGGGCGGCGCGGGGTGCCGTTCTCCTTCCTGCGGGTGGACCGGGCCGGCAACGTCTCCAAGCGCCAGTCCGCGACCGACTTCCACTTCTCCCGGCTGGGCGGCACCTGCCCGCTGTGGACGGTGTACGCGGCGTTCTCCGCGCCGGGGCGCATACTTACCCAGGTCGCCGAAATGCCGGACGGCAAGCGCTACTTCTGGGTGGCCCGCACCGTCACCCGGGGCGGCGCCGGGCACCGCGCCCCGCGGGCGGAGTTCGCCGTCGCCCTGGGCTGCGAGCTGCGGCACGCCCACCGGCTCGTGTATGCCGAGGGCGTCGCGCTCGACGACCCGCGGGCCGCGACGCCGATCGGCCTGGGGTGTCGTATCTGCGAGCGCCGCGACTGCGCCCAGCGGGCCAGGCCCCCGGCCGGCGGCCTGCTGGCCGTCGACCCCGACCGCCGTACCTACGTGCCGTATCCGGTCAGGGGCGCCGGCGTCCGCTGAGCGCCGTATTTTGCCGTGGTCACGCCAGGGGCGGGGGCGGCGGACGGCGGGGCCGCCGCCCCTCGGCTGTACGGGTGTCAGCTCGTGTAGTGGAGGTAGAGCGTGTCGCCCAGGTGGACGGTGGTGGCGCGGGAGGCGGTGGTCGGCGGGCCGCCGTCGGTCGAGGACTTCCAGGTCGTGCTGCCGGAGTCGGCGGTGCCGTTGAGGGCGGTGACGGTGCCGGTGCCGCTCGGCGGGGTGACCGAGGTGACGCAGCCGGACGGGGTCGCGGAGGTGGCGGCGGCGTCCAGGACGGTGCCGAGCGTCGTGGTGGTGCCGGTCGCCGTGACGGGCACGGAGCAGACCTTGAGGGTGCCCGAGCCGTTGTCGACGACGAGGGCGAGCTTGCTGGTGGCGCCGCTGCTGAAGTCGGTGGTGGCGACCCAGGTGGGGGCGCCGGCGGTGACCGGGGTGGGCGGGGCGGCGGTGAAGCCGCCGCCGGCGACCGCGCGTATCGCGTCGATGGAGGAGTACGCGGACGGCGAGGTGTCCGTGGGCAGGTAGCGGAAGCCGCCGCCGGGGCTGAACTGCTGGGCGATCAGGAAGTCCACCGGTGTCTTGTGGGCGGTGGTGGTGAAGTCGGTGCCCTGCGGGTTGATGCCGCACGCGTTCAGGCCCGAGACCGCCCACCCGTTGGAGTCGGTGTTGGCGCCGAACATCGCGTTGAAGGCGCCGGTGGTGTTGACCAGCTTGCCCTTGAGGAAGTTCTTGCCCGCGACCACCGCGGGGTCGGTCGCGGGCACGCCGGCCGAGCACAGCGAGGCCAGCGCGGCGCCGGTCATGTCGATGTCGCTGGTGGCGGCGAGCTGGCCGGGGTTGCCGGCGGCCTGGGAGTAGTTCCAGCCGCCGTCGGTGTGCTCGTTGGCGCGGACGACGGACACCGACGCGTCGAGCAGCGCCTGCGGGACGCGCTGGGCGCCGGCCTGGGTGCGGGACCCGGCGAGGGCGAGCAGCGCGAAGACGGTGCCGTTGAAGTTGGCGGGCGGCCCGAAGTAGCCGGGTGAGGCGGTCTGCCAGTACGAGGCGATGTCGGCGAGGAGGTTGCGGCCGGTGCCGACGCGGGCCGGGTCGATACCGGCGGCGTAGGCGTTGAGGGCGCCGCGCTCGTAGTCGGTCACGACCGGCGCGGTCGACGGCCAGGCCGCGGTGGCCAGCAGGTTCCGGTAGGCGGTGCGGGCGTTCTTGGCCGGGTCGCCGCCCGGGTAGACGTCCACGGCGGCGGTGCCCGCGGCGGCGAAGGCGCTGAACGCCCACTCGTTGGACAGGCCCGACCCGGCGTAGGAGCCGTCGGCGGCCTGGAGCGTCTTCAGATAGCCGACACCGGCGTTCTTCGACGCGGTGATCTGCGCCGCGGTGGAGGTGGCGCCGGCCGGCGCCGCGGTGCTGAACAGCAGGGCGCCGGCGGACAGCGGCACGGCGAGGGCGACGAGGCGCCGGCGTGCGGTGCGTGCGTGACGGAACACGGGGTGGACCCTCCTGGGGATGAGGGCGCCGCGCAGCCCGGCCGCCGGGCGCCCGGTGGGCCCGGCGGTGCCGCGGCGGTCGGCGCCCGGACGCGTGGGTCGGGCTTCCGCTCGGACGGAGCCGCCGGCCGGGCCGGCGGCTCCGGGTGTGGTGCCGTGGTGCGGGGCCGTGGTGCGGGGCCCTAGAAGGCCGTCAGCGTGAAGGCGACCTGGTCGCCGGTGTGGAGGCGGAACTGGCAGCCGCCGACCGGGATGGAGGTGCCGTTGACGGAGATGTTCCAGTACGTGCCGGGCGCCGCGGCCTCGCCGGCGATCGTCGTCACGTCGTAGTCGCTGAAGGAGTCGTACCAGGTGCCGTCCCAGCCGGAGTGCGCCGCCCGGGTGGCCGTGTCGAGGGCAGCGGTGGGGGTCGGGACCCGGCTCGGGTTGGCCCCGCCGTTGGTCCCGTCGCACACATGCGTGCCGCCCGAGGCCGTGGTCACGGTGTGGCCGTCGGTCAGCACGATCCGGTCCAGCACGGTGTGCGTGGCGTCGACCACGCTCACCCGGACCAGCGCGGGCAGCACGAAGGAGGCGCCGGAGGTCGTGGGGGTCGCGGCGCCGGCGGTGGTCGCGGCGGCGCCGACGGCGGTGAGCGCGAGCGCGGCGGCACCGACGGCGGTCCGCCGTAAGGAGGTACGGAGCACGGGGATGGGCTGCCCTTCGGGTGGGGCCGGCAGCCGGACCCCGCAACGGCCTCCGCAAGGACCGGCGGCCGGGCCCCTCGCGGGGAGCGGCACGGGACGGACCCGGAGGGTTCCAGGCTCCACGCTGCAGACCATGACAGTGGGAAGCGGTGCACGTCGCACGGCGGGCATTCCGGCTCGCGGCACTGTCGTACCGCTCACGGCTGCAGGTCAGCGCCGGATTCGCACCGGCTTCCCCCACACGTGGACGCATGAAGTTGTCGGGCCGCCCGGTTCGGCCGGCCCGCGAGCATCGTACGGATCCGCGCCCTCCGCCACCACCCCCGCGGTCCGCGGGGCCGGGCGGGCGGACCGAATGGCAGCCCCGCCCGGTGCGACGTACGTTGGTCTACGGAGGGCCGTCGAGGGGGTCGCGGCTGCTCGGAGGGTGTCAGAAAGTGGTGGAGGGCCCGCGCCGGTGCCGGCGGGTCCGGTTTGCGCGGCTACCGGAGCACTTGCGCGGCCATAGGAGCAGGTATGGACACACCCGTCGGACCGGATGACCCGGGCCCCGCCGCGCTGAGCGGCGAGTGGGCGCAAGGGGCCGCGCTCCTGCGGGCGCTGTTCGGGCAGCACGAGATCGGGATCTCCGTACGGGACGCGGACCTGCGGCTGCGGCGGACCAACATCACGCCGGGGATGTTCGGGGTCCCGGCCGCGCGGCCGGGCGACCGGTTCGACGACGTGGTGTGGGCGCGGGACGCGGCCGAGGCCGAGGCGGTGCTCACCGAGGTGCTGAGGACCGGCGTGCCGGTGGTCTCGCGGCTGCACCGGTGGCGCTCCGGGGAGGTCCCGCCGCGGGAGCGGACCGTCTCGGTGTCGGCGTTCCGCCTGCTGGACGCGCGGGGCGAGCCGGCCGGTGTCGCCACGCTCGTGGAGGACGTGACCGAGCAGGAGCGCGTCCGCGGCCAGCGCGAGCTGCTGCACAGCGCCGCCGAGCGGATCGGCTTCTCCCTCGACGTCCGCTCCTCGGCGCAGGCGCTGGCCGATGTCGTCGGCGAGATCAGCGACCTCGTCACGGTGGACCTCACCCGGTCCGTCCTGACCGGCGACCCGCTCACCACCGTCGTACGCGGGCAGGCGTCGCTGTTCCGCGCGGCGGTCGCCGCGAAGGCCGGCTGGCCCGAGCGCATGCCGGGCGTCGGCGGGACGTTCCCGCTGCTGCCGGACAGCCCGCAGGTCCGGCAGCTGCTGGGAGGCCGGCCCCTGGTGGAGACGGGGCAGGAGATCTTCCAGGCCCTCGGCGACGACGAGGAGCTGATCGGGCTCCTGGTCCCGGAGGGCGCCCACTCGCTCGTGGCGTCACCGCTCTTCGCACGCGGCCTGATGCTCGGCGTGGTCACCGGATGGCGTACGTCGCAGTCGCCGGCCTACGCCGCCGACGAGGTGCAGCTCATCGGCGACATCGGGTCGCGCGCGGCGCTGGGCATCGACAACGCCCGCCGCTACGCCTACGAGCACCGCACCGCGCTCGTCCTGCAGCAGCAGCTGCTCCCGCGCGCGGTGACCGACTCCACGGCGGCGCACACCGTGGGCGTCTACAGCCCGGCCGAGGGCGGCGGCCGAGGCGCAGGGCGCCGCGACCGTGCGGCGGGGGTGGGCGGGGACTGGTTCGACGCGATCGCGCTGCCGTCGCTGCGGGTGGCGTTCGTCGTCGGGGACGTCGTGGGGCACGGGCTGCCGGCCGCCGCGGCCATGGGCCGGCTGCGTACCGCGGTGCAGAATTTCGCCACCCTCGAACTGGAGCCGGCCGAGGTCCTGGCGCACATGGAGGACCTGGTGCAGCGGCTGGCCGCCGAGACACCCGCGACCGACAGCGACACCACCGGCGCCACCTGCATGTTCGCCGTCTACGATCCGGCGACCGGGGAGTGCACCTTCGCCAGCGCCGGGCAGCCCGCGCCGGTCTTCATCCGGCCCGACGGCAGCGCCGAGCAGCTCGACATCCCGCCGGGGCCGCCCCTGGGCACGGGCTGGACGGCCTTCCAGTCCTTCACCGTCCCCCTGGAGCCGGACGGTGTCCTGGCGCTCTTCACCGACGGGCTGTTCGAGCTGGAGTCCTGCCCGGCCGAGGCCGCCGCGGGCCAGGTCAAGGAGCGGCTGGCCGGGCTGTACCGCGCGGAGCGCTCGCTCGAACGGATCGGCGACGCGCTGCTGGCGGCCGTCGACCGGGCCAAGCCCCGCGACGACATCGCCGTGCTGCTGGCCCGGCCGCGGTCCGTCGACCCGGACGCCATCGCCTCCTGGGAGTTCCCCGCCGGCGCCGGCTCGGCGGCCGACGCGCGCACGCGGGTGACCGGCCAGCTGGCGGACTGGGGCCTGGCGGATCTCGCCTTCTCCACCGAGCTGGTCGTCAGCGAGCTGGTCACCAATGCCGTGCGGTACGCCGGGGACCCGATAGGGGTCCGGCTGATCCGCGACGAGGTGCTGATCTGCGAGGTGAGCGACCCCAGCAACACCCAGCCGCGGCTGGCCCGCGCGGACAGCATGGACGAGGGCGGCCGGGGCCTGTTCATCGTCGCCCAGTGCTCTTCCCGCTGGGGCGCCCGCTACGCGAGCCGGGGCAAGACCATCTGGACCGAGCAGCCGCTGCCCGCCCAGGACTCCCGGGCCCGGGCCGGGACCGGAGGCGGCTGACGCAGGATGTCCCCGTGACGGAGGGCGGATCCGTGGCAGACACTGAAGACTCCATGCGCGCCGGTGGCGGCGTCCTCGACGAGGAGGTCGAGCGGATCGCCCGCGCGGTCGGCGCGCACATGGTCGCGGGGTATCTGGACGTCCCCACGGAGCCGCTGATCCGGATGACCGTCGTACGGGGCGTGCCGGCGCGGATCGCCTGGCCGTGGTCCCGGGTGCCGCGTGCGGCGCACGTTCCGGTCGCGGAGGCCGTGCACACCCGGGAGCCGGTGTGGCTGCCCGGGCCGCAGGAGCTCGCCCGCCGGTTCCCGCGGACGGCGCTGTCGTTCCCGTACCCGGTCGCCATGTACGTGGCGCCGCTGGTGGACGGCGGTGTGTGCTGGGGTGCGGTGCTCCTGCTGTGGCCGGATACCCGCCCGGCCGAGCTGACGCTGCGGGAGGTGGAGGAGGTGGCCGCCGGGTGCCGCCGGGCGGCGCGGGGCCTGCGGCGGGCCTTCGAGGCCGGCGACCCGGTGCTCCCCCGGGCGCGCCCGCTCGCGCTGGAGCCGTCCGGGCCGCGGGGCGATCCGCCCGGCCGGCTCCTGGACCGGCTCCCCGGCGGGGTGTGCGGCCTCGACCTGGAGGGACGACTCACGTACGTCAACCGCCGCGCGTCCGAGCTGCTGGGCCGGCCGCGCGGTGAGCTGCTCCACCGCAGTCTCTTCGAGGCGGTGCTCTGGCTGCGGGACCCCTCCTTCGAGAACGCCCACCTCGCCGCGCTCTTCAGCCGGCTCCCCAGCGCGTTCACCGCGCACCGCCCCGACGGCCACGCGCTGGCGTTCACCCTCTACACCGACGACTGGGGGATCACCGCCACGGTGGAGCCCGGTGGGTTGTCCGCCGACCGGGGCAGCCCGCCGCTGGCGGCCTCCGACGTCCCCGCCCGGGCCGGAACGCTGTTCCACCTGCTGCATCTGGCCTCCGGGCTCGCCGAGGCCAAGTCGGTGCAGGAGGTCACCGACTCGCTGGCCGAGCAGACGATGCCGGTCCTGGACGCGCAGGGTTTCGCGTTGATCCGCGAGGAGGAGGGGCGGCTGTCGGTCATCAGCTCCCGCGGCTTTCCGCCGCGCATGCCCGCGTACTTCGACAACCTCCCGATGACGTCGGACACCGAGGGCGTACGGGTCATCGAGAGCGGCACGGCCTCGTTCCACCCCAGCAGCGCGGAGATGCTGGAGACGTATCCGGACATCGCCTGCTACGGCGACATGGGCGCCTTCGCGTATCTGCCGCTGTCGATATCGGGCCGGACGATCGGCTGCTGCATCCTGGGGTACGAGCGCCCGCACGCGTTCCTCCCCGACGAGCGCGCCGAACTGCTGTCGCTGGCCGGGCTGATCGCCCAGGCGCTGGAGCGGGCGCGTCTTTACGACCTCAACGCCGGCGCGGCGCGCGGCCTCCAGGAGGGGCTGCTGCCGAGCAGCCTGCCGCGGCTGGCCGGCCTGACCACGGCGGCCCGCTACCGGCCGGCGACCCGCGGCCTGGACGTGGGCGGCGACTTCTACGACCTGATCCGGCTGGACGACACGACGGCCGCCGCGGTCGTCGGGGACGTGCAGGGGCACAGCGTGCACGCGGCGGCCCTGATGGGCCAGGTCCGGACGGCCGTGCACACCCACGCGCAGGTCGGGGCGCTGCCCGCGGAGGTCCTCTCCCGCACCAACCGGCTGCTGGACGACCTCAGCACGGAGCTGTTCGCCAGTTGCGTCTACGCGTGCGTCGACCTCGGCAACCGGCGCGTGCGGCTGTCCAGCGCGGGGCACCCGCCGCCGATCCTGCGCCGGCCGGACGGTACCGCGCAGGTGCTCGACCTGCCGCCCGGCCTGCTGCTGGGCGTGGAGAGCGACACCGTCTTCCACACCACGGAGGTCGAGCTGCCGCCCGGCAGCCTGCTGGCGTTCTACACCGACGGGCTGGTCGAGCGGCCGGGGGTCGACCTGGGCGACGCCCTCGGCGCCCTGGCCGACTCCCTCGCGCACGCGCCGCCGGAGCCGTTGAGCGCCCTGTGCGACCGGCTGGTGGCCGGGGCCGAGCGGACGGCGAAGGAGGAGAACAGCGACGACATCGCGCTCCTGCTGCTGGAGACGAGCGACCCGGCGTCTTCGTAAACCCCGGGGGCTCCGGCGTCCTCGTGACCTTCGCGGCCCGGCGTCCTCGTGACCGGGACGGCCCGGCTGTCCTGGGCGCTGTCCTGGGCCTAGAAGGCGATGACGGCCCGGCCGCTGTGCCAGTCGCCGGCGACCATGCTGGACAGGGTCGCGGGCGCCTCGTCGAGGCCGATCGCCGTCACGTCCGGCATCAGGTCGTGCCGCACGGCGAAGTCCAGGGTGTCCCGGGCGTCGTGCGGGGAGCCGGAGGGCGACGCCATGACGTGGAGCCGGTTGAGGACCATCAGCTGGCTCGGCAGCTCCAGCGGATCGGGGCCGTAGCCGAGCAGCGCCAGCGTGCCGTCGGGGGCGAGGCCGCCCAGCAGCGCGGTGGCGGCCCGTGTGGACGGCGTCGTGTTGAGCAGGACATCGGCGCCGTGGCCCCAGGACTTCAGCGCCGGCACCGTGGCGTCCTGCCCGGTCGCGATGAAGCGTTCCGCGCCGAGTTCCTTGGCGCGCTCCTCGCTGCGGTGGGACCGGCCGAGCACGGCGACCCGCGCTCCCATGGCGACCGCGAACTTGACCGCCATGCCGCCGATCGCACCGGCGCCGAGCACGGCGACCCGGGAGCCCGAGGTGACGCCCGCCTGGCGCAGGCCGTTGAAAGCGGTCAGGCCCGCGCACATGAGCGGGGCGCCGGCGACCGGGTCGAGGCCGTCGGGCACCGGGGTGACGAACCCCTCGCGGAAGACCGCGTACTCGGCGTACCCGCCGTCGGTGACGATCCCGGTGATGCGCTTGCCCGGGCACAGGATCTGCTCGCCGCGCACGCAGTAGTCGCAGGTCATGTCCGAGTCGTAGAGGAACTGCGCGCCGACGTGGGTGCCCACTTCCGGCCAGGTCACGCCCTCCCCGAGTTCCGCGACGGTTCCGATGACCTCGTGGCCGGGAACGGTCGGGAATTTCGCGAACGGGTATTCGCCCTGGACCAGCGTCACCTCCGAGTTGCACATGCCGCAGGCGGTGATCTTCACGAGGATCTCGCCCGGACCCGGAGCGGGGACGTCCCGCTCGACGAGGCGCAGCTCGGAGTTCGGGGCGGGTAGTTCGGCAGCGCGCATGAGGGTCTCCCTGAGGAAGGCCCCGCCGGGCGGGCCGTACCGGGCCCGCCCGTACGGGACGGGTTTCAGGCCACCACACCCACCGTAAGGGCGCCGGGCACGGGTGTCCAAGATCGCGGGAGCCGTGCGGAGGTCACGCGGAGGTCGTACGGAGGCGGCGGGGAAAGCCGGGCGGGTCGGCTGTCTTGTCGAAGGCGGGATCCGCCGTGAAGCTGTGTACATGACACGTCGTGGGCGCATTCCGCCGGGGGCGGCGCGGCGGTTCCGTGTCACCACGCCTTTTCCTCGGAGGTCCGATACATGCGCCTGAATTTCGCGCGAGCGCGCCGCAGCGGGTGGCGGAGAGCGCTCGTCCTGGTCCCCGCGGTCGCCGTCACGGTGGCCGCCGTCGTCGTGGGGGCGCCGAGCGCCGGGGCGGCCGTGCCGCCGGCGCCGGCCGGCTTCACGCTCACCTGGAGCGACGACTTCAACGGGGCGGCCGGCACCGGCATCGACCAGGGGCTGTGGAAGTACGACACCGGGCCGGGCAGCAGCTTCGGCACCGGTGAGATCGAGACCATGACCAGCAGCACCTCGAACGTCTCCTACGACGGCCAGGGCCACCTGGTGCTCCAGGCACTGCACTCCGGTTCCGACCCGCGCGGCGGCTGGACCTCCGGCCGGGTGGAGACGCAGGCGGCGACCTTCGGCGCGCCGGCGGGCGGGGTCGTACGGATCGAGTCCGTGCTCCAGCAGCCCAACGTCAGCACCGCCAACGGCGCCGGCTACTGGCCGGCGTTCTGGATGCTCGGCGCGCCGCTGCGCAGCGGGGTGACCTGGCCGAAGTCGGGCGAGATCGACATCATGGAGGACATCAACGGCCGCAGCTCCGACTTCAGCACCATCCACTGCGGGGTGAGCCCGGGCGGGCCGTGCAACGAGTCGACCGGCATCGGCTCGGGCGAGCGCGGGTGTCCCGGCTGCCAGACCGGCTTCCACGACTACGCGGCCGAGATCGACCGCTCGGTCTCGCCTGAACAGGTCCGGTTCTACCTCGACGGGAACAACTTCTACACCGTCAGCGCCAACCAGGTGGACGCCACGACCTGGTCCGACGCGATCGACCACCCGTTCTTCATCATCTACGACCTGGCGATCGGCGGCGGCTTCCCCGACGCCTTCGGCGGCGGCCCGAACGCGGCCACGGTCTCCGGCGGCAAGCTGGTCGTCGACTCGGTCGCCGTGTACAACAAGGCGCCCGGCTCCGGCGGGGGCGGCGGCGGCTCGGTGAGCGGGCAGACCATCACCGGCCCGGGCGGCAAGTGCGTGGACGTCGCCGGCGACGACACCGGCGGCGACGGCACCGCCGTCCAGCTGTGGGACTGCCAGTCCTACGCCAAGGACCAGCACTGGACGTGGAGCGGCCAGACCTTGCAGACCCTCGGCAAGTGCCTGGACATCGCCGGCGGCAACAGCGCGGCGGGCACCAAGCTCCAGTTGGCCACCTGCAACAGCGGCGGCTACCAGTCGTGGGTGCGGCAGAGCGACGGCTCGCTGCGCAATCCGACCAGCGGCCGGTGCATCGACTCGCCGTCGGGCGCGACCGCGAACGGCACCCGGCTGCAGATCTGGGACTGCAACGGCTCCGGCGCCCAGCAGTTCGCCATCGGCACCCCGATCTACGGTCCGGGCGGCAAGTGCGTGGACGTCGCCGGCGACGACACCGGCGGCGACGGCACCGCCGTCCAGCTGTGGGACTGCCAGCAGGCGACCTCGCTGGACCAGAAGTGGACCTGGAGCGGCCAGACGCTGCGCACGCTGGGCAGGTGCCTGGACATCGCCGGCGGTGTCAACGCGGCCGGCACCAAGCTCCAGTTGGCCACCTGCAACGGCGGTGGCTACCAGAACTGGGTGGCAGGCGCCGACGGCTCGCTGTCCAACCCGACCACGGGCCGGTGCGTCGACTCCCCGTCCGGCGCCACCGCGAACGGCACCCGCCTCCAGATCTGGGACTGCAACGGCTCCGCCGCCCAGAAGTTCGCCCTGGCCTGAGCACAGGGGCAGCCCTCGGCCGGCGCCGGGCGCACGAGCGGCGCGCGGTGCCGGTCGAGGGACTGCCATGGCTCCAGCAGCTGCCGGCGCGGCTGCGTCTCCGTCCCCGGCCGCCTTCCGTGGGCGTGCCGGGTGGCCGCCGGAGTCGTTGTGCGCGCCCGCGGCGTCGGTTCAGGGCGTGAAATAAGGGTGTCGGTGTTCTTGACACGCCGGTCGCGGGTGGGCGAGTCTCGTCTGCGTCGGAGAGCGCTCTCCCCCAAGTCCCGTCGAGCGGGTCGTGTCCGGACGCGTCGGATCGGCGTACCCGTCGTCGGGTTCCCCCCACCCCTCAAGCCCGCTCGCGGCCGGCTCCTGCGGTCCGGGCCGGGTTGCCGGTGGCCCGGTGGTCCGTTCGCGGCGCCGGGGCACCAGAAACGGAGCGCGCACGCATGAACGCACCGCCCCGCCCGGCACAGTGGTTCCGGTCGCGCCGGCGACGCCGGCAGGGACGCCGGCGTACCGGGGAGATCGTGGTCGCAGCGGTCGCCCTCGTCCTGGCCAGTGGTGCCGCAGCGGGCGGCGGCCGGGCCGCGGCGGCCGACCAGCCCTGGACGAACGCGGCGCAGGCGCCGCTGGACCGCGCGAACGAGCTGCTGGCCGCGATGACGCAGAGCGAGAAGCTGGCCATGATGCACGGCGGGCAGTCGTGCGGCTATGTGGGCTGCGTCGACGGCAACTCCCGGCTCGGCATCCCGCCGCTGCACCTCCAGGACGGCCCGGTCGGCGCCGGCGACGGCTTCACCGGCGTCACGCAGCTGCCCGCGCCGGTCGCGGGCGCGGCGAGCTGGGACACCGCGCTGATGAACAGCTACGGCCAGGTGCTCGGCTCCGAGCAGTGGGGCAAGGGCACCAACGTGGTGCTGGCCCCGACCATCAACATCGTGCGGGACCCGCAGTGGGGAAGGGCGTTCGAGTCCTTCGGCGAGGACCCGTACCTGGCCGGGCAGATGGGCGCCGCCGACATCCAGGGCATCCAGAGCCAGGGGCCGATGGCGCAGGTCAAGCACTACGCGGTCTACAACCAGGAGACCAACCGCAACAACATCAGCGACAACGCGATCGTCTCGGACCGCACCGAGCGGGAGATCTACCTGCCGGCGTTCGAGACGTCGGCGAAGCAGGGCGGCGCCGACTCGGCGATGTGCTCCTACTCGGCGGTCAACGGCGCTTTCGCGTGTGAGAACGGGCAGTTGCAGAACACCGTCCTCAAGGGCGACATGGGCTTCACCGGGTTCATCACCTCCGACTGGGGCGCCACGCACTCCACCGTCGCGTCGGCGAACAACGGCCTCGACATGGAGATGCCCGGCAGCGACTACTACGGCTCGGCGCTGACCACCGCGGTGGGCAACGGCCAGGTGTCGCAGGCGACGATCGACGACCACGTCCGGCGGATCCTGACCTCGATGTTCAAGGCGGGGCTCTTCGACCACGCGCAGAACGGCAACACCGGTGCGGTGGTGACCAGTTCGGCCCATGCCGCGACCGCGAAGCAGGTCGCGCAGGAGGGTGCGGTGCTGCTGAAGAACGCCGGCCCGGTGCTGCCGGTCGGCAGCGGCACGGACTCGATCGCCGTCATCGGTGACGACGCCGGGACCCACGCGATGGCCCAGGGCGGCGGCAGCGCCGGCGTCAACGCGCCCTATCTGGTGACGCCTTACCAGGGCATCAAGAACCGGGCCGGCAGCGGGGTGAACGTCACCTACGCGCAGGGCAGCACCGCCGCCGACGGGGCGCTGCCGCCAGTGGACTCCTCGTATCTGACGCCGAGTTCGGGCTCCGGCGCCGGCCTCACCGCGTCGTACTACAACAACACGGGGCTGACCGGTACGCCGGTGGTGACGCGCAACGAGTCGAACGTCGACAGCGTGTGGGGCGGGGCGTCGCCGGCGCCGGGCGTCAACGCCACGAACTGGTCGGCGAAGTGGACCGGGACCCTGCACCCGCCGGCGACCGGCACGTACCAGCTGTCGCTGACCAGTGACGACGGCTCCCGGGTGTACGTCAACGGGCAGCAGATCGTCAACAACTGGTTCAACCAGGGCAGCACCACCCGCACCGGCAGTGTGTCGCTGACCGCCGGGCAGCCGGTGAGCATCGAGGTGGACTACTACAACGCCGCCGGTGCCAGCAACGCCACGCTCGGCTGGTCGGTGCCCGGCCAGTCCCCGCACGACCAGGCGGTCGCGGCGGCGAGGGCGGCGAAGCTGGCCGTGGTGTTCGTCTCCAACTTCGAGTCCGAGGGCAGCGACCTGAACGGCATCGGCTTGCCGGCCGCGCAGAACACCCTGGTCAGCGATGTGGCGGCGGCCAACCCCAACACCGTGGTGGTCGTCAACAGCGGCTCGGCCGTGACGATGCCGTGGGTCAACGCCGTCAAGGGCGTGGTGGAGGCGTGGTATCCGGGCCAGGAGGACGGCAACGCGATCGCCTCGCTGCTGTTCGGCGACACGAACTTCAGCGGCAAGCTCCCGGTGACCTTCCCGACCGCGCTGTCGCAGGGCCCGACCACCTCCGCCGCCCAATGGCCGGGGCAGAACGGCCAGGTGCAGTATTCCGAGGGGCTCAAGGTCGGCTACCGCTGGTACGACAGCCAGAACCTCACGCCGATGTTCCCGTTCGGCTTCGGCCTGTCGTACACGACCTTCGCCTACGCCAACCTGACGGTCGGGCAGCCGGACGCGAACGGCGCGGTGGCGGTCGGCTTCGACGTCACCAACAGCGGCTCGCGGGCCGGCGCGGAGGTGCCGCAGGTGTACGTGGGGCAGCCCGCGTCCAGCGGTGAACCGCCCAAGAACCTGCGCGGGTTCACCCGGATCACGCTCAACCCCGGGCAGACGCAGCATGTTTCGCTCACCCTGGACGCGCGCAGCTTCCAGTTCTGGAACAACGGCTGGACCAACGCGGCCGGCACCAACACCGTCTACGTCGGCTCGTCCTCGCGCGACATCCGGCTGACCGGCACCACGACGATCGGCTCCGGTACGGGCGGCGGCACCCAGACGGCGCTGCCGCGCACCGGCTGGACGGCGACCGCGTCCTCGTCCAGCGGCGGGGACGTACCGGCGAACATGTTCGACGGCAACACCGCCACCCGCTGGAGCACCGGCGTCCCGATGGCGAACGGGCAGTCGTTCACCCTGGACATGGGCGCGGCCAAGAGCATCGACCGGGTGGTGATGGACTCGGCGGGCAGCGCGAGCGACTACGCCCGCGGCTACCAGGTCTACACCTCCACCGACGGCACCAACTTCGGCTCGCCCGTCGCCACCGGAACCGGCACCGCCGCCCAGGTGACCGCCAACTTCACGCCCACGACGGCCCGTTACGTCAAGGTCGTGCAGACCGGCAGCTCCAGCAGCTGGTGGTCCATCGCCGAGCTGAACGTCTTCACCGACGGCAGCACGGGCGGCACGGGCAGCACCGGCGCGGTCCTCCCCCGGACCGGCTGGACGGCGACCGCGTCCTCGTCCGGCGGCGGTGACGTACCGGCGAACGCGCTCGACGGCAGCACGGCCACCCGCTGGAGCAGCGGCAAGCCGATGGCCGGCGGCGAGTCCTTCACGCTCGACCTGGGCGCGGCGAAGACCTTCGCCAAGCTCACGATGGACTCGGCCGGCAGCGCGAGCGACTACGCGCGCGGCTACCAGGTCTACACCTCCACCGACGGCACGAACTTCGGCTCCCCGATCGCCACCGGAGCCGGCACCGCGGCCCAGGTGACCGTCAACTTCACGCCCGTGACCGCGCGTTACGTCAAGGTCGTGCAGACGGGCACGTCCAGCAGCTGGTGGTCCATCGCGGAGGTGAACCTCTACGACTGACCTCCGCCCGGAGCCGGTCGGCCGATGTCCGGCCGGCTCCGGTCAGGCGGTTCCCGGCGGGGCGGGCTTCACAGTTCGCGGGTGTAGTAGACGTTGTTCGCCGTCGCCGTGTAGGCGCCGAAGGGCGGGCACGGGGTGAAGCCGGCACTGGCGTAGAGGCGGCGGGCGGCGGCGAAGCCAGGCTGGGTCCCGGTCTCCAGGCTGAGGCGCGTGTAGCCGCGTGCGCGCGCCTCGTCCATCAGGTGGTCGAGCAGGGCGCGGCCGAGCCCTCGGCCGCGGGCCTCGCTGCGGGTGTGCATCGACTTCAGCTCGGCGTGGTCCGCCGACAGGTGGCGCAGCGCCGCGACGGCCAGCAGCTCGCCGGTCCCGTCGCGCAGGCCGAAGAAGGCGACGTCCGGGCCGGTGAGGTCGGCGATGTCGAGGACGTGGTCGTCCGCGGGGTTCACGCTGTGCTCGGCCGAGTGGGCGCGGTGCCGGCGCACGAGTTCAAGGCTGTCCGGGTCGTTCGGCGACGCGGGTGAGATCCACATGGCGTCACCATAGTGTCGATTCCGCTCCTATAGTGAGCGGTTTTCCGCTGGGCGAAGCCGTCCGATGAGGCCGGCGACCTCGGCGCGCAGGGCGGCGGGGTAGCCCCAGTAGTCGTGGATGCCGCCGCGCCGGCTGTTGCTGCCGCACACCACGAAGACGCCGCTGCCCAGTTCCCGCTTGAGGAGCGTCGCGAGCCAGCCCACGAAGCCGCTGTTGTCGAGGCCGGGCGGGAAGTGGAAGGAGCAGACGCCGAACAGCTCGGTGTCCGCGGCGGTCGCGGTGGCCGGGCGCAGGGCGCTCCAGGTGTCCTCGTCGCGGACGATCGCCAGGACGGCGGGATCGACGGCGGGCGGGTCGGCCAGGGGTGACTCGTGGAACGTCCACAGTCCCGGCAGCTCCTCGTACTGCGCGGCGGCGACGACCCGGCGCAGGCGGGCTTCGGTCTGCTCCGGCGTCTCCGTGCTGATGTCGACCATCGGCGCGCTCCTCTTCGGCTCGGGGGTTCGGGGGTTCGGGGGTTTGGGGGTTCGGCTCCGCGGCCCGGTTCTGCGGTCCGGGTTCCGGCGGTCGGCTCTGCGGGGAAAGCTCAGATGGTAGGCAATACCGTCGCTATGGTGTCACCCATGGCAAGTGACCTGACCGCGCGCCTCGCGGCGACCGTCCGCGCCGCGCGGACCGAGCGCAACATGTCCGTGAGCGCCTTCGCGCAGTTCGCCGGGGTCTCCCGGGCGATGATCAGCAAGATCGAGCGCGCCGAGGTGCAGCCCACGGCGGTGCTGCTCGCGAGGCTGTCCTCGGCGCTCGGGCTGACCCTCTCCGAGCTCATCTCGCGCGCGGAGCAGGACCGGCCGCGGGTCTCGCGCGCCGGGGCGCAGCCCGAGTGGACCGATCCGGTCAGCGGCTACCGGCGGCGCGCGGTCTCGCCGTCCGCCGGCGGGCCGGTCGAGCTGGTGGAGGTGTGCCTGCCCCCGGGCGCGCGGGTCGACATGGAGGAGGGCACGTACGCCTTCGTCTCCCAGCAGATCTGGGTGCTGGAGGGGCATCTGCGCTTCCACGAGGGCGACCTGGTCCACGAGCTCGACCGCGGCGACTGCCTGCAGCTCGGCGCCCCGGCGCCGTGCGCGTTCGTCAACCCGGCGCAGACCGAGTGCCGTTACCTCGTCGTCGTCGCGAAACTCCGGACCTGAGCCGTACGTTCACGGGCCGTACGCTCGCAGGGCGGTACGGGCCGGGGCCGTCACTCGTCCGGGGTCGCGGGGCCGGCGCCGGCGAGCAGGTCGGACTGCAACCGGCCGCCGATGCCCCAGTGTTCGGCGGGGATCTCCAGGATGTCGATCCACACGCCGTCGGCGTCCCCGCCGCAGGTCCCGACGAAAGCCTCGGTCACCTTGGCGACCAGCTCGCGCTTCTGGCCGAGGGTGCGCCCTGTGCGCATGGCGATGGTGATGACGGGCATCTGGCTGCTCCTGACGGTCGGTCCTGGTGGCGTCGGCCGTCCGCCATCCTCCGCGGTGCGCGGCGGCCCGCGCTTGAACGGATGTGCTCGCTCCCCGGCGGTCCTCACCCCTGCCCGGCCCCGGCCCGGAAGCGGCGGCGCAGCTGCGTCGGGGTCGATCCGGTCGCCGCCAGCAGGGTGCGGGAGAGGTGGGCGTGGTCGGCGAAGCCGGCCTCCGCGGCGACGCGGGCGAAGACGTCGTCGCCGGACGCGATCGCCCGGACGGCCGCGGCGACCCGCAGCCGCCGCCGGTAGCCGGACAGCGTCTCCCCGGTGGCGTGGTGGAAGGCCCGGCTGGTGTGGCTGCGCGAGGCCGCCGCCGCCGCGCCGAGGCGGATGCGCTCGGCGAGCCTGCGCTGCGACGCGGTCGGCTCTGCTCCCCGTTCCGCCGCCGCGCGCAGGTCGCGGGACAGCGCGGCGGTGAGCCGGGCGAGCCGGTCGGCGAGGACGGCCTCGGGGCCGGCCGCGCGCCGGGCGGCCAGCAGGTCGCCGTGCGCGAGCACGGACTCCACGGACAGCAGGGCGGTGGCGTGCCGCACCGTACGCAGCGACGCCGGGAGGGCGGCGCCGCGGGCGAGGCGGACCACGACGCGGTTGCCGTTCTCGCGCCGGTAGACGACCGCGTAGCCGCCCGGCGCGAGGAGCACGTCCTCCAGCTCGAAGCGCAGCCGCGGCGCGAGGGCGAGGCCCTTGGCGAAGTGGGCGCGCAGGGCGGCCCGGCCGTGCAGCGTCCCGTCGTCGCGGTTCCAGCGGGTGACGACGGTCGCCGCGCGGAAGACGACGTCCTCGGCGTAATGCTCCATAACCGCGTCGAGGTCGTGGCGGTTCCACGCGGCGATCCACGCATGTGCCGCGCGGCGCGGGTCGTGGGCGGCGTCGGGGGTCGGCATGTCTCGGATGATAGCCGTTGTCGAGCATATGGTGACAGGCCGCGGCCCGGCGGTACGGGGCCGCACACCGCGCTCGCCGGCACCGACGGCCGCCCCGGGGCTTGACCTTCGAGTCGGGTGGAAGGTCTACGGTCGGCGCGTGCCCACGATGCGGATCTCACAGCTCGCCGAGCGCAGCGGCGTCCCGGCGACCACGTTGCGCTTCTACGAAGGCGCGGGGCTGCTGCCCGCCGGCCGTACGCCCGCCGGATACCGGGTGTACGGCGAGGACGCGGTGGAGCGGCTGCGGTTCATCGGCGCGGCCAAGCACCTCGGGCTGCCGCTGGAGGAGATCGCCGAGCTGCTGGCGGTGAGGGAGCGCGGGGCCTGCGCGCAGGTCAAGGCGGACCTGCGCCCGCGGATCGCCGGGCGCCTCGATGCCGCCCGGCGGCGGACGGCGGACCTGGCGGCGCTCACCGCCGCGTTGCTCGGCGCGCTGGAGCATCTGGACGCGCTGCCCGACCGCGCCGGGAGCTGCGGCCCGGACTGCGGCTTCCCGGCCCCCGGGCCCGCTGCCGGGGAGCGTACGGTCGACGTGGCGCTCTCCGCCGGGCCCGAGCGGTGGCGCACCGCCCCGGTGGCGTGCTCGCTCACCGGCGACGCCATGGCCGGACGCGCCGCCGCCTGGCGGGAGGTGCTGGACGGCGCCGCGCGGGCCGCGATCCGCGACGGGCTGCGGCTGACCGTGCCCGTGGACCGTACGGCGCGGGTCGCCGCGCTCGCCGCCGACGAGCAGCGGTGCTGCCCGTTCTTCGACTTCCGGCTCCACCTCGACGGCGCAGCGCTGCACCTGGACGTACGGGCGCCGGCGGCCGGCGCGGACCTGCTCGCCGCGCTGTTCGGGCCCGTCGCGGCCGGCTCTCCCGGGTGACGCCGGCCCGATCCGTACGGCCGCGTGGCGTGTCCGGATCGCGATACCGGTCGGCGGCCTCGCGCGTACCGGACACCCCGTCGGGCGTTCTAGCGTCGCTCCATGACAGAGATCAGCTACCAGGAGACCAGCTACCGGGAGACCAGCTTCCGGGCCGGCGACGGCTGCGCCCTGCACGCGACCGTCGTCGGGGAGGGCCCGGCCCTCGTCCTCATGCACGCGGGCGGTCCTGACGGCCGGAGCATGCTGCCGCTGGCCGGGCGGCTGGCGGACCGCCGCACGGTCGTCGTGCCGGACCTGCGCGGCTACGGCCGCTCGGTGTGCAGGGATCCGGCCCGCCACACCTGGGACCGTTACGTACGGGACGCGGTCGGGCTGCTGGACCACCTCGGCCTGGCCGACGCCGTGCTCGCCGGGGCGGGGCTGGGCTCCACGATCGCGCTGCGGGCCGCGGCGGCGTATCCGGAGCGGGTGCGGGGGGCCGTGCTGATCGGGGTGGAGGACATCGAGGACGACGAGGCGAAGGCCGCGGAGGTCCGCTTCCTGGACGCCTTCGCCGCGCGCGTCGCGGCCGGCGGCATCGAGGCGGGCTGGGAGCCGATCCTCGCGGCGTTCCCGCCGCTGGTCGGGGCGATGGTGCGGGACGCGATACCGCGGTCGGACCCGGCGAGCATCGTGGCCGCGGCGGCGATCGCCCGGGACCGGTCCTTCCGCGGCGTCGGCGAACTCGCCGCGATCACCGTGCCGACGCTGGTCTTCCCCGGCACCGACCCGCGCCACCCCACGGCGCTGGCCGAGCAGGCGGTGGCCGCCCTCCCGCACGGGCAGCTGGCCGATACCGCGATCGACGGCGAACTGCACACCGCCGACGACCTCGCCGCCGCAATCGCGCCCGCGATCCGCGACTTCCTCGACACCCTGCGCTGACCTCCCGGCGGGCGGGTTGACATTCGGCGTCGAGCTGCGGATCGCCGGGCGACCTCGCCGCCGGGCGCGACTTCCTCGACTGCCCGCGCCGACCTCCCGGCACACGGGGGGGGTGACGCCCGGTGGCGAACTGCGGACCGCCGGGCGACCTCGCCGCCGGGCGCGACTTCCTCGACTGCCCGCGCTGACCTCCCGCCGGACCGGGTGATGTCAGGTCCGGGTGCGTTCCACCGCGCGGGTCGCGTCGGCGCGTTGCTGCTCAGCGCGGTGGAGGGCGTCGCCGGCCTCGGTGCGGGCCTTTTCGGCGCTGCCCTCGTCGCGACGGGCGGCTGCCCGGGCCTCGCGGGCCGCCCGCAGGTCCGCCTCGGCGGTTTCGACGGCCGCGTCCGCGTGCTGCGTCTGCTCCCGCGCCGCGGCGAGTGCGGCTTCGGCCTGCTCGTGGGCGCCGCGGGCGTCCGCCAGCCGCCGCTCGGCGGCCCGCAGCTCCCCTCGGGCGCGTTCGGCCTTCTTGCGGCGCTGCTGGGCCAGTTCGTCCGTACGGCCGCCGCCGGCCCGGCGCTTCGGGGGCGGCGCCCCGCTCGGGCGTGTGCGCCGGCCCGGGGACGTACCCCCGGCGCCGGGTTCAGCGGCGGGCAGGTCGGTCGGCGGGCTCAGCGTCGAGGCGAGGCGGCCGTCGGCCCACAGGTCCGCGGCGTCCTGGTCGGCCAGCACCGCCCGCAGCGTGCCCTCGACGTCACGCAGCACGCTGTCGGTCAGCGGGTGGCCGGCTTGCGCGGCGAGCCCCGCGGCCTCCCGGGCCAGGCCCGCCACGACCTTCCACTGCTGGGCCGACAGGCTGCGCAGCTGCTCGGCGTCCAGCGTGCGGTGCGCCTCCCGCAGCGACGCGCCCAGCTCACGGAACCGCCGGCTCTCCTCGGGGCGGGCGGCGGCCAGCACGTTGAGCGCCCAGGCCGCGAGCGTCGGGCGCCGGGCGGCCCGCAGGCCCTTGGCGTCCTCGGTCCGGCCGGCCTGCTTGGCGGCGGCGGCCAGCTCGGCGCGGCGGGCGACGAAGTCGCCGGGCCAGGTGGTGTGGAGGTCGCGCAACTCGGCCTGCGGGTCCGGCGCGGACTTGGGCGCGGGGTCCGCGGCGCGCCCGCGCCTGCCGCGGCTACCCGGCGGCACGGCGACCGCCGCGGGGGCGCCGGGCGGGCGCGGGGACGGCGTGCTTCACCCGCCCATCGTCGTACGGCGCCCGCCCCGGCGCGCGCGGTGCTCGGCCGGGCGGACGACCCGGCCGCCGCGCACCGCCCGCGTCTACTTGCGCCAGAGCAGGTGGTGCACGACGCCGCTGGGGCTCGGCACGACCTCCAGGTGGAACCGGTCGGCAAGGTCCTCGGGCGAGTCCCACAGCCGGATGCCCTCGCCGAGCTCCACCGGGGCGACGGCCACGTGCAGGCTGTCGACGAGGTCGGCGTCGAGGAACTCCCGGACGGTGCTGACGCCGCCGCCGAGGCGGACGTCCTTGCCCTGGGCCGCCTCCTTCGCCCGTTCGAGGACCGCGGCCGGGGTGTCGTCGACGAAGTGGAAGGTGGTGTCGGACAGCGTGATCGACGGGCGGGTGTGGTGGGTCATGACGAACACCGGGGTGTGGAACGGCGGCTCGTCGCCCCACCAGCCGTTCCAGTCGTGGTCGCGCCACGGCCCGCGCTGCGGGCCGAACTTGTTGCGGCCCATGATCTCGGCGCCGATGTTGCGGGCGAAGTCGCGGGTGAAGTAGTCGTCGAGGCCGCGGGTGCCCCCGGGGTCGGTGCGCATGGGCCAGCTCGCGGTGGCGCCGCACCAGCCGAACAGCCGCTCGGGGGCGGGCAGCCCGAACGGCTGCTCCAGGCTCTGCCGCTCGTCGGGGCCGGCGCCGATGCCGTCCCGGGAGATGTTGAAGTTCATGACTCTCAGCAGCTGGTCCATGCGCGTGTCCTCGTTCGTTCGTGTCGTGCCGTGTCGTGCCCGGTGCGGCGGGGTGCCGCACACCGGATGCGTCGAACGGGAGGCGGCCGGATCGACACCGGCGCGGAAAGTTTTTCCGCGCCGGTGCGGATACGGCCGCGTCAGTGCGGTACGGCCAGGCCCGCGACGAGGACGGCGACCAGGCGGCGGGCGTCGTAGCGGGGGTCGCTCTCGGCGCCGGCGCACAGATTCCCGACGCCGCGCATGAGCTGGTACGCGTCCACGCCGGCCTGGATCTCGCCGGCGGCGGTCGCGGCGTCCAGCAGGTCGGCGCACACCGGCAGGAGGCGTTCGAGGAAGGAGGCGTGCAGGGCCTCGAAGCCGGGGGCGTCGCCCTGCATCGCGGCGGCCAGGCCGTGCTTGGTGACCAGGAAGTCGGCGAAGAGGTCGACCCAGCGGCCGAGGGCGGCATGCGCGGTGGGCCCGGCCGCCAGCAGGACGGGGCCGGCCTCGGCGCAGGCGTCGATCTGGTGGCGGTAGACGGCGACGACCAGGTCGGCGCGGGTCGGGAAGTGCCGGTAGATCGTGCCGATGCCGACGCCGGCCCTGGCGGCGATATCCCGCACAGGCGCGTCCACGCCGGAGGTGACGAAGACCGCGGCGGCGGCGTCCAGGAGGCTCCGCTGATTGCGCTGCGCGTCCCGCCGCCGGGCCCGGGCGGGGGGGTCCGGGGCAGCTGGGCCAGCGGGGGCTGCCTGGCCGTCCGGGGTCGCCGAGCCGTCGGCGGTCGCCTCGCCGTCCGACGCCGCCGGGCCCTCGGGGGTCGCCGGGCCGGTGCCGTTGGTCTCGGCCATCTCGGCGCTCCTTCCGTGACGCGCCCGCGAGGGTGCGCTTGCAAAGCGGAACACGGTTCCGTATCGTCGTCGACAGGAAGCGGATCAGCGTTCCGCTTCACCTCATGATGACAGAAGCCGGCACCGGCGTCGAAGCGCCGCGTCCGCCGCGCCCGATGAAAGGCCCTCCCATGTCCGACCTCACCTCACCGCCCGTGCGCGACAGCGCCGGAGCACCGTCCGCCGTGGTGTCCGTACGGCCCGTCGTCCTGGCCGCTCCGGGCCGGGGCACCGACCTCCAGGTCCGGGTGTCCGCCCCGGCGAGCGGCGAGAGGCTGCCCGTCGTCGTCCTCTCGCACGGTTTCAGCTCCTCGATGGACGGCTACGCGCCGCTGGCCGACCACTGGGCCGCGCACGGCTTCGTCGTCGTCCAGCCCACCCACCTGGACTCGCGCACCCTGGCGCTGCCCGCCGGCGACCCCCGCACCCCGCACATATGGCGGCTGCGCGTCGAGGACCTGACGCGGGTGCTGGACGGGCTGGAGGCGCTGGAGGCCGCGCTGCCGGGGCTCGGCGGGCGGGTGGACCGGGACCGTGTCGCGGTCGCCGGGCACTCCTGGGGCGCCCAGACGGCGAGCATGCTGCTGGGCGCGCGGGTCCTGGACGACGCCGGCGAGCCGGGCGAGGACCTGACGGACCCGCGGGTACGGGCCGGGGTGCTGCTCGCCCTGACCGGCCTGGGCGACAGCCTCACGCCGTTCGCCGCCGAGCACTTCCCCTTCATGCGGCCGTCGTTCGCCGGCCTCACCGCGCCGGCCCTCTTCGTCGCCGGCGACAAGGACCAGTCGGCGCTGTCCACCCGCGGCCCCGACTGGTTCACCGACGCGTACGCCTACAGCCCCGGCCCGAAGAGCCTGCTCACGCTGTACGGCGCGGAGCACTCGCTCGGCGGCGTGACCGGCTGGGGGGTGACCGAGACGACGGACGAGAACCCCGCGCGGGTCGCCCTGCTCCAGCGCATGACCACGGCGTACCTGCGCAGCGCCCTCGACCCCGCGGACACCGCCTGGCCGGCGGCCGTACAAGCCCTCGCCGACGGCCCCGAGCCGCTGGGGGAACTCAGCAGCAAGGAGTGAGCAGACGCTCCCCCGGCGGCCGTAATCGGGTGGTGCGGGCGCCGGCGGGGTTCCTACAGTGGCTGCGCGCCGGGCCGCGGAGGAGAGCCGGGCGTCCCCGTCCCGGACGAGAGCCGTGCCGCCATGCGAACGCACTACCCGCGCACCCCCCACCTGCCCTGGTCGCCGGGGGTGGCGGCGGACGACGTGCTGGCGGGCGGGCTCGCGGGGCTGCGCGGGCGGGAGGTCGTGGTCACCGAGAAGCTGGACGGCGAGAACACCACGCTGTACGCGGACGGGCTGCACGCCCGCTCGCCGGACTCGGCCCACCACCCGTCGCGGACCTGGGTCAAGGCCCTCCAGGGGCGGATCGGGCCGCACATCCCGGCCGGCTGGCGGGTGTGCGGGGAGAACATGCAGGCCCGCCACTCCCTCGCGTACGACGACCTGGACAGCTGGTTCTACGGGTTCTCCGTGTGGGACGCCGCCGGGCGCTGCCTGGACTGGGACGCCACCGTGCGCTTCCTGCGCCGGCTGGGCGTGCCCGTCCCGCGGGTGCTGTGGCGCGGGGTGTACGACGAGCGGGCGCTGCGCCGGCTGGCGGCCGGGTGGGACACCGCGCGGCGCGAGGGGTACGTCGTCCGCAGCGTCGAGGGCTTCGGGGCCCGGGAGTTCGGGGAGCGGGTGGCCAAGTGGGTGCGGCCCGGGCACGTACAGACCGACACGCACTGGATGCACGCCGCCGTCGTGGAGAACGGGCTCGGGCCGGCCGCGCCGCTGTGGGCGGTACGGTCCGGGGGCGGCGCGCAGGCGGCGGCGCTGCTCGCGGCGGCGGGGCTGGCGGAAGGCGACCGCGTGCCGCCGGAGGCCGAGGCGGTGGCCGCCGACGCGGCGGCGCGGCTGGACGTGCTGGGGCGGACCGGCGACGCGCGGCTGGCGGGGGTGCTCGCGGCGGCGCTGCACGGCCGCCGGCGGTCCTGGGCGGTGCCGCGGCTCGCCGCGCGGCTCGGCATGCGGCAGGCCCGCCGGGTCGGCGACCTGGTGGGCCTCCATCCCCTCCTGCACCAGCCGTATCCCGACGCCGAGCGGGCGGGCGGGCTGGTCCGGATGGCCGCGGCGGCGGACCTGGGCGTACTGCACGCGGTGGCGGGCGCGGTGCTCGCCGGGCGGGACGGCGCGGCGGCGGACAGGGCGCGCGAGCAGGTGGAGTGGTCCGCGCTGCACGCCGAGGACGCCGGGCTGCTGGGCGAGGCGCCGCTGGAGGACCTGCGCGCCGGCCTGCGCGCGGCGCTGGGCGCGCGGGCCGGCGCGGACGCCGCCGACCGGTGCTGGGCGCAGGCGCGGGAGCTGTGCGCGCGGGGGCGGGTGGTCTCGGTCGAGGAGGCGGTCGCGGCGACCTGGCGGTGGCGGGACGGGGACTTCCCCCGGCTGGTCCACCTCGTCGGGCCGTCCGGCAGCGGCAAGAGCACGTTCGCCGCGGGGCTGCCGGGGGTGGACGTGACGGTGTCGCTGGACGAACTGCGGCTGGCCCGCGGCTCCCGGGCGGACCAGAGCGCCAACTCCGCCGTACTTCGCGACGGGTTGGCGCGGCTGGACGCGGCGCTCGCGCGCGGCGGCACCGTGGTGTGGGACGCCACCTCGCTGACCGGGCGGCAGCGTTCGGCGGTGCAGGCGGTGGCGCGCCGGCGGGACGCCCTGGTCACCCACGCGGTCGTGCTGGCCGGCGAGGAGGAGCTGGCCCGGCGCAACGCGGCGCGGCAGCATCCGGTGCCGCGGGACGTACTGGCGGGGCAGCTGCGCAGGTTCGACCCGCCGTATCCGGGCCAGGCGCACCGCGTGTGGTACGTCGGCGCGAGCGGGACGGTGGAGGACGTGGCGGGCGCCGCCTCGCCGGACGCTTGCCGGTACGGAGCGGGCACCGGGGCGTACGCGGCGGTGGGCGGGGAGGGCGTGTGATGCGTACCAGCGAGGAGATCTACCACCGGGTGCGCTGGGACGCGCGGTTCGACCCGGCCCGCTTCGTGCTGGGCGTGCTCCAGCGCGGGGCGCCCGCCAAGCGGGTCGCGCTGCCGGCGTTCGTGCCGGGCGGTGAAGTCCCGTGGCACCGGGTGCTGTTCATCGAGGCGGACGGCGAGGTGGTGTGGGACCGCGCGACGGGCACGGACCGCCTCGACTCCTGCGAGGCCGGCCGGGCGCGCCGGCCGCGGCTGCTGCGGGCGCCGTTCTTCACCGCGCGCACCCCGTACGCGTGGGACCCGGCGGCCGGCGCCTGGCGCCCGGCGGACGCCGCCGGGCCGCAGGGCACGGCGCTCCCGGGCGGCACCGTGCGCCTGCTGACCTGGAACACGCTGTGGGACCGCTACGACAGCGCCCTCATCCACACCGCCCGGCGCCGCCCGCTGCTGCTCGCCGCGCTGCGCGGGGCCGACGCCGACGTCATCGCGCTGCAGGAGGTCGAGAGCGGGCTGCTGCGCCTGCTGGCGCGCGAGCCGTGGGTGCGCGAGCGGTACGTGCTGGACGCCGATCCGGCGGGCCGGGACATCGACCGCGACGGGCTGCTGCTGCTCAGCCGGCTGCCGGTACGGGAGGCCGGGCGGCATGCGCTGAGCCCGCACAAGGCGGTCGGCGCGCTGGCGGTGGACACCGCGGCGGGCCCGCTCGTGGTGGCCGGCACGCATCTGAGCAGCGACCACTCCGCCGACGGCGCCGGCCGCCGGGAGGCCGAACTCGCGGACATCGCCGAGGGGTTGGCGGGCCTGGACGGGCCGGTCGCGCTGCTCGGCGACTTCAACGACGGCGGGGACGGGCCGGCCGCCGCCCTCGGGATGCGCGACGCGTGGACCGACGCGCACGGGCCGGCCGACCGCAGCCCCACCTTCGACCCGGCCGCGAACCCGCTGGCCGCGGTGTCCTCGCTGACCGGCCGGGCCTCCCGGCTGGACCGGGTGCTGCTGCGCGCGCCGGGCGTACGCGTCATCCGGGCGGCCCTGCACGGCAACGCCCCCGGTCCTGACGGCCTGCACCCCTCGGACCACTTCGGCGTCGAGGCGGAACTGGCCTGGGAGGGGGCCGCGGACGGGGCGGCGCCGGCGGTGCTCGACGTGCCGCCCACGGCCCGTACGGCGGTGGCGTGGATCCTGCCGGGCGAACTGTGGCCGCCGGTCCAGGAGTTGCGCCGCGCACACGACCCGCAGGTGGACCGCTGGCCGCCGCATGTGAACCTCCTCTTCGGCTTCGTGCCCGAGTCGGACTTCGAGCGGGCCGCCGGGCTGCTGTCCGCCGCGGCGGCGCAGGTCCCGGCGTTCACCGCGCGCCTGGCGGGCGTGCACACCTTCGGCCACCGGGAGGACGCCACGGTGTGGCTGGACCCGGCGGCGGACGGCGCCGGCCCCTGGGCGGAGCTGCGGCAGGCCCTGGCGCGGCGCTTTCCCGGCTGCCGGGGCCGGGACGAGGGCTTCACCCCGCATCTGACCCTGGGCCGCAGCCGGGACCCGCAGCGTACGGCCGCGGCGTGCGCGGCGGGGCTGTCGGGGGTGGCGGGGGTCGCGGCGCGGGTCGGGGAGCTGGCGCTGCTGTCGCGCCGCGGCGACGAGCCGATGCGGGTACGGGCGACGGTCGCGCTCGGCACGGGCGAGGTGCGATGGGCGCAGGAGGCGGACAATCTCCCCGCCCAGGACTCCCCCGCGGACGGCGCCCCCGCCCAGGACTCCCCCGCAGACGGCTCCCTCGCAGCCGGCTCCCCCGCAGCCGCCGAGCCCGCGCCCGAGCAGACGTCGTACGGCGTACTCGCCCGGCGCACCGCCGAGTTGGTCGCCGCGGCGCTGGGCGGCGGCGCGGTGCATGTCGTGGGCTCCCGGCGGATGGGCGGCCATCTGGCGGGCGCGGACCTGGACCTGGTGGCGGCGGTGCCGGGGTCCGCCGGGATCGGCGAGGTGGCCGGGCGGGTCGCGGCCGGGCTGCCGGAGGGCGCGGAGGTGCGGCAGGTGCGCGGTGCCCGGGTGCCGGGCCTGCGCTTCACCCGGCAGGGGCTGGACGTCGACGTGGTGGTGGTCGCCACCGGTGACCTGCCCGCGGGCGAAGCCGTCGCGCGGCGGGCCGAGTTGGGCCGGGCCGCGGCGATCGCGCTGAGCGCCGTGAGCGACGCGGACGCCGTACGCGCGGCGGTCGCCGGCCGGGAGGAGGCGTTCGCCCGGCTGGCCCGGCAGGTGAAGGCGTGGGCGAGGGCCCGCGGCCTGGACGCGGCGCCGTTCGGCGGGCTGCCGGGCCTGGCCTGGGCGGTGCTGGCGGCGCGGACCGTACGGGAGGCCGGGGAGCTGCCGGCCGCCGAGCTGCTCGCCCGCTTCCTCGGCGGCTGGGCGGCCTGGGACTGGCGCGAGCCGGTGGCGCCGGCCGCTGCCGCGGACGTGCCCCCGGCGCAGGGGGCGGTGACGGTGCTGACCCCCAGCGCACCGGTGCGCTCGTGCACCGAGCAGGTCGGCGCCGGCTTCCGCGACCTGCTGACGCACGAGCTCTACCGGGCCTGGGAGCTCGCGGAGACCGCAGCGGCCACGGGTGCGGACCCCTGGCCGGCGCTGCTCGCGCCCCCGCCGCTGCACCGCCGGCATGCGGCATGGGCGGTCGCGACCGTACGGCCGCCCGCGGGCGAGGACTTCGCGACGGCGCACGGCCGCTTCCGCGGCCGGGTCCGGGCGCTGGTCACGGCGCTGGAGGACGACGGCACGCCCGGCGTCCACGCCTGGCCGCGCCCCTTCGCCACCGCGCAGGGCGAGGCCGTCTACGCCGTCGGCCTCGGCCCGGCCCCGCCCGGCGAGGCGCGGCTGGCCCGCCTCGCCGCCGCCTGGTCCCGGCACGTCCCGGGCACGACGGTGGCGTGGGCGGCGGGCGGCGCCGTACCGACCCTGCGCTGACACCGCAGGCCGCAGCGCCGCATACCGCGCCTCAGCGGCGGCGGGCGGCGGTCAGGGCCCGGCGGACCCGGCCGCGCGGGCGGCGGGGAGTGGTGAGGACGAGCGTCGCGCGGGAGGGGACGGTGAGCGTCGCGCCGGCCTTGAACTCCGTCTCGTCCCGGGCCTCGGCGCCGGCCGCGGTGTCCACCGCGATCCGCCAGGTGTCGCCGTACGGGCGGGCCGGCAGGGTGAACTCGACCGGTTCGTAGTGGCTGTTGAGCATGACGTAGAAGGAGTCGTCGGTGATCCGGCCGCCGCGCGGGTCCGGTTCGCTGATGGCGTCGCCGCCCAGGAAGAGGGCGACGGCGTGGGCGTCCGCGCGGTGCCAGTCGCCGTCGGCCATGACCCGGCCGCCCGGGGTGAACCACACCGCGTCGCCGGGGCCCGGTCCTGCGGTGTCGCCGCGCAGGAAGCGGCGGCGCCGGAAGACCGGGTGGTCGCGCCGCAGGGCGATCAACGACCGGGTGAAGTCGAGGAGTTCGCGCTGCCCGGCGTCGAGGTCCCAGTGCGTCCAGGACAGTTCGCCGTCCTGGCAGTAGACGTTGTTGTTGCCGTGCTGGGTGCGGCCGAACTCGTCACCGTGGCCGATCATCGGCACGCCCTGCGAGATCAGCAGCGTGGTGAGGAAGTTGCGCTGCTGGCGGGCCCGCAGCTCCAGCACCGCCGGGTCGTCGGTGTCGCCCTCGGCGCCGCAGTTCCAGGACCGGTTGTGCGCCTCGCCGTCCCGGTTGTCCTCGCCGTTGGCCTCGTTGTGCTTGTCGTTGTACGAGACCAGGTCGCGCAGCGTGAAACCGTCGTGGCACGTCACGAAGTTGACGCTCGCGCGGGGCCGGCGGCTGTCGTCCTGGTAGAGGTCGGAGGAGCCGGTAAGCCGGGAGGCCAGGTCCGGCAGGGTGGCCGGCTCGCCGCGCCAGAAGTCGCGCACGGTGTCGCGGTAGCGGCCGTTCCACTCGCTCCACAGCGGTGGGAAGTTGCCGACCTGGTAGCCGCCCTCGCCCACGTCCCACGGCTCGGCGATCAGCTTGACGCGGCTGACCACCGGGTCCTGCTGCACCAGGTCGAAGAACGCCGAGAGCCGGTCGACCTCGTGGAACTGCCGGGCGAGCGTGGCCGCCAGGTCAAAGCGGAAGCCGTCCACATGCATCTCGGTGACCCAGTAGCGCAGGCTGTCCATGATGAGCTGGAGGACGTGCGGGCTGCGCATGAGCAGCGAGTTGCCGGTGCCGGTGGTGTCGAAGTAGTACGCCGGGTCCTCGTCGACGAGCCGGTAGTAGGAGGCGTTGTCGATGCCGCGCATCGAGAGCGTGGGGCCGAGGTGGCTGCCTTCGGCGGTGTGGTTGTAGACAACGTCGAGGATCACCTCGATGCCGGCGGCGTGCAGCGCCTTGACCATCGACTTGAACTCCCGTACCTGGCCGCCCTTTCCGCCGGCCGAGGAGTATTCGTTGTGCGGGGCGAAGAAGCCGATGGTGTTGTAGCCCCAGTAGTTGCGCAGGCCCCGGTCCAGCAGGTGGCCGTCCTGGACGAACTGGTGGACCGGCATCAGCTCCAGGGTCGTGATGCCGAGCCCGGTCAGGTGGTCGAGCACCGCCGGGTGCGCGAGGCCCGCGTACGTCCCCCGTATCTGGGGCGGCAGTCGAGGGTGCAGCCGGGTCAGGCCGCGGACGTGGGCCTCGTAGATCACCGACTCGTGGTAGGAGTGGCCCGGAGGCCGGTCGTCGCCCCAGTCGAAGGCCGGGTCCGTCACGACCGACAGCATCGTGTGGTGCAGGCTGTCCTGGGTGTTCTTGCCCTGCGGGTCGCCGAACGGGTAGCCGAACAGCGACTCGTGGCCGTCGGCCTGCCCGTCGATGGCCTTGGCGTACGGGTCGAGCAGCAGCTTGGCGGGGTTGCAGCGCCGGCCGCGCCAGGGCTCGTACGGGCCGTGCACCCGGTAGCCGTAGCGCTGGCCGGGCCCCACGCCCGGCAGGTAGGCGTGCCAGATGAAGCCGTCGACCTCCGTGAGTTCGAGCCGCCGCTCGCGCCGCCCGTGGTCGATCAGGCACAGCTCGACCTTCTCGGCGGCCTCGGAGAACAGCGCGAAGTTCGTGCCCGCGCCGTCGTACGTCGCGCCGAGCGGAAACGCGCGTCCGGTCCACTTCCGCATCCGTGCCCCCTCACCCGTCCACCCTCCGTGGCTCCGGGGGACACATACCCCGCGAGCCGCGGACCAGCCGCGGTGCGTGCCGGCCGGGCGCCGCGCCGGGCGGTGCGCTCACGACTTTGCCATTCCTTTACAGCAGGGTCCGTGGCCGCGTCGTCTCTCCGTCCGGTCTCCCGCCCGGGAGGCCGCCCGGCGCCCCGTCGAGGGAGCCGCCGGGCCGAACGACAGGAGAGCTTCATGCGTGTACGGTCCGTTCTCGCCGCCCTCGGCTGCGCCACGGCGCTGGCCCTCGCCGGGGCCGGCACGGCGTCCGCCGACGCCGGCGCGACGCCCACCGCGCGGCCCTCGGCCGGTTCGGCGGGCGGTTCCGACACCGCCCAGGCGCCCCGTCCCGTGCCGTCGCCCGGCTCGGGCCGCCAGGCCGCCGGCGCCGGCGACCGCACCGGGTCCACCGGCGGGCAGGTCCGGGCGGTGCCCGCGGGCGCGCCCGACACCGGGGTGCCGGCGCCCTCGGCCGGTTCCGGTGACACCGTGACGGTCGCGGCGGCCGGCGCGGGCGTGCTGGTCATCGGCGCGGGCGCGGTCTACCTGCGCCGCCGGACCGCGGCCCGGGGCTGACCCTTGCGTATCTCCCGGCCGGCCGCACCGGCGGTCCTCGCCGCGCTCTGCCTGACGTGCCTGCTCGCGGGCTGCGGTCCGGCCCCCGTGGCGGCGCCCGCCGCGGTGGGGCCGGCCGGGAGCACCGCGGCCGTACGCCCCCCGTCCGCGCCCCTGTCCGCGCCTCCGTCCGCCCCCGCGGCCGGCAGCCCGGCGCCGCTCGCGCGGTCGGTGCCGGAGCGGCTGCGCATCCCGGACATCGGGGTCGACACACCCGTGTCGCAGCTCGGCCTGGCGCCGGACGGCACGGTGGAGGTCCCGCCGATCGCGGCCGGCTCCCCCGCCGGCTGGTACCGCGGCTCGCCCACCCCCGGGCAGCTGGGCCCCTCGGTGCTGCTCGGCCATGTGACGGTGGGCGGTTACGGCGACGGGGTCTTCCGCCGGCTGTCCCTGCTGCGGCCGGGGGCCCGGGTGACGGTGGGCCTGCACGACGGTGCCTCGGCGGTCTTCACCGTCTACGCGGTGCGTACCGTCGCCAAGGACCGCTTCCCGACGCAGGAGGTCTACGGCGACACCGCCCGCCCCGAACTGCGGCTGATCACCTGCGGCGGGCCGCACACCGCCGGCGGCTACCTCGACAACGTGGTCGTCTTCGCGTCGCTGACCGCCCCCTCGTCTGGAGAGAGTTGAGCCCGTCCAAGGACCGGGCGGCTGCCGAGCTGTTCGCCGCCCTCTACCCCGGTCTCGCCGGGTGGTGCCGCCGTCTGGTGGACGACGACGGCACCGCGCACGAGATCGCCTCCGAGGCTTTCGCCCGCCTGTGGGCGCACTGGTCGGCGGTGGAGGAGCCGCGCGGCTTCGTCTACGTCACCGCGGCGAACCTGGTGCGCGACCACTGGCGCAAACTGGACCGCGAGCGGCGGGCGGTCCGGCGGGCCGGCACCGAGGCGGCGCTCGCCCGGCAGCAGGCGGGCGCGGAGTCGTCGGTGCCGGTGCGGCTGCTGGTGCAGTCGCTGCCGGAGCGGCTGCGGACCGCCGTGCTGCTCTACTACTACGCCGACCTGCCGATCCGGGAGATCGCCGTGTTGACCAAGCGCAAGGAAGGCACGATCAGGGCCGACCTGCACGCCGCCCGCGAATACCTGCGTGCCGGACTGGGAGAACGCCTTGATCACACCCGTTGAGCCCTGGGACGAGCCCTTCGACGAGGAGCTGGCCGCGCTGCTGCTGGACGGCGGCCCGGCCGAACTCACCCCGCCGCCGGGGGCCTTCCGGCGGATCCGGCGCCGGGCGGCCCGCCGCCGGCTGCTGCGGGCCGGCGGCGCGGCCGGCGCGACCGCCGCGGTGGTCGCCGCCGCGGCGCTGCTGTGGCCGGCCCCCGAGGCGGCCCGCCACACGCCCGTGGTCCCGCTCGCCCCGCCGGCCGCGACGTCCACGCCCGCGCCGCCGCGCGCGACCCGCGACGTCATTCCCTCGCCCGAGCCCCGCCCCACCGACGACCCGGCCACCCCGACCGCCGACTCCCCTCGCGCCCCGGGCGCCCAGACCGGCGCCGTACGCGGCGGCGGCCGGCGCGCCGCCCGGCCGTGACGGCGCGGGTGGCCGAGGCCGGCCGGTGGGCGGCCCCCGCCTGACCTACCGGGCCCAGGGCGGGACCCAGGTGCCGGGGCGGTCGTGGCCGGCCGTGGTGGCGGCGAGGTGGGCGCGCAGGGTGGGCAGCGCCGGGTGCGGGTTGTCGCGGTGCCAGAGCAGGGAGTGCGGGTAGACCGGCGCGGGGTCGATGACCGGGATGCGGCGCAGGTCGTGGCCGGCCGGCCAGACGAGCCGGGCGGGCTCGCCCATGAAGGTGGCCAGGGCCGGGGTGTCGGCGATGGTGTCGAGGAGCGCGTCGGAGCCGAAGTTGGGGCCGGTCGCCTCGATCGTGAGGCCGAACTCGGCGGTGAGGTCGTCGTAGTAGGCGGCCCATTCGGTGCCGGGGACGATGCCGGGCATCCAGATCCGGTGCCCGGTGAGCCCGGCGAGGGTCACCGAGCGGGCGCCGGCCAGCGCGTGGCGGGGGCCGGTGAGGAGTTGCAGCGGCTCGTCGAGGACCCGTACGGACTCGATGTCCTCGGGCAGGGGCCGGCCGGGCATCCCGACCGCGCGGAAGGACGCGTCGATGGTGCCGGAGCGGATGGCGGCGACGGCCGCATCGATGTCGAACAGCGTCAGCACGCCGAGGTCGATGCCGGGGTGCGCGCGGTGGAAGCCGCGCATCAGGCCCGACTGCGCACTGCGCGAGGAGGTCACGTCGACGCGCAGCGGACGGTGGCCGGGGCGCACGGACGCGGCGGCGCGCTCGGCGACCCGTAGCAGTTCGCGGGCGTGCGGCAGGAACGCCTGGCCGTCGATGGTGAGTTCGGCGCCGCGCGGGGTGCGGGTGAACAGCCGCACCCCGAGTTCGCGCTCCAGCGCGGCGATGCGCTTGGAGACGGCCTGCTGGGTGACCGCGAGCTCGGTCGCGGCGTCCTGGAACCGCCCGGCGTCCGCGGCAGCGGCGAAGGTCCTGATGGTGTCGAGGTCCACACCCGGCACCCTAGGGGTACAACCGGCGGTTGTGTCCGGCGGCTCCGCGGTTGTTTGACCCCAGGTCACGGCTCTGGCTTGGATGCCGGTGGTCACGGATCGGTTGTGCGGGCGAGCGGTGAGGGGCGTCGGGCATGCGGAGCGGGCGGGTGCGGGGGCGGCCGGGGGGACGGCTGCGGGAGCGGGTGCGCGGGCGGCTGCGCGGGCGGGTGCGCGGGCAGCGGCTGGGGCGGCCCTTCGGGTGGCTGTGGGGAGCGTACGCGACGAGCGCGCTCGGGACGTGGCTCGCCTTCGGCGCGTTCCCGCTGATCGCCGTGCGGGTGCTGCACGCGGGACCGGCCGAGGTCGCCGGACTGTCCTCGGTGGCGGCGGCGGTGGGCGCGGCGGTGGCGGTGCCGCTCGGGCCGTGGGTGGAGTTCCGCCGCAAGCGGCCGGTGCTGGTCGGAATGGACCTGGCGCGGTGCGCGGCGCTGCTGACGATCCCGGCGGCGTACGCGCTGGGGGTGCTCACCTTCGTGCAACTGCTGCTGGTCTCGGTCGTGGTCGCGGCGGCCGACATCACCTTCCGCGCCGCCTCGGGCGCGTATCTCAAGTCGCTGCTGCCGGCCGGGGACCTGCTGGTCGCCAACGCGCGTTTCGAGTCGACCGCGTGGACGACCACGATCGTCGGGCCGCCGCTGGGCGGCGCGGCGATCGGGCTGCTCGGCCCGGTGGCGACGGTGGTGGCCGACGCGGTCAGCTATCTGCTGTCGGCGCTGGGCGTGCGGGCGAGCGGCGGGCACGAGCCGCACCCCGGGCAGCGGGCGGCGGTACGGCTGCGGGCCGGGGACCTGCTGGACGGCTGGCGGTACATCCTCGCCGACCCCGGGCTGCGTCCGCTGTTCCTCAACACCGCCTTCTACAACGGCCTGCTGATGGCCGGCGAGCCGCTGCTGACGGTGCTGATGCTGGGCCGGCTCGGTTTCGCGCCCTGGCAGTACGGCCTCGCCTTCGCCGCGCCGGCGGTCGGCGGGCTGGTCGGCTCCCGGCTCGCCCGGCCGCTGGCCGCCCGGTTCGGGCAGCGCCGGGTGCTGGTCGCCTCCGGGGTGGGGCGGGCCCTGTGGCCGGTGGGCCTGGCGTTCACCGGTCCGGGCGGCGGGGGGCTGGCGCTGGTGATGGGCGTGGAGTTCGGGATCATCTTCTGCTGCGGGGTGTTCAACCCGCTGTGCGCCACGTACCGCCTGGAGCGTACGGCGGCGGACCGGGTGACCCGGACGCTGTCCGCCTGGAGCGTGTCGACGAAGGCCTCGATCGCGCTGCTGACGGCGGTGTGGGGCGGGCTGGGCGCGCTGCTGGGGCTGCGTACCGCGATCGGCCTGGCCGGTGTGCTGCTGCTGGCGACCCCGCTGCTGCTGCCCCGCCGCCGCGAGGAGCCCGCGCCGGCGCCGGCGGGCGCGGCTGCGGGGCCGGGCGGCGGCTGCCGGGCGGCGGATACAGTGCGCTCATGGCCCGACCCGCGTCGCAGGGACGCCCCCGCCCCGGGAGGCCGGCCCGGATCAGCCGTGAGCAGATCGTCGCCGCCGCCCTCGAAGGGGACCTGAGCACGCTGACGATGCGGGAGCTCGCGGCGCGGCTCGGGGTGACCCACGGCGCGCTCTACGGCTGGGTGGGCGGCCTGGAGGGCGTGTTCGACCTGGTCGGCGAGGTGATGGTGAACCGCGTCCTGCCGCAGGAGGACCCGGAGCAGGTCGGCGGCTGGCGGCCGTGGCTGACCCGCCTGGCCTGGGCGATGCACGACGAATTCCTCGCGGTGCCGGGCTTCGCCACCCGTACCGCCCGCCCGCACCGCCACAACCCCGAGTCGTTCGGCCGGCTGCGCGCCCGGACGGTGGCCGCCTTCACCCACTCCGGCGTGGACCCGGACCTCGCTGAGCAGAGCTGGTACATCTTCGCCACCTCGGTGATCAGCTGGCTGGCCGTGCAGGAGAACCCGCTCGACCTGGGGGAACAGCCGCCGCGGTTCGACCTCTTCCTCGACGTCCTGCTGCGCGGGCTGCCGGCCCGGGAGCCGGCTCCCCCGGCCAGGAGCCTCTAGCGCCTCACGACTCACCGGCCAGCCACGCGGCGGCGAGCGCCAGCGCCTCGCCCTGGTCCGGTGTCGCCGTCGCCCGGCAGCCCCACACCCGCTCCGCCGAGCGCTGGAGCCTGGTGATCGCCTGGCCGGCCTGCGGCGGCAGCACGAACACCAGCCCCCGGCAGTGCCGTTCCAGGCCCGGGCGCATCTGCTCGATCATGGCGACCCGCCGCCGCGCCTCGCCCTGCCGCTGCCCGGGCGGCTCCGGGGCCGGGGTGCGGACGACGGCGGCGAAGGGGCGGCCGGTCCGCTCGGCCGCCGCGATGGCCTCGGTCAGTTCCCGGACGACGACGTCCGCGCGTCCGCGGCGGCGGCATCGGCGGCGTCGATCAGCAGTGGCTGTGGATCGGTGGTGTGCATGCGGGGATTCTAACCAGCGGTCAGTAATTACGGTAAGGTTTGCCTGCCCTAAGAAACCTGTACGTCCGAGGAGCCCTCGTGAGCTCTCCCCTGCCCCCGTCCCCCGCCCCGGCCCCGCACCGGGAACGGCCCGGGCGCCGGCGGATCCTGGCCGGCGGTGCGGCCGTCGCCGCCGGCCTGCTGGTCCAGCCCGCCCTCAGCGCGTGCGGCGCGAGCGGGGGTGCCGCCGACGCGCACCTGCGGGTGGGGGCCGCGGCCCCGGCCGGGGGCATCACCTTCGACCCGCGCATGCCGAGCCCGGGGGCGGGCGCGCTGATCCTGGCCCACCTCTACGACCCGCTGGTGCGGCTGCGCGGCGGCAGCTACGAGATGCGCCTGGCGAGCGCCGCCGAGCCCAACGCCGACGCGACCGTGTGGACCGTCACCCTGCGCACCGGCGCGACCTTCCACGACGGGCGGCCGGTACGCGCCGCGGACGCCGCGTACAGCCTGCGCCTGCTCTACGACCCGAAGAGCAGCGCCCTGGCCGGCGGGCTCGCCGCCTACGTGGACACCGCCGGCATCCGCGCGCTGGACGCCCGCACCCTGCGCATACCGCTCACCCGCGCCCGCGGCGACTTCGTCGGCGCCTTCCTCGGCGCGCTGTCCACCGTCTTCCCCGAGGGCACCACCGACTTCGCCGCCAGGCCGACCGGCTCAGGACCCTTCCGGTGGACGGCGAGCGCGTCGCAGGCCGTCCGGCTGACCGCCAACGCGGACTACTGGGACGGGCCGGTCCGCCTCGCGGGACTGGAGATCAGCCGCCTCACCGACCCCGCGGCACGCGTCAACGCCGTCGTGGCCGGGCAACTGGACTACGCCGTGGGGATCAGCGCCGCCGCCGCGCGCGCCCACGCGCACACCGCCGGGGTGACGATCCACCGCGGCGGTGCCGCCACCTCCAACGCCCTGCTGCTGGCGATGAACGCGAGCGTCCCGCCCTTCGACCGCCCCGAGGTGCGCCAGGCGGTGCGGCTCGCGGCCGACCGTACGCAGCTCGTCCGCAATGTGCTGCTCGGCCAGGGGCAGGTGGGCAACGACCTCGTCGGCCTCGGCCTGCCCGGATACGCCGACGGGCTGCCGCAGCGCGCCCACGACCCGGACCAGGCCAGGTCGCTGCTCACCCGCGCCGGCGTCACCGGCGTCACCCTCCAGGTCGCCGAACTGGTGCCGGGCCTGGCCGAGTCGGCCCAGGTCTTCGTCCAGCAGGCCCGGCAGTGCGGCCTGGACGTGCGGCTGCGCACCGTCTCGGCGGACACCTACTTCGCCGACCCCGCGGCCCTGCGGCGCACCGCCTTCCAGACCTTCTACGTCATCAACCGGCCCGCCGCGGTGCACATCGCGCTGATGGACGCCAAGAACGCCCCGTTCAACTTCACCGGGGCGCCCGCCTCCTTCTACACGGCGCTGGACGCCGCGCTCGCCACGGTGGACGACGCGCGGCGCGCGCAGCGCTTCCAGGAGATCCAGCAGGACTTCCACGACCACGGCGGCGACCTGGTGTGGGGCTTCGCCGAGCAGACCGACGCCTCCCGCAGCGGCCTGGCCGGCGTGGCGTGGAGCCAGGGCACGCCCCTCTTCCACCGGGTGACGGTGTGAGCGCCCGCGCGCAGCCGCTGCCCGCCGGCGGCCCTGCCGCCGGCGCGCCGGCCGCCCGGGCGGCCACCGCCCGCGCGCTCGCCGCCCGCGGGTGGCGGCGCCTGCCCCGCAGGGCCCTGGCGTGGGTGGCTGCGCTCGCCGCCTCGCTGGCCGTCGAGTCGGCGCTGCTGTTCGCGGCCCTGCAAGCGGTTCCGGGCGACGCCGCCACCACGCTGCTCGGGCAGAACGCCACGCCCGCGGAACTCGCCGCGACCCGGCACCGGCTGGGCCTGGACGAGCCCGCGCCCGTCCGCTACCTGCGCTGGATCGAGGGCGCGGTGCACGGCGACCTCGGCGCCAGCTTCCAGTCGGGCCGGCCGGTCGCCGCCGTCCTCGCGCAGCCGCTGCTCAACAGCCTCGTCCTCGCGGCGGCGGCCTTCGCCGCCGGGGCGGTGCTGGCCGTGACGTCCGGCCTGGTCACCGGCCTGCGGCCCGGGTCGCGTACCGACACCGCGCTGAGCACCGCGTCCGTGGCGGTCCTGTCCACGCCGGTCCTCGTATGGGCCAGCGGGGCGTGCGTGGTCTTCGCCGGGCTGCTGGGCTGGCTGCCCGCGGTCTCCCTGCCGCCGTTCGGCGGCACCCCGCTGGCCCGGCCGGTCGTCCTGGTCCTCCCGGCCGGGACCCTGGCGCTGTTCGGCGGCGCCTGGGCCGGGCGGCTGATCCGCGCGGCCGTCGCCGACGCCGCCCGGCTCCCCCACGTCGAGGCGGCCCGCCTGGCCGGCCTGCCCCGGCGGCGCGTGCTGGTGCGCCACCTGCTGCCGTCCGCCCTGGCCCCCTGCGCGCAGGCGCTGGCGTCCATGGCCGCGCTGCTCGTCGGCGGCACCGCGGTGGTCGAGCAGACCTTCGGCTACCCGGGCCTCGGGCAGCTGCTGGTCGCCTCGGTCCACGACCACGACACCCCGCTCACCGAAGGGGCCGCGCTGGTGGTCGTCGCGCTCGTCACGCTCGGCTTCGCCGCGGCCGACTTCTCCGGCCTGCTCGCCGACCCGCGCCGCGGGAGGCGGTCATGACCGCGCCCGCCGGAACAAAACCCGCGCCGGCCCCCGCCGCCCGCCGGCCACCGGGGGGCCGCACCCGGCCGGCAGTGGCGGCCGGCCGCCGCAGGCGGGTGTACGCGGCGGCCGTCGTGACGGTGCTGCTCGCGGTGGCCGTCGCCGGGCCGGCGCTCGCGCCGCACGACCCGGCGGCGATCGCCGGGCCCTCCTACGCCCCGCCGGGGCCGGGGCACCCGCTGGGCACCGACGCGCTGGGCCGTGACGTGCTGTCGCGGCTGCTCGCCGGGGGCCGGCCGCTGGTGTTCCTGCCGGCCGCGGCGACCGCGGCGGCCTGCCTGCTGGGCGCGGCGGCCGGCACCGTGTCGGGGTATCTGGGCGGCCGGGCCGGCACGGTCCTCGGCGCGGCGACGAAGCTGCTGCTGGTCTTCCCGCCGGTGCTCGTCCTGCTCGTGGCCGTCGACGCGCGGGGCGGCTCGGCCCTCGCCCTCGGCCTGGTGGTCGTGGTCACCGGCGCCCCCTTCGTGGCCCGCCTGACGCATGCCGCGGCCCGCCGGACCGTCACCGCGGGATACGTCGAACTGGCCCCGGCGCTCGGCGAGTCCACCGCCTCCGTGCTGCTGCGCGAGGTCCTGCCCGCGGTGGCCCGGCCGCTGCTCGCGGACGCCGGGGCACGCCTGGCCGGGGCCATGGAGATCTCCGCGACCGCCGCCTTCCTGGGCTTCGGGCCGCAGGGCCCCAACTGGGGCGCCATGGTGAGCGAGAACCTGTCCGGGGTCACCCTCGCGCCCTGGGGCGTGGCGGCGCCGGCCGGAGCCCTGGCACTGCTGGTGGTCTGCGTGAACCTGGGCCTGGACCGGCTGACCCGCGGGGCCGCGGCATGACCGGCACCGCCGGGGCCGCGGTCGAGGTGACCGGGCTGCGGACCGTGGACGGCGCCGGCAGGGCCGTCCTGGACGGCGTCACCCTGCGCGTGGCGGCCGGGGAGCGGGTGGCGCTGCTGGGCCCCTCCGGCAGCGGCAAGACCACCCTCGCCCTGACGCTGCTGGGCGCGGTCCGCCCGGGCCTGCACGTCACCGGGGGCCGGGTCACCGTCGGCGGGCACGACATGCTGGCCGCCGGCGGCACCGCGCTGCGGCACCTGCGGCGTACCGTCGTCGGCTACCTGCCGCAGAACCCGGCGCAGACGCTCACGCCGACGCTGCGGGTGGCCGCCCAGCTCGACGAACTGGCCCGGGACGGCCGGGATCCCGCGGCGCGCCTGCACGAGGTCGGGCTGCCCGCCGACCCCGGCTTCCTGCGGCGCTTCCCGCACCAGCTCTCCGGGGGCCAGCAGCAGCGGGTCGCGCTCGTGCGGGCGCTGTCCGCGCAGCCGCGGCTCCTCGTCCTGGACGAACCCACCTCCGGCCTCGACGCCGCGGCGGCCGACGCCACGCTGCGCGCCGTCGACGCCGCCGTCACCGCCCGCGGGCTCACCCTGCTGGTGATCACCCACGACCCGGACGTGGCCCGCAGGCTCGCCGGCCGGACCCTCGTGCTGGACCGCGGACGGCTGCGCGAACCGCACCGCGGCGAGCACGGAGCGGCCCCGCCGCCCCGCACGGGCGGCCCGGACGGGGCCGGGCGGGCGGCCGGCGCCCGGGCCGGCCTGGAAGCCGTCGGCCTGAGCGCCGCCCACGGCACCCGCGGCGTGGCCGAGGGCCTGTCGCTGCGCCTGGAGCCCGGCGAGTGCGTGGCGCTGCTGGGCCCGTCGGGGACGGGCAAGACCACCGTGGCCCGGTGCCTGGCCGGGCTGCACCGCCCGGTCGCCGGGCGGCTGCTGCTGGACGGGCGGCACCTCCCCTTCCCGCTGCGGGAGAGGCCCGCTCCGCTGCGCCACCTGGTCCAGCTGGTCCCGCAGGACGCCGCGGGCGCCCTCAACCCGCACCGCACCGTCGAGGCGACGCTGACCCGGCCGCTGCGCCGGCTCGCAGGGCTGGGCCGCGAGGACGCACGGCAGGAGGCCGCGCGGCTGCTCGACCTGCTGCAGCTGCCCGCCGCCGTCGCCCGGCGCACCACGGGCCGGCTGTCCGGCGGCCAGCAGCAGCGGGTCGCGCTCGCCCGCGCCCTGTGCGCCCGCCCGGCGGTCCTGCTGTGCGACGAGGCGACCTCGCAGCTGGACCGGGCCACCGCGCGGGCCGTGCACACCCGGCTCGCCCGGCTCGGCGAGCAGCAGGGCCTGTCCGTCCTGATGATCACGCACGACCCGGCGCTCGTGGCCGGCTACGCCGACCGGACCGTCGCGCTGGACGGCATGCCCGCGCCGGACCGGCGGCACTGACCTGGCACGTCCCCCGACCGGAGGAAGGGCATCATGCACGCGTACGACGCGGAGGTGGCGGTCGTCGGCCTGGGCGCCTGGGGTACGGCCGCACTGTGGCAGCTCGCCGAACGGGGCGTGGACTGCGTGGGGCTGGAGCGCTACGGCATCGCCCACGCCCTCGGCGCCTCGCACGGCGGTTCCCGGATGTTCCGGACCACGTGCCTGGAGCACCCCGGTCTCGTGCCCCTGGCGCGGCGCTCGCTGGAGCTGTGGCAGGTCCTCCAGGAGGCCGCGGGCACCCGGCTGTTCGTGCCCGGCGGCGGCCTGCTCATCGGCCCGCCCAGTGGTCCGGTGGCCGGCGGGACACTGCGCGCCGCCGAGCGGCACGGCATCGCCGTGCAACGGCTGACCCCCGGCGAACTGGCCGACCGCTTCCCGGCGCACACCGGGCTCGACCCGCACGACATCGCCGTATGGGAACCGCAGGCCGGCCTGGTGCGGCCCGAGGCGACGGCGCGGGCCGCGGCCGACTGCGCGGTCCGGGCCGGGGC
The DNA here is from genome assembly GCF_012034175.1 of Actinacidiphila epipremni. Taxonomy (GTDB): domain Bacteria; phylum Actinomycetota; class Actinomycetes; order Streptomycetales; family Streptomycetaceae; genus Actinacidiphila; species Actinacidiphila epipremni. The sequence continues at coordinate 116,850 of NZ_JAATEJ010000005.1, forward strand.
GCGGGTGCTGACCGGCAGCACGGTCACCGGGCTGGTCCCCGAACCCGGCGGGGTGCGCGTGGCGACCGCCACGGGCTCGCTGTACGTGCGGCGGGTCGTGGTCAGCGCCGGGCCGTGGCTCCAGACGCTGGTCCCCGGCCTCCCCCTGGAAACCGTCCGCATGCCGCTGACCTGGTACGCGCCGGACGCCCGGGCGCGGCGGCGCTTCACCCTGGAGCGCTTCCCGGTGTTCATGCGCGAACTGCCGTCGGGCGCCGTGCTGTGGGGCTGCGGGAGCGAGGGCGGGCACCCGGTCAAGCTGGGGCTGGAGTACGCCGGGGAGGGCTTCAGGACGGTGGAGCCGGAGGACACCGACCGCTCGGTGGCCCGTACCGACTGGGAGAGCCTGTCCCGGCTGCTGGCACGGTACGCGCCCGGCCTGCCGCCGGTGCCGGAGCGGGCGGCGGTCGGGCGGTTCGGCCGTACGCCCGATGGCCAGTTCGTGCTGGGGCCGCTGCCGGCCGAGCCGCGGATCATCGTCGCGGGCGGGTGCAACGCCCACGGCGGCAAGCACGCGCTGGGCGTCGGCGAGGCGCTTGCCGAGCTCGCCACGACCGGCCGTACGACCGTGCCGCTGGAGTTCACCGCGCCGGCGCGCTTCACCGGCCGGTGACACCGGCCGGGGCGGCGGGGTCGCTCCCCCGCCGCCCCGGCCGGGCACTCACGCGTACAGCAGCCCGTCCCGCACCCCGCCGCCCAGCGCCGGCACGACATGGCCGGCGAACAGGTCCATGCCGTGCGCGGCCCGGCCGGCGTCGGTCCAGCCCGGGTTGAACTGGAGGCTGACCGTCAGGTCGGCGCCCAGCTCCTGCCGGTCCGCGGCCAGCCGGCCCGCGACGTCGTCCGGGGTGCCGGCCAGGAACTTCCCGGCGGCCAGGGAGGCGTCGAAGTCGTAGCGGCGCACCTTGTCGATCATCGCCTCGTAGCCCGGGTACTGGTCGCTGCGCGCGGACTTCCACGACGCGATGGCGTCGGCCATCAAGGCGGTGTAGTTCTGCTCGAACACCCGGGCGGCGGCCAGGGCGTCGTCGCGGTCCTCGGCGAGGTAGCAGGTGTACTTCAGCTGGATGCGGCCGGCGCCCCGGTGCCCGGCCCGCGCCCGCGCGTCGCGGTAGGCGTCCAGCATCTCCCGCAGCTGCTGCCGGGTGGTGAGGGAGGGCACGACCTGGAGGTGGTGGCCGGAGCGTCCGGCGGCGGCGCAGGACTCGGCGCTGCTGGCGGAGGCGACGAAGATCGGCGGGCACGGCTGCTGCACCGGCCGCGGCAGCACCGTGACCGGGCCGAACCGGTGGAAGGTGCCCTTCCATTCGACGTCCTGCTCGGTCCACAGCCGCCGGCAGGCTTCCACGCCCTCGGCGAAACGCGCCCGGCTCTGCTCGATGGGCACGTCGAACAGGTCGAACTCGTCGGGGAGGAAGGCCCGGCCGAACCCGACGTCCAGCCGCCCGCCGGACAGGTTGTCCAGCATGGCCAGCCGCCCGGCGGCCTTCAGCGGGTGGTCGAAGGCCAGGATGACCGCGCCGGTGGTGATACGGATCCGGTCGGTGCGGGCCGCGACGGCCGCCAGGAGGGTCACCGGGTCCGGGCAGTAGCCGCCGTACGGGGTTCCGTGGTGCTCCACGGTCTGCACATGCTCGAAACCGAGTCGCTCCGCGTGCCGGGACAGCGAGATCACCTCGCGGTAGTAGTCCTGCGCGCTCTTGCGTTCCGGCGGCAGCACGGGGAAGAAGTTGATGCCGAAGTCCATGGGTTCTCCAGGTGTCCTGACGGTCAGGGGGCCAGCTGCCAGTCGGCGGCCGGGGCGTCGAGGCGGGTGCCGATCTCGGCCAGCAACTGGTCGCGCTGCGCGACGAGGTAGAAGTGGTCGCCGGGGAAGCCGCGCAGGTCGAAGCCCGCCGCGGTGACCTCGCGCCAGCGCCCGACGGCGTCCGCGGTGGCCTCGGTGTCCTGGTGGGCGTGGAAGGCCGTCACCGGGCACGTCAGCGGCGGGCCCGAGCTGAACGCGTAGCCGTTGAGCAGGTCGAAGTGGTGGCGGATGCGGGGCAGCAGGGCCGCGAGCGCCGCCTCGTCGCCGAGCAGGCCCGGGTCGGTGCCGCCGATCCTGCGCAGCTCGCCGAGGAGCGCGTCGTCGCCGCTGACGTCGACGGGTGCCCGGCCCACCGGCGGGGCGTCGCACGCCGAGACGTACAGCCGGGCCGGTGGCCGCCGCAGCCGGCGCGCGGTCTCGTACGCCACCAGGGCGCCCATGCTGTGGCCGAACAGGTGGGTGGGGCGCGGCGCCAGCGCGTCCAGGGCGGCGGCGGCCAGGGCGGCGACGTCGCCGAGCGCGGCCCCCTCGGCGGGCGAGCCGGGGTAGCGGGCGGTGAGGACCTCCGTGTGGGCGGGCAGGCCGGCGCCCCACGCGGTGAAGAAGCCCGGCGGGGCGCCGGCGTGCGGGAAGCACACCAGCCGGGTACGCGGCCGGGCCGGGCCGCGGTGCCGCACCAGGACGCTCACCGCGCGCCCTGCCCGTCCTGCGCTTCCTGCGCGTCCTCGGCCCCGAGGGCGAGCCAGGCGGCGAGCGCGGCCACCGTCGGGCCGGCCGTCAGCTGCCGCAGCACGGCGTCGAAGGGCCGCGCCGCGGCTGCCGGCAGCGTCTCGCGCAGCCGGGCGGCGAACCGGGCGGCGAGCAGCGAGTCGCCGCCGCTGTGGAAGAAGTCGTCGTCCCGGCCCACGCGTTCGCTGCCGAGCAGCGCGGCCCACACCTCGGCGATCCGCTCCTCCAGCGGGCCCCGCGGCGGCACCCACCCGCTGCTCCGCGCGGGCGCGCTGCGCGGGAGCCAGGACCGCAGCATCGCGGTGTCCACCTTGCCGTTGGCGGTCAGCGGGAGCTCGTCGACGACCTGGAGGTGCGCGGGCACCATGTACGCGGGGACCTGCTCGGCGAGGTGGTCCAGCAGCTCGCCCGGGTCCGGTGCGGCCAGCCGCGGCTTGAAGCGGGCGGCGACCAGGGCCATGCCCGACCCGGCGAGCGGGTCGGCCGCGGACTCCGGCAGGGCCGGCGGCGCCACCCCGCCCGCGGCGGCCAGCCGTTCGCGCCACTGCCCCGCGTCCAGCAGCGCCCCGCCGCTGCCGGCGCGGTCGTCCGCGAAGCCCTCCCCGCCCAGCTGGGCGCCGATGAGGAAGTCCATGGAGACCATGAGCTCGGGACGCTCCCGCGTCGCCTCGGTGAGCACCAGCGCGCCGCCGGGGGCGAGCAGTCCCCGCATCCGGGCCAGGCACCGGCCGAGGTCCCGCGCGTTGTGCAGCACGTTGGCGCCCAGGATCACGTCGAAGGTGTTGGGCTCGAAGCCCTGCGCGCGGTAGTCGGCGTCGATGTCGAACACCGTGTGGGTGATCCACGGCAGGTGCGCGTGGCGCTCCTGCGCGGCGTTCAGGAAGAACAGCGACACGTCGGTGTAGACGTACTCCACGTACGGCGCGGTCCCGGCGTCCGCCGCGGGCCCGGTCCCGGTGCCGTCCAGCGCGGCGATCACCTCGTCGGTGGTGGCGCCGACGCCCGCGCCCACCTCCAGGACCCGCAACGGCCGCCCCGTCCCGGCGCGTGAGCGGGCCTCGGCCCGTACGAAAGCTCCCACCGCCCCGTTGAGGGCGCGTACGGCGAGGCTGCCGCCGAACGCGGCGCGGGCGGTGCGCGAGTCCCCTTGCGGGAACAGCAGTTGCGCCGCCTGCTGTTCGCCGCGGACCAGGGCGGGCAGCTGCCCGGCGGCGGAACGGAACAGCTCCACCACCTCGCGCGGCCACAGGTCGGCGACCGTGCCCTCGACAGCGGCGTCCCAGGCCCGTTCGGCGTCCGCGGCGTCCGCGGTCCGCAGGCCCTCCCAGCGCGCCCCGGGCAGCCGGCGCAGCCGGCCGGCGTCCGCCAGGGCGGCGAGCCAGCGCCGGGCGAGCGGCCGGTGCTCGGGCGCGGCGCCGAGCGCGGCCAGCACCTCGTCCTCCTCGCGCACGTCCCCGGCGGCGAACACGCCGCATTCGGTGAGCAGATGGGCGAGGGAGGCGTGCACCGCCGCGCGCAGCAGGTCCGAGGAGCGCCGCAGCGCCGCCGGGTCGGCCGCGCGGGCGAGGCGCCGGTACGCGCCGCGGGCGGCGGCCCAGCCGGCGTCCTCCCCGGCCGGCGCGGCGCCCGCCGGGAGCGGCGCGGGGGTGGCGAAGGCGGCCAGGCGCCGGTCGCCGCCGGTGGTGTCGGCGATCACCCGGCAGGCGCCGACCTGCGGATGGGCGGCGAGGGCGGCCTCCACCTCGCCGGGCTCCACCCGGTGGCCGCGGATCTTCAGCTGGGCGTCGGCGCGGCCCAGGAACTCGATGACCCCGTCCGGCCGGTAGCGGCCGAGGTCGCCGGTGCGGTAGAGCCGGCGGCCGGTGACCGGATGGGTGGGGAAGCGCTCGGCGGTGCGGGCCGCGTCGCCAAGGTAGCCCACGGCCAGCCCCTCGCCGCCGATGTACAGCTCGCCGGGCACCCAGTCGGGGCGGTCGCGCATCTGCGCGTCGAGCACGTGGAAGGTCTGGTTGGCCAGCGGACGGCCGTAGGGGATGCTCGGCCGGCGGGTGTCCACCTCGCCGACCGGGTGGGCGATGGACCAGATCGCGGCCTCGGTGGCGCCGCCCAGGCTGACCACCCGCAGGCCGGGGATCCTGCCGCGGATCGCGTCCGGCAGGCCGACCGGCAGCCAGTCGCCGCTGAGCAGGGCCAGCCGCAGCGCGGACAGGTCGTGGTCCGGGTCGTGGCCCAGATACCGCTCCAGGGCCTGGAGCTGGGCGGGCACCGAATTCCACACGGTGACCCGGTGCACGGCCGCGGTCCGCGCCCAGTGCGAGGGGTCGCCGCGCCGCTCGGGGTCGGGCAGCACCAGGGCGGCGCCGACGGACAGCGGCCCGAAGATGTCGTAGACGGACAGGTCAAAGCCGAGGCCCGCGAGTCCCAGGACCCGGTCGTCCGGCCCGACCTGGTAGCGGCCGGTGACGTCGGCGACGGTGTTCAGGGCCGCCCGGTGGCTGATCATCACGCCCTTGGGCGTGCCGGTCGAGCCGGAGGTGTAGATGATGTAGGCCAGGTCGCCCGGTGCCGCGGGGCCTGCCGGCGGCGGTGCCGGCGCCGCGTGCGGTGCGGCCGGGTCGCACCCCAGGACCTGCACGGCCGCGGGCCAGGGCCGGCCGGGGTCCGCCGGGCGGGACCGGGCCGCCTCGGCGGCGGGCGCGAGGACGTGGCGCACCCCGGCGTCGGCGAGGATACGGTCGCGGCGGGCGCGGGGCTGGGCGGTGTCCAGCGGCAGGTAGGGGCATCCCGCGAGCAGTGTGCCCAGCACGGCCGCCACCTGGTGCCGCCCCTTCGGCAGGGCGACGGCCACCGGGACACCGGGCCGGCACCCGTGGCCGTGCAGCAGGTCGCGCACCGCCTGCGCGTGCCGCAGCAGTTCCCCGTACGTCACCGGGCCCTCGCCGTCGACGACCGCGGTCCTGTCCGGTGTGTCCCGGCACTGCCGGATCACGGCGTCGTGCAGCAGCCCGCCGGGCACGGGGGCGGCCGTGTCGTTGGCGCGGTCGCGCACCCGCGCCTGCCGCGGCGGCAGGTCCGCCGGCAGGGGGCGGTCCCACGCGGCGGCGTCCCCGGCGCGGGCCAGCGCGTCCACCGCGCCGGTGTAGGCGGCGAACATGTCGTCGACCAGGCCGGCGGGGAAGAGCGCGTCCACGCTGTCCCAGGTCAGCAGCAGTTCGCCGGCCATCTCGTAGAGCTGGTGGTCCAGCCAGACCTGCGGGGTCTGGGTGACCATCCAGCCCAGCGGGCCGAAGCGCTCCCGGAAGGCCGGGTCCAGGAACTCGCCGCCGAGGCTGCTGGCGAACACCACGGGCGCGGCGGCGGGCGGCTCACCGCGCAGCCGGCCGAGGTCGCGCAGGACCTCCACGGCGCTGTGGGCGCTGTGGCCGGCGTCGAGCTGGAACCGGCGCTGGAGGCGGGCGGCGCGCGCGGTGAAGGTGTCCTCGCCCTCCATCGGGCCGGTGTCCGCCTCAAGGAGCATCAGGCCGGTGAAGTCCGCGACGAGCCGCGCCAGTTCGGGGTGGTCGCCGTGGCGGTCGAACAGCGGGACGTTGAGCAGGAAGCGCGACCGGTCGCTCCACCGGCCCAGTGTCTCGGCGAAGGCGGTGGCCAGCGTCATGGAGGGTGTCAGGCCCCGCCGCCGACCGCGCTCGGCGAGCCGCTGCCAGGCCGCCGCGGGCAGCCGGTGCAGGCGCCGGGTGAACCGGGGGGCGCGGCCGAGGGCGGCGGGGTCCACGGCCAGCGGCAGCCGCGGCCCGCCGGCGGGCAGGTCGGCCAGCCGGGCGGCCCAGTGGGCGCGGGCGCGCGCGGCCTCCGCCGCGTCCGGGCCGGCCAGGTGCGGTGCGATGGCCGTGGTGATCGGCGGGAGGGCGCGTCCGTCGTACAGCGCGGCGAGGTCGGCCAGCAGGATCTGCAGGCTGAGCACGTCGGCGGCGATCAGGTCCAGGTTCAGGTGCAGCCGGGTGGCCCCGCCGGGCAGCAGCGTCAGGCGCAGGTCGAACATCTCGCCGGCCTCGACGTCCAGCCGCCGGTGGGACAGCTGCTCGCGGATCGCTTCCGCGGCCTTCGCCGCGCCGCCCGCGGTGGTCTCGTCCCGCAGGTCGTGGACGGTGGGCCCGGGCCAGTCCGGCTGCGGGCGTATCCGCTGCCGGCCGTCGTGCAGCACCTGCCCGCGCAGCATCGCGTGCCGGGCGACCAGTTGCCGCGCGGCGGCGGCCAGCCGCGCGGGGTCCACGCCGGCGCCGTCGAACTCGCAGTAGGCGTGGCAGCCCACCCCGCCGAGCGGCATGCCGTCCTTGCGGCCGAGCCAGTACGCCCGCTGGACGGCGGTGAGCGGGAACGGCTCGCCCGTCTCGCCGCCCTCCGGCGACGGCGCGGGCACGGCCGGTACGGGCGCGGCCGGCGCGGGGGCTCCGGCCGCGGGCGTGGCCGCCGGTCGCAGCGCCTGCCACCACGCGCCGAGGGTGGGCTGCTCGGTCAGCTCGGCGAACGTCACCGGCAGGCCCGCCCGGCGCCAGCCGGTGACCAGGCGCATGGCGGTGACGGAGGTCAGCCCGAGCGCGATCAGGTTGTCCGTGTCGGCGACTTCCGAGGGCTCCAGGTCCAGCAGCGCCGCAAGCTGGGCCCGCAGTTCCTCGCGGTCGCCGGGGGCAGCGGCGCTGGCGGCCTCGGCGGGGCGTCCGTGCGCGTCGGACACGCGGTTCCTCCTGGAATCGGGACGGCCCGGCTGCGTGGTCCGCCCGGGGGGGCGCACGCAGCCGCGGATTTGTCTTCGCAGCGGAACTTCAGCGCGAGTTAGGCTAGCCTAATTCAGCACCCCGCGCGACACCTGCCGAAATACTTCCGCAATAATCTGGTGGACAGTACCCGTGACGTGCGAATATCGTTCGCAAAGTTCCCGCGGGTGAGGATCCTGGAGGGGATCGATGCTTGACGGCTGCACCGCAAGATGCCAGTCTGAGATGACCGAGTACCGCCAATCCGGCTACTGGAAGGGGGAGCTGCTCGGCTCTTCCCTGCGTCGATGGGCCCGTGAACAGGGCAAACGCACCGCACTCGTCGGTTCGCGGACGCGGCTCAGCTACGCGGCACTCGACGCCTGGGCGGACCGGCTGGCCGCGGGATTCCAGGCCGCCGGAATCAGGCCACGTGAGCGAGTGGTCGTACAACTCCCCAACATTCCGGAATTCGTCGCCATCTGTTTCGGCCTATTCCGGTGCGGTGCGATCCCGGTTTTCTCACTGCCCGCCCACCGGAATAGAGAAATCCGCCACCTGGCCGAAATAGCGGAGGCGTCGGCAATCATCGTGCCCGCCGTGCTGCGCGGTTTTGACCACCGCGCCATGGCCGCCGAGGTGTGCGACGCGGTGCCGAGCGTGCGGCAGGTCGTGGTGGTGGGGGAACCGGGCCCGGGACAGCGCGCGCTGGCCGAGATGGACCTGCCGGGCTCCGAGGCCGGCGCCCCCGATCCCCCGGGCGACCCGGCCGACGTCGCGTTCTTCCTGCTGTCCGGCGGCACGACCGCGCTGCCCAAGCTGATCCCGCGCACCCACGAGGACTACGGCTACCAGCTGCGCGCCGCGGCCGAGCTGTGCCGGCTCGGCCCGGACGCGGTCTACCTCGCGGTCCTCCCGGTCGCCTTCAACTTCACCTGGGGCTGCCCCGGGGTGCTCGGCACGATGGAGGCCGGCGGCACCGCCGTCCTCGCCGGCGACCCCAGCCCCGAGACGTGCTTCGCGCTGATCGCGCAGGAGCGGGTGACCCTGTCCTCCGTGGTGCCGACCGTCGCGCATGTCTGGCTGGAGGCCCTGCGGGACCTGGAGCCGCCGCCGGACCTGAGCAGCCTGCGGGTGCTCCAGATCGGCAGCGCCAAGCTGCACCGCGAGGTCGCCGAGCGCATCGGGCCGGCCTTCGGCTGCCGCCTCCAGCAGGTCTTCGGCATGGCCGAGGGCCTGCTCACCATGACCCGTCACGACGACCCGGAGGAGAGCGTCCTGACCACGCAGGGCCGTCCCCTCTCCCCCGCCGACCGCCTCACCGTCGCGGACCCGGTGACCGGCCGGCCCGTGCCCGACGGCGCGGTCGGCGAGCTGCTCACCCGGGGGCCGTACACCCTGCTCGGCTACTACAAGGCGCCCGAGCACAACGCCCGGGCGTTCACGGCCGACGGCTGGTTCCGCACCGGCGACCTGGTGCGGCTGACCGGCCGCGGCGAACTCGTCCACGAGGGGCGGGTCAAGGACGTCGTGGTGCGGGGCGGCGACAAGATCTCCGCCGCCGAGATCGAGGGCGAGCTCGTCCAGCACCCCGCCGTACGGCAGGTCGCCGTCGTGGCGGTCCCCGACCCGCTGCTCGGGGAGTGCACCTGCGCGTGCGTCGTGCCGGGCGGCCGGCCGCCGCGGCTGGTCGAGCTCAAGCGGATGCTGCTGGAGCGCGGGCTCGCCGAGTACAAGCTGCCCGACCGGCTGGAGGTCTACGACACTTTCCCGCTCACCGGGCTCGGCAAGGTCGACAAGAAACTGCTCGTCGCCGACGTGCAGGCGCGCGACGCCGCCCGCGTCCCCGGCTGACCGCCCGGCCCAGGCCCTTGCCCATCAGGACCGGCGCCTTCGACAAGGCCCGAAGGCGCCCCCATCCCCGGGGAGTTGCTGCACCATGCCCTCTGCTCGCCCGTACGACGTCCCGTTCGCCCGCCGCGGGAGCACACTCGACGACCAGGAACTGGCCGCGGTCACCGAGGTGCTGCGCTCGGACCACCCCCTGTCCGCCGGCCCCTGGCGCACCCGCTTCGAGGCGGAGTTCCGCGCCTACACCGGCACCCGGCACGCCCTGTCGGTCACCAGCGGGACGGTGGCCCTGGAGATAGCCCTCGGCCTGCTCGACCTGGAACCCGGCGACGAGGTCGTCGTCACGCCCCAGACCTTCCAGGCCACCATCCAGCCGCTGCTGGACCGTGACGTGCGCGTACGGTTCTGCGACGTCGATCCCGTCTCGCTCAACGTCGACCCCGGCAGCCTCGCCTCGGTGATCACCGCCCGCACGCGTGCCGTCATCCTGGTCCACTACGGGGGCTGGCCCGCCGAGATGGCCTCCATCCTGCGGATCGCCCGCGAGCACGGCGCCCTGGTGGTCGAGGACTGCGCGCACGCGCTGGGCGCGGAACTGGACGGGCGGCACCCCGGAGGGCTCGCGGACATCGCCTGCTGGAGCTTCCACACCTCGAAGAACATCACCACGCTCGGCGAGGGCGGCATGCTCACCACCGACCGGGACGACTGGGCCGAGCGCATCGACCGGCTGCGCAACAACCGGGTCGACGCCGACTTCACCGCGGTCGCCCCGCCGCCGGGCATCGAGCCCGCGCTGCTGGCGCACATGCCGTACGCCGAGTACGTCTACCGCGGCACGTGCGACCGGCACCGCCGGGCCGGCACGAACGCCACGCTCTCCGACGCCGCGGCGGCGGTCGGCTCGGTGCAGCTGCGCAAGCTCGACGGCTTCGTCGCCCGGCGGCGGGCGATCTGCGCCCGGCTGGACGAGGTGGCCGGCGCGCTGCCCGACGTCCCGATCCGCCTCCAGCGCCCGAGGGCGGGGGTGGGGCACGCCCAGCATCTGTACACCTGCTTCGTGCCCGGCGGCCAGGAGCGGCGGCGCGAGCTGGTGGAGGCGCTGGACCGCCGCGGGGTGGAGGTGCAGCTGCGCTACTTCCCGCTGCACCTGGTGCCGGAGTGGCAGGCGCGCGGCCACCGGCGCGGCGAGTGCCCGGTCGCCGAACGGGTCTGGTTCGAGGAGCACCTGAACCTGCCCGCGCACCCGGGGCTGTCGGACGCCCAGGTGGACCGGCTCACCGAGGCGTTCGCCGACAGCCTCACCGAGGTCTACCGCAGCCGCCCCGCGGCGGCCCGGGCACCGCAGGTCGCCCGCACCCGCTGACCGGGCGCGCGGGCCAGGACACCGACAACCGGAAAGGGACAGCTCATGCCGTTGGTCCAGATTCAGCTGCTGGAGGGCCGGATCGCCCCCGGCGTGGAGAGCAGGCTCATCGAGGAGTGCACCCGGGCCGTGGCCCGTGTGCTGGGCGAGGAGGTCAGGGAGAGCACCTGGGTCGTCGTGCAGCCGGTGCCCGCCCACCGCTGGGGCGTCGGCGGCCGTCCGTGCGGCGCGCCTGCCGCCGCCCCCGGCGCGCCACCGGCCGAGCACGCCTGACGCGGCGGGCGGCCCGGTCACGCCTTCTCCGCCGTGGGCACCTCGCCGGGGGCGGCAGCGGGGGCGGCCAGGACCGGGCCGCCCCTGGCGCGTACCCGTGCCGCCAGGCACAGCAGGGCGCCGACGGCGGCGACGCCGGCGCCCACGGCGAAGGCGGCCGTGAAGCCGTGCTCGGCCGGCAGCACGGTGCCGGGCAGGGCTGCGGAGGCCAGGACGGCGGTGCCGAGCTGGCTGCCCACCGCGCCGCCCACCGTACGGGCGACGGTGTTCACCCCGTTGGCGGTCGCGACCTCCTCGGGGCGGGTGTGAGCATGGATGAGCGCCGGGAGAGCGGCCATCGCCAGGCCCGACCCTGCACCCACCAGCGCGTAGATGACGGTGACCTGCCACGCCCCGGCGTGCGCCGCCGCCAGCAGCGCGCCGCCCGCCGCGGCCAGGGCGAGGCCGAGCCCGAGCACCGCGGCCGGGCCGCGCCGGGTCACCGCCCGTCCCGCCGACGAGGACGCCGCCAGGCCCAGCAGCGTCCCGGGCACCATCACCAGCCCGGCGCCGGTCACGCTCATGCCGAAGCCGTAGCCGAGCAGCCGGGCGTCCTGCGGCGGTAGCCCGCGTGGCAGTTCGGCGAGCTTGGGCACCAGGACGTAGAAGACGAACTGGTTGGCGCCCAGCATGAACGCCCCGAGGTGGGCCACCAGGATGGGCCGCTGCGTCAGCAGGCGGACGTCGATCATCGGCTCGGCGGCCATGCGCTCGCGCACCACGAAGGCGGCGAACAGCGCCACCGCCGCGCCGAAGAGCCCCAGCACCCGGCCCGAGGTCCACCCCCACGGCGAGCCCTCGGTCAGCGCGAGCAGCAGCGCGGTCAGGGACAGGCCGAACAGCCCGGCGCCCGGCAGGTCCAGCCGCTCGGCGCGGCCGGGGGGACCGGCGGGGACGGCCCGGGTCATCAGCAGCGCGGCGGCCACCAGGACGGCCCCGGCCACGAACAGCCAGCGCCAGGAGGCGTGGTCGGCGATCAGCCCGCCGCACACCAGCCCCACGCCCGCCGCGCCGCCCACCAGGCCGGAGGTGAGCCCCAGGCTCGCGGCGACCCGGTCGGCGGGCAGTGCCTCGCGGATCAGGCCGAAGGCCAGCGGCAGCACCGACAGCGACACGCCCTGGACGGCCCGGAAGGCGATCAGGGCCCCGATGTCCCAGGCCGCGGCGCAGCCGATCGTCCCGGCGAGGTACACCACCAGGACCGCCACGAGCACCTTGCGGCGGCCGTGGCTGTCGCCGAGGCGACTCACCACGGGCGTGAGGACGGCGCTGGCCAGCAGGGTGCTGCTGAGCACGGCCCACGAGGCGCCCGCGGCCGTGGTGTGCAGCTCGCGCTGGAGCACGCCGATGGTCGGGACGAGCATGGTCTGCATCAGGGCGTACGACAGGACCGCGAGCACCAGCGCGGTCATGATCCGGGCGGGGCTGCCCTGCGGTGAGGCGGGCCCGGCGCCGGGGCGTCCGGGTGAACCGTCGGCGACAGGCACGGGGCTCATGTCCTCCTTCGTCCGAGGGGGCGCGGCCGGGGAGAGCCGCGCCCCTAATTTGCGAATTGCGTTCGCAATATGCTCGACGATAGCTCAGCCGTACCTGCCCGGGCAAGCGCCGCCGGCTGCGGCTACGCTGCGCTCGATGACGACTCCTACCGACGACCCGGACGACCCCGGCAGCGCAGGCCCGAGGAGGCGGGGCAGGCCGCCGGTGCTGTCCCGGCAGCGGATCGTGGCCGCGGCCCGGGAGGTCGCCGACGCGGAGGGACTGGACCGCCTCACCGTCCGGCGGGTCGCGGACGTCCTCGGCGGCGGGCAGGCGTCGTTGTACCGGCACATCAGCGACCGCGGCGAACTGCTCGGCCTGCTCGCCCACGACGTCGCCGTCAGCCTGCCGGTCGGCGAGGCCCCCGGCCGGTCGCCGCAGGCCATGGCCTCCTACTGGCAGCAGGCGCACGTCTTCCTGGCCGCGCACCCCTGGGCGCCGCGCATCATCGCCGGCGGCGAGTACGTGCTCCCCGAGGCCGCGCCCTTCGCCGCCCGGGCCCTCGAAGGGCTGGCCGAGCTGGGGCTGCCGGGGCACGAGGCGTTCCGCGCGTACCGGGCGGCCTGGAACCTGATGCTCGGCCACCTCCTCAACGCCCACCCCGTGGGGCACCACGCGGCCCGGACCCGCGGGGACTCCCGCGACGGCGGGGACCCGGGGCAGGACGGCGCACAGGACGACTTCCTGTGGTCGCTCGAACGGCTGCTCCAGGGGATCCTGGCCGCCACCGCCGGCCGGCCCGCGGGCGGCCGGGCCGGCGACACGCCGTAGCGGTGGTGCCCCCGGGGGGTGTCCCCTCGGGTCAGGCGTCCGGCCGGCGCGGGTGGGGCACCGGCAGGGACTGCTCGACCCAGATCGTCTTGCCGGTGTCGGTGTAGCGGGTGCCCCAGCGGCGGGCGAGGCGGCCGACGATGTAGAGGCCGCGGCCCCCCTCGTCGAGCAGGCGGGGCAGCCGCATGTGCGGTGCGGTGCTGCTGGTGTCGGAGACCTCGCAGATCAGCGCGTCGGTCCTGATCAGCCGCAGGACGACGGGCGGGGAGGCGTGCCGTACGGCGTTGGTGACCAGTTCGGTGACGATCAGCTCGGTGGCGAACACCTCGTCGTCCAGCCCCCATTCCGCCAGCTGCCGGCTCGCCGCCGCGCGCGCCCGGCCGGGCGACCTGGCGTCGGCGGGGTATTCCCACGCGGCCACGTGGTCGGCGGTCACGGCGTGGGTGCGGGCGAGCAGGACGGTCACGTCGTCGTCGCTCTCCTCGGGCGCGAGGGCGTAGACGTCGTCGCAGATCCGTGCGAGCGGCCGGTCGGCCGGGGCGAGCGCCGCGGCGACCTCGGCGAGCGCGGACTCGGGCGCGCGGTGGCGCAGGTCTAGCAGCCCGTCGGTGAACAGGGCCAGTACGGTGCCCTCGGCGACGTCCAGCGTGGTGGCGTCGAAGGGGGTGCCGCCGATGCCGAGCGGCGGGTGCTCGGTCAGCTGCGGGAAGTCGACGCGGCCGTCGGGCCGCAGCACCGCGGGCGGCGGGTGGCCGGCGGCGGCGAACGTGCAGGTGCCGGCGACCGGGTCGTACACGGCGTAGAGGAAGGTCGCGCCGAGGTCGCGCGTCTCGTCCTCCTCGGCCAGTTGCGCGGCCAGGTCGTCCATCCGGGAGAGCAGCTCGTCGGGCGGCAGGTCCAGGTCGGCGAGGGTGCGCACCGCGGTACGGAGCCGGCCCATCGTGGCGGCGGCGTGCACGCCGTGGCCGACGACGTCGCCCACGACCAGGGCGACCCGGGCGCCGGACAGCCGGATGACGTCGCACCAGTCGCCGCCGACGCCGGCCTCGCTGTCGGTGGGCTCGTAGCGGTGGCACACCTCGACCGCGTGGTTGCCGCCGAGCGAGGCGGGCATGAGCCCCTGCTGGAGTCCGAGGGCGACGTCCTGCGCCTTGTTGAGTCTGCGCTCGCGGGCCCTGGCCTGGCTGAACAGCACGGCCGTCGCGGAGGCCACGGCGAGGAAGGCGACCTTGATCAGCGTCACGTCCACGTCGTCGTCATCGTGCCGGGACAGGCCCATGACCGCGTACAGCGCGACCGTGAGTGTCCCGATCAGCGCGGTCAGCTGGACGCCGTGCACGGCGGCGGCCAGGAACGGCACGACCGACAGCAGCAGCCCGTAGTGGTCGCCGGGCGGCGTCACCAGCAGCAGCACGCCGGCGAGGACCAGTACGGCGAACGGCAGTACCCGGGCCACGACGACGAGCGCGTCGGACCCTGCGCGCGGGGCGGGGGTGCCGGCGGCACGCATGTGTTACCGCCGCCTCCCGCGCGAGGTCATGGCACCGGTACGCGGCCTTGGTGCGGCCAGTACCGGACGCCCGGCACGTGCGGGTGATATATCCATATTGTCTAGGTTACGTGACCGGGCTGGCCGATCCGGGCCGGAGGACGAACTCGCCCGGCACCATCAGCGTGGACCTGCGCGGCAGGCGCTCGGCCATGTGGTCACGCAGCTCCTCCGCCGAGACGCCGCTCGCGGTGTGCACCCGGGCCACCAGGACCTCCCGGCCGCCTTCCGCGCGGACCGCGGCCTCGGCGGACCGCACGCCGGGGTGGTCGGCCAGCGCGGCGGCGATCTCCGGGAGGCTGATCCAGCAGCCGTCGCATCGCGTCAGCCCCGCCGCCGGCTGGACCGGCGCGGGCGCGGGGAGCGCGTCGAGGCAGGTGCCGCCGGTGTCCGCGAGGTGGCGGAGCGTGTCGTCCAGCCAGTGCACGACCGCTTCCGGGTCCTCGACGTACCGCCGGTCGACGGCCAGCACGAGCGCCTCCTTCTCGGACACGACGCTGAGCTCGCACGTCGGGCCGTGGCCGGCCGGCCGGGTGAAGGCGGTGCCGCTGATCCGGTCGCCGGCGTCGCCCGCGCCGGGCGGCGCGGGGGTGCCGGGCAGGTAGTTGACGAAGACCTGGTCGCGGAAGCGGATGCCGCGGCGGCGCTCGGCGGCGCGGACGACGTCCTCGTACTGCCGGTTGGAGAAGCCGGCGTTGCGCATCGCGCCCATCGTGGCGCGCAGGGCGCGCCGGGCGAGGGCGGGGAAGTCCGGGCCGCCGGACAGGTCCACGGCGAGCGGGACGGAGCGGGCCATCCGGCCCACGACGGTGTGCTCGGCCCGGTCGGTGCGGTTGGACACCTGCATGTGGAAGCGGCAGCGGTCGAGCCCGGTGGCGAGGGACAGGTGCAGCGAGAGGGCGGCGAGCCACACCGCGGGCTCGGTGGCTGCGTGCCGGGCGGCGAGCGCGCGGGCGGCGGCGAAGGCGGCGGGCGCGTGGAGGTAGGTGGAGGTGAAGTGCGCCGCGTCGTCCCGTCCGCCCTCGACGAAGAGCGCCTGCGGTGCCCGGTCGTGGCACTGCTGGAGGTACCGCAGGGCCTGCTCGTTGCGCCGCCTGCCCTCGGGGGACGACTCCTTCGCCGCGACATCGCCCGGCTGCATCGGGTACGGCCGCTCCACCCGGCCGCGGGTGAGCGCTTCCAGCAGCTCGTCGTGGAGCAGCCGCAGGCTCCACTGGTCGGTGGCGATGTGGTGGAAGAGCAGGACCAGCGCCCGGCGCCCGCCGCAGCGGACCAGGCCGGCGCGCACCGGGGGGTGCGCGGCGAGATCGAAACGCTCCTGGGCGAGGCGGTCCAGCAGCGCCCGCTTGGCCTTGCCGAAGCCCTCGGGGGCGCTGTCCACCGCCTCGACGGGCACATGCGCGTCGTCGTGCACGATCTGCACGGGGGTGCCGGCCGGGTCGGTGCCGACGGTGGTGCGCAGGCCCTCGTGCCGTCGTACGACCTCGGCCAGCGCGTCCTCGGCCGGCAGGACGGCGCGCGACGCGTCGAAGTCGACCGTCAGCTGCTGCAGCATCCAGGACGGTACGGGCGCGTCGCCGAGGCCGCGGTGGATCCGCCACATCCCCTCCTGCCCGCGGGTCAGGTACGTCGGCGTCACCGTCTGCTTCCTCCGTGGGCGGGTGGTGCCGGCCAGTGCCGGTCGGCGCCAGTCGGGGTGCCGGTCAGGTCAGGACGGCGCCGCCGCCGGTGCGGCGTTCCCGGTTGCGGCGGTTGTCCAGGTGGACGAACACGCGGTGCAGCCAGCGGTCGGTGCCGTCGTAGCGCGGGGTGAAGGCGCCGCGGCCGTGCACGACCAGCCGGTTGTCGAGGAAGACCATCTCCCCCGGCCGCAGTTCGGGATCGCCGTGCACCGACTCCAGGGCGGCGCCCAGGTGGTGCAGGGCGGTCGCGCCCTCGTCGTCGAGCGCGCGGGTGGCGTGGAAGTCCACCCGGATGTCGGGGTCGTCGGGGTGGCCGGTGAGCACCGGGTGGCTCGGCGAGCGGTCGGCGTTGCGGAACGACGGCGGCGCGGCCGTCTCGAACCGCGGCTCGCGCAGCACCGCGACGTCCTTGTCGGACAGCAGCGGCAGCGCGCGCCGCACGGACGCCACCGTGGTGCCCACGCCCTCGCGGGCCGGGCGCAGGCACAGCAGGCCCACGTAGTCCGGGCGGTGCGGGTGGTAGGCGTTCTCGGTGTGGAACTCCAGCGACACCGAGCCGCCGTTGCTCTGCGAGGTCTCCAACGCCCGTACGGGGACGACGTTCTGGACGAGCGAGCCGCGCTTCTCGTCGCGGTAGGCGACGATCTCGCCGAGCTGCAGCCCGATGAGCATCGCGACGGCCGCGGGCAGGGTGGCGTCGGGTTCCGCGGACTCCGGCACGTGCGGGGTGGGCGGCAGCGCGTCGGCGGCGATCGGCAGGCCGCCGACGAGCAGCAGGCCGTCCGCGCCGGGGTCGTTGCGGTACGCGCGGACGGTCTGCCGCAGTCTGAGGGGCAGTTCGCAGCTCGCGGCGCGCGCGGCGGCGACCCAGCCGGGGTCGTCGACGGCGCGCGGCTCGATCCGGGAGAGCCCGTCGGCCAGGGCGGCGACGCCGGCTGCCTCGTCCGGCGTGAGCCGGATCCGCACGCTGCCGCGCGCCGGCGCGTCCGTCGCAGTGGCCGGTCCTGCCGTCACGTCCGTGTCCCCTCGTCGTCGGCCGGGCCGCCCGGGCCGTGCGCGCCGCGATGGCGCAGGCGTGCTCCGTGCGTCACACCTTCGTCACCGACCGCACAGCGCTTCCAGGCACGGCGACCGGCAAATCACCCGGGGCAACTTGCCGCCCCGCTGCCTGGCTTGCACACGCACGCGGGCGCGAAGCTCACGAGCCGGTGCTCCGCGGCGAAGGGCGCGGCGCCGCACGCGGTACGGCGTGCGGGCCCCGCCCCGCCCCGGCGCCGTCCGGTCGGCGCACGGCGGGAGACGGCAGGGGAAGGTGACCGAAGTGACCAGGGCGGTGAGCGGACTGCCGGCGGGCTTGCCCACGTACGCCGTCGAGACCCTGATGTGCTCGCTGTGGAGCGGGTACTTCGGGCGCCCGGTGGAGCCCGACGACGACTTCTTCGACCTGGGCGGCGACTCCCTGGCCGTACTCGACATCGTGCCGGCCGCGCGCGAGCACGGGCTGGAGCTGCGCGCCTCCCAGGCACTGCGGCACCCGACGCCCGCGCGGCTGGCGGAGGCCCTGACGGCGCCCGAGCCCGGCCGGCCGGCGCCGCGGCGGCTGCTCGACCTGGTGACGGCGGCGCTGGACGGGGCCGCGGCGGGTGAGGCGGCGGTGGGCGGGGCGCTGGACGAGGCCGCGGCGGGCAGGCCCGGGCTGGGCGATGGCTCGGCGGCCGGGGGCGCGGTGGAAGGCGCGGGCGGTGCTGAGCCGCCGGAGGCAGGCGCCGGGAGGCCGCTGTTCGTCGTGCACTCCGACAGCCACCGCGCCGCCGAGCATGCGGCGCTGCTCCGCTTCGGGCTCGGCCGCCCCGTGCAGGGCGTCCGCCTGCCGGGCCTCGACGGCACGGTCACGGACGGCCCGGGCGTCGTACGGGCGGCAGGGCGGGTGGCCGAGGCGGTACGGGCGCGGCAGCCCGGCGGGCCGGTCGCGCTCGCCGGTTTCGGGCTCGGGGCGGTCTTCGCGTACGAGGCGGCATGCGCGCTGTCGGCGGCCGGGCGGCGGGTGGAGCCGCTGGTCCTGGTGTCGCCCGCGCTGCCGGGCGCCCCGGTGCCGCCGCGCAGCACGCTCGCGGCCGAGCGTGTGGCGGTGCTGGGCGCCAGGTTCGGGCTCGGGGACGACGACGGCCCGCGCGAGTTGCTGGAACGGGCCCACGCGGCGGGCTGGTTCACGGACGTGGCGTCGGCGGCGGACCTGGTCGCCGCGCAGGCGGCCTGGGTGGAGCTGACCGCGGCGGTCGCCGGGCACCGGCCCGGCGGCTTCGCGGGGCGCGCGCTGCTGGCCGCCGACGCGACGCGGCTCGCGGCGGCCGAGGAGGTGTGGCGGCCCGCCCTGGGCCCGGTCGAGGTGTGCCGGCTGGAGCACGGGCTGCGCTCGCCGACCGGCGCGTTGCGCGATCCGCGGCTGGCCGCGGCACTGCGAAAGGAGTGCGGGGCGTGAACGCTTCCCGGCCGCCCGGCGAGGGCGCCCTTGCGGTGCCGCCGTCGCGCTGGTTCGCACGGCCGCGCAAGGTCCAGGACCCGGCGCTGCGGCTGCTGTGCTTCCCCCATGTCGGCGCCGGCGGCGCGGCCTTCAACGCGTGGGCGGAACTGCTGCCGCCCGGCGTCGAGTTGTGCGCGGTGCGCTTCCCCGGCCGGGAGAACCGGCTGCACGAGCCGCTGCTCGACGATCCGGGGCAGGCCGTGGACGCGGTGCTGGCCGCGCTGCTCCCGCTGCTGGACCGGCCGTTCGTCCTGCTCGGCCACTGCTCGGGCAGCGTGCTGGCGTACGAGTGCGCCCGCCGGCTGCAGCTCGGCGGGCACCCGGCGCCGGCCCTGGTGGTGGTGTCGTCGGCCGAGGGGCCTTCGGTGCGGCACATCGCGGACCCGTTGCACCTGCTGCCCCGGGCGGAGCTGCTGGACCGGGTCGTGGGCTACGGCGGCATGCCGGCGCAGGTGCTGGCCGACCCGGACCTGAGGGCGATGGTCGAGCGGCTGCTGCGGGCCGACTACCGCGTGGTCGAGCGGCTGCACTACTCCCCCGGCCCGCCGCTGACCGCCCCCCTCACGGTGATCGGCGGCCGGCGCGACCGCTTCGTCCCCGAGCCGGCCCTCGCCGCATGGGCCGCGGAGACGACGGCCGCTTTCGCGCTGCGCATGCTGGACGCCCCGCACTACCTCCTCGCGGACGCGGGCCCGGCCGTGGCCGGCCTGGTCGAGGAGCTGCTGGCGACGCTGCCGGACGCGGAGGTGCGGGCGTGAGCGGCGAGCGTACGGTGACCCTGCCGACGGCGTGGCGGCCGGCGGATGCGGGGGACGCGGTGCAGTCGACGGCCGCGACTCCGGTCGGAGGCCCGCCGGGCGCGGTGCGCCCGGCGAACGGGCAGCGCCCGGGGCACGCGCCGGACGCGCAGAACTCACCGGGCGTGACCGATGTGGGCACCCCCGCGCGCGCCGAGCACCCGGCAGCCGAGCAGGACCCGGCAGCACACGCAGCGGACGCGCACGGCCCGGCCGGCACGGCTGACGCAAGCACCCCCGCACACACCCGGCATCCGGCAGCCGCACAGGACCCGGCCCGCGTGGCGGGCACGCACGACCCGGCCGGCACCGCCGGCGCCCAGGCCCCGGCGCACGCCGAGAGCCCCGCGGGGCCGGCAGGTGCTGGCGGCGCACCGGACGCCGTGCCGCCCCGCACCGTCGTGCTGGCCACCGACGCAGCCGTGCCCATGGTCGTCGCGGCGCACCTCAAGGTCCTGGGCATGCTGTCGGAGGACCGGCGGTTCCGTGCCGCCGTCCGCCTCGCAGGCGGCGCCGAGCGTGAACTCACCGTCGCGCTCGACGCGTTGGGCACTTGGCGCGAGCTCACCTCCGCGCTGGCCCGGCTGCTCGCCGGCACCGGCACCGGCGGCACCAGCGGGGCGGTCGGGTGGGCGGCGGGCGGGCCCGGGGCGGAGGACCGCGCGGCGGGCGTGCTGCTGGACCTCGGCGGCGGGGCGGGCGGCGGGGCGGCGTACGGGGTCGTCGTGGCGGTGGAAGCCGGCGGGCTGCGGCTGACGGCGGACCGGCGCGCGCTCTCCGCCCCGGGCTTCGACCGGCTCACGGGCCTCTACCGCAGCGCGCTGGAGGCCGCCGCCGACCCGGAGGGTGACGTCCAGGCGGCCTGCCTCCCGGACGAGGAGCGCCGCGACCTGCTCGGGCGCCGGGCCCGCGGCGGCCGGGCCGAGGAGTCGCCGGACACCGTGCTGGACCTCTTCCAGGCGCAGGCCCTGCGCACCCCCGGCGCCCCGGCGCTGCGGTGCGCCGACGGCGCCGTCCTCGGCTACCGGGAGCTGGACGCGCGCTCCGAGCGGGTCGCGGCGGCGCTGGCGGCGCTCGGCGCGGGCCCCGGCCTGCCGGTGGGCGTGTCGCTGCGCGCCGGGCCCGACCTGCTGCCCGCACTGCTGGGCGTGTGGAAGACCGGGGCGGCGTATCTGCCGCTGGACGTGGGCCTGCCCGCGGCCCGGCTGCACGGCATGGCGTCGGCCGCGCGCTGCCGCCTCGTCGTGACGCACAAGGAGCACCTGCCGCTGTGGGACGGCGTCCCGGGCGTCGAAACGATGGTGCTGGACGCCGCCGTCCCGGACGCGCCGGCCCCGGACCCGGCGGTGCGGCCCGGCCCGGCCAGCCCCGCGTACGTGATGTACACCTCGGGCTCCACCGGCCGCCCCAAGGGCGTGCTGGTGCACCACGGCGGGCTCGCCAACTACCTGCGCTGGACGGCCGGCGCCTACGCCGCCCGGGGCACCGGCGGCGCGCCCTTCTTCGGCTCCATCGGCTTCGACCTCGGCGTGCCGAACCTGTTCACCCCGCTGCTCGTCGGCCAGCCGGTGCACCTGCTGCCCGATCCGCTCGACCCGGCGGATCTCGGGGCGCTGCTCGCGGCGGGCGGCCCGTACAGCTTCGTCAAGTGCACGCCCGGGCACCTGAACATGCTGAGCCTGGACCTGACGCCGGCCCAGGCGCGCGATCTCGCCGGGCTGGTCATCGCGGCGGGCGACGCCTTCACCGGCGCGCTGGCCCGGCGGTGGATCGAGCTGGCCGGGCCGGACGGGACGCCGGTCGCGACCGAGTACGGCCCGACGGAGATCACCGTGGGCAACTCCGGCCAGCAGGTGGCCGACCCGGACCCGCACGGCCTGATCCCGCTGGGCCGGCCCATCCCCGGCACCACGATGTACGTGCTGGACGGGGCGCTGGAGCCGGTCCCGGTCGGGGTGCCGGGGGAGGTGTACGTCGGCGGTGCCGGCGTCGCGCACGGCTACCTGGGCGAGCCCGCCCTCACCGCCGGGCGCTTCCTGCCCGACCCGTACGGCGTCCCCGGCGCGCGGCTGTACCGGACCGGCGACCGGGCCCGCTGGACGGAGCGGGGCGAGCTGGAGTTCCTCGGCCGCACCGACCACCAGGTCAAGATCCGCGGCTACCGCATCGAGGCCGGCGAGGTGCGCGAGGCGCTGCGCCGTACGCCCGGGGTCGCGGACGCGGTCGTCGCGGCGGTGGGGCAGCCGGTGCGGCTGGCGGCCTTCCTGCTCCCGGCGCCGGGGCAGGTACCGGACGCCGCGCGGACCAGGGCCGCGCTGGCCCGGCGGCTCCCGGAGTACATGGTCCCGTCCGAGCTGGTCGTCGTGGACGGCTTCCCGCTGACCGCGAACGGCAAGGTCGACCGGCGGGCGCTGGCCGCCCGGCTGACCGGCCGGGGCGGTACGGGTGCCGGCCGGTGGTTCGGCGCGGCGGACGACGACAGCGAGGAAGGGAGCACCGTGGACGCCCAGTCCCCCGGGGAGGCGGCCGAGCCGCCGTACCACGTGGTGGTCAACCACGAGGGGCGGTATTCGGTGTGGCCGGCGCTGCGCGAGCCGCCGCCGGGCTGGGAGCGCGAGGGCCCGGCCGGCAGCCGGCAGGCGTGCCTGGCCCGGATCGCCGAGGTGTGGCACGACCTGCGCCCGCTCGGCGTCCGCGACGGCACGACCGCGCCGCCCTCGTCCCGCGCGGGGAGGTAGCCGGTGTCCGCGCTGCTGCCCGAGCTGGTCCTGGAGTCGATCGGCCGCCACCCCGGCTCCCCCGCCGTCCTCGCCGCGGGCGAGGTCGTGACCTACCGCGAGCTGGGCGCCCGGGCCGGGCATGTCGCGGCGGCGCTGCGGGCCCGCGGCGCCGGCCCGGAGTCGGCGGTCGGCGTCCTGGTCTCGCCCGGCCCCGACCTGGTGGCCGCGCTGCTGGGCGCCTGGCTCGCGGGCGCCTGCTACGTGCCGGTCGACCCGCTGGCGCCGCGCGAGCGGCAGGCCGGGGTCCTCCGACTGGCCGGCGCCGCGGCGCTGCTGACCGACCGTGCGGACGGGCTGCCCGAAGCGCCGGTCCCGGTGGTGCGGGTCAAGGCGCCGGGCTCCGCACCTCTCC
Organism: Actinacidiphila epipremni; assembly: GCF_012034175.1. Lineage (GTDB taxonomy): Bacteria > Actinomycetota > Actinomycetes > Streptomycetales > Streptomycetaceae > Actinacidiphila > Actinacidiphila epipremni. The sequence continues at coordinate 139,693 of NZ_JAATEJ010000005.1, forward strand.
CGCCGCCGCGGACCCCGCCCCAGCGGGCGGCCTACATGGTGTTCACGTCCGGCTCCACGGGCACCCCCAAGGGCGTCGTCGTCGAGCACGCGGGCATCGCCAACCGGGTGCTGTGGGGCGTCCGGGCGCTGGGCCTGACCCCGGCGGACCGGGTCCTGCAGAAGACGCCGCTCACCTTCGACGCCGCGGCGTGGGAGGTGCTGGCGCCGCTCGTCGTCGGCGCGCCCGTGGTCTTCGGCCGGCCCGGCGCGGGGCGGGACGCGACCGAGCTGGTCGCCTCGCTGCGGGAGACCGGCGCGACGGTCCTCCAGGTCGTGCCGTCCATGCTGCGGCTGCTGGCGGTCGAGCCGGGCCTGGAGGACTGCACGGCGCTGCGCACGCTGTGCTGCGCGGGCGAGCCGCTGCCCGCCGAGCTGTGCCATGCCGTACGCGCCCGCGTGGACGTGGAGATCTGGAACACCTACGGGCCCACCGAGTGCGCGATCGACGTCACCGCCGCCCGTTTTGACCCCGCCCAGCGCACCGGGCAGGTGCCGATCGGCCGCCCCGTCGACGGCATGCGGGTCCGGCTGCTGCCCCCGGGTGCCATGCCCGGCACACCGCCGGCCGGCGGCCGGGACCACGACCCCGACGCACTGTTCGAGCTGTACGCGGCCGGTCCCGGGGTGGCCCGCGGCTACCACGGCGACCCGGCGCAGACCGCCGAGCGCTTCCTGCCCGACCCCGCGGGCCCGCCCGGCGCCCGGATGTACCGCACCGGCGACCTGGTGCGGCAGTCCGCGGACGGCACGCTGTCCTTCGCCGGCCGGGCGGACGCCCAGCTGAAGATCAACGGCGTGCGGATCGAGCCCGGCGAGGTCGAGGCCGCCCTGGAGCGGCACCCCGCGGTCGTCGCCGCGGCGGCGGCGCCGGTGGACGACCCGGCGGGTGTGCGCCGGCTCGGCGTGTGGCTCGTCACCCGCGACGGCGGCGAACCGCCCGGCCTGCTGGACTTCCTGCGCGGCAGCCTGCCGGCCGCGCTGGTGCCGTCGGTCGTGACGACCGTCGCGGCGCTGCCGGTGACCGGCAGCGGCAAGACCGACCGCTCGCGGCTGCCGGCACCGGACTGGACGCGCCCCGCCGGGCAGGGCGAGACGGCGGGCGTACCGGTGACCAAGGAGCAGGAGCTGGTGCTCGCCGCCTGGGAGGAGGTGCTGGGCGTGACCGGCGTCGCGCTGGACGACGACTTCTTCCGGCTCGGCGGGCACTCCCTGCTCATGACCCGCCTCGCGGCGGTCCTGGCCGAGACCGCCGGCGCGGAGGTCGACTTCCGGGACCTGCTCTTCGCGGCGACCCCGCGCGGGCAGGCCCGGCTGCTGGTAGAGGCCGCCCGGGTGCGGCCGATCGACGTGCTGCCGGAGGAGGCCCGGGTCCCGCTCTCGCCGGCGCAGGAGCGCTTCTGGCTCCAGGACCGGCAGGACCCCGGCAGCCCCGAGTACCTGCTGCCGGTGCTGTGCCGGCTGCCCGCCGACATCCCCGAGGCGGCGGTCCGCCGGGCGGTGGACCGGCTCGCCGCCCGGCACGAGCCGCTGCGGACGCGGTACGCGATGGACGGCGACGGGCTGCACGCCGTCGTGCTGCCCGCGCCCGGCCCGCACGGCTTCGTCCCGGACTTCGCGGCCGTGGACACGACACCGGAGCGGGTGGCCGGGCACGTACGGGAAGCCCTCGCGCGGGGCTTCGACCTGGCCGCCGCTCCCCCGGTGCGCCATCTGCTGGTCCGCGACGGCGGGCCCGAGCAGCTGCTGGTGGTGGTGAGCCATCACATCGCGTCGGACGGCTGGTCCTCCCGGGTGCTGGAACGCGACCTGCGGGCGCTGGTCGCGGCCGAGGCCGGCGGCGGACCGGCCGCGCTGCCCGAACTGCCGCTGCGCCACCGGGACGCCGTCGCCTGGCAGCGCGACCGGCTCACCGGCGCGGTCGCCGCGCGGCAGCTCGGCTACTGGCGCACGGCGCTGGAGGGCGTGCCGCCGCTGGTGCTGCCCGGCGCGCCGGCGCGGCCCCGGCACCGGGCGATCGAGGGCACCGGAGTGGAGGTCGCGGTGCCGGCCGGGGACGCGGCGGCGCTGCTGGCGGTGGGCCGGGCGGCCGGAGTGCCCGCACACGGGGTGTTCCTGACGCTGTGGACGGTGCTGCTGGCCCGGGCCGCCGGGCAGTGGGACTTCGCGGTCGGCACCCCGCACGCCGGCCGCGACCGGCCCGAACTGCACGATCTGGTGGGCCTGTTCATCAACGTGGTGGCGGTGCGCGCCGGTCTCGCGCCGGAGCTGTCCTTCCGTGCCGCCGTCGAGCGGGTCGGGCAGGTGTGCCGGGCGGCGTTCGCGCACAGCGCGGTGCCGTTCGAGCAGGTCGCCGAGGAGGTGGAGCCGGTCCGCGACCGGTCCCGTACCCCGGTGTTCCAGACGCTGTTCACGCTGAGCGGCGACGGGCTCGTCGGCCAGCGGGTCCTCCCGGAGGACCTGCGGCTGCTGGCCGAGGCGTGGCGGGTGGCCCGTACCGATGTGGCGCTCACGCTGTGGCCGGGCGACAACGGGGGCTACGGCGGCGCGCTGGAATACGCGGTGGGCGTGCTGCCGGACGCCGCCGCCGCGGAACTGGCTGCGGACTTCGCGGTGTTGGCGGCGCTCTTCGCCGCGGACCCGGAGGCGGCGGTCGGCGCGCAGCCGCACCACCCGCCGGCCGCGGGCGAGGAGGATGCCCCGCAGGAGGAGGGGGACGGGCCGGCGGCGGGGTCGCTGGTGGCGGAGACCGTCCTGGGGTTCGTCCGCGCGGTGCTGGAGCAGGACGACGTGGGCCTTGCGGACGACGTCCTGCGGCGCGGCGGCAACTCCCTCGCGGTGGCGCGGCTGCTGTGGAACGTCCAGAACGCCTTCGGGGTCGAGGTGTCGATGCGGGTGTTCTTCGACCGCCCCACCGCGGCGGCGCTGGCCGGCGAGGTCGAACGGCTGCTGCGCGCCGACCTGGACGCCCCGGCCGCCTCCGCCGGCTGACCCTCCCCCCCACCTCCTGCAGGAAGGCGACTGACGATGACCCCGCAGAAGGCGGACGCCCGGCTGGAGGACCTGGTCCGCCGGCGCCTGCGCACGGCCGCCCGCCCGGTCCTGCCCCGGACCGGCGGCGACCGGCCCTGCGCCCTGTCCGCGGGGCAGCAGCAGATGTGGGTGCTGCACCGGATGGACCCGGGCAGCCCGGCGTATCTGATGTCGTGGCCGGTACGGATCGCGGGCCCGCTCGACCGCGCGGCGCTGCGCGGGGCCTGGACGGACCTGGCCGGCCGGCACGAGGTGCTGCGGACCCGGTACGCGGCGGCGGACGGCGGGCGCGACCACGCCGTGCAGCTGGTGGACGCGGTCGCCGCGCCGGGCTGGCAGGAGGTCGACCTGACGCATCTGCCGGCGGGGCGGCGCGAGGAGCGGGCGCGGCAGGTGGCCGGGTGGGTGCGCCGCCGGCCGTTCGACCTGACCGCCGAGCAGCCGCTGCGGGTGACGCTCGTCCGGCTGGCCGCGGAGCTGCACCTGATGGTGGTGACCGTCCACCACATCGCGTGCGACGGGCCCGGCCTGATCGGGCGCGAACTGGGCGAGCTGTACGCGGCCCGGGTCGCCGGCCGCCCGCCCGGGCTGCCCGGGGTGCCGATGCACTACGCGGACTTCGCGGCGTGGGAGCGGGCGGGCCTCGCGGACGGCCGGCTCGCGCCGCACCTGGCGTACTGGCGTGCCGAGCTGGACGGCGTGACCGAGCTGCCGCTCCCCCTGGACCGGCCGCGTCCCGCCAGGCCCGACAGCCGCGGCGGCGCCGTCACCGTGGAGGTGCCGGCGGCGGTGTCGCAGGCGGTACGGGCGCTGGCCGCCGAGCACCGCACGTCCCCCTTCGCGGTGCTGCTGACCGCCTTCCACGCGGCCCTGGCCCGGATCACCGGCTCGGGAGACGTCACGGTGGGCGTGCCGGTGGCGCTGCGCAGCGCGCCGGAGCTGGCCGGCATGGTCGGCTACCTGGTCAACACCGTGGTGGTGCGGGCCCGGCCGGGCGGCGGGGTGCCCTTCGGCGCGCTGCTGGACGAGGTGCGCGGCGCGCTGCTGGGGGCGCTGGACCACCAGGCCGCCCCGTTCGCCTGGGTCGTGGACGAGCTGCGGCCGGTGCGGACGCCGGGCGTCAACCCGCTGTTCCAGGCGGCGTTCGACATGGACGAGCCGGCGGACCCGGGGCTCTTCGCCCTGCCGGGCCTGGTGGTGGAGCAGTTGGGGCTCGGGCAGGAGACGCCCGCGAAGTTCGATGTGAACCTGCACGCGGACGTCCTGCCGGACGGCCGGTACGCGGCCCGCCTGGACTACGCGGCGGCGGTCCTCGACGAGGCCACGGCGGCCCGGTGGGCGCGGCTGTGGCTCGCGGTCCTGGAGGCGGGAGTCCGCGCCCCGGGGGCGGCGGCGTCACCGGCGGCAGGGCCGGCGGCCGGCGAGGCTCCCCAGGCCCGCGCGGATGCCGCCGGCCGGGCGGGCGACGCCGCGGAGGGAACGGCCCCGCTGCCGGTCAGCGCCGCGCCGGACGGGCCGCCGGGGCCGGCGCGGGCCGGCTCCGCGCCGGCGGATCGCGCCGCCCGCGCTGATGCCGCCGGCCCGGCGGACGCCGTCGGCGCGGTGGGATCCGCCGCCCGGGTGGCCGGGCTCGTCGCGGAGGCGTGGGCCGAGGTGCTCGGGGTCGCGGATCCGGCGCCGGACGACAACTTCTTCGACCTGGGCGGGGATTCGCTGCGCGCGGTCGCGCTCGCGGGGCGGCTGCGCAGCCGCGGGCTGGATGTCGCCGCCGGGGACCTGTTCGCGTACCAGTCGGTGGCGGAGCTGGCTCAAATCGTTGCCGGCCGGGCGGCGGTGGAGCGGGTGCCGGACCCGGTGCGGCCGTTCGCGCTGCTCGGCCCGGAGGACCGGGCGGCGCTGCCGGCGGACGTCGTGGACGCGTACCCGCTGGCCGCCGTGCAGCTGGGCATGCTGGTCGAGCTGCGCGCGAACCCGGGCCGGACGACGTACCAGGACAGCACCTCCTTCCTGATCCGCGACAGCGCCCCGCCGGACGCCGCGCTGCTGCAGCGTGCCGTGCAGGCGGTCGTGGACCGGCACGAGGTGCTGCGTACGTCCTTCGACCTGGCGGGCTATTCCGTGCCGCTGCAACTGGTGCACCGGGCCGCCCCGATCACGGTGGGCGTGACGACCGTGGCCGCGGGCGAGCCGGCGGACTGGCTGCCGGTGCTCAGGGAGTTCGGGGCCGCCGAGCGGCGCGAGCCGATGGACGTCACGCGGGCGCCGCTCGTGCGGGTGCACGCGCACGCCCGCCAGGACCGCCCCAGCTGGTGGCTCACCATCACCGAGTGCCACCCCATCCTGGAGGGGTGGAGCTTCCACACCATGCTCATGGAGATCCTGACCGGCTACCGCGCCCTGCGCGCGGGCCGGCCGCCCGAGCCGCCGGAGGCGGTGCCGTTCCGCTACGCCGACTACATCGCGGCCGAGGCGCGCTCCCGCGAGGACGCCGCGGACCGGGCGTACTGGCGGCAGGCGGTGCAGGGCCGTACGGAGCCGGCGCTGCCGGTCGCCTGGCAGGACCCGCCGCAGGTGCCGCGGCGCCGGGACCAGTACCTGGTGGACCTGCGGGACGTGGACGCCGACCTGCGCCGGCTGGCCGAGGAGACCCGTACGTCGCCCAAGGCGGTGCTGCTGGCCGCGCACCTGACGGTGATGCGGCTGCTGGGCGGCGGCGCCGCGGACTTCTTCACCGGGCTGGTGTGCGACGCGCGGCCGGAGGCGGTGGGCGCGGACCGGGTCCTCGGGATGTACCTCAACACGCTGCCCTTCCCGGCGCCGTCCGGGGCGCGCACCTGGGGCGGGCTGGTGCGCGCGGTCCACGAGCGGCTCACCGGGCTGTGGCCGCACCGCCGCTACCCGATGCCGCTGATCCAGCAGGAGTTCGGCGGCGGCGACCGGCTGCTGGACGTGTTCTTCAACTACCTGGACTTCCACCAGGTGGACGACGACCTCGTGCGCGGCGACGCCACGTACAACGACAACGTCAACGAGTTCGGCCTGCACGTCTTCACCGTGCCGGGCGCGCTGCGGATCAACGCCGACAACCACACGGTCTCGCCCGCCGCGGCGCCGGTGCTGCTGGAGCTGTACCGGCTGGTGGCCGAGGAGATGGCGCTCGGGCCCGGTGGGGCGGTGGACGACGTACGGCTGCGGCTGGGCGGCGGCCGTACGGCGGACGGCGGGGCCGCCGCCCTGGTGCTGGGCGCGGACCGGCTGCCGGTGCCGCGCGGGGTGCCCGGCGACCTGTGGATCGGCGCGGGGGACGCCCCGCACCGCTCGGGGCTTGCCGCCCGCACCGGGCTGGACGGCGCCCTGGAGGTGCTGGGCCCGGCGGACCTCGACGCGGCGACCGCGGCGCTGTGGCCGGAGGGCTCGGCGGCGGTGCTGCTGCGGGTCCAGGAGCTGCTCAACGGTGATCCCGCGGTCCTCGACAGCCGGGTCCTGGTCCGCCCGGGCGAGGACGGCACGGCGTGCGTGACGGCGTATCTGCGGCTCGCGGAGGGCGGGGCGGCGGATGTGGACGCCCTGGGCCGGATGCTCGCCGCCCGGCGGCTGCCGCGGCGTTTCGTGCCCCGGCTGTGGGCCGTCGCCGACGGGTGGCCGCTGCGGCCGGACGGCACGCTCGCGGTCGAGGAGCTGCCGGAGCCCGCCGCGCCGGCCGCGGACCCGGCCGGGCAGGACAGGAGCCCGTGGGACGAGGTGTTCGACGCGCTGCTGCGCGAGACGCTGGGCCTGGAGCCGGAGGGCGACGCGGTCGCGGCGGACCGCCCGCTCGCGGACGCCGGCCTGGACTCCTTCCGGATGGTCGGCATGCTGGTGGCGATCGAGCAGGCGTACGGCGTGGCCGTGCCGGACGACATCCCGTTCCTGGAGATGTTCCGCACCCCGCGGACGCTGTGGGAGGCGGTGCTCAGGTTCCGGCTGGGCGGCTGAGCGGTCAGTACGCCGGGGCGGCCGGCGCGGGCGCGGCGGCGGAGAGCCGTTCGCGGACCGAGGCGAGCGCGGGCAGCGTGGCGAGGACGTCGTCCTCGGGCACCCCGAAGTCGATGAGGCAGGCGGCCTCGTCCGCGCCCGCCTCCTCCAGCGCCCGCACCGCGGCGACCCCGTCGTCGACCGTGCCGAAGACGCCGACCCCGTCGAAGTAGCGGTCGAAGGCCCGGTCCAGCAGGAAGTCCTCGTCCTGCGCGGACAGTTCGAGCGGCGCCCCGCCGGCGCCGGCCGGGCTGCCGGCGGAGCGCAGGACCAGGTCGAGGGAGCTGCGCAGGTACTCCCGCAGCGGCGCGCGCACCAGCGACCGTACGGCGTCGCGGGACGGCCCGATCAGCGTGTGCACCATGACGGCCACATGGCCGCGGGCGGCCTCGCCGTGGCAGGCGGCCAGCTCCGCGCGGTAGGCGGCGATGCCGCGGGCGAGCGCCGCGTGGTCCTGGCTCAGCATGTGGGTGAGCAGGCCCGCGCCGAGCCGGCCGGCCAGCCGGAAGGTGTCCGGGGAGCCGGCGGCCGTGATCCACAGCGGCAGTTCGGCCTGCACCGGCCGCGGGAAGACCCGCACCTCGTGCGGCTCGCCGTCCGGGCCGGCGAGGGCGACGGCCCCGCCGCGCCACAGCGCCCGTACCGTCTCCACCGCCTCGGCCATGACCTGCTTGCGGTCCCGGTAGGCGTCGGGCCGCAGTGTGAAGTCGACCGGGTGCCAGCCGGAGGCGAAGGACACCCCGGCGCGCCCGTGGGAGAGGTTGTCCACCACGGACCACTCCTCGGCGAGCCGCACGGCGTGGTGCAGCGGCGCGACGACGCTTCCGGCGCGGATCGCGATCCGCCGGGTCGTCACGGCCAGCGCGGCGCCCACCACGGCGGGGTTGGGGTACTGGCCGCCGAAGGCGTGGAAGTGGCGCTCGGGGGTCCACACGGCGGCGAAGCCGTTGCGGTCGGCGAAGGCGGCGCTGTCCAGGAGCAGCCGGTACGGGTCGCCCGCGGGGCCCGCGGCCGGCGCGGCGGGGCTGCTGGCGAAGAAGAACAGGCTCATGTCCATGGCGGGCCTTCCGGGGACGCGGGCGGACGACGGAAGCACGGGCGGAGCGCGAAGGGGCCGTGGCGCGTGTGCGGCCGGGCGGGCCGCACGGGCGGAGGGACGGCGGGCGCGGGTCCGGCGGGCCTCCCGCCCGGCGCCTTCGCCGCGGCTCCCTCGGCGCGGCGCCGCCCGGCGGGGACCTGCGCGCTCTGTCCGGCGCGCGGGCCCTCGGGCCCGGCGGGTTCCGCCGGCGTGCGGACCCTCCGCGGCCCGCTCGGCCGCCCGGCGGCCGGCGGGTCCGCCCCGGGCCTCACCGTGCGCCCTCCCGGCCCGGCGGCGGGGTGCGCCGCAGGTCGTAGCGGCCCTTGAGGTACGCCTTCGCGATGTGCTGGCGCTGGATGTCGGCGGTGCCCTCCATGAACTCGAAGGCGCCCACGTCGCGGGTCCACTTCTCCAGCAGGGGCAGGTCGACGAGAGCTTCCTGGCCCAGGGAGCGCACGGCCCAGCGGGCGGTCTCCCGGGCGAGCGTGGTCGCGGCGTATTTGGCCAGGCTGGAGGCGTGGCCGGCGTCCCGGTCGGCGTCCACGGCGGCGCCCGCCGCGTACACCAGGCTGCGGCACGCCTCGGTGCGCGCGGCCAGGACCGCGGCGCCGGGCGCCTGCGGGCGTTGCTCGCGCACGAGGTCGAGGAGCGCGCCGGCGGTGCCCACGGCGAGCGCGCCGACCTGGGCGCGCATCTGGTGGAAGACCCTGATGGCCGCCCACAGGCCCTGCCGGGCCGGCGACAGGTGACGCCCCAGCAGCCGCTCGTACGGGACGGGCACGGCGTCGAAGCGCATCTCGCCCAGGCAGGTGCCGCGCAGGCCCGCCATGTCCAGCTCCTCGGCGGCGAGACCGGGCGCGGTGGCGTCCAGCAGGGCGGCGCGGACGGACAGCGGGCCGCGTCCGGTGCGGGCGAAGACCACGCCGACGGCGCCGCGCGCCCCGTTGCCGATGTACCGCTTGACGCCGGTCAGTTCGTGGTCGCCCGCGCCGGGGCCGGCGCCCGGGCCGGTGCGGTCGAGCCGGGTCTGCATCGCGCTCGCGTCACTGCCGCGGGCCGGTTCGGTCACGGCGAAGTAGGCCCAGGTGGCGCCGTCGGCAAGGGCGCGGTGGAAGTGCTCCTGCTGGGCCGGGTCGCCCATCTGGTCCACGAGCACGCCCGACAGGCTCGGCGCCGGGCACGCCAGGATCATCCCGGCGTCCCCGCGGGCCAGTTCGGCGAGCAGCACCACCTGGTCCAGGCAGTGTCCCGCCGCGTAGGCGTACCGTCCCAGCCGCAGCGGCCCGGCGCCGTACTGCGCGGGCGTGGTGCAGCGGCGGACCAGGTCGTAGCCGGCGACGCCCAGGTGCGGGCGCATGTCGTACGGGTTGGCGTCCACGGCGAGGGCGTGCGCCCGCAGTTCCGGGGCGGTGTCGGCGGCGGCGGCGCGCAGCAGGTCCAGGCGCTCGTCCAGCGCGAAGGCGGTCATGCGGGGCCCTCCGGGTGGCCGGGCCGCGGCACCCATACGTCGGCGGTGAGCGCGGACAGGTGCAGGACGCGTGCCGGGTGGGTCGCGAGGTAGCCCTCGGCGCCGAAGAACCGGGCGACCGTCCACCCGGCGCCGGTGAGCTGCTCGTGCAGGGCGGCCAGGGCGTCGGGGCCGGCGTCGGGCGGGGTGGCGGCGGCGGTGTGCAGGACGGTGACGACGTCGGCGGTCGCGGCCTGGACGAGTTGCAACTCGCTGAGCGGCGTGCCGGCGAAGTCCCGGCCGGCCAGCCGGTGGGCGGCGGTGTCCAGCAGCGCTTCGAGGACGCCGCAGCGGACGGCGGCGAGCGCGGCCACCCGCCCGGGCGGCAGCCCGCGGCCAGGTCCCGCGTCGGGCCAGCGCACCAGGGCGAGTCCTTCGCGGCCGGCGAGGACGTGCGGGACGACCTGCGCCTCGGCGGGCACGTCGGCGGCCGGCAGCACGGCCCGGCCGCGCGGGGCGAGGGCGCGCGCGTCGAGCCCGGCGAGGACGGCGGCGAGCCCGGCGGCCAGCCCTGCCTCCCGCCCGAGGCGCCGCGGGTCCGCCGCGAGTCCGGCGCCGGTGGCGGGCGGGGCCGTCATGGCGCGCCCTCGGGCAGCAGCCCGGCCTGGAAGAGCCGCCCGGCGTGCGGATCGTGGTCGGCGACGACGACGAGCCGCCCGGGGGCGAGCCCGGCCCAGAGCCCGGCGAGCGCGGCCCACGCGCTGGTGCACAGCTGCCGCGCCGAGCCCTCGACGGCCTCCCCGACCGGCTCGCCGTCCGCCAAGTGGCGTGCCAGCGTGGCGCCGAGGACGTACAGCGGCGTGCCCGGCGCCTCCCGCAGGGCCGCCCTGGTCTGCCGCGGGCCGTCGACGGGGCGCTCGTCGGTGAAGACCAGCCGCGCCGAGCGGTCGCCGGGCCGCGAGGCGACCGGCAGCAGCACCCCGCCGTCGTCGCGCCCGCCGCCGTGCAGGTCCGGCTCGGGATAGGGCAGTGTCGTCTGGTCGAAGACGAAGAGCGCGCCGCTTTCGCCCTGCCCGCTCGCGTGCAGCGCGGCCAGGGCGCGCAGCGCGGTGAAGGGGGCGCCGACGCCCTGCCCGGAGACGGAGAAGACGTCGGGCCGTCCGGCGCACTGCGCGGCCAGGGCGCAGCCGGCGACCTTGACGAAGTCCAGGTCGGGGGTGTGGAAGGCGAGCGCCAGCAGGTCCACCGCCGGCAGCGGCGGGTCGAGGTCGCGCAGCAGCCGGGTGCCCATGTCGCTGAAGGAGTTGCCGCCCCCGGCGGCGAGCAGGGCCTGGCCCGGCGGCAGCCCGAAGTGGTCGAGGAAGTCGGCCATGCAGGTGGCGGCCCGTTCGGTGTACGCCTGCGGGCGCGGGCCGAACGTACGGGCCACCGGCGGCCCGACGTGCAGCGCGCCGCCGGCGTCGGCGTGGGCGTGGCCGTCGGCCTGTGCGGCGGTCGTCGCGGAGTGCGGCACGGCTCAGCCCACCGCGTCCTGCGCGCCTTCCAGGCAGGCGCGGATGTAGCCGATGAGGGCGCCGACCGTCTCGAACGTCTCGGGGGTGAGCTCGTCGGGGTCGATCTGCAGGCCGAGGGAGTCCTCCAGTTCCATGAGCAGTTCGATGACGCCGGTGGAGTCCAGCGCGAGGTCGCCGAACAGGCGCATGTCGTCGTGGAGTTCGGGGACGTCCTTGCGCAGGACCTCGGTGAGGCCGTCGTGCAGGGCGGTGCGGATCTCGTCGGTCTGCGTGCCGGGCATGGTGGGCTCTCCTTGGCGGTGGGCGGGCTCAGTGGAGCGCGGGCGCGGTCAGGTCGGGGTGGGTGGCCTGGCGCGACAGCAGGTCGTCGACGGTGTCGCGGCGCCGCACCAGGTACGCCGTCCCGCGGCGGACCAGCACCTCGGCCGGGTAGCCGTGGCTGAGGAAGTACGCCGGGGAGGCGGACGGCCCGTACGCGCCGGAGCGCCGGACGCCGAGCAGGTCGCCGACGGCGAGGTCCGGCAGCCGTACCGCCTTGGCGACGGTGTCGTTGGGGGTGCACAGCGGCCCGGCGACGGTCCAGGGCCCGGCCTCGGCGTCCGGCGGGACGGGCCGGGACAGCAGCTCGACGGGGAAGTTGCGCTTGACGAAGGAGCCGATGCCGACGGCCGCCATGTGGTGGTGGGTGCCGCCGTCGGCGACGGCGAACCGGTCGCCCATCGACTCCTTGATGTACCGCACCCGCATCAGGTAGGTGCCGCCGGGCGCGGTGAGGTAGCGGCCGGACTCCATCAGCAGGCGGGTGCCGGGGTGCCGGCGGGCGAAGTCCTCGACCAGCGGGTTGATGCCGGCGGCGAGCGCGTCGAGGTCGAGGTCGTGCTCGCCGTCGAAGTAGGCGACGCCGAGGCCGCCGCCGATGTCGACGGCGTCCAGCGCGATCCCGGTGGACTCGGCGACGTGCTCGGCGAGCCGGAGCACGTACGCGGTGTTCTTGACGATCACCTCGTGGTCGAGGATGCGGGTGCCCATGTACACCTGGACGCCGGCGGCGACGGCGTGCCGGTAGGAGCGGATCAGGGCGCCCGCGGGCGGCACCGCGGCCTCGTCGATGCCGAACTGGCGGGGCTTGCCGCCCATGGTGAGCCGTGAGCCGGCCACCGAGTAGGCGGGGTTGATCCGCAGCAGCACCCGCTGCCGGACCCCGAGGCGGGCGGCGGCGTCGTCGATGAGGGCGAGTTCGGGCAGCGACTCGCACACCACGGCGTACAGCCCGGCCCTGACGCACGCCTCGATCTCGGCCGCGCTCTTGCCGGGGCCGAGGAAGACGACGTCGGCGGGGTCGGTGCCGGCGTCGAGCACGGTGCGCAGCTCGGCGAGCGAGGAGACCTCGGCGCGGGCGCCGGCCGACCGCAGGACGTCGTAGACGGCCCGGTTGGGGTTGGACTTCAGGGAGAAGAAGACCTCCAGGGCCGGGTGCAGGGCGGCGCGCAGCGCGTGCAGGTTGCCGGCGAGCCAGTCGCCGTCGTAGACGTAGGTGGGGGTGCCGAACCGCTCGGCGAGGTCCCGCCAGCCGTCGGGGCCGGAGAGGTCGGCCGGTGCCGACTGCGCTTCGTGCCAGGTCGCGCCGTTCATGCCCGCTCCACCATTTCCTCCAGTGCCCGGGCGGCCTTCGACCGCAGGGCGTCGACGTCCTCGGGCCCGTCGCCGAGGCAGACCGCGTACAGCCGGCCCTTCGACCGGCGGCCGGGGGTGACGCCGGCCCGCAGCGTCGCGGTGTTGGTGACCAGGACCCCGCGCGCGGAGCCGGCGTCGAGCAGCAGGTCGCCGAGTGCGGCGCGGACCTCGTCGAAGCCGTGGGCGCGCACCGGTTCGAGGTCGAAGACGGTGGCGAGCGCGCACCGGCCCGGAGTGAGCAGCCGTTCTGCCAGCCGGTTCTGGAAGGTCGCCATGTTGAAGCGGGCGTTGATCTCCAGGCACGGGTAGAGGGTGCCGTCGCGGCCGAGCATCGCGTCCACGCCGGCCACCCCGTAGTAGCCGGCCTGCGCCAGGCCCTTGCCGAGCACCTGTGCCGCAGCCTCCAGCGCGGCGGTGTGGCCGGGGTCGAGCGGCGGCGGGAAGAGGTGGCCGCGGTGGACGCCGCCCTCGGTGAGGGCGGCCTTGACCGTCTCGAACGCCACCGATCCGTCGCGGGCGACGACGAACTGGTAGTTGAGGTCGTACTCCTTGTCGATCCAGCGCTCCACGACGACCTCGATGCGCTCGCCGCGCCGCGCGGCCATCCGGACCAGCTGCTCGCCGCGCCGGGCGCTGTCCAGGACGACCAGGCCGCGCCCGGAGACGCCGAGCGACTCCTTGACCACGACCGGGCCGGAGCCGCCGGCCAGGTGCTCCTTGAGGGCGGCGGCGAGTTCGCCGACGGTGCGGCATTCGGCGCCCGGCACCGGGGTGAGCCCGCTGCGGTCGACCAGCGCGCGGCTGAAGATCTTGCCGTTGACCCGCTTGCAGGTGGCGGCGTCCGGCCCGGCGAGCGGCAGCCCGGTGGCGGCGGCGAGCCGTTCCTCGTCGGCGGAGACGCCCAGCGGCATGAGGTAGGTGCGCCCGTCGGCGAGGCCGGCGAGCTGCGCGAGGAGCCGCGGGGAGGCGAGGGCGTCGGTGGTGACCGGCTGCTCGGGCCGGTCGTGGTCGGGGGTGAGCACCTGCCCGGCGGCGAGGCCGAGCGGGCGCAGGTACGCGGCGAAGGCGGGCTCCACGGGCGCCTTGAGGACGACGAGGTCGCCCTCGTCGGCGAGCAGGACGCCGACCTCCTCCATCCGGTTGACGGTCGGCGCGTTGAAGGACAGCCCGGCGCCGGGCAGCCCGGGGTCGCCGCGGCCCCAGGCGCGTTCGACCTCGAAGTTGTTGAGGTGGACGAAGCGGGCGTCGCGGTCGCCGGTCACCGCGGCCTTGAGGCGGGCGATGAAGCCGGGGCGCGGGCCCGCCGGCGGGGATGTGTCGGCGGTCATGTCACTGCCCTCCAGGGCCGGCGGCGTGCGGCGGCAGGTCGTCCACCCGCACCACGACCGCGGAGAACGTGCCGCTGGCCCCGGCGGACAGCAGGACGACGGCGTCGCCGGGCCGTATCGCGGCCTCGGCGCGGGCGGTGTGCAGGTTGACGAACGGGTCGGCGCCGAAGCAGTGGCCCGTCCTCGGCACGTTGTCCAGGTAGAACCGCTCGACGGGCACACCGAGGGTCTTGGCGCTCATGACCCACGAGTGGCGGTTGACGTTGTGCGGGAGGATGCGGTCGATGTCGTCGAGGGTCAGTCCCGCGTCGGCGACGGCCTCGTGCAGCACCTCCAGCATCGTCGGCATGTAGACCTGCTTGTAGCGGCGTTGCACGTCGGCCGGCATGTCCTGCGAGGAGTGGTATTCGCCGAGGGTGCGGTGCGCCTGGCCGACGACCTCGTCGCCGGGCCCGTCGAGGCCGGCCAGCACCGCGACCGCGGCCTCGCCGAGGATCGTGGTGCCGTGCAGCTTCTGCACCAGCGGGGTGGTGATCTTGTCGGTGACGAGCACGAGCGCCTGGGCGCCCGGCGGCTCGGCGCGCAGCAGCGCCTCGACGACCCGGACGCTGAACAGCCCGCTGGTGCAGTTCTGGTGGGCGAGCTCGAACCCGGACGCCTCGGTGAGCTGGAGCTTGTCGCGCAGCGTGGTCATCAGGCGGTGGGTCGCGGGGGTGACGTGCAGGACGGTGTGCGGGTGGACCAGGTGCCGCACCCGGGTGCGGTCGGCCCCGTCGAGTGCGGCCTCGCCGGCGGTGAGCATCATCTCCTGGGCCGTCATGCCCTCGGCCATGGGGACGCGTTCCAGGCCCAGGTAGGTGGTGAACAGCCGGACCTCGGCGCGGGTGAGGCCGAGGCGGTCCTGGAGGTCGGCGATGGCGACGGTGGTGGGCGGCACATAGGGCGCGATCCGCTGGAGCCGCAGGCCCCGGCGCCCGGTCGCGGTGCGTTCAGTCCAGGCCATGGCACCACTCCAGGACGGCCATGGCGCTGTGCAGCTTGTTCTCCGCCTGGGCGAAGGCGAGGCTCCCGGCGCCGTCCAGCACCTCGGCGGCGACCTCCTCGCCGCGGTGCGCGGGCAGGTCGTGCAGGAAGACCGCCTTGGGCGCGCGGGCCATCAGTTCAGGGCCGACGTGGAAGGGCGCGAAGACGGTCCGCCAGTCGGGGTCCGGCTTGGTGGTGCCGGTGGTCTGCCAGCGGGTGGTGTAGACGGCGTCGAGGTCCGCGGGCAGCCGGTCGAGGTCGTGCCGCTCGCTCACCCGGGCGCCGCTCTGCTCGGCCTGCGCCAGGGCCCGCGCGCGGACGGCGGGCAGCAGCCCGTAGCCCGGCGGTGTGCGCAGGTCCAGCAGCGTCCCGCGGTGGCGGCTGAGGGCGAGCGCGAGGGCGGCTGCGGTGTTGTTGCCCTCGCCGACGTAGAGGACGCGCAGGCCCTCGATGTCGCCGAAGTGCAGGGCGAGCGTGGTGAGGTCGGCCAGTGCCTGCGTCGGGTGCTCGTCGGCGCTCATCGCGTTGACGACGGCCATCCGCCGCTGCCCGGCCGCCCACGCCCGCATCTCCGCCGGGTCGCCCGCGGTCCTGGCGACCAGCACGTCCAGCATGCCGGCCATGACCCGCCCGGTGTCCTCGGTGGTCTCCCCGGTGTTGGTCTGCAGGTCGCCCGGGCCGTACGCGACGACGCCCGCGCCGAGCCGCAGCGCGCCGGCGGAGAAGGCGGTGCGGGTACGGGTCGAGGTCCGCCGGAAGTAGACCCCGACGACGGCCCCGACGAGCGTCGCCTCGGCCCGCCCGCCCGCGGCCGACCGGCGGGCGTGCGCGACGGCCCGGGCCACCACCGAGCGCAGCGCGCCGTCCGGCAGGTCGGACAGCGAGACCAGGTGCCGGGCCCGGGTCACCACCGTGACTCCTCGGCGAAGAAGCCGTCGAAGGCGTGGGCGGTGCCGTCGGCGATGCCGGCCGCCAGCACCTCGGTGCCCACCGCGATGTCGAGCACGCCCAGCCCGAAGGGCGAGAAGATCAGCGGCTTGTCGCGGGTGAGCGCGAACTCGCCGAGGACGAGCCCGGCGAGGGTGCCGTCGATGAAGTCGCGGGTGCCGAACTTCTGCACCGCCAGGTGCGGGGAGGTGCCGGCGTGCAGGCAGTGCTCGACGTCGTCCAGGACGTTGTGCGCGTCGGCGATCAGCTCGGGCCCGATGTCCCGCAGCGAGATGTTCAGCACCGTCTGCCCGGCGGCGAAGAAGCCGGGTTCGGTGATGTACGGTTCGGCCGCCGTGGTCGCCAGCACGACGAGGTCGGCGCCGGCGACCGAGCCGCGCAGGTCCGCCCCCGTACAGGCGGTGAAGCCCAGCGAGCGGGCGTACGCGGCCGACTTGGCGGCGTAGGCGGGGACGGTGTCGTGCACGACCACCTCGCCGGCGCTCCAGCCGAGGTCGTGCAGGAACTCCAGGATGTTCCGGGAGATGACGCCGGCGCCGACGACCGCGATCCGGTCCGCGGTGCGCGACCCGTGCAGGTGCTCGGCGCCCAGCGCCGCGGAGGCGGCCGTGCGGGCGGCGCTGATCTGCGCGGCCTCCAGGCACGCGAAGGGGTAGCCGGTGGCGTAGTCGTTGAGGATCAGCACCGCCGAGGCGCGCGGCAGGTTGCGGGCCACGTTGCCGGGGAAGCTGCCGATCCACTTCAGCCCGGCGACCGGCGGGTCACCGCGCAGCAGGGCCGGCAGCGCGATGATGCGCGCGTCGGGCTTGTCGGGGAAGCGCAGGAAGTAGCTGTCGGGGTTGATGGTCTCCCCGCGGTGGTGTGCGCGGTAGGTGTCGTCGATCCGGGCGTGGATCCGGGCCCGGGAGCGGGCGACGACCGCGCGTACCGCCGTTCCGCCCATGACGTGGAAGGGCAGCATGGGTCACCTCCGTGCCGTGGTCAGGCCGGGTTCACCGGCGGCCGGGGCGGTCGGCGGCTGCGGCCCGAAGGTCTGCGCGACCCAGGCGTCGTCGTAGACCGTCCGTGCGTAGCGGTCGCCGAGGTCGGGTGAGATCGCCACGACGCGCGAGCCGGCGGGCAGGCCGGGGGCCCGCTGGAGCACCGCGGCCATGACCGCGCCGGTCGAGCCGCCGGCGAACAGCCCGCGGGTGCGGGCCATCCAGCGGCAGGCGCGTACCGCGTCGGCCTCGGCGACCGACGCGAGCTCGTCGAACAGGCCGGGCTCGAAGAGCTCGGGGACCCGGCTGGCGCCGATGCCGGGGATGAACCGGGGGCCGGGCAGGGACGTCCCGAAGCTCACCGAGCCGACCGCGTCCACCGCGACGATCCGGGTCGCGGGCGACATCCGGCGGAAGTGGCTCACGCAGCCCATGGCGGTGCCGGACGAGCCGACGCCGACGAACAGGTAGTCCACGGACGGCACTTCGGCGGTGATGGCGGCGGCGGTGCAGCGGTCGTGGACGGTGCTGTTGGCGGGGTTGGCGTACTGGTTGAGCCACACCAGGCCCGGGTCGGCGGCGACGCGCTCCTCGATGTAGGAGATGCGGCTGCCGAGGAAGCCGCCGCTGGCGTCCCGCCAGTCGACCTCGACGGTCTCGGCGCCCAGTGCCCGCATCACGTCCAGGCTGTGCGGCGAGGTGTTGGGGTCGGTGACGCAGGTGAAGGTGTAGCCCTTGGCCGCGGCCACCATCGCCAGCGCGATGCCGAGGCTGCCCGACGAGGACTCGATGAGCCGGCTCCCGGTGCGCAGCAGGCCGCGCCGCTCGGCGTCCTCGACCATGGCGACGGCCGTCTTGAGCTTGACCGAGCCCGCCGGGTTCAGGCCCTCCATCTTCAGGAAGACGTCGACGTTGTCGACCGCGTCCCCCAGGTGCAGGAAGACGTTGTCCAGGACCATTTCGTAGGCGTGCTCGAATATCACCGTCGCAACCCCAGGTGAGTGCCAGTGCAACCCCATCCGAGCCTCCATGGGCTCAAGGCGCCTCGGTGGCCGACGAATGCAGAGCGTAAGCAGCGCGGGGGCGCCGCAACAGGCAAATCGGCGGCAGCTTGCGGCGCCGCCCCGGACCCGGCAAATGCCCCGGGAGCGACCGAGCGGCGGCAGGAAGCAGGCAGCCGAGTTGCCGCCGCGCTGCCTGGCCCGCCGGGCGCGCGCGTGCCGTACTGGGGCGCATGTCGCTGATGGACCGCAGCACCGCCGTGCCGGCCGGCGCCGGGTGCGCCCTGAGCGTCGGGCAGGAGGCGCTGTGGTTCCTGTACGCGCTGGCCCCGGGCAGCAGCGCGTACAACATCGCCGGGGCGGTGCGGCTGGACTTCACCGCGGACGCCGCGGCGCTGGAGTCGGCGGCGCTGGCGACGGTGGCGGGCAACAGCATGCTCAACTGCCTGTTCCGCTCGGCCCGGACCGGCCCGCGCCGGCTGCCGGGCGCCGCCGCGCCGTACGCGTCGGTCTTCGCGCTGCGGCGGGTCGGCGCGGACCGGCTGCGGGCGGCGGCGCTGGAGGCCTCGCGGCGCCCCTTCCGGCTGGAGCGGGAGGCGCCGGTGCGGGTCACGCTGCTGCGCCCGGACGGCGGCGGGGGCGATGTGCTGGTGGTCACCGCGCACCACATCGCGCTAGACAACGTCTCGCACGTCCGGCTGTTCGCCGACCTGCTGACGGCGTACGGGCGAAGGGCCGGCGGTACGGACGGGGGTACGGCCGGGGCTGCGGCCGGCGGCGGGGCCGGCGCGGGGGGCGACACGGGCCCGGGCGCCGACGCCGGCGGCGCGTACGCGGACTTCGTGCGGCGGGAGCAGGACTTCCTGCGCTCGCCGCGCGGCGAGTCGGCGCGCCGGCACTGGCAGCGCGTCCTGGGCGCCGTCCCCCACGACCCGCCGCTCGCCGGCGACCTGCCGCGGCCCGGCGTCTACCGCTTCGCCGGCGACCAGGTGGAGCTGGCGGTCCCGGACCGTCTCACCGCGGGTGCCGCGGCGCTCGCGGCCGAGGCGAACGCCACGCCCTTCGCCGTGCTGCTGGCCGTCTTCCAGCTGCTGCTCTACGCCGCGACCGGCGAGCCGCTGCGCCTGCTGGGCTATCCGGCGACGGTACGTCCCGGGGCGCGGCACCGGGAGGCGACCGGCTACTACGTCAACACCCTGCCGTTCCCGGCGCGGGTGGAGCCGGACGACTCGTTCGCCGTGCTGCTGCGGCGCACCGCGGACGAGCTGCGGGCGGCGCTGCTCCACCGGGCGTATCCGTTCGCGCTGATGGCGCGGGCGGCCGGGCGGCCCAGGGCGGCGGACCGGGCGGGGCTGCTGGGGGCGCTGTTCGTGGTGACCGAGGAGGACCCGGCGCAGGTGGCCGCGGCGAGCGCGCTGCCGGCCGGGCGGTCCTTCGCGGCCTACCCGCTGCCGCAGCAGCAGGGGCAGTTCGACCTGACGTTGCAGATCTCCCGGCGGGGCCCGGCGACCGCCGCCGTCCTGAAGTACAACACCTCGCTGTTCACCGCCGGCGCGGCCCGTGCCGTCGCCGAGCGCTATCTCGGCCTGCTCGCCGCGGCGGTCGAGGGCACTTTGCCGGACCGGCTGGGCGGCCTCGCGCCGGCCGCGGCCCGATGAAGTGCCGCACCCACCCCGAGTGCCGGACGCGCAGTGCCGCGGCGGCCGTCGAAGGAGCTGATGAGTTGTGACCGTGCCCACCACGGCGGAGCCGGCGGCCGGCGACACGCGTCCGGGCGCGTCCCCCGACCGGCTGGTCGCGGCCGGCTGGCTGCTGCCCACCGGCGTCGCCGGGGTCCTCGGCTTCACCGCCCGCTTCGAGGCCGCCCTCGCGCGCGTCCAGGGCGCCCTGACCGCCGCGCACCCGCACGGCACGCCGGGGCCGTCCTGGCACCCGCCGGTGGTGCCGCGCGCGCAGATCGAGCGCGCCGAGTACGCCGCCGCCTTCCCGCACCTGCTCGGCTCGGTCCACGCCCTGGCCGCCGACACCGCCGAGGACGCGGGGCTCGGCGAGGACGCGCGCGTCCCCACCGACACGGTGCTCGCCCCGGCGGCCTGCTACAGCGTCTATCCCACCCTCGCCGACAGCACGCCGGACGCCCCGCGGTACTTCGACGTCGCCGCCTCCTGCTACCGGCACGAGGCGACCAGCGAGGTCGGCAGGTTCCGCTCGTTCCGGATGCGCGAGTTCGTCGCGGTGGGCGCGGAGGAGACCGCGCTCGGCTGGCAGCAGGACTGGCTGGAGCGCTGCCGCACGCTGTTCGCCGGCCTCGGGGTGGACGTCGCCGTGCAGACGGCGAGCGACCCGTTCTTCGGCCCGGGCGCCCGCTTCATGCGCTCCAGCCAGCTCCAGCAGAACCTGAAGTACGAATTCGTCGCCCCGGTGCACGCCGGCGACCCGGGCACGGCGATCGCGTCGGTGAACCTGCACCGCGACCACCTGGGCCAGCGCTTCGCCATCGGCTCGCCGTCCGGCGGCTGGGCGCACAGCAGTTGCGCGGCCTTCGGCCTGGAGCGCATCGTGCTGGCGCTGGTGCACGCGCACGGCGACGCCCTGGCGGACTGGCCGCCGTTCGGCTGATGCTGGCGTGCCGGGAGCGGCCGTACGTACCGGGTCGGGTACGGCCGCTCAGCGGGCGTCGGCCGGTTCGCGCAGGACGTCGGCGACGTAGGGCGCGAGCCGGTAGCGGTAGCGGTGCTGCGGGTCGCACACCACCAGCGAGGTGTCCAGCAGGTCGGGGAAGGGCAGCAGCGGGTTCACCGCCGCGGGGAAGCCGGGCCCGGCGTGCGCGGCCACGTCGTCGAGGGTGAACCAGCGGCGGGCCATGGACGCGGCCATCCAGGCCAGCACCGAGCGGTGGTCCTCGGTCAGCAGGTCCAGCGTCCACCGGATGCCCTCGGCGACCGAGCGCTGGTGGCGCAGCAGGGCGTGGTCGTTGGACCGCAGCAGGTCCACGCTCGGGCCGTCGGCCAGCAGCACCCGCACCGGGATGGTGCGCAGCCGCTCGGCGGCGAACTCCAGGTAGCGCGGCAGGCCGCCGAGCCGGCGGCACAGCTCGGTGACCGACGCCGGGTCGTGGTCGGCCCCGGCGTGCGGCCCGATGTGCCGTAGCAGCAGTTCCACCGCGGGCGCCGGGGCGCCGGGGCCGGCGCCGTCCACCGGCAGCGGCCTGATCTCCTGGTTGATGCCGAGCCGTTCGGTCAGCCGCCGGCGGGCGGTGATGACGATGTGCATGCCGGGGTGGGCGGCCAGCAGGTAGCGGGAGGCCCCGACGGTGGTCTCGGGGATGTGCTCGGCGTTGTCGAGGACCACCAGGAAGCGCGGGTCGCGGTGGTGCCCGTCGTCCGGCGCGGCGGCGGTGTGGGTGTCCAGGTGCCGCAGCACCCGGCGCAGCACGACGGCCGTCCGGTCGCCGTGCGGGACCCGCTCGGGGGGCAGGTCGCCGAGCTCGACGACCACGACGCCGTCGGGGAAGTGCCGCGACAGCCGCGCGCCGGTGTCGAGGGCGAGCCGGGTCTTGCCCACGCCGCCGGGGCCCAGGAAGGTCGTGAGCCGGTCGATCCGCACCGCGTGCGCGAGCCGTTCGCGTTCGGCCAGGTCGCCCACGACGCTGCCGGCCGGCGGGCGCGGGCCGTGCCAGGGCACGCCCTCGCCGGGCCGGTCGTCCGGCGGCGGTTCCCGGGCGTCGTCGACGTCGAGGGCCTGGGCGAGCAGGTCGAGGGAGGAGCGGCGGGGGTTGAGGACCCGGCCGAGTTCGAGGTTGCGGATGGTGCGCACGCTCAGCCCGGAGTGCTCGGCCAGCTGCTCCTGCGTCCAGCCGCGCGAGGTGCGCAGCTCCACCAGCCGGCGGGCCGTCAGCGGGTGCGGGACCTCGGTCCGCAACGTGGACCGGCCGGCGTTCACCGGTAGCCCCTGGACTGCAGGGCGTACAGCTCGGCGTACGTCCCCCCCAGCGCGACGAGCTCGCGGTGGGTCCCGGTCTCGGTGATCCGGCCGCCGTCGAGGACGACGATCAGGTCGGCCATGCTGACGGTGGAGAAGCGGTGGGAGACCAGCACGGTGATGCCGCCGGTGTCGCGGCCCTCGCGGGCGGCGGCGGCGAACCGCTCGAACAGGGCGTGCTCGGTGTGCGCGTCGAGCGCGGCGGTGGGTTCGTCGAAGACCCGCAGCAGGGGCTGCTCGCGCATCAGGCCGCGGGCGAGCGCGAGCTTCTGCCACTGCCCGCCGGACAGGTCCACGCCGTCCGGCCAGCGGGTGCCGAGCCGGGTGGCGTCGCCGGCGGGCAGGGCGGCGACGGTGGCGGTGGCGCCGCCGCGGTCGATCGCCGCGGCCACCGCGTCGCGGTCGGCGATCCTGGGCAGGTCGCCCACGCCGACGTTCTCCCGGACGGTGAACTCCAGCCGGGCGTAGTCCTGGAAGGCGCCCGCGCACCGGTCGCGCCAGGCCGCGGCAGGATGGGCGGCCAGGTCGGTGCCGTCGACGAGGATCGTCCCGCGGTCGGGGCGGTAGAACCCGCACAGCATCTTGACCAGTGTCGACTTGCCGGCGCCGTTGTCCCCGACGAGGGCGACGACGGAGCCGGGCGGCAGGCGCAGGTCCACCCCGCGCAGCACCTCGCGGGTGCGGCCACCGCCGGTGTAGCCGAAGTGCACGTCCCGCAGCTCGATGCCCTCGCGCAGCCGCGCGGGCAGCTGCGGCGGCGCCGCGGCGCCGCCGGGTGGTGCGGCCTGGGCGCGGGCGGCGCCGGCGGCCCGCCGCTCGTCGGCGGCGTAGCGGCGCAGCCAGGTGAAGCGGCGTCCGACGGTGAGGATCTGCAGGAAGTACGTGCCGTAGTTGACGGCGGTGCCGACGGTGGCGCTCATCTGGCCGGCGAGGCCGACGACGAGGACGACGTCGCCCGCGGTCGCGTGCCGGTGCACGACCAGCAGCAGCACCAGCGTGATCGCGCCGATGTAGCCCAGCGCGGTGACCAGGCCGTCGACCGCGGCGAGGCCCGCGGCGCCCCAGTCGGCGCGGTTGCGGCGCCGGGCTACTTGTTCTGCGACGGCGCGGTGGCGGGCGCCGAGGACGTCGGTGAGGCCGAAGACCCGCAGTTCCGCGCCGTAGTCGGGCGAGGTCCCCAGCTCGAACAGGTGCCGGCGCAGCCGTTCGGCCTCGCTGGTCTCCTCGTCCGCGCGCTTGCGCAGGTCGCGGCGGACCTTGCCGAGCCACAGCGAGGGCAGCGCGAGCAGCGGCAGGAACAGCAGCCAGGGGTCGATGCCGACGAGCAGCACGGCGGTCACGGCGAGCGTGGCGGTCACCCGGACGACGCCGGCGGTGGCGTTGACCATGCCGGCCAGCTGTCCCTGCTCCTCGCGGATGCGCTGGACCTGGTCCTGGTAGTCCGGGCTCTCGTGGTGGGCGAGCCCGTCGGTGCCGCCGACCAGCGCCATGAGCTCCCGGGTGGCGACGGCCCCGGCGCGCTCCTGCACCGTGAACAGGCAGTGCACGTAGTAGAAGACGGAGGCGAGCGCGCCGGCGCAGACGGCGCCGAGCAGCAGCGCGGCGCCGAGCGCGGCGTGCAGGTCGCCGGAGCGGGCGGAGTCGACGATGATCTTGGCGCCGAGGGCGCCGATCGGGAACGACACGGCGGAGACGATGCCGGTCAGGAGCTGGCAGGTCGCGTGCCAGGGGGCGGCGCGGAAGCCGATGCCCATCAGGGCGGCGTAGGAGCGCAAGGTGTCACGCACGGGGGGCCTCCGCGTCCAGGGCGTCGCCGGCCGGCACGGCGTCCGGGACGGTGACGGGGGCGGCGCCGGGGCTGCCGGGGTCGTCCGGGCCGTCCAGGCTGTCGGTGCTGCCGGGGTCGTCCGGGCCTTCGGGGCTCTCCGGGCTTTCGGGGCGGGCGAACCGCTCGGCCTGGATGCGGAACATCCGGGCGTACGTGCCGCCGAGCAGCATGAGTTCGTCGTGGCTGCCCTCCTCGGCGACCTCGCCGTGGTCCAGGACCACGATCCTGTCCACCCGGCGCACGGTGGAGAAGCGGTGCGAGATCAGCACGGTGGTCAGGCCCGCGGTGAGGTCGAGGAAGCGGTCGTAGATCTCGGCCTCGGCCCGGATGTCGAGGGCCGCGGTGGGTTCGTCGAGGACGAGGACGCGGGCGCCGGCCTGGACGGCGAACAGGGCGCGGGCCAGGGCGACGCGCTGCCACTGCCCGCCGGACAGGTCGGTGCCGCCGGTGTAGCCGGGGGACAGCACGGTGTCCCAGCCGTGGGGCAGCGACTCGATGAGCGGCAGGATGCCGGCGCTGTCGGCGGCGGCCCGCATGAGGTCGCGGTCGGCGGCGCGGTGGGGCGCGCCGAGGGTGATGTTGTCGGCGGCGCTGAGGTGGTAGCGGGCGAAGTCCTGGAAGAGCACGCTGACATGCCGGCGCCACTGCCGCGGGTCGATGTCGCGCAGGTCGCGGCCGTCCACCTCGATACGTCCCGCGGTCGGCGCGTGCAGCCCGCACAGCAGCTTGACCAGGGAGCTCTTGCCGGCGCCGTTGTCGCCGACGATCGCGAGCGAGCGGCCGACCGGGATGGTGAGGTCGACCCGGCGCAGGGCGCTGCGGTCGGTGCCGGGATACCGCAGGGCGACCGCGCGGTAGCGGATGGCCTCGGCGGGCGGGGGCGCGGGCCGCGCGGAGCCGGGCTGTGCCGGGCCGGGCTGCGGGTCGTCTTCGGCGCGGTCGCCGAGCGCCAGGACGTGCGGGACAGCGGCGGCGGCGAAGGCGAGCTGGGCGTTCTGGTCGTCGAAGGCGGTGTAGTTGTTGGCGAGCGCGAGGGCCTGCGTGTAGACCGCGATGGCGGCCAGGCCCAGGTGGTGGTGGGCCGCGGCCCACGCGAGCAGCCCGTACGAGAGCAGGTTGACCGCGCCGAGCATGCCGGTGGTGGCGGCGATGAGCCGGGCGCGGGGGCGGCGTCCGCGCCAGACGGGTTCCATGGCCGAGCGCCAGGTCGTCTCGAAGCGGGCCGTCAGCCATTCCAGTAAGCCCCACAGCCGCAGTTCCTTGGCGGGCCCGGCGGTGACGGCGAGGTCGCGCAGGTATTCGGCCTCCTCCAGGGCCTTGCTGCGGCCGAACGCGAGCTCGCCGACCCGGAAGTACTCGCGCTGCATGAAGTGCACCGCCAGCGGCCAGGCGGCGAGCCACAGCAGGCCGAGCCACCAGTGGAAGGCGAGCAGCACGGCCGCGCCGGTGAGCGCCCGCAGCCACGCGGGCAGCACATAGGCGAGCGCGGCGACGGCCTGGCTGGGGCGGCCGTTGTCGGCGACGCCGAGGCCGCGCACCACCCGCAGCGCCGCCAGCACGCCGGGGTCCGACAGGTGGTCGACCCGGTCGGGGCGGCCGACCGCGGCGAGCGCCTCCTGCTGCAGGAACCGGTCGGCGTCGCGGCCGAGGGTGTCGGCCAGCGCGCTCACCAGCGGCGGCAGGCACTGCTGGAGGACGACCAGGGCGCCGGTGAAGCCGAGCAGGGTGAACAGGTGCCGCCCCGCGGGCGAGGACAGCCCGTCGCGCAGCGCGTCGGGCACCGCGCCGATGAGCAGGCCGGTCGCCACCGCGACGACGGTGGGCAGCAGCGAGACGACCACCAGCCCGGCCAGGCCCCAGGCGGCCCTGGTGCGGCTGATCCGGGGAAGCAGCCGCACCAGGGCGGCCGTTCCGGCGAGTGCGGGCGGGATGCGCAACCTAGGTGACACGGTGAGGTCCTTGCGTGCGGTCGGGCAGCGTGGGGGGTGCGTTCGGCCGTGCGCGAGATGCGTGGAGGTGCGGAGAGGTGCAGGGGGAGGTGCGTGGAAGTGCGCGGAGGCGCACATGCTCGGGACTCGGCGCGCCGGGCACACCGGCGAGCCGAAACTTTCGGAATGATTCCGACAGCGAGCGGCAACTTATGAGCAATCCCACACGGTGTCAATACCGCCTCGGATCACCCGATGCCGCCCGTCACCGCGAAAGAGGCCGTCACCGGCAGCGGAAACTTCCGGATGGTCAGCGGATCGGGCGTCCGAAAATTTCGAGCGCCGTTCGTAACACAGGAGCGTGCCGCGCCCGGCGGGCCGGCTCCCGGACCCGGCGTCAGGCGGGGGCGGCGCCGGGGGCGTTCTGCGTGAGAGCGCTCTCGGCTAGCCTGGGCGGGCACGTGGCACCTCCCGGCAAAGTCCCCGGACATCCCCCTCACGGAAGGCTCATCGCCATGCGGAGACTCAGCACTGCCACCGCGTTGACCCTCGCACTGACCGCCGCACCGGTGGCCGCCGGCGGCCTCGCCGCCACGGCGGGCGCGGCGACGGTCGCACCTCCCGCCGCCACCGCGCGCCCGGCCACCGGCGCGTGGGTGAACACCGGCGAGACCTACCCGCTGGACTGGATCTGCGTCTACGTCGGCAACCAGAAGGTGACCAGCGGCCAGGCGGTCAACTTCTCCTGCCTGGCCGGCCCCGCCGGCTCGTTCGCCCTGTGGATCCTGACGCCCTGACATTCCCCTGCACACCCCGGCACCCCCGAGCACTCCTCGTCGACGCGTCGCATGTGCGCCGGGCCGCCATCGCCCGGCCTGACCCGTAAAATCCGGACTTTCCGCATATGATGCGGCGGATGCCGCGCCGGGCCGGTGGCTCGTCCCGCAGTGGCGGCCGGCGGGCGGGACGTGGCGACGATCCGACGAGTGGTGCGACGAGAGGGGACCCGCCCGGTGGCCTCGATCCGTGTCAGAGGAGGCCGCGGCGCGCGGCAGGGCAAGGACAAGGACAAGGACGGCAGCGGCGGCGACTCCCGGTGGCGGGCGCTCGCGGTGTGCCTGACGGCGAGTTTCATGACACTGCTGGACGTCAGCATCGTCAACGTCGCGCTGCCGTCCATCCGCACCGGGATCGGGGCGTCGCAGAGCGGTCTGCAGTGGGTGCTGTCCGGTTACGCCCTCGCGTTCGGCCTGATGCTGGTGCCGGCCGGGCGGCTGGGGGACCTGCACGGCCGGCGGGTGATGTTCCTGGTCGGGCTGTCGCTGTTCACCGTCGCGAGCGCGCTGGCCGGCGCGTCGCAGAACGAGGTCTGGCTGGTCGGCACCCGGCTGCTCCAGGGTGTCGCCGGCGGGCTGCTGGTGCCGCAGGTGTCCGGCTTCATCCAGCAGATGTTCCGCGGCGCCGAGCGCGGCCGTGCCTTCGGCATGCTCGGCGCCACGGTCGGGGTGTCGACGGCGCTCGGGCCGCTGCTGGGCGGGGTGCTCATCCAGCTCTTCGGCGCGCACGAGGGCTGGCGCTGGGTGTTCTACGTCAACCTGCCGATCGGGCTGGTGCTGCTGCCGCTGGCCCACCGGCTGCTCCCCCGCCACGCGGCCGGCCGGGGCGAGCGCGGCGCCCGCGGCAGCCTTGACCCGGTCGGGGTGCTGCTGCTCGGCGCCGGGACGGTGGTCCTGCTGCTGCCGTTCGTCCAGCAGCGCGAGTGGCCGGGTACGCAGAAGTGGCTGCTGCTCGTGCCGGCCGTGCTGGTGCTGGCCGGTTTCGTCGGCTGGGAGCGGCACCACGGGCGGCGCCGGGAGCCGCTGGTGGACCTCGCGCTCTTCCGCCGCCGCTCGTACGGCCTGGGCACGCTGCTGTCGCTGCTGTACTTCGCCGGGTTCACGGCGATCTTCTTCGTGCTGACCCTCTTCCTGCAGAACGGGATGCGCTACAGCGCCCTGGAGGCGGGCCTGTCGATCATGCCGTTCGCCCTGGGGTCCGGCGCCGCGGCGGCGGTCGGCGGGCGGATCGTGACCCGGATCGGGCGCCCGCTGGTGGCCGGCGGGCTGTGCATGGTGGTCGTCGGGCTGCTCGGCGCGACGCTCGCGGTGCAACTGGACGACAACCGGTCGGTGGGCTTCGCGATCGCGCTGCCGCTGCTCTTCGCCGGGGTCGGCAGCGGGCTGACGATCTCGCCGAACCAGACGCTGACCCTCAGCGAGGTGCCCGTGGACCGGGCGGGCAGCGCCGGCGGGGTGCTCCAGACCGCGCAGCGGATCGGCTCGGCGATCGGCATCGCCGCGGTCGGCTCGGTCTTCTTCTCCAAGGCCGGCGGGGCCCACCCCGACTGGGCCGCCGGCTTCAAGACGGGCCTGCTGACCTCGGCGGGCCTTGCGGTGCTGGCGCTCGCCGTGGCCCTCACCGACGTCTTCACCGGGCCGTCCAACGTCCCGCAGGGCGCGGACGGCCCGGGACCAGGCCGGGAGCGGGACGCCGGCCGGCAGCAGAGCGGCCGTTGAGCCCCCGGCCCGGGTCGCCGCCGCGGGACTCCCCACCTACCCCGCCTGCGCCCGTCCCCAGCCGCGGCGGACCCGCCATACGGCGACGGCCCCGCAGGCCGCGGCGACCGCGAGCAGCACCGCGACCCCCCGCAGCGTCTGCGCCGCCTGGCCCGCCGCGGCGTGCCGCATGGTCGTGGCCGCCCAGTAGCCGGGCGAGGCCGGGGCGATGTCCCGGACCCACCCGGGCAGCACGGCCAGCGGCACCATGGCGCCGCCGACGGTCGTCAGGCAGAACCCGCCGACGTCGAAGGTCGCACTCAACTGGCCGAAGCTGCGCGCGGTGACGCCCACGGCGCTGCCCATCCCGAGCAGCGTCAGGCCCCAGGCGGCGCAGGCGGCGGCCAGCAGGCCGGGCGAGCGGACGCTCACCCCGCAGAAGGCCACGCCCACGGTGAGGACGACGGCCTGCTGGACGGCGAGCACGCCGAGGACCGGCACCGCCTTGCCGACCAGCAGCTCGACCGGCCGCACCGGCGCCACCCGGAGCCGGTCCCAGGTGTGCCAGACCCGCTCGGACAGGATCGAGCCGCCCACGATCGAGAGCGCCAGCAGCGAGAAGGTCACCAGCGCCCCGATCGCTGCCTGCCCCGCCCCGGCCGGCCCCTCGGCGGCGACGTACAGCGGGCGCAGGGCGAGCATCACCACGACGGGCATCACCAGCCGGCCGACCAGCGGGCCGGGGTCGCGCAGCAGCAGAAGGGTGTTGTGCCGCACCAGCAGCCCGGCGCGGCCCGGCCCGCCCCGTCCGGGCTGGGCGTCAGGCCGCATCGCGGGCCTCCCGCGGGGTGGCCGCGGCGAGCGACGCGTACAGCGTGTCGAGGTCGGGGCGGCGGACGTCGACGGCGGTGGGGGCGCAGCCGGCGGCCAGCAGCGCGGCGAGGTCGGCCGGCGGGTTGCGGGTGGCGATACGCAGCCGGTCCGCGCCGAGCGGCCGGGTGCGGGCGGCGAGCGGGGCGGGCAGGTCCGGGCGGGGCAGCGCCGGGTCGAGGGTCAGCTGGATCTCGCCGGGCAGTGCGGCGGTCAGCTCGGCGCGCGAGCCCCTGGCGACGACGCGGCCGGCCCGGGCGACGGCCAGCGTCGCGTCGAGGTCGACCAGTTCGGGCAGGTAGTGCGTGGTGTAGAGGACGGCGGCGCCCTCGGCGGCGCGGGCCCTGACGGCGGCCAGCAGGGCGGCGCGGGTCTGCGGGTCGGCGCCCGCGGTCGGCTCGTCGAGCAGCAGCACCGGCGGGCCGCCGACGAGCGCGGCGGCGGCCTGCGCGCGTCTGCGCTGCCCGCCGGAGAGCACCCCGCAGCGGCGGTCCAGGACGTCGGTGAGCAGCAGCTCGGCCGCGGTCCGCCGGACCGCGCGCACCGCCGCCGCCCGGCCCAGCCCGGCCAGGCCGGCGAAGAGCCGCAGGTGCTCACGCACCGTCAGGCCGGGGTAGAGGGCCAGTTCCTGCGGGGCCACGCCGAGCAGCGCGCGGGCCTCGCGGGGCCGGGCGAGCGCGTCGATCCCGCACACCCGCACGCTGCCGCTGTCGGCGCGGGTCAGGCCGGTGGCGATCTCGACGGCGGTCGTCTTGCCGGCGCCGTTGTGCCCGATGAGCCCGACGACCTCCCCCGGCCGGACCGTCAGGCCGAAGCCGTCCAGCACCGGCCGGCCGTCGTACGTCTTGCGCAGGTCGCGCAGTGTCAGCATCGCGCGGCCACCTCCCCGTCCGTGAACCCGTCCGCTAAATGATCTACACCGTATAGATCTACAGTGTAGAGCCATGACCGGGAAACGGGAAGAGATCCTGGACGCCGCCCTGGCCCTCGCCGACGAGCGGGGCCTGGCGGGGGTGTCGATGCGGGCGGTCGCCCAGGCGGTGGGCGTCACGCCGATGGCCCTGTATCCGCACGTCCGGGACAAGGCGGGGCTGCTCGACGCGATGCTCGGCCGGCTGCTGTCCACCGTGACGCAGGCGTCGCCGGAGATGGCCGGTGCCGCCGACTGGCGCACCCGGCTGCGGGCCTTCGCCGACACCGCGCGGGGGCTGTCGGCCGGCCACCCGTGGGCCACCACGCTGCTCTTCTCCCGGCCCGCGGTGACGCCCGACGCGGTCCTGCTGGTGGACCTGCTCTACCGCGCGCTGCTCGACGCCGGCGTGCCGCCGGCCCAGGTGCCGCGGGTGGAGCGGCTGGTGAGCACGTATGTGCTCGGCTGGATCGCCTCCGAGGCCGGCGGCCGGTTCGGCCCGGGCACCCTCGACCCGCGGGGCCGCCGCGGCCGGCTGCCCGAGGGGGGCCTGCCCGGCCACGCGCGGGTCGCCGCCTGGCTGGACCCGCCGGTCGACTGGGACGCGGAGTTCGCCGCCGACCTCGACGACCTGGTGCGCCTGGTGGAGTCGGTGGCCGCCCGCGGCTGAACGGGCGTACACCATAGGATCCGCGGCATGGGCGATCTCGGGAGGGGCCTGGCGCTGCTGGTGCGCGGGCAGCGCTGGGTGCTGCGGCACGGGCGGGACTGGCGGTTCGGGATGCTGCCGGCGCTCATCGCCTTCGCCGGCTACGTCGCCGCGCTGGTCGCGCTGGTGGTCTGGTCGGACGACCTCGCGCGGTGGGCGACGCCGTTCGCCGACGACTGGGCCGCGGTGTGGCGCGGGCTGTTCCGCGACCTGCTGACCGCGGTGGTGATCGGCGGCGGGCTGCTGCTGGCGGTGCTGTCCTTCACGGCGGTGACACTGCTGGTGGGGCAGCCGTTCTACGAATCCCTCGCCCACCGGGTGGACGTCTCGCAGGGCGACGCGCCCGATCCGCCGGACCGCCCGTTCCTGCGGGAGCTGTGGACCGGGGTACGGGACAGCGTGCGCGTCCTGCTGCGGGTCGCCGCCTTCGCCGTCGTGCTGTTCGCGCTCGGCTTCGTGCCCGCCGTCGGCCAGACCGTCGTCCCCGCCCTCGGCTTCTGCGTCTCCGGCTTCTTCCTCACCGTGGAGCTCGCCGCGGTGCCGATGCAGCGCCGCGACATCGCCCTGCGGGCCCGGCTGCGCCTGATGCGGGCCCGCCTCCCGCTGGTCCTCGGCTTCGGCGTGCCGCTCGCGCTGGCGTTCCTCGTCCCCTTCGCGGCGGTCGTGCTGATGCCCGGCGCGGTCGCCGGCGCGACGCTGCTGGCCCGCGAGCTCGTCCCGCCGGCCGCGCCGCCCGGCCGGCCGGCCGCCGAGCCCGGCGACTGACCGGCGCGGCCCCTCTGGTTCAGGCGGGGTCCGCCGGCGGTGCGGTGAGGCGGGCGAGGAGGGCCTTCTTGTCGGGCTTGCCGCTGGGGGCGACGGGGACGGTGTCCAGGACGGTGATGGTGGCCGGGACGGCGCCGGCGCCGAGTTCGGCGAGGACGGCGGCCCGCAGCTCGTCGGGGTCGGGGGCGGCGCCGAGGCGGGCGGGGACGACGAAGGCGTGCGCGGCCTCCCCGGTGTGCTCGTCGGGCGCGGCGACGACGTACGCCTGGTCGACGTCGGGGTGGGCGGCCAGTGCGGACTCGATGGCGCCGGCGTAGTACAGGATGGCGTTGACGAAGACGACGTCGCGGGCCCGGCCGACCAGCCGCAGGAAGCCGTCCTCGCCGAGGGCGGCCAGGTCCCTGGTCCTGATCCAGCCGTCCTGGACGACCTCGGCGGTCTGCTCGGGGTCCTGCCAGTAGCCGGACATGGCGCCGGGTGTGCGCACCCACACCTCGCCGACCCCGCCGGCGGGCAGCGGGCGGCCTTCGGCGTCGCGGACCTCCAGGTCCACGCCGGGCATCGGGCTGCCGACGGCGTCCAGTGCCCGCTCGCCCAGCTCCCGCTGGTCGCCGGGGGTCAGCAGGGTGAGCATGCCGGTCTCGGTCTGGCCGTAGCCCTGGTAGACCACCGGGCCGAGCCGTGCGGTGGCCTCGGCGAGGCGGTGCGGCGGCAGGGGCGAGCCGGCGACGAGCAGGGCGCGCAGCGCGCTGGTGTCGACGTCCTCGGTCCGCAGCGTGTCGAGGACCTGGTAGAGGCGCGGGACGGTGCACAGGCAGCCGGTGACGCGGTGGCGCTGCCAGGTGTGCGGGAAGGACACCGGTCCTTCGGGTATGACGGCGGTGCCGCCGTCGATCAGGCTGAGCGCGAGGTGTTCCAGCATGACGGCGCTGGTCAGGGTGCCGAAGACCAGGAACCGCCGGTAGCCGGCGGCGAGTTCGCGGGCCCGGTCGCTCCAGTTCTCGCGCGGGCCCCAGGACCAGGCGCGGCTGAGGGCCCGGTAGGTCTGGGCGCAGCCCTTGGGGCGGCCGGTGCTGCCGCTGGTGAGGGTGATCAGGGCGACGTCGGCGGCCCGGCCGCGGGGTGCGGGCAGCGGGGCTGCGGGCCGGTCGGGCACGGGTCCCGGCGGTGAGCCGGCGGCGACCAGGTCGCGGTCGACGTCCAGAAGCGTGGAGCCGGCCGCCTTCGCGGCGGACACCAGGGCCTCGGTGCGGGTGGTGGCGTCGGCGAGCACCAGGCCGGGGCTGCCGGCGAGCACGTCGTGCAGCTGGCGGTCCGTCAGGCCGGGCCGCAGGCCCGTGACGCGGCAGCCGAGCAGGTGGGCGGCGATCTGCGCGGCGAAGCCGGCGGGCGTGACGGCGGTGGTGACCGCCACGGGCGTCTGGCCGTCCGCGTCGCCGCCGGGGCCGGCGCCGGCCGCGGCCAGCTGCCCGGCGCAGCGCCGGACCAGCTCCAGCAGCTCGCCGCGCGGCACCGGGCGGCCCTCGAACTCAAAGGCCGGCTGTTCCGGTTCGCGCGCCAGCGCGTCCAGCAGGGGCTGCGGGAATACCGGTTCCACCGGTTGTGCCGGAATGGTCATCATGCCCTCCGTTCGGCCACTGCGGAGTTATCCGCCCGTCGCATTACCCAATCACCAAACCTCTGTGACATGGATCACACGCGGAACGCCTGGAAGGCTCTTTGAAGCCTCAACTACGGTGAGCCGCATCCCTATCGGAGGCCGGGAGGGCACGTGGCAGGCGACGCACGGATCGATTACTTAGTAGTAGGCGCGGGACCCGCGGGACTTCAGGCCGGTTACTACCTGGAACAGGCCGGCCGCGACTACCTGGTGGTGGAGGCGGGTGAGGCGCCCGGCACCTTCTTCACGAAATTCCCCCGGCACCGCACGCTGATATCGATCAACAAGGTGCACACCGGCTGGGACGACCCCGAGCTGAACCTGCGGACGGACTGGAACTCGCTGCTCTCCGAGGAGGGCAGCCCGCTGTTCACCTCCGTCACGCCGCGCTACTTCCCGACCGCCGACGACCTCGTCGGCTATCTCGCGGACTTCGCCGCGACCCACCGGATACGGATCCGCTACCGCACCCGTATCACCCGCATCAGCCGCCCCGTCGGCGAGGACGGCGGCCCGGGCGAGTTCGTCGCCGAGACCGAGGACGGCTCGGTGCTGCGGGCCAAGCGGCTGATCATGGCGACCGGTGTGACCCGCCCGTACATCCCGCCGATCCCGGGTGTGGAGCTGGCCGAGCCGTACACCGACGTGTCGGTCGACCCGGCGGACTTCACCGACCGGCGGGTGCTGATCATCGGCCGCGGGAATTCCGCCTTCGAGACCGCGGACAATCTCATCGAAACCGCCGCGGTCATTCACATGGTGGGCCCAGGATCGCTCAGGCTGGCATGGCAGACGCATTTCGTCGGGCACTTGCGTGCCGTCAACAACAACTTCCTCGACACCTACCAGCTGAAATCCCAGAACGCCCTGCTGGACGGCGAGGTCGTCTCCATCAGAAGGCCGGATCCGGACGGCCCCTACCTGGTCGCGGTGAAATTCGTCCGGGTCGCCGAGGTCGTGAAGGAAATCCCCTACGACCGGGTCATCCTTGCCACCGGTTTCCGCTTCGACGCATCGGTCTTCGACGACGGCTGCCGGCCGGAACTGACGATCAAGGACCGCTTCCCGGCGCAGACCGACGCATGGGAGTCGGTCGACGTGCCCGATCTGTTCTTCGCCGGCACGATCACGCAGGTCCGCGACTTCAAGAAGTCCACCAGCGGCTTCATCCACGGCTTCCGCTACGGGGTGCGGGCGCTGCACCGCATCCTGGAGCAGCGCTACGAGCAGGCGCCCTGGCCGCGCCGGGAGCTGCCCGTCAGCGCGGAGGCGGTCGCGGACGCGGTGCTGGAGCGGGTCAACCGCACCTCGGCGCTGTGGCAGCTGTTCGCCTTCCTCGGTGACGCGGTGCTGCTCGGCGAACCGGCGCCGGACGGCGTGCCGGGCGGGGCCGCGTATCTGGAGGAGGTGCCCGTCGACCACCTCCACCGGGCGGTGTCGGAGGGCTCGTTCGGGACGGTGGACCGCTATCTGACGGTCACCCTCGAATACGGCGCCGACCACGACAAGGTCAACCCGTTCGACATCTCCGTCGACCGCACCGCGCAGACCGACACCGGCGGCCTCGACAGCCGCTATCTGCACCCGGTGGTGCGGCTGTGGCAGGACGGCAAGCAGCTCGGCGAGCACCACGTCACGGAGAACCTGGAGAACGAGTGGGACAGCGAGGAGGTCCACCGCGCGCCGCTGGTCCGGTTCCTGTCCGGGCAGGCGCTGGGCCGGCCGGCGGCGGCGCGGCCGTCGTGACCCCGGAGTTCCGGCCGCCGGGCCCGGAGGAGGTGCCCGGGCCCGGCGGCCTGCTCGGCGAGCTGCGCGAGAAGGCCAGGGCCCGGCTGGACCCGGTGCACTGGGACTACTTCGAGGGCGGCGCCGGCGCGGAGACCGCGCTGGCCGAGAACCTGCGGGCCTTCGCCCGGCTCGCGCTGCTCCCCCGGGTGCTGCGCGGCGCCGGGCCGCCGGACCTGGCGGTGCGGCTGCCCGGCGCGCCCGCGGCGGGCCCGGTGTTCGTCGCGCCGACCGCCTTCCACACCCTCGCCCACCCCGAGGGCGAGCGCGCCACGGCCCGGGCCGCCGCGGCGGCCGACGCCGTCATGGTCACCTCGATGGCGGCCACGACCGCGGTCGCCGACGTCGCCGCGGCGGCACGGGAGGTGCGGGCGGACGCGGCCGTGTGGTTCCAGATGTACCTCCAGCCGCGCGCCGGCGTCACCGAGGCGCTGGTCCGCCGGGCCGAGCAGGCCGGCTGCACCGCCCTGGTGGTCACCGCGGACTCCCCCGTCTTCGGCCGGCACTCCCGCGACGACCGCAACGACTTCCACCGGCTGCCGCCCGGCCACGTCACGCAGAACATGCTGGGCCTGCCCGGCGCCCCGCCCGGCCGGCCCCTGGACATCGCGATGAGCCCGGAGCTGTCCTGGGCGGACCTGCGGCGGCTGCGCGCGGCCACCGGCCTGCCGGTCTGGGTCAAGGGCGTCCTGCACCCGGCCGACGCGCGGCTCGCGGCCGACGAGGGCGCGGCCGGCGTGATCGTCTCCAACCACGGCGGGCGGCAACTGGACGCGGTGCCCGCCGCGGTGGAGGCGCTGCCCGCGGTCGCCGAGGCGGTCGGCGGGCGGATCCCGGTGCTGCTGGACGGCGGGGTGCGGTCCGGCGCCGACGTGGTGGCCGCGCTCGCGCTCGGGGCGGCGGCGGTGGGCGTCGGGCGGCCGGTGCTGTGGGGGCTGGCGGCGTCCGGCGAGGCGGGGGTCGCGCAGGTGCTGGCCGAGCTGACCGGGCAGGCCCGGCACGTCCTGACGCTGTGCGGCGCCCGCGACTGCCGCGACCTGACGCCCGACCAGGTGGTCCCGCGCGGACCGGAGGGGATGCGGCGGTGGCGGTGAGGATACGTCATGCGGTGGCGGCGGCGGCCGTCGCGGGCGCGCTGGTCAGCCCGTACTGGCTGCCCAAGCAGCTGGTCGCGCTGCGGGCGAAGGTCTTCGAGAAGGTCAACGGGCCGGAGGGCGTGACCGTCCCCGGCGGCCCCGTCGGGCCGGAGCGGTTCCAGGAGCTGTACGCGCATCCGGCCGCGGACGGCCGCAGCAAGGGCGCGGGCCTGTCGGACCTGTTCTGGTACTGGCTCTCGCCCGGCCCCGAGGTGCACCAGGAGCACCTGGAGCCGGGGCCGCGCTACGAGGCGGTGGCGCGCACCACCACCGCGGTGCTCGCCGGCCCCAGCCCCGACCTGTCGGCGGCGGCGGCCCGGTGCGCCGCGCGGGTGCTCGACGAGCGGGTGACCGGGCGCGCGAGGCTGGTGCGGCTGCGGGACCTGATGATGCCGGTGTGGGCGGAGTTCTTCTACGAGCTGGTATTCCGCGAGCCGTGCCCGCCGCACGCGCGGGCGCTCATCACGGCGAACGCCGAGGACGTCGTCAACTCCCTGAAGAACACCCGGCTGCGGCACATGCGGCGGCGCCGCCGGCTCACCGCGTACCTGCTGCGGCGGCTGGCGGCCGGGGACGTGCCGCACCGGCTGCCCGCGGAGCTGGCGACCCCGCTGGACCGCGCGCACTACCTCCAGGGCACGTACTTCAACACCGCGGTCGTGCAGATGTCCGAGGCGATGGCACATCTGCTGCTGGTGATCGCCCAGCACCCGGACGTGCAGCGCCGGCTCGCCGCCGACCCGGACGACGACCGCTACCTCGGCAACGTCATGAACGAGACGCTGCGGATGTACCCGCTGTTCGGCATCGCGCACCGGATCACCAGCGCCGACATCGACCTCGGGGACGGCGCGTCCTACCCGGCCGGGACGGTGCTGTGCTTCGACTACCCCGCCTACCACGCCACCGGCTACGACGACCCCGAGGTCTTCGACCCGGCCCGCTGGGACCTGCTGTCGGCCAAGGACGCCCACCACATCCCCTTCGGCATCGCGGCCAACCGCCCCTGCCCCGCCTGGCGGCTGTCCCCGCTGGTGATGCGGGCGGTCACCCGGGAGGTGCTGCGCCGCTTCACCCTGCACTCGTCGGTCTCCCACACCCGCTCGATCCCGCACCGCGCCCCCTGCCTCCTGGTCGCCCGCGCCGACCCGCTGCCCCGGCCGGGCACGGCCGCGGTGCTGGCCTTCCTGCGCGTGCGCGACCGCTGGGAGGACGTCGCCCGCAGCCTGCTGCAGTTCGCGCTGGGCACCGTGATGGTGGTCCACGCCCGGCGGCTGCGCATGGCCGAGACCTGGTTCGCCGCCCACGACACCCAGGGCCGCCCGCTGGACCCGACCGATGCCCCGTCGGACCGGCCGCCCGATGCCCCGTCAGGCTGCCCGTACCACTGACCGGCGCGTCTCGCGAATCGGGGCAATCCAGTCAATACGATGGCGAGCCGCGTGGGGGTCCGAGGAAGCGACGGAAGGCGGAGCAGTGGCGAACCAGTTCGAGATCGACGTGCGCAAGGTCCGGGAGGACGCGCGGGCGCACATGGCCGAGGGGCCGGTCACCCAGACGTACGAGGCGCAGAAGGGGCAGGTCATCGCGGTCCTGAACGACGTCATCGCGACCGAGGTGGTGTGCTTCCTGCGGTATTCGCAGAACGCCATCGCGGCCACCGGCATCGACCGGGCGCAGGTGGCGGCGGAGTTCACCGAGCACGCGCGCGAGGAGCTGCAGCACGGGCTGCGGGCGGCGGAGCGGGTGAGCCAGCTGGGCGGCAAGCCCGACTTCGACCCGGCGACGCTGATGACCCGCTCGCACACCGAGTACGTGGCGCCCGAGGAGAGCGACCTCAAGCGGATGCTCACCGAGAACCTGGTCGCCGAGCGGGTCGTCATCACCACCTACCAGGAGATCATCCGCTGGCTCGGGGACGGCGACCCGACGACCCGCCGGCTCATGGAGTCCATCCTCGAAGAGGAGGAGGACCACGCCGACGACCTCCTGGACCTGCTCGGCAGCTGACCGCGCGGGGCTCACACCTCGATGGTGGAGCCCATGATGACGGTGCGCTCGCGCGGCAGGCCGAAGTGCTCGGCGGCGTCGGCGGCGATGTAGGAGGTCGCGATGAACAGCCGCTTGCGCCACGGCCGCATCGTGTGGGCGAGCCCCCGCCGCAGCTCGATCTTCGACAGGAAGTACGACGCCTTGTCCAGGTCCAGCGGGCCCTCGGTGAGCGCGGGGTCGAGCGCGGCGAGGGCGGTGGGCACGTCGGGGGTCTCCATGTAGCCGTAGCGCAGGGTGACATGGATGATGCCGTCGTCGGAGTAGCCGAGGTCGTCGACGGCGGCCCGCTCCCCGGCCGGGACGCGCGGGACGGGCTCGACCTGGATCAGCAGGATCACCACCTGGTCGTGCCGGACGTGGTTGTGCTCGACGTTGGCCCGCATCGCCAGCGGGGTGGTCTCCTTGTCGCGGTTGAGGAAGACGGCCGTGCCGGGCACCTGGCGCACCGCGGTGGGCCGGCGGTGCAGGTCCTCGACGAACTGCCGCAGCGGGCCCTCCACCCGGGCCCGCTGCCCGGTGACGATCCGCCGGCCGTGCTGCCATGTCGTCATGACGGTGAAGACGATCACGCCGATCAGCAGCGGCAGCCACGCGCCGTGCACGAACTTGGTGAAGTTCGCCGCCACGAACAGCAGGTCGAACGCGAGCAGCGGCACCGCCCCGGCGGCCAGCAGCCACACCGGGGTCCGCCACCGGGACCGGGCGACGTAGAAGAACAGCACGGTGGTGATGGTGATGGTCGCGGTGACCGCCATGCCGTAGGCGAAGGCCAGTGCGGTCGAGCTGCGGAAGGCCAGCACGAGCGTGACGACCGAGACCATCAGCAGCCAGTTGACCCACGGCACGTACACCTGGCCGTAGGTCGACTCCGAGGTGTGCGCGATCCGCAGCCGGGGCAGGTAGCCGAGCTGGGCGGCCTGCGCGGCGACGGAGTAGGCGCCGGTGATCACGGCCTGCGCGGCGATGATGGTGGCCGCGGTGGCGAGCACCACCATCGGCAGCCGGCCCCAGCCGGGCACCAGCAGGAAGAAGGGGCTGCTGATGTGGCGCGGGTCGTCCAGGATGAGGGCGCCCTGCCCGAAGTAGCTCAGCATGCACGCGGGGAACACCAGGAAGATCCAGGCCCGGGTGATGGAGCGGCGGCCGAAGTGCCCCATGTCGGCGTAGAGCGCCTCGGCGCCGGTCACCGCCAGCACGACCGCGGCCATCGCGAAGAAGGCCGTGCCGAAGTGGCCGAAGAGGAAGCCGAGCGCGTAGCCGGGCGACAGCGCCTTGAGGATGCCGGGGTGGTCGGCGATGCCGGAGACGCCGCACGCGCCGATCGCGGTGAACCACAGCACCATCACCGGCCCGAACACCCGCCCCACGGCGGCGGTCCCGCGCCGCTGGACAAGGAAGAGCACCACGATGATGATCACGGTGACCGGTACGACCGCGTCGGCCAGCGACGGCTGCACGACCTTCAGGCCCTCCACCGAGGACAGCACCGAGATCGCCGGGGTGATCATGCTGTCGCCGAAGAAGAGCGACGCGCCGAAGATGCCGAGCGCGGCCAGGACGAGCGCGGCGCGCCGGCCGCCCTGCGCGTTCCACCTGCGCAGCAGGGTGATGAGGGCCATGATGCCGCCCTCGCCGTCGTTGTCGGCGCGCATCGCCAGCAGTACGTACGTGACCGACACGATGACCGTGACCGACCAGAACACCAGCGAGATCACGCCGTAGACGTTCTGCGAGGAGACCGGGACAGGGTGCGGGTCGTCGGGGTCGAAGAGGGTCTGCAGCGTGTAGAGGGGGCTGGTGCCGAGGTCGCCGAAGACGACGCCGAGCGCGCCGACCACCACCGCCAGCCGGGCCGCCTCCCGCGCACCGCCCGCTGCCGCGGCGCCGTGCGGCCCCGGGGCCGCGGTGTCGTCGGACCCGCGGTCCTGCCGGTCGTCGGCCAAGGGGTTCCTCCTGCGTGGACGGGGGGTGGCGGGGGCCGGTGCGCCACGCCGGACGATATACCGCGCGGCACGCGACACGGCGGCACGCGTCCCGCGCGCGCCCGCCGCGTCGCCCGCGCCGCGGCCCGAGGGGGCGGCGCCGGGGCCGCCCCCTGGCCGGTTGCCCGCCCGGGTCCGGCTGATGCGTCGCGGATCCGGCGCCGGTGCGGGTCCGTCAGCGGGCCAGCAGGTCGCGCAGGGCGGCGGTGACCTCGTCCGGGGCCTGCTCGGCCATGAAGTGGCCCGACGTGCTGAGCCGGTGGTCCAGGTCGGGCGCCCAGGCCCGCCACACCGCGGCGGCGTCGTAGCCGAGGGCCGCGCCCCAGTCCTGCTGGATCACCGTGACGGGCATCGCGAACTGCGAGCCGGCGTCGCGGTCGGCCTGGTCGTGCGCGATGTCGACGCCGGCGGAGGCGCGGTAGTCGGCCACGATCGACGGTACGGCGGCGGCGCTCGCCCGCAGGTACGCCCGGCGTACGTCGTCGGGGATGGCGGCGTCGGCGGCGGGATCGGCGGGGTCGGCGGCCCAGGCGTCGAGGAAGGAGCCGAAGAACGCGTCCGCGCTGGCGGCGATCATCGCCTCGGGCAGGCCGGGCGGCTGGGCCATCAGGAACAGGTGGTAGCCGACCGCGGCCCGCACCCCGTGCAGCACGTCCCACATGTCGAGGGTGGGGACGACGTCGAGGATGCCGAGGTGGGTGACGGTCTCCGGGTGGTCGAGGCCGGCCCGGAAGGCGACGAGCGCGCCGCGGTCGTGCCCGGCGAGGGCGAACCGGTCGT
This sequence comes from Actinacidiphila epipremni, assembly GCF_012034175.1. GTDB lineage: Bacteria > Actinomycetota > Actinomycetes > Streptomycetales > Streptomycetaceae > Actinacidiphila > Actinacidiphila epipremni. The sequence continues at coordinate 180,691 of NZ_JAATEJ010000005.1, forward strand.
GGCCGAGCGCGCCCGCGACGGCGACGACGTCGGCGGCCATGGCGCGCTTGCCGTAGACGCCCTCGTGCGTGGCGGCCGGCTTGTCGCTCGCGCCGTAGCCGCGCAGGTCGGGGCAGATCACGGTGTGGTCGGCGGCGAGCCGTACGGCGACGTGCCGCCACATCAGGTGCGTCTGCGGGAAGCCGTGCAGCAGCACGACGGGGCTGCCGCTGCCGCCGACCGCGGCGGACAGCCGCACGCCGTCGGCGCCGGGCAGCAGCGTGGTGGTGAAGCCGGGGATGGCCGGGGTCATGTCGTGTCGTTTCCTTTACGGGTCGGGTCGCATGCTTCGGTGTCCGGGCTCCACCGTGCGGGGCGGCGATGAGCAGCCGGTCAGCACGGCCGGGCGGGTGCGGCGCCGGTCGGCGAGGATGAGGCCATGGGGAGCGACATACGCATCGACGTGCTCGGGGCGGTGCGGGCGCGGCGGCCCGACGGCGCGCTCATCGCCCTGGGCGGGCCGCGGCATCGCGAGGTGCTGGGCCGGCTGGTCGCGGCGGAGGGCCGGACGGTCACCACCGACACGCTCGTCGCCGACCTCTGGCCCGACCCGCCGGCGGGCGCGGTGGGGGCGCTGCGCACGTTCGTCGCCGCCCTGCGCCGCGCCCTGGAGCCCGGCCGGCCGCCACGGACCCCGCCGCGGCTGCTCGTCACGGAAGGCTCCGGCTACGCCCTGCGGCTCCCCCGCGACGCCGTCGACGCCCACCGCTTCGAGGACGCCCTCACCGCCGCCCGCCGCTCCCCGGCCGCGCTCGGCGCCCTCACCGCCGCCCTCGCCGCCTGGCGCGGCCCCGCCTACGCCGACGTCCCGGACGCCCCCTGGGCCGCACGGGAACGCGCCCGCCTGGAGGAACTGCGCCTCCAGGCGGTCGAACTGCGCGCGGCCGTACTGCTCGACGGCGACGGTGAGTACGGGTCCGGCGCGATCGCGGGGCTGGTCGCGGAATTGGGCGCGCATGTCGCCGAGCACCCGTGGCGGGAGCCGGCGTGGGGCCTGCTGGCGCGAGCGCTGTACGCGACGGGGCGCCAGGCGGAGGCACTGGCGGCGCTGCGCCGGGCGCGGACGATGCTGGTGGACCAACTGGGCCTGGACCCGGGCCCGGCACTCGCACGCTTGGAGCGCGCCATCCTCACCCGGTCGCCGGCACTGGAACCGCGACGGCTGCCCGCCGGTGCGGGCGGGGGGCTGGGCGTGGGGCCGGGCACAGGAGCGGGCACGGGACAGGGCGCAGGACCGGGCGCGGAGCAGGAACCGGGGTCGGGCGGGCGGCCCGCCGCGGAGCCGGGCGCAGGGCAGCGCCCGGAACAGGGCGCGGCCCCGGGCCCGGGTGCGGGGCCGAGTGCGGGGCCGAGTGCGGGGCCGAGTGCGGGTGCGGGCCCGGGCGCAGGCCCGGGGCCGGGTGCGGGACTGCGGCCAGGTGCCGGACTGGACGCGGAGTTGGGCGCGGGGCTTGGGCCGCGGACGAGCGTGGGGGTGGCGCGGGCGGTTGCGCTTGCGGGTGGTGACGCCCTGGTGTTCTCCCGGCGGCGCCGGCTCGCCGCGATCCGTGCGGCCGAGCGGACCGGGGACGTGCCGCTGACCGCGCGGGTCATCGGCGCGTACGACGTCCCGGCCGTGTGGACCAGGGCCGACGACCCGGAGCAGGCCGCGGCCGTGGTGGCGGCGGCCCGCCGCGCCCTGGACGCGCTCGGCCCCGGCGCCGGCCCGGTCCTGCGCGCCCGGCTGCTCGCGACGGTCGCGGTCGAGAGCCGCAGCGGCGACCTGGACGCGGCCGGGCAGGCCGCCGCGCGGCAGGCGGCGCAGGAGGCCGAGGCGCTGGCCAGGGCGGCCGGGGACCCCGCGGTCCTGGCCTTCGCGCTGAACGGGGTCTTCCTGCACTCCTTCACCGCCCCGGGCCTGGCACCCCGGCGGGACGCCGTCGGCGCCGAGCTGGTCGACCTGGGCACCCGGCACGCGCTGCCGTCCTTCGCGATCCTCGGCCGGCTCGCCCGGCTGCAGTCCGCCTCGGCGCTCGGCGACCTGGACGGCGCGCAGGCGCACGCGCGGGCGGCCGAGCGGCTCGGCGAGCAGAACGAGTCCGCGCTCGTCCCGGTCTTCACCGCGTGGTTCCGCGCCCGGGTCGCCGCCGCCCGCAGCGCCGAGCCCGGCGGGCCCACGCCGGCGTCGGCCGCCCAGGCGTACCGGGCCGCCGACGAGGCGCTGGCCGCGGCGGGCATGCCGGGGGTGCACAGCGGGCTGCTCCCGCTGGCCCTGCTCGGCCTGCGCCTGCTGCACGACCGCCCCGCGCCCACCGACGCCCGGCTCGAATGGGGCCCGAACCGGCCGTGGACGCAGCCGCTGGTCCTCCTCGCCCAGGGCCGGGAGGACGAGGCGCGGGCGGCGCTCGCCGCGGCGCCCGACCCGCCGCACGACCACCTCCAGGAAGCCCTGTGGTGCCTGCTCGCCCGCGCCGCCGCCCGGCTCGGCGAGCCCGGGCCCGCCGCCCGCGCCGCCGAGGCCCTGCGCGCGTGCCGCGCCGAGCACGCCGGCGCCGCGAGCGGCATGCTCACGCTCGGCCCGGTGGCCGGCTACCTCGCGGAGGCCGAGGCATGCGCGGGCGGGCCCCGGCCTCCGCGTACGGCTGCATAAGGCGCCTTTTCGCGGACAACCGACACTGCGTGATGGGCACAGACGCAGACGCAGGCAGCGCGCCGCAGGGCGACACCGCTCCCCCGGCCGGCGGCGGGCCGCCGCGCGCGGGCCGCGCGACCCGTACCCGCCTCTACCGCGGCGGCACCCTGGAGCGCGAGGACTTCCCCGTCCAGGACATCTCCCGCTACCTCGGCGAAGCCGACTGCACGGTGTGGCTGGACGTGTGCGACCCGGACTCCGCGGACTTCGACATGATCGCCGAGGAGTTCGGCCTGCACTCCCTGGCCGTGGAGGACGCCCGGCACGAGCACCAGCGTCCCAAGCTCGACGTCTACCGCGGCCATCTGTTCCTGAGCGCCTACGCGGTCGCGGTCGACCCCGGCACCGGCGCCGTGGACACCCGCGAGCTGTCCGCGTTCGTCACCTCGCACGCGCTGATCACCGTCCGCAGGGGCGACCAGTGCCCCGTCGGCCCGCTCGTCGACCGCTGGGACAACTCCCCCGACCTCGCAAAATACGGCGTGGGCTTCCTCGTGCACGGCCTGCTGGACTACCTGGTCGACGGCCACTTCGCCGCCGTCCAGGACCTCGACGACCGGATCGAGCAGCTGGAGGACCTGCTCTTCGAGGACGGCCCCGACGAGATCGAGGCCGTCCAGCGCCGCTCCTTCGAGCTGCGCCGCAGCCTGGTGCGGCTGCGCCGGGTGGTGCTGCCGATGCGCGAGGTCGTCAACGCGCTGCTGCGCCGCGACCTGCACGTGGTCCCCGAGCCGATGCTGCCGTACTTCCAGGACGTCTACGACCATGTGCTGCGCGCCGCCGAATGGACCGAGTCGCTGCGGGACCTGGTGACCACCGTCATGGAGACCAACCTGACGGTCCAGGGCAACCGGATGAACCTGATCATGAAGAAGGTCACCAGCTGGGCCGCGATCATCGCGGTGCCCACCGCCGTGACCGGCTTCTACGGGCAGAACGTCCCCTATCCCGGCTTCGGCGGCCACTCCGGCTTCTGGGTCTCGACGATCCTGATGGTCGTGCTGTCCGCGCTGCTCTACGTGACGTTCAGACGCCGGGACTGGGTGTAGCCGGCGCCTTCCGGAGCCCGCCGGGGCCGGGCGCGGCGGGCAGCGGCAGCCCGCGTGCGCCCTTGCGGCGGGCGGCGCGGGACGCGCTACCCGTACGGGCGGCCCCGGCGGCGATGCCAGCCACGATGACCAGGCCACCCAGGACCAGGGCGCCGCGCGCCCCCGCGTACTGCAGCATCAGGCCGAGCACGGGCGGTCCCGCCAGGCCCCACACGGTGCTGGCGCTGCGCCATACGCCCAGCACCCGGCCGCGCATCTCGGCCGGCGGGTGGGTCTGGAGCACGGAGGTGCCCGCGGTGTCGGAGACGGCCTCGGCGACGGCCATCGGCACCACCAGCACGGTCAGCAGCACCAGCGACGGTGCCAGCCCCGCGACGGCCTGGAGCAGCGCGCCCACGGCGGCGAGCGCCCCGACCAGCCGGACCGACGGGCTGCGCAGCCGGCCGGCGAGCACCGCGCCCGCGACGCCGCCGGCGGCCAGCGCGGTCGAGACCATGCCGAAGGCGCCGGCGCCCTGGTGCAGCGGCCCGGTCACCAGGACGGCGAGCGTGAGGGTGTAGTTGCGGCCGAAGACCGAGCTGAGGCCGGTGATCCAGGTCAGCCGCATCAGCAGCGGGTTGCGGCGGAAGTAGCGCAGGCCGTCCCGCGCCGCGGACCGGGACCGTACCGGCTCGGTGGCCGCGGGCTCGGCGGGGGGCGTGACCAGGTCGGCGCCGGGTACGGAGGCGGCGGGCAGGGGCAGCGCGGGCGGCGGGGCGGCTTCCTGCTGCCGGAAGGGCCGCAGGAACGGGATGACGGCCGCCACGCACAGGAACGACACGCCGTTGCCGGCGTAGGCGGCGGCCGGGCCGGCCAGGGTGATGAGCGCGCCGGCCAGGGCCACCCCGATGAGCCGGCCGGCGCTGGATATCACCGAGCCCAGCGCGATCGCGGAGGGCACGTCCCGCTCGGGGACGAGGTCGTTGCCCAGCAGCGCGCAGGCGGGGCCGTCGATGGTGGCGACGAGCCCGGTGAGCGCGGCGAGCGCGAGCAGCGCCCCGACGCCGAGGTGGCCGGTGACCAGCAGCGCGGCGGTCGCGAAGGCCACCAGCGCGAGTGCGGCCTGGCTGACGGCGGCGACCCGGCGGCGCGGCCAGGAGTCGACGACCGAGCCGCCGAGCGGGCCCAGCAGCAGGCCGGGGGCGGCCTGCGCGGCGATCGACAGGCCGGTCATGGCCGCGGAGTGCGTGAGGTGGAGCACCAGCAGGTTCTGGGCGGTCATCTGCAGCCAGGTGCCGATGTTGGACACCAGGTTGGCCGCCGACCACCAGCGCATGGCGGGGCTGCGCAGGCAGCGCCACGGGCCGCCGCCGCGCCGGCGGCGCGGTGCGGTCGCCGAGGTCACGGGGGTCGCGGGTGCCTCGGGGGCGGGCGGGGCGGCGGGCTGCGGGGCGGTGAGCACGGAGGCGGCGGGCGACACGGGGCGGCGCTCCCTTCGGGCCTGGGCAGGCGGGCGGGGGGCCGGCCTGGCGGGGCCGGCGGGGAACCGGGCGCGGCTGCGGACGGGGCAGGCGCGCCTCCACGGCACGGCGCGCGTGGTCCGGGCGCCGGCGGTGGGAGGAGGACCGCCGCCCGGGCGGTCCCGGTCGGGCGGTCCCGGCAATTCTCACAACCGGCTCTCGCCGGCGGGCGGCCCCGGCGCGCGCCGCTCCGCCCGCGCGGCCCCGGATCGGCGGCGCGGCAAGGGATTTCGGGTGCCGGTGAGGTTACTCACGTGGTCCGGGCCACAACCCGCCGCGCCGACCGGCCGCCACGTACCGTGCCGGCGGGTGATCCGGAGAGAATCCCGGAAGGAATCCTCGCCGGCGATGTCGAGAACCCGCGGCCGGCTCCGTCCCAGGTGTGAAGGCGGCCACAATGGGTCGCATCTGCACCGAGGAGACACACCATGGCCAAGTACCTGCTGCTCAAGCACTACCGCGGCGCCCCGGACCCGGTGAACAACGTGCGTATGGACCAGTGGACGCCGCAGGAGATCTCGGCGCACATGCAGTACATGCGGGACTTCGCGGCCCGGCTGGAGGAGACCGGCGAGTTCGTGGACGCGCAGGCGCTCGCGCCCGAGGGGACGTTCGTGCGGTACGACGGCGAGGGCCGCCCGCCGGTCACGGACGGGCCTTTCGCCGAGACCAAGGACCTCATCGCCGGGTGGATGGTGATCGACGTCGACAGCTACGAGCGGGCCCTGGAGCTGGCCGGGGAGCTGTCGGCGGCGCCCGGGGCGGGCGGCCGGCCGATCCATGAGTGGCTGGAGCTGCGCCCGTTCATGACCGAGCCGCCGACCGTCACGGAGTGACCGCGCCGATGGACGAGGGGCTCCTGCGGGACCTCACGCCGGGCGTGCTCGCCGTCCTCGTCCGCCGCGGAGCCGACTTCGCGGCGGCCGAGGACGCCGTCCAGGACGCGCTGGTCGAGGCGCTGCGGGTGTGGCCGGCCGATCCGCCGCGGGACCCGAAGGGGTGGCTGGTCACGGTCGCGTGGCGGCGGTTCCTCGACGCGGCCCGGGCGGACGCCGCCCGGCGCCGCCGGGAGGACCGGGTGGAGGAGGAGCCGCCGCCCGGCCCCGCGCCCGCGGTCGACGACACGCTCCAGCTGTACTTCCTGTGCGCGCACCCGTCGCTGACGCCGTCGTCGGCGGTCGCGCTGACGCTGCGGGCGGTGGGCGGGCTGACGACCCGGCAGATCGCCGCGGCGTATCTGGTGCCCGAGGCGACGATGGCGCAGCGCATCAGCCGCGCCAAGCGCACCGTCTCGGGTGTGCGGTTCGACCGGCCGGGCGATGTCGGCACCGTGCTGCGGGTGCTCTACCTGGTCTTCAACGAGGGCTACAGCGGCGATGTGGACCTGGCCGCCGAGGCGATCCGGCTCACCCGGCGGCTGGCGGCGGCGATCGACCACCCGGAGGTGGCCGGGCTGCTCGCCCTGATGCTGCTGCACCACGCCCGGCGGGCCTCGCGCACCGCGCCGGACGGCGAGCTGGTCCCGCTGGCCGAGCAGGACCGCTCCCGCTGGGACACCGCGGCGATCGCCGAGGGCGTGGCGATCCTCCAGGGGGCGCTCTCCCGCGACCGGCTCGGCGAGTTCCAGGCGCAGGCCGCGATCGCGGCGCTGCACGCGGACGCGCCGGCGGCCGAGGAGACCGACTGGGTGCAGATCGTCGAGTGGTACGACGAGCTCGTCCGGCTCACCGGCAGCCCGGTCGTCCGGCTCAACCGCGCGGTCGCGGTGGGCGAGGCGGACGGGCCGCGGGCCGGTCTCGCGGCGCTGGCCGCGCTGGAGGACACGCTGCCCCGGCACACGGCGGTGGCGGCGTATCTCCATGAGCGCGACGGCGACCTGGCGACGGCGGCCGGCCTGTACGCCGAGGCGGCCCGCAGGGCGCCCAACCTCGCCGAACGCGACCACCTGACCCGGCAGGCGGCCCGGCTGAACGCGCGGCTGCGCGGTTGACGCGGCGGGCTCCCGGCGGCTGCCGCCGTGGGTGGTTTCCGCCGCGGATTCGCCCGTACGGGGGGGGGCGCACTGCGCGCGCCGGGGCGCCCAGTGGCGGGCGGGCATCGTACAGGTGATCCGGCGCGGCGGCTGTGTTCGGGCAACCTTGACGCCCTGTCCTTGACGCGGCGTCAGTCCGCCCGCGAGCCTGGTGGGCACGCTTTTGCGACGAAGGGCTGAACGCGATGAGCTGGGTCGACGAGACCGGGCGCCACGAGGGGTTCGTGGCGGCGGTGCTGGGGGACGGCGGGGAGCCGGGACCGCAGCCGGACGGCAGTCGTATGCCGTGGTGGGCGTACAACGGGGCCGACGGGCCGCGGGCGGTGGCGGTCAGGAGCGCGTGCGGGTGCGGCTGGCGCGGCGGTGCCGTGCACCCGGTCGACTTCGGTGACGACGAGGCGACCGAGGGCTACGAGGCGGAGACCGGCCCGTACGCCGACTGGGAGCGGCACGTCACGGCCGCCGAGGGGCTGGTGCCGTACGACGTGGAGCAGCTGCTGGGGATGCTGCGGCGGCGGGTGGCGGAGCTGGCCGAGCAGCAGCCGGTGGCCGCGCTGCGGGTCGCGGCGCAGGTCGAGGGCATGGCGCCGATGCTGGGCGCGAGCGCGGCGCAGGCCGCCCGGCGCGGCCTGGTGTCGTGGGAGGCGATCGGCCGGCCCTTCGGCCTGGACGCGGAGGCGGCCCGGGCGCGCTTCGCGCTGATCCCGGGGTCGGCGGACTCGCTGGACTGAGCCGGAGCCGGCTCGTCAGCCGGCGGATTCCGCGTCGCTGGCGGCCTCCGCCTCCTCGGCGGACGGCGCGGTCCCGGAATCGGCAGCTCCGGCGGATATGCCGCCCGCAGGCCCGGGCAGCGCTCCCAGGTGCGCCGCGACCCGCTCGCGCAGGAGCAGGTATTCCGCCCAGCGGCGCGGCAGCGGGCCGGGCGGCCGGGTCACGGCGCGGGCGTTGCCGACGCGCTGCCCGTGGCGGAACTGCTCCCGCGTGGCGTCCAGCTGGATGCCGCTGGGCAGCGCGTTCCACCAGTGGTAGCCCTGCCGGACGCCGTCGTGCTCGACCTCGCCGACCAGCAGGTCGCCGCCGAAGAGGTCGTGCACGAGCAGCGCGGTGATGTCGCAATGGCCCCATGCCGGATTGTCCGGCGACCAGGGCTCCCGCTCCTGGTCGTCGGGCGAGCAGGTGTCGGCGGCCCAGGACGCACGCAGCGCCCGGTCGAGCTCCAGCAGGTTCCAGACGGTCATGGGGGCAGCCTCGCACGCGGCACTGACAACGCCCCCTGCGTCCGGGTGGGGCCGGATGAGGCCGGATGAGGCCGGATGAGGCCGGGTGGCGCCAGGGGCGGCCGGGGCGTTCAGGGCAGCGGGTGGAGCGCCTCGGGGGTGAGGTCGGCGAGGGTGGGGTATCCGTCGACCGCCATGACCAGGTCGGCCTCGGCGAGCACCGACTTCAGCACGTGCACGATCCCGTCCGTGCCGCCGAGCGCGCACCCGTACGCGTACGGCCGGCCGAGCCCCACCGCGGTCGCGCCGAGCGCGAGCGCCTTGACGACGTCGGCGCCGCTGCGCACCCCGGAGTCGAACAGGACGGGCAGGCCGCCCGCGGCCTCGACGACGCCCGGCAGGGCGGTGAGCGCGGGCAGCCCGCCGTTGGCCTGGCGCCCGCCATGGTTGGAGCAGTAGAGCGCGTCGACCCCGCCGTCCCGGGCGCGGCGGGCGTCCTCGGGGTGGCAGATGCCCTTCACGACCAGCGGCAGCTTCGTCAGCGACCGCAGCCACGGCAGGTCGTCCCAGGTCAGCGGGTTGCCGAAGAGCTGCGTCCAGAGCAGCACCGCGCCCTGCGGGTCGTCGCGCGGGTCCCTGCCGAGCAGCCGCCGGAAGACCGGGTCGGTGAGGTAGTTGGCCAGGCAGTGGCCGCGCAGCTGCGGGAAGTTGCCGGTCGCGAGGTCGCGCGGGCGCCAGCCGGTGATCCAGGTGTCCAGCGTGACGACGACCGCCGTGTATCCGGCCTGCTCGGCGCGGTGGACCAGGCTCGCGGCGAGGTCGCGGTCGGTGGGCGTGTAGAGCTGGAAGAGGCCCGGCGCCCCGCCCAGCTGCGCGGCGACGTCCTCCAGCGGGTCCACCGACAGCGTCGAGGCCGCCATCGGCACCCCGGTGGCGGCGGCGGCCCGCGCGGCGGCGAGGTCGCCGTGCCCGTCCTGCGCGCACAGGCCCAGCACCCCGATGGGCGCCATGAACAGCGGCGCGGGCCAGCGCCTGCCGAACAGCTCGACGGACAGGTCGCGTTCCTTCGCCCCGACGAACATCCGCGGGTACAGGCCCCATCGGCCGAACGCCTCGGCGTTGGCGCGCTGTGTCGCCTCGTCGCCGGCGCCCCCGGCGACGTACGACCACACCGAGGGCGGCAGCGCCGCCGCCGCGCGCTCCTCCAGCTCGGCGAACGCCATCGGGTGGTCGGGCAGCACACCGCCGAGCGCCCGCAGGTAGATGTCGTTCTGGTAGTTCCCGAACGCGGTGGGCGGGTGCGGCGGCGGCTGGTCGCTCATCGGGGGCGTCGTCCTCGCGGTCGGGCAGGCATGCGGCGCTGCGGCTACTGCGCGGGGTAGATGTCCCCGGCGGCCATCATGCTCTCCTGATCGCTGTCGGATTCCAACTGCCTGGCCCGTTCCTGGAGCCGGCCGCGCTCGGCGGCGTCACCGGCCCGCTCGGCGTCCCCGGCGAGGCGCCGGGCCTGCTCGCGCAGTTCCTCGACATGCCGGTGGGAGGCCTCCTGCTCGGTCTCCGGCTGCTGTGTGGTGGTCGTCTGCTCCGTCATGGCGCGACCTCGCTCCCGTGGGATGTCCTGCCTTCCAGCGAAGCAGGCTCGGCGCCGCGCGGCCACCCGGATCCGGTCCAGCGGTCGAAGCGCCCGGTGATGTCGGCGAAGTGCTCGGCGATACGGGCCGCGGCGGCGTCCGGGTCGCGGGCGGCGACCGCCTCCAGGACCTGGCGGTGCTGGCGGACGACCTGGCCGTGGGCGGTGTGCGGCTTGCCGACCTCGGTCTCGACCTGCCGGTAGACGTCCCAGAACAGCGCGATGAGCTGGAGGACGAGCGCATTGCCGAGCGGTTCGTAGAGCAGTTCGTGGAAGCGGCGGTCGTGCCCGGCGCGGCCGGCGTCGCCGTCGGCTTCGAGCGCGTCGAGCTCGGCGCGCAGCCGTGCGATGTCGGCGTCGCCGAGTTCGAGCGCGGCGCGGCGGATCAGGCCGGACTCCAGCAGCGCGCGCACCTCGACGATGTCCAGCAGCCCGCGCGGGTTGTCGCGGCGCACCGCCAGCCGGGTGTGGAAGAGCAGGCCGGGGGCCATGGAGCGCAGCTGCGCGGTGCCGACGTAGGTACCGTAGCCGTGCCGGATGTCGACGATGCCGAGCGCCTGCAGGCCCTTGAGCGCCTCACGCACCGAGTTCCTGCTGACACCCAGGGTGCGCATCAGTTCCGGCTCGGGCGGCAGCGCGTCGCCCGGATCGAGGTCCAAGTCGACGATCAGGTCGATGACTTGGTCCTGCACGCTGGGCCGGCGCGGGCGGCCGGGCCCGGGGGCCGCCACCGCGGGGGGCTTGCGCTGAGCTGACATGCGGCCTACGTTACCCCCACCCGTAGGACGTCGGACGTCCTACGTCCTACATCCGCACCGCTCCCGAGGATGCGAGCACATGAGCAGCACACACGACGCCGCAGCGCCCCCGTTGCGCTGGCGTGCGGAACTGTCCCGGCGCGACTGGAGGGCCTTCTCCGCCGCGTGGCTCGGCTACGCCATGGACGGCTTCGACTTCGGCCTGATCTCGCTGGTCCTGACCGAGATCGCCAAGGACTTCGACCTGTCCCCGGTCACCGCCGCGACCCTGGTGTCGGCCGCCTTCGTCTCCCGCTGGTTCGGCGGGCTCGCCATCGGCGCGCTCGGCGACCGCTTCGGCCGCCGCCCGGCGATGGTGCTGAGCATCGCGCTCTACGCGGTCGGGTCCGTGCTGTGCGGCTTCTCCTGGGACTACTGGTCGCTGTTCACCTTCCGGATGGTCGTCGGGCTCGGCATGGCCGGCGAGTACAGCGCGAGCGCCACGTACATCATCGAGAGCTGGCCGCGCCGGATGCGCAACACCGCGAGCGGCATGCTGCTGTCCGGCTACCCGCTGGGCGGGGTGCTGGCCGCCAAGACGTACGCCTGGGTGGTGCCGCACACCAGCTGGCGGGTGCTGTTCTGGATCGGCATCCTGCCGGTGATCCTCGCGATCTGGCTGCGCCGCAGGCTCCCGGAGGCCGAGGAGTGGCAGCGGGCCAAGGACGCGGGCGGGCGGCCGGTCAGCGCGACCGCGCGGCTGTTCGGCGACCGCAGCCGGCTGTGGACGGTGCCGGTGTGCGTGGTCGCGGCCGTCGCGCTGCTGGTCGTGCTGCGCAACCAGTCGCTGGCGGTCACGCTGCTGCTGGTCGCGGTGATCGCGGCCTGCTTCGTCGCCCTCGCGGTGCGCTTCGCGCAGCGGCTGTGGCCGGTCGTGGTGGGCCTGATGGTGACGGTGTTCGCCGCGTTCCTGTACTCCTGGCCGCTGCAGTCGCTGCTGCCGACGTACCTGAAGAACGACCTGCACTACGACCCCGGGCAGGTCTCCGACGCGCTGCTGTACGCGGGTTTCGGCTACGCGGTCGGCTCGGTCGTCAGCGGCTACCTCGGCGACCGGTTCGGCACCCGGCGCGCGTACGTCGGGATGCTGCTGGTCTCGCTCGTCTTCGTCTACCCGGTCTTCGCGCTCGGCGAGGGCCACACCGTGGCGCTGTGGGTGCTGCTGTTCCTGCTGGTCGGCACCAGCCAGGGCGCCTCGGGCGTGCTGCCGAGCTACATCAGCGCGCACTACCCGATCGGGATCCGGGCCGCCGCGCTCGGGTTCAGCTACAACGTCGGGGCGCTCGGCGGCGCCGCGGCCCCCGTCCTCGGCGAGAAGATCGCCGGGCCGCTCGGGCTCGGCACCTCGCTCGCCGTGCTCGGCGCGGCACTGACCGCGGTGGTCGTGCTGCTGGTGGGCTTCGACGTGCCGGCCCGCGTGCAGCGCGCGGCCGACCGCCGGGCCGCCGCCGCGCCGGGCAGCCCCGCCACACCCGTCGAACCACCGGCAAGTGAGAAGGTCTGATGTTCCACGGAGTCGTTCCGCCCCTGTGCACCCCGCTCACCGAGGACGGGGAGGTGGACACCGCCTCGCTGGCACGCCTGACCGGCTTCCTGCTGGAGGCCGGTGTGCACGGCCTGTTCGTCGGCGGGTCCACCGGGGAGATCGCCCAGCTGACGGACGCCGCGCGGGACACCGCGCTGCGCACCGTCGTCGCCACCGCCGCCGGGCAGGTCCCGGTGCTGGCCGGCGCGATCGACACCGGCACCCTGCGGGTGCTGGACCACGCCCGCCGGGCGCAGGCGCTGGGCGCCGACGCGGTCGTGGTCACCGCGCCGTTCTACGTCGGCGTCGCCGAGCCCGAGGTCAGGGCGCACTACGAACTGCTGCACAAGGCGCTCGAACTGCCCGTCGTCGCCTACGACATCCCGTCGAACGTGCACTACAAGCTGCCGCCCGCCCTGCTCGGCGAGCTGGCGCAGGCCAAGGTGATCGCCGCGGTCAAGGACTCCTCGGGCGACCTGGAGTCCTTCCAGCGGGTGCTGGACGGCGCGGCGGGCAGCGGGGCGGGCGTGCTCACCGGCTCCGAGACGCTCGCCGACCTGGCGCTGGCGCGCGGCGCCGACGGGATCGTGCCGGGCCTGGGCAATGTCGACCCGCACGGCTACGTACGGCTGTACGAGGCGGCGCGGGCCGGCGACACCGACGCCGCGCGGGCCGAACAGCGGCGGCTGGTCGAGCTGTTCGCGATCGTCGAGGTCGCCGACCGCACCCGGGTCGGCCGGATGTCGGGCGCGCTCGGCGCGTTCAAGGCGGCGCTGGCCGCCCGCGGGGTGATCGCCCACCCGTACACGCAGGCGCCGTTGCTGCCGCTGACCGACGCCGAGGCGCGCACGGTCGCCCAACTCGTCGCGGCAGCCGGGCTGGAACCGGTCGGGTAGCCAACTCGGCGGCTGGAAAGGGTCGTTGTCCGCGGCGCCGATTTGCGCCGCGGACAGGATTTCCTGAACGCTTCCTTCCGAGCCGTGATTCAGGTCACAATCGTTTGACCGTCAGTGAAACCGCCGCGCAACATTGCGGAAACCACTCCTCCACCGAGGGGTTGACAAAGGATCACTCTGTAAACGTTTACAGTTTGCCGTGGGACATGAGGGGACGACAATGACGACATCCGGCGGACCGCCCACCGTGGAGACCATCGCCGAGCGGGCGGGTGTGTCCATCGCCTCCGTCTCCCGCGTTCTCAACGGTCACGGCGCACGTCCCAACACCGTGCGGCGGGTCGAGCAGGCCGCGGCCGAACTGGGGTACGTGCCCAACGGGGTGGCCAGATCGCTCAAGGGCGGCAGGACCAGGCAACTGACCTTCGCCATGCCGGACGTGGGCAACCCCGCCTATGTGTCGATGGTCCGGCAGATACAGGCCGTCACCAAGCCGCTGGGCTACCGGCTGCTGCTGCACTCCACCGACGCCGTCGCCGAGGACGAGCTGGACGTGGTGCGCAGCCTCGCCGACCGGACGAGCGACGGCCTGATCCTGTGTCCGATCCGCGTCACCGACGCGCATCTGGAGGTGCTGGCCCGCGCCGCCCGCCCGGTGGTGGTCATAGGCTCGCTCCCGGACGCCGCCGCGGTCGACAGCGTCCGGGCCGACTCCGTGCACGGCACCGCGCTCGCGGTACGGCACCTGGTGGAGCGCGGCCGGCGGCGTATCGCCTTCATCAACGGCCCCGCCGACACCGTGCCCGGCCACAACCGCGCGCTCGGCTACCGGGCGGCGCTGCGCGAGGCGGGCCTGACCCCGGACCCGGGCCTCACCGTCACCACCGAGTTCGGCATCGAGGCGGGCACCCGGGCCGCGCACCGGCTGCTCCAGGCCCGCCCGGACATCGACAGCGTCTTCTGCGCCAACGACCAGCTCGCCCTCGGCGCCGCCCACGCCGCGCACGACCGCGGCCTGCGCATCCCCGACGACCTCGCGGTGGTGGGGATGGACGACAGCGAGCTGGCGATGGCCGGCCAGCCCGCGCTGACCAGCGTGGACCTCGGCTCGGCCGAGCGCGGCCGGCTCGCCGCGCAGATGCTGGTGGCCCGGCTGGAGGGCGGCGACCACCCGGTGCGCTGCGAGACCGTGCCGCCGCGGCTGGCGGTACGCGCCTCCACCGCGGGCGTACGGGGCGCCGCCGCCGCGCCAGGGCCCGCCACGGCCGACGCGGCCGACGCGGGCGGGCGCGTGGCCGCGGGGAGCGCGTCGTGAGCGCCGTCGCCGCGAGCCGGCCGCGGCCGAACGCCGGCACTCCCCCGCCGCGCACGCCCGCCGGGCGGCGCCGGATGCTGGGCCTGGACCGGGACGCCTGGTTCCTGCTGCTGCCCGCGCTGATACCGGTGCTGGTGCTCAGCGTCGGGCCGCTCGTCTACGGCATGGCGCTGGCCTTCACCGACGCCCAGTCCGGCGTCACCCGCTCGACGTCCTTCACCGGCCTGGACAACTTCGCCGACCTCAGGCTCGACTCGCTGTTCTGGGACTCCTTCCGCATCGGCCTGGTCTGGGCGGTGTGCGTCACCGCGCTGCAGCTGCTGCTGTCGCTGGGCCTGGCGCTGCTGCTGAACCAGAACCTGCGCTTCCGCTGGCTGGCCCGCACGCTCGCGCTGGTGCCCTGGGCGATGCCGGAGGTCGTGGTCGGCATCATGTGGCGGCTGGTCTACAACCCGGACGCCGGCATCCTCAACAACACCCTGCGTCATCTGCACCTGACGTCCGGGCACACCGACTGGCTCTCCAGCCTCACCCTCGCGCTGCCCGCGGTCATCGTGGTCGGCGTGTGGGCGGGCATGCCGCAGACCACCGTGGTGCTGCTGGCCGGCCTGCAGAACGTGCCCGTCGAGCTGCACGAGGCCGCCGGCATCGACGGCGCGGGCCTGTGGCGCCGCTTCACCCATGTGACGTGGCCGGCGATCCGCCCGGTCGTGCTGTCCATCACCGCGCTGAACTTCATCTGGAACTTCAACTCCTTCGGCCTGGTCTTCGTGCTGACCAGCGGCGGCCCGGGCGGCAAGACCCGGCTGCCGATGCTGTTCGCCTACGAGGAGGCGTTCCGCTACGGCCAGTACGGCTACGCGGCGGCCATGGGCCTGGTGATGATCGCGGTCATCGCCGTGCTGCTGACCGTCTTCCTGCGCAACCGGCTCAAGGAGGCCGACCAGTGAGCACCGCCGCCGCCCCCGTACCCGAGCAGCAGGCCGCGCGCCCCGCGCCGGCGGCCCCGTCGTCCTCGCCCGGCCGGCGGGTGCTGCGCCGCCGGGCGGGCCGCACCGGGCAGTACGCCGCGCTGCTGTGCTACCTGGTCTTCCTCGCCTTCCCGCTGCTGTGGCTGGTGTCCACGGCGTTCAAGTCGCCGCGCGAGCTGGGGTCGGTCGACCCGACGTGGCTGCCGCGGCACCCGACCCTCGGCAACTTCCGCACCGCGCTGGACGAGCAGCCGCTGCTGCACGCCGCGCTCAACAGCCTGCTGGTGGCCGGCGCCGCCGCGCTGGTCTCGGTCGCGGTCGCGGTGCCGGCCTCGTACGCGATGGTGCGCTTCCGCGGCGCGGTCAGCCGGGCCGGCACCGGGTGGATCCTGGTCAGCCAGATGTTCCCGCTGGTGCTGATCATCATCCCGTTGTTCATGGTGCTCAAAAATCTGCACCTGATCGACTCCCGGCCCGGACTGGTCGTCGTTTACGTGGTGTGGACGCTGCCCTTCGTGCTGTGGATGCTGCAGAGCTACGTCAGAGCGGTGCCGGTGTCGCTGGAGGAGGCCGCCGCGATCGACGGCTGCGGGCGCTGGCGCACCCTGCGCAGCGTGGTGCTGCCGCTGCTGGCCCCGGGCCTGGTGGCGACGCTGATGTTCGCCTTCGTCACCGCCTGGAACGAGTTCTTCTTCGCTTTGGTCCTGCTCAAGACGCCGGAGAAGCAGACGATGTCCGTGATCCTCACCCACTTCACCGGTGCGGAGGGCGCCGCGGACCTCGGCCCGCTGGCCGCCGCCGCGCTGCTGGCCACCATCCCGAGCCTGGTCTTCTTCGCGCTGCTGCAAAAGCGCCTGGTCGGCGGCATGCTGTCCGGGGCGGTGAAGGGATGATCCGCCGCAGAAGCCTGCTCGGCGGCGCCGCCGCGACCGCCGCCGCTGCCGCCGCCTCGCCCCTGCTGGCCGGCTGCGGCTCGTCGTCCGGGTCGGGCGCGCCCCGGCTGGACTTCCTGTCGCTGGCCTGGCAGGAGGAGTCGGTCAAGGCCAACAAGGCGCTGGTGTCGCAGTGGAACGCCGCGCACCCCGAGGTGCAGGTCCGCTACGTCCAGGGCAGCTGGGACGATGTCCACGACCAGCTGCTGACCTCCTTCGAGGGCGGCGCCGCGCCCGACGTCATCCACGACGAGGGCAACGACCTCACCGACTTCGGCTCCGGCGGCTACCTCGCCGACCTCACCGGGCTGCTGCCCGCCGCGACCCGCGCCCGGATACCCGGCGCCGCCTGGGACATGGCCCGCTTCGCCGACGGCCTGTACGGGGTGCCGTTCCTCCAGGAGCCGCGGATGCTGATCGCCAACCGCACCCTGCTGGACAAGGCCGGCGTACACCTGCCGGACGCGGCCCGGCCGTGGACGTGGCAGGAGTTCGAGGACATCTGCAAGGAGCTGTCCCACGGCGGCTCGGCCGCACGCTACGGCGTGGCCTGGCCGATGAGCTCACCGGTGAGCGTCACGCTGAACCTGGCGGTGACCACCGGCGGCCGTGTCCTCTACGCCACGAAGGACGGCCGCACCCAGGTGCGGCTGGACGCCGCCGACTCCGCCTTCCCCGAGCTGGTACGCCGTCAGGTCGGCGCGGACCGCTCGGCGCCGTCGAGCGCGCTGGGCATGAGCGGCGGCGAGGTGCTGCCGGGCTTCTTCGCCGGGCGGTACGCGATGCTGCCGCTGAACCTGTCGTACCGCCAGCAGATAGCGCAGCAGGCGCCCAAGGGCTTCGACTGGGTGACGCTGCCGCTGCCGGTCGGGACCGGCGCGCCGGACGGCGGGCGGGCGCAGGGGGTGAGCCCGCAGACGCTGTCGGTGTCGCAGTCGTGCAAGCACAAGGAGGCGGCGGCGGCCTTCATCGACTTCATGACGCAGACCCCGCACCTGGTGCAGTTGGCCACCGGCGACTGGATGGCGCCGACCGGCACCGACGCGCTGCGCGACCCGGCGCTGACCACGGACAAGCTCGGCTGGAGCACCGGCATGGCGGTGGCCTCGCACCTGGTCGCCTCCCCGGCGCTGGGCAGGCGCGGCTATCCGGAGTGGTCGGACAAGGTCGCCACCCCCGCCCTCCAGGAGTTCTACAGCGGCGCGATCTCGCTGGAGTCGCTGCGCACCAAGCTCGTCCGCGACGGCAACCGGGTCTTCGACCGCTACCGGTCCTGACCCCAGAACCCCCGAACCCCCGAACCCCTGATCCCCGACCCCCGAACCGCGCGAAGGAGCCGCCGACATGCACGGCACCGCCTGCCGTACGGCGCCGCGACCGCCGCCGCCGCGCCGACGAGCCCGGCGGACGCATGCACCACACAGCAGCACTCACCAGAACGGCACGTCATGAGCACAACTCCCGCCCCATCCGGCACCTCAGTCCTGTCCCCGACCCCGCCGCCGACCGGTCCGCGGCGGGCCGCCCCCGTCCCCGGATCACCGCGCGACCACGCCCGCGGCGCGCTCACCGGCCTCGCCGTCGGCGACGCGCTGGGGGCGCCGGCCGAGAACATGAAGCCGTCGCAGATCCGCAAGCGGTGGGGCCGTATCGAGGACTTCGTGACCGACGACCCGGCGGGCACCGACGACACCGAGTACGCGATCCTGTCCGGCCTGCTGCTGGCCCGGCACGGCTCGGCGCTGAGCACCGGCGACGTGGAGACGGCCTGGCACGTCTGGATCGCCGACCGCGACGAGGGGCCGTTCCGGGGCGCGGGTTTCAGCGAGCGCGGCACGCTGGAGAACCTGCGGCGCGGCCTGGCCTCGCCGATCACCGCGCAGCACCGGCATGCGTGGAGCGACGGCCTGGCGATGCGGGCGACGCCCTGCGGGGTGTTCGCGGCCGGCCGGCCGGCGGAGGCGGCCCGGCTGGTGGCCATCGACGGCACGGTCAGCCACGAGGGCGAGGGGATCTACGGCGGGCAGGCCGTCGCGGCGGGGGTGGCGGCGGCCATGGGCGGCGGGGACACCGCGGCGGTGATCACCGCGGCCCTGTCGGTGGTGCCCGAGGACTCCTGGACGGCGCGCTCGCTGCGCCGGGCGGTCACGGTGGCGACGAGGGTGCGGCACGACCCGGGCCTGACGGTGCTGGACCGGGAGCGGGCGCTGCGCTCGGCGGTCGTCATCGGCGGCTACCCGTGGACGGACCTGGCGCCCGAGGCGGTGGGGCTGGCGTTCGGCGCGTTCGCGCTGGCGGGCGGCGACTTCACCGGGTCGGTGCTCACGGCCGTCAACATGGGCCGGGACGCCGACACCACCGCGGCCGTCGCGGGCGCGCTGGCCGGCACGCTCGGCGGCTGGTCGGCGATCCCGGACCGCTGGTCGAAGGCGGTCAAGGAGGTGCGCGGCAGCTGCCTGCCGGCGATGGCCGGCTACCACGTGCTGGACATCGCCGACCTGCTCTCGCCCGACGGGGACGACCGCGCCGCGGCCCGGCGGGTGGCCTCGTGAGCGACCACCTGCCCGCGGCCGGCCGCCGTACCCGCGGCGACGACGCCGCCCCCGCCCCCGGCCCCGCCGCTGCGGTGGCCGTGCCCGGCCAGGCGCCCGGCGCCCGTACGTCCCCGCCGGGCGAGGCGGCCCGCTCGCGGGTCGAGGGCATGCTGCTGGGCCTGGCGGCCGGGGACGCCGCGGGGTGGCCGGCGGCGCGGCACCGGGCGGTGCGGATGCCGGAGTGGACCCGGCGGCTGACCCGCGAGCTGGACACCTTCGCGGAGCAGAACGAGACCACGACGCTTCCAGTGCCGATCGCCCTCAACCAGCCGCCGGAGCCGCTGCGGCTCGGCCCCTCCGACGACGCCGAGTGGGCGGCCTTCACCGCCGAGGCGGTGGTCGCCTCGCGCGGTTCGCTGCTCAGCGACCTGAGCCGGGACCGCCGGGTGCGCTCGGCGGTGGACCTGGCGTGGATGTCGCTGGCGGCCGAGATCTCCACCGCGGCGGCCCGCGCGCCCGAGGTCGAGTCGGCGGAGATCCCGCTGCGCGCCCGTATCTCGGTACGCGCCGGGCTCGGCAATCTCGCCACCGGCCTGCGCCCGCCGGCCTCGGGGCACGACAACCCGCACTTCTTCGACGACGCGGCCTGCGGGCGGGCCTGCGTGCTCGCGGTGGTGCACCCCGGCGACCCGGACTCCGCCGCGGACCTCGCCGAATACGACGCCCGCTACACGCAGGACGAGGACGGCGTGCACGGCGCCCGCGCGATGGCCGCCGCGGTGGCGCTCGCGCTCGCCGGGGCGCCGGCCGCGCAGTGCGTGGCGGCGGCGCAGCGGCAGCTGCCGCCGGGCTCGGAGATCGCCCGCAACGCCGAGCACGCCGTGGACCTGGCCCGCGCGGCGGGCGGCGGCGACGGCGGCGGCGGCCCGGCCGGCGGGCGGGCCTTCGGGCTGATCCCGCTGCTGGAGCACCAGATCATCGACCACGTCTACAGCTACGGCATCGCCGCCGCCGACACCGTGCCGGTCGCGCTCGCGCTGGTCCTGGCCAGCGACGGCGCCGTGGCCGAGGCGGTGCCCGCCGCCGCGTGCCTGTCGCGCGTCGCGGACTCCGCGCCGGCGCTGGCCGGGGCGCTCGCCGGGGCGCTGGGCGGCGCGCGGTCGCTGCCCCCGTCGTGGCGGGCGGCGTGCCGCACCCTGGCCGGTTGCGCGCTGCCGCGCTTCGCGGGCCTTGACCTCGTGGAGTTGGCCGGACGGCTGGCCGCCATCGAGCCTGCCGTCACCGACCGGGAAGGACTCGGAAACCATGCAACTGACGCTTGAGGACCGTATTGCCGGATGCCTCGCGGGCGCCGCCGTCGGCGACGCGCTGGGCGGTCCGGTGGAGGGCTGGACGCCGGAGCAGATCGCCGAGCGGCACGGGGGCAGGGTGCGCGGCATCGTCGGCCCCTTCCACGCCGACTGGCGCACGGCCCGGCCCATCGCGCCGTACCACAAGGGCGACGGGCACGTCACCGACGACACCTTGATGACGCACGCGCTGGTGCGGGTGTACGGCAAGGTGCGCGACCACCTGGACGCGTACAGCATCGCCGAGCACCTGGTGCCCGACCTGATCGGCACGCCCCGCTGGGTGCCGGAACTGGAGGCCGAGGCGCTGCCGTTGCAGCGGATCTTCCTGGCGGAGAAGTGGATCGTGGCCCGGCTGCACTACGGGCACGTGGACCCGCGCGAGGCGGGCGTCGGCAACATCGTCAACTGCGGTGCGGCGATGTACATGGCGCCGGTGGGCGTGGTCAACGCCGGTAATCCGGCGGGGGCTTACGCGGAGGCGCTGGAGGTGGCGGCGCCGCACCAGTCGTCGTACGGGCGGGAGGCCGCCGGGGTCTTCGCGGCGGCGGTCGCGGCGGCCTTCCTGCCGGGGGCGAGCGCGACGAGCGTGGTGGACGAGGCGCTGCGGCTGGCCAAGGACGGGACGCGGGCGGCGATCGAGGCGGTGTGCGAGGCCGCGCTCGCCTGCGACGACTGGGAGCAGGCGCTCGGCGCGCTGCGCGAGGCCGTCGCCCCCTACGACACGGTGGGGCCGCGCTACCGGGAGCCGTCGCTGGGCGCGCGCCGCCCGTCGCGGCTGCATTCCATCGAGGAACTGCCGGTCGCGCTCGGCATGTTGGTGGTCGCCGGCGGCGACTTCCGCGAGACGGTGCTGGGTTCGGTCAACTACGGGCGGGACTGCGACTCCATCGCCACCATGAGCGGCGCGCTCGCGGGGGCCCTGGGCGGCCGGGCCGCGGTGCCGGCCGAGTGGAGCGAGGAGGTCGGCCGGGCGAGCAGGCTGGACCTGTACGGCCCGGCGGCCGAACTCGCCGTCGTCACCCGGGAGGTCTTCGCCCGGGACACCGCACGCCGCCGCGCCCACGAGGCCGCCTTCGGCACGCTGACGGGGGTACGGTGAGCGGCCCGCTGCGGCTGACGTGGGTGCAGCCGGAGGACCTGGTCGGCCATGAGCTGCGGCAGGCAGCGCAGGACGGCCGGGACGCCTCGGACGTGCGCGCCCGCTGGCTCGCGGCCGGCGGCCACGAGGCCCCCGATCGCGCCGGGGCGTCCCCGCAGGCGCCCGACCCGGCCTTGCGCGTGCTGGCGGGGAAACTGCTGGACGAACTGGAAACGATTACAGCTCCGTCGGCGGCGTCCGAGCCCACCGACCTGGCGGCGATCCACGCGCTGGCCCCGGCGTGGGCGGCACCGGGCGGCCCCTCCGGGACGGCGGTTGCCGACGGGCTGGTGGCGCGGCTGGAGGCCGGGTGGCTGGGGCGGGCGGCGGGCTGCCTGCTGGGCAAGCCGGTCGAGAAGCTGCCGCTGCACGGCATCCGGGAGATCGCGCGCAGCACCGGGAACTGGCCGCTGGACGGGTGGTTCACCGCGGTCGGCCTCGACCCGGAGACCGCCCGGCGCCATCCCTGGAACCGGCGCAGCGCGCCCACCTCGCTGGCCGAGAACATCAGCGGGATGCCCGAGGACGACGACCTCAACTACCCGCTGCTGGGCCTGCTGCTGCTGGAGGAGCACGGGCACGGCTTCGACACCGGGGACGTCGCCGGGCTGTGGCTGGCCGAGCTGCCGGCGGGGCGGACCTTCACCGCCGAGCGGGTCGCGTACCGCAATCTGCTGGAAGGGGTCGAGCCGCCGCTCACCGCACGCCGGCGCAATCCCTTCCGGGAGTGGATCGGCGCGCTCATCAGGGCGGACGTGTACGGCTGGACGCGCCCGGGCGATCCGGCGGGCGCCGCCGACGCGGCATGGCGGGACGCGGTGCTCACGCACACCGCGAACGGCGTCCACGGCGCGATGTTCGCCGCCGCGGTCATCGCCGCGGCGGCCGGCGGCGGCACGGATGTGCACGGGTGCCTGGCGGCGGGCCTGGCGGTGGTGCCGCCCGGCTCGCGGCTGGCCGCCGCCGTGCGGTTCGGGATCGCCGCGGCCCGCGCGGAGCCGTCCGGTACGGCGGCGGGCTTCGCCGCGGTGGTGGACGCGCTGCACGCCGAGTACGGCACCTACCACTGGGTGCACGTCCTGCCGAACGCCGCGCTGCTGGCCGCCGCCCTCACCCACGCCGAGGGCGACTTCACCGGCTCCATCACCCGTGCCGTCTCCGGGGGCTGGGACACCGACTCCACGGGCGCGACAGCCGGCTCGGTGGCCGGACTGCTCGCGGGCTCGCCCGCGGCGCTGCCCGCCCGCTGGACCGCGCCGCTGGACAACCGGCTGGCGACGACCGTCGCGGGGATGGACGGCATCGGCTTTGACACCCTCGCCCGGCGCACCGCGGCGCTGGCGCACCTCCCGCAGGAAGGCACACCATGAGCGTGACGCAGGCCAGGATCGCGGTGCTCGGCAGCGCCAACATGGACCTGGTCGCCTACGCCCGGGTCGCACCGCGGCGCGGCGAGACGGTGACCGGCGAGTCGTTCCGCACCGTCCCCGGCGGCAAGGGCGCCAACCAGGCGATCGCCGCGGCCCGGGCGGGCGGCGCGGTCGCGATGATCGGCGCGGTCGGCGAGGACGACTTCGGCGCGCGGATGCGGGCCGCCCTCGCGGAGGCGGGCGTCGGCACCGACCGGCTGCGTACGGTCCCGGGCCCGAGCGGCATCGCGCAGATCACCGTGGACGGCGCCGGCCACAACGCGATCGTGGTCGTGCCGGGCGCCAACGGCACGGTGACGAAGCTGACATCGGACGACGAGGCGGCGATCGGCGCGGCCGGTGCGCTGCTGCTGCAGCTCGAACTGCCGCTGGAGGGCGTGCTGGCGGGGGCGCGGGCGGCCAGGGAGCGCGGGGTCCGCACGGTGCTCACACCGGCGCCGGCCCGCCCGCTGCCCGGCGAACTGCTCGCTGCCGTGGACCTGTTGGTGCCCAACGAGCACGAAGCCGCCGCGCTCAGCGGCGAGTCGGACCCGCGGGCGGCGGCCACGGCGCTGCTGGAGGCCGTGCCGGAGGTGGTGGTCACGCTCGGCGAGGCCGGGTGCCTGTACGCGGCGCGCGGCCACGAGCCGCTGGCCGTACCGGCGTTGGCGGCGGACGTGGTGGACACCACCGCGGCCGGCGACACCTTCGTGGGCGCGCTCGCCGTCGCGCTCGGCGAGGGCCGCGCGCCGGCCGACGCGCTCGGCTGGGCGACGGCGGCGTCCGCGCTGTCGGTGGAGCGCGCGGGTGCCTCCTCCTCCATGCCGCACCGCGCGGCCATCGACGCCCGCGCCGCCGCGGGGCATCCGAGGGCGTGAGCGCGCCCGTGACGCAAGCAACGACGCAAGGCCCGGCGACGGCGCCGGACGACGACCCGGACGACCCGGACGTACACCGTGACGACGTACACCGTGAAGAGGTACCGCCCATGCACCGACCCGACGCACCGCACACCACCGACGACCGCACCGCCGACCCCGCCGGCCGGCCCCGATCCGCTGCCGCGGACGGCCCGTTGACCGGCCTGCGGGTCGTCGACCTCGCGACGCTCTTCGCCGGGCCCGGCGCCGCGACGCTGCTCGGCGACTTCGGCGCCGACGTGATCAAGGTCGAGCACCCGCGCAAGCCCGACCCCTCCCGCGGCCACGGGCCCGCCAAGGACGGGGTGGGCCTGTGGTGGAAGCACCTGGGCCGCAACAAGCGCACCGTCACCGCGGACCTGTCCACGCCCGGCGGGCGCGACGTCCTGCTGCGGCTCGCGGCGACCGCCGACGTCGTCGTGGAGAACTTCCGCCCGGGCACGCTGGAGAAGTGGGACCTGGGCTGGGACGTGCTGTCGGCCGCCAACCCCCGGCTGGTGCTGGCCCGCGTCACCGCCTTCGGCCAGGTCGGCCCGTACGCCCGCCGCCCCGGCTTCGGCACGCTCGCCGAGGCGATGAGCGGCTTCGCGGCGACCACCGGCGAACCGGACGGGCCGCCGACGCTGCCGCCGTTCGGGCTCGCCGACTCCATCGCCGGGATCGCGACGGCGTACGCGGTGATGGCGGCGCTGGCCGGCCGGGACCGCACCGGCGGCGGGCAGGTGGTGGACATGGCCATCATCGAGCCGATGCTCGCGGTGCTGGGCCCGCAGCTGCTGTGGTACGACCAACTCGGTTACGTGCAGCCGCGGTTGGGCAACCGCTCCACCAACAACGCGCCGCGCAACACGTATCGCACGGCGGACGGCGGCTGGGTCGCGGTGTCGTCCTCGGCGCAGTCGGTGGCCGAGCGGGTGCTGCGGCTGGTCGGGCACCCGGAGTTCGTCGACGAGCCGTGGTTCGCCTCCGGCACGGGGCGCGCGGCGCACGCCGAGGAGATCGACAAGGTGGTCGGCGAGTGGATCTCCCGGCGCAGCCGCGAGGAGGTGCTGGCGGCCTTCGAGTCCGCGCAGGCCGCGGTCGCCCCGGTCTACGACGTACGGGACGTCGTCGCCGACCCGCAGTTCCGCGCGCTGGGCACGGTGACCCGTATCGAGGACGAGGACCTGGGCCCGGTGCGCCTGCAGAACGTCCTCTTCCGGCTCTCCCGCACCCCGGGCGCCGTCCGCTGGACCGGCCGCCCCCACGGCGCCGACACCGACGAGGTGCTGACCGAACTCGGCCTGACGCCACCGGAGATCGCCGCACTGCGCGCGCAGGGCGCGCTGTGAGCGGCGGGCACGGCGCAGGGCGCCGCACGAGCGCCGCGGCGCCGGACCACGCGTCCGGCACCGCGCCGGGAACGGCCGAGGGCCAGGGCGCCGCCGGGGCGGCGCCCCGCGCGCCCGGCGCGAAGCTGCCGGCGTCCGGCGCCCCGGGCGCGGCGCCCGGCTCCCGCCGGGCCGGCACGGTGCCGGCGCCTGCCGGTGGGGGGCGGCCGGCGCGGGCTGCGGGGTGGGGGGAGGTGGCGCTCACGTGGCTGTATGTGCCCGGGGACAAGCCGGATGTCGTCGGCAAGGCGCTGGGGGCGGGGGCGGACGTCGTGCTGGTCGACCTGGAGGACGCCGTCGCGCCCGGGCGCAAGGAGTACGCGCGGGCGGCCACCGCGGAGTTGCTGGGCGAGCCGGCGGCGGGCCGGCCGCCGGTGCATGTGCGGGTCAACGCGCTGGACGGGCCGCTGGCCGCGGCGGACCTGGCGGCGCTCGCCGGGCTGCCGGGGCTGGGCGGGCTGCGGCTGCCGAAGATCGGCGGCCCGGAGGACGTCGCCCGGGTGGTGGCGGCCGTACGGGCGGCCGGCGCCGACGTACCGCCGCTGTACGCGCTGCTGGAGTCGGCGCTCGGCGTGGAGAACGCCTTCGCCATCGCCCGCGCCGACCCGGCGGTGCGCGGGCTCGCGCTCGGCGAGGCGGACCTGCGCGCGGACCTGGGCCTGGCGGACGAGGAGGCGCTGACCTGGCCGCGGGTACGTGCGGTGGTCGCGGCCCGGGCGGCGGGGCTCGCGCCGCCGGCCCAGTCGGTCTACCCGGACGTGCGCGACCTGGTGGGCCTGGGCGAATCGTGCCGCCGCGGGCGGGCGCTGGGCTTCCTGGGCCGTGCGGCGATCCATCCGCGCCAGCTCCCGGTCATCGAGCGGGCCTACCTCCCCTCGCCCCCGGAGGTCGCCGCGGCCCGCGAGACGGTCGAGGCGGCCGACGCCGCGCCGGGCGCCCTCGCGCTGCCCGACGGCCGCTTCGTGGACCCGGCGGTCGTCGCGGGCGCCCGCCGGGTCCTGGCGCTGGCCGCCCGCGGAGCCCACGCGTGAGCGCGAGCCCGCGGGCAGCGGCCCGCGACCTGCTGGGTAGGGTCGCCGCATGACCGGAGGCAGGGTGTGGGAGGACGGGGCTTTCTACCGGAGCCTGGGCGGCGGGCGGTTCGAGAGCAGCCCGTGGACCGCCGGGCCGTGGAGCCCGAAGGCGCAGCACGCGGGGCCGCCGTCCGCGCTGATAGGCCGGGCGATGGAGCGCCATGAGGCCAGGCCCGGCATGCGGATCGCCCGGGTGACGCTCGACCTGCCGCGGCCGGTGCCGGTCGGCGAGCTCGCGGTGGAGGTCACGACGGTACGGGCCGGGGCGCGGGCCGAGCTGCTGGAGGGGCGGATCACCGCCGAGGGCCGCACCGTGCTGCTGGCCCGGGCGTGGCGACTGGTCGCGGCGCCGGAGGGCACCCCGGCGCTCACCCCGGTGCCGCCCGTGCCGCCGCTCCCGGGGCCGCAGCCGGCGCAGACGATGGAGGGCGCCTACCTGGACGGCTACGTCTCGGCGATGGAATGGCGCTTCCCGCCGGCCGCGCCCGGCGCGCCCGAGCCCGGCTTCGACACGCCCGGCCCCGGCACGGCGTGGGCGCGGCAGCGCGTGCCGCTGGTGGCGGGCGAGCAGGACACCCCGCTGACCCGGGCGCTGACGGTCGCGGACAGCAGCTGGGCGGTGGGCTTCGAGCTGGACCACCGCGCGGGGCTGGTCATCAACACCGACGTCACCTTGCTGCTGCACCGCGACCCGGTCGGCGAATGGCTGTGCCTGCGCTCGGCGACGGCCGCCGCGCCCGGCGGATCGGGCCTGGCCCAGGGCGAGTTGCACGACGAGTCGGGCGACTGCGGCCGGATCGCCCAGACGCTGCTGGTGACCGGGCGCTGAACCGCGGGGCCGCGCCGCCGCCCGGGGGCACCTGCCCACCGCCACGCCGAGCCTTTCCGTTTCGCGCGGGTTTGTCCGCCATAATCGCGAGCAGGAGCACGTCAGCGACACGGCAACGGCATCCGGCATGACGGCACGACGGCAGAGGGTGAACCCATGGCCTCCAACGACCAGGCGGCGAGCAGCGGCACGGGACCGGGCGGACTCGCGCCCGGATCGGCGCAGATCGGGGTGACGGGCCTGGCCGTGATGGGCCGCAACCTCGCCCGCAACCTCGCGCGGCACGGCTATGTGACCGCGGTCCACAACCGGACCTCGGCCAGGACCCGGGCGCTGGTCGAGGAGTTCGGCGGCGAGGGCAGCTTCGTGCCGGCCGAGACGGCCGAGGAGTTCGTGGCGTCGCTGGAGCGCCCGCGCAGGATCGTCGTCATGGTCAAGGCGGGCGACCCGACCGACGCGGTGATCCGCGAGTTCGCCGCGCTGCTGGAGCCCGGCGACATCATCGTGGACGCGGGCAACGCGCACTTCGCCGACACCCGCCGCCGCGAGCGCGAGCTGCGCGAGCGCGGCATCCACTTCGTGGGCAGCGGCGTCTCCGGCGGCGAGGAGGGCGCGCTGCACGGCCCGAGCATCATGCCGGGCGGCTCGGCCGAGTCCTACGAGGCGCTCGCCCCGATGCTGGAGGCGATCTCGGCGAAGGCCGACGACGGCTCGCCGTGCGTGGCGCACATCGGCCCCGACGGGGCCGGGCACTTCGTCAAGATGGTGCACAACGGCATCGAGTACGCCGACATGCAGCTCATCGCGGAGTCCTACGACCTGCTGCGGCACGCCCTCGACCTGCCGCCGGCCGAGATCGCCGAGGTCTTCCGCACCTGGAACCGGGGCCGGCTGGACTCGTACCTGATCGAGATCACCGCGCAGGTGCTCGCGCACACCGACGCCGCGACCGGCAAGCCGTTCGTCGATGTCGTGCTGGACCAGGCCGAGCAGAAGGGCACCGGGCGGTGGACGGTGCAGACCGCGCTGGACCTCGGGGTGCCGGTGAGCGGTATCGCCGAGGCGGTCTTCGCCCGGGCGGTGTCCGGCCACGCCGACCTGCGGGCCGCCGCCCGCGAGCTGCCGGGCCCGACACCGACGCTGCTGGACAGCGCCGCCTACGACCGGTTCGCCGACGATGTCGAACAGGCCCTCTACGCCTCGAAGATCGTCGCCTACGCGCAGGGCTTCCACCAGATCGCGGCGGGCAGCGCCGAGTACGGCTGGGACATCGACCAGGGCCGGGTCGCGGCGATCTGGCGGGCCGGCTGCATCATCCGCGCCGCGTTCCTGGACCGGATCAGGGCCGCCTTCGACAACCGGCCCGACCTGCCGACGCTGCTGGTCGACGACCACTTCCGGTCCGCCCTCGACGGCGCGCAGAGCGCCTGGCGGCGGGTGGTGAGCACCGCGGCGGAGCTGGGCGTGCCGACGCCGGGCTTCGCAGCCGCGCTGGCGTACTACGACAGCCTGCGCGCCGAGCGGCTGCCGGCCGCGCTGGTCCAGGGGCTGCGCGACTTCTTCGGCGCGCACACCTACCACCGCGCCGACCGGCCGGGCACCTTCCACACCCTCTGGGCGACCAAGGACCGCGAGGAGGTCACACCGTCCTGACCCCCGCGGCTCAGGCCTGGGTGAGCATGCGCCAGCCGGGGGCGTAGTTGCCGTGCAGGATGAGGGAGGCGGCGCCCACCGCGCCGACGGCGTCGCCGATGACGCTCTTCTCTACGTCGATCCGGCGGATGGACCGCGCCACGCAGGTGGCGTTGACGGCGGCGTCGATCTCCTCGCACAGGATCGGCTCGATGCCGCGCACCGACTCGCCGCCCAGCACGATCCGGCTGACGTCCAGCAGTGCGACGGCCCCGCGGGCGGCCTGCCCAAAGCGCCGGCCGGCCCGGCGGACGACGTCGTGGGCGGCGGTGTCGCCACCGCGGGCGGCCTGCCGCAGCGCCTTCCAGTCGCGGTGCACGGCGTCGGCCGCGCCGCTCACCCCGATCCGCCCGGCGGCCTCGGCGCCGTGCCGCCGCAGCAGGTCGCCGATGACGCCGGCCGGGCTGACGTACGGGCCGACGCAGTTCGTGCCGCCGCAGTCGCACGGCAGGCCCTCGGCGTCCACGGCGATGTGGCCGAACTCGCCGGCGTTGCCCGAATCACCGTGCAGCACGGTGTTGTTGAGCACGACGCCGGCTCCGACGCCGGTGCCGAGGTAGAGGAACAGGAAGCTGCCCGCGCGTGCGCGCCCGCCGATCCACCGCTCCCCTATGGCCGCGGCGGTGGCGTCGTTGTCCATGGCGACGGGCATGCCGGTCGCGGTCTCGAACATCGCCCGCAGCGGCACCCGCCCCCACCCGGTGAAGTTGGGCGGGGAGACGACCTCGCCGGCCGGGCCGTCGATGGGCCCCGGGGCGGCGATGCCGGTGCCGAGCAGCCGGGCCGGGTCCACCTGGGCCTTGGCGGTGAGCCGCTGGGCGGCGCCGGCGACCCGCGGGACGATGTCGGCCGGCTGCGCGCCGTCGGGCAGCGCGACCCGGCGGCTTGCCAGCACCTCGCCGGCGAGGTCGACCACCACGACGACGGCGGCGTCCGGGTCGAGCTGCACCCCGACGGCGTAGGCGCCGTCAGGACGCGGCGACAGCAGCGTACGGCGCTTGCCGCCGCTGGAGGGCGCGTAGCCGGACTCCGAGACCAGGCCCGCGTCCAGCAGCCGGCGCACCACGTTGGAGACGGTCTGGCTGGTCAGGCCGGTGAGCGGGGCCAGCTCGACCCGGCTGACCGGGCCCGCGGTGCGTATCGCGTCCAGCACCACCGCCTGGTTGTACCCCCCGACCCGCGGAAGATTGGTTCCCTGTCGCACCCTTCCCCGCCTTCCTCCCGACCCCCGGACGGCGCCGCCCCCCGGCGGCTCGCGGCGAAGTTTACCTGCCGGATGCGTTGACTTACTCCATCCATTGGATTTAGCTTCGCCGACATGCCAGGGCACGGGCGCACTGGCGGATCGGGGTCGTCCCCACCGGGCAACCCCCGCGCGGCCCGCAACCGTTGCGGGTCGACTCGGGTCCCTCACCGGAGGTCAAGCGTGCGAACGAGACGTCGAGCGGCGATAGCTCTCGCGGCCCTCACGACCGTGTCCGCGGCAACGTTGTCAGGTTGCGGGACCGGCTCCGGGGGCGGCTCCGGCAAGACGATCAAGGTCGTCTACCAGCAGCAGCTCAACAACGCCAACCACGTGCAGGCCGACTTCCTCGGCCCGATGGTCGAGCAGTTCGAGAAGGCCAACCCCGGCACCACCGTCAAGCTCGTCCCGGTCACCGCGAGCGAGAACGACTACTACACCAAGATCCAGCTGATGATGCGCTCCCCCGCCACCGCGCCCGACCTGGTCTACGAGGACACCGCGACCATCAACTCCGACGTCGCGAGCGGCTACCTCCGGCCGCTGGACGACTATCTGCGGACCTGGCAGGACTGGAGCACCTTCGCCGCGCCCGCGAAGGCGGCGATGAAGTACGCGGCCGACGGCAAGACGTACGGGGTGCCGGACAACACCGACACCCGCGGCCTGTGGTACAACAAGCAGCTCTTCGCCCAGGCCGGCATCCCCGTGCCGTGGCAGCCGAAGACCTGGGCGGACGTGCTGGGCACGGCCCGCACCCTCAAGGCCGAGCTGCCCGGCGTCACCCCGCTGAACGTCTTCACCGGCGTCGCGGCGGGCGAGGCGTCCTCGATGCAGGGCTTCGAGATGCTGCTGTACGGCACGCCCGCCGCGGACACGTCGCTGTACGACGCCGGGCAGGGCAAGTGGGTCGTCGGCAGCAAGGGCTTCAAGGACGCGCTGGACTTCGTCCACACCGTCTACAGCGAGCAGCTCGGCCCGTCGCCGCAGCAGGCGCTCGGCGCCAACATCCAGGCGCAGGTGGGCACCGAGATGATCCCGCAGGGCAAGCTCGCGATCGACCTCGACGGCTCGTGGATGCCCAACAACTGGATCCGCACGGGCCCTGAGCCGTGGCCGCAGTGGCAGTCCACGATGGGCATGGCCTACATGCCCACCCAGAACGGCCAGGGCAGCGGCAAGGTCAGCATGTCCGGCGGCTGGGCCTGGTCGATCCCGGCGAAGGCCAAGAACCCCGATCTCGCCTGGAAGTTCACCCAGTTCCTGGAGACCAGGGCCAACTCGGCGCAGTGGAACACCGTCAACGCCACCATCGCGGTGCGCACCGACGTGGCCTCCGACCCCGCCTACCTCAAGGCGCTGCCGAGCAACGCCTTCTTCACCGCGCTGGTGCCCGACACCTACTACCGGCCGGGCGTGCCCGCCTACACCCAGGTCTCCAGCGCCATCCAGAAGGCCATGGAGTCGGTGACGACGGGCCAGGCGTCGGTCGACAAGGCCGCCTCGACGTTCGACAGCGACGTCAAGACCGCGGTCGGCGGCGACAAGACCGTCCAGGGCGCGCGGTGACGGCGACCACCGCCGCCGCGGGCACCCCCGCCGCCGTCCGGCCGCGGCGGGGGCGGCCGACGGCGGCGGGGCTGCTGCGCGGGATGCCGCTGCTGCCGGCGCTGGTGCTGCTCGCGGTGTTCATGGCCGGCCCGATCGGGTACTGCGTCTACTACGCCTTCACCGACATGCAGCTGACCGGCGCCTCGGCCACGCACTTCGTCGGCGTCGACAACTTCACCCGGGCCCTGCGCGACGCCGACTTCCGCAACGCGGTCGTGCTGACGCTGGTCTTCGTGGTCGGCTCTGCCGTCGTCGGGCAGAACACCCTGGGGCTGGGCCTCGCGGTGCTGATGCAGAAGGCGGCGCGGCCGGTGCGGGCGGTCACCAGCACGGTGGTGATCGCGGCATGGGTGCTGCCGGAGGTCGTCGCGGGCTATCTGATGTACGCGTTCTTCTTCCAGCAGGGCTCGCTCAACGCGATCCTGCGCCACCTCGGCCTGCCGCAGCAGAACTGGCTCTACACCCTGCCGATCCTGGCCGTCTGCATCGCCAACGTCTGGCGCGGCACGGCTTTTTCGATGCTGGTCTACTCCGCGGCCCTGGGCGATGTGCCGCAGGAGCTGGTGGAGGCGGCCGAGGTGGACGGCGCCGGGCCGTGGCAGCGGCTGTGGCGGGTGACGCTGCCGGTGATCCGCCGCTCGGTGATGACCAATCTGATGCTCATCACCTTGCAGACCCTGTCGGTCTTCGGGCTGATCTACACCATGACCCGCGGCGGCCCGGGCAACAAGACCGAGACGCTGCCGATCTTCATGTACCAGCAGGCCTTCACCAGCAGCCTGATCGGCTACGGCACCGCGGTCGCGCTGGTGCTGCTGGTGGTGGGCGCGCTGTTCTCGGTCGTCTACATCCGCATGCTCAAGGTCGAGGAGGACTGATGGCCGTCACCGACAGCCCGCGCACGCTACGGGTCCGGCCGGCGGCCGGCCCGCAGGCGGCAGGGCGCGCCCGGCTCGCCCGGCGGCGCAGGGCGCTCACGGGCAAGGCCGTCGTCAACGTCTCGCTGCTGGTGTTCTCGGCGCTGTACCTGGTGCCGCTGCTGTGGATGCTGCTGGCGTCGGTCAACGCGCACGCCGACTTCCGGCTCTCGGTGCCCTCCCCCACGGGCGAGAACTTCCACCGCATCCTCAACAGCGACACGACCTACCGGCCGATGCTCAACGGCCTGCTGCTGTGCGGCGGCGGCACACTGCTGTGCGTGGTGTGCTCGGTGCTGGCGGCCTATCCGCTGTCGCGTTTCAGGTCCCGGCTGCGCCGGCCGTTCCTCTACACCATCCTGTTCAGCACCGGGCTGCCGATCACCGCGGTGATGATCCCGGTCTACAGCATGTTCGTGCAGGTCGACCTGATCGACTCGATGCCGGGCGCGACACTGTTCCTGGCGGCTGCGGCGCTGCCGTTCGGGATCTGGCTGACGAAGAACTTCATGGACGGCGTGCCGACGGTGCTGGAGGAGGCGGCGCGGATCGACGGCGCCAACGCCATGCAGGTGCTGTGGCGGATCGTGCTGCCGCTGATGTGGCCGGGGGTGATCGTGGTGACGATCTTCACCTTCATCGGCATGTGGGGCAACTTCTTCGTGCCCTTCATCCTGCTGCTCTCCCCCGAGAAGCTGCCCGCCTCCGTGAGCGTCTTCACCTTCCTCAGCGCCCACGACCAGACGCAGTACGGGCAGTTGTCGGCGTTCTCGATCGTCTACTCCATACCCGTGGTGATGCTCTACCTCGTCCTCGCCCGCCGGCTCGGCGGCGGTTTCGCCCTCGGCGGCGCGCTCAAGGGCTGACCCGCCCGCGGCGCCCGCGCCGGCCCGCCCGCCCCGTACGACCACCGACTCGCCCGACGCACGGGAAGGCTTCGCCATGCACAACGACCCCGCCCTCACCGAGCAGCGGCTCGCCCGCGTCCTCGCCCAGCGGCTGCGCCCGGCGGTGCACGGCCGCAGCGTGCCGCTCACCGCCGAGGTGTGGCACGTGCCCGGGGAACCGGTCCCGGTCGCCGAGGGCCTTGCCGCCGCCTACGCGCCGGCCCGGCTCGGCGACCGCTGGGGGCCGGCCTGGACGACGAGCTGGTTCCGTGTCGGCGGCCGGATCCCGCGGGAGTGGGCGGGGCTGCCGGTGGAGGCGGTGGTGGACCTGGGATTCGGCTTCACCGATCCGGGGTTCTCCGCCGAGGGCCTGGTGTACCGCCCGGACGGCACCGCGGTGAAGGCGCTCAACCCGCGCAACTTCCATGTGCCGGTCACCGCGTCGGCCGCGGGCGGCGAGCAGGTGACGTACTACGTCGAGGCCGCGGCGAACCCGGTCGTGATGCAGTCCGGGCCCGAGCTGCAGACGTTCTTCCCGACGCCGGTCGGCGGCCGGGCGCCGTGGCTGCGCGGCGAGGGCGCCGAGGGCGATGGGGAGCCGGGCGAGCCGCTGTACCAGCTGCGGCGGCTCGACCTGGCCGTCTTCGACCGCGAGGTCTTCGAGCTGGTGCAGGACCTGGACGTGCTGGGCCAGCTGGAGCGGGAGCTGCCCGAGCAGTCCACCCGGCGCTGGCAGCTGCTGCGGACGATCGAGCAGGCGCTGGACGCGATCGACCTCCAGGACGTCTCCGGCACCGCCACCGCGGCACGCGCGGTCCTGGCCCCGGCGCTCGCCTCCCCCGCGAGCCCGTCGGCGCACCGGATCTCCGCGGTCGGCCACAGCCATATCGACTCGGCGTGGCTGTGGCCGCTGCGCGAGACGGTACGCAAGGTGGCGCGCACCGTCTCCAACGTCACGCAGCTGATGGACGACCACCCCGGCTTCCGGTTCGTGATGTCGCAGGCCCAGCAGCTGGCGTGGCTCAAGGAGCACCGGCCCGAGGTCTACGCGCGGGCCCGGGAGAAGGCCAGGACGGGGCAGTTCCTGCCGGTGGGGAGCCTGTGGGTGGAGCCGGACACCAACATCACCGGCGGTGAGTCGCTGGTGCGGCAGTTCGTCCATGGCAAGCGCTTCTACCTGGAGGAGTTCGGCGTCGAGACCGAGGAGATGTGGCTGCCGGACACCTTCGGCTACAACGCGGCGCTGCCGCAGCTGATGAAGCTCGCCGGGGTGCGCTGGTTCCTCACCCAGAAGATCTCCTGGAACACCACCAATGTCTTCCCGCACCACACCTTCTGGTGGGAGGGCATCGACGGCACCCGGATCTTCAGCCACTTCCCGCCGGTCGACACCTACAACAGCGACCTGTCGGGCGCCGAAGTGGCCCGCAGCGAGCGCAACTTCCGGGAGAAGTCCCGCACCGACCGCTCGCTCGTGCCGTTCGGCTACGGGGACGGCGGCGGCGGTCCCACCCGGGAGATGATGGCGCGGGCCGACCGGCTCGCCGACCTGGAGGGCTCGCCGAGGGTAGCGGTGGAGGCGCCGGCGGACTTCTTCGCCAAGGCGCACGCCGAGCACACGGATGCTCCCGTGTGGGTGGGCGAGCTGTATCTGGAGTTCCACCGCGGCACGCTCACCAGCCAGTTGGCGACCAAGCAGGGCAACCGGCGCAGCGAGCACCTGCTGCGCGAGGCCGAGCTGTGGTCGGCGACGGCCGCGGTGCGCCACGGGGCGCGGTATCCGTACCCGGAACTGGACCGGCTGTGGAAGACGGTGCTGCTGCACCAGTTCCACGACATCCTGCCGGGCACGTCGATCGCGTGGGTGCACCGGGAGGCCGAGCAGACCCACCGGGAGGTCGCGGCCGAGCTGGAGGAGCTGATCGGGCGGGCGCTGCGGACGCTGGCCGGGGACCGATCGGGCGGTGAGGTCGTCTTCAACGCCGCCCCGCACGCCCGCGGCGGGGTCCCGGCGCTGGGCGCGGCGCCCAGGACCGCGCCGCCGGCGCTCACCCCGCCGGTCGCCGAGGGCGGCGGCTTCGTGCTGGACAACGGGCTGGTGCGGGTCGCGGTGGACGGCCGGGGACTTGTCACCTCGGTGCTGGACCTGGCCGCGGGCCGTGAGGCGCTGCCGCCGGGCGCGGCCGGCAACCTGCTGCAACTGCACCAGGACTTCCCCAACCAGTGGGACGCCTGGGACCTGGACGCCTTCTACCGCAACACCGTACGGGACCTGACCGGGGCCGACGAGGTCGCGGCGGTGGACGGCGGGGTGCGGGTGGTGCGCTCCTTCGGGGCGTCCCGGGTCGAGCAGACGCTGCGGCTGGCGCGCGGGGCACGCCGGCTGGACGTGGAGACGGTGGTGGACTGGCGGGAGCGGGAGAAGGTGCTCAAGGCGGCCTTCCCGCTGGACGTACGGGCCGCGCACTCCACCGCGGAGATCCCGTTCGGCCAGGTGGAGCGGCCCACCCACACCAACACCAGCTGGGACGCTGCGAAGTTCGAGGTGTGCGCGCACCGCTACCTGCACGTCGGCGAGCCCGGCTGGGGCGCGGCGCTGGTCAACGACTCCACCTACGGCCATGACGTGACGCGGGACGTACGCCCCGACGGCGGGACGACGACCACGGTGCGGCTCACGCTGCTGCGCGCCGCCCGCTTCCCCGACCCGGACACCGACCAGGGCGTCCACCGGCTGCGCTACGCACTCGTGGTGGGCGCGGAGCCGGCCGACGCGGTGCGCGAGGGCTACCACCTGAACCTGCCGGAGCGGGTCGCGCCGGGCGGGGCCGCGGTCGCGCCGCTGGTGGCCGTCGACGACGAGGGCGTGGTGGTCTCCGCGGTCAAGCTCGCCGACGACGGGTCGGGCGATGTGGTCGTACGGCTCTACGAGGCGCGCGGGCGGCGGACGTCGGCGGTGCTGACGCCGTCGTTCGCGCTCGGGTCCGCGGTGGTGACCGATCTGCTGGAGCGGCCGTTGCCGGACGACGGCAGCCACGAGGTGGCCGGGTCCGGGGTGCGGTTGCGGCTGCGCCCGTTCCAGATCGTCACGCTGCGGCTGGCCGTGCGGCGCGGCTGAGCCGTGCGGCGGGCGGGCATCGCCGGCCGGAGGGGGTCCGGCGATGCCCGCGGGGGGTCATCCCTTGAGCGAGCCGTTCAGCATGCCGCGCTCGAAGAGCCGTTGGAGGCCGAGGTAGACCAGCACGCTGGGGACCATCAGCATCAGCGACGCCGCCAGGCGCACCCCCTCGGTCTGCTCCTGGCTGGAGGACAGGCTCGTGACGACCAGGGTCATGGTGTACATGTGCGGGCTCTGCGCGACCAGCAGCGGCAGCAGGTACTGGTCCCAGATCATCAGGAAGCCGAAGACGGCGCAGGTGCCGAGCGCGGCGCGGCACAGCGGGAGGATGATCTGGAAGAAGATCCGCAGGTCGCCGGCGCCGTCCATCCGGGCGGCCTCCTCCAGCTCGACCGGGATGGTCTTCATGAAGCCGGTGAGCACGTAGATCGGCAGGGCCCAGCCGACGACCGGCAGGATCAGCCCGGAGTAGGAGTCCAGCAGGCTGCTGCCGCCCAGCGGGTCGGGGACCTTGCCGAGCACGAGGTAGAGCGGTATCGCGATGACCTCCTCGGGCATCATCATCGTCGACAGGATCGCCAGCAGCACCAGCGCCTGCCCGCGGAACTTCTTGCGGGCGAGCGCGTAGGCGGCGAACGCGCTGACGGTGACCTGGAGGAACAGCCCGACGCCGGTGACGACGACCGAGTTGAGCAGCCCGCGGCCGACGCCGAAGCGGAAGGCCGTGGTGAGGTTGGACAGCGTGAAGTGCCGCGGCAGCAGCGACATCTGGCCGCTCTTGGGCTGCCCGCCGCTGAAGACGGTGGCGGCCATCGTCCACAGCGGCATGAAGAACACGAACAGCACCAGGGCGTACAGCAGCACCCTGACCACGATCCGCCAGGCGGCGCGGTCGGGCATGCGCAGGCCCAGCGCGGTGGTGGGGGCGCTCATGGCTCAGGCCTCCTTCCGCCTGCGCCACCACAGGGTGAGGCAGGTCAGCAGGACGGTCACCAGGAACAGCACGGTCGACACGGCCGAGGCCAGGCCGAGGGTGTTGTTCTGGATGCCCTCCTTGTAGGTGTAGGTGACGATGGTCTCGGTGGAGCCGGCCGGGCCGCCGCCGGTGAGCACGTAGATCTCGGTGAAGACCCGAAGTCCGCGGATGATGCCGAGGGTCAGCACGATCGTGGTGACCGGGCGCAGCGCCGGCAGGGTGACGTGGCGCAGCCGGTGCCAGGCGCCGGCGCCGTCGATCGCGGCGGCCTCGTACAGCTGCCGGTCGATGCCGGCCAGGCCCGCGACGAAGATCACCATGTCGTAGGGCGCGCTCTTCCAGACCTGCACGAGCATCACCGAGGCGAGCGAGGAGTGCGGGGAGGACAGGAACGGCTGGGCGCCCAGGCCCAGATGGCCGAGCAGGGTGTTGACGGTGCCGAAGCTGCCCGGGTAGAGCAGGGTGTTCCACAGCTCGGCGACCGCGACCATGGCCGTGACCACCGGCAGGAAGGCCGCGGTACGCAGGATCCGCAGGTGCCGGGCCGGGCCTTCGAGCAGCAGGGCCAGGCCGAAGCCGAGGAGCGCGGAGGCGGCGACGGTCACGACGGCGTCGAGCAGGGTGTGGCCGACGGCCGAGCGCAGCACGGGGTCGTGGAAGGCGGTCGTGAAGTTGTCCCAGCCGACCCACCTGTTGCCCCGGTAGGGGCGCACCTCGAAGAAGCTGAGGTATATCCCCCAGATCGTCGGCCAGAACTTGAACACCCCGAAGAGGGCGAGGACGGGTGCGAGGAAGAGCCACGGGGTGGCCCAGCGGTATCTGGTCACTTCTTCAGCAGCGACCGGTACGTGCTGTCGAGGCCGGCCAGGGCCTGCTTGCTGTCGCCGCAGCCCGACAGCAGCTTGTTGAGGGTCTCCGAGGCGTCGTTGCGGTACGTCTGCCAGTCCGGGGCGCTCACCGGCTCGTACGTGGAGCTCTTGGCGTAGACGTCCTGGGCGGTCTGCCAGCGCGGGTCGCCGCCGTGCACCTCGGCCGCGTCGACGGTGGTGTTGATGGGCAGCCGCACGATGGTCGCGGTCGGGACACCGGTCATGCCGGTGGTCTGGGCCTCGGGCGAGATCATGTACGAGGCCAGGGTCGCGAAGTCGGCGGAGCGCTTGGAGCCGGCCATGGCGTAGAGGGTGGTGCCCTCGGCGAGCGCGCCGACGCCCTTGGGGCCGGCCGGCGGGGCGACGACGGCGTACTTGCCCTTGACGGCGGTGGCGTCGGTGGTGGCGTAGGCGTAGGGGCCGGTCAGGTACATCCCGGCGACGCCGGTCTGGAAGGCCTTGTTGGTGTCGGTGGTGACCTGGTTGAGGGCGCCGGGCTGGACGACCTTGTCGGTGCAGTACAGCTTCTTGAGGAAGTCGGCGGCGGTGACGGCCTGGTCGGAGCCGATGGTGGAGGTGAAGCCGCCGGAGCCGGTGGGGGTGAGGAAGTCGCCGCCCGCCTGGTAGAGGAAGTTCGACCAGTACCAGGAGAGGTAGCCGCGCTGGGTGGAGCCGGGGACGTCCAGGCCGAAGGTGTCGTTCTTGCCGTTGCCGTCCGGGTCCTGGGTGGTGAACGCCTTGGCGACGGCTTCGAGCTGGTCCCAGGTGGTGGGTGGCTGCATGTGGACCTTCTGCAGCCAGTCGGAGCGGATCAGCAGCACATTGGCCTGGGCGGAGAAGGGCACGCCGTAGGTGGCGCCCTTGTCGTCGGCGACGGACTTCCAGGCGGTGGCGCTGACCTGGCCGGCGCCGGTGATCTTCGACTTGTCGACCTCGGTGATGATGCCCTGCTTCTTGAACGTGCCGAGCTGCGCGCCGTCGTCGATGACCACGTCGGGCAGCTTGTGGGCGGCTGCGGCGGCGTTGAGCTTGGTCTCGAAGTCGGTGTTGGTCATGAACAGCTCGACCTTGACGCCGGTCTTCTTCGTGTAGGCGTCGAAGACCATCTGGTACGCCTTCTGCGAGTCGCCGGCGCCGCGCACCCACACCTTCAGCGGGCCGGACGCCTTGCCGGCGCCGGAGTCCCCGCCGCCGCATGCGGTCAGGGCGAGGGACGCGGTGACCAGGGTGACGGCGAGGGCGGCCCCGGGTATGGCGCGGCGGCGGCTCTTGAGCTTGCTCACGATCAAACTCCGTTCACACATAGGAACTACGTCCACGTTCAAGAATGGGCGCGACACTAGGCCCGTTACCAACCGTGGTCAAGGCCCTGGACAGCCCCACCCGGGAGCACTTTCGGGTCACGGACACATTCAGGGTTCACGTACGTGGAATCGGGTGAGTGCGCGGAGAGGCGCGGGTCAGCCGCTCAGTTCGCCGGTCAGCGGGACCGCGCGGGAGATGTAGAGGGTGCCGGCGGTGACGAGGGCGACGCCGGCCAGCTCCGGCAGGATCCACCAGCCGGTGCGGATGTGCTCGGCGTAGACGAGGATGCCCAGCAGCAGGCTGACGGTGGCGTCGCCGAGGGTCAGCGCGGGCTGGGAGGCGGCGATGGAGCCGGCCTGGAGCGCGTTCTCCAGCAGGAAGACCGCCGTGATGCCGCACACCGCGAAGCCGTACGTCTGCCAGGCCGTCAGGAAGGCGGTGAAGCCGTCGTCGGAGAAGGTGTTGGCGGCGGACTTCATCAGCGCGGCCGTCAGCGCGTTGCCGACCGCCGCGGCGGTGCCGAGCAGCGCGGCCCGGCCGGGACCTGAGCGGCGGTGCCGGGCGGTGGCCACGGTGCAGGCGATGGCGCCGACGCACAGCGCCAGGGCCGGGATCCAGCGGGCCATCGGCGCCTGCGGCCGGCCGCCGCCCGGTGCGGCGGCGGCGAGTGCCAGGCCCAGGCCCAGGACCATGCAGCCGACCGCGACCCAGCCCGAGGGCGGCAGGTTGCGGTGCAGCACGGGCAGCGCGATCAGCAGCGCGAAGGGCAGTTCGAGGACGAAGACCGGCTGGGCGAGCGTGAGCGGTCCGGTGACCAGGGCGAGCGCCTGGAAGAGCGCCGCGCCGATGACCCCGCAGATGCCCAGCAGCCACACCGGCTGGCGGACCAGGTCCACCATGAGCCGCGGCTTGAGCGCGTCCTTGGCCGGTACGGCGAGCGCGGCCTTGCGCTGCAGCACCGTCCCGGTGGCGTTGCTGGCCGCCCCGAGGAGCGCGAAGAGCACGCAGAGCACCAGCAGGGTGGGCCTCCGGAGGCGTCATGGCCCGGCGCGGGGCCGCCGCCCGGGCGTGGCGGCGGCCCGCGGCGCGGACGTCCTTGCGCCCCAGCATCGCGGGCGGCGGCGCCCCCGGCGCCCACCGGCCGCGCCGACCGGCCCGCCTTCACCCGTTCGCCGCACCGCCGGGCCGCGGACCGCGGGCGCCGGGCGAAAGCGTCGGGCGAAGGCGTCAGGCAAAGGCGTCAGGCGAAAGCGTCGCGCCGTGCGTCAGGCGGAGGCGTCAGGCGAAGGCGTCGACGCCGGTCAGCTCGGCCGACAG
Organism: Actinacidiphila epipremni; assembly: GCF_012034175.1. Lineage (GTDB taxonomy): Bacteria > Actinomycetota > Actinomycetes > Streptomycetales > Streptomycetaceae > Actinacidiphila > Actinacidiphila epipremni. The sequence continues at coordinate 221,824 of NZ_JAATEJ010000005.1, forward strand.
GGCCCACAGGCGGGCGGCCTGCTCGGGGTCGATCGCGTAGTCGCGCACCCCGGTGCGCGGGCCGCCGGGCTGCGCGGGCTCGGCGATGTCGCAGTCCTCCAGGTAGACGCCGCCCAGGCCGTCCAGCGACGGCGAGGTCGCCGCCCACACCTGGGTGGCCGCGCCCTCCTGGGTGGACTTGAAGCCGGACGGGTTCAGCAGGTTGCCGTCCTCGTCGATCCAGCCGCGCTCGACCATCTCCTGCTTGGAAAGGTGCCGCTGGAGCGGGGTGAGGATGCCGCCCGGGTGCAGCGCGAAGGCCCGCACCCCGCGGTCGCGGGCGAGCGCGTCGAGCTGCACGGCGAACAGCACGTTCGCGGTCTTGGCCTGCCCGTAGGCCTGCCACTTGTCGTAGCCCTGCGCGAACCACAGGTCGTCCCAGCGGATCGGCGAATTGTGGTGGCCGCCGGAGGAGACCGCCACGACCCGGCCGCCGCCCCGCTCGATCGCCGGCCACAGCCGGTTGACCAGCGCGAAGTGGCCGAGGTGGTTGGTGGCGAACTGCAGCTCCCAGCCCGGTCCCACCCGGGTCTCGGGCGCGGCCATGACGGCGGCGCTGTCGATGACGATGTCGATGTCCCGCCCGGTGGCCAGGAAGCGCTCGGCGAACGCGGCGACGCTGTCGAGGTCGGCCAGGTCCAGCTCGTCGACCTCGGTGTTGCCGATGCCGGCCAGCGCCTCCCGGGCGGTGTCCGGGCGGCGGGCCGGCACCACCACATGGGCGCCGGCGCGGGCCAGCGACCGGGTGGTCTCCAGGCCGATCCCGGAGTAGCCGCCGGTGACCAGGGCGAGCTTGCCCGTCAGGTCGATCCCGGCCAGGACCTCGTCGGCCGTGCTGTGGGCGCCGAAGCCCGAACCGATCGGTTTCTGCGGTGTAGTCATGAGCCGAGGCTAGGAGTTGGAGTGCTCTCCAGCGCAAGCCCGCAGCCGCGCCATGCGGGCTCCGCAGCAGGCCACTAGGCTGAACGGCGGACCCGCGTGCAGCGAAAAGCGCAGGCCGCGCGGATTGGGGAGACGGGGATGCCCATGACGACACCGGACAGCACACACCGAGCCGTACTCCTGACGGTCGACGACGACCCGGGGGTCTCCCGAGCCGTCGCACGCGACCTGCGGCGGCGGTACGGCGAGCGCTACCGGGTGGTACGGGCCGAGTCCGGGGAGTCCGGGCTGGACGCGCTGCGGCAGATGAAGCTGCGCGGCGACCTGGTCGCGGTGGTGCTCGCCGACTACCGGATGCCGCAGATGAACGGCATCGAGTTCCTCGAGCAGGCCATGGACGTCTACCCCGGCGCGCGGCGGATCCTGCTGACCGCGTACGCCGACACCGGCGCGGCGATCGACGCGATCAACGTGGTGGACCTCGACCACTACCTGCTCAAGCCGTGGGACCCGCCGGAGGAGAAGCTCTACCCGGTCGTCGACGACCTGCTGGAGAGCTGGCTGTCCTCCGACCACCGCCCGGTGCCGGAGACCAAGGTCGTCGGGCACCGCTGGTCGGCGCGCTCCTCCGGGGTGCGGGAGTTCCTGGCCCGCAACCAGATCCCGTACCGCTGGTATCTGTCCGACCAGGCCGAGGGCCGGCGGCTGCTGGACGCGGCCGGGCACGACGGGCTGCGGCTGCCGCTGGTGATCGCGCCGGGCGGCGAGGTGCTCGTCGAGCCGTCGGACCAGGACCTGGCCGCGCAGGTCGGGCTCGCCACGACACCCGCCGAGGAGTTCTACGACCTGGTGGTGATCGGCGCCGGGCCCGCCGGCCTGGGCGCGGCCGTCTACGGCGCCTCCGAGGGCCTGAACACGGTGCTGGTGGAGCGCACCGCGACCGGCGGGCAGGCCGGGCAGAGCGCCAGGATCGAGAACTACCTCGGCTTCCCCGACGGCGTCTCCGGCGCCCAGCTCACCGACCGGGCCCGCCGCCAGGCGTCCCGCTTCGGCGCCGAACTGCTCACCGCGTGCGAGGTCACGGCACTGGAGGTCAACGGCCCGACCCGTACCGTGCGCTTCGCCGACGGCACGGCGGTCTCCGCGCAGAGCGTCATCCTCACCACCGGGGTGGCCTACCGGATGCTGGACGTGCCGGGCATCGCCGAGCTGACCGGCCGGGGCGTCTACTACGGCTCGGCGCTGACCGAGGCGGCCGGCTGCCTGGACCAGGACATCTACATCGTCGGCGGCGCGAACTCGGCCGGGCAGGCCGCGGTGTACCTCTCGCGCGGCGCGAAGTCGGTGACGCTGCTGGTGCGCGGCCAGTCGCTGGAGGCGTCGATGTCGCACTACCTGATCCAGCAGATCGCCGCGATCCCCACCATCACGGTGCGGACCGGCACCGTGGTGGAAGCCGCGCACGGCGAGGACCACCTGGAGGCGCTGACGCTGCGCGACACCGCGACCGGCGGGACGGACATGGTCGACGCGCAGCGGTTGTTCGTCTTCATCGGGGCCGCGCCGCGCACCGACTGGCTGGAGGGCGTGGTCCGCCGGGACGCGCACGGCTTCGTCGTCACCGGGCCGGACCTCGCGGCGGACGGGGAGCGCCCGGCCGGCTGGGAGCCGGACCGGCCCCCGTACCACCTGGAGACCAGCGTGCCCGGGGTCTTCGCGGCCGGCGACGTCAGGTCGGAGTCGGCCAAGCGCGTCGCGTCCGCGGTCGGCGAGGGCGCGATGGCCGTCATGCTCGTACACCGCTACCTGGAGGGGCTGTGACCTCGACGCTGCCGTGCGACCCGGAGGAACTGCGGTCGCTCTTCCTGTTCGAGCACCTGGCGCCCGACCAGCTGGACCGGCTGTGCGCCGCCGGCCGTATCGAGACGGTCCCGCCGGGCCCGGTGTACGCCGAGGGCGACCCGGCGACGTGCTTCTACGTGCTGCTCGACGGCACCGTGGTGACCTCGCGGCGGGTCGGCAACGACGACGTCGAGGTCAACCGCACCTCGATGCGGGGCGTGTACGCCGGCGCCTTCCAGGCGTATCTGGGCGACCAGGTGCCGCAGCTGTACGTCAACTCGATGCGGGTCACCGAGACCTCGCGCTTCTTCGTGCTGTCCGCGGAGGAGTTCGCGCAGATCATGCGGGACTGGTTCCCGATGGCGGTGCACCTGCTGGAGGGGCTGTTCTTCGGCAACCAGACCTTCCAGCAGGTCGTCAGCCAGCGTGAGCGGCTGCTCGCGCTGGGCTCGCTGTCGGCGGGCCTGACGCACGAGCTGAACAACCCGGCCGCCGCGGCGCTGCGCGCCACCTCCGCGCTGCGCGGCCGGGTCGCGGGGATGCGCAGCAAGCTGAAGGTGCTGGCCGGCGGCCCGTACCGCAAGTCCGACCTGGACACCCTCATCGGGGTGCAGGAGCGGGCCGTGGAGCGGATCGCGAAGGCCAAGGAGCTCAGCCCGCTGGAGACCGCCGACCAGGAGGACGCGATCGCCGACTGGCTCGACGGGCACGGCATCCGCGGCGGCTGGGACCTGGCGCCGGTGTTCGTGCAGGCCGGGCTGGACGAGGAGTGGCTGGAGCAGGTCGCGGCGGCCGTGGACGGCGAGCTGCTGGAGAGCGCGGTGCGGTGGCTGAACTACACCGTGGAGACCGAGCTGCTGATGAACGAGATCGAGGACTCCACCTCCCGGGTGTCGGCGCTGGTCAACGCCGCCCGGCAGTATTCGCAGCTGGACCGGGCGCCCTTCCAGGTCGTCGACATCCACGAGCTGCTGGAGAGCACCCTGCAGATGCTCACCGGCAAGATCGGCTCCGGGGTGCGGGTGGTCCGCGAGTTCGACCACGACCTGCCGCGCGTCCCGGCGTACCCGGGCGAGCTGAACCAGGTGTGGACCAACCTGATCGACAACGCGGTCGACGCGATGGACGGCTCCGGCACCCTCACCGTGCGCACCTCGCGGGACCACGGCAGGCTGGTGGTGGACTTCCTGGACACCGGTCCCGGGGTCCCGGCCGAGATCCGGCAGCGGATCTTCGAGCCGTTCTTCACGACCAAGCCGGTGGGCCGGGGCACGGGCCTCGGGCTGGACATCTCCTGGCGGATCGTGGTCAACAAGCACCACGGCGACCTGGAGGTCGACTCCGAGCCCGGCAGCACCCGCTTCCGGGTCAGGCTGCCGCTCACCGCCCCCGCACCGGAAACCGAGGAGGCCGCGTCATGAGCACCGCATCCACCCCCGGGATCGACCCGTCGGTCCCGCCCAGCGGCGACGGCTGCGCCGAGTGCGAGAGCGCCGGCGGCTGGTGGCTGCATCTGCGCAGGTGTACCGCCTGCGGGCATGTCGGCTGCTGCGACAGCTCCCCCTCGCAGCACGCCGGCGCGCACGCCAGGGCGACCGGGCACGACGTGATCAGGTCGTACGAGCCCGGCGAGAGCTGGTTCTGGAACTACCGCACCGAGAGCTATGTCGAGGACGGCCCGGATCTCACGCCGCCGCTCCACCACCCCACCGACCAGCCGACCCCCGGACCCGCCGGCCGGGTGCCCGAGGGCTGGCGGTCGCAGCTGCACTGACGTGCCTGGACCCCCTGGAGCGCACCGGATGACGTCCGTGGAGCCCGCCGCATGACCACCGCCCGAGATCTGCTGTTCGTGGCCATGGACATGCCGTCGGTACGGCCGGTGGAGCGCGGCGACCTGTCGCTGGCGCTCGCCGGGGCCGAGCTGATCGACCTGCTCGGCCTCGGCGCGGCGGCGCTGGACGGCGAGCACGTGCTGCCCGGCGGCGTGCCGTACGGCGGCGACGACCCGCTGCTCGGGCAGGCGGCGAAGGCGCTGCGGGGCGCCGGGGGCGGTTCGGACAGCCCGGACGCGCAGGCTGCCGGGGCTGCGGGGGCGGCCGGGGAGACGGTGGAGGACTGGCTGTGGCGCCGCGGGCGCGGGCTGCCGGAGGTGTACCTGGACGCCCTGGAGGTGGCCGGGCTGCTCAGCCGGGAGCGCCGGCGGCGCTTCCTGCTGCTGAGCTCCAGCCGGGTGGTGCTGGCGGAGTCCGCCGGGCGGCGGCGCGCCGCGCACCGGTGGGCCGCCGACGAGCCGACGCTGCTCGCGCTCGCCGCCGCCATCGGCATCTCCGGCCCGCCACCGGTGCCCGAGCCCCCGCCGGGACCGCCGGCCGCGGTCGTCACCGCGCTGGACCACGCACTCGCCGAACTGGCCCAGGAGCGCACCCGGCGCTCACGGCGGCTGGACGAGGCGACGCAGACGTACGTCCGGCGGGGGTACTGACCGCCGGGGCCCCGCGGACGGGCTCGCGGCGGGCGCCGCCAGCGTACCGCCTCGGCCGGGGCGCCCCGGGGCGCCCCGGGCGGATTCACCCAGGGCAGAACGCCGCTGCCTTCCCGTGGGGCCGCGGATCCCTAGGCTGGGAGGGTGAGCACTCATGCGCCGAACGAAGCCCGCGTCATCCCCTTGCGCCCGCACGCCGCGCCGCGCGCCCCGCAGCGGCCGGTGGCCGCCCCGGCCACCGATCCCGCCCGGGGCCCGGGCCCGCAGGTCCCGGCGCCCAAGGAGCCGCTGTGGCGCGATCTCGTGGGCGGTGTGCTGCGGCGTGAGCGGCTGGCCCAGGAGCGCACGCTGAAGGATGTCGCGCAGGCGGCCCGGATCTCGGTGCCGTACCTGTCGGAGCTGGAGCGCGGGCGCAAGGAGGCCTCCTCCGAGGTGCTGGCGGCTGCCGCGCAGGCCCTCGGGCTGGGCCTGGCGGACCTGCTCTCGCTCGGCCGGGACGAGCTGGCCCGGTACGCCGCGACCCGGACGGGCCGGGGCCGCGGCGCCTCGCCCTCCGCGCACCACGACGGCCTCTGCCTCGTCGCCTGAGCAGGGCGGGCCGCGCCGGCGGCCGGTACGTACGGCGGGGACCGCCGCCGTACCGGCCGTGCGCCCGCGCCCTCGTACGCCGACGGGCTCAGGCGAACGCGTGCCGCCGGCTGAGCACCTCGTCGGCGAGGCCGTAGGCGACGGCCTCCTCGGCGCTGAGCACTTTGTCCCGGTCCATGTCCGCGCGCAGCTTCGCCACGTCGTGGTGCGTGTGCCGGGACAGCACCTCCTCGACCTGCGCGCGGATGCGGACCATCTCCTGGGCCGCGAGGTTGAGGTCGGAGACGGTCCCCTGCCGGCCGCCGCTGGCCGGCTGGCCGAGCAGCACCCGCGCGTGCTGGAGCACGAACCGCCGCCCGGGGTCGCCGCCGGCCAGCAGCACCGCCGCGGTCGAGGCGGCCTGGCCGACGCAGAAGGTGGAGATCGGCGCCTGCACGAACGTCATCGTGTCGTAGATCGCCATCAGTGAAGTGAACGATCCGCCCGGCGAGTTGAGGTAGATCGAGATCTCCTGCTCCGGGCTCGCCGACTCCAGGTGCAGCAGCTGCGCGATGACGACGTTGGCGACGCCGTCGTCGATGTCGGTGCCGAGGAAGATGATCCGCTCGTTGAGCAGCCGGCTGAAGACGTCGTAGGTGCGCTCGCCCTGTGCGGTGCGCTCGATGACGTAGGGAACGGTGTAGGAGCTCATGTCACAGTCCCATCCGGCGGCGGGACGCGGCCGGGCGGATGTCGGTGAGCGACTCCACCACCGCGTCCACGATGCCGTACTCGCGGGCCTGTTCCGCGGTGAACCAGCGGTCCCGGTCGCCGTCGCGGGCGATGGTCTCCTCGCTCTGCCCGGTGTGCTCGGCGGTGACCCGCTCGATGGTCTTCTTGGTGTGCAGCAGGTTCTCCGCCTGGATCTCGATGTCGGAGGTGGTGCCGCCGATGCCCGCCGAGGGCTGGTGCATCATGATCCGCGCGTGCGGCAGCGCGAACCGCTTGCCGCGGGCCCCCACGGTGAGCAGGAACTGGCCCATGCTGGCGGCGAACCCCATCGCGAGCGTCGAGACGTCGTTCGGGATGAGCCGCATGGTGTCGTAGATGGCCAGGCCCGAAGTGACCGAGCCGCCGGGGCTGTTGATGTAGAGGCTGATGTCGGTGCGCGGGTCCTCCGCCGAGAGGATCAGCAGTTGCGCGCACACCCGGTTGGCCGACACGTCGTCGACCTGGGTGCCGAGCAGGACGATGCGCTGGGCGAGCAGCTGGGCCGCGAGGTGGTCGTCGAAGCGGCTGGGCGGGGTGTCGCCCTCCTCCGCCCGGGGGGCGAGCATGGTCGGTGCGGTCATCGGGGTCTCCTCGTCGGGGTGGTGGGGCCGTCGACTCCACTGTGTCCCGCGCCGCAGGCCCCTAGCGGGTGTGTCTGCCGCCCGCAGATTCGCCGTCGGCAGAGGTCACCGGAAGGCGGCGGTGGGCGGCGGCGCGCTCGACGAGCAGATGGTGCAGGTCGCGCACCGCCCAGGGCAGCGAGCCGGACTGCCGGCGCTGCACGACCATCACCACCTCGGTGCCGTCGCCGGCCAGCGGGCGCCAGGTGAGGGCGCCGCTGCGCTCCAGCGGGTCGCCGGCCACGCTGTAGTCGGGCAGCACGGTCACGCCCAGGCCCTCGGCGACCATCAGCTTGCCCATCTCGGCGCCGTCGGTGGAGTACGAGAACGTCGGGGTGCGGCCGGCCAGCAGCCGGTGCAGGTAGCGGTGCATGACGTAGCCGGGGCGCATGACGACCAGCGGCTCGGTCAGCAGGTCGTCCACCCCGACGGTCGGCAGCGCGGCCAGCGGGCTGCCCGGGTGCAGGCACACCACGGCCCGGCCGCGCAGCAGCTCGGTGGTCTCGAACTCCGGCGGCAGGTCGTCGCCCTGGAGGTAGTTGACCAGGCCGAGGTCGTAGCGGCCCTCCAGCAGCGCCCGGTGGATCTCGGCCTCCTGCGCGGCGACCACCTCGACCTGGGTGACCGGGTGCGAGGCGCGGAAGGCCCGGATCGTCGGCACGACCAGCGGCACGGTGGCGGCGTTGACGGTGCCCAGGCGCACCGTGCGGCTGGTGCGGTGCTGGTGGTCGGCGGCCTGCCGCAGCCGGTCCACGGCGTCCAGGACGCCGATGATGTGCGGCAGCAGCTCGCGCCCGCCCTCGCTGATCTTCGCGCCCGAGCGCCGGCGGTCCAGCAGGTCCACCCCGAGTTCGCGCTCCAGGTTGCGTACGGTCTCGCTCAACGCCGGCTGCGACAGGTGCAGTTCCTCGGCGGCCCGGCGCAGCGAGCCGAGCCGGGTGACGGCTTCGATGTACGCGAGCTGCTCGATCCGCATGCGGGCCCGCCCTTCCGGCGGCTGGGGAGGGGGCACGGGAGGGCCGTGACGTGGTAGGGAAACCCTATCAACCGTTCGTCAGTGCCGTCTCGACCGCTCACCGGTGCGACGCCTACGCTGGCTGTCGAACGCAGGGCCGTGACCATGAGGCGGAGAGGTGGGCGACGTGCGCGGCATTCTGACCAAGCGGCGGCACATCGACCTCGCACGCGTCGCCAGCGCCTTCTGTTGCCGCTGACCCGGGCCCTCCCCGCACCGGGCGCCGCCCGCGCGCGCTAGCGCCGGCCGCCCGCGCCCCGCTCCCCCGCGCGTCCCCCGCCGCCGTACGGCCGGTTCCGGCGCGGCCCCGCACCACCCCCTCACCGTCTCCCGGCGCCGCCGGCGACCCGGCGCGCCCGCGCGGCCCGGGGTCCCGCGTGCCGGCCACCACCTGCCTCGGAGTCCCGCATGCCCGCTTTCCCGCCGTCCCCGCCGTCCCCGCCGTCCGCCGAACTGCCGCTCCCGCCCGCGCGGTTCGCCTACTGGGTCCCCAACGTCAGCGGCGGCCTGGTCACCAGCCGGATCGAGCAGCGCACCGACTGGGGATACGACTACAACCGCGAACTGGCCGTCCTCGCCGAGGACAACGGCTTCGAGTACGCCCTCAGCCAGGTGCGGTACATGGCCAGCTACGGCGCCGAGTACCAGCACGAGTCGACGAGCTTCAGCCTCGCCCTGCTGCTCGCCACCCGGCGGCTGAAGGTCATCGCCGCCGTCCACCCGGGCCTGTGGCACCCCGGTGTGCTGGCCAAGCTCGGCGCGACCGCCGACCACCTGTCCGGCGGGCGGTTCGCCGTCAACGTCGTCAGCGGCTGGTTCAAGGGCGAGTTCACCGCGCTGGGCGAGCCGTGGCTGGAGCACGACGAGCGCTACCGCCGCTCGGAGGAGTTCATCCGGGCGCTGCGCGCGATCTGGACCGAGGACCATGTCGAGTTGGCCGGCGACTTCTACCGCATCCGCGACTTCTCCCTCAAGCCCAAGCCGCTGATCAGCGAGGACCGCCCGCATCCGGAGATCTTCCAGGGCGGCAACTCCACGGCCGCCCGGGCGATGGCGGGCCGGGTGTCCGACTGGTACTTCTCCAACGGCAAGGACTTCGCCGGCGTCACCGAGCAGCTCGCCGACATCCGCACCGCCGCGGCAGCCGCCGGCCGCCGGGCACCGAAGTTCGGCCTGAACGGCTTCCTGATCGCCCGCGACACCGAGGCCGAGGCGCGCGAGACGCTGCGCGAGATCGTCGCGAAGGCCGACACCGACGCGGTGGCCGGATTCGGCGCCGCGGTGCGGCAGGCGGGGCAGTCCACGGGCGACGGCAAGGGCATGTGGCAGGACTCCTCGTTCGAGGACCTGGTGCAGTACAACGACGGCTTCCGCACCGGGCTGATCGGCACGCCCGAGCAGATCGCCGAGCGCGTCGTGGCCTACCGGCGGCTGGGAGTGGACCTGTTTTTGCTGGGCTTCCTGCACTACAAGGAGGAGGTCGAGTTTTTCGGCAGGCGCGTGCTGCCGCTGGTGCGCGAGCTGGAGGCGGCCGGATCCGCGTCCTGCGCCGCGTCCCAGAGCGCGACGGCGGCCCCCGCCGCCGCCCGCTGACCACCGCCCGGCGACGAAACGAGGTTGCATGGCCACCGTTCTGTCCGTCTCCGCAAGCCCCTCCGCCACCTCCCGCACGGCCCGTATGCTGCGCACCCTGGACGCCGCGCTCACCGCGGACGGCCACACCGTCACCGCGCTGGACGTCCGCGACCTGCCCCCGGCGGCGCTGCTGTCGGGCGATCTCGGCCATCCGGCGATCGCCCGGGCCGTGGAGCTGTTCGCCGCGGCGGACGGCGCCGTCATCGGCACCCCCGTCTACAAGGCGGCCTACTCCGGCCTGCTCAAGTGCCTCTTCGACCTGCTGCCGCAGTACGCGCTGGCCGGCAAGACGGTGCTGCCGCTGGCCACCGGCGGCTCGACCGCGCATGTGCTGGCCATCGACTACGCGCTGCGCCCGGTGCTGTCGGCGATGGGCGCCGCGCACATCGTGCAGGGCTGGTTCGTGCTCGACCGGCACATCGCGGTCGGCGACGACGGCACCGTCACCCTCGACCCCGCGGCGGCCGGGCCCTTGCGCCAGGTCGTCCAGCAGTTCTCCACCGCCCTCGACTCCCAGGAGGCCCTTCGTGACCGCCCCGCCCCGGCCCTCCGCTGACGGCCGGCCGCAGCCCCGTACCGCCCGGGTGATCACCGGCGCGGCGGAGGCGCTGGCCGTCGCCGCCGCGCTCGCCGCCGACTTCCGGGCCGGCGCCGCACGGCGCGACGCCGGCCGGGAGCTGCCGCGCGCCGAGCTGGACCGGCTCACCGCCACCGGGCTGCTCGCGGTCACCGTGCCGGCCGGGCACGGCGGGGCGGACGTCGGCATGACGACGCTCGCCGAGGTCTTCCGGCTGCTGGCGAGCGCCGACGGCAGCCTCGCGCAGATCCCGCAGAGCCACTTCGTCTACGTCAATGTGCTGCGCGCCCAGGGCACGCCCGAGCAGCAGCGCTTCTTCTTCGCCGAGGTCCTGGCCGGCCGCCGGCTGGGCAACGCGCAGTCCGAGGCGGGCACCACGCACGTCCAGGACATCCGCACCCGCCTGGAGCCGGCCCCGGACGGCGACGGCTACGTCCTGACCGGCGTCAAGCACTACGCGACCGGCGCGCTGTTCGCCGACTGGATCCCGGTGCTGGCCCGGCTCGGCGACGACGGGGCGCTGCATGTGGCGTACGTCGCCGCCGGCGCGCCCGGCGTCACCGTGGTGGACGACTGGGACGGCATGGGCCAGCGCACCACGGCCAGCGGCACGGTCCGGCTGGACGGCGTGCGGGTGCCCGCCGACCGGGTCGTCCCGCACCACCTGACCTTCACCGGCCCGCAACTGCACGGCGCCGTCGCCCAGTTGCTGCACGCGGCGATCGACACCGGCATCGCCGGCGGCGCGCTCGCCGAGGCGGTGGACTTCGTCCGCACCAAGAGCCGGCCGTGGTTCGAGAGCGGCGCCGAGACGGCCGCGCAGGACCCGCTGCTGATCCAGCAGGTGGGCGAACTGGCGATCCGGGTACGGGCCGCGCAGGCGCTGCTCGGCGACGCGGCCCGGGCGGTGGACGCCGCCCGCGCGGACCTCACCGACGACAGCGCCGCCGAGGCGTCGATCGCGGTGGCCGCGGCCAAGGCGTACGCGGCGAGCGCCGCGGTGGAGGTGTCGGGCGCGCTGTTCGAGCTGGGCGGCACCCGCTCGGCGCTGCGCTCGCTGCACCTGGACCGGCACTGGCGCGACGCGCGCACCCACACCCTGCACGACCCGGCGCGCTGGAAGGTGCAGCACATCGGCCGCTACGTCCTCAGCGGCACCCGCCCGCCCCGGCACGGCCTGCTCTGACGCCGGCCGCCCGGACACCCCTTACGGAGACCTCTTGTGACCCTCACCTTCCACTGGTTCCTGCCCACGTACGGCGACAGCCGCAACGTCGTCGGCGGCGGCCACGGCACCCCCATGGGCACGGCGGCCGGCGACCGGCCCGCGACGCTCGGCTACCTCACGCAGGTCGCGCGGGCCGCCGAGGATCTGGGCTTCGTCGCCGCGCTGACCCCGACCGGCGCGTGGTGCGAGGACGCCTGGCTCACCACGGCGATGCTCAGCCAGACCACCGAGCGGCTGAAGTTCCTGGTCGCCTTCCGCCCCGACTCGGTCTCCCCCACGCTCGGCGCGCAGATGGCCGCGACCTTCCAGCGGCACTCCGGCGGCCGGCTGCTGCTCAACGTGGTCACCGGCGGGGAGAGCCACGAGCAGCGCGCGTACGGCGACTTCCTCGGCAAGGAGCAGCGCTACGCCCGCACCGGCGAGTTCCTGCACGTGGTGCGCGAGCTGTGGGCGGGCCGGACGGTGGATCTGGCCGGGGAGCACATCCGGGTCGAGGGCGCGCGGCTGAGCAGGGTGCCGGACCCGGTGCCCGAGGTCTACTTCGGCGGCTCCTCGCCCGCCGCCGGGACGATCGCGGCCCGGCACAGCGACGTCTACCTCACCTGGGGCGAGCCGCCGGCGGCCGTGGCGGAGAAGATCGGCTGGATACGGAAGCTGGCCGCCGCCGAGGGGCGGCAGGTCAGGTTCGGCATCCGGCTGCACGTCATCGCCCGGGACACCGCCGAGCAGGCGTGGGCCGAGGCCCGGCGGCTGCTGGACGGCTTCGCGCCGGAGGTCGTCGCGGGCATCCAGGCGGGGCTGGCCCGCAGCGAGTCCGAGGGGCAGCGGCGGATGCTGGCCCTGCACGGCGGCAGGGCCGACGACCTGGAGATCGCGCCCAACCTGTGGGCCGGGATCGGCCTGGTCCGCGGCGGCGCGGGGACCGCGCTGGTCGGCAGCCACACCGAGGTCGCCGACCGGATCGCCGAATACCACGCCCTGGGCATCGAGGAGTTCGTGCTGTCCGGGCACCCGCACGTCGAGGAGGCGTACTGGTTCGGCGAGGGCGTGCTGCCGGTGCTCGGGGCCCGCGGCCTGTGGACCCACCCGCTGGACGCGGACGGCGGCGCCCGGCGGACGGCGCCCGTGGGCGTCCCGTTCGCCGGGTCGGCACGCTAGCGCTCCGCGCGCGGCTCAGCCGTCGAAGGCGGCCTTGTGCGCGCGGGCCCAGTCGGCGTAGCGGCGCGGCGGGCGGCCGAGCACGGCCTCGACGTCGCCGGTGAGCCGCGCGTTGCGGCCCTCGGCGATGAACCGCAGGCCGCCCAGCGCGCTCTCGGCGAGCTCGGCGTCGTAGCCGGCGGCGATCATCTGCTCCTTCGCCGCGTCCTCGGGCACGTCGACGACGCCGACCGGGCGGCCGAGCACCTGGGCCAGGATCTCCACCTGGTCGGGTGTGCTCAGCAGTTCGGGGCCGGTCAGGGTGTACGTCCTGCCGTGGTGGCCGGGGGCGGTCAGCGCGGCGGCGGCGACCTCGGCGATGTCCCGCGGGTCGACGACGCCCTGCGCGCCGCTGCCGGTGAGGTTGGCGACCGGCCGGCCCGCGCGGATGTCGGCGGCCCAGCTCAGGGTGTTGGAGGCGAAGGCGGTGGGCCGCAGCACCGTCCAGGCCGCGCCGGAGGCCGGGAGCCCCTGCTCGCCGGGGAGGTGCCAGGTGTTGCCCCGCAGCCCGGTGTCCTCGCCGGTGCCGATCGCGGAGAGCTTCACCACCCTGGCCACGCCGTGCTCGCGGACCGCGTCGAGTGCCGCCCGGTCGTGCCGCGCGAGGCCCGCGCCCGGCGCGGACAGCAGGAAGACCGCCTCGGCGCCGGCCGTCGCGGCGCCGAGGGACGCGCGGTCGTCGAAGTCGCCCCGGACGAGCCGGACGTGTGCCCGCAGGTCCGGCGGCAGGACGGCGGCCTCCGGGTCGCGTGTCATCGCCCGGACCTGCTCGCCGCGCTCGGCGAGGACCCGGACCACTTCGGAACCGATGGTGCCCGTGGCACCGGTGACAAGGATCATGGCGGGAACTGTGCTACCGCCCGGCCGCGGCGTTCTAGGAGAAACCGGCGGCCCCGTACGGCGGCCGGTCTCGTTACAGTGACCGGTGTGGACGCCAGGACCCCGCCGGACGCGCACCGGCCGTGGATCGCGGACGTGGCGCTGATCCGGCCCCGCGGCGCCGCGTCGCTGCTGCTCCTGCCCGATGCCGCCACCGCCGTGGTCTACCGCCGGAACGGCACCGGCACGGGCGAGCTGCGGGTGGTGGGCCCGCGCAGCCGCGCCTCCTACCACCCGGACAAGACGCCGCCGGTGTGCGTACGGGCCCGGCTGCGGCCGGGGGCCGCGGCGGCGGTGTTCGGGGTGCCGGCCAGCGAGCTGCTGGACCGCTCGGTGGCGCTCGGCGACCTGTGGGGCGCCCGCGCGGCCCGCTGGGAGGACCGGCTCGGCGAACTGGCCGCCGCGGACCCGACGCTGCGGGGCGTCGCGCGGGCGCTGCCGGCGGCGCTGGATGGCCAAGGGGCCGACGACGGGGCCGGCAGCGGGGGCCGCGGCGCGCAGCCGCGTGACGCGCTGCTGCGCGAGGCCGTCGCGTCGCTGTCGGCCGGCGGGGAGCCGGTCGCCGCGCTGGCCCGGCGGCTGTCGGTGAGCGAGCGGCGGCTGCGCGAGCTGTTCGCCGACCGGGTCGGCCTGTCGCCCAAGCACTTCGCCCGGGTCCAGCGGGTCCGCGCGGTGCTGGCCGAGACGGGCGGCGCGGGGCGTGCCGGCCGGACGGACCTCGCGGGGCTCGCGTCCGAGCGCGGCTACTACGACCAGTCCCACATGACGGCGGACTTCCGCATGCTCGTCGGCGTGACGCCGGCCGCCTTCCGCGCGGGCCGCCGCCCCGCCCCGACCCCGTGCGCCGCGGCACCCGCGACCGGCGGCGCCTAGGGCCTGTTTTAAAAGTCCCGTCTGCCCGGAGGGGCTGGGCACGCACTCCCCCACGGCTGCGCGTGGGGGTGCCCCCAGCCGCGTTGTCGGTCGTCGGCGCAGCCCTCCCCCTGCCTTCGGCGGGAGGTACCCCCAGCGCTCTCCTCCCTCCGCCTTGCAATCGCACGCACCCAGCCCCGCCAGCCCCCGCCCTTACGGGCGGGACGACGCTACTTTTAAAACAGGCCCTAGCCGGCCGGTGTGCCGGTGCCCGTGCCCGTACGCGTGCGGTCGCGGCTGCGGAAGGGCGGGATGGGCGGGCCCTCCGCAAGGAGCTCGGTCGTGACGAACGCGACGACGGTGGCCAGCGCCACCACCGGCAGCGACCCGGTGTGCCCCAGCAGCAGCGCGACGAGCACGACCGCGCTGACCGGCAGCCGCAGCGCCGCCGCGGTGGCGGCGGCCATGCCCGCCGCCATCGCGGGGACGACGCCGAAGCCGGGCAGCGGGGAGGCCAGCAGGCCGGCGGCGGCGCCGAGGAAGACCGCGGGGAAGATGGGGCCGCCGCGCAGGCTGCCCAGCGCGAAGGCATAGCCGGCGCCCTTGAACGCCAGGACGGCCACCAGCGCGCCGACCGGCCAGGAGTGCGGGTGCGCGGCCAGTTGCGGCAGCGCCGCCTGGCCGGACAGCGCGACGTCGGCCGGGGAGCGGCCGGTGATGCCGGCGTAGGCGGCGGGGCAGCAGCCCATGGCGAGCGCGGCGAGCACGGTGGTGCGCAGCGGGTGCGCGGCCACGAGGACGGCGGTCAGCCGCCCGGCGCGCATCACGTAGTGGACCGCCACCCCGATGGCCAGCGCCATGAGCACCGACCACAGCACGTCGCCCCAGTCCAGCAGCGGCGGCGCGGGCAGGCCGATCCGCAGGTTGCCGGTCTTCAGCCCCGTCCAGTGGCCGAACCCGGTGAAGACGATCGCGCCGACGCCGCTGGACAGCAGCGCGGGCAGCATCACCGCGAACAGCCGCGGGCCGCCGACGCCGGCGACCTCCATCAGCATGACCGCGGCGACCAGCGGGTTGCCGAAGATCGCGGAGATGGCGGCGGCCGACCCCGCCGCGCCGAGCAGGGCGCTGCTCTCCTCGGTCGCGGGGGCGCGGGCGAGGGTGCGGAAGAGCAGCGCGAGGCCGCCGCCGAGGGCGATCAGCGGCGCCTCGGGGCCCAGCACCGCGCCGAAGGGCAGGCACAGCAGCGCGGCGAGCACCACGCCGGGCAGCGCGGCGGCGGTCGGGCCGCCGGAGTGCAGCCCGGCGGCGGGGATGTGGCCGCCGCGGCCGGGGAAGCGCAGCACGACCAGGCTCACCCCGAGCCCGGCGATCAGCGCGCCGGGCAGCGACCACCACCACGGCGGCTTGTCGTGGCCCATGTGGTGCGGCCAGTCGGTCCACAGGAGGCGTTCCAGCTCGTGCAGCGCGGCGAGGAAGAAGAACGCCACGAGCGAGACCGGGATGCCGAGGAGCCCGCTGAGGACCAGCGCCTTGCGGTAGCCGGGGCGGCGCAGCATGGCGCGCAGCGCGTCCGCCTCGTGCGGCGGGCCGCCGGGCGCTCCGTCGGCCGGTCCGGTGGCGCGTCCGGTGGCGGCTCCGGTGGCGGGTGGGGTGCCGGGCGGTGTCTGCTCGCTGATGGTCCCCTCCTGGCTCGGCGCCCGCGCACGGCCCGCCCGTATACGAACGCCGTCCGGCGCGGCGGCCGGCCCGTATACGAAAGGCGCGCGGAACGGGCCGGGCGGCACGGCCCGCCGCGGCGGTCAGCGCACACTAACCGCCATGGTGGCGGGGGCGGGCCGGGGCGCGCGGCGGAGCGGGGAAAACCGCCCGGTGGGGGGCTCAGGCCACCCGCTGGAGGGCGACCACGGCGACGTCGTCGCCCAGGCGGCTGCCGACGTACCGGGCGAGGTCGGCGGTGAGGGCGAGCAGCAGGTCGGCGGGGGCGAGATCGCGCCAGTCGGCGAGCCGGTCGGTGAGCGGGTAGAAGGCTCCCTCGCCGTCGCGGGCCTCGATGACGCCGTCGGTGTAGAGCAGCAGTACGTCGCCGATGTCGAGGTCGTAGGTGTCCAGGTGCTGGGTCTCCGGGGTGAGGTCGCCGAGGCCCAGCGGTACGGCCGGCCGGCCGCACTCCAGCGGCAGGACCTGGCCGCGGTGCAGCAGGATCGGCGGCGGGTGGCCGCAGTTGGCGACGCTGATGCTCTCGCCGCCGGGGGCGACGTCGACCAGCACGGCGGTCACGAAGCGCTCCAGGAAGGCCGGCGAGACGGCCTTGTCCGCGCCGCCGGCCGGCCCGGGCTCCGCCCCGAGGCCCAGCCCGAGCCCGGGCTCCGGCGGGGGCGGCGGGGGCGCCTGCGGGGCCTCGGCGGGGTCGGCGAGGTCGTCGCGCAGGCTCTCGTCGAGCGCGGCGGGCAGCTCCCGCAGCGGGACCCGGCCGCGGGCGGTACGGCGGAAGGCGGCCAGCAGCATGCCGGTGACCTCGACCGCGGCCATGCCCTTGCCCTGGACGTCGCCGACCAGCACCCGGATCCGGCCGCCGCCGAGGTCGGCCGCGGCGTACAGGTCGCCGCCGATGGCGGCCTCGCGGTCGGCGGCCAGATACGCCGAGGCGATGGCGAGCGGGCCGAGCCGGGTCGGCAGCGGGCGCAGCAGCGCCCGCTGGGTGATGGCGGCGACCCAGCGGGCCTGGGCCAGTTCGTGCTCGCGCCGCTGCCGTACCGCGGCGGCCATGACGGAGGCGGCGCCGATCAAGGTCACGGTGGCCAGCACGACGGGGAAGTTGGCGGTGTCGAGCTGGTGGTTGCTCGCGGCGGCGAGGGCCAGGCACGGGAAGGTGGCCGCGACGACGATGAGCACCGCGGCCGGTCCGAGGAAGACCGCCGAGAGCGCCGGCACCCCGACCATGATCCCGCCGATCCGGATCTGCGGGCCGGCGGCCACGTCGACGACCAGCAGCAGCACGAGCAGCAGCAGGGCGGCCACCAGCCGGGACGCCGCCGAGCGCACGAACCTCGGCAGGTGCGGGTCCTCCGACGCACCAGGTGAGGTCATAAGCCCAAAATACCGCCGGACGTCCCCGGTCACCCGCGCACGGCCCGGCGCCCGGGGCAGCTCAGGCCGGTGGCGGAGCGGTGCTGCGGCGGATCACCAGGCTGGTGGCCAGCTCCATCCGGGTGGTGGAGGTCGTGGCGGGCGCCGCCCGCAGCCGCAGCATCATCCGGGAGGCCTCCTCGGCCATCCGGCGCAGCGGCTGGCGCACGGTGGTCAGCGCCGGGCGGGACCACTGGGCGACGGCGACGTCGTCGTAGCCGACCACCGACAGGTCGGCGGGGGTGCGCAGGCCGTGCGCGCCGGCCGCCTCCAGCACGCCGATGGCCTGCAGGTCGCTGCCGGCGAAGATCGCGGTGGGCCGGTCCGGCCGGGAGAGCATCCGCATGGCCTGCTCGTAGCCGCCCTCGACGTGGAAGTCGCCGAACGCGATCAGGTCGGGGTCGATCTCCAGGCCGGCGGTCGTCATGGCCGAGCGGAAGCCGTCGAGCCGGGCGAGCGAGCACATCATGTCCTCGGGCCCGGTGATGATGCCGATCCGCCGGTGCCCGAGCTCGATCAGGTGCCGGGTCGCGGCGAGCCCGCCGGACCAGTTGGCCGAGCCGACCGAGGGCACGTCCGGTTCCGGGTCGCCGGCCGGGTCGATGATCACAAAGGGGATCGACCGGCTGCGCAGCTGCTGCTTGAACTCGTGCGGCAGCGCCGAGAAGACCAGGATCACGCCCAGCGGGCGGCGCCGCAGCACGCCCTCGATCCACTCGTTGTCCGGCGAGTGCCGGGTGCCGCTCTCGGTGAGCACGACACTGCCGCCGATCTCCTTGGCGACCTTCTCGACGCCCAGGATCAGCTCCATCGCCCAGATCGCGTCCAGTTCGTGGAAGACGATCTCGATCAGCGGTGCCTCGGACCCGCCACGGGTCGTGCGGCGGTATCCGTGCAGCTCCAGGAGCCGTTCCACCTTCAACCTCGTCAGGGCCGAGACATCCTGACGACCGTTCAACACCTTCGAAACTGTCGAGACCGAGACCCCGGCAGTTTCGGCGACCTGGGCGAGTGTGACCCGACTCTCGTCCGCCTCTGCATCCATAAGAGCGCAGCGTACGACACATCTGCGCGTAACGCTTTGATAACCCGGACCACGAGGGTTGACCGTTTCGGGGCCGCACCTTAGCGTCACACCGCGCAGCAATTTTCGGCGAGGGTGCCGAAATATTTCGAAAGGCTGGACGATGAAGAAGAGATGGCTTCCCCGTGCTGTGGCCGGCAGCGTGGTACTCGCCCTCGGGCTGACGCTGGCCGCGTGCGGCGGCGGCAGCTCCAGCAGCAGCGGCTCTGGCAGCTTCACGGTGCTCGTCTACGGCGACGCGAGCAACAAGGTCGAGAAGCAGATAGTCGACACCTTCAACAAGACGTCGAAGGTCAAGGCGAAGCTGCAGACGATCCCCGGCGCGGACTACCAGACCAAGCTGCAGACGATCATCAACACCAAGCAGGCGCCGGACGTCTTCTTCAACTGGGGCGGCGGCAGCATCGCGCCCTTCGTCAAGGCCGGCCTCCTCCTGCCCCTCGACGACATGATCGCCAAGGACCCGGCGCTCAAGTCCGACTTCCTGCCGTCCGTCTTCAACGGCGCCGTCCTGGACGGCAAGTCCTACGGCATCCCGATGCGCGGCACCCAGCCCGTCCTGCTGTTCAACAACAAGAAGGTGCTGGCCGACAACGGCCTGACCGCCCCGAAGACCTGGGACGACCTGCTCAACGCGGTCAAGGTCCTCAAGGACAAGCACATCACCCCGATCGCGCTCGGCGGCGGCGACCAGTGGCCGACGCTCATGTGGTACGAGTACATGTACGACCGCATGGCGGGCCCGAGCCTGTTCGACAAGGCCCTCGGCGGCGACAAGACCGCGTGGGACTCCCCCGACAGCCACGCGGCGCTCGACAAGCTCAAGCAGCTGATCGACGCCGGCGCCTTCGGCACCAACTTCGACTCGGTCAAGTACACCGACGGCGGCTCGGTCGCGCTGGTCGCGCAGGGCAAGGCCGGCTTCGAGCTCATGGGTTCCTGGTACTACTCGCAGCAGCAGCAGGACAACCCCGACTTCGCCAAGACCGGCCTGGGCTACAGCACCTTCCCGACCGTCTCGGACGGCAAGGGCGACCAGAGCGACATCGTCGGCAACACCAACAACTACTACTCGGTCCTGAAGAAGACCAAGTACCCGGACGCCATCGCGCAGTTCCTCAAGCTGCAGTACAGCGACGAGTTCGTGAAGGCCCAGATGGCGATCGGCAACCTGCCGACCACCACCAACACCACGAACTTCCTGGACACCGCCGCCGACCCGGCCTACTCCAAGTTCCAGTACGACCTGGTGAAGGCCGCCCCGTCGTTCCAGCTGTCGTGGGACCAGGCCTACCCGCAGTCGGCCAGCAACGCGATGCACACCGCGGTGCAGCAGTTCTTCGACGGCAAGCTCGACGCCGACGGGTTCATCAAGGCCATGCAGGCCCTGCCCACGTCCTGAACCGGGATCCAGAAATGACCACCACTGATTCACCCAGGGTGGAGAAGCGCCGGCCCGTTCCACGGGCCGGCGCCGGCCGGCCGGGCCGCAGGTCCGGCGCCTCCGTGGCCCGCCCAGGTCTTGCCTGGGCGGCGCCCGCCACTCTGTTCTTCACTCTGTTCGCCGTCGTGCCGCTGATCATGGTGGCGGTGCTGTCCTTCGCCGAGTGGGACGGCGTCGACGCGCTGTCCTTCACCGGCGTGGACAACTGGAAGACGCTCTTCCACGACCACGTCATGCTGCAGAGCATCTGGCTCACGCTGCTGACCACGGTCCTCGGTGTCGTCGTCCAGACCCCGCTGAGCATCCTGCTCGGCGTGTGGGCGGCCGGCAAGCAGCGCAACCGGGCGGTGCTGTCCGCCATCTACTTCATCCCGCTGCTGCTGTCGGCGACGGCGATCTCAATCCTGTGGCGGGCCCTGCTCGACCCGAACTTCGGCGTGCCCTCGCAGGCCAGGTGGCTGTTCGGGGACGGCAACCTGTTCGGCCACCAGAGCACCGCGATCGGGGTGCTGATCTTCGTCGGCGCGTGGCAGTACACCCCGTTCCACACCCTGATCTACCAGGGCGCGACCCGGGCGATCCCGCAGGTGCTCTACCAGGCCGCGGCGATCGACGGTGCCGGCCGGGTGCGTCAGTTCTGGTCCATCACCCTGCCGCAGCTGCGCACCACCATGGTCACCTCGATGATCCTCATGGTGGTCGGCGGCATGACCGTGTTCGACACCGTGCTGATCCTGACCCAGGGCGGCCCCGGCACCGACACGACGACGACGCCGTACTACTCGTACGTCAAGGGCTTCAAGGACTTCCAGTTCGGCTACGCCTCGGCCATCGCGCTGATCCTGGTGGTCGTCGCCACGATCATCTCGCTCGTCATCGTCAAGTTCTCCGGTTACGACAAGATGCGCAGCTCGTCGGAGGGACTGTGATGAAGCGCCGTCCCAATTACCTCGCCGGTCTCGGCTCGCTGGTCTGGCTGGTGCTGATCGGCCTGCCGCTGTACGTGATGCTCGCCGCGACCCTGCAGAGCCGTTCGGACTACTCCTCGAACGGCCCGCTGTCGTGGCCCAAGCACTTCACGCTGTCCAACTACACCCAGGACTTCTCCAACGGCTTCGGCCACTACTTCCTCAACACCGTCCTGGTGACGGCGGCGGTGGTGGCGATCGTGCTGCTGCTGATCCCGCCGCTGTCGTACGCGATCGTGCGCAGCCAGGGCCGCACCACCACCGGGGTCTTCCGGCTGTTCCTGCTGGGCCTGGCGATCCCGTCGCAGGCGGTGATCGTGCCGATGTTCTACCTCATCACCAAGGCCGGCCTGTACGACAACCTCATCGGCGTGATCCTGCCGACCGCGGCCTTCTCGCTGCCGGTCTGCGCGCTGGTGCTCACCGGTGTGATGCGGGAGATCAACTCCGAGCTGTACGAGGCCATGGCCATGGACGGCGCCTCGCCGGCCCGGACGTTCTTCCAGCTGGTGGTGCCGCTGTCCAAGAGCGGGCTTTCCACCATCGTCGTCTTCTCCGCCCTCCAGGCGTGGAACGGCTTCCTCTTCCCGCTGGTCCTCACCCAGAACGAACCGTCGAAGGTCATCACCCTGGGCCTGTTCAACTTCCAGACCGAGCACGGCATCGACGTCCCCGGCCTGCTGGCCGCGGTCGTGCTGTCGATGCTGCCCATCTTCATCGTCTACCTGTTCGCCCGCCGTGCCCTGGTCCAGGGACTCATGGGCGTCGGAGGAAAGTGACCGGCACCGTGGCCGAAGAGACAAAGTCCGCTACTCCCCCGTGGAGGAACACCACCCTCGCCCCGGAAGACCGGGCCGACGCGCTGATCGCCGCGATGACCCTGCAGGAAAAGGTCGCGCAGCTGTTCGGCATCTGGGTGGGTGCGTCCGACGAAGGCGGCGAGGTCGCCCCGTACCAGCACGAGATGGAGGAACCGGTCACCCTGGAGAGCCTGCTGCCGCAGGGTCTCGGCCAGCTGACCCGGTCGTACGGCACCGCGCCGGTCGACCCCGCGCTCGGCGCGCTGTCGCTGCTGCGCACCCAGCGCTCCATCGCCGCGGCGAACCGGTTCGGCATACCCGCGCTCGCGCACGAGGAGTGCCTGGCCGGCTTCTCGACCTGGGGGGCCACCGCCTACCCGGTGCCGCTGTCGTGGGGCGCCGGGTTTGACCCGGAGCTGGTACGCGCCATGGCGGCCCGGATCGGGCAGGACATGCGCGCCGTCGGCGTCCACCAGGGCCTGGCCCCGGTGCTCGACGTGGTGCGCGACGCCCGCTGGGGCCGGGTGGAGGAGACGATCGGCGAGGACCCGTATCTCATCGGCACCGTCGCCACCGCCTACGTCCAGGGCCTGGAGTCCGCGGGCATCGTGGCGACGCTCAAGCACTTCGTGGGCTACTCCGCCTCGCGCGCCGGGCGCAACCTCGCTCCGGTGTCGATGGGCGCCCGGGAGCGCGCCGACATCATGCTGGCACCGTTCGAGATGGCGATCCGCGAGGGCGGCGTCCGCTCGGTCATGCACGCCTACACCGACACCGACGGCCTTCCCTCGGCCGCCGACGCCGAGCTGCTGACCGGGCTGCTGCGCGAGACCTGGGGCTTTACCGGCACCGTCGTCGCCGACTACTTCGGCATCGCCTTCCTCAAGACGCTGCACGGCGTGGCCGGCACCCTCGGCGAGGCGGCCGGGGCCGCGCTGAACGCGGGCGTGGACGTCGAGCTGCCCACCGTCAAGGCGTTCGGTGAGCCGCTGCTCAAGGCGGTCGCCGACGGCCAGGTGCCCGAGGCGCACATCGACCGCGCGCTGCGCCGGGTGCTGGTGCAGAAGGTGCAGCTCGGCCTGCTGGACCCGGACTGGAACCCGGTGCCCGAGGCACTGGCGGGCCGGGACCTGGACGACACCGCGGCGCTGCGCGGCACGGTCGACCTGGACTCGGCGCAGAACCGGGAGATCGCCCGCAGGATCGCCGAGCAGGGCGTGGTGCTGCTGCGCAACGAGGGCGGCACGCTGCCGCTGGGCCGCCCGGCCAGGATCGCGGTCATCGGCCCCAACGCCGAGGTCCCGACCGCGGTGCTGGGCTGCTACTCCTTCCCCGTGCACGTCGGCAGCCAGCACCCGGAGGTGCCGGTCGGCATCGAACTGCCGACGCTGCGCGAGGCGCTGGCCGAGGAGTTCCCGGACAGCGAGATCGTCACCGCCCGCGGCGCGGACGTCGACACCGACGACACCAGCGGCATCGCCGAGGCGGTGCGGGTGGCCGCCGAGGCGGACATCGTTGTCCTGGCGCTCGGCGACCGGGCCGGCCTGTTCGGCCGCGGCACCAGCGGCGAGGGCTGCGACGCCGAGTCGCTGACCCTGCCCGGCGTGCAGCAGCAGCTGCTCGACGCGGTCCTGGACGCAGGCACGCCGGTGGTCGTCACGATGCTCGCGGGCCGGCCGTACGTGCTGGGCCGCGCGGTGGGCGAGGCGGCGGCGATCGTGCAGACGTTCTTCCCCGGCGAGGAGGGCACGCGGGCGGTCGCCGGTGTGCTGTCCGGCCGGGTCGCGCCCTCGGGCCGGCTGCCCGTCAGCATCCCCCGGCAGCCCGGCACCCAGCCGTCCACGTACCTGGTGGCGAAGCTGTCGCACGCGAGCGAGTCGTCCAACATCGACCCGACGCCCGCGTACGGCTTCGGTCACGGCCTGACGTACACCACCTTCCAGTGGACCGACCTCGACGTGCCGGACCTGCAGACCGGCACCGACGGCGAGATCCGGCTGGCCTTCACCGTCCGCAACACCGGTGAGCGGGCCGGCACCGAGGTCGTGCAGCTCTACCTGCACGACCCGGTCGCCTCGGTGGTGCAGCCGGTGCAGCGGCTGATCGGCTACCGCCGGGTGGACCTGGAACCGGGGCGGTCGGCCCGGGTCGAGGTCGCCGTGCCCGCGGACCTGGCGTCCTTCACCGGGCGCGACGGCCGCCGCATCGTGGAGCCCGGCGAGCTGGAGCTGCGGCTCGGCGCGTCCTCCACGGACCTGCGGCTGACGGTGATCGCGACGCTCACCGGCCAGGTGCGCGAGCTCGACCAC
Organism: Actinacidiphila epipremni; assembly: GCF_012034175.1. Taxonomy (GTDB): domain Bacteria; phylum Actinomycetota; class Actinomycetes; order Streptomycetales; family Streptomycetaceae; genus Actinacidiphila; species Actinacidiphila epipremni. The sequence continues at coordinate 246,147 of NZ_JAATEJ010000005.1, forward strand.
ACCCGCCGGCTGCACGCGACGTTCACCACGTCGCAGGAGCAGGAGCCCGAGCCCGAGCCGGTGCCGGTCGGCTGACCGGCGGGGCGGGAGCAGGCAGCGGCGGCGGACGGCCCGGGTGGCGGGCCGTCCGCCGCCGCGCTTCTTCTCCGGCGGTCAGGTCAGGCAGAGCACCTGGCGCAGCACGTCGGTCAGTTCGGCCTCGGGGTCGCGGTGGGCGCCGGTGGCGCGCCAGGCGACGAAGCCGTCGGGGCGTACCAGCACCGCGCCGTCCCGGCCCGCGCTGTGGGCCGCGGCCCAGTCCGCGCCCGGCTCGGTGACGAGGTCGGCGCCGCCTTCCGCGCCCAGCCGGTAGCGGTCCAGCGGCACGCCGAGCCGCCGGGCGGCGCGCCCGCCCGCCTCGTGCCAGGCGGCGCCGCCGTCGACGCCGGTGAGCAGCACGAACCGCCGCTCGTACAGGTCGAGGGTGGACACCCGCTCACCGCGCCGGGTCACCCACAGGTGCGGGGCGCGCGTGCCCGGGTCGCCGACCCAGAGCCGCGGCCCGGCGCCGCCGGGTCCGGCGGGCCGCTGCGGTGCGGGCCCGCCGCGGTCCTCGGCCGTGCTGCCGCGCGCGGCGACGCCCTGCGGGGCCGGTGAGTGCTGCGCGGCCGGTGCGCCCTGGCTCCCGGCGGCATCCTGCGGGGCCGGGGCCTGCGGGGCCGCGCCGGGCCGCGCGGTGCCGGGCAGGGCCGGGCCGCCCGGCTGCGGCGGGGTGGGGCCGGGGGCGCCCGGGGTGCCGGGGAGGTGCGGGGCGACCGGGCCGCCGGTGTTGCCGGGGCCCGCGGGCGGGGCCGGGGGCCGCGGGACGACGGGGCGGTCGGGGTCGACGCCGACGACCGCGCCCGCGGGGTAGCGGTAGCCGAGCGCCACGGTCAGCACCCCGCTCTGCCGGCCGCCGCCGGTGGGCAGCGCGTCGTAGCCGGGGTGGCTGTGCTCGGCGGAGCGCTCGGAGGCGCGGGCGCTGGTGGCCACCGCGACCGGCCGCCGCTCGGCGCCGTAGGTGTCCAGCAGCCCCGGTCCCGCCCAGCCGTCGAGCACCGCGGCGAGCTTCCAGGCCAGGTTGTGCGCGTCCTGGATGCCGGTGTTGGAGCCGAACGCGCCGGTGGGCGACATCTCGTGGGCGGAGTCGCCGGCGAGCAGCACCCGGCCCTCGACGTAGTGCTCGGCCACCCGTTCGGCGGCGTGCCAGGGGGCCTTTCCGGTGATCTCGATCTCCAGGCCCGGCACGCCGACCGCGGTGCGGATGTGCGCGGCGCACCGCTCGTCGGTGAACGCCTCCAGCGGTTCGCCGCGTTCGGGGTGCCACGGCAGGTGGAAGACCCACTCCGCCTCGTTGTCGACCGGCAGCAGCGCCCCGTCGGCGTCGGGGTTGGTGAGGTAGCAGGCGATGAAGTGCCGGTCCCCGACGACCTCGGCGAGCCGCTTGGCCCGGAAGGTGACGCTGACGTTGTGGAACAGCTCGCCCGCGCCGGTCTGGCCGATCCCGAGGGCGTGCCGGACCGGGCTTCGCGGCCCGTCGGCGGCGACCAGGTAGTCGGCCCGCACGGTGCGGGTGCGCCCCGACTCGCGGTCCAGCAGCTCGGCGGTCACCCCGCCGGAGTCCTGCCGGAAGGACGTCAGCTCGGTGCCGAAGCGGATGTCGCCGCCGAGCGCCCGGGCGTGCTCCAGCAGCACCGGCTCCAGGTCGTTCTGGCTGCACAGGCACCACCCGGTCGGGCTGCAGGCGGCCAGGCCGCCGCCGGGGTCGATCTCGCGGAACAGCCAGCGCTGGTTGTCGCCGGTGAGCGACTCGGCCTGCAGGATGCCGTGGTTGCGGGCCAGCACCGCGGCGGCCCGCCGGATCGCCGGCTCGACGCCCGCGGTCCTGAACAGCTCCATGGTGCGCACGTTGTTGCCGCGCCCGCGCGGGTGGTGCGAGGTCGCGGCGTGCTTCTCGACCAGCAGGTGGCGTACGCCGAGCCGGCCGAGGAAGAGCGAGGCGGACAGCCCCACCAGGGAACCGCCGACGACCAGGACCGGCACGCGGTCGGTGGCCCGGGCATCGGCGGGGGCAGCGGTGGGGGCGGGGGTACCGGCGGGAGCGCCGGCCGGGTCGTGGGGCGTCGGTTGCATGTGTTGCTCCTGCCTGTACGGGCGCGGGGCGCGGCGGGGCGCCGCCGGTTCGCGGGGCCCGCGCCGCCTTCGGCGCGGGCCCGGGGCCCGGCACGCCGTCGTCCGGTCCCGCCTTCCTCCTTTGCCCGGACGGGCCCCTCGTGCCGGTGCGGCGGCGGCGCATTCGCCCGCATGGACCGCAGATCTCGCGTCGTTGGCGGCATCGACGGACGATCAACGCAGATCGGGATCCCTCGCAGATCCGGCAGCCGACGCCGAAGCCGAAGGAGAAACGCAAGATGACGACCCTGTCCGAAGAGCCGGGGACGGCGGGCACCGCGACCGCGCCGCAGACGTCGCCGCTGCGGGTGGTGCTGCTGCTGGACGTCAAGCGGGGCGCGCAGCAGCGCTTCCTGGACGCCTACCAGCTGCTGCGCGACCAGGTCGCCTCCGTGCCCGGGCACGTCAGCGACCAGCTGTGCCAGTCCATCGAGGACCCCTCGCAGTGGCTGATCACCAGCGAGTGGGAGAGCGCCGAGCCGTTCCTGGCGTGGGTGGACAGCCCCGAGCACCGGGAGATGGTCAAGCCGATGCACGAGTGCGTCAACGACACCCGCTCGCTGCGCTTCGACGTGCTGCGCGAGACGTCCGCGGCCGGGCACACCGGCAGCCGGGCGCCGCGTCCCGAGCGGGCCGGCGACGGCCGCATCCGGCACGCGATCACCTTCACCGTCCGCCCGGGCAGCGAGGAGCACGTCGCCAAGCTGCTGAGCGAGTACGCCTCGCCGGCCGCCCGGGTCGACTCGGCCACCCGGCTGTGCAGGACGACGCTGTTCATGCACGGCAACCGGGTGGTGCGCGCGGTCGAGGTGCGCGGCAACCTGGCGGCGGCGCTGCGGCACGTGGCGCAGCAGCCGGAGGTGCGGGCGGTCGAGGAGGCCATCAACCCGTACCTGGAGGAGGAGCGCGACCTGAACGACCCGGAGGCGGCGCGGGCGTTCTTCAGCCGGGCCTCGCTGCCGGCGGTGCACGAGGCGGTCGCCGAGGCCGAGCGGCACGGGCAGCCGCGGCGCTACGCGCTGCGCTACCCGGTGCGCGCGGGCAGCGGCGCGGCTGCCGCCCGGGTGCTGGCCAGGTCCGACGAGCTGGCGGCGGCCGACCCGACGGGGCCGCTGGTGCGCAGCACGGTCTTCCAGCGCGACGACGTCGTGGTGCGGGTGATCGACCTGGCAGCGCCCGCCGACCAGGACCTGGCGCTGACCACCGGCACCGCCGACCGCGACCTGGCCGCCGAGCTCGGCCGGCTGCTCGAACTGCCCGGCGCCGAGCGGGACCTGGCCACCGACCGGGGCCGCGGCGAACTGCTCGCGCACTGCGAGATGACCCCGATCACCGACCGCCACGCGCAGGACTCCTGAGCCGCTCCCGAGCCCCTTCCCGTCCTTCCCGCAGGCCGCGTCACGGCCGCGGAACCCCCGCGGCCACCCGCTGTGATTCCCCCAGGAGGCACCCGACATGACCGCTCAGCCCCCACGGATCGTGCACGTCGACGACATCGAGCCCAACCGGCGCCGCGGTGGTGATCTGCGCGCCATGCTCACCCCGACCGTCAGCGGGTCGACCAGCGGGTTCATGGGCGTGGCGATCATGCAGCGCGGCGAGCGGATCGCCGAGCACTACCACCCCTACTCCGAGGAGTTCGTGTTCGTCGTCAGCGGCGAGCTGGAGGTCGACCTCGACGGCACGGCGTACGCCCTGTCCGCCGACCACGGCCTGCTGATCCCGAAGGACGTACGGCACCGGTTCCGCAACGTCGGCGGCGGCGAGGCCCGGATGGTCTTCCACCTGGGCCCGCTCGCGCCGCGCCCGGAGCTCGGGCACGTGGACACCGAGGACGCCGCGGGCAACCCGCTGGACACGGACCGCGCGAAGGCCGGCGCGGGCCGGCCGCCGGAGGCGGCGGGGGCGGTCTCGTGACCCGGCGTGTGGCGGTGACCGGCGTCGGGGTGGTCGCCCCCGGCGGGGTGGGCGTGCCGGCGTTCTGGGACCTGCTGACCGCGGGGCGCACCGCGACCCGGCGCATCACGCGCTTCGACGCCTCGGGCTTCCGCTCCCGAATAGCCGCCGAGTGCGACTTCGACCCGGCCGCGTGCGGCCTGGACCCGGTGCGGCTGGCCCGCGCCGACCGCTATGTGCAGTTCGCGATGGCCTCGGCCGACGAGGCGCTGCACGACGCGGGGCTGGACCCGGCGGCCGAGGACCCGTGGCGTATCGCGGTGTCGCTGGGCACCGCCGTCGGCGGCACGACCCGGCTGGAGCACGACTACGCGCTGGTCAGCGCGGGCGGTGACCGCTGGGACGTGGACCACCGGCAGGCGCAGCAGCATCTGCACCGGGCGTTCACGCCGAGCGCGCTGACCGCGGAGGTCGCCGAGCAGATCGGCGCCCGGGGCCCGGTCCAGACGGTGTCCACCGGCTGCACCTCGGGCCTGGACGCGGTCGGCTACGCCTTCCAGAGCATCGAGGAGGGCCGGGCCGACATCTGCATAGCGGGCGCCTCGGACTCCCCCATATCGCCGATCACGGTGGCCTGCTTCGACGCGATCAAGGCGACCTCGCCCAACAACGACGACCCGGAGCACGCCTCCCGCCCCTTCGACGCCGACCGGGACGGCTTCGTCCTCGGCGAGGGCGGCGCGGTGCTGGTGCTGGAGGAGCTGGAGCGGGCCCGCGCCCGCGGCGCCCACATCTACTGCGAGGTCACCGGCTACGCCTCGTTCGGCAACGCGCACCACATGACCGGGCTCACCCGGGAGGGCCTGGAGATGTCCCGGGCCATCGACCACGCGCTCGCGCACGGCCGTACCGACCGCACCGCCGTGGACTACGTCAACGCGCACGGCTCGGGCACCAAGCAGAACGACCGGCACGAGACCGCGGCCGTCAAGCGGTCGCTGGGCGAGCACGCCCGCAGCACCCCGATGAGCTCGATCAAGTCCATGGTCGGGCACTCCCTGGGCGCGATCGGCGCGATCGAACTGGCCGCGTGCGCGCTGGCGATGGAGCACGGCGTGGTGCCGCCCACCGCCAACTACGAGACACCCGACCCCGAGTGCGACCTGGACTACGTGCCCAAGGTCGCCCGGGAGCGGGACCTGCGGACGGTGCTGTCCGTGGGCAGCGGCTTCGGCGGCTTCCAGTCCGCCGTGGTCCTCAACCGGGAGGAGGCGAGCCGATGACCGCGAAGACCACCGGGCGTGCCGCGGCGCGGCAGCGGCGCCGTACCGTCATCACCGGGATGGGCGTGGTCGCGCCGACCGGCGTCGGCGCCGACGCGTACTGGAAGGCGACCGAGGAGGGCGTCAGCGCCCTGGGCGCCGTCACCCGGGAGGGCTGCGGCGGGCTGCCGCTGGCCGTGGCCGGCGAGGTGACCGGGTTTGACCCGGCCTCGCTGGTCGAGGAGCGCTTCCTGGTGCAGACCGACCGGTTCAGCCACTTCGCGATGGCCGCCGCCGACATGGCGCTGCGCGACGCGGCGCTGGACGCGGCGTCGGCCGGCGAGTACGGCATCGGCGTGGTGACCGCGGCCGGTTCCGGCGGCGGCGAGTTCGGCCAGCGCGAGCTGCAGCAGCTGTGGGGCAGCGGGCCGCGGTTCGTCGGCCCGTACCAGTCCATCGCGTGGTTCTACGCCGCCAGTACCGGCCAGATATCCATCCGCGGCGGCTTCAAGGGCCCCTGCGGGGTGGTCGCCGCCGACGAGGCCGGCGGTCTGGACGCCTTCGCGCACGCCGCGCGCGGCATCCGGGGCAGCACCGCGGCGATGGTGGTCGGCGCCACCGAGGCGCCGCTCGCGCCCTACTCGATCGTGTGCCAGCTCGGCTATCCCGAGCTGAGCCTGGAGCGCGATCCGCTGCGGGCGTATCTGCCCTTCACCGACCGGGCGTGCGGTTTCGTGCCCGCCGAGGGCGGCGCGATGTTCGTGGCCGAGGAGGAGACCGCGGCGCACGAACGCGGGGTCACCGCACGGGCGGTGGTCGCCGGGCACGCGGCGACCTTCACCGGGTCCGGGGACTGGGCGGCCTCCCGCGAGGGGCTGGCCCGTGCCGTCCGCGGCGCGCTGGACGAGGCGGGCATGGCGCCGGAGGAGGTCGACGTGGTCTTCGCCGACGCGCTCGGCGTGCCGGCCGCCGACCGCGCCGAGGCGCTGGCGCTGGCCGACGCGCTGGGCCGGCACGCGGCCCGGGTGCCGGTCACCGCCCCCAAGACCGGTACCGGGCGCGCCTTCTGCGGCGCCGCGGCGCTGGACGTGGCCTGCGCGGTGCTGGCCATGGAACACGCGGTCGTCCCGCCGACGCCGAACGTCACCGACGTACGCGACGGCCTCGACCTGGTCACCGGCCGGGCCAGGCCCGCCGATCTGCGCACCGCGCTGGTGCTCAGCCGCGGCCTGCTCGGCTCCAACTCCGCGCTGCTGCTGCGGCACGGCGCCGACGCCCGGCCGTGACGGCCGGCACCCGCACACGCCCTGGCCGTACGTCTGCCACGGTCCCACTCCCCCTTCCAGGCAAGGAGCCGCAATGCACACCGAACTGAGCTACACCGAACTGGCCGCGCTCATGGAGCGCCGGGCCGGCGTCATCGTCGACCCCGCGGACCTGGAGCTGCAGTCCGACACGCCGTTCGCCGACTTCGGCCTCGACTCGCTGGGCCTGCTCGGCATCGTCGGCGCGCTGGAGAACGAGCACGGCGCGACCATCCCCGCCGACGCCGACGCCTGCCGCACCCCGCGGGAGCTGCTGGACGTCGTCAACAACGTCCTGAAGGCGAGGGCCTGAGCCATGGCCGCGCACACCGAGAACGAGATCGTCATCGGCGCCCCCATGGACGTCGTGTGGGACATGACCAACGACCTGGAGCACTGGCCGCAGCTGTTCAGCGAGTACGCGTCGGTGGAGATCCTGGAGCGCCAGGGCCGCAAGACCACCTTCCGGCTGACGATGCACCCGGACGAGAACGGCACCGTGTGGAGCTGGGTGTCCGAGCGCGAGCCGGTGCCCGAGACCCGTACGGTCACCGCGCGCCGGGTGGAGACCGGGCCGTTCGAGTTCATGGAGATCTTCTGGAGCTACCACGAGGTCCCCGGCGGGACGCGGATGCGCTGGGTGCAGGACTTCGCGATGAAGCCGGACGCCCCGGTGGACGACGCCGGGATGACCGCCCGGATCAACGCGAACTCCGTGGTCCAGCTGGAGCTGATCCGGGACACCATCGAGAAGCGCGCCCGCGAGCAGGTCGCCGTCCCCAACTGACGCCGTGCCCGGGCGGGTCCGCCCCGCCCGGGCCGCCGCAGCCTCCCCCACCTCCACAGCACCCCCCAGCACCCCCAGCAGCACTCCCCCAGGGAAGGACGTCCACCGTGCACCGCGCTCTGATCGTCGCCCGGATGGCCCCCGGCTCCGCGGACGACATCGCCGAGGTCTTCCGCACCTCCGACCGCGGCGAACTGCCGCGGCTGATCGGGGTGACCGGCCGCAGCCTCTTCCAGTTCGGCGACCTTTACTTCCATCTGATCGAGGCCGACTCCCCGCCCGGGCCCTCGGTCGCGCAGCACGCCTCGCACCCGGAGTTCCAGGACATCAGCGAGCGGCTGTCGTCGCACGTCAGCGCCTACGACCCGGCGACCTGGCGCTCCCCCAAGGACGCGATGGCCAAGGAGTTCTACCGCTGGGACCGCGCCGCGCTCTGACCGCCCGCGGACCCCGCGCCCTCCTCCGTACGGCGCAGCCCACCACCCGGAGGGCCCAAGGATCACCCCCTTGCGGCCTCCTCCGGTGGCGCGTGTGGTGCGAGTGACTGACGGTGAAGACGTCGCTCCTGCGCTTCGCTTCGACCGACCGCCTGTCGGCCGACGCAGACGCGACGGAAGGAAACCCTCACCATGCGCACTGCCCGCACCCTCTTCGCCGGCGCTGCACTCACCGCAGTCCTCGCGATCGCCGCCCCGGCCGCCCACGCGACGGGTGCCGTGAACGCGTACGACCCGAGCAGCCACGGTTCGTCGCACTCCGCCCACCAGAACAGCTCGTCCTCGGCCGCCACCGGCAACGGCGCCGAGAACAGCACGCAGAACAGCGCCGCCGACGACAGCTCGGCGACCGGCTCCGACAGCTCCGCCGTCAGCTCGGACGACGCCACCACCCAGCAGGGTGACGCCGGTTCGTGGCACGGCCACCGCCCGCACGGCGGTGTGCACACCGGTGGCGGCGGCATGGCGCTGACCGGTGGCGGCATGGCGGCCGGCTCCGTCCTGCTGCTCGGCGGCCTCGGCGCCGGTGCGGTGGCGCTGCGCCGTCGCCGCACCACCGTCGGCGGCCTGGCCTGACCCGGTCCGACCGGGCCTGACCGGGCCTGATCCGGCCGGGTTCCGGCCGGACCGGGCCGCCGGGCCGGTGAGCGGCTGAATCACCGGCCGGCACGTTCCACGCTGTCTCCTGCCGTGGCCACCGTCGCTTCCCGCGGCGGTGGCCACGGCATATCCGGCTCCCGCGCCGGAAGCTTTTGTCCGCGAGCCGATGAAAGGCATCGCCCCATGTCCCAGCAGTACCCGCCGACGCCACGAGGCACGGCGGACGCCGCACCCCCCGCACGCTCGCGCACGCTGCGGTGGGCGGTCGCCTCGGCGGCCATCGGCGCCCTGATGATCTACAACTCGGTCGACTCCTCGGGCCGCGGCCTGCCCGCCCCGCCCGCCTCCGCCGCCGCGCCGCCCAGCAGTTCCGCCACCGCCACCGCCCCGGGCGTGGTCGCCCCGGTGCCGATGGTCACGGTGCCGCCGCTGGCGAAGGCCGACCCCACCCGGCTGGTCATCAAGAGCATCGCGGTGAACGCGCCCTTCACCCCGCTGCACCTGGACGCCGCCGGCAACCTCAACGCCCCGCCGGCCGGCAACACCAACCTCGTCGGGTGGTACGCCGAGGGCCCGACCCCGGGCGAGCGCGGGCCGGCGATCGTGGCCGGGCACGTCGACACCAAGACCGGCCCCGCGGTCTTCCTGCTGCTGCGCCTGGTCAAGCCCGGCCAGACCGCGGAGATCACCCGGTCGGACGGCACGGTGGCGACCTTCACCGTGGACTCCGTCGAGGAGTTCTCCAAGGGCGACTTCCCCAACGACCGGGTCTACGGCAGCACGCCCGACCCGCAGTTGCGGATCATCACCTGCGGCGGCTCCTACGACCGCACCAAGCGCGACTACACCGACAACGTCGTGGTCTTCGCGCATCTGACGTCGTCCCGCAAGGGCTGACCCGCAGCGCCGACCGGCGGCCGGCCCGGATGTCCCCGGGCCGGCCGCCGGTTCGTGCGCGGTGTCCGACGCCGGGTCAGGCGCCGCGCACCACGCTGTCGAAGGAGTGCAGGTACGGGCCCACCGGGCGTACCTCGCCGACCACGAGGCCGGCCTCGGTCATCCGGGTCACCATGCTCTCCCTGGTGTGCTTCTGCCCGCCGACGTTGAGCAGCAGCAGCAGGTCCATGGCGGTGGTGAACCGCATGGACACGCTGTCGTCCACCAGGTTCTCGATGACCACCACCCGGGCGCCGGGGCGGGCGGAGGCGACGACGTTGCGCAGCGTCCTGCGGGTGCTGTCGTCGTCCCATTCCAGGATGTTCTTGATGACGTACAGATCCGCCTGGACCGGCACCTGCTTGCGGCAGTCGCCGGGCAGCAGGGTGGCGCGGTCGGCGAGCGCACCGCCCTCGCGCAGCCGCGGGTCGGCGCCCGCGACGACCTTGGGCAGGTCGAGGAGGGTGCCGCGCAGGTCGGGGTGGCGCTCCAGCAGCCCGGCCAGCACCCGGCCCTGGCCGCCGCCGATGTCGGCGACGGTGGCGACCCCGGTGAGGTCGAGGGCGTCCACCACGTCGCGGGCGGACTGCGTGCTGGAGCGGGACATCGCCTTGTCGAACACCGCCGCGGACTCGGGCGCGTCGTCGTGCAGGTACTCGAAGAAGCGCTTGCCGTACAGGTCGCCGAAGACGTCCTTGCCGGTGCGTACCGCGTCGTCCAGGCGCGGCCAGGCCTCCCACGTCCACGGCTCGGTGCACCACAGGGCGATGTTGCGCAGCGAGTCGGGGGCGTCCTCGCGCAGCATCCGGGACATGGCGGTGTGCGCGAAGCGGCCGTCGGGCTGCTCGGCGAAGATTCCGTAGCTGGCCAGCGCCCGCAGCAGCCGGCCGAGCGGCCGGGCCTCGGTGCGTACCGTCCGGGCCAGTTCCTCGGTGCCGGCCGGCTCCTCGCCGAGCGCGTCGGCGACGCCGAGCCGGGCGGCGGCGCGGATCGCCGCGGCGCAGGCGGCGCCGAAGACCAGCTCGCGCAGCCGCATCACCGACTGGTCGGGGGCATGCTGCGGCGGCGCGGGGGTGGCGGGCGGTTCCGCCTGGGGCGCCGAGGCCGGTTGGGTCATGGTCATGGTCGGCCCTTTCGGTCGTGCCGGGTCGGGGGCGGGATCGGGAGCGGGCGGGGGCGGGGGTTCCGCGGCGGACCGGCGTGCCGGCCGGTCAGCACCGGCCGGCCGGCTCGGAGACGGCGCAGGAGTTCGCGCTGAAGGTGTTGCCGTCGCCCTTGGTGTCGCGGTCGGCGAGGTCGGCGGGCTTGTTGCCGGACAGGGTGTTGCCGCTGACCTGGTCGCGCCGGTCGGCGACGCCGACCTCGCTCGGGTACAGCACGACGCCGCCGGACATCGGGGAGGTACCGGCGTTGCCGCTGATGGTGTTGTCGGTGATGCGGGTGTCCTCGGCGCCGGTGAGCAGCACGCCGGTGCCCTGGATGACCGGCAGCCGGCCGTTGGCGGCGCAGAACTTGTTGTTGTCGGTGATCTTGTTGCGGCGGATGTCGAGGTCGCCGGCCTTCGGGTTGTTCTCGTCACCGACGACGAAGACGCCGCCGCAGTTGGCGGTGACGGTGTTGTCCTGGACCTGGAGCACGCGTGCCCGGCGGATCGTCACGCCGATGCGGTTGCCGGACAGGGTGTTGCCGGCGATGACGGTGCCGCGGGTGTCGAGGGCGCCGCCCTCGGCGTTGACCAGGTTGGCGACGAAGATGCCGGACTGGCCGTTGCCGGTGGCCCGGTTGTCGCGCAGCACCGCGCGGGTGGACTTCTCCTGGCTGATGCCCTGGGAGCCGTTGTCGGTGACCGCCACATGGCGTACGACCATGCCGTCGGTGCCGGAGGCGTCGATGCCGTCGGTGCGGAAGCCGGTGACGGTGAGCTGCTCGATCCGCACGGCGGTCAGCGGGTGGCCGTCGGGGCCGGTCACGCAGACGCCGTGGCCGGCGGCGGCGCATGCGGCCTGGGTGGTGGTGCCGGTGACGGTGGTGCCCTGCTCGGGCTGCGCGGCGGCGCTCTGGGCACCTGCGGCGCCCATGTCGGCGCCGGTGGTGGAGGTCTTGGTGTTGCCGGGCGCGGGCGCGTAGCCGGTCGCGCCGGCCTCGCCGCCGGCGGCGGCGTTCCCGGCGCCGGCCGGGGCGGTGAGCACGACCTGGCCGGTGGCCGAGCCCATCAGGGTCACGTTGCGGGTGATCTGCACGCTCTCCCGGTACGTGCCGGGCATGACCAGGACGGTGCTGCCCGGGGCGGCGGCGTCGACCGCGGCCTGGATCGACTGCCCCTCGCGGACGACATGCACATTCCACGCCGCGTGGGCGGCGGGCGCCACGACGGCCCCGGCGCCGAGCGCCGCGACCGTCATGGCTCCCGCCAGGTACTTGGTGTGACGTACGAGCATCGCTCTGACCTGCCTTTCGTCGACCCGGCAGAGCGACAGCACTGCCCGAGGTCCCAGGACGCTGATCGGATCGCGCTCGCGAACGCCCCCTCCGGCAGGGGGCGGCGAACGCTTCTCGACGCTATTTCCGCCCTGGTCGGCGCGCCATTCGTGCTCCGTCATCCGGGGAGGCCGGACGGCCGTCCCGTACGCAGCCACGGGGCGGCCGTCCGGTGATGCCCATGGTGGCGGTCACGGTCCGTCATCACCGGGGGCGCGCCGGGAAGTCGGCAGGGTTCACACCGATACCCCGCGCGTCACCCCGACGCCGTACACACCGGGGTGCCGAGGTCCTGGCCCGAGCCGCTGAGCGTCATGCCCCACGACGTGCTCGCCGACGGGGCGAGGGTGCCGTTGTAGGAGACGTTGCGCACGGTGGTGGCCGGGGCCGAGGTGTCGACGGCGGCGTTCCAGATGTTGCTCACCTGGACGCCGGAGGGCAGCGTGAGCCGTACGGCCCAGCCGCCGATCTGCCGGGTGCCGGTGTTCTGCACCGTCACGTCGGCCTGGAAGCCGCCGGACCAGGAGCTGGTGATGTGCACGGCCGCCGAGCAGCCGCCGGAGGCGGGCGGGGTGGTCGGCGGCGTCGTCGGAGGGGTTGTCGGCGGCGTGGTGGGCGGGGTCGTCGGCGGGGTGGTCGGGGGCGTGGTCGGCGGCGTGGTCGGCGGGGTCGTGCCGTCGCCGCCGGAGGCGGTGTAGGTGACGCCCGTGTAGGCGGCGGCGCATGTGCCCGAGCAGGAGGCCGGCAGCGAGAAGTCGTAGGTGCGACCGCCGAAGACGTACGCGTCGGTGACGTCGCGCACCCGGATGCGGAAGTCGGTGCCGCCGGTGGTGATCGGGTCGAGGATGAAGGACTGGCCCATGTCGCTGTTCATCTGCGCGTCGTGCCAGGCGCCGGCCGCGTAGAACTCCACGCCGTGGATGCCGTTGGGCAGGTGCGAGACGGAGACCGCGCCCCAGTAGCGCTGGGCGCCCTGGAGGAAGCCGATCTTGATGTCGCCGGTGTAGCCGGGCGCGGGTACGTAGTGCCAGGAGACATGGCGGTTGTTCCAGTGGTCCGCGAGGCCGGTCACGGGGGCGCCGTTCTGGGTGAAGTGGCCCAGCGACGCGGTGTCGAGGTCGAGGTGGTTGGGGTCGTCGCGGCACCACGCGTTGGCGTCGGCGCAGCTGTCGGCGACCAGCATGGTGAGGGTCGCGCCGTCGTAGGAGTCCTGCGTCCAGCTGCCGCCCCGGCAGAAGGGCTGGCCGGGGGCGCCGTCGTTGGTCCCGGTGCAGTAGTCGCCGATGGTGACCTGCACGTACCGGCCGCAGTTGTGGCCGTTGTCCCAGGCGCCGATGATCGAGCTCTGCGAGGCGGGCACCGGGCGCGGGTACATGGTGTAGTCGCCGGGGGTGTCGAAGACGTTGAGCGCGACGAAGTCCGGTGAGTCGAGGTCGGCCTGCGGCATGCCGCAGCCGCCGTAGGGCTGGCCGAGGCCGTCGAAGTGGGTGGCGTTGCCGGTGACGTCGGCCTGGGCGGCGGCCGGGGCCGCCGGGAGGGACTGCGGGGTGGCGGCGGGGGCGGGCAGCATCGTCAGGACGTAGGCCAGGGCCGCGGCGAAGGCGGTGGCGAGGGCCAGCAGGAGTCTGCGGGGCGGCCGGCGTCGGGGTTGCGCGGGTGCGCGCATGGACGGCTCCTTGACGTGGGGGGAATGGGAGCGCTCCCATATTTACCGCGCCGATGTGCCGCGTCAACGGTCGGCGACCGGCAGTTGTGACGTCCCGGCGGCCAGGGCTGAACCGGGTAAGCGGTTGTGCCCTGCGGTGGACGTGCGCGGTCCCCCGCCGCGGGGAGGCGGCGGGGGACCGCGCGGCACCGGCGCTGCGGGGTCAGGAAACCGCGCACGCCTTGCCGTTGAGGGTGAAGGACGCCGGGACCGCGTTGGTGCCGGCGGTCGAGGAGGCGCTGAAGCCGAAGCTGACGGTGCCGCCGGCCGGGACGGACCCGTTGTAGGCGGCGTTGGTCGCGGTGACCTGCTTGCCGCTCTGGGTGGCCACGGCGTTCCAGATGTTGGTGATCTTCTGGGCGCCGGGGAAGGAGAAGACCAGCGACCAGCCGTTGAGCGCGGCCGAACTGCCGTTGGTGACCGTCACGTTGGCATTGAAGGCGGTGCCCCAGTCGTCGATGTGGTAGTTCACCGAGCAACTGCCGGCCGGCGGCGTCGTCGGGGGCGTGGTCGGCGGCGTCGTGGGCGGAGTGGTCGGGGGCGTGGTGGGCGGGGTCGTGGGGGGCGTTGTCGGGGGCGTGGTCGGCGGGGTCGTCGGGGGCGTCGTCGGCGGGGTGGTGCCGCCGCCGCTCTTGGCCTTGTCGGCGTTGGAGTGCGCGGTGAAGTAGCTCAGCACCGAATCGCCGTGCATCACCCCGTAGTTGCCGTCCTTGCTGCTGTTCATGTACCACCAGAAGGCGTCGGCGTCCCCGTTGTTCGCCTCCAACGTGCTGTAGATGGCCGGCCAGTACGTGCTGCGGGTGCTGGTGGAGGTGTTGAACTCGCCCAGGAAGAAGGGCTTCCCGGCGCCGGTGTGGGCGTCGTTGACGTACTTGGCGACCAGCGCCTGGGTGGCGCTCACCGACAGGTTGGCCCAGCCCTCGGTCGGGTAGATGTGCGCGGAGCAGAAGTCGATGTACGCCGACTGGCACTCGTAGGTGAACGGCACGCCGTTGTCGCTGCCGTAGCCGTACGAACTGCCCTGCCCCTCGATGCCGTTGTCGACCATGTGGTGGGAGTCGATGCTCTTGATGTGCGCGCCCACCGTGTCCTCCCAGGCGCGGAAGGTCGCCCCGACGGTGTTGTCGGCCGGGTTGACGTCCTGGTAGCGCGGCTCGTTCATCAACTCCCAGGAGAAGATGGTCGGGTCGTCCTTGTAGGCCACGCCGGTGTAGTGGTTGACGCGGTTGAGCGCGTAGTCGACGTAGAACTCGTAATCGGCAAGGCAGCCCGGGCACTTGGTCGAGTCGAAGAAGTAGCCGGAGTTGGCGGTGGACACGCCCTCCCAGCCGAGCACGGTGTTGACGCCCCCGTAGGCCGTCCAGTAGTTCTCCAGCGCCGGGACGACGCGCAGGCCGTGCTGGGCGGCGGAGTAGAGGATGTAGTCGAACTCGGCCCACTCCTGCTCGTTCATGGTGTTCTTGGCGGGCTCGAAGCCGTGCCACTGCTCGTGGTCGAACATCCAGGTGCGCACGACGGTGACGCCGTCCGCCGCCATGTTCGCCATCTCGCTGTCGATGGCGGCCTTGTCCATGTACTGCGTCTCGGTGTCGCCCGAGCCGCTGCCGAAGGTGAACAGGTCGTAGGAGTTGGCGCCGGCGAAGTAGGCGGTCTTGCCGTCGACGCAGAAGTGCGTGCCGCACCGCTGGACGAAGCCGGTGGCCGCGGCGGCGCGGGCGGGACCCGGGGCGGCGATGGCCAGGAGCGCCGCCATCAGTGCCGTCGTCACCGCGGCGAGGGCCGCCAGCCAGACGCGCCGTGCTGGGAGTGTCATGCATTCTCCTCGGAATGTGTGGACGTTCCCTGACAGGAAGGCTGTTGCGGGTGACAGCGGAGCCGGATGGCGACTCTTGGGCTGTACCGGTTAAGCACCATGAAGGTACTGGCGGCTGACGGAAAGTCAAGAGCTGGGACCGACCGCGGAACCCGCCGCTCCGGGGTGGACCGGGGCAGCGCGCGACCGGCGCGCAAGGCGTACGGGCGGCGCGGGGCGGACCGCCGGCGGAGACGTCCCGTGCCCGGGCGCGCCGGCAGTCTGCGTGCGCGTCTCGGCGCTGGGTAGCGTCCCGACGTGGACATCCTCAGCGACGCGGTCGCCGCGACCCGCACCGGACGGCCCCGCTGGGGGCTGGTGCGCCACGCCGCCCCGTGGGCGCGGGAGTTCGCGCCCGCGCCGGGCACCGCGGCCGTCCACGTGGTGCTCTCCGGCACCTGCGTGCTGCGCCCCGCCGGCCGCGGCGCGGCCGAGGCGGCGGCCACCGCGCGGGCCGGGCCGGGGGACGTGCTGGTGGTGCCGCACGGGTTGGGGTACGCGCTGGGCGACGTCCCCCGGGCAGGTGGGCAGGACGCGGCAGGCGAGCGCCCGCGGGCCCACGTGCCCGCGCCGGCGACGCCGTACGCCGACGAGCCCGGCCCCGCCCCGGGCGGCGAGGTGACCGCGCTGCTCAGCGGCGGCTACCGCTACGACCCGCGGCACGTCCACCCGCTGCTGGCCGAGCTGCCGCCCGTGCTGCACCTGCCGGCGGCGCCCGCGCGGCACCCCGAGGTCGCCGCCGCCGTGCGGCTGCTGGCCGGTGAGCTGGAGCGGCCCCGGCTGGGCACCGACGTGCTCGTCCCGCCGCTGCTGGACGCGCTGCTGCCGTACGTCCTGCGCGCGTGGTACGCCGACCGGGCGCGGCGGGCCGAGCAGGCGGCCGGGCCCGGCGGGGCGGTGGACCGTACCGGCGGCTGGGCGGCGGCGCTGGCGGACCCGCCGGTGGCCGCGGCGCTGCGGGCGATGCACCGCTCCCCCGCCGCGCCCTGGACCGTCGAGCGGCTGGCGCGCGAGGCGGGGCTGTCCCGGGCCGCGTTCGCCCGCCGCTTCGCGGCCCTGACCGGCCGGCCGCCGCTTGCGTATCTGACCTGGTGGCGGATGACGCTCGCGGCGCGCCTGCTGGCCGACTCGGCGCTGCCGCTGGCCGCGGTGGCCTCCCGGGTGGGCTACACCTCGGAGTTCGCCTTCGCGCACGCCTTCAAGCGGTGGCGCGGCCAGGCCCCGGGCCGCTACCGGCGGGCCCAGGCGGAGCTGCCGCCGCCGAGGACGGCCGCCGACTGACGGGGTGTGAGGGGTGGCTACGCTGGCTTCCCCCGGTCGGAAGGAGGAGCACATATGCCCGGCTATTCGTACGCCGTCACCGCCGCCGCACCCGCCCCGCGGGTCTGGCAGGTGCTGACCGCGGTGGAGGACTGGCCGAGCCTGGCCGAGTCCATGACGTCGGTCCGCGGCCTGGACGGGCCCGGCCTGGCGGTCGGCGCCCGCTTCGAGGTGCGCCAGCCGCGGCTGCGCCCGGCGGTGTGGACGGTCACCGGGCTCGTCGAGGGCACGTCCTTCACCTGGGAGTCCCGCGCCCCCGGCGTCGTCTCCCGGGCCCGGCACCTGCTGGAGCCCTCGGGCGACGGCACGGCGCTCACGCTCGGCCTGGAGCAGTCCGGCGTGCTGGCCTGGCCGCTGGCCTTCCTGCTCGGCGGCACCATCCGCCGCTACCTCGCGCTGGAGGGGCAGGGCATCAGGTCCCGCAGCGAGCAGGCCGCGCCCGCGTCGTAGCGCGGCCCCCGGCGCCGGGTCGTCCGGCCGGGCGCCGGTATGCGAGTCTTGCGGCACGCACGGGCGGACGGCGCCCGCAGGTCACGCGGTGGAAAGGGGTGGCCTTCCGTGTCACGGGACGCCCGGTGGACCTCGCTGCTGGACCTGCTGGCCGCGCACGGCCGGGTCGAGGTCGAGGAGGCCGCCGAGGCGCTGCACGTGTCGGCGGCGACCATCCGCCGCGACCTCGACCAGCTCGCCGAGCAGCACATGCTCATCAGGACCCGCGGCGGCGCCGTCGCCCACGGCGTGTCGTACGAGCTGCCGCTGCGCTACCGCACCGCCCGCAACGCCCCGCAGAAGCAGCGGATCGCGGCGGCGGTGGCGGCGATGGTCGGGCCCGGCGAGGTCGTGGGGCTGACCGGCGGCACGACGACGACCGAGGTCGCCCGGGCGCTGGCGCTGCGCGGCGACCTCACCGACGGCGCGCCGGGGGCCGGCGGCACGGTCCGGCCGCCGCTGCTCACCGTGGTCACCAACGCCCTCAACATCGCGGCGGAGCTGGTGATCCGCCCGCAGATCAAGCTGGTGCTGACCGGCGGTGTCGCCCGCCCGCAGTCCTACGAGCTGACCGGCCCGCTGGCCGGCGGGGTGCTGCGGGAGATCACCCTGGACATCGCGGTGCTCGGCATCGACGCGATCGACCCGGCCGAGGGCGTCTACGCCCACCACGAGGACGAGGCGAGCACCAACCGGCTGCTCGCCGAGCGCGCCCGCCGGGTCGTGGTGGCCACCGACTCCTCCAAGATCGGCCGCCGCGCCTTCGCCCGGATCTGCGCGACGCAGTCCGTCGACACCCTGGTGACCGACGCCGCCGCCCCCCGCCAGGCGCTCGCCGGCTTCGCCGAGGCCGGCGTCGAGGTCGTCACCGTCTGACCGGGGCCCCGGCCCGCTCGCGCAGCAGCCGCCGCGCCCACCTGCGCGTAAGGCTCCCGCGACCTGACGCACACGCAACAGTTACGACACCGTAATCGCGCCCCGCGTCCGTCCGGCGACGCTCCGCGCCCGGTGCTGCCCGCCGCCGGGGACGGGCGGCTTCCGCCGGCGAAGCAGCAGGTCAGCGCGCCGCACCGGCGGGAGGGCAGCCCGCGCGCGGCAGCGCGCACGCCGGGTGCCGCCCGCGCGCGCCGGCCGGCCCGCGGGGCGCATCGGGGCGGGTGGTACGGCTGTGAGCAGGGGTGTCAGCCCGCGCCGAGAGCGCTCTCACAAGATCTTGACACCGCCTGCCGGAGCCCGCAGGGTACGTCTCCGAGAGAGCGCTCTCAATCGCGCCCACACTCTCCGTGGGGCAGCCGACCTCGGGTTGCAGAAGGTGGTCATCGCATGTCGTCGTTCAGGGCCGCTGGCAGTGAACTCCCGGACACCGAACCGCACGAGGCCACCGACGGCGGTGGCCTGAGCCGCCGTTCGTTCATCACCACCGCCGCCCTGGCGTCGGCCGTGCCGCTGGGCACCGCCGCGGCGCCGGCGGCGGCCCGCGGCCAGGACCGCCATCCGGCCCCGCCCGAGCCCGACTTCGGCCCGAACGTGCGAGTCTTCGGGCCCACGACCCCCACGGCCGAGATCCAGGCCGCCCTCGACGCCGCCGCCCAGCAGCAGGTCGCCAGCGAGTTCGGCACCGGCCGGTTCGCCTTCCTGTTCAAGCCCGGCAGCTACGACGTGGACGCCCAACTGGGCTACTACACCTCGGTGGCGGGCCTGGGCCTGTCCCCCGACGACGTGACGGTCAACGGCGCCGTGCGCGTCGAGGGCCAGCCGCAGCCCGGCGGCGGCGACAGCGCGCTCACCAACTTCTGGCGCTCGGCGGAGAACCTGTCGGTCACCCCCACCGACGGCGTCAACTGGTGGGCGGTGTCGCAGGCCGCGCCGCTGCGCCGGGTGCACATCCGCGGGCAGCTCTTCCTCTTCCCGCGCCAGGGCGGCTTCTCCAGCGGCGGCTTCATGGCCGACTCAGTCGTCGACGGCCAGGTCGTCAACGCCTCGCAGCAGCAGTGGCTGACCCGCAACAGCGCGGTGGCGAGCTGGTCCAACGGCGTGTGGAACCAGGTCTTCGCCGGCGTCCAGGGCGCGCCCGAGCAATCCTTCCCCGACCCGCCCTACACGACGCTGCCGACGACCCCGGTCAGCCGTGAGAAGCCGTTCCTGTACGTCGACGCGACCGGCCGCTACCGGGTCTTCCTGCCGGCGCTGCGGCACGACACCGCGGGCGCGACCTGGAGCGCGGGCCACACGCCGGGCAGCTCCATCCCCATCGAGCAGTTCTTCATCGCCCGGCCCTCGGACTCGGTGCGCACCATCAACAAGGCGCTGGCGCAGGGCAAGCACCTGCTGCTGACCCCCGGCATCTACAAGCTGACCGGCACCGTCAAGGTCAAGTGGGCCGGCACGGTCGTGCTGGGCCTGGGGTTCGCGACCCTCACGCCGGTCACCGGCGCGGTCGCGATGCGGGTGGACGACGTGCGCGGGGTGCGGATCGCCGGGCTGCTCTTCGACGCGGCCGAGGCGGAGTCCAAGGCGCTGCTGGAGATCGGCAGCGGGCGGCGGCGCAGCGACCCGCTGGACCCGACGTCGGTGCAGGACGTGTTCTTCCGGATCGGCGGCGCGGGCCCCGGCCGTACCGGCACCGCGCTGGTCGTCAACAGCGACAACGTGCTGCTGGACCACATCTGGGCATGGCGCGCCGACCACGGCAGCGGGGTGGGCTGGACGGTCAACACCGCCGAGCACGGCGTCGTCGTCAACGGCGACCATGTGCTGGCCACCGGGCTGTTCGTGGAGCACTTCCAGAAGGAGAACGTGCTCTGGAACGGCGAGCACGGCCGGACCGTGATGTTCCAGAACGAGCTGCCCTACGACCCGCCGAACCAGGCCGCCTACCGCCGGCACGGCGCCGACGGCTACCCGGCGTACAAGGTCGCCGAGTCGGTGCGCCACCACGAGGCGTGGGGCCTGGGCAGCTACTGCTTCTTCACCGTCGACCCGACGATCCGTGTGGCGCAGGGCTTCCAGGCGCCGGTCAGGGACGGGGTGCGCTTCCACGACCTGCTGACGGTCTCGCTCAACGGCGCCGGCGTCATCGACCACGTCATCAACGACCACGGCGGCCCGGCGCAGGGCACGGCCACCGTACCGGTCGACGTCGTGGCCTACCCGGCCACCTGACGAGCCGTCGGTATCGACCGGGGGGCGGCGGCTGCCTAGGATGAGTGTGCTCCAGAACACTCCTGACCCGGGAGTGCCGGGCCGACGATGCCGTGAGGAACCCGATGGACGACGGGGATGTGCCGCTGACGGAACGGATCGACGTGACGGTGCCCAGCGTGGCCCGCATGTACGACTACCTGATGGACGGGAAGGACAACTACCCGGCCGACCGGGCGGCCACCGAGGAACTCCTCAAACAGGTGCCCAGCACCAAGGTGTTAGCCCTGAACAACCGTTCCTTCCTGCGCCGGGTGGTCCGGCGGCTCGCCGAGGACTACGGGATCCGGCAGTTCGTCGACCACGGTTCCGGCCTGCCGACGCAGGACAACGTCCACGAGGTGGCGCAGCGGGTCGATCCGGCGTGCCGGGTCGTCTACATCGACAGCGACCCGATCGTGCTGGCCCACGGCCGGGCGCTGCTGGAGCAGAACGAGAACACCGCGGTGATCCAGGCGGACATGCGCGACACCGAGGCGATCTGGTCGCACGACGAGGTCAAGCGGCTGATACACACCGACGAGCCGGTGGGTGTGCTGTTCGTGTCGGTGCTGCACTGCATCCCGGACCGTGACGACCCGGCGGGTGTGGTGCGGCGCGCGGCGGCCAAGGTGCCGCCGGGCAGCTTCCTGGTGGTGTGCCAGCTGGTGAGCGAGGACGAGGAGACCCGGCGCGGCGTCACCGAGTTCATGGCCCGCAGCACCAACGGCAACTGGGGCGAGGTGCGCCGCGAGGAGGACGTGCGGCGCTTCCTGGAGGGCACGGAGATCCTGGAGCCGGGCCTGGTGGAGGTCTCCACATGGCGCCCCGACACCGATCTGGTGCCCAAGCAGCCGAGCCTGGAGTGGATCGAGTTCGGCGGCGTCGGCCGTATCGTCTGAGCCGCCCGGACGGACGGAGAACGGACGCAGAACGGACCGAGAGCGGACGACGAGGGGCCGCCGCCGGGATTCCGGCGGCGGCCCCTCGGCCGTCGTGGGCGGCGCGGGTGTCGCCGGCGCGGGTCACTGGTAGCGCTGCAGGGCCTGCTCCAGGAGCACCCGGCTCGCGGCCGGTGTCGCGGCGAGCGCGCTGAGTTCGTCCAGCGCGGCACGGTAGTGGTCGACGTCGTCGAGCCGGTCGAGGTAGACCGCGCTGGTCATGTGCTCCAGATAGACCATGTCCGGCAGGAAGCCCTGGCCGAAGCGCAGATAGGTGACGGCGGTGCCCGGTGTGGCGGCGGCGCTCGCGGTGTAGGAGGCGATCTGCAGCCGGACGCCTGGCCGGCGCAGCATGTCCAGCAGATGCCGCAATTGCGCCCGCATCACGGCGGGTCCGCCGACCGGGCGGTGCAGCACGCCCTCGTCGACGAGCGCCCACAGCACGGGCGCGCCGGGCTCGGTCATCCTGCGCTGCCGCTCCAGCCGCAGCGCGACGCGCTTGGCGTTCTCCTGCGGCGGCGCGAGCCGGTGGCCGCTCTGGACGACGGCCCGGGCGTAGTCCTCGGTCTGGAGCAGGCCGGGGACGAACTGCGTCTCGTAGGTGCGCACCAGGTGGGCGTCCCGCTCCAGGCCGATGAGCTGCTGGAGCCAGTCGGGCACGACCTCGCCGTACGACTGCCACCAGTCGGGCTTGGCGGAGCGCTGCACGAGCTGGGCGATCTCGGCGCGTTCGGCGTCGTCGACGCCGTAGAGCTGGAGCAGTTCGTCGACGTCGCGGGCCTTGAGGGAGACGTGCGCGGTCTCCATCCGGCTGATCTTCGAGGCGTGCGCGCGGATGTGGGCGCCGGCGGTGGCCGGGGAGCAGCCGCTGTTCTCCCGCAGGGCGCGCAGGTAGTTGCCCAGCACCCGGGACATCGCCCGCGCGCCCATGTCAGGGCGTCGTTCGAACAGCGGTAACGGCGACGCGGGCTGCGGAGAAGCGGACATGTGGGCTCCCGAAAGATACTGGACAGGCCAGTATTGCACCGCGAAGCCCGCGGGTCCGCCCTCCGGACGTCACACCGCCGGCTTCACACCGTAAAGGCGTCGAAGTCGCCGTCCTTGGCGCCTTCGACGAATGCGGCCATCTCTTCCCGTGTGTATACCAGAGCCGGGCCGTCGGGATAGCGGGAATTGCGAACTGCCACGCCCCCGCCGGGAAGTTGGGCAACCTCGACACAGTTGCCACTCTGGTTGCTGCGGGCGCTCTTGATCCATTCCACGCCGGGAATGCCGCTGGCCTGGACGCCGTTGTCGATCTGCTCCATCGCTTGCCGTCCTTCCGTTCCCATCTCGTCGGCTCGACAGCCGCTCCGGTACCGCGGGCCGCGGCACTCACCGGGGTTCTCTACCCGGCAAGTGCAGCTGCAATTCCCGATGCAATTGCATTTGTTGTGTGCGCCGCCGATTCGGCGCTGCGGGAAGGGGGCGGAAAAGAGAGCAGAAAGGGCATCGGGTGGTAATCGTACCGAGCGTGACAAAACCGCGCCGACCAGGGGTATTCGGGCCTTCCCGGGCGCCCGGGTGGCTCAGCGCGGGCGGTCGGCCGCGCTGAAGCCGGCCGCGTATTCGCGCAGGAACGCCGCCTCGGCGATCACCGCGCCGCGCAGTTCGGAGAACAGCACCCGCTCGTCGGGGGCGTGCAGATTGCACATGCTGTCCTGGGCGCCGAAGAGCAGCACCTCGGCGTGCGGCGCGGCCTTGGCGAGCCCGTTGACCAGCGGGATGGAACCGCCGCTGGCCGCGGACCGGGCCTGGCTGCCCCACCCTTCGCGCAGCGCCGTGCGGGCGGCGCGATAGGCGGGCCCGCCGGTGGCCGGCTCGAAGCCGGGCCCGGTGTCGCCGAGGGTGACGGTCAGGTCGATGCCGTACGGGCGGTGCGCGCGCAAGTGCCGCACCAGCGCGTCGGCCGCCTCCCGCGGGTCCTGCCGCGGGTGCACCCGCAGGTTGAGCTTGGCGCGGGCGTAGGGGACGACGGCGGAGGCGGCGCCGTCCACGGGCGGGGCGTCGAGGCCGACGACGGTGATCGCCGGGCCGCTCCACAGCCGCTCGCCGAGGCTGCCGGTGCCCAGGAGCGGCATCCCGTCGGCGACGGCGGCCAGTTCCCGGAACTCCTCCTCGGTGAAGGCGGCGCCCCGCCACTCCTCGCGGCGCAGCCCCGCAACGGCGACGTCGCCGTGCTCGTCGTGCAGCCCGGCGAGCGCGCGGACCAGGGCGAGCAGCGCGTCGGGGGCGGCGCCGCCGTAGGCCCCGCTGTGCCGGGCCTCGGCCAGCGTGCGGACCTCGACGAGGAGTTCGCACACCCCGCGCAGCCCGGTGGTCAGGGTGGGGGTGCCGGGGCGCAGGTTGCCCATGTCGGCGATGACCATGGCGTCGCAGGCGAACCGGCCGGGGTCGGTCGGGGGATAGTCGTCGAAGACGCTGCCGTACTCCTCCTGGCCCTCCAGGACGATCTTCAGCCCGGTCGGCGGCCGGCCCCCGTAGGCGCGCAGCACCCCGATGTGCGCGATGACGTTGGACTTGTCGTCGGCGATGCCGCGGGCCCGCAGGCCGCCCTCGACCGGGGTGGGCGTGAAGGGCGGTGAGGACCACAGCGACACGTCGCCGGGCGGCTGGACGTCGTAGTGCCCGTAGAGCAGTACGGTCGGCGCGTCCGGGCCCGGCGGCGGGACCTCGGCGTAGACGACCGGTGCGGTGCCGGGCAGCTCCAGCCGCTCGATGTGCCCGACGCCGGCGTCCCGCAGCAGCTCCACCAGCAGGTCGTGGGCGCGCTCCAGCTCGGCGGGCGGGTAGCCGGGGAAGGCGATGGACGGGATCTCGGCGAGCCGTACGAGGTCGGCGGTCAGGCCGTCCATCAGCCCGTCCACGGTCCTGGCGAGGTCCATCGGTGCGCACTCCCTGCCGGCCCGGGACCCCGGGCGCCTGGTCTCCATCCGACACGGTGAGCGTACGTGCCCGGGGGCGCGCCGCCGGTGGCGGCCCGCCCGGGCCGCGCGGTCAGCCTGCCGCGCGGGCCTCGATCAGCAGCGCCTGCCCGGGGTTCAGCTGCGGCATCGGCAGCCCGGCCCGTACCGCGACCGCGCCCGGCACGGTGACCCAGCCCGCCAGCGCCGCCTCGAACCACGCCGGCCCGGCGGTCTGGTGCAGCGCGGGCAGGCCGAGCTCGGTGCGCACCCGCAGCCGGTAGGCGCGGGCCGGGTCGAGGCCGGGCAGCGGGACGCGGCCGGACTGGGCGTCGGGCGAGGTCGCGACCCGGGCCCAGCAGTAGAGCGCGGCGCGGGTGTCGGCGGCGACCACCCCGTGCAGCAGCGCCGCGTCGTCCGGCAGGTCGGCGCGGACCTGCCGCCCGGAGTGCAGCAGCGGGCGCAGCTCGCGGTGCAGCGCGGTCCACGCGGTGATCCGCGCCAGCTCCTGCGGGGTGCAGCGGGTCAGGTCCTGCTCGATGCCGGCGTGCCCGAACAGGCTGGTGGCCAGCCGGAATCCGGCGTCGGTGACGCGCCCGGTGGTGTGGCTCTCGGCGTCCCCGACGTGGGTGCCCATCAGCTCGGGCGGCAGCAGCTGGCCGGTCCAGCGCTGGATGGCCTGCCGCTCGACCGGGTCGTTGCAGTCCGAGGTCCACACCCGGTCGGTGCGCTGCAGGATGCCCAGGTCGATCCGGCCGCCGCCGGAGGCGCAGCTCTCGATCTCCAGGCCGGGCCGGCGGGCCCGCAGTTCGTCGAGCAGCCGGTAGAGGGCGTCGACCTGGGCGTGGCCGGCGGGCCGGTCGTGCGGGCCGTGCACCGCTTCGTGCAGCTCGCGGTTGTGGTCCCACTTCAGGTACGCGATGCCGTACTCGCCGACGAGGGTGTCGATCCGCTCCAGCAGGTACGCCCACGCGTCCGGGTGGGCGATGTCGAGGACGTACTGGTGGCGGGAGGTGGGGCCGCGACCGCGGGCGGGGCCGAGGATCCAGTCGGGGTGGGCGCGGGCGAGCCGGGAGTCGGGGTTGACCATCTCCGGTTCGAACCACAGCCCGAAGTCCATGCCGAGGGAGCGGACGTGGTCGGCGAGCGGGCCGAGCCCCCGCGGCCACACGTCCGCGTCGACGTACCAGTCGCCGAGCCCGGCGGTGTCGGCGCGGCGACCGGTGAACCAGCCGTCGTCCAGGACGAAGCGCTCGGCGCCGACCTCGGCCGCGCGTTCGGCGAGGCGGCGCAGCCGGTCGAGGTCGTGGTCGAAGTAGACCGCCTCCCAGCTGTTGAGGACGACCGGCCGGGGGGTGCGCGGGTGGCCGGGGCGGGCGCGCAGCAGGGCGTGGAAGCGGTCGGCGAGGCCGTCGAGCCCGGCGTCGGACCAGGCGAAGTGGCATACGGGGGTGCGGTAGGTGTCGCCGGGGGCGAGCCGGATCTCGCCGGGCCGCAGCAGTTCGCCGCCGCCCAGGACGGCGGCGTGCGCGCCCGCGCCCTCGGGCAGCCGCTCGGCGAGGTAGCGCTGGTCGCCGCTCCAGGCGATGTGCACGGCCCACACCTCGCCGCCGCGGAAGCCGAAGCCGGGGACGCCGGCGACCAGCAGGTAGGGCGAGTCGAGGCCGGGCTTGCCGCGCCGCACCTCGCGGACGTGCCCGCCGTGGCCGAGCGGGCGGCGCTGCGGCTGGCGCTCGCGGCTCCACTTGCCGGTGAAGTCGAGCAGTTCGGTGGCCCGGCCCGGCAGCGGCAGCAGGGTGGTGGTCCGGGCGAGGTCGTACGGCTGCGGTCCGGCGCCGGCGGCGCGGGTGAGGGCGGCGCCGGCGGCGAGGACGCCGGAGGGCTCCAGGTGGTAGGTGAGCTCCACGTCCAGGCCGGTGCCGGGGTCGGTGAGGGTGAGGCCGATCTCGCCGCCGCCGCCGGGGAATTCCTCGTGGCGGCTGCCGGTGAGCAGCGGGCCGGGCGCGGCGCCGCCGCCGGCCACGTGGCCCTCCTGGGCGGGGGTGCCGGACCAGCCGTCGCGCTCGGTGGGCCAGACGGTGAAGCGGCGGGGCTCGTCGAGGGCGTTGTCGAGCACCGCGGCGTCGGCGGTCAGGGCGAGCGCGGCGGCGGCCTCGGCCGGATCGCCCAGGTCGGCGCCCCAGTGCAGGACCCGCGGCACCGGCTCGGTCAGCTCCACGACGAAGGCGGTGCCGGCCGCCCGCAGGGTGAGGGTGCGGGCGTGGGTGCGGGGCATGACGGCATCCTCTCGTTCGATTGTGGTGAATCTAGAGCGCTTTTCCCTCCATGGTCAACAGATTCCAACGCGCCATCCAGTACGGCCGCCCACGGCCCGGGCGGTACGGTGCCGGGCATGACCTCAGCAGCAGCATCCGCCCCGGGCCCGGTCACCGCCGACGACGTCACCGAGGCCGTACGGCTGGCGGTGGCGGCCCTGGAGGGCGTGCCCGACGGGGCGTGGGACGCGCCGGCCGGCGATCTGGCCTGGACGTGCTGGCAGACCGCCGAGCACCTGGCCGACGACCTGTTCGCGTACGCCGTGCAGATCGGCCCGCGGCGCCCGCCGCTGACGACGCATGTGCCGGTCAGCTGGCGGCGCGCGACGCCGGACGGCCCGCCGGGCACGATCTTCGTCGAGCGCACGGAGGGCACGGCGGGGCTGCTCCAGGTGCTGGACGGCTGCGGCGCGCTGCTGGCGGCGATGGTGCGGGTGACCCCGCCGCAGGTGCGCTCCCACCATGTCTTCGGCGCCGCCGATCCCGAGGGCTTCGGCGCGATGGGCGTCGTCGAGACGCTCGTCCACACCCATGACCTCGCCGCAGGGCTCGGCCTGCCGCCGCTGGACCCGCCCGCGGACCTGTGCGCGCGGACCCTGCACCGCCTCTTCCCCGGCGCGCCCGCCGAGGCCGAGCCGTGGCCGGCGCTGCTGTGGTCGGCGGGCCGGGTGGCCCTGCCGGGCCGGGCGCGGCAGGAGAAGTGGCGCTGGTACGGGGAGCCGCGCGGCCGGTGAGCCGGGTGCCGCCCGGTGCGGCTCAGGGCAGCGGGGCCGCCGCGGCGGGGTCCAGGAGCGGGGCGAGCAGGTCGCCGTGGGCGGCCAGCCGGCCGGGGACGTCGGCGATCGTGAAGTCCAGGTCGGCGGGGGAGGCCGCGGACTCCACCTCGTCCCAGGCCAGCGGCGTGGAGACGGTGGGCGCGGACCTGGCCCGTACGGTGTAGGGGGTCGCCGTCGTCTTCTTGCGGGAGTTCTGCGACCAGTCCAGGAAGACCCGGTCCTCGCGGGCGGCCTTGGCCATCGTGGAGACGACCTCGCCGGGGTGGGCGCGCTCCAGCTCCTGGGCGACGCGGCGGGCGTAGCGGGAGGCCCCTTCGGAGTCGGCGCCCCGCAGCGGGGCGTACAGGTGCAGGCCCTTGGAGCCGCTGGTCTTGGCCCAGGCGTGCAGGCCGTCGGCGGCGAGCCGGTCGCGCAGCAGCAGCGCGACCCGGCAGCAGTCCACGACGGTGCGCCCCGGCCCCGGGTCGAGGTCGACGACGAGCCGGTCGGCGGTGCCGGGGTCGGCGGCGAGCCACTGCGGGGTGTGGATCTCCACGCAGGCGAGGTTGGCCGCCCACATGAGCGTCGCCAGGTCGTTGACCTGGACCTGCGGCATCAGCTCACCGCTCTTGCGCGGCGTCTCGGACGTCCTCACCCAGTCGGGCGTACCGGCGGGCGGGCGTTTCTGGAAGAAGCGCTGCCCCTGCACACCGTCGGGGGTGCGCACGAAGCTGACCGGCCGGCCCGCGCAGTACGGGATGAGGGCGTCGGCCATGATCGCGTAGTAGTGGAGCAGCTCGCCCTTGGTGGTGCCGGTGTCCGGCCACAGGACCCGGTCGAGGTGGCTGAGGGTGATCCGGCGGCCCTCGACCTCGGTGATCGGCATACCATAAAGATCCCATAGTCCGACAAAAGGGACATGCCATGCGCAGTGTCTGGAGCGGGAACCTGGCCTTCGGCCTGGTCTCCATCCCGGTGAAGCTGGGCTCTGCGGTGTCCAGCCACAAGATCAGCTTCCGCCAGATCCATCTGGCCGATCAAGGCCGGGTCCGCTACCAGAAGACCTGCGAGCTGGACGAGGAGGTGCTGACCTCCGCCGACATCGGCCGGGCCTTCGAGACCCCGGACGACCGGCTGGTCGAGATCACCGACGCCGACCTGCAGGCACTGCCGCTGCCGACCGCCAAGACCATCGAGGTGAGCGGCTTCGTCGAGACCGCCAAGGTCGACCGGATGCAGCTGGACACCCCCTACTTCCTGGCGCCCTCCTCGCCGACCGCGAACAAGCCGTACGTCCTGATGCGCGACGCGCTGGCCCGCTCGGGCAAGGCGGCGGTCGGCAAGTTCGCGATGCGCAACTCCGAGCACCTGGCGCTGATCACCGCGCGCGACGACATCCTGCTGCTCCAGACGCTGCGCTGGCCGGACGAGCTCAACTCGGCCGCCGACGCGGCGCCGCGCGGCAAGGTCAACATCAGCGACAACGAGCTGCAGCTCGCCGACACCCTCATCGAGGCGCTCGGCGAGGCGGATCTGACGGCCTACCACGACGAGTACGCGGCGGCCGTCGAGGCGCTGGTCACCGCCAAGCTGGAGGGCGCCGAGCCGCCCGCGGCCGGCCGTGAGGCGGGCGGCGGCCAGGTGGTGGACCTGATGGCCGCCCTCCAGGCGTCGGTGGACCAGGCCCAGGAGGGCCGCGGCGGCGGGGACCGGGACGCGACCGTCCACGACATCGGCCGCTCCGGCAGGTCCGGCGGCGGCACGGGCACCGGCAAGCGCACCGCCAAGAAGACGGCGGCGAAGAAGACCCCGGCCAAGAAGACGGCGAAGAAGACCGCCGCGAAGAAGACGACGGGCCGGCAGCGCAAGGCGAACTGAGACCCGGGCAGAAAAGCGGAAGCCAACCCTCATTTGACATCGCCCTCCCTCATGGGAGTCTACTGTCATTATCCAGTCGACTCCCATGGAGGCCGCCGTGTCCGCGCCCACCCCTCCCCCGCCCGCCCGCTCGCCGCGCCGCTGGTGGGTGCTGGCCGCGCTGACGCTCAGCGTGCTGACCGTCGCGCTCGACAGCACCGTCGTGAGCGTGGCGCTGCCGACGCTCGCCGGGGACCTGGGCGCCGACAGCGCCCAGCTCCAGTGGATCAACGGCGGCTATCTGCTGGCGCTGTCGGTGGCGATGCTCCCGATCGGGCTGCTCGGCGACCGCTACGGCCACCGCCGCACGCTGCTCGCGGGCGTCTCGCTGTTCGGCCTGGCGTCGCTGGCCGGCACGCAGGCGGGCAGCCCGGGGCAGCTCATCGCGGTGCGCACCGTGCTGGGGCTCGCCGCCGCGATGATCGTGCCGGTGTCGATGGCGGTGCTGCCGCGGGTCTTCGACGCCGACGAGGTGCCCAAGGCGATCGGCGTGTGGACGGCCGCCACCGCGCTCGGCATGCCGGTCGGGCCGCTGGTCGGCGGCTGGCTGCTGAGCCACTTCTGGTGGGGCTCGGTCTTCCTGTTCAACGTGCCGCTGTTCGCCGTGGCGCTGGCCGCCTGCCTCCTGCTGCTGCCCGCCGACCCGCCGCGCGGCGCCGCGCCCGCCGCGCCTTTCGACGTCCTCGGCACCCTGCTGAGCGCACTGGGCATCACCGGCCTGGTCTACGGCACGATCCTGGTGCCCGGCGACGGCTGGGGCGACCCGAAGGTGCTCGCCGGGGTGCTCGGCGGCGCCCTGCTGCTCGGGCTGTTCCTCGCCCACCAGCGGCGGCACCCGCACCCGCTGGTCGACATCCGGCTGTTCGCCGACCCGCGCTTCGGCTGGGGCACCCTCGTGGCGGTCTTCGTGAACTTCGCCGTGATGGGCATCCTCTTCGTCGTCCCGCAGTACCTCCAGGCCGTCCTCGGGCACGACGCCTTCGGCACCGGGCTGCGAGTGCTGCCGCTGATCGCCGGGCTGATGGCCGCCGCCGGGCTCAGCGAGCAGCTGGTCCCGCGGCTCGGCGCCCGGGTGGTGGTGCCGGCCGGGCTGCTGGTGCTCGCCGCCGGCACGCTGCTGGGCGCGGCCACCGGCAGCGGCGACGGATACGGCTACGCGGCGGTGTGGCTCGCCGTGACCGGCCTCGGCTTCGGGCTCGCGGTCGTCCCCGCGACGAGCCTGGTGATGGCCTCGCTGCCGGCCGAGGGCTCGGGGCGCGGCACGAGCCTGCTGGAGACCGTGCAGCAGGTCGGCGGCGTGCTCGGCGTCGCCGGTCTGGGCAGCCTGCTGAGCGCCGGCTACCTGGCGCGGCTGCGCCTGACGGGCCTGTCCGGGCCGGACGCCGGGCAGGCCCGCGACTCGGTCAGCGGCGCCGACGAGGTCGCCGCGCGGCTGGCCCGCCCCGACCTGACGGACACCGCGCACCGGGCCTTCCTGCACGGCATGGGCCTGGCGCTGCTGGTGTGCTGCGCCATCGCGGTGGCCGGCGCGGTGCTCGCCGCGCTCTTCCTGCCCGCCCGGTCCGCCGGCACCGGCGCGCGGCGCGCGCCGGAGTTGGCCACGGCGGCCCCCGGGCACGGACAATCACCGGCATGAACGCGAAGGAGACCCCGGCCGCCCCCGAGATGGGCCTGCGGGAACGCAAGAAGCTGCGCACGATGGAGACCATCAGGCGCGAGGCCTACCGCCTGTTCGCCGCGCAGGGCTACGAGGCCACCACGGTGGACCAGATCGCCGACGCCGCCGAGGTCTCCCCCAGCACCTTCTTCCGCTACTTCCCCACGAAGGAGGACGTCGTCCTCGACGACGACTACGACGACACGCTCGCGGCGGCCCTGCGCTCCCGCCCGCCGGGCGAACCGGTCATCGAGTCGCTGCGGCACGGCCTGGCCGACTCCCTGGGCCGGCAGCTGGAGGCCGACCGCGAGGACCTGCTGCTGCGCACCCGGCTGGGCTTCACCGACCCCGCGCTGCGGGCCCGTTCATGGGACGAGATGCAGCGCAGCCAGGACGTGGTGGCCGCGCTGATCTGCGAGCGCACCGGCCGCGACCCCGGCGACCTGGACGCGCACTGCGCCGCCGCCGCGCTCATCGCGGTGTCCACGGCGGTCGTGCGGTACTGGGTGGAGCACGACGGGAAGGTGGACCTCGTCCCGCTCTACGACCGCCAGTTCGCGCAGCTGGCCGCGGGCCTGCGGCTGTGACACGCGCGGGCGCCGACGGTACGGGATGATCCCGCGCGCCGATCGGGTTGGCTACGGTGAGCGCCGAGCAGGCCGGCGCAGAAACGGAGCAGCACCGTCACCATGTCGACCAGCACCGAGCCGGCAGGGCAGCAGCCCGCACCGTCGCCCGCGCAGGGATCCCCCGCGCCGTCAGCCGTACCGCACCCGCTGGACAACCCCGGGTGGGCCGCGCTGACCGGCCCGCACCGCCGCTTCGCCGAATTCACCGGATCCGCCGCCCGCTACCAGCCGCAGGTGTCGCCGTTCGTGGCGGTCGCCGACCTGGCCGACCCGCGCTGCTGGGCTGACCTCGCGGTGCTGGTGGGCGCGGGCAACTCCTTCGCGCTCGCCGGGCCCGAGACGCTGCCCGAGGGCTGGTCGACGGGCCAGTCCGCGGCGGGCGTGCAGCTCGTCGGGACCGCCGTCGAGGGCCGCGAGGACCCGCAGGCCCGGCGGCTCGGCCCGGACGACGTCCCCGAGATGCTGGACCTGGTGGCGCGGACCAAGCCGGGCCCGTTCATGCCGCGCACGGTGGAGATGGGCGCGTACTACGGCATCCACCGGGAGGGCCGGCTGGTCGCGATGGCCGGCGAGCGGGTACGACCGCCGGGCTACACGGAGATCAGCGCGGTGTGCACCGACGAGGACCACCGCGGCCAGGGCCTGGCCACCCGGCTGGTGCTGCACACGGCGGCCGGGATCGCCGCGCGCGGCGACACGCCGTTCCTGCACGCGGCGGCGGCCAACACCGGCGCGATCCGGCTGTACGAGTCGCTGGGCTTCACCCTGCGCCGCCGGGTGCTCTTCCACTTCCTCCAGGTCCCGGCCGAAACCGCCGGGCCCGCCGCCGCGCCTTCCACCGACCGCGCCCACAACTGACCTTCGGAGCAGCCGCATGCCCACCGCGTACGTCCACACCGCCTTCGGCGGCCCCGAGACCGAGTCGTTCCTCGACCTGCCCCGCCCGGTGCCCGGCCCCGGGCGGCTGCTGGTCGCCGTACGGGCGGCCGGCGTGAACCCCGTCGACTTCAAGCGGCGGCAGGGCTACCGCAGGGCGGGCGGCCCGCCGACCGAGCTGCCGGCGGTCTTCGGCAGCGAGGCCGCGGGCGTCGTCGAGGAGGTCGGCCCGGGAGTCGAGGGCTTCGCGGTGGGCGACGAGGTCTTCGGGCACGCCGACCGGGGCGGCTTCGCCGAGCTGGCGCTGCTGCCCGCGGAAGGCACCGCGCACAAGCCGGCCGCGCTGTCGTGGACCGACGCGGCGACGCTGCCGGTCGCGGCCGGCACCGCGTACGACGCGCTGGTCCAGCTCGCCCTCCCGCCGGGCGCGACGCTGCTGGTCAACGGGGCCGGCGGCGGGGTCGGGGCGGCCACCGTGCAGATCGCCCGGCACCGGGGCCTGAAGGTCGTCGGCACGGCCGGCTCGGGCAAGCGGGAGTTCGTCGAGTCGCTCGGCGCGGTGCACGTCCCCTCCGGCGAGGGGGTGGCCCTGCGGATTCGCGCGGCGGCCCCCGACGGCGTGGACGGCGTGGTGGACCTGGTGGGCGGTGAGCCGCTGCGCGAGGTCGCCGCGCTGCTGGCCGACCGCTCCCGGCTGGTCAGCGGCGCGGACAAGGACGGCGCCATCGAGCTGGGCGGCGCCGCCATCGTGCGTGAGCGCACGGGGGCGGTGCTGGACGCGGTGGCCGCCCTGGTGGTGGCCGGCGCCCTCGACCCGTACGTCACCCAGGTCTTCCCGCTGGCCGACGCGGGCAAGGCGCTGCGGGCGATCGAGGACGGGCACGTCCGCGGCAAGATCGCGCTCACGGTCGGCTGACGCCGCCGGGCTCCCCCGGCGGCGCGGCCGGTGGCAGGGCCGTCAGCCCGCGCCGCCCGGGCGCGGGCCGGGGCGGGTGGCGGCGCCGGGGAAGGACAGCCGGACCAGCGCCCACGCGTCGGCGACCGGGCCGACGTGGCCGAGCTTGTCGGGGTTGACGACCGTGGCGACGGTCTGGATCCGCCCGTCCCGCACGTCGAGGGTCCAGGTGTTGATGACCCTGCCGTCGCCGTCCCGGAAGATCGCCCCGGGCTCGCCGTTGAGCCGGTGCGGCTCCAGTTCTGCGCCGGCGGCGACGAAGGCGGCGGCGAGCGCGCCCAGCACCCGGGAGACCTTCGCGACACCGGCGACGGGGCCGAAGAAGACCGGGCCCTTGCCGCCGCCGTCCGCGACCAGCTGCACATCCGCGGCCAGCAGCTCCCGCAGGCCCGCGACGTCGCCCTCGCGGAACGCCTCCAGGAAGCGCCCGGCCAGCTCCTCGCGCTCCCTGCGGTCGGCCTCGAAACGCGGCCGGCCGGCCTCCATGTGCCGCCGGGCGCGCACCGCGAGCTGCCGGCAGGCCGGTTCCGAGCGGCCCACCGCCGCGGCGATCTCCGGGAAGCCGAAGCCGAAGACCTCGTGCAGCACGAACACCGCGCGCTCCAGCGGGCTGAGCCGCTCCAGCAGCAGCAGCGCCGCCATCGACACGGAGTCCGCCAGCTCCGCCGAGCGCGCCGGGTCCTGGTAGGGGTCCTCCAGCAGCGGCTCGGGGAACCACGGCCCGACGTACGCCTCCCGGCGCACCCGCGCCGAGCGCAGCACGTCGACCGCGACCCGGGTCACCACCGCGGACAGGAACGCCTTGGGCGAGCGCGGGCGGACGGGTGACGCCTGGTGCCGCAGCCATGCCTCCTGCACGGCGTCCTCGGCCTCGCTGACGCTGCCGAGGATGCGGTAGGCGATGGAGAACAGCAGCGGCCGTAGCTCCTCGAACTCCGCGACCCGGTCGGCAGCGTCGTCCGGGAAACCCTCCGCAGCCCGGTCCGCGGGGCCGTCCGCAGCGTCGTCCGAGGAGCCGTCCGGGAAGCCGTCCGGGGAGCTCATGCCAGCTCCGCCGCGAAGCCCTGCCGCCAGGAGGCGTACCGCGGCTCCCAGCCGAGTTCGCGCCGCGCCTTGGCGTTGGAGAACCCGCGGCCCTCGGTCATCATCACCACCGCCTGGTCGCCGGCGAGGATCCGGGCCAGCCACACCGGCACCCGCAGCGGGGGCCTGGCGCCCGCGCACCGCGCCAGGTACGGCAGCCACTGGGCGGCCGGCGCCGGCTCGTCGTCGACGATGTTGAACACCCCGCGCGCCGTGCGCTCCACCGCCAGCACCGTCGCGCTCGCCGCGTCGTCGAGGTGGATCCACGAGCTGTACCCCTGGCCCTTGCCGACCAGCGGGTACTGCCGCTTGCGCAGCAGCGTGACCTGGTCGTCGATCGCGCCGGGCCCGTAGAAGGCGCCGTAGCGCAGGACCGCGCCGCCGGCCGCGAGCACCAGCCGCTCGACGCGGGCCAGCACCTCCATGCCGTGCTGCGCGGCGGTGCCGGTCATCAGGTCCAGCGGGTCCTGCTCGGTCTTGACCCAGCCGCCCTCGCGGCGCCCGTTCCAGCTGGCGTAGCCCTGCGCGACGACATGGGCGCCGGCCGCCTCCGCCGCGGCGAGCAGGTGGTCGGTGCCCTCGGCGCGCAGCCGGTTGGTGGTGGCGAACCATTTGTCCGGGTGCTTGATGTCGGGCTTGCCGGCGTGCGCGACCGAGATCGCCGTCATCTGGTGCACGACCGTGTCGGGCCGGGCGCCGGCGACCGCCTCGCGTACCGAGGCCGCGTCCAGGCCGTCCATGACGACGCCCTCGGCGCCCAGCTCCGCCAGCAGGCCGAGCTTGGCCGGGCTCGTCGTCGTCGCGGTGACCTGGTGCCCCCGGGCCACCAGTTGCGGCACCAGCCGCCGCCCGAGCACTCCGGACCCGCCTGCCACGAACACCCGCATGTCCTCACACCTTCCCGGATCTCCATTGTCGCCCCGCACCCCCGAGACGAGACAGCCGTGGCCGGCTGTGACACGCCCGGGGGCGGGGACGGCTCCGGGAAGGGCGGAAGGGCGGGGCTACCGGTGCGAGCGGCGGCGCAGCGCGGGGTCGGTGAGCGCGGGCGGGGTGTAGCCGCCGTCGCGGGCCACCAGGTTCACCCCGGGCGGCACGATCTCGTCGATACGGTCCAGCACGTCGCGGTCCAGGGTGATCTTGTCGGCGCCGAGCGCGCCCTCCAGCTGCTCGAAGGTGCGCGGGCCGATGATCGCCGAGGTGATCGCCGGGTGCTCCAGGACGAAGGCGAGCGCGAGCTGCACCAGGGTGAGCCCGGCCTCGTCGGCGAGCTGCGCGAGGGCGTCGGCGGCGGCGAGCTTGGCGGCGTTCTCGTCCGAGCCGATGTCGAAGCGGGCGGTCTGCCGGTCGGCGCGGCTGGAGGTGGGCTGCTCGGCGCCCTTGCGGTAGCGGCCGGACAGCCAGCCGCCGGCCAGCGGGCTCCAGGACAGCACGGCGAGCCCGTAGCGCTGCGCCACCGGCAGCACCTCGCGCTCGATGCCGCGGGCGAGCAGCGAGTACGGCGGCTGCTCGGCCACCACGCGCTCACGGCCGCGCCGCTCGGCGATCCACTGGCCCTCGACGATCGCGGACGGCTCGAAGGTGGAGGTGCCGATGTAGCGGATCTTGCCCTGCCGGACGAGGTCGGTCAGCGCGCCCAGCGTCTCGTCGAAGTCGGTGCCGGGCTCGGGGCGGTGCACCTGGTAGAGGTCGATCCAGTCGGTGCCGAGCCGGCGCAGGCTGGCCTCGACCTCGCGGATGATCCAGCGGCGCGAGTTGCCCTTCTCGTTGACGTCGTCGCCGAGGCTGCCGTGGAATTTGGTGGCCAGCACGACGTTGTCGCGGCGCCCGCCGGCCAGCGCCTTGCCGACGATGGTCTCGGACTCGCCGGCGGAGTAGACGTCGGCGGTGTCGACGAAGTTGATGCCGGAGTCCAGGGCGTGGTGGATGATCCGCACGGCGTCGGCATGGTCGGCGTTGCCGCGCGGCCCGAACATCATGGCGCCCAGGCACAGCGGGCTGACCTGCACGCCGGTGCGGCCGAAGGGGCGGTACTGCGTCATCGTGCTCTCCCGTTGACGAGGTGGTCGGGGGTGGGGTCGGGGTGGGTGCCGGCCGCGGGGGCCAGCTGGTCGACGGTCGCGGCGGCGCCGGCCTGCCGGAAGGCGTCCCACAGCCGGCGGTACGGTCCCGCGGCGGCCAGCAGCGCGGTGTGGGTGCCGGTCTCGACGACGCTGCCGCGGTCCAGGACCACGATCCGGTCGGCGCGCGCGGCGGTGGTCAGCCGGTGGGCGACGACCAGGGTGGTACGGCGCCGGCTGAGCGCCTCGGTGGCGGCGGCGACCCGGCTCTCGGTGGCGAGGTCCAGCGAGGCGGTGGCCTCGTCGAGCAGCAGCACGTCGGGGTCGACGAGTTCGGCGCGGGCGAGCGCCAGCAGCTGCCGCTGCCCCGCCGAGAGGTTCCGGCCGCGCTCGCCGACCGGCTGGAGGTAGCCCAGCGGCAGGGCGGCGACCATCTCGTGCGCGCCGACCGCGCGGGCGGCGGCCTCGACCTCGGCGTCGCCGGCGTCCGGGCGGCCGTACGCGATGGCGTCCCGTACGGTGCCGCTGAACAGGTGCGCCTCCTGCGGGACGACGCCGAGCCGGGCGCGGTAGCCGGCCAGGTCCAGGTCGCGCAGGTTCCGGCCGTCGACGAGGACGGCGCCGGAGGTGGGGTCGTAGAAGCGGGCGATGAGCTTCATGACGGTGGACTTGCCGGCGCCGGTCGCGCCGACCAGGGCGACGGTCTCGCCGGGGGCGATCCGCAGCTGCACCCCGTGCAGGACCTCCTGGCCGCCGCCGCCCGCGTAGCCGAAGGACACCCGGTCGAAGACGATCTCGCCGCGCAGCGCGCCGACCGGCAGCGGGTCGGCGGCGGCGGGGGTGCCGGTGGGGGTGCGCATGAGGGTGCGCAGCCGGGACAGGCCGACGACGGCCTGCTGGTAGCCGTCGAAGACCTGGGAGAGCTGCTGGATGGGTGAGAAGAACAGGTCGATGTAGAGCAGGAAGGCGATGAGCGTGCCGGCGGTCAGCGTGCCGGAGCGCACGTGACCTGCGCCGACCGCCAGGACCGCCGCGGTGGACAGCACGCCGAGCAGTTCCACGAAGGGGAAGAACACGGCGATGTTGCGCTGGGCGCGCAGCCGGGAGTCGCGGAAGGCCCAGGCCAGGGCGGCGAAGTCGCGGGCGTTGCGCTCCTCGCGGCGGAACGCCTGGGTGACCCGGATGGCGCTGACGTTCTCCTGCAGGCACGCGTTGACGGCGCTGACCCGCTCGCGGGCCTCGTGGTAGGCGGGCACCGAGGAGCGGCGGAACAGGACGGTGCCGGCGACCAGCAGCGGCAGCGCGCACAGCAGGACCACGGCGAGCCCGGCGTCGACGACCAGCAGGGTGACCAGCACGCCGAGTACGGTCAGCAGGCTGACGACCGCGGTGATCAGGCCGGTCTGCAGGAAGTTCGACAGGGCGTCGACGTCGGTGGTCATCCGGGTCATGATCCGGCCGGCCTGCTCGCGCTCGTAGTAGTCCAGGCCGAGCCGCTGGAGCTGGGCGTACGTCTTCACCCGCAGGGTGTAGAGCAGGCGTTCGCCGGTGCGGCCGGTGACCCGGGTCTGGGCGACGCCGACGAGCCAGTCGGTGCCGACGACGGCGGCGGCCAGGGCGGCGGCGAGCATCAGCGCGGCGGCCGAGTGCCGGGCCACGCCGTTGTCGACGCCGTGCCGGACCAGGATCGGCACCGCGATCTGCGCGACGGCGTCGGCGGCGACCAGCAGCAGCCCGAGCAGCAGCGGCAGCCGGAAGGGCCGGATGAGGGCGCGCAGCCCGAAGTGCGGGTCGGCGGCGCGGGCGCGGTCGGCGGGGACCTCGGGGTCGGCGTCGGGCAGCGGCATCCGGGCCAGGCCGTCGAGCAGCTCGGGGGTGGGCGGCGCCGCGCCGAGCACCCCGCCGCCGGGGCCGCGCCCGGGCCCGGCGGTCGCGGCGTTGAGCGCGAGGGCCTGGGCGGCCTTGAGGTCGGCGCTGCCGGAGCGCGGGGCGGCGGCCTGCGGGCTGCGCCGCCACAGGTGCGCGGTGACGGCGGGCGGCGCGGTGTCGTCCTCGGCGGCGGGGACGTCCTCGGCGGGGCGGTCGGCGGGCGGCTGCGCGGGCTCGCCGGTGTCGGTGACGTCGGTGGCGGACAGCAGGGTGCGGAAGAGGGCGGAGCGGGAGCGCAGTTCGTCCATGGTGCCGGTGTCGACGACCCGGCCGCCGTCGAGGACCGCGATGCGGTCGGCGAGTTCCAGGGTGGACCTGCGGTGGGCGATGATCAGCGTGGTGGGGCGGCGGGTCGCGGCGTGCAGCGCGCGGTGGATCTCGGACTCCACGCGGGCGTCGATCGCGGACGTGGCGTCGTCGAGGACCAGCACCGCCGGGTCGCCGAGCAGCGCCCGGGCCAGGGCGATGCGCTGCCGCTGCCCGCCGGACAGGGTCAGGCCCTGCTCGCCGACGACGGTGTCGTAGCCCTGCGGCAGCCGGCTGACGAACTCGTCGGCGCGGGCGATCGCGGCGACTTCGCGGATCCGCTCCTCGGGGGTGCCGGGGGCGCCGTAGGCGATGTTGGCCCGCAC
This sequence comes from Actinacidiphila epipremni, assembly GCF_012034175.1. Classification (GTDB taxonomy): domain Bacteria; phylum Actinomycetota; class Actinomycetes; order Streptomycetales; family Streptomycetaceae; genus Actinacidiphila; species Actinacidiphila epipremni. The sequence continues at coordinate 285,334 of NZ_JAATEJ010000005.1, forward strand.
GCTGTCGGACAGCAGCAGGCTCTCCTCGAAGACGTAGCCGATGGCCGAGCGCAGCGACGCCAGCCGCAGGTCCCGTACGTCGATGCCGCCGACGGACACCGAGCCGGCGCCGGCGTCGTAGAAGCGCGGCAGCAGGGCCGCGGCGGTGGACTTGCCGGAGCCGGCCGGGCCGATGAGCGCGACGGTCTCGCCGGGGGCGATGTCGAGGCTGAAGCCGCGCAGCAGCGGCGTGCCGCCGTCGCCGTAGCCGAAGGTGACATCGCGCCAGCTCAGCGCGGGCGGGCCGGGCGGCAGGTCGAGGGCGGTGGGGGCGTCGGTGATGGCGGGGGCCTCGTCGATGACCTCCAGGACCCGCTCGGTGCCGGCCCTGGCCTGCTGCCACACCGTCAGCAGGGTGGCGACCTGCCGGACGGGAGTGACGAAGGAGCCGAGGTAGCTGGTGAAGGCCAGGAACGTGCCGAGGGAGATCTCGCCGTGCAGCGCCAGCCAGCCGCCGAGCGCCAGCACCGCGACCTGGCCGAGCGCGGGCACGGCCTGGAGCGCCGGGGTGTAGCGGCTGGTGTAGCGCACGACCCGCAGCCGGGAGGCGAACAGCCTGCGGGCGCGCCCCTCCAGGCCGGTCAGCTCGCGCTGCTCCTGCCCGAAGCCCTTGACGACGCGTACGCCGGTGACGGCCGCCTCGACGGTGGAGGCGACCTCGGCGGCCTCCTGCTGGGCGTGCCAGTTCGCCGGGAACAGGTGCTTGCGGCTGCGCCGGGCGATCAGCCACAGCAGCGGGCCGACGACCAGCGCCACCAGCGTCAGCAGCGGCGACAGCAGCGCCATGAAGACCAGCGAGACCACGAACATCAGGGCGTTGCCGGTCATGTTCGGCAGGAACTGCAGCAGGGTCTGGATGAGGGTGATGTCGGAGATGGAGCGGCTGACGATCTGCCCGGTGCGCAGGTCGTCCTGCTGCCGGCCGCCGAGCCGCAGCAGTGCGGCGAAGGCGTCGCCCCGCAGGTCGTACTGCACGCCGAGCGACAGCCGGCCGGCGCGGTAGCGGCGGGTGAAGCCGGCCAGGAAGCGCACCGCGCCGAGGCCGGCGAGCAGCGCGATCCACCAGCCGAGCGGGCCGTGCGCGCCCGCGGCGACCTGGTCGACGACATGCCGCAGTACCAGCGGCAGCACGGCGGTCGCGGTCGCGGCGACCACGGCCGCCCCGAAGGCGGCGACCAGGTCGGAGCGGTGCCGCAGGCAGTAGCGGCCCAGCCGGCGGATCCAGCCGTCCGGCGGCCCGGCCGGGCCGGCCGCGGTGGCGGCCGGCCCGGTGGCGGGCGTGGGGTGGGGACAGTCCGTCACGAAACCTCCGTGAGTGCGATGCCGAGGTGCCCGGCGCTGGTGTCGACGGTGTCGAAGAGGCGGTTGGCGGGGCGCGGCAGCCCGTAGTGCTCGCGCAGCGTGCGGCCGGTGTACTCGGTGCGGAACAGCCCGCGCTCCTGGAGGATCGGCACCACCCGGTCGACGAACAGCTCCAGGCCGGAGGGCAGCACGGCCGGCATGATGTTGAAGCCGTCGGCGGCGCCGGCGTCGTACCACTCCTCGATGGTGTCGGCGACCTGCTCGGCGGTGCCGGCGAAGGTGCGGTGGCCGCGTCCGCCGCCGAGCCGGCCGATGAGCTGGCGCACGGTGAGCTTCTCGCGGCGGGCCAGTTCCACGATGAGGGTGAAGCGGGACTTGGCGCCCTCGATCTCGTCCTCGGTGGGGATGTCCTCGGGCAGTTCCTTGTCCAGCTCCAGCCGCTCGGGCTCGATGCGCAGCGTCTTGGACAGCTGGCGCACCGCGAACTCGGGCCGGATCAGCCGGTCGAGCTCGTCGTCGAGGGCGCGGGCCTGCTCCTCGGTGTCGCCGATGACGGGCACGATGCCGGGCAGGATCTTGATGCCCTCGGGGTCGCGGCCGAAGCCGGCCGCGCGCTCCTTGACGTCCTTGTAGAAGGCGATGGCCTCGTCGAGGGTCTGCTGGGCGGTGAAGACGGCCTCGGCGTAGCGGGCGGCGAAGTCCTTGCCGTCCTCGCTGGAGCCGGCCTGGACCAGGAGCGGGTAGCCCTGGGGGGAGCGCTGCACGTTGAGCGGTCCGTCCACCCGGAAATACGTACCCCGGTGCTGGAACTTCCGCACCTTGTCGGCGAGCGCGTGCACGCCGGACTCCTTGTCGGCGATGACGGCGTCGTCGCCCCAGCTGTCCCAGAGCTTGGTGGCGACGTCCACGAACTCGGCGGCGCGCAGGTAGCGGTCGCGGTGCAGCGGGGTGTCGTCCAGGCCGAAGTTGCGGGCGGCGTCGGCGCCGGCGGTGGTGACGATGTTCCAGCCGGCCCGGCCGCCGGAGACATGGTCGACGGAGGCGAACCGGCGGGCCAGGTTGTACGGCTCGTTGTAGCTGGTGGACGCGGTCGCGATGAGCCCGATGTGCTCGGTGACGCCGGCGAGCGCGGTGAGCAGCACCGTCGGCTCCAGCTTGCTGGCCGGGCGGCGGCCGGGGTCGCCCATCAGGACGGGGCTGTCGGCGAGGAAGAGCGAGTCCAGCAGGCCGCGTTCGGCGATCCGGGCGAGGTTCTTGTAGTGCGCGATGTCGGTGCCGCCGGAGGCCGGGCTCTCCGGCAGCCGCCAGGCCGCCTCGTGGTGCCCGACGGACATCAGGAACGCGTTCAGGTGCAGCGGCTTGCGGTCAGTCCTGCGGGTCATGGGCGGTCTTCTCCTCGTGCGGGCGGCCGGGGTGCGGGGCGGTGGCGGGGACCGGGGCGGGCGCCGGCTCCGGCGCCGGCTTCGACGCCGGGTCGGGGTGTACGGGCTCCGGGTGTACGGGGTCGGCGGAGGCGTCGGCCTGGACGCCGAGGGCGGCCAGCAGCAGGTCGCGGTACTCCTGGCAGCGCGGGTCGCGGCGGCTGCGCGGGGTCGGCAGGTCGACGGCGAGGTCCACCGCGATCTGCCCGTCCTCCAGCACCAGGACCCGGTCGGCGAGCTCGACGGCCTCGTCCACGTCGTGGGTGACCAGCAGCACGGCGGGGCGGTGCCGCTCGTACAGCTCGCGCAGCAGGTCGTGCATGCGGATCCGGGTGAGCGCGTCGAGCGCCCCGAACGGCTCGTCGGCGAGCAGCAGTTGGGGCTCGCGGACCAGCGCGCGGGCGAGCGCCGCGCGCTGCTGCTCGCCGCCGGACAGCTCGTGCGGCCAGGACTTCTCCCGGCCGGCCAGGCCTACCTCGGCGAGCGCCTTGGCGCCGGCCTCCTTGGCGCCCTTGCCGCGGATGCCGAGCACGACGTTGTCCAGCACCCGCAGCCACGGCAGCAGCCGGGAGTCCTGGAAGGACAGCGACACCCGCTCGGGCACGCTCAGCTCGCCGGAGCCGGCCACCCCGTGGTCGAGCCGCGCGACGGCCCGCAGCAGGGTGGACTTGCCGGAGCCGCTGCGGCCGAGCAGGGCGATGAACTCCCCCTGGCCGATGGTCAGGTCGAGGTGCCGCAGCACGTCGCGGTCGCCGAAGGAGCGGACCAGTCCCGCGGTGCGGACCGCGGGCGCGGCCGGGCCGGCGGGGCGCTCGGCGGTCAGTCCGCCAGGGTGCGGCGCCATGACAGCACCTTCCGTTCTGCGGCACGCACGACCGCGTCGGAGACGAAGCCGAAGATCCCGTAGACCACCAGGCCCACGATGATGACGTCGGACTGGGCGTACTGCTGGGCCTGGAACATCATGTAGCCCAGGCCCTTGGTGGCGTTGACCTGCTCGACGACGACCAGGCCGAGCCAGGAGGCGGTGACGGCCAGCCGCAGGCCCACGAAGAAGCCGGGCAGCGCGCCGGGGACGACGACCTTGCCGATGAACTGCGGGCGGGTCAGGTCCAGGCTCTCGGCGAGTTCGACGTATCTGCGGTCGATGCCGGTGAGCGAGGCGTAGGTGTTGATGTAGACCACGACGGTGACGCCGACCGCGATGACGACGACCTTCATCTCCTCGCCGATGCCGAGCCACAGGATCATCAGCGGCAGCAGCGCGAGCGAGGGGATGGCCCGCTTGACCTGGAGGGTGCCGTCCAGCAGGTACTCGCCGATCCGGCTCAGGCCCGCGGCGACCGCGAGCGCGACACCGGCGAGCACGCCGAACAGCAGGCCGAGGCCGGCGCGTTGCAGGGAGACCAGCATGTTGTCCTGGAGCCGGCCGCTCCTGACCAGGTCGACGAAGGTGGCGGCGACCGAGCCGGGGCCGGACAGGATGCGCGGGTCGAGGTAGCCGGTGGCGGACGACAGCCACCACACCAGGACCAGCACGACGGGGCCGGTCAGCCGGGCGAAGGGGATCGCCCTGCCGGGGCCGAGCCGGCGCCGCCTGGCGGTGGCCGGCCGTGCGCCGGTGCCGGCGGTCGCGGCTCCCGCGGCGGTCGCGGCTCCCGCGGCGGTGGCGGCTCCGGTGGCGGTGGCGGTTCCGGTGGCGGTGACGGCTCCCGCGGCCGGCGGCGCCCCGGCGGTCGCGCCCTGCGCCGCCGGGGCCTTCGCGGTGCGGACGGTGGGCAGGATGTCGGTCATGACGCCACCTGGTATTTCGCCGGTACTGCCTGCGAGGCCAGCGACTCGAAGCGGCGGTCGAACAGCCCCGCGGCCTTGACCTTCGGCACGAACCCGCCCTCGGCCATCAGGTCGGCGGTCTCCTGCTCCCACGCGATGGCCTTGTCCCAGCTGCGCGGGAACTGCGGCTGGGACTGGGAGGCGACGATGCGCTTGCCGTCCGCGACGGTCACGCCCTGGTCCTTGACGTAGTAGCTCTGGATCCACGTGTCGGTGTTCTCCCACGCCCACACCACGCCCTGGGCCCACAGCGGGATGAAGCTGCGGATGGCGGCGACCTTGGCGTCGTCGTTGAGCACCTCGGTGGGCGCCCACAGCACGGTGAGCAGGTCGACCACGTCGGTGGTGACGCCGCGGGCGCCGTCCTTGCCGTACTGGCCCAGGTACTTGGTGAGCGACGGCTCGCCGAGCGGCGCGATGTCCACCTGCTTGGACTGCAGCGCGGTGAGGAACTGCGTGCTGGGCAGCGGCACCAGCGTGACGTCGGAGTTCTTCAGTCCCGCCTCCTTCAGCGCGCGCAGCACCACCACGCCCTGCGCCTGCCCCTGCGAGAAGCCGATCTTCTTGCCGCGGAAGTCCTTGGCGGCGGCGATCGCGTCACCGGAGCCGGGGGCGGTGGCGAAGGTGTAGATCGGGTGGTCGCGGGTCTGCACGGCGACGATCCGGGCGCCGACCTTGATGGCCTCGGCCTGGATCGGCGGAATTCCCGCGTTGCTCGCGAGGTCGATGGAATGGGCGCGGAATCCCTGGATCACATCGGGTCCCGCGCTCAGGTTCGGCCAGCTCGACACCGTGAAAGGCAGCTGCTTCGCCAAGCCGGAATCGGCGAGCTGGAGCTGCGAGGTGTGAATGGAGATGGCGAGCTTCGTACCGGGCGGCGGCGCACCGGAGGGAAGTGCGCGGGTCGGCACGGAGTCGATCGACGCGGTGGAGTTACGGGAGCAGGCGGCGAGCAGCGCGGCGCCTCCCGCCATACCGAGGAACGACCGGCGGGGAAGGCTTCTGGCGGCGGGGCTGAGGGTCATATGAATTCCTGTGAAAGAGGGTCGGGAATACGGGTCAGAGCGAGTGGTAGCCGCCGTCGTGGAAGAGCAGCGGATCGCGGGCGCCGTCGGCCCAGGACTGCTGGACATGGCCGATGACGACCCGGTGGTCGCCGGCCGGCACGATCTGCTCGACGCCGATGCGCAGCCACGCGCCGACGCCGTCCAGCACCGGCTCGCCCTGCGGCAGCCGGCGCCACCGGGTGGGCTCGGCGAAGCGGTCGATGCCGCTGGTGGCGAAGGTCCTGGCCAGCTGCTCCTGGTCGGCGCGCAGGAAGTTGACGACCGCGCTGGTGGCCTGCTCGACGTGCGGCCAGGACGAGGCGGTGCTGCCGATGCCGAAGGACACCAGCGGGGGGTGCAGCGACAGCGAGGTGAGCGAGGTCGCGGTGAACCCGGCGGGGCCGCGCCCGGAGTCGACGGTGACGACCACCACGCCGGCGGGGTGGTTGCGGAAGATCTGCTTGTAGCGCTCGGGATCGATGCCGGTGGCGGGCAGCGACGGCACGGTGATGGTCAACGTCTCCCCCTTGTCTCCAGGGCGCGGGCCCTGTGCGGGTGCGGGCGGTGCTGATGGTGCTGATGGTTCGGGAGGTGCGGGCGGTGCGGGCGCGGATGCGCGCAGCGGAAATTCCCGCGTCGGGCGGGCCGCACGGCATCGGGCGGCGCAGGGCAGGCGCGGGCGCAATCGGGAATCAGGAATCGGGAATCGGGTGATGCGGCGGAAAGCCGTGGTGTGAAGAAAAGGGGAATTCGCGCGTTCACGGCCGGCGGTGACGGGCCGGCGGAACGGAAATTACGCGGTGCGGCGGGCGCCGGGACAGATGTCGTACGGGCGACAGCGACCGGCGGTGCCCGGTCGGCGGCAACACGCCCCGCGGACGGTGCCGCGGCCCGGTGCGACGGGCACGCGGAAGGAGCGCGCCGCACTCGGCGCGTGCTCCGGATTCCGCTGCTTGCCGTTCATGATTCCATTCTCGCGTGGCGCTTCCGGCCCGGTCAACAATGCAACTTCCTGAATTAAGTCGGCATTCGCCGCCGTTCGCCGCGCCGCCGGCTCAGCTCACCGCGGGCAGCGCGGGCCAGGGTCCGAGCGGGTCGGCGTAGAGCGCGCCGAGCGCGACCGCGGCGCCGGCGACCGCCAGCACCGAGCCGGTGAAGCTGCTCGGCACCACGGCGCGTTCGGGGTCGTCGCACACCCATGAGCGGGCGCCGACCTCGGCCCGCAGGACCTGGAGGCACTCCGGCAGCCGCCCGGCGCCCGGCTCGACGACGACCACGACCTCCGGGTCGAACATGTCCAGCAGCAGCGCCACGGCCCGGCCCACCAGCGAGGCGCGGCGCCGGAAGAGCGCCACCGCGCGCGGTTCGCCGGCCAGCGCCAGGTCCAGCAGCGCCCGGAAGTCGGCGACGTGCAGGCCGCGTGCGGCGGCCTGCCGTACCAGCGCGGGCTCGGACGCCTCGGACTGCAGGCAGCCGGGAGTGCCGCACGTACAGGGTTCGGCGGGCGGGATGCCCGCGGTGGTGTCGGAGGCGGTGTCCGGGCCGACCGGCAGGTGCGCGACGCTGCCGGCGGCCGAGCGCGGGCCGCGGTGCACCCCGCCGGAGGTGGCGAAGGCGGCGTCCACGACGTTGCCGACGAAGAGCAGCACCACGCTGCCGCGGGTGGCGACCGCGCCGAACAGCTGCTCGGCGCGGGCCAGCGCCCGGGAGTGGCTGTCGACGTGCACGGGCAGCCCGGTCGCCGCGGTCAGCACCTCACGGGCCGCCACGTCCCGCCAGCCCAGCCGCGGATGGTCGACGATGACGCCGGCGTCCGGGTCCACCCACTGGCCGGTGGCCAGGCCCAGCCCGAGGACGGTACGGCCGCCGGCGTGCGCCCGGACCATCGGCGGCAGCCGGGCGGCGAGGCCGCCGAGCACCTGCCCGGGGTCGCGGTCGCGGTGCGGCTCCCGGTCCGAGGCGACGATCCGGCCGCGCAGGTCCATCAGGGCCAGCGTGGAGTGGGCGACGGCGATGTGCGCGCCGGCCACCAGGTAGCGGCTGGTGTCGATCTCCAGCGGGATGTGCGGGCGGCCGAGGCCGCGCGGCCCGGGCGTCTGGGCGCGTTCCGCGACCAGCCCGCGGGCCACGAACTGCGTGCTGTGCCCGGTCACCGCGGCCGGCGACAGGCCGGTGAGCCGTGCGACGGTGCTGCGGGCGACGGGCCCGTGGTCGAGGATCGCGCGCAGCACGGCGGCGGCCCCGGGCGGGCGGCGCGGGCTGCCGGCCGGCTGCGGGACGTCGGCGCGGCGCAGCGGGGCCGGGGCGAGGGGGCTGGTGCGGGGGGTGCGGCGGCGGTCGGGCGGCAGGACTACCACGGTGGCCTTCCAGGTCGTCGACGGCGGCGGGGCGTACCCGCGTCGTCGGCGCCGGCGGCGAACCGGCGGGGCGGGCACCCCCGTTGGCGCTCCTGTGCGGGAGCTGTGCTGTCAGACCTGGTGACACGCGGCGGAGCACACACGCTTGAGGTCGACATGACCTCGCGTCGTCAGGTGTGTGGTGCGCTGCATGCCGCGCAACGTAACCGGCTCGGGTGAACGCGGTCAAACGCATGCCCGCATGGTGGACGCCACCTGACCACGAGATGGTCGCCGCGGGCGGTTCCGGCCACCCCCGCCCGAGGGGGCGACCGGCCGTCACCGTGCCGCACCCGCAAGGGCCTTGGGCACGCCGGCGGCGCCCGGTCGCGCACGCGCCCGCGGCTCAGCCGCGGTAGGTCTCCAACAGCCGCAGCCAGATCTCGCTGACCGTCGGGTACGAGGGGACCGCGTGCCACAGCCGGTCCACGGGGACCTCGCCGGCCACCGCGACCGTCGCCGAGTGCAGCAGCTCGCCGACGCCGGGGCCGACGAAGGTGACGCCGACCAGGTGGCCGCGGTCGAGGTCGACGACCATCCGGGCCCGGCCGCGGTAGTCGTCGCCGTACAGGCTCGCGCCGGCGACCTGGCCGAGGTCGTAGTCGACGACCTTGACGTTCCGGCCGGCCTGCTGGGCCTCCGCCGCCGACAGCCCGACCGCCGCGACCTCGGGGTCGGTGAAGACGACCTGCGGGACGGCGGCGTGGTCGGCGGTCGCCACATGCGCGCCCCACGGGGCGTCGTCGACCGGCTCGCCCTTGGCCCGCGCGCCGATCGCGGCGCCGGCCATCCGGCCCTGGTACTTGCCCTGGTGGGTGAGCAGCGCCCGGTGGTTGACGTCGCCGCACGCGTACAGCCAGCCGCCGGGCACGGCGGTGACCTGGCAGGTGTCGTCGACCTCCAGCCAGCTCCCCGGCTTCAGGCCGACGGTCTCCAGGCCGATGTCGCCGGTGTGCGGGCGCCGGCCCACGGCGAAGAGCACCTCGTCGGCGGTCACCCGGGCGCCGCCCTCTAGCCCGATCCTGACCTCCCCGTGGGCGCCGTCGCGCTCCACCGAGCCGACGTTGGCGCCGAAGCGCACCTCGACCCCCGCCTCGCGCAGCCCGTCGGCGACCAGCTCGCCGGCGAACGGCTCGATCCGGTCCAGCAGCCTGTCGCCGCGCACCAGCAGCGTGACCTGCGAGCCGAGCGCCTGCCAGGCGGTCGCCATCTCGACGGCGACCACACCGCCGCCCACCACCGCGAGCCGCCGCGGCGCCTCCTTGGCGCTGGTGGCGTCCCTGCTGGTCCACGGGTTGACGTCGTCGATGCCGGGCATCGGCGGAAGGGCCGCGGTGGTGCCGGTCGCCACGACGACCGCGTGCCGGGCGGTCAGCCGCACCGTCCCGCCGTCCGGGGTCGCGACGGCGACCTCGCGCTCGCCGGTGAGCCGGCCGTGGCCGCGTACGAGATCCACGTCGACGGAGTCCAGCCAGCCGACCTGCCCGTCGTCCTTCCAATGCGAGGTGAACTCGTCGCGCCGGGCCAGCACCTTCGCCGCGTCCAGCGGTGCCTGCGCGGCGCCGGCCAGGCCCGGCAGCCGGCGCGCGTCGGCGCGGGCGATGACCGGGCGCAGCAGCGCCTTGCTCGGCATGCACGCCCAGTACGAGCACTCGCCTCCGACGAGCTCGCGCTCGACGACGACCGTGCTCAGGCCCGCGGCACGGGTGCGGTCCGCGACGTTCTCACCGACCGGGCCTGCGCCGATGACGATGACGTCGTAGGTACGGGGGGCGTCGTTCACGGCGGCTCCTGTGCTGCTCTCGGACGGCGGTCGGGCCGGGCGGGGCACGGGCGCACCACGTCCCGCGGCGTGCCCCCACGATCCGGCCGGCGTCACGCCGATGCCACGGGCCGGAGGGCGCGCGGTCATCGTACTGACGCCGGGTGACGGTACGTCTGTCCCGGTGCCCGCGTGTCATGCCCCGGGCCGCCCGGCCGCTCCCGCGGGGACGGCCGGCGGGGCCCGCGCGGCCGTCCGAGGCGACGGCGACAGGGCCGACGTATGATCACGAAGGAGCGCCGGACGGCGCCCGCGGGAGGTGTACCGATGGGTGAACTGGTGCTCATAAGGCACGGTGAGACCGAGTGGAGCCGGTCGGGGCGGCACACCAGCTACACCGATCTGCCGCTCACCGGGCACGGCGAGGCGCAGGCCCGCTCGCTCGCCCCGCTGCTGGCGAGCCGCGATGTCGTCCGGGTCCTGACCAGCCCGCTGCGGCGCGCCCGGCACACCGCCGAGCTCGCCGGCCTCGACGACACCGGGATCGACCCGGATCTGGTGGAGTGGGACTACGGCGGCTACGAGGGCGTCACGACCCCCGACATCCACCGCGAGCGGCCCGGCTGGGACCTGTGGACCGACGGGGTGGTCCCCGGGCCCGAGGGCCATCCGGGTGAGACCGCGCAGCAGGTCGGCGACCGCGCCGACCGGGTGCTGGCCCGGGTGGACGCGGCCCTCGCCGACGGCGACGGCGGCGATGTGGTGCTGGTCGCCCACGCGCACTTCCTGCGGGTGCTGACGGCCCGCCGGCTCGGCCTGCCGCCCGCCGACGGCGCCCTCTTCCAGCTCGCCACCGGCACGGTGAGCGGGCTGGGCTCGGAGCACGGCCGCCATGTGCTGACCGCCTGGAACCGGCTGCCCTGAGCCGCCGACCGCGCCGACCCCCGCGCGCCGGCCCCGCGCATCCGCCGCCCTGGGCCGTACGGGTGAGGTCCGCGCGCCCGGGCCGTACCGCCGCCCGACACGCCGACGCCGTCCGGCGCGCCGCCCGGCGGGCGGGAGGCCGGCCGGGCGGGGAGACTGGTCGCCGCGCGGTCGCCCCGCCCGTACCCGCCGGTACGGATCCGGCGGCCGGCAGGTGTGCGGAGCGGTGAGGAGCGCGGATGACGGTGACGGCCACCAAGCGGCGGTCGAGGCGGGAGGGCGCCCTGGCGTCCCCCTGGGCCCGGGGCGCGGTCGCCGCCGCGGCCGGGGCGCTGCCCTCGCTGGCCTTCCCCGCCCCTTCCCTGTGGTGGCTGGCGTACGGGGCGCTGGTGCCGTGGATGCTGCTCGCCCGGTCGGCCCGCACCGCGCGGCGGGCCGCCGTCGACGGGTGGCTCGGCGGCGCCGGGTTCATGCTCGCGGTGCACCACTGGCTCATCCCGAGCCTGAACGTCTTCGCCGTGGTGCTCGCGCTGCTGCTGGGGGCGCTGTGGGCGCCCTGGGGCTGGCTGGTGCGGCGGCTGCTGGGGACCGGCGGGCAGCAGCAGCCGCGGGCCGGCGCGGCGCTGGTGCTGCTGCCGTGCGGGTGGCTGATGGTGGAGCTGGTGCGCTCCTGGCAGTATCTCGGCGGGCCCTGGGGGCTGCTGGGTGCCAGTCAGTGGCAGGTGGCGCCGGCGCTGCGGCTGGTGTCGGTCGGCGGGGTGTGGCTGGTGAGCGCGGCCCTGGTGCTGGTCAACACCGCGGTGGTACTGCTGGTGGCGGCGCCCGGGCTGCGCAGGCCCGCGGTGGCCGCGCTGCTCGTGGCGGTGCTGGGCGGGGCCGCGGCGTGGCTGTGGGCGCCGCTGCCGCGGCCGGCGGGCGGCACCCGGATCGCGATCGTGCAGCCGGGTGTCGTCGCCACCGGGCAGGCGCGGCTGGACCGCGAGGTGGCGCTGACCCGGCGGCTGGCGGGCAGTCACCCGGGCCTGGTGGTGTGGGGCGAGAGCAGCGTCGGGGTGGACCTGGCCGGCCGGCCCGACGTGGCGCGCCGGCTCGCCGCGCTGTCCCGGCAGGTCGGCGCTGACCTGCTGGTCAACGTGGACGCCGAGCGCGCCGACGGCTCCGGCATCGCCAAGACGTCGGTGCTGATCGGCCCGGGCGGGGTGACCGGGCCGACGTACGACAAGATGCGGCTGGTGCCGTTCGGCGAGTACATCCCGCTGCGGTCGGTGCTGGGCTGGGCGACGTCGGTGGGCAAGGCGGCCGGCCAGGACCGGCGGCGCGGCGCCCGGCAGGTGGTGATGGACGCCGGCGGGCTGCGGTTCGGGCCGCTGGTGTGCTTCGAGACCGCCTTCCCCGACATGAGCCGGCGGCTGGCCGGGGACGGTGTGCAGCTGCTGGTGGCGCAGTCGTCCACGTCGTCCTTCCAGCACAGCTGGGCGCCCGCCCAGCACGCCTCGCTCGCCGCGCTGCGGGCGGCCGAGAGCGGGCGGCCGATGGTGCACGCGACGCTGACCGGGATCAGCGCGGTCTACGACGCCGAGGGGCACCGGGTGGGCCGCCGGGTCGGCACCGGCGCCGGCACCTCGGCGGTCTACGACGTGCCGCTGGCCTCGGGGCGCAGCCTCTACGTCCGGTTCGGCGACTGGGTGCCGCGGCTGGCGCTGCTGCTGGTGCTGGCCGCGGCGGCGTACGAGGTGACGCTCGCGGTCAGGCGGCCTGTTCCCGTACCTCGGTGACGATGCGTTCGCACAGCTCGTGGGTGGCGAGCGCGTCGCGGGCGTCCAGCGGGGCGCCGGTGCGGACCGCGTCGAGGAAGGCGAGGGTGATCTGCTCGATGCCGCGCTGCCGGGCGACCGGCACCCAGTCGCCGCGGCGGCGCAGCGTGGGCTGGCCCTTGTGGTCGACGACCTCGGCGAGGTTGAGCACCTGGCGGCGGGTGTCGCCGCCGCTGACGTCGAGGCTCTCCTCGACCGAGCCGCTCATCCGGTTCATCGAGCCGACGGCGGTGAAGCCGTCGCCGGACAGGTGCAGCACGACGTGGTGCAGCAGGCCCGCGACGACCTTGGCCGTGACACGGACCTGCTCGATCTCGCCGGGCACGAGGAAGCGCAGGGTGTCGACGACGTGGATGAAGTCGTCGAAGACCACCTCGCGGGGGTCGTCGGCCAGGCCGATGCGGTTCTTGTGCAGGAAGACCAGGTCCCGCGGATGGTCCAGGCACTGGACGTAGCCGGGGGCGTGGCGGCGGTTGAAGCCGGCCATCAGCGGGACGCCGCGGTCCTCGGCGAGCGCGACGAGGGCGCGGGCGCCGGCGGCGTCGCGGGCGAGCGGCTTGTCGACGTAGACGGGCACGCCGGCCTCGATGACGGCGGCGGCGATCTCGACGTGGTTCTCGGTGGGCGCGTGCACGAACGCGGCGTCCAGGCCCTGGCCGAGCAGCGCGTCGAGGGTGGTGTGGCGGTGCGGCAGCCGGTGGGCGTCGCCGATCCGGTCGAGGGTGGCGCGGGTGCGGGTGTGCAGGTGCAGCTCCAGGCCGGGCTGGGCGGTCAGCACCGGCAGGTACGCCTTCTGCGCGATGTCGCCGAGTCCGATGACGCCGACCTTCAGGGGCTCGCTGCCCGATGCCATCCGCTGCTCCCGCCTTCCTGCCCGCGCCCCGGCCGGGCGCGGCGTCCCCGCAGCATACGGGCCGGTCGGGGGCCCGCCGGGGGGCGGGGCGGCACTTCCCCGTACGGGTGACGGCGCGGCACGGCGGGCGCGGGGATCACCCTTGGGGGGAATGCCGCCGGGCCGCCGGCGCGGGCAGAGTGGGGCGGGTGCGCCTGTCGAACGTCATGGTGATCCTGCTGGCCTGTGCCGCCGCCGGATGCACCACCGTCTCCCCCGCTGCCGGCCCCTCCCCCGCGCCGACCCGCCCGGTGCCCCGGGTGGGGGCTCCGGCGCAGCCGCCCGTCGAGCCGCTGCTGGCCGACGTCACGCCGCCCGCCGGGGCGAAGGCCCCCGCCCCGCCGGGGGCGCCGCACACCCGGGCGCCCGCGCGGCGGACCACTGCGCCGGTGCCGCGCCGGCCGCGGCCGGTGGGGCGCCGGGCGGCGGTGCCGCCGGGGGTCGCGGGCAGCGGGCCGTGCGCGATGGGCCGGGCGTACGGCGGCTGGCCGGCGGGCAGCCCCGCCGCCGCCATCTGCGCGGGCGTCTACGGCCGCTGAACAGCCGGGCGCGCCACTACGCCCGGGCCGCACCCGTTACGTGTCGGCCGCGCGCGTTACGTGCGGTCGCCGAGGTCGGGGATGCGCCAGTCGATCGGCTGGTGGCCCTGCGCCGCGACCGCCGCGTCGATCTGGCTGAACGGTCGGCTGCCGAGGAAGAGCTTGGCCGACAGCGGCGAGGGGTGCGCGCCCTGGATCACGATGTGCCGGTCGGTGTCGATGAGCGGCAGCTTCTTCTTGGCGTAATTCCCCCACAGCACGAAGACCGCCGGGTCCTGGCGGCCGGCGACCGCGCGGATCACGGCGTCGGTGAACTTCTCCCAGCCCTTGCCCTTGTGCGAGTTGGCCTCGCCCTCACGGACCGTCAGCACCGCGTTGAGCAGCAGCACGCCCTGCTCGGCCCACGGCAGCAGATAGCCGTTGTCCGGCACCGGGTGGCCGAGTTCGGCGTGCATCTCCTTGAAGATGTTGCGCAGCGACGGCGGGGTCTTCACCCCGGGGCGCACCGAGAAGCACAGCCCGTGGCCCTGGCCCTCGCCGTGGTACGGGTCCTGGCCGAGGATCAGCACCTTGACCCGGTCGAAGGGCGTCGCTTCCAGCGCGGCGAACACCTCTTCCCGCGGGGGGAAGATGCGGTGCTCCTTGCGCTCGGCCTCCACGAAATCCGTGAGCTGCTGGAAGTAGGGCTTGTCCAACTCCTCGCCGAGAACGCTCTGCCAGGAGTCGGGCAGCATGGTGGGCACGTCGGGAACCTCCGGTACGCGATCCGTTACTGCGTCAGAACGTACCGCCCGGCACTGACACCGCGCCGGGCGGTGGCCCGTGCGGCTCCCGGGGCCCGCCGTCAGGCGCCGCCCGCGCGCAGGAAGAGGCCGCCGTCGATCACCAGGTTCTGCCCGGTGATCCAGCCGGCCTGCTCGCCGAGCAGGAAGGCCGCGGCGCCGCCGATGTCCTCGGGCTCGCCGAGCCGGCCCAGCGGATAGCCGGCCGCCGCCTCCTCCTCGCGGCCCTCGTAGAGCGCGGCGGCGAACTTGGTCTTGACCACGGCGGGCGCGAGGGAGTTGACCCGCACGCCGGGCGCCATCTCGGCGGCGAGCTGCACGGTCAGGTTGACCAGCGCGGCCTTGCTGACGCCGTAGGCGCCGATGAAGGGCGAGGGGGCCAGGCCCGCGATCGAGGCGACGTTGAGTATCGCGCCGCCGTGCTCCTTCTGCCACGCCTTCCAGGTCTGCTGGGCGAAGCCGAGCGCGGAGATCACGTTGGTCTCGTACACCTTGCGGGCGACGCCGAGGTCGAGGTCGGCGAGCAGCCCGTAGACGGGGTTGGTGCCGGCGTTGTTGGCGAGGTAGTCGAGGCGGCCGAAGGCCTCCATGGTGCGTTCGACGGCGGCGGCCTGGTGCGCCTCGTCGTGCGCCTTGCCGGCGACGCCGATGACCCGGTCGGGGCCGAGCCGTTCGACGGCCTCCTTGAGGGCGTCCTCGTTGCGGCCGGTGATGCACACCCGGTCGCCGCGGGCGACCAGGGCCTGCGCGATGGCGTAGCCGATGCCGCGGCTGGCGCCGGTGACGAGGGCGGCCCTGCCGCTGTCGGCGGGGGCGGAGGCTGAGGCGGGGGTGGTGTTCTGCGTCATGGTGTGGGGTCCTTGGGCCGTCAGTCGAGGGGTCCGCCGGCCACGTACAGCACCTGGCCGGAGACGAATCCGGCGTCGTCGCCGGTGAAGAAGGCGATGGCGCCCGCGACGTCCTCGGGGCGGCCGACGCGCTGCACCGGGATCTGGGTGGCGGCGGCGGCCTGGAACTCCTCGAAGTCCATGCCGACGCGGGCGGCGGTCGCGGCGGTCATGTCGGTGGCGATGAAGCCGGGGGCGACGGCGTTGGCGGTGACGCCGAACTTGCCGAGCTCGATGGCGAGGGTCTTGGTGAAGCCCTGCAGGCCCGCCTTGGCGGCGGAGTAGTTGACCTGGCCGCGGTTGCCGAGCGCGGAGGACGAGGAGAGGTTGACGATCCGGCCGAAGTGCGCGTCGACCATGTGCTTCTGGGCGGCGCGGCTCATCAGGAAGGCGCCGCGCAGGTGGACGCCGATGACGGTGTCCCAGTCCGCGGCGCTCATCTTGAACAGCAGGTTGTCGCGCAGCACGCCGGCGTTGTTGACCAGCACCGTGGGCGCGCCCAGTTCCTCGGCGACCCGGGCGACGGCGGCCTGGACCTGCGCCTCGTCCGCCACGTCGGCGCCGACCGCGAGCGCCCGGCCGCCGGCGCCGGTGATCGCGGCGACGGTGTCCTTGCAGGCGCTCTCGTCGAGGTCGAGTACGGCGACGGCCCGGCCCTCGGCCGCCAGCCGGACCGCGGTGGCGGCGCCGATACCGCGGGCGGCGCCGGTGACGATCGCGACGCGCTGCTCGGTGCTGGACATCTGTTCTCCTCAGCCCTGTGGTGCGGCCGGCTCCGTGGCTGCCCACAGATGAGCGACCGCTTAGTAGGTCCCGTTGCCGAAACCGTAGGAGGACAGTGACCGAGTGTCAACGCCACCACGGGTGATGTGGCCCGGCACACCGCGCGGTACGCGCCCGGCGGCGCCGCGGCTCAGTGGACCAGCAGGGTGAGCAGCCGGTCCGCCTCGCCGTCCGGGTCGGCGGTGAGCCCGGTGTGGATGGGGCCCGGCTGCACGACGGTGCTGCGCGGCGCGGTGAGCCAGCGGAAGCGCCGCCCCGGGTCGTCGCCGCCGGCCTGCCCGGCGTCCTCGCCGCCCGCGCACACCTCCTGGTAGCCGCGCAGCGCCGCCCGTACCGCGGCGACGTCCACGTCCGGGTCGAGGCAGCGCAGCCGGGACTCGTCCAGGTGCACCCGCACCCCGACGTACGCCTTCGCCCGGCAGTAGACCAGCACGCCGGCGTTGATCAGCTCGCCGCGCTCGATCCGCGGCACGACGCGCACCAGCGCGTACTCGAACACGTCCCGCCCGCCCATCAGGCGCGCTCCCCTGCGTCCGCGCCCTCGGCGTTCTTGCCGTCGACCCAGGTGCGCAGCCATTCGGGCGGCGGCCGGCGGTCGCGGCGGCGGGGGGCGAGGGTGATGCGCTCGTGGATGTCGGCGGCGCGGGCGGCCAGCAGCTCGCCGTAGGCCCGGCGTACGGCGTCGGGCGAGTCGAAGCCGGGCTCGCCGGCCAGCCACTCGTCCGGGACGAGCGCGGTGACCTCGGCGAGCAGGCCGGCGGTCACCCGCGGCGCCAGTTCCGCCGCGGCGGCGGCCGGGTCGGGCGAGAAGCGGGACAGGGCGTGGTCGGAGGCATCGTAGGGCTTGGCGGCGGAGGCCGCGGCGCCCTTCCAGTTGTGGTGCCAGATGAGCGAGGCGCCGTGGTCGATGAGCCACAGGTTGCGGTGCCAGACCAGCAGGTTGGGGTTGCGCCAGGACCGGTCGACGTTGCCGATCAGCGCGTCGAACCACACGACGCGGCTCGCCTCGGCGGGCTCCACGCCGAAGGCCAGCGGGTCAAAGCCGAGGGAGCCGGGCAGGAAGTCCATGCCGAGGTTGAGGCCGCCGCTGGCCTTGAGCAGGTCCTGGATCTCCTGGTCGGGCTCGCCGAGGCCGATCACCGGGTCAAAGTCGAAGCGGACCAGCTCCGGCACCCGCAGGTCCAGCCGGCGGCCCAGCTCGCCGGCGATCACCTCGGCGACCAGCGCCTTGCGGCCCTGCGCGGCGCCGTGGAACTTGACCACGTACGTCCCGAGGTCGTCGGCCTCCACCACGCCGGGCACCGAGCCGCCCTCGCGCAGCGGCGTCACATACCGGATGCCCGTCACTTCTCTCAGCATCGGGCCAGGCTATCGCCGGTCGCGCGGAGGCCGCGCGTTACGGCAGCCGGGTGAAATCCGGCGGGCGGCTGAACGCAACCCGGTGATCGCGCGTATCACCAGGCACGCGTGCACATCACGCCCGCCGGGCGGCGCCCTCCCGCCGGCCGGCCCGCCCAGTCGAACAGGATGCAGCTCATGGCCGAAACGCCCGGAGCCGACAAGCCCGGTCTCCCCCTCGTCCCGACCCGTCGCAGCCTCGTCGTCGCGGCGGGCGGCGCGGGTCTCGCCGCCGTGCTCGCCGCGTGCGGCGGCTCCGACTCGGACTCCGGCTCGGCGTCCGACGCGCCCGCCTCCGGCGCGCCCTCCGACGGCGGCGGGGCACCGGCGCCGGCCACCTCGGACGCGGGCTCGGGCTCCGGCTCCGGCTCCGGCTCCGGCTCGGGAGGTTCGGGGGGCTCCGGGTCGGGCGGCGGCACCGTGCTGGGGAAGACCTCGGACATCCCGGTGGGCGGCGGCAAGGTCTTCGCCGACCAGAAGGTGGTCGTCACGCAGCCGACCGCGGGGCAGTTCAAGGGCTTCACCGCGGTGTGCACCCACATGGGCTGCACGGTGGCGCAGGTCGCGGACGGCACGATCGACTGCCCCTGCCACGGCAGCAAGTTCCACATCGCCGACGGCTCGGTCGCGAACGGCCCGGCCACCTCGCCGCTGGCGGCCGAGCCGGTCACGGTCTCCGGGGACACCCTCACGCTCGGCTGAGCCCGCCGCCGCGCCGCCGCGCCCGCCGCGTCGCCTGACCCGCCGGGACCGTGGCGGGTCAGGCGTCGCGGCGGGCGGCGGTGCGCAGCGCGTCCACCGCGGCCCGGATCGCCGGGCGGCGGTCGGCGTCGGCGCGCCACACCGCGTAGACGTGGCGGTGCATGGTGTGCCGCACCGGCACCATCCGCACCCCGCCGGGCAGCGGATCCCGGCCGAGCCGCGGCATGACGGCGACGCCGAGGCCCGCCGCGACCAGGGCGAGCACCGTCGCGTGCTCCTCCGCGTGGTGCGCCACGCGCGGCTCGACGCCCTTGCCGCGCAGCGTGAACAGCAGCCACTCGTGGCAGAAACCGCCGTCCGGCCAGGCGATCCAGTCGTCGTCGGCGAGTTCGTCGAGGTCGATGTCGGTACGGCCCTCCAGCCGGTGCCCGGCCGGCAGCGCGACGTCCACGATGTCGTCGAAGAGCGGCGCCTTGGCCAGGCCCCCGGGCAGCGAGAGCGGCTTGTTGTACCAGTCGAGCACGACCGCGAGGTCGAGGTCGCCGCGCACCAGCCGGGCCAGCGAGTCGTGCGGCTCCAGCTCGTGCACCGTCGGGCGCAGTTGCGGGTGCGCGCGGCGCAGTTCGGTGAGGGCGGCGGGGAACAGGCCGCGGACGGCGGTCGGGAAGGCGCCGGCGACCAGGTCGCCGACCGCGGCGCCCCGGTGCGCCTCCAGGTCGGAGTGCGCGAGCTCGACCAGCGACAGTATCCGCTCGGCGTGCCCGGACAGCAGCCGCCCGGCGTCGGTGAGCCGCACGCCCCGGCCGCTCCTGGCGAGCAGCGCCTGGCCGGTCTCCCGCTCCAGCTTGGCCATCTGCTGGGAGACCGCGGAGGTGGTCACGCTCAGCACGTCGGCGGCGGCGCTCACCGAACCGTAGGTGTCGATC
This sequence comes from Actinacidiphila epipremni, assembly GCF_012034175.1. GTDB lineage: Bacteria > Actinomycetota > Actinomycetes > Streptomycetales > Streptomycetaceae > Actinacidiphila > Actinacidiphila epipremni. Next base: position 304,780 of record NZ_JAATEJ010000005.1, read on the forward strand.
GCATGCAGGATGCGCAGGCGCTCCAGACTCAACATATAAGAAATACTACATTGTCCTTCAACGAAAACTCGCTTGTACTACGAGATCGGGACCGTCATCGTGGAGCCATGACCGCACCCGCCGCAAGCCGCCCCACTCCCGCCGCCGCCGGCGGATCCCCTGCCGAAGCCGCCGATGCCGCCGATGCAGCCGATGCAGCCGAAGCCGCCGATGCCGCCGGTTCGCCGCCCGCGCCGCGCCGCCGTCCGGTGCTGGACTGGCGGATCAGGTTCGCGGCGCTCGGCCTGGTGTGGGGCTTCAGCTTCCTGTTCATGAAGGTGGGCAACGAGGCGTTCGCACCGCTGCAGGTGACGCTGGGCCGGATGGTGTTCGGCACCGCCGTGCTCGCCGCGGCGGTCGCGGTGCGGCGTGAGCGGCTGCCCCGCTCGCCGCGCACCTGGCTGCATCTGTTCGTCGCGGCGATCCTGCTGAACTCGCTGCCGTTCACGCTGTTCGCGACGGCGGAGCAGACGATCCCGTCGATGGTCGCCGGGATATGCAACGCGGCCACGCCGCTGTTCTCGATGCTGGTCTCGCTGGTGGCGCTGTCGGAGGACCGGCCCTCGCGGGAGCGCTTCGCCGGCGTGGGCCTGGGCTTCCTCGGGGTGCTCACGGTGCTCGGGGCGTGGCAGGGCTTCTCCGGGCAGGACCCGAAGGGCACCCTCATGGCCTTGACGGCCGCCTTCAGCTACGCGGTGGGGTGGGCGTACGTGCGCCGGACGCTGGGCGGCACCGGCAGCTCGCACCTGGCGGTGTCCGCGAGCCAGTTGATGGCCGGCACGGTCCAACTGCTGGTCGTCACGCCGTTCTTCACCTCGATGCCGGACGCCTGGCCGGCGAAGTCGGTGCTGTCGGTCTTCGCGCTGGGCGCGCTGGGCACGGGGATGGCGTTCCTGGTGCAGTACGGGCTGGTCGCGCAGAAGGGCCCGACAATCGGGTCGATGGTGACGTACCTCATCCCGATCGTGGCGACCGCGGCCGGCGTGCTGCTGCTGGGCGAGACGCTGCACTGGAACGAGCCGGTCGGCGCGGTCGTCATCCTCGTCGGGGCCGCGCTCACCCAGCGGCGGCCCGGCGCGCGGCCCGTGCCGCGGAAGAAGGCGGCCGGCCCTCAGCCGTAGCGGCCGGCGCCGGGCGCGTGCAGCACCTCGGCGACGGCGCCGGCCAGCGGCGCGATGTCGTCCAGGTCCAGCGGGGAGACCGTCACGCGCACGCCGGGCGCCGAGCGCACCCGGAAGCGGGCGCCCGGGGTGACGGCCCAGCTGTGCTGGAGCAGGCCGGCGACCGCGCCGGTCTCGTCGCTGACCGGCACCCACACGTTCATGCCGCTGCGCCCGTGCGCGGTGACCCCGCGCTCGGCGAGCGCCCGCACCAGCGCGTCGCGCCGGGCGCCGTACGAGGCGGCGACGGCCGCCGGGTCCACGGCGCCGGTGCGCCACAGGTGGACGACGGCCTGCTGGAGCAGATGGCTCACCCAGCCCGCGCCGAGCCGGTGCCGGCCGCGTACCCGGTCCACGGTGGTGGCGTCGCCGGTGTAGAGCGCGAGCCGCAGGTCGGGGCCGTACGCCTTGGCGACCGAGCGCACCAGCACCCAGTGGTCGGTGACGCCGGACAGGCAGTGCAGCGGCAGGTCGACCGCGCCGTGCACATGGTCGTCGTCGATCACCAGCACATGGCGGTGCTCGGCGAGCAGGCCGCGCAGTTCGCCGGCGCGGGCGGCGGAGACGGCCGCGCCGGTCGGGTTCTGCCCGCGGTCGGTCACCACCAGCGCGCGGGCGCCGGCCCGCAGCGCGCGGGCGACATCGCCGGCCACCGGTCCCTCGTCGTCCACCGCGACCGGCACCACCCGCAGGCCGAGCGCGGGCACGAGGTCGAGCAGGCTGCCCCACCCCGGGTCCTCCACGGCGACCGCGTCGCCGGGCCGCAGATGCGCGGTCAGCACCCGCTCCATCGCGTCCAGCGAGCCCGAGGTGAGCCCGACCGGCCCGGCGGGCACCCCGTCCGCGTCCAGCGCGGCACGGGCGAGTTCGGCCAGCTCCGGGTCCACCGGCGGGCTGCCGTAGAGCGGCGGGTTGCGGGCGTGCCGCCCGGCGGCCACGGCGAGCGCGTCGCCGAGCGGCGGGAGCAGCGCGACATCGGGGTTGCCCTTGGAGACGTCCCGTACGCCCGGCGGCACGTCGATACGGATCTGGTCGCGCGGCGCGGTCGCGGGCCTGGCCCGCACCCGGCTGCCGCGGCGGCCCGCGGTCTCGATCACCCCGCGGTCGCGCAGCAGCCGGTAGGCGGCGGCCACGGTGTTGGCGTTGACGCCGAGCTCGGCGGCCAGGTCGCGCAGCGGCGGCAGCGCGTCGCCCGGGCGCAGCGCGCCGGCGCCGACCGCGCTCTCGATGTCGGCGGCAATACCCGATGCGCCCCGACCATGGATTCTGTACTCTCCTAGCACAAAGCCCATTATGCACTAGTGCAAAGGATCGCACCATGCCGACCGCCCCCGAGTCCTCCGCCGAGCAGTTCGGCACGTATCCCGCCACCGGCCGCAGCACCCCCACCCGCGCCAAGGAGCGGGCCGCCTACGACCGGGCGACCGTGCACGCGATCCTCGACCAGGGCTACCTCTGCCACCTCGGCTACGTCCGGGACGGCGCCCCGGTGGTGCTGCCCACGCTGTACGCGCGCAGCGGCGAGCGGCTGTACGTGCACGGGTCCACCGGCTCGCGGCCCCTGCGGGAGGCGTCCGGCGGCGGGCTGCCGGTGTGCCTGACGGTCACGCACGTGGACGGCCTGGTGCTGGCCAAGTCCGCCTTCCACCACTCCGTCAACTACCGCTCGGTGGTGGTGCACGGCACCGCGTTCGACGTGACCGACCCCGGCGAGCGGGCCGCCGCGCTGGACGCGATCGTCGACCAGGCCGTCCCGGGCCGCTCGGCCGACACCCGGCGGCCGAACGCCAAGGAGCTCGCGGCGACCGCCGTGATCCGGCTCGACCTGCGCGAGGTGTCGGCCAAGCTGCGCACCGGCGGCCCCAACGAGGAGCCGGAGGACGTCACGCTGCCCTACTGGTCCGGTGTGCTCCCGGTCGTCACCTCCTACGGCGTACCGGAGCCGGCCGAACTGCCGGGCCAGGACATAGCGCTGCCGGACTATCTGCCGCCGGTGCCCCGCTGACCGCCATGACCGTACGGGGCCGTCGGCGTGCCGCGCGGGCCTCGTCCGTGGTGAGCGCGCCGACCGCGCCCAGCAGGCAGCACGAGCCGAGCACGGTCGCCGCCGTCAACTGCTCGCCGAGCAGGGTGACGGCGAGCACCGTCGCCGAGACCGGCTCGATGAGGGCGACCACCGACACCGTCGCCGCCCGCAGTACCGCGGCGCCCGCGAAGTACAGGCCGTAGGCGAGGGCGGTCGGCACCGAGGCGAGGTAGCCGAGCAGCAGCAGCGTACGGCCGAGGTGCGCGGTGTGCGGCAGCAGGCCCTCCCAGCAGGCGGCCGGCAGCAGCACGGCCGCGCAGATGCCGAAGGCCCACATCGAGGTGCCGAACGGGTCGCCGGTCCCGCCGTCGCGCCCCCACCAGCGGGTCAGCACGGTGATCGCGGCGTAGCCCGCCGCGGAGAGCACCGCGAGCCCGACGCCGGCGGGGCGTACGTCGGCCCGGCCGCCGCCGAGGACCAGCACCGCGAGGCCGCCGAGCGCGCCGGCCACCGCCAGGGCGCCGCCGCGGCCCAGCCGCTCACCCATCGTCAGCCGCGCGGCCAGCGCGATGAGCACCGGGCCCGAGCCGAGCGTCACGACGGTGGCCACGGCCAGGCCCGTGGACCGCACCGCGCAGAAGTAGGCGATCTGGAAGACGGTGAGCCCGGCGCCGGTCGCCACCACCCGCCGTACGGTACGGGCCCGCGGCCCACCGGCCGCCTCCGCCCGCGGCCGGCGGGCGAGCCGGGCGGCGAGCAGCAGCACGAAGCCGCCTGCGGCGCGCCAGAAGGTGAGGGCGAACGGGCCGAGCCCGCTCCCCCCGTACAAGGCGGCGGCGACGGCGCCGGCCGTACCCCAGCCGGTCGCGGCGACCGCGACGTAGATCAGGCCCCGGGTGGCCGGGGCGGGTGCATGCCTGAGGAACACGGAGTTCTCCCGCGGAAGTGTCGGTCAACGGCCTCATCCCGTTTCGCGGGCAACCCCGACCGACCGCCGGCCCCAACCCCCGACGGCCCCCGACCTCGCCCGCACTCACCCCACGGGCGGCGAAAGAACAACGCTCTGCACCCCACCACGATATGCCCCCGCTAGACCCCCACCCAGGGGGCACCCCCAGGCGAAGCCCGGCGCACCCAACCACAACGCACCGCACGCAGACAACGCGCCCGAGGGGGCACCCACCTAGGGGCGCGGGGGGGGCACCTCCCAGGCGAAGCCCTGGGAGAACGGAGCGCCCAGCCACAACACACCGCACGCAAGCAACACACCCCAAGGGGCACCCACCTAGGGGCGCGGGGAACTGCGCGCTCAGCCACGAAGCAACCGTCAGCGGCCGACGCACCTCAAGGCGCACCCCCCGATGCCCCCACCCCTCACGCAGACATCCGCTCCTGCGCAGGCGCGCTCGCCGCCACAACCGTCCCTTCGGCCCTGCCGGGCTTCGCAGAAGCAGTCTGCGCGACCAGCGCGCCGGCCACCACCAGCGCCCCACCCGCCACCTGCCAGAACCCCAGGTGCTCGGCCAGCAGGATCCACGCGAGCACCGTGGCGATCACCGCCTCCATCCCGCCGACGACCGCCGCGACCTGCGGGCTGAGGCTGCGGACCGCCGTCACGCCGGTGAGGTAGGCGACCACCGTGGAGACCAGCACGATCCACCCCACCAGCAGCACCGCCGGCACCTCGCGGTCCCCGAGCGCGGCCTGATGCCCCAGCGTGTGCCACCGCATCGTCCACGGGTGGGAGACCGCCGTGAGCACGAGCGCCCCGACGACCAGCCCGTGCGCGATGACCGACTCCGGCTCCGGCGCGGCGGCGCCGTCCGTACGGCCGGAACCGCCGCCGTCGGCCAGGACGAAGTACGCCACCTGGCAGCATGCCGCGCCGAACGCGTAGAGCAGCCCGAGCGCGTCGAAGGCGAGGCCCGACCACACCTCGACCACGCAGGTCATGCCCGCGGTGGCCAGGACGACGCCGAGCGCGGCGGCGCGGGTGACCGGGCGGCGCTGGACGAACCGGATCCAGCCGAGCAGCAGCGCCGGGCCGAGGTATTCGACGAGGATCGCTATGCCGACGGGTATCCGCGCGATGGCCACGAAGTAGAGCGCCTGGCAGCCGACGATCGCCAGCAGCCCGAACCCGGCGACCAGGCCGGGCCGTTGCCGGGGCAGAGCGCGGGAGCGCAGCGCGACGGGCAGCAGGACGAGCGCGGCGCCAGCCACCCGCATCCACACCACCTGGAGCGGATCGAGGCCCAGGTCGATGAGCGGTTTCGCGGCGACGCCGGACCCTCCGAAGGCGCACGCCGACACCAAGGCGAGCCCGAGTCCGGTGCTCTTCACCGCAGTTCCGCGCATCCGGCCATCATGTCAGCCGGCGACAGGACCGTCACCCCGTTAAGCCCTGTCATCCCCGGTCCCGGCGCTCCGCGGCCCCGGCACCGTGCCGAAGCCGGCCCCGGGCTCCTCCTGCAGCCCGTCCGGGTCCAGCCCGGCCGCGCGCAGGACGTCGGCGGCGCGGCAGTCCGGGTCGGCGGCCAGCGCGTGCAGCAGGTCGATGCCGTCGGCCTGCTGCCGGCCGCGCGCCCGGGCCAGGTCCACCGCGCCGCCGAGCGCGGCGGAGGCGGCCGGGCTCCAGCCCGGCGCGGTCATCGTCAGCAGGGGCAGCGCCCCGGAGTCCTCCACCGAGCCGTGCCAGCGCAGCCCGTAGCCGATGCTGCGCTGCACCAGGTAGCCGAGGACGCGGGCGGCCCGGCCCTCGGGTATGTCGCAGGCGGCGCGGGCCTGCGGGTCGTTCTCCAGCAGGGAGTGCAGCAGGTGCGCGGTGTCGGCCTGCGTGTCCCCGTCCCGGACCGCGCGGCGGCGCGCGCTCGCGGCCACGGCGCGCATCTGCGCTGTCAGCTGCGCGTCGTCCTCGGGGTGGGCCGGCTCCGGCGTCGGCCCCTGGTCGCTGTACACGCCATCCATCACACCAGAGGCCCCGGCCGTGCCGCATCGGCTCAGCGGTCCATTCCGCCTCCGTCCGCGGAGGGGGTCGGCCGGCGGCGGCATCCTCCCGGGGGATGAGTCATGGCCACAGCAAGGTGCGGGTCCAGCCGTCGCCGTCCCGCGTGTAGTGCAGCCGCAGGTGGCCGCGCTCGGGGTCGGCCTGCCAGAACTCCGCCTGGCGGGCCCGCAGCCGGTAGACGGTGTGGCCCTCCGGCACCGCGTCCGGCTCGGCGGCCACGCGCTCCTGTGCGGCGCGGCGCTCGCGCGCGTACTCCGCCAGGCTGCCCAGCGGCGCGCTGGTGACCCCGGCGAGGCCGGCGGCGCGGGAGGCCGGCGAGCGGCCGAGGTAGTCGCGCCGGGCGGTCCCGGCGTCCAGGGCGTCGACCGGGCCGGTCATCCGGATCTGCCGGCCGTGCGCGGGCCAGTACCAGGAGACCGCGGCGACCGGGTTCGCGGCGAGGTCGCGGCCCTTGCCGCTGCGGCGGTCGCCGGCGAAGACGACGGCGCAGTCCGCCGAGTCGACGCCGCGCAGCATCAGCACCCGGGCGCTCGGCGTGCCGTCCGCGGCGGCGGTGCTGAGCGTCATGATCTGCGGCTCGGGCACCCCGTCGGCGAGCGCGCGGTCCAGCCAGGCGGCGAAGAGCGGCCCGGGGGCGCCGGGCGCCCGGTCGGGGTCGAAGGTGAGCAGCGGCCCGGCGAGCACGGGCGCGGCCCTGATCCGCTCCAGCAGCTCCCGGTCCGCCGCGGCGCCGTCCGTACCCTCGCTCATGCGTCCTCCCTCCGCCCGCCGGGCGCCTTCCCCGGCGGCAGCGGGCCAAGCCTGGCATCCGGGCGCCGTGCGGTGCGTGCGGCACGGCGGGCCGCGGACGGGAAAGTGCCCCGCCCGCGGCCCGCCGCCGTCAGCTCACCGCGCCCCGCGGACGCGGCTCACGACCGGGCCGGCCGGTCAGCGCACGGTCACCGTCGTGCTCTGGCTGCCCGCGGTGAAGACGTACGCCCCGCGCTCGACCTGCTGCGGCCCCGAGCCGTCGATGTCGCCCGGCGTGAGGGCGAGCCGGGTCGGCGGCACCTTCAGGCTCACCGTCGTGTGCTGTCCCGCGCCCAGGTGCACCCGGGTGAAGGCGACGAGCTTGGCGGGCGGGGTGAGCACGTCGCTGGTGGGCTGCGCGACATAGACGGGGACGACCAGGTCGCCCGCGCGGCTGCCGGTGTTGGAGACGCCCACCTTCAGGGTGATGGTGTCGCGGGTGCGGACGCTCGCGGCGGACGCCTTGACCGAGTCGAAGGTGTAGCTGGTGTAGGACAGGCCCGCGCCGAAGCGGTAGGCCGCGTCGTAGTTCGACTCGGGTCCCGCGTTGGTGCCGGGGAGCTGCTGGTAGTACAGCGGCTCGTTGCCGATGTCCTTGGGCCAGGACGCGCTGAGCCGGCCGCTGGGGTTGTACGAGCCGAACAGCACGTCGGCCACCGCGTGGCCGCCCTCGGTGCCGGGCAGCCACGACATCAGCAGGCCCTGTGTGCCGTCGGCGTCGCCGAGCACCAGCGGGCGGCCGGCGAGCACCACGGTGACGACCGGCTTGCCGGTGGCCTTCAGCGACTTCACCAGCGCCTGCTGGTCGGCGCTCAGTTCGGGCCGGGGGGAGTCCGCGGTGCCTTCGGCGGCGGCCTTCTCACCGACCACCACGACGGTCAGGTCGGCGTCCTCGGCCTGGGTCACCGCGTCGTCCGCGGACGTCGCGCGCACCACCGTCGTCCCCGGGGGCGCGGCCTCCTTGATGCCCTGGAGCACGGTGGTGCCGGGCAGCGTGACCCCGTCGGGCACGCCCTGCCAGCCGACCGTCCAGCCGCCGGCCTGGTCGTTGATGTCGTCGGCGTAGGAGCCGGCCACCACGATCTTCTTCGCCGACTTCGCGATCGGCAGCACATTGCCGTCGTTGCGCAGCAGCACCTGCGACTCGTCGGCGGCCTTGCGGGCGAGCGCGGTGTCGGCGCCGATCACCCGCCCGTCGGCCTTCGAGGCGTCCACATAGGGGTGCTCGAACAGCCCGAGCTCGAACTTCATGGTGAGGATGCGGGAGACGGACTGGTCGATGCGCTTGACGGACACCAGCCCGCGCTGCACGGCGGTCTTGAGCCCGTCGGTGAAGCCCTGCGCGTCGTAGGGCTCCATCGCCATGTCCAGACCGGCGTTGACGGCCTTGGCGATGGCCTCGGGGTAGTCGGCGGCGATGTGGTACGAGGTCTGCAGGGCCCGTACGTCCTGCCAGTCGCTGACCTCGACGCCCTTGAAGCCCCACTGGTCGCGCAGCACGTCGGTGAGCAGGTAGTGCGAGGCGGTCGCCGGGACGCCGTTGACGGCACCGGAATTGACCATCACCGACATGGCTCCGGCGTCCACGGCCTGCTTGTAGGACGGCAGCAGGGTGTCCTGGAGGTAGCGCAGCGAGACGTCGCCGGGGACGCGATCGTGGCCGTTGCCGGGCTCGCCGTAGCCGGCGAAGTGCTTGACGGTCGCCGCGACGTCCTTGGCGCCGTCGGCGCCCTGGATGCCCTTGACGGCGGCGGAGGCGAGGGTGCCGGCGAGCAGCGGGTCCTCGCCGTACGTCTCGTAGTAGCGGCCCCAGCGCTGGTCGCGGGCGATGTCGGCGACCGGTGCGAAGTTCCAGTCGATGCCGGTGGCGGCGACCGCCCGGGCGGTGGCGGCGCCCGCGTCGCCGACCAGGCCGGGGTCCCAGCTCGACCCCAGGCCGATCTCCTGCGGGAAGATCGTGGCGCCCAGCACGTTGTTGTGGCCGTGCACGGCGTCGACGCCGTAGATGACCGGGATGTGCAGGCGCGAGTTCTCGATCGCGTACTTCTGCACGGCGTTGACCATTGCCGCCCAGTTCGACGGGGTGTTGACGGCGGGTCCTGCGCCGCCGCCGGAGAGCACCGAGCCCGCGGCATTGTCGACCAGGACGTTCTTCATGCAGGATTCGGTGAAGGCGCCGCCGCTCCATTCGCAGTCGCCCTGCATGCGGACCACCGAAATCTGGTCCATCTGGCCGATCTTCTCGTCCAGCGTCATCCGCTTGAGAAGGTCCTTGACCCGCACGTCGACGGGGGCGTTCCGGTTGGTGTACGTGGGGTTGTCGCCGGCCTGTGCCGGTACGGAGGCCACCGCGGCCACGCAGGCGGCGGCGGTGGCGAGCGTCAGAAGGGTTCTGACGCGCAGTCGTCGAGCGTTCATTGGCATCGCAGGCGTCCCGTTCCTGTTGGGGATCCCCGGGCGAGCCGGGGCCGACCGTGCCGTAAACGTTTCCGATCGGCGGGAAGTCTGTCCTCGCCCCGACTGATCGTCAAGACTGTGTGCAGCAGGCTTTTTTCCGTCTCTTCATGTCGTTCTCATATTTACGCCCTTGTCCACCGTCCCTTGTCCATTCGCGCAGAACGGGTCCGCCGTGAACATCCGTGAACTCGCCCGCCGCAGCGGCGTGTCGACCGCCACCGTCTCCCGCGCGCTGAACGACCGAGCCGAGGTGAGCGAGGCGACCCGGGCGAAGATCCGGGCGCTGGCCAGCGAACTGGGCTACGCGCCCAACGAACCCGCCCGTACGCTGGTGCGCCGCCGCTCGGACACCATCGGGCTGATATGGGACAGCGGGCAGGAGGCGAGGGGCCTGCACAACCCGTATCTGCTGGGGCTGCTCAGTGCCGTGCGCACCGCGCTGTCCGAGGCCGACTACCACCTGATGCTGCTCAACACGCCGGGCGCGGAGGAGCAGGACACCGCGCTGCTGCAGGCGGTGCGGCGGCACAACCTGGAGGGCGTGATCGTGCTGACCACGCCGCCGGACGACCGCTGCCTGCGGCTGCTGGCCGGCTCGACCGTGCCGTGCGCGGGCATCGACACCGCCTTCACCGGGCCGCGTACGGTCCGGGTCAGCTCGGACAACGCGGCGGGCGCGGAGCTTGCCGTGCAGCACCTGTACGAGCAGGGGCACCGCAGGATCGCCACCGTGACCGGCCCGCTGCACCTGCCGCCGGCCGCCGAACGCCTGGCGGGCTATCTGCGGGCCTGTACGCGGCTGGGGCTGGCGGTGCCGCCGGAGTATGTGACGGAGGGCGACTTCTTCCTGGCCAGCGGGCAGAGCGCGGGCAAGCGGCTGCTGGCGCTCGCCGACCGGCCGACCGCGATCTTCGCGGCCGGCGACCAGATGGCGATAGGCGCGATGCACGCGGCGGCGGACGCGGGTCTTTCGGTGCCCGGCGACCTGGCGGTGGTCGGCTTCGACGACATCGACGCCGCGTCGCTGGTCCGCCCGGCCCTGAGCACCGTGGCGCAGGACCAGCGCGGGCTCGGCGAGGCGGCGGTGGCGTCGCTGCGCGGGCTGATCGACGCGGCGCCGGTGGAGCCGGCGCAGCCGCGTATCGTGCCGACCCGGCTGGTGGTGCGCGGGTCGAGCCGCCCGCGCGGCTGAGCCGCCGCCTCCGCGCACAGGGGCGGGCCCCCGGGGGCGATTCCCCGGGGGCCCGCCGTCTCCCCCGCCGCCGGCGCGGCTGCGGCGTCCGCCGTCAGTCCTCGTCGGCGAGGATGAGGTAGAGCTTCTTGCGGGCCTCGTTCACCACCGTCAGCGCCTTCTCGCGCTGCTCGGGGGTGCCGGCGACCCACACCTGGCGGAAGGCCTCGACCAGTCCGCCGCCGGCCTTCCTTATCTCGTTCATCGCGTCCCAGTCGACGCCGCGCCCGGCGTCCTCCCAGGGCGCCTCGGGCCCGGCCTCGGCTTCCTGGCGGCCGGTGTCGGTGAGCGTGAAGAGCTTCTTGCCGCCCTCGCTCGTGCTGGTGATCAGGCCCTCGTCCTCCAGCAGCTGCAGCGTCGGGTAGACCGAGCCGGGGCTCGGCTTCCACGCGCCGCCGCTGCGGTCGGCGATCTCCTGGATCATCTCGTAGCCGTGCATGTCCCGGTCCTTGAGCAGGGCCAGGATCGAGGCCCGTACGTCCCCCCGCCGGGCCCGGCCGCGCGGGCCTCCGCGCCCCCGTCCGCCCGGTCCCCAGGGGCCGCCACCGAAGGGCGGTCCGAACGGCCCGAAGGCGGCCCTGCGGCCCTCGTGCTCGCCGTGTGCGCCGGGCCCGAAGGGGCCGGCTCCGTGCGGGTGTCCATGAGTGTGTCCACGCATGACGTTTCTCCTTCTGTGATGTCTCGTGATTGCCTCGCGATCCTCTCGCGATGCCTCAACGATATATCGGTGAGTGTCGGATGGCAAGGCCCTCCGACCTGCGCGGACGCGGCGCGCCCGGCCCGGTGTCAGTGGGGTGCGGCACACTGAGGGCATGGACAGAACGGATCTGGTGCGGCTGCGGCGGGCCCGCGACCGCATGGACCGCGCGTACGCGCAGCCGCTCGACGTGCCGGCGCTGGCGCGGGAGGCGCTGATGTCCCCCGGGCACTTCTCCCGGAGTTTCCGCGCGGCCTTCGGCGAGACGCCCTACGCGTATCTGATGACGCGGCGCATAGAGCGGGCCAAGGCGCTGCTGCGCCGCGGCGACATGTCCGTCACCGACGTCTGCATGGCGGTCGGCTGCTCCTCGCTGGGCTCGTTCAGCACCCGCTTCACCGAGCTGGTGGGCGAGACGCCGAGCGCGTACCGGGCCCGCAGCCATGCCGAGCTGCCCGGGCTGCCGTCGTGCGTGGCGCGGATGGTCACCCGACCGGTCAGGATCAAAGAAGTGCGCGCCGGTGGTCCTGCCGTAGCGTGAGCGGCATGGAGATCAAGCTTTCGCACACCTTCCTCGCCGTCGACGACCCGGACAAGGCGCTCGCGTTCTACCGCGACCTGCTGGGCCTGGAGGTCCGCAACGACGTCGCCTACGGCGGCATGCGCTGGATCACCGTCGGTGCCGCCTCGCAGCCCGAGGTCGACATCGTGCTGGAGCCGCCGGCGGTCAACCCCAACATGACCGCCGAGGACCGCCGGGTGGTCGCCGACCTGATGGCCAAGGGCGTCTTCGCCCGGGTCGTCTTCTGGAGCGACGACGTCGACGCGACCTTCGACGCGCTCCAGTCGGCCGGCGCGGACGTCGTCCAGGAGCCCACCGACCAGCCCTACGGCGTACGCGACTGCGCCTTCCGCGACCCGGCGGGCAACGAGGTCCGCTTCAACCAGGCCAAGGGCTGACCGCTCCGGCCCGCACCGGGCGATACCGTCCCGTACCGGGGCGTCCAGGGCGCGTCCTAGACTCGTAAGGGAGAGCAGAAGGAGGAGATGCGCCATGCGCAAGGTCGCCGACTGCCGGGACTTCCCCAGCGAGACGAACTGCACGCTCGCCATATCCGGCGAGGAGGACGAGGTCGTGCGCGCCGCCGCCGAACATGCCGCCTCCGTGCACGGGCACACCGACACCGCGGAACTGCGCGAGCAGATCCGCGGCACGCTCAAGGACGAGGTGCCGCAGCACGCCTGAGCCGTACGGCCGGGTGCGCGGCGGCGGTCACGCGGTGGGGAGCCACCCGACCTTGCCGGCGAGCACCGCGTAGCCGACGAAGGCCACCGTGTCGATCAGGGCGTGGGCGGCGACCAGCGGCCCGACCCGGCCCCAGCGGCGGTAGAGCAGGACGAACAGCACGCCCATCGCCATGTTGCCGAAGAAGCCGCCGAGGCCCTGGTAGAGGTGGTACGAGCCGCGCAGCACCGCGCTGGCGGCGAGCGCGGCCGTCGGCGTCCAGCCGAGCCGGTCCAGCCGGCGCAGCAGGTAGCCGACCACGATGACCTCCTCCAGCACGGCGTTCTGCACCGCCGACAGGACGAGCACCGGGATCTTCCACCACACGTCGGGCAGCGACTCGGGCACCACCGTCAGGTTGAAGCCGGCCGCCCGCACGCCCAGGTAGAAGGCCAGTCCGGTGCCGCCGACCACCGCGGCGACGACGGCGCCGCGGGCCAGGTCCGGGCGCGGGCGGGTCAGGTCGAAGCCGATCGCGCGCATCCCGGCGCGCTCGCGGCCCAGCAGGTGGGCCACGAGCGCGACCGGGGCCAGCGCGGTGGCGATGGAGAACAGCTGCCACGCCAGGTCCAGCCACGGCCGGTGCGGGGCGTAGGAGCCGACGAGCGTGGCGGCCTGGTTCTTCAGGGCGCCGGGCCGGGTCACCGAGCCGATGAAGTCGATCAGCGCCGAGACCCCGCTGGCGCCCAGCGAGAGCGCCAGCACGATCAGCGTCTCGCTGCGCAGCGTCCGGTCGGGAAGTTCCGCGTCCGCGCCCTGCACCTGGTACGGCTGTGTGTGCATACGGTCCTCCAGCGGCGCGGGTGTCTGCAGGACAAGATACGAAGATCGCGCCTGCCGCCGTGGAGGCACCCCCGCCCCGCGCCGCCGGGTTCAGACCGCGGGCCACCGGTGGACCGGCTCACCGCTCGCCATGTTCTCCCGGTAGTGCCGGGTCATCAGCGCCAGCGCCGTACGGCGGTCCTGGCCGCGCTCCAGCAGCCGGTGGAAGGCCGCGCACTGCCATTCGGCGCCGTTGGTGCGCAGCCGGCAGCGCTCCTCGACGATGCCGAGGTAGCGGTCGCGGTGGGCGGGCTCGATGCCCCAGGCGTCCAGGCCCGCCGCGGCCAGCGGCAGCAGCTCGTCCCTGACCAGGTCGACGGCGGGGATCTCGGCGAGGCTGCCGCCCCGGCCGCGCGGCCAGTGCATGACCGCGCCGATGCCGTCCTTGCAGCCGGCGTCGAAGTTGGCCTCGGCCGCGCCGAACGGCAGCCGCTGCCAGACCGGGCGCTGCGCCTCGGCGAGCGCCCGGACCAGCCCGTAGTAGAAGGCGGCGTTGGCGAGCACGTCGTCGACGGTGGGGCCGGCCGGCAGCACCCGGTTCTCCACCCGCAGGTGCGGCACGCCGTCGACGACGGCGTAGACCGGGCGGTTCCAGCGGTAGATCGTGCCGTTGTGCAGGGTCAGTTCGCGCAGCTGGGGCACTCCCCCGCCGTCCAGCACCCGCAGCGGGTCCTCGTCGTCGCAGATGGGCAGCAGCGCGGGGAAGTAGCGGACGTTCTCGGCGAACAGGTCCAGCGGCGAGTCGATCCAGCGCTCGCCGAACCAGGTCAGCGGGCGCACCCCCTGGGCGCGCAGCTCCTGCGGGCGGGTGTCGATGGCCTGCTGGAAGAGCGCCGGGCGGGTCTCGCGCCACAGCTCGCGGCCGAAGAGGAACGGGGAGTTGGCGCCGACGGCGACCTGCGGGCCGCACACGGCCTGCGCGGCGTTCCACACCGCGGCGAAGCGGCCCGGGGTGACCTGCAGATGCATCTGGGTGGAGGTGCAGGCCGCCTCGGGCGCGATGGAGTGGGAGGCGTAGGCCAGGTGCTCGGCGCCCTGGATGTCCAAGGTGATGTCCTCGCCGCGCATGGCGAGGATGCGGTCGTTGAGCAGCATGTAGCGGTCGGCGCGCGAGAGGTTGGCGGAGACCAGGTCCTGCGCCTGGAGGGTGGGCAGAATTCCCACCATGACGATGTGCGCGCCGACCTCCGAGGCCATCCGGTCGGCATACGCCAGCCCCGTGCGCAGTTCCTCGGCGAGCCGCTCGAAGACCGGTCCTGAAAGCCGGTGCGGCGCTATGTTCACTTCAATGTTGAACTGAGCGAGCTCGGTCTGGAAATCGCGGCTCGCGATGCGCTCCAGCACCTCTTCGTTCATCATGCGGGGCAGTCCCGCGGAATCCGCGAGATTCAATTCGATCTCCAGGCCCATCAGATTGCGCGGCCGGTCAAAACGCCCGCCCTCCAGCAGCCGCTCGAACCCCGCCAGGCACTGCTGGAGCTTGTGCCGGTAGCGGCCCCGGTCGGCCGGCTCGAACCCGCTGGCGACGACCTTCTCCCCCATCGGCGCCTCCCTCCTCCCCGCCCGTCGCGGACCTCCCCGGGCTTCGCCCGGGGGCACCCCCGCCCCGCGGCTCCGCCTGGGGGTACCTCCAGGATGCCCACCCAAATGATCGAATAACGCCGCGCCGGACGGGCCGCTCACGCTAGGCTTGCTGTAGCAGGCATCCGCGCACATTCCAGCGGCACATTCGGATGCCGTGGGACGGACGCGGGCACGGCTGGAATGACCGTCGGGATCCGGCCGTCCGTGGCGCGCAGAAATATGCGGCGCCCTCCCCGTACGCTGCGGGAATGCCGTCGACACGTACGCCGGAGAAGGCGAATTCTCACCTTGCGCGTAATACTGGCTTCGACTAGACGAAACACGGAGCGAACACACGTCGTATAAACTCCGCGCACAAGGCAATGCTCCCGCCGTCGCCGGGCATGCCTGAGCAGGCTTCCCGCCGGGCGTCGAACCCCCGGAGCATCGCCCCCGACATCGCCGTCAGCACCCCGCCCTCCCCGCACCACGTGTCTCCCAGTGAGAGGCGACATCATGCCGCTGCTTGTTCCCCCAGCACCCGCCCCCGCCCTGCTGAGCGTGCTCGCCGCGCTCAGTTCGCCCACCGCGGTCCTGGAACCCAGGACGCCGGCGCTGCGTACCGCAGAAGGGCCGCTGGCCGCCGAACACCCGCTGCCTGTCCATGTGTTCGAGCCGGCGGCCGTTCCCGGAGCACTGCCCAAGGCGCGGTTGACGGGCTGGCGGTTCCATATCAGGGCGGGGGCCAGAGTGGCCGCGGCCGGCGAGACGGTGCTGACCGCGGACGGCTGGGTGTTCTCACGCTTCTCCGAGGGGCCGTTCCTGGCCTCCATCGAGCGGGCGCTGCTCCAGGCGGAGGCGCTGCCGGCCACCTACCAGCCGCATCTGCTGTCGGTGCCGAGGCTGTACATGCTGGCGCTGTGGCTGCACCGCGACCCGCGCGCCGAGGCGGCCACCGCGCAGCCCGACCCGGACGACCTGCTGGTGCCGCTGGCGCCGGCGCCGCCGGGCATCGCCCCGCACCGGGTGCACCGGGTCACCGAGCTCGCGCCGCGGCTGAGCGTGCGGCTGGCGCCGCCGCCGCTCGCGGGCTCGCCGGCCTGAGCCGCGCGACGGCACGACAGGGCGGTGCCCCCGGCCAGGTGCGGCCGGGGGCACCGCCCTGTTGCGTGAACACGCCGCGCACGCGTTGAACACACGGTGACGGCAACCGCCCGCGCGGGTGACGCGTCTTGTCGGTAAAGCATCGCCTCGGCGAAATTCCTGCGGATCGACGCCAGGAGGGCAACACTGGGATCGGCCGCACGCACAATCGGGGGGACGAAGATGTTCCACGCAGACCGCGCGACCGCCCGCACCACTGACCACACGCAGCGAAAGACGCCTTCCATGTGCCAGCATCGACCGCAGTGCCCTTCCGCAGACGGCCCCGACCGTGAGGCCGCACTCACCGTGGCCCACCACCCGGAGCAGGGGTGGAGCCTGCTGTGCAACGGGGTGCTGCTCTTCGAGGACACCGGTGAGCTGCTGCCCGACGGGCAGATCATCGCCCCGCACCGCCCGCTGGGCACCGCCCAGGTCACGACCGCGGCCTGACGCCCGCACCGCAGGGCCGCGCACCTGACAGCCGGCTCCCCCGCGCAGGGGGAACCGGCTTCGCCTTGCCCGGACGGCGCCCGCGAGGCGCCGCGGCGGGTCAGGTCAGTCGTCGTAGGCGTCCGGCGGCGGGCAGGAGCAGACCAGGTTGCGGTCGCCGTACGCGCCGTCGATGCGCCGCACCGGCGGCCAGTACTTGTCGGCCGCGCTGACCCCGGCGGGGAAGACCGCCTCCTGCCTGCTGTACGGGTGCTCCCACTCCCCGCCCAGCGCCGCCGCCGTGTGCGGGGCGTTAACTAGCGGGTTGTCACCGGCCGGCCACTGGCCCGAGGCGACCTTGTCGACCTCGGCGCGGATGGCGATCATCGCGTCGCAGAACCGGTCCAGCTCGGCCAGGTCCTCGCTCTCGGTGGGCTCGATCATCAGCGTCCCCGCGACGGGGAAGGACATGGTCGGCGCGTGGAAGCCGTAGTCGATGAGCCGCTTGGCGATGTCGTCGACGCTGACGCCGGTCTCCTTGGTCAGCGGGCGCAGGTCGATGATGCACTCGTGGGCGACCAGCCCGCCGGGGCCCGCGTAGAGCACCGGGTAGTGCGGCTCCAGCCGCCGGGCGACGTAGTTGGCGCTGAGCACCGCCTGCTGGGTGGCCGCCTTCAGCCCGTCGGCGCCCATCAGCCGCACGTACGTCCAGGAGATCGGCAGGATGCCCGCCGAGCCCCAGGGCGCCGCCGAGACCGGGCCGACGCCGGTGCCGGTGCCGGGTCCGGCGGCCGGCTGGAGCGGGTGGCCCGGCAGGTACGGCGCCAGGTGGGCGCGTACCGCGACCGGGCCGACGCCGGGGCCGCCGCCGCCGTGCGGGATGCAGAAGGTCTTGTGGAGGTTCAGGTGCGACACGTCGGCGCCGAACCGGCCGGGGCGGGCGAGGCCGACCAGCGCGTTGAGGTTGGCGCCGTCGACGTACACCTGGCCGCCGGCGTCGTGCACGGCCGCGCAGATGTCGGTGATGTTGTCCTCGAACACGCCGTGCGTGGAGGGGTAGGTCACCATGAGCACGGCCAGCTGCTCGCGGTGCTGCTCGATCTTGGCCCGCAGGTCGTCGACGTCCACGTCGCCGTCCTGGCCGGTGCCGACCACGACGACCTTCATGCCGGCCATGACGGCGCTGGCGGCGTTGGTGCCGTGCGCGGAGGACGGGATGAGGCAGACGGTACGGCCGGTGTCGCCGTTGGCGCGGTGGTACGCGCGGACGGCCAGCAGCCCGGCCAGTTCGCCCTGCGACCCGGCGTTCGGCTGAAGGCTGACCTTGTCGTAGCCGGTGACCTCGGCGAGCTGCTCCTCCAGGCCGCGGATGAGCTCCAGGTAGCCCTGGGCCTGCTCGGCGGGCGCGAAGGGGTGCAGGGCGGCGAACTCGGGCCAGGTGACCGGCTCCATCTCGGTGGTCGCGTTGAGCTTCATGGTGCACGAGCCGAGCGGGATCATGCCGCGGTCGAGCGCGTAGTCCCGGTCGGCCAGCCGGCGCAGGTAGCGCAGCATGCCGGTCTCGCTGCGGTGCCGGTGGAAGACCGGGTGGGTCAGGTACGGCTCGGTGCGGGCCAGCGCGGCCGGCAGCGCCTCGCCGGTGGCGGCGTCCAGCTCCTCGATGTCGGCGGTCGCGCCGAAGGCGGCCAGCACGGCGCTGAGGCCGGCCCGGGTGGTGGTCTCGTCGCAGGCGATGCCGACCAGGTCGGCGTTGGTCTGCCGCAGGTTGACCCCGGCGTCGCGGGCGGCGGCCACGACCTCGGCGGCCCGGCCGGGGACGCGCGCGGTGAGGGTGTCGAAGTACGCCTCGTGGACGATCTCGACGCCGGCGGCACGCAGGCCCTCGGCGAGCACGGCCGCGTAGCGGTGCACCCGGCGGGCGATCCGCTCCAGGCCCTCGGGCCCGTGGTAGACGGCGTACATCCCGGCCATCACGGCGAGCAGCACCTGCGCGGTGCAGATGTTGCTGGTGGCCTTCTCCCGGCGGATGTGCTGCTCGCGGGTCTGCAGCGCCAGCCGGTAGGCGAGGTCGCCGTCGGCGTCCACGGACACCCCGACGAGCCGGCCGGGCAGGTTGCGGGCGTAGGAGTCGCGCACCGCCATGTACCCGGCGTGCGGGCCGCCGAAGCCCATGGGGACGCCGAAGCGCTGCGTGGTGCCCACCGCGATGTCCGCGCCGAGGGCGCCGGGCGAGGTCAGCACGGTCAGCGCCAGCAGGTCCGCGGCGACGGTGACGACCGCGCCGAGGCCGTGCGCCTGCTCGATGACGGGCCGCAGGTCGCGTACCGCCCCGGAGGCGCCCGGGTACTGCAGCAGCACGCCGAAGACGCCGCGCTCGGCGATCTCGGCCGGGATGCCGTCGCTGAGGTCGGCCACCACGACCTCGACGCCGGTGGGCTCGGCGCGGGTGCCGAGGACGGCGGTGGTCTGCGGGAACGTGTCGGCGTCGACCAGGAAGACGCCCTCCGTGCCCTTGGCGCCCTTGCCGCCCTTGGCCCTCTTCGACACCCGCCGGGACAGCGCCATCGCCTCGGCCGCGGCGGTGCCCTCGTCCAGCAGCGACGCGCCCGAGGTGGGCAGGCCGGTGAGGTCGGCGACCATGGTCTGGAAGTTGATCAGGGCCTCAAGGCGGCCCTGCGAGATCTCCGGCTGGTAGGGCGTGTACGCGGTGTACCAGGCCGGGTTCTCCATGACGCCGCGCAGGATCACCGGCGGGGTGAAGGTGCCGTAGTAGCCCAGGCCGATCATCGGGGCCAGCACCTGGTTGCGGCCGGCGAGGGCGCGCAGCTCCGCCAGGACCTCCGCCTCGGTGCGGGCCGGCGGCAGCGCGAGGGCCGCGGCGCTCCTGATGCTGTCCGGTACGGCCGCGTCGGTCAGCTCGTCGAGCGAGCCGTACCCCACATGGGCGAGCATCTTGGCCTGCTCCGCCGCGTCGGGCCCGATGTGGCGGCGGGCGAACGGCACGCCGGCTTCGAGCTCGGCGAGCGGGATACGGGGTACGGTCGGATCGGTCATCTGCGGAGGCCTCCTGGTCTGCGACCTTCGGGGGCGGCCCGGCACGGGCGCCCTTGCGGCCTCCCCCTCTGTCATCAGTACCTGAGAGCTTCGCCTACCCGGTGCGCGGGCGGCTTTCACCTTCGGTGAAGACCCGTCCCACGAACGGCGCTCCCGGGGCGGATCCTGCTTTCCAGAGTGACCTCGCCCCTGCGGTACGGATGCCTGAGAGATTCCGGGGAGGATTTGCTCCTTCGGCGCCCCCGTACCCGCCGCCGCGGCGGTGGTCGGGGGACTCTCCCGCATGGGGTCTGCAGCCGCTACTCAGCCTACCAGCGCGTCGTGCCCGGGGAACGGGGACACATTCGGCTCGACAGCGCCCGGGTTGTGGCTTTTGGTGGTAACCAACAGGTGTCGCCGCTGGTTGGAGGAACCGTGCAGACGGACATCGATCCTCGGAGCCTGATCGGCCGCCGCGCCGTCGACCGCGACGGTACGAAGATCGGCACGGTCGACGAGGTGTACCTCGACGACGCGACCGGCACCCCGGAGTGGGCGGCGGTGCGCACCGGCCTGTTCACCCGGGACGCCTTCGTCCCGCTGGAGCCCAGCGAGCTGGTGGGCGACGCGCTGCGGGTCCCGTACAAGAAGTCGGTCATCAGGGACGCGCCGGATTTCGGCGTGGGGCGGCATCTGTCGCCCGAGCAGGAGCTGCAGCTCTACCACCACTACGGCATGGACGTGCCGACCGCCGCCGCGCCCGGCGGCGGCCCCGGCGCTGCGGGCCCGCGGGACTTCGGGGAGGGCGCGCCGCGGGAGTTCGGCGAGCTGCCGCCGGAGCGCCGGCGCCCGGAGGACCAGGGCTAGCTACGACGCCAGCCGGTCGGGCCCCGGTGGGCGGCCCGGCAGCGGGAGGGGGTCGGCGCGGGTGAGGGCCGGGTCGTCGACGGCGAAGGTGCGGACCCGGCCGGGGACGGTGTCGGCGGGGACCTCGAACCGTACGGTGACCCGGCCGACGCCGCTGCCCTGGACCCAGCCGCGGCCGTGGTCGGCGTGCTCGACGTCCTGGCCGGGCAGCCAGCGGCTGCCGGGCTCCGGCTCCGGAGGGGGCGCGGCGGGCAGGTCGGCGGCCGGCTCGATGTTCGGCTCCGCGGCCTCGGCTCCCGCGGCCGGCTCGGCGGCGTCCGGGCCGGCCTGGCCGGCCTGCGCGAACAGGTCCTCCTGCGTGAAGTCCGCCAGGCCCGACACGCCGACGCCGAGCAGCCGTACGCCGCCGGTCGTATCCACCGCCTCGACCAGTCGGCGGGCGGTCTCCCGGACCACCGCCGGGTCGTCGGTGGGGGCGCGCAGCGTCTCGGACCGGGTGAGGGTGGAGAAGTCGTAGCGGCGGATCTTGACCACGACCGTCCGGCCCGAGCGGCCGGCGCCGCGCAGCCGCTGCACGCAGCGGTCGGCGAGCCGGTCGATCTCGTAGCGCACCCGGGCGCGGTCGGTGAGGTCGGTGTCGAAGGTGTCCTCCACCGAGATGGACTTCACGTCCCGGTCGGCGACCACCGGGCGGTTGTCGAGGCCGGCGGCCATGGCGTGCAGCGAGGTGCCGTGCGCCTTGCCCAGCAGCCGGACCAGCTCGGGCTCCCCGGCCTGCACGATCTCGGCGACGGTGAGGATGCCGGCCCGCCGCAGGTGCTCGGCGGTGGCCGGGCCGACGCCCCACAGGGTGCGTACCGGCAGCGGGTCGAGCAGCGCCCGCTCGGTGCCGGGCTCGACGACGACCAGCCCGTCCGGCTTGGCCTGCTCGGAGGCGATCTTGGCGAGCAGCTTGGAGCCGGCCAGGCCCACCGACGCGGTGAGCCCGGTGGCGGCCAGGATGTCGGCCCGCAGCCCCTCGGCGACCGCCCGCGGGTCGCGGCCCGGCTCGCCGGCCTCCAGGTCGAGGAAGGCCTCGTCCAGGCTCAGCGGCTCTATCAGCGGGGACACCGCGTGGAGCAGGCCCATCACGATGTCGCTGACGGCGCGGTAGAGGCCGAAGCGCGGCACGAGGAAGGCGGCGTTGGGGCACAGCCTGCGGGCGTGGGCCGTCGCGATCGCGGAGCCGACGCCGTGCACCCGTGCCTCGTAGGACGCGGTCGCGACGACGCCGCGGGGCCCGAGGCCGCCGACCACCACCGGCTTGCCCCGCAGGCTCGGCTTGGACGCCTGCTCGACCGCGGCGAAGAACGCGTCCATGTCCAGGTGCAGGATCGTCGGCGCACTTCTCACACCACCGATCGTGCCGCATCCCGCCGACATTGACCGTACGCGTGTACGGCATGGCCGCGCGTGTCCCCCGTCGGGCCCGCTTTCGGTCGCGCGCCCGAGCCGGGGCGGCGCGCGGCGGTCAGACCGCGCGGTTGCTGCGGCGCCTTGCCAGCTCGTCGGCCGGGTTGTGGCCCACCAGCGTCTCGCCGGTGTCGACGCGCTCGCCGTGCAGCTCGGACAGCGACGCCTCCACGTCCCGCCACACCACGCCCACCGCGATGCCGAAGACGCCCTGCCCGCCCTGGAGCAGGTCGACGACCTCGGAGGGGGAGGTGCACTCGTAGACGGTGGCGCCGTCGCTCATCAGCGTCATCCTGGCGAGCTCGGCCGGGCCGACCGAGCGCAGCTGCCGTACGGCCGTCCGGATGTTCTGCAGCGACACGCCGGTGTCCAGCAGCCGCTTGACGATCTTGAGCACCACCACGTCGCGGAAGCTGTAGAGGCGCTGGGTGCCCGACCCGTAGGCCGGGCGGACGCTCGGCTCGACCAGGCCGGTGCGGGCCCAGTAGTCGAGCTGGCGGTAGGTGATGCCGGTGGCTGCGCAGGCCGTGGGGCCGCGGTAGCCGACCAGCTCGGGGGCGGGCTCCCCCGCGGGCGCCCCCGGCTCGGCGGCGGCGCGGGCCAGTGCCCCCCTGGCCGGATACGGGCCGCCGGTCGCCGAACCGTCGCCGGTGCTTCTCACGCCGCCCTCCGTCCTTCACGTCCCGGACACCGCGCGCACGTGCCACGGGACTTTCCACTTCGACGGTAGGCAGTCACCAGGGGTGCGTCAACGATCGCCACACTCGGCACGCCGAGTGAAAGTCACCCCACGAGTGGTTTGATGTGACCGGTGCCGGGAACCCCTCCCCGAATGGCCTCATAGTGGCAACCTTGCCCGGCCGATCGCCCATGCCGACCCCCCGGCGCGGCCCTCGCCGGCCCGCCGGTCGCCGTCCGCTACTGGTTGCTGGTGCCGAAGTCCTCCGGCGAGATCTGGTCGAGGAACTCGCGGAACTTCTCCACCTCGTCCTCCTGCTCGTCCGGAATCGCGATCCCGGCGTCGTCCAGGACTCCGTCGCTGCCGTAGATCGGCGTGCCCATGCGCAGCGCCAGCGCTATGGCGTCGGACGGGCGGGCACTGACCTCCACGCCGCCGGCGAAGACCAGCTCGGCGTAGAACACGCCCTCGCGCAGGTCGGTGATACGGACCTCGGTGAGCGTCTGCCCGACGGCTTCCAGCACGTCCTTGAACAGGTCGTGGGTCAGTGGTCGCGCAGGCGTCATCCCCTGCTGTGCGAAGGCGATGGCGGTGGCCTCGCCCGGCCCGATCCAGATGGGCAGGTACCGGTCGCCTCCCACTTCACGCAGGAGCACGATCGGTTGATTGGAGGGCATTTCCACCCGGACACCCACAACATCGAGCTCGTTCACACGTCAACCCTAGGACGTGCCCGGCGGGTTTGGGTAGTCGGGCACCCCGGGCGCGGCACCCGGGTGTCGCCGCGGGCGCGGTATCGCCCGGTCAGCGCAGCCGCAGCCGCAAGGCCGAGCGCAGCATCGCGGCATGCAGCCGCACCGACAGCTCGGCCAGCTCCTCCGCGGTGGCTTCGGCGTGTCGCCTGGTCTGCGGGTTGCGGTGCCGGCGCAGCGGCGCCACCAGCTGCTCGACCAGGCCCGCCTCCCGGTCGGCGGCGGCCTTCACCGCCCGCAGGTGCCGCGGCTCCAGCCCGTAGCGCCCGAGGTCGGCGATGAGCCGCCCGGTCGCCACGGCCTCGGCGTCGTAGCCGCCGTCGCCGGCCGGCTCGACGAGCCCGTAGGACTCCCACTGCTCCAGCTCCGCCTCACCGGCCCCGGTGGCGGCCAGGAACTCCTCCCGGCCCACCCGCAGCTCCGCCGGCTCCGCCAGGGCGTCCCCGGGGCCTCCAGGCGGCTCCTGGGGGCCCTCCCCGGCGGCGAGGGCCGGCAGTACCGGCTGCTCGCCCCGGTCGAGGCCCTCCAGATGCTCCTTGATCACCCGCAGCGGCAGGTAGTGGTCGCGCTGCACCCGCAGCACGTACGCCAGCCGCTGCACGTCCCCGGCGGCGAACTTGCGGTAGCCCGACGGGGTGCGCTGCGGGTCCACCAGGCCCTCGGCCTCCAGGAAGCGGATCTTGGAGATGGTGACCTCGGGAAACTCCTCCCGCAGCTTCCCCAGCACCGCCCCGATGCTCAGCAGTGCGCCGTCCGGGGCGGCGGTGCCGTCCGCGGCACCGCCCGGCGTTCGCTGCATGCGCACCCTTCGTGGGACCGGTGGGGTCAAAAGCCCCGCTGGCTCGCGTAGAAGACCAGGCGGTACTTGCCGATCTGGACCTCGTCGCCGTTGGACAGCGTCACCGCGTCGATGCGCTCCCGGTTGACGTACGTGCCGTTGAGGCTGCCCACGTCGGCGACGGTGAAGCGGCCGTCACCCCCGCGGCGGAACTCCACGTGCCGCCGGGAGACCGTGACGTCGTCCAGGAAGATGTCGCTCTGCGGGTGACGCCCCGCCGTGGTGAGCTCGCCGTCCAGCAGGAACCGGCTGCCGGAGTTCGGGCCGCGGCGCACCACCAGCAGCGCCGAGCCCGGCGGCAGCGCGTCGACGGCGGCCTGCGCCTCCGAGGACAGCGACGGCGTCGGGATCTGGCCGGTGGCCTCCGCCTCGTACGCCTCGATGCCCGAGATGGAGATCGTGGACGTCGTCTCCGACGCGCTCTGGTACCCGGTCACGCCCGGGCGCAGCGGAGCGCCGCAGTTGGAGCAGAAGCGACTCGCTTCCGCGTTCTGGTGACCGCACCTGCCGCAGACCAAACCGAACCCTCCACCCGGGGTCGAGGCCGATGGTTCCCCGGAACCTATGCGAGCGGACGACGCGGGGTCAACAGGCGCCACGCCGGGCGTACCGGAAAAACCGCCCCTGCCCTGACCGTCGTTCCGGAACAGCGGGCGCTCGGCGGACTGCTCGTCCGCCGCGCTGCGCGGAGCGCGGTGCCGCGCGGTGGCCGGGTCGCCCGACTGCCGCGCGCTCTTGCCGAACAACTTCCCAAACAGCTTCACGGGCGATTCCCCTTGAAAGACGCAGACCCGCCCGTAAGGCAGGACGAACTCTCACTACACACAGTTTCCACCACACAGCAACTCAGCGACGCCTCGACCCCCCGCCTCACCGGGATGACGACCGAGCGTAGTCAGGCTGCTTCGACGGCCGCAAGGCGTCCACGACGATCTTCTGCGACCTCACCACATCTGCCGTGGCCTGCTCCTTCTCCAGTGTCTGGACCACTCCGCCCGGGATGTTCAACGCCGGCTCCAGGTCCTGCGGGTTGCCGATCACCTTGAAGACGTACGGCTGGCTGACCCGCCGGCCGTCGATCAGCACCCCGTCGCTGCCGTCGGTGAAGTACGTGGCCGCGACCACCCGCACGGAGTTGATCTGGATGGCCTCCGCGCCGGCCGCCCGCAGCTCCTGGAGCGTGTCCAGCAGCGAGTCGGCCGCGACGCTGCCGTGCGGGTCGGTGATGGTCAGCGTGATCCCGGGTCCCTGCGCGGCGACGGTGCCGGCCAGCACACCGAGCTGCTGCTCCTTCTGCCGGGTCTGCTTGAGCGCCTCGGCGGCCTGGTCGGAACTGGACTGCAGCTCCGAGCGCTGGGTCTCCAGGCCGTGCTTCTCGTCCTCCAGGCGCTGGGTGCGGTTGTCCACCTCGGTGAGGATGCGCACCAGGTCCTCCTGGCGGGCGCCGCGCAGGGTGCC
The DNA here is from genome assembly GCF_012034175.1 of Actinacidiphila epipremni. Taxonomy (GTDB): domain Bacteria; phylum Actinomycetota; class Actinomycetes; order Streptomycetales; family Streptomycetaceae; genus Actinacidiphila; species Actinacidiphila epipremni. The sequence continues at coordinate 330,510 of NZ_JAATEJ010000005.1, forward strand.
GCCGTTGTCGCTGGTGGTGCTCACCTGGATGGCCAGGCCCAGCCCCAGCACGAACAGCAGCATCGCGACGGTCAGCTGGGCGCGGGACGCCCGCGGCGGCCACAGCCCGGCCACCAGCCGCTGCCGGCCGGTCGGCTGCGGCGCCGGCTGCTCGTCGTGCTCGTCGTGCCGGACGTGCTTGTGCTCCTCGCTCATCAGCGGTCACGCCCGGAAGACGTGCCGGCGGATGGCCGCGGCGTTGGAGAAGATCCGGATGCCGAGGACGACGACCACGCCGGTGGACAACTGGGCGCCGACGCCCAGCTTGTCGCCGAGGAAGACGATCAGCGCCGCCACGACGACGTTGGACAGGAAGGAGACCACGAAGACCTTGTCGTCGAAGATGCCGTCGAGCATCGCGCGCAGCCCGCCGAACACGGCGTCGAGCGCGGCGACGACGGCGATCGGCAGGTACGGCTCCACGCCGGTCGGCACCACGGGGCGCACCACGAGTCCGACCACGACTCCCACGACGAGGCCCAGTACGGCGATCACTGCGAACCCTTCCCTGTTGCGGCGTTGTCCGCCGGCGCGCTGCTGCCCGCGACCGGCCGGGCGTACCGCACGATGAGGCTGGGCGCGGCGGCCAGGCGGACGTCCTTCTGCACGGTGACGCTCGCCCGGATCCCGTAGTTCTGCTCCAGGACGTGCAGGTACTGCCCGTCCGCGCTGTCCTGGAACGCCGTGCTCAGCTTCTCCCCGTCACCGATCGCCAGCACCGTGTACGGCGGCACCAGCGGTCTGTTGTCGACCAGTATGGCGTCTCCGGCGGCGCGGATCGCCGAGAGGGCCGTCAGCCGCTGCCCGTTGACGCTGATCGCCTCCGCGCCGGACGTCCACAGGCCGTTGACGACCCGCTGCATGTCGCGGTCGCGGACCCGGCCGGTGTCGGAGAAGCCGTCGCTCTCCCGCGGGCCGCCGGAGCTGCCCGTGGAGGCCTCCTTGGCGTCGTCCACGACCAGTTTGACGCCGGGGCCGTGCGCGGGGGTTGCGCCGGCCAGCAGGTCCAGCAGCCGGCCGCCGTCGCCGTCCTGGTTCTTCAGCGCGGCGCGCTGCTCGGCCGACACGGTGTCCCGCAGCCCGTCGACCTGCTTCTGCAGCGCGTCCGCGCTGTGCGTCTGCGACTGGACCCGGTCGATGAGCTTCTGCCGCTCGCGGGCCTCGGTGGGCGCCGCCCGGTGCGCCTGGGCGGCGCCCACCGTGATCACGACGGCCGCCAGCAGCAGCCCGCCGGCCAGCCCCAGGCGCCCGGCCAGGGACGCCGGCAGGCGCGAGCTGCCGGTCTGCCCGCGGCGGGCCGCCGCCTCCGCGTACCCGTCGTCGAGGCTGTGCTCCATGACGTTGGTCAGCAGGAACATCGACGCGTCGGGACGCCGCCGGGCGGCCCCCGGTGCGGGACTGCTCCGATCGGGTTGCGGCTGCGGCATGCCGCACATCGTCGCACGTCGCGACCACTGCTCTCGAACGGCCCCCTCGCGGCGTGCCGTTCGGCGTCGTCACCGCCGTGGGCACCGCCGCGACGCGGGGGCCGTGCGTACGCCGTACGGCGCATGCGCGCCGCTCGGCGGCAGGCGGCCTACTGCCCGGCGCCCTCCACGATCTGCGACCACTCGTCGAGCAGCGCCTGCGCGGACGCGTCATCCGGGCCCTCGGCCCACAGGTGGGTGACCGCTTCTGCCGGGTCGGGCAGCACCATGATCCAGCGCCCGTCGGACTCCACGACCCGCACGCCGTCGGTGGTGTCCACCGACCGGCTGCCGGCCTCCTCGACCACCCGGCGCATGACCGAGCCCTTGACCGCCCACGGGGTCGGCACATCGCGCTTGAGGACGTGCGCCTGCGGGATACGGGCGTCGATCTGGCTGAGGGTGAGCTGGGTGCGCGCCACCAGGCCGATGAGCCGGACGAACGCCGCCGAGCCGTCGAAGACGCTGCTGAACTCCGGCACGATGAAGCCGCCGAGGGCGTCCCCGCCGAAGATCGTGCCCTCCTCGCGGCAGACCCGGGTCAGGTCGTCGGGCGAGGTCGTCGTCCAGGTGACCTGGGTGCCGTGGTAGGCGGCGACCTGCTCGGCGATACGGGTGGTGGTCACCGGCAGCGCGACCCGCCCGCTGCGCCGTTCGGCGGCCACCAGGTCCAGCAGCACCAGCAGCGCCCGGTGGTCCTCCACGATCCGGCCGCGCTCGTCCACCAGCGACAGCCGCTCCCCGACCGGGTCGAACCGCACCCCGAAGGCCGCCCGCGCCGACGCCACGATCTCCCCGAGCCGTACGAGCCCGGTCCTGCGGGTCTCCTCGGTCTCGGTGGGCCGCGCCTCGTCCAGGCCGGGGTTGACCATCAGGGAGTCCACGCCGAGCCGGCCGAGCAACGAGGGCAGGACGAGGCCGGCGCTGCCGTTGGCGGCGTCCACGACGACCTTCAGGCCCGCCTCGGCGATGCCCGAGGTGTCGACCGCGCGCAGCAGGGCGCCGGTGTAGGAGTCGAAGACGGTCGAGGGGAAGCGCAGGTCGCCGATCTCGCCGGGGAACGCCCTGCGGTACTCCTGCCGGCCGAAGACCCGGTCGAGCTTGCGCTGGCCGGCCGCCGACAGGTCGGCGCCGCGCTCGTCGAAGAACATGATGTCGAGCGAGTCGGGCCGGCCGGGCGAGGTGCGGATCATGATGCCGCCCGCGCTGCCGCGGGCGGTCTGCTGGCGGGCCACCGGCATGGGCACGTTCTCCAGGTCGCGTACGTCGATCGCGCTGGCCTGGAGCGCCGAGATGACCGCCCGCTTGAGCGCGCGGGCGCCGCGGGAGTGGTCACGGGCGGTGGTGACGGTGGCGCCCTTCTTCAGCGTCGTGGCGTACGCGCCGGCCAGCCGCACGGCGAGCTCGGGGGTGATCTCGACGTTGAGGATGCCGGACACGCCGCGGGCGCCGAACAGGTGCGCCTGGCCGCGCGACTCCCAGATGACCGAGGTGTTGACGAAGGCGCCGGCCTCGATGGTCTTGAACGGGTAGACCCGGACGTCGCCGGAGAGAATCGATTCCTCACCGATCAGGCACTCGTCGCCGATGACCGCGCCCTCGTCGATCCGGGCGGCCCGCATGACGTCGGTGTTCTTGCCGATCACGCAGCCGCGCAGATTCGTCTGCGGGCCGATGTACACGTTGTCGTGCACAACGGCCTTGTGCAGGAATGCGCCGGTCTTCACGACGACGTTGGAGCCGATGACGCTGTGCTCGCGGATTTCCGCGCCGGCTTCGACCTTGGCGTAGTCACCGATGTAGAGGGGGCCGCGCAGCACCGCGTCCGGGTGCACCTCGGCGCCTTCGGCCACCCAGACGCCCGGGGAGATCTCGAAGCCGTCGATGTCGACGTCGACCTTGCCCTCCAGGACGTCCGCCTGCGACTTCACATAGCTCTCGTGGGTGCCGACGTCCTCCCAGTAGCCCTCGGCGACATAGCCGTAGATGGGCTTGCCTTCCTTCATCAACTGCGGGAAGACATCGCCGGACCAGTCGACCGACACATCGGCCTCGACGTAGTCGAAGACCTCGGGCTCCATGACGTAGATGCCCGTGTTCACGGTGTCCGAGAAGACCTGGCCCCAGGTCGGCTTCTCCAGGAAGCGCTCGACCCGGCCCTCCTCGTCCACGATCGTGATGCCGAACTCCAGCGGATTAGGCACCCGCGTCAGGCATACGGTGACCAGGCCGCCCTTTTGCTTGTGGAACGCGATCAGATCGGTGAGGTCGAAATCCGTGAGCGCATCGCCTGAGATCACCAGGAAGGAGTCGTCCTTGAGCGCGTCCTCCGCGTTCTTGACACTGCCCGCCGTGCCGAGCGGTTTCTCCTCGTTCGCGTACGTCAACTCCATTCCGAATTCCTCGCCGTCCCCGAAATAATTCTTCACCAGGGACGCGAGAAACTGGACGGTGACGACGGTCTCAGTGAGTCCGTGCCTCTTGAGCAGCGTGAGCACATGCTGCATGATCGGCCGATTCACCACTGGGAGCAGAGGTTTGGGCATGCTGGAAGTCATCGGGCGAAGGCGCGTACCTTCGCCTCCGGCCATAACAACCGCTTTCATGTCGGAAACATCCTCCTCGTGACGTCAGTCAGCCGTGGTGTCCGCCCTCACAAGTCGACGGACCTGCACCACGTAGAGGATCCCTGCCCACCAGTACAGGGTTGTACCCCAACCTGTGAAAGCCCAGCCGAAAACAGCCGCCAGCGTTGCCAGCCACCCGCTGCCGTCGCTCAGCAGCAGCAGCGGAAAGGCGTACATGAGGTTGAAGGTAGCCGCTTTCCCGATGAAGTTCACCTGGGGTGGGCCGTAGCGGTGTCTCCGCAGAATCAGCAGCATCACCGCCATCATGGCTTCCCGGGCCAGCAGCAGGACCGTGACCCACAGCGGCAGGATGCCCCGCCACGTCAGGCCCACCAGGGTGGACAGCACATACAACCGGTCCGCGGCGGGGTCGAGGATCCGGCCGAGGCTGCTGATCTGATTCCAGCGCCTGGCCAGCTTGCCGTCCAGGTAGTCGCTGACGCCGCTGAACGCGAGCACCAGCAGGGCCCAGCCGTCGGCCTTCGGCCCGTCGAACTCGGGCCACAGAATCAGCCACAGGAACACCGGCACACCCACCAGGCGGGCCATACTGAGGATGTTCGGGATCGTGAAGATCCGATCCGTTTGCACCCGTGTCTCCTGGACCTCCACCGGGTCCCCTCCTGCTGTTCCGCGCACGTACGTTGCCGGCCGACTCTACCCCAGGCACAAAAAGGGCCTGGCCCCGGATCTGGGATCCGAGGCCAGGCCTCAACAATTT
>NZ_JAATEJ010000050.1 GCF_012034175.1 Actinacidiphila epipremni
CACGCCCCGGCGGCCTGACGCTCGACTTCGACCCGCGGCTCGCGGACGAGGAGTTCGACCCGCGGCTGAACGGCCCGGAGTACGCGCCCTCGAACGCCGGGCAGCGGCGCGAGGACCGCAAGCTCGCGGCGATCGGCATCCGGGTCGCCAAGGGCGTGACGATGCACGGCTTCGCGCTGAACTGCTCGCCGGACCTGACGGCGTACGACCGCATCGTGCCGTGCGGCATCCGGGACGCCGGCGTCACCTCGCTGTCGCAGGAGCTGGGGCGGCATGTGAGCGTGGCGGAGGTGCTGCCGGTGGTCGAGAAACACCTGACCGCGGTGCTCACCACGGCCGTCCCGCTGCCCCGGGCGGTCTGAAGCCGCGCCGGGCCGCCCGGGGCCACCTGGAGCAGCCGTCCGGAGCAGCCACCCCGGGCCCGCCCGAGCAGCCCCCCGCCGTCCAGGAATTCACCGGCGTAAGCTGGCGTTCACCGAAGAATCAAAGCCTCAGCATCACCTCAGCTTTAGGGAGCCGGTCGTGTCCGCAGTCACACCCGACGGACGCAAGATGCTGCGCCTGGAGGTCCGCAACAGCCAGACCCCCATCGAGCGCAAGCCCGAGTGGATCAAGACCCGGGCGAAGATGGGCCCCGAGTACACCCAGATGCAGTCGCTCGTGAAGCGCGAGGGCCTGCACACGGTGTGCCAGGAGGCCGGCTGTCCCAACATCTACGAGTGCTGGGAGGACCGCGAGGCGACCTTCCTCATCGGTGGCGACCAGTGCACCCGGCGCTGCGACTTCTGCCAGATCGACACCGGCCGCCCGCAGGCCCTGGACCGCGACGAACCGCGCCGGGTCGGCGAGTCCGTCGTCACGATGGACCTGAACTACGCCACCATCACCGGCGTCGCGCGCGACGACCTGGAGGACGGCGGCGCGTGGCTGTACGCCGAGACGGTGCGGCAGATCCACGCGATGACCGCGGACCGCACGGACGGCCGTACGAAGGTCGAGCTGCTCATCCCCGACTTCAACGCCGAGCCCGCGCAGCTCGCCGAGGTCTTCGGCGCCCGCCCCGAGGTGCTCGCGCACAACGTCGAGACGGTGCCGCGGATCTTCCGCCGCATCCGGCCGGGCTTCCGCTACGAGCGCTCGCTTGAGGTCATCACCCGGGCGCGCGAGGCGGGACTGGTCACGAAGTCCAACCTCATCCTCGGGATGGGCGAGGAGCGCGCCGAGATCAGCCAGGCGCTGCACGACCTGCACGACGCGGGCTGCGAGCTCATCACCATCACGCAGTACCTGCGGCCGTCGGTGCGGCACCACCCGGTGGAGCGGTGGGTCAAGCCCGCGGAGTTCGTGGAGCTGCGGGAGGAGGCCGAGGAGATCGGCTTCGCCGGCGTCATGTCCGGGCCGCTGGTGCGCTCCTCCTACCGCGCGGGCCGGCTCTTCCAGCAGGCCGTCGACCGCCGCGCGGCACTGGAGCCGGCGCCCCGCGTGTGAGTCGCCTCACCCGGCCGTACGGGGCTGCCGGAAGAGTGACCTGGCGGGGCGGGGTGCGGGCGGCGCTGCGGCTTTCATGTGAGATTGACCGAGTGGTCACCGGCTGGTAACACATTGTCGCGAGCCTGGATTCACCGCGCACTCCCGCGTACGCGGCCCGCACCGCCGCACGTCACAGCACATCGGTTCGCTCGTTTCCGCTGAGGGGGACGCCATGCCGTCCGAGTCGGTCCACGCCCGTCCGTACATCCAGCTGCCCACGCATACGCCGGTCGCCGGCGCGCTGCGTGCTGTCGAATCCTTTCTGCTGCGCGGCGGCCAGCAGACCGCCCGCCGCAACGCCTGGGCGTCGGTCGTCGCCGACCGGCAGCGCGCCAAGGACCGCCGGGAGGCGGAGCACGAGATGGCGGCGCTCATGACGGGCCCGCGCGAGGACGCCGTACGCGACTGAGTCCGGCCGGCCCGCGGGGGCCGTACGGGGGCCGTACGTGGGGGGTGGTCGCGGTGACGGGCGTGCCGGCGGCCACGTATCCTGTGCCCCATGGCGAGTAAGACATCCGAGAACCCTGGGCGACTGGGTCAGATCGCGCAGACGTACAAGATGACCCGGCAGGCCGACCCGAAGGTCGGGCTTGTCCTTGCGGGTGTGGGCATCGTCGTCTTCGGCGTCCTGCTGGCCCTGGGCTTTGTGATCGGCCACCCCGTCTGGGCCGGGATCCTCGGCTTCCTGCTGGCCTTCCTCGCCATGGCCGTGGTCTTCGGCCGCCGCGCCGAGCGGGCCGCCTTCGGCCAGCTCGAAGGCAAGCCGGGTGCCGCGGCGGCGGTGCTGCAGAACGTCGGGCGCGGCTGGACGGTGACGCCGGCGGTGGCCATGAACAAGAACCAGGACGTCGTGCACCGCGCGGTCAGCAAGGCCGGCGTCGTGCTGATCGGCGAGGGCAACCCGAACCGGGTCAAGGGCCTGCTGGCCAACGAGAAGCGCAAGGTGTCGCGGATCGTCTACGACGTGCCGGTGCACGACTTCATCGCGGGCAACGGCGAGGGCGAGCTGCCGCTGAAGAAGCTGCGCGCCACGCTGCTGCGGCTGCCGCGCACGCTGACCGGCCCGAAGGCCACCGAGGTCAACGACCGGCTGAAGGCGCTGGGCGACCCGATGTCGAAGCTGCCGATCCCGAAGGGGCCGCTGCCGAAGGGCATGCGCATGCCGAAGGGCCGCTAGCGGCTCCGCCGGGGGGGCACGTACGAGGAAAGGGCGCCGGGGTTTGCGGCGCCCTTTCGCATGCCCGGCCCGTATACCCGGCTTCGTATGCCGGGCTCAGACGCGGATCTGGACGGCCTTGACGGCCTTGTCGTGCAGGCCGCGCGTGTCGCGGTCGAAGACGACGGCCGGGACGACCAGCACCACCAGGATCGTGCGCAGCAGCGCGCCCAGCGGCGACAGCCGGGTCCCGTCCACCGAGACGACCCGGGTGCGCATGATCAGCTTGCCGGGTGTCGCGCCGACCAGCGCCAGGCCGATCATGCTCACGCCCGCGAAGACGACCAGCGCCCAGTTGTTCGCCAGATGGACGTCACGGTGCGCGATCAGACCGTATGCGATCAAGGTGCTCAGGAACCAGTCGATCAGCAGCGCCACGATGCGGCGGCCGACCGACGCGATGGACCCCGGCCCATCCTCGGGGAGCCCGAGCCGCTCACCGCGGTACCCGAACTCCACCCCCATCTCCTCGGCTGCCGCACGGGGCCCCGAGAGCCACGATCCGATGACTTCCCTGTTGTCCACGAGACCACGGTAACCCCCGGACGGCCCAGCGCCGCAGGCCGGGGCCCGCGTCCGCCACGTCGCGGTTAACGTCTCCGAAACAAATGGGTCATGCTGGAGAAATGGCGGATGCCTATGGTCAGGGCAGTGTGTGCCACCGCACTGGCCGCACCTCGATCGCCAACCCGACCCCGCGAGGCCGGGCCTAGGAGGAGTTGGATGTTCCAGAACGCCGACGACGTCAACAAGTTCATCGCGGACGAGGGCGTCAAGTTCGTCGACGTCCGGTTCTGTGACCTGCCCGGTGTGATGCAGCACTTCACGGTCCCGGTCTCGTCGTTCGACCCGAGCGAGGAACTCGCCTTCGACGGCTCCTCCATCCGCGGCTTCCAGGCCATCCACGAGTCGGACATGGCGCTGCGCGCCGACCTGACGACCGCGCGGGTGGACCCCTTCCGCAAGGACAAGACCCTCAACATCAACTTCTTCATCCACGACCCGATCACCGGCGAGCAGTACAGCCGCGACCCGCGGAACGTGGCGAAGAAGGCCGAGGCGTACCTCGCGTCCACCGGCATCGCCGACACCGCGTACTTCGGCCCCGAGGCGGAGTTCTACGTCTTCGACAGCGTGCGCTTCCAGACGTCGTCGAACGAGAGCTTCTACCACATCGACTCCGAGGCCGGCGCCTGGAACACCGGCGCCCTGGAGAACAACCGCGGGTACAAGGTCCGCTACAAGGGCGGCTACTTCCCGACCCCGCCGGTCGACCACTTCGCCGACCTGCGCGCCGAGATCAGCCTGGAGCTGGAGGCGGCCGGCCTCCAGGTCGAGCGCCAGCACCACGAGGTCGGCACCGCCGGCCAGGCGGAGATCAACTACAAGTTCAACACGCTGCTGGCCGCGGCCGACGACCTGATGCTCTTCAAGTACATCGTCAAGAACGTCGCCTGGCGCAACGGCAAGACCGCGACCTTCATGCCCAAGCCGATCTTCGGCGACAACGGCTCCGGCATGCACGTCCACCAGTCGCTGTGGCTGGGCGGCACCCCGCTCTTCTACGACGAGCAGGGCTACGCGGGCCTGTCCGACACCGCCCGCTACTACATCGGCGGCATCCTCAAGCACGCCCCCTCGCTGCTGGCCTTCACCAACCCCACGGTGAACTCCTACCACCGCCTGGTCCCCGGCTTCGAGGCCCCGGTCAACCTGGTCTACTCCCAGCGCAACCGCTCCGCGGCGATGCGCATCCCGATCACCGGCTCCAACCCGAAGGCCAAGCGCGTCGAATTCCGCGCCCCGGACCCCTCCTCCAACCCCTACCTGGCCTTCTCCGCCCTCCTCCTCGCGGGCCTGGACGGCGTGAAGAACAAGATCGAGCCGGCCGAGCCGATCGACAAGGACCTCTACGAGCTCGCCCCCGAAGAGCACGCGAACGTCCCCCAGGTCCCCACCTCCCTCCCCGCGGTCCTCCACGCCCTGGAGGAGGACAACGAATACCTCCAGGCCGGCGGCGTCTTCACCGCCGACCTGATCGAGACCTGGATCGACTTCAAGCGCACAAACGAAATCGCCCCGATCCAACTCCGCCCCCACCCCCACGAGTTCGAGCTCTACTTCGACCTGTAGGCCGCACTCGCCCCGGGCCCCGCCGCTCCCCCCTCCGGGGGAGACGGCGGGGCCTTTGGCTTGCCCTTTTGCCCCCTGCCGGGCAGGGGGGTGGGCGTGGGACGCTGCGGGGAGGTGCGGGTGGGAGGGGTGCGGGGTGCGGGTGCGGTGGGTGGAGGAGGGGGCGGCTGCGGGCGTGGCGGTACGGGCGGGCTCGGTGGGTGCCGGGGCGCGGCCGTCGGCCATGGGGGTGGCGGCGCGTACGCCCCAGGCGGTGCTGGCGTTGCAGCGGGCGGTGGGGAATGCCGCGGTGGGGGCGGTGGTGCAGCGGTGCGGGCCCGTGCCGTGCGATTGCCCCGCCGAGGAGAAGGCGGCCCGCGAGCAGGAAGCGGGGGGCGGGGCGGCCGTACAGCGCGAGGTGGCGGCGGGAGGGCGGGCCGTGCAGCGGGAGGGAGTGGCGGGCGGCGGCCCCGTCGTGCAGCGGGAGGACGGCGGGGCGGCGGGTGAGGGGCTGCCGGTGGTGCCGGCTCCGGTCGCTGCGGGGGCTACGCATCTGGAGAGGTGGCTCGCGGAGGAGCGGGACGCCGGGCTGCTCGATCTGCCGTGGCGGGGCAACGTACCGGAGATCCCGGCGCTTCCGGGGACGGCCCCGGTGGCGCCTCCCCCGCCGGCCGGCGCGAGCATGGCCCCGACGCCGGGCGCACCGCTCGGGCCCGTACCGGGCACTCCGGGCGGACCGCCGCCAGGGATGCCGCCGCAGCCGGTGGGACCCGTACCGCGGACGCCCAAGGGGCCGGTGCCGGAGACGCCCGCGGAGCCCGTGCCGTCGACGGCCGCCCGGCCGGGGCTCGGGTTCGGGGCGGGGCTGGCCTTCGCGGGGTTCGAGCTGGTCGCCGCGATCGGCGCGGGCCTCGCCGTGTTCTTCTACTCCACCCACGCGCCGGCCTGGCGCGACGAGACCAGCGTCTCGGGATGGGGCTTCGACAGCGAGGCCGAGTGGACGTGGTGGCACCGGACCCTGGACCAGCAGCAGCGGGAGTACCTGATCATGCTGTCCAAGGTCCGGCGGGAGAAGAAGGACGTGGGCGCGGACGCGAGCCCGGACCCGTTCGCCGTGCCCGGCGAGGCCGCCGGCGCGGACGGCGACAAGAAGCGGGCCCCGACGTGCCTGTCCCTGCCCGTGCCCCGCCGCGGCGGCAACGCCCGCCACGACGCCTACGCCACCAAGGTCACCCGCGGCCCGCTCGACCAGTTCGTCCGTACCCCGGCCGGCCTCGCCATCACCTACGACGGCCGCTCCGACGGCCTCCTGGTGTGGGAGGTCAAGACCGGCCACGGCTGGATGTTCGACCCCGAGTCCCACGCCCTGGCCCTCCGCATCGTCGCCGAATGGGACGCCCAACGCCGACGCGGCCTCGACGTCGCCGACGCCTGCGGCTACCAGCACGTCTGGTCGGTGAGCGACCGCTGGATCCGCGAGTCCCTGCTCGTCCGCTGGGGCGGCAGCCCGTTCGTCTTCAACATCCCGGAGTAGCCTCCGTCGCGGACCGTCCGACCTCACATCAGCCGAGGCCCGCCGCCATAAAGGCGTTCACACGACGCCGATGCCGGTTGCCACCCCCGGGCGGTTTCGCCCGGGTGGGTTCGCATCAGGCTTCCGACTGCCTGGGGTCGCGTACGGCTCCCGTCGGCTACTTGCCGGCGCGGCCGGATCGCGCCATTTCCTCCTCGGTGCCTTGACCGAGGCACTGTCCCGGCGAGAGCGTCGCGCCCGAGGCAGCGGTCGGCTCGGTTGGTGGAGGGGATCTTGGAACTGCAGTTCTTCGGGATCGACCCGAACACGCCCAACGGCGGCTCGCCCACTGTCTGGGTGGACGACGAGAAAGCCGAGATCGTCATCCAGGGGTGGCTCCCGGACATGGAGATGTACGCGAAGATCAGCGAGACCGAGTGGGTGGAAGGACACCCCACCGGCGTGCCCGACCACGAGGCCGTGGTGCGCATCCCGGCCCGGATGGTTCCGATCCTGCGGAAGGCGTGCGATGCAGCAGAACGTGCCGGACTTCACCGCCCTGCTGAGGAGCGCTGAGCGCTCGGCCGTCCATCTGGAGATGCGTGACTCCTACATGGACGACCCGGTGTTCGCCGCCTGGCGGGCGAGGAACGAGGTTGAGCTGCCCGGCGAGTACCTGGAGTGGCGGGCACTGGTGAAGGAGACCGTGGGGCGCGGGGTACGGCTGCGGCGGGCCCGGGTCGTCTCCGAGCCGGTGACCGACTACATCCGCTGGGAGCACTCCCTGACCGCCGCGCACAACATCGCCGCGGGCGAGGACGTCCGCTGGCTGCCCCGGCGGATCGCCTCCGACCTCCTCCTGCCCGGGAACGACCTGTGGCTCATCGACGAAAAGCGCGTCCTCTTCCACTGGTTCACCGGGGACGGCGAATGGGCCGGCCACGAGTTCACCGAGGGACCCGGCACGGTGAAGAGGGTTGCCGACGCGTTCGAGGCCGTGTGGGAACGGGCGGTCCCGCATGACCGGTTCACCGTCTGACACGCGGCATCGCGCCCGGTTCACGCCATGCCGGCCTCTCCTTCATCGAGCGTCGTCGAAGCGCGGAAAGCCCTCGCCCGCCGGCTGAGCGATCTGCGCAAGGACGCCGGGCTCACCGGGGAGGAGCTTTCCGCCCGGTGCGGGTGGGACGCGGCGAAGACCAGCCGGATCCAGAGCGCCAAGAAGGCACCCTCCGAGGCGGACATCCGGGCCTGGTGCGTGGCGTGCGACGCCGGGGACCGGATCCCGGACGTGATCGCCGCGGCCCGCGCGGTCGAGTCGATGTACACGCAGTGGCACCAGATGGAGCGCACCGGACTCCGGGCGGCCCAGGAGTCGGTGGGCGCGCTGTACGAGCGCACCCGGCTCTTCCGCGTGTACGCCAGTCGGGTCCTGCCCGGCATGGTGCAGACGGCCGGGTACACCGCCGCTGTACTGCGCTCGGTCCAGCGCGAGCGCGTGGTGGTCGACGATGTCGAGGAGGCAGTACAGGCCCGGACGGAGCGGCAGCGCATGCTCTTCTCCGGCCGCCACAGCTTCGGCTTGTTGATCGAGGAGTACGTGCTGCGTACGGCCGTGTGCGACGCGCAGACCCACGCCGGGCAACTGCGCCACCTGATCGCCGTGGGCTCGTGGCCCTCCGTCAGCTTGGGGATCATCCCCACGGGGTGCGACCGACCTCATCTGCCGGTCGAGGACTTCTACGTGTTCGACGAGGCCGAGGTGGCCGTGGAACTCACCTCCGGGTATCTGCGGATCACCCAGCCCGAGGAGATCGCCGACTACGTCCGTACCTTCACCGACCTGGCCCGTATGGCTGTTCACGGCTCTCGCGCGCGTGAGCTCATCGTCGCCGCGATCGATGCCCTCGGGTGAATTCCGCGCAAGAACCCGCAACTTCGTTGAGGGGGCTTCCGCACCGCTCCTACGGTGACGCACGAGGACGAACGAGAGGAGCACCCCGTGAGCACTGCAACGATCGAGTTGGGCCGGTTCCTGACCATCACCGGCCGACGCTTACAAGAAGGCGAGTCCGCGCCCGAGATGTTCTCCGGCGCGGTCGACGCCGCGTGGCACGCGATGCTCGGCACCGCCGGCTACCCGGCTTTCTGCGAGCGGACCGCCGGGCGGGAGATCCGCCATGCCGCGAACGCCGGCATGGGTCCGATCGGCTGGGTCGGCGCGTACGAGGAGGCGTACGGGCCGCTGCCCGAGATCTGGTTCACCGACGCCGAGGGCCGGGTGGACCGCGAGGCCATGGCCCGCTACCGGGCGACCGGCCGCGTGGTGGCCGAGTGGGACTGCAGTCCCACCACCGGCGACGAGGACGAGATCGCGCCACCGGCCGACCGGCGGTGACCACCGCACACGCGAAGGCGGCGTCCCGGCCCATCACCGGGGCGCTTCGCCTCGTCGAACCGCGTACGGCCCGGCCAACGGCCGTGGATCTCGGCGGCTACGTGGAACGTATGACCGCCCACTGCCCGTACCTGGCGCCCTCCGTCCGGCTCGGCCAGACCGGTTGGACCGTCTACCGCGTTGAAGGCGACGCAGACACCGCGGAAGCAGACCTGTTCGCCGCGGGAGTGCGGGCCGCCGAGTGGGTGCGCGCGGGTGCCCGGGAGCCGTACGGCTCGCTGCGGTGCGAGAACGTCGTCATCCTGGGCGAGGTCGCCGGCGCCACGCACGAAGATCTGATGGCGTGGCCCCACTGGGTCCTCAAGCACCTCTACGGCCCGGTGGGCGTCATGGTCGGGAAATTCCGCGCGGGTGAGGAGGAGACGAGCAGGGCCGGTGGGCGCGTCCCGGCGGCGCCGGTCTCGTTCCTTCCCGTACGGGCCGCCGTTCGCCGGCGCGACCCGGCGTTCCTCGGCGCGACCCCCGATCTGGCCGCCGCACTCGCGACGGGCGAGGACGACGGACGTGACGTGTTCGACAACGTCCCGAGGGGATGGAAGGAGATCCGTACGTGGGCGACACAATTGCTCCCCCCGCTGAAGCCCTCGAACGGCTGACCCTGCGGATCGGCGGCCCTGTCGCCGTACAGCTGCTGAGTGACCGGCGGGGGTCGCGGGCGTGGAAGGTGTCCGGGCCGCTGGGCGCGGTCGCCGTGAAGGCGAACAACCCGGAAGGCGGCTTGCGGGACAAGGCCGCGGAGATGGCGCAGGAGGACGACCACCTGGTGCGGCTCACCCGGGCGGGAGCGCTGCCGCGCGGGTACCGGGTGGACGCGGGGGTGTGGGAGGGCGGGCGGTGGCTGGCCGTACGGTGGATCGAGGGGGTTCCCGTGTGGCGGGCGTTCGCTCCCGCGCGCCGGGCGGGTGGAGAGCTTCGGCCGTGGCTGCTCGGCGTCGCAAGGACCTGGGCCGTTCGGCTGGCCGGGATGCATGCCGCAGGATGGGCCCACGCGGACGTCCAGCCCACGAACACCCTGGTCACGGAGGCCGGCCGCGCCGAGGTCATCGACTACGCCCTCGCCTGCGGTCCCGGGGGCGGGCCGCGCCTGCCCTACCGGGGCGCCCTCACCCACACCACCGCTCCCGAGATCGCCGCCGCGGTCCTGGCGACCGTCCCCTGCACCCACGTCCCCGCCGAGCCCCCGGCGGACGTCTGGAGCCTGGGTGCTTCCCTCTTCTGGTGCTGGACGGGACGCCGTCCGGTCGACTACGAGGACGCCGTCCCTCGGGAGGACAAGCTCCGCGCCATCGCGACGGGGGCGACCCTCCCGCTCGACGACGCCCGGCCCTGGGCCTTCCCCCGTTTCGAGGCCGCGATCCGCGCATGCCTGACCCCGGCACCGGCCGACCGGCCTTCCGCCGCCGACGTCGCCCGCCTCCTCGCCCCTTCGTGATCGTGCTGCGCGCCCTCGTACCCACCGACGCCCCGGCGGTCCGCCGCGTCTACAGCGGGGCCGCCGTCACCTTCCTCGGCCGCCGGGCGATGACCGACCGGGAAGCCGTGGAGTACGTGCTGCACGCGGCGGAGTGGGCCGCCGCAGATCCGACCGTGCAATACGTACTCGGCGTGGATGTCGCCGGGGACCTGCTGGGCCTGGTCAAGCTCGGTCACCGCCCCGGTGGGCACGGGCGGGTGGGCTACGTCCTGCGGGACGACAGCTGGGGCCGCGGCTACGCGACCGCGGCGGTGCGGGAACTGGCCCGCTTCGCCTTCACGAACGCCGGCTTCCTGAGCCTCGGGGCCAAGCACCACCCCGGCAACACCGCCTCGGGGCGAGTGCTCGTGAAGGCCGGGTTCACCCGGCTCGGGATCCGGGACGGGATGGTCGAGTACATGCTCGCCGCACGGGGCTGAGCGGGCCGGGTACCGACGGGTGTGGCTCGCGTCACCCGGGGCGGACGTATCGGGGGAAAGAGGGGCACACTGGGGGGCATGCCGGAGTTGCCTGAGGTGGAAGCGTTGGTGGGGTTTCTGCGTGAGCGGGTGGTGGGGGAGGTCGTGGAGAAGGTGTATGCCGTGGGGGTGCATGCGCTCAAGACGTATGAGCCGGGGGTGGCCGCGTTGGAGGGGCGGCGGGTGGATGAGGTGGGGCGGTTCGGGAAGTTCCTGGGGGTCAGGGCGGGGGATGTGTGGCTGGTGATGCATCTGGCGCGCGGGGGGTGGGTGCGGTGGAGTGACGCGATCGCGCAGGTGCCGCCGCGGCCGGGGAAGGGGCCGCTGGCGTTGCGGGTGCGGCTGGTGGGCGGGGCCGGGTTCGACGTCACGGAGGCCGGGACGCAGAAGCGGCTGGCGATCTACGTCGTACGGGACCCGCAGCAGGTGCCCGGCGTGGAAAGGCTCGGGCCGGACCCGCTCGCGGAGGGCTTCACGCGCGAGGTGTTCGCCGGGCTCCTGGAAGGTGAGCGGCGGCAGATCAAGGGCGTGCTGCGGGACCAGGGCGTCATCGCCGGGATCGGCAACGCCTACTCCGACGAGATCCTGCACGCCGCCAGGATGTCGCCCTTCAAGCTCGCCGCGAGCCTCACCCCGGAGGAGGTCACGCGGCTGTACGAGCTCGTCGGCACGACGCTGACGGACGCCGTCGAGCGCTCCCGGGGGCTGCCGCTGCGCGACCTGAAGGCCGAGAAGAAGAGCGGGCTGCGCGTGCACGGCCGTAAGGGCGAGCCGTGCCCGGTGTGCGGGGACACCATCCGCGAGGTCTCGTACCGCGACTCCGCGCTCCAGTACTGCCCCACCTGCCAGACCGGCGGCAAGCCCCTGGCCGACCGCCGGCTGTCCCGGCTGCTGAAGTAAGCCCTGCGGCCGAGGTCCCCCGCCGCCGAGGTGCCCGCGCCGCCGAGGTGCCCGCGCCGCCGAAGTGGACCTCAGCGCTCCGTGATCTCGTCCCGCCACGAGTGCTGCGGCTCATAGCCCAGCACCTCCCGCGCCCGGGCGATGCTCAGCAGCGTCTCGTACGTCTCCACCGGCCGCGTCAGCCGCACCTCCGGGAACGTTTCCGCCAGCAGCTCCGCCGACGGGCGGTTCATGATCGTGTCCGCCGCGGCGATGACGAAGCTCTGCGCCCCGGTCACCGGCGCCGTCAGGGACAGCCGGCAGGCCGCCGCGACGTCGCGCGCGTCCACGTAACCCCACAGATTCCAGCGGCGCGTGGCCGGGTCGGGCCAGTAGGAGGGCACGCGGCGGTAGTCCTCGGGGACGTGGACGTTCGACAGCCGCAGGCCGACGAAGGGGATGCCGGACCACTCGGCGATATGCGTGGCCGCGGTCTCGCCCAGCACCTTGGAGAGCGCGTACGTGCTCGTCGGGTACGGGTAGTGCTCCTCGTCGACGGGCGCGTAGCGCGGCGGGGTGTCGAAGGGCAGGCCGAGCGTGGTCTCGCTGGACGCCCACACCACCCGGGAGAGCCCCACCTGGACCGCGGCGAGGAAGACGTTGTCGTTCATCGCCGTGTTGGTGGTCAGGGTGTACGGGGCCGGGGCGAGGCCCGGCGCGGGGATGTTGGCGAGGTGGACGACGGCGTCGGCGCCGGCCAGCGCGTCGACGGCCTGCCCGTAGTCGGTGAGGTCGGCGCGCAGCAGCGGGACGCCGATCGCGTCGAAGAGGGCCCGCTGGGCGGGGCTGACGTCGATGTCGACGGCGCGCACGCCGATGCCGTGCTCGACGAGGTCGGCGACGACGACTCGGCCGGTCTTGCCGGTGGCCCCGGTGACGGCGACGGTGGTCATGGGCGTACTCCAGGTGGGGACGGAAGAGGACGTAGGCGAGGGGGGCTCAGACGCGGTCGATGTGGACGTTCGTGGACTTCACCCGGGCCACCGCCTCCGCGCCGACCTCCAGGCCCAGTTCCTCGACGGCCTCGCGCGTGACGAGGGAGACCAGGCGGTGCGGGCCGGCCTGGATCTCGACCTGCGCGGCGACGTCGCCGAGCTTGACGGCGGTGACGATGCCGGGGAAGGCGTTGCGCACCGAGGTGCGGGAGGGCTCGTCGTCGGTGTCGGCGGACTGCGCGATCTCGACGGAGAAGGCGGCCAGGTCGCGGCCGTCGATGAGGCGGCGGCCGGCGTCGTCGCGGTGGGTGGCGACCCGGCCGGCGTCGGCCCACCGGCGGGCGGTGTCCGGGCTCACGCCGAGCAGGCGGGCGGCCTGCCCGATGGTGTACGACTGCATGCGCCCAGCCTAGGGCGTGGCCTGGACGGATCGGCGGCGGACGGCGGGCGGATCGGCTGCGGTGCCGGACACGTCCGCGGCCGGCGGCGCAAGGGGCGTACCGGCCGAAGGCGTGGCCAAAGGCATGTCGAAGTCGCCGGGCGGCAGGCAGACTTGCCCCATGACGTCGAAGCCGCTGAGCAAGGGTGCGAACACACCGGTCGCCGCGACCGCCGTACGGGTGGTGCTGACCTGGGCGGCGGGCCCGCCCGGGGGAACGGATCCGGACGCGTCCGCGCTGCTGCTGACCGGGGACGGGAAGGTGCGCGGGGACGGCGACTTCGTCTTCTACAACCAGCCGCGGCACGCGTCGGGCGCGGTGCGGCACACCGGCAAGCAGGGCGCGGGCACAGGCGCGGGCGGCGCGGTGACGGACAGCGTCGAGGTGGACCTGGCGCGGCTGGAGCCGGCGGTGGAGCGGGTGGTGGTCGCGGCGTCCGTGCACACGGGGACGTTCGGGGCGCTGTCCGGGCTCGGGCTGCGGCTGGTGGACGCCGGGACGGGCGAGCAGCTGGCCCACTTCGACTTCACGGCCTCGACGGAGACCGCGCTGGTCGGCGGCGAGCTCTACCGCCGGGACGGCGGCTGGCGCTTCCGCGCGGTCGGGCAGGGGTACGCGTCGGGCCTTGCGGGGCTCGCGACGGACTACGGCATCAGCGTCGACGACGAGGCCACGGCCACCGCCCCGGCCCCGGCCCCGGCGCCCACCACGCCCCAGGCCCCCGCACCCCAGACCGCCGTACCCCCCGCGCCCCGGCCCCCGGCCCCGCAGCCCACCCCGACCCTCGCCGCTCCCCCGGCCCCGCAGTGGCCCGCCCCGCCGACGCCCCCGGCGACCTACCCGGCCCCGCCCGCGCCCCCCGCGCCCCACCCCGCGCCGCAGGGCTACCCCGCGGCCCCTCCGCCGCCGGCCGCCCCCGCGCCGTACCCGTACCCGGCGGCCCCCGCCGGCCCCGCCGCCCCGCTGCCGCCCCCGCCGGCGTACGGCGGCGCGCCCTCCCCGTACGCCCAGCCGGCGCCCTCCCCCTACGCCCAGCCCGCACCGCCCCCGGCCCCGTACCCCCAGCCCGGGCCGCCCCCCGCGTACGGCGCGCCCGCCCCGAACCTGGTCAAGGGCGAGGAACACCTCCCCCTCGACATGCGCAAGCGCCTGTCCCTGCGCAAGGAGCAGGTCGCCGTCAGCCTGCGCAAGCACGGCGCCGAGAACGCCCGCGTCCGGGTCGTCCTCGTCCTGGACGCGTCCGGCTCGATGACCAGGCTCTACTCGCAGGGCATCGTCGCCGGTGTCGTCGAGCGCATGGCGGCGGTCGCCGCGCAGTTGAGCGCGGACGCGACGATGGAGGCCTGGACGTTCGCGAGCAACCCGGCCCGCCTCCCGACGCTCATGATCGGCGACCTGCCCCAGTGGATCGCCCTGCACGTCCGGGTCGGCGAGATGGCCTTCGGCCGCAAGCGCCGCAAGCCCCCGCAGGGCCTGCAACCCGGCCAGGTCGACATGCGCGCGGTCGGCATCCAGAACGAGGAGCAGAAGGTCATCGCGCAGGTACGGGACTTCGTACGGGCCGCGCCCTCGCCGTACGGCACCTTCGTGCTGTTCTTCTCCGACGGCGGGGTGCACCGCAACGGCGACATCGAGCGGGAGCTGCGGGCGGCGGTGGAGGAGCCGATCTTCTGGCAGTTCGTGGGGCTCGGCAACGCCAACTACGGGATCCTGGAGCACCTGGACACGATGGCCGGCCGCCGGGTGGACAACGTCGGCTTCTTCGCCGTCGACGACATCGCCCGGCTGTCGGACGCGGAGCTCTACGACCGGGTCCTCACCGAGCTGCCGTCCTGGCTCAAGGCCGCGACCGCGGCGGGCATCCTGCGCTGAACCCGCGGCGGCAGGGAAGCACAGACCGGGAGAGTGGAGCGGCGGCGGTACGGCCAGAGGATGGCGTCATGGCCCTACCGCCGCCGCGGCTTCACGCGCCGTAGACGTGCAGCCCGGACGCCTGGCCCGCCGGCCAGCCGGTGTTCGCGGTGAACAGCAGCCGTACGTAGCGGGCGGTCACGGCGCTCGGCAGGGTGAGCGTCGCGGTGTTGCCGGTGGCCGGGTTGAAGGTGACGCTGGTCGCCGGCAGCAGTGTCCCGGGCGTGGTGGAGGTGCCGCCCTGCACGGTGATGGTCTGCGTGCGGGTGCCCCACGCGCTGGACGGCGGCAGGTCGACGACGACGCGCTTGACGGTGAGCGCGCTGCCGAGGTCGACCTGGATCCACTGCGGGAAGGCGTTGTTGGCGCTCTCCCAGTACGTGTTGGGGTCGCCGTCCACGGCGTTGCCCGAGCCGTAGACCTGGGTGTGGCTGCTCTCGGACGTCGCCTTGTGCAGGGCCAGGTCGGTGCTGCCGGATGGCGCGTCGGTGGTGACGGTGACCTGGTTGGAGGGCGGGGAGACGTTGCCGGCCGCGTCGAGGGCGACGACGTCGAAGGTGTAGGCGGTGGCGGCGGTCAGGCCGGTGACGGTGAAGCTCGTGCCGCCGGTGATGCCGACCTGCGTACCGGTGCCGCCGCTGACCCGCAGCACCCGGTAGCCGGTGACGCCGACGTTGTCGGTGGCGGCGCTCCAGGCGAGCGCGACGGTGGTGTCGGTGTGGCCGGTGACGTGCAGCGAGCCGGGCGCGCCGGGCGGCACGGTGTCCCCGCCGCCCGAGACGACGGGTGGGGTGGGGCGGGTGGGGGTCAGCGCGATCTGGCCTTTGAGCATGCGTCCGCCGTCGCCGGTCAGGCGC
>NZ_JAATEJ010000051.1 GCF_012034175.1 Actinacidiphila epipremni
CTCCTCCCCCCCCCCACCCTCTCCACGGAGGTCCACGCAGATGCACGGTCAACCAGCCGCCACTGCCGGACGGCCGCTGGGGGAACCGGCGGCGACGCGCAGGACCGCCGTCCTGGCTCTCACCCCCCAGATGGGCTTCAACGACTGGAACGCCTACGGCTGCAACGTCTCGGAATCGCTCATCAAGTCGGCCGCGCAGGCCATGCACACCAACGGCATGCAGGCGGCCGGATACACCTACGTCAACATCGACGACTGCTGGATGAGCTCGTCACGCAACTCGGCCGGCCAACTCGTCCCCGACCCCGCCAAGAGGACGCCTGGGCTGAAGACCTGCGCGGGCTTCCCGGGCAGCCTGGGTCACGAGACGGTCGACGCCCAGTCCTTTGCGCCGTGGGGCGTGGACTACCTCAAGTACGACAACTGCTACGCGGGTCCCGGCTGCGCGCCGAACACCTGCTCCAACGGGACGGAGACGCCCGCACAGACCCGCTACGTCACCATGCGTGACGCCCTGGCCGCCAGCGGCCGGCCGATCCTCTTCAGCCTCTGCAACTGGGGCCAGGAGAACGTCTGGACGTGGGGCGCGGGCGTCGGCAACAGCTGGCGCACCACCGGGGACATCAGCGCCAGCTTCTCCAGCATGCTGTCCATCTTCCACAGCAACGTCGGACCGGCGTCCTACGCCGGCCCCGGCCACTGGAACGACCCGGACGTGCTGGAGGTCGGGAACGGCTCCCTCACCGCGACCGAGGCCCGCTCCGAGTTCAGCCTCTGGGCGGAGACGGCCGCGCCCCTGATCGCGGGGACGAACCTGACGTCGGCCAGTTCCACGACGCTGTCGATCTACACCAACGCCCGTGTCATCGCCGTGGACCAGGACTCGCTGGGCAAGCAGGGCACGATGGTGTCCGCCTCCGGCGGACTCGACGTCCTCGCCAAGCCGCTGGCCAACGGCGACGTGTCCGTGGCCCTGTTCAACGAGACCGGTTCCACCGCGACCATCAGCACCTCGGCGGCGGCGATCGGCAAGACCGGGGCTTCGAGCTACACGCTCACCGACCTGTGGTCCGGGGCGACCTCCAGCACGTCGGGCACGATCAGCGCCTCGGTCCCGGCACACGGCACCGTCATGTACCGCGTCTCCGGGGGGACGACCGTTAGCGGGGGCACGAGTACGACCGGCCCCCTCCACGCGGTCGGCGCGGGCAAGTGCCTCGACGTCCCGAACTCCACCACCACCGCGGGCACGCAGGTGGAGATCTGGAGTTGCAACGGCGCCGCCAACCAGACCTGGACGCACACCTCCGCCAACCAGCTCACCGGCTACTCGGGCGGCTCGCAGATGTGCCTGGACGCGGACAACAACCAGACCGTACCCGGTACGAAAGTGCAGATCCGGTACTGCAACGGGCAGAGCAGCCAGAAGTGGGTCCTCGGGTAGTACCCCGCAGTGGCCACCGCCCGTGCCGGGTCCGACAGCGGACCCGGCACGGGCGGTGCCGCGACCGGTGCTGCCGGATCCTGGCGGAGCACTCGGTTCACGACCATTGACCGCAGCTGAATGTGAGCGCTAACGTCACCCGGGTCCACCCGCTCCGGGAGGCTCGACCTTTCGCTCTCCAAGGCCGGTTTGGTGCTCAGGGGCCCGCCCCGAGAGGGACGTCGGCCCGCACGATCCGCGGTTGTTAGCGCTCAGGCACCACCGAAGTACCCCTCACTTACTCTCGCCGCGCCCTCACCAGACGGGTGCCCGGCTCAACCTCAACGGGAGAGAACATGATTGACAGACGTGCTTTCCTCGCGGCAGCTGCCGCCGCCACGGCCGGAACCCTCGCGGGATGCGCGAAGAAGAGCCCGGCCAAGTCGGACGGATCCGGTAGCGCAGGCAAGCCGATCACTCTGGGCTTCTCGCAGGTGGGTTCGGAGAGCGGGTGGCGCGCGGCCAACACCCAGTCGGTGAAGGACTCCGCCAAGGCGGCCGGGATCAACCTCAAGTTCTCCGACGCGCAGCAGAAGCAGGAGAACCAGATCTCGGCGATCCGCAGCTACATCGCCCAGAAGGTCGACGTCATCTCGTTCTCCCCGGTGGTCGTCACGGGGTGGGACACGGTGCTGAAGGAGGCGAAGGCCGCGGGTATCCCGGTGATCCTCACCGACCGGTCCGTCGAGACCTCGGACCCCTCGCTCTACGTCACCCTGGTGGGCTCCGACTTCGAGAGCGAAGGGGAGCGGGCCGCCCACCTGCTGGAGAAGGTCCTCGCCGGTCACACGGGCACGGTCAAGATCGCGCAACTCGAGGGCACGACCGGCGCGGCCCCCGCGATCGAGCGGGCCAAGGGCTTTGCCAAGATCATGAAGGCGAGCCATCCCGATTGGAAGATCATCGCGAGCCAGTCCGGGGACTTCACCCGCGCCGGCGGCAAGCAGGTCATGGCGGCCTTCCTCCAGGCGCACCCGGACATCGAGGTGCTCTTCGCCCACAACGACGACATGGCCATCGGTGCGATCCAGTCGATCCAGGCGGCGGGCAAGGCACCGGGCAAGGACATCAAGATCATCTCGTGTGACGGTGTCCACGACGGTTTCGTCGCCATGTCCAAGGGCCAGATCAACGCGATCGTCGAGTGCAACCCGCTGCTCGGCCCGCAGTTGATGGACACCGTCAAGACGGTCCACGCGGGCAAGGGCTCGACACTGCCCCGGTGGATCAAGACGCAGGAGAGCGACTACACGGCGGACCAGGCCGCCGCGGCGCTCCCCAGCCGCAAGTACTGACAGCCGGGGCAGGAGTCCGGGAGCCTGCCGGGCACACCCGCACTCGTCGTGACGATCGCATCTAGGAGCGCTGCCATGGCAGAGCCTCGCCCCGTCCTGGAGATGACGGGCATAGTCAAGGAGTTCGCCGGCACGCGGGCTCTCTCGGGCGTCGACTTCCGGCTCTTTCCCGGTGAGGTCCACGCCCTCCTCGGCGAGAACGGAGCAGGGAAGTCCACCCTCGTCAAAGTCCTGACAGGCGTTCACCCACTCGACGGCGGAACGGTCGCGATGGACGGGCAGACTGTGCACATCACCAGTCCGCTGCAGGCGCAGCAAGCCGGTATCAGCACGGTGTACCAGGAGGTCAACCTCTGCCAGAACCTCTCGGTGGCGGAGAACATCCTGATCGGTCACGAGCCGGTGCGACACGGCCGGATTCTCTGGAAGGAGTTGCGCAGACGCGCCGCGGAGCTGGTCACCCGGCTCGGTCTCGACATCGACGTCTCCGCCACGGTCGGCTCCTACCCGCTTGCCGTACAGCAACTGGTGGCCATCATCCGTGCCGTCGGCGACGCGGGCACGGGGCCCGGCACGCGGGTGCTGATCCTCGACGAGCCGACGTCCAGCCTCGACCGCGGTGAAGTCGAGCAGTTGTTCGCTCTCATGAGGCGGCTGAAGGCGCAGGGGGTGGCGATCGTGTTCATCTCCCACTTCCTCGACCAGATCTACGAGATCTGCGACCGGATGACCGTGCTGCGCAACGGCGTCCTGGTCGGCGAGCATCCTGTCGCCGGCCTCGGCCGGGTCGACCTGGTCAAGCTCATGATCGGCAAGGACCTCGACGAACTTGAGGAACTGGGCGAGCACCACACCCGGCACGCCGCCGGGGACCTGCTGCTGCACGCGGAGGGCCTCGGCCGGACCGGCGGCATCGCCCCGTTCGACCTCGACGTCCATGCTGGGGAGGTCGTCGGACTCGCGGGCCTCCTTGGCTCGGGGCGTACCGAACTCGCCCGGCTGCTCTTCGGCGCGGACCGCTCCGACACCGGCCGGGTGGACCTGGACGGCCGGCGGGTCACCCTGCGAGCGCCGAACGACGCCATCGGACGCGGGGTCGCCTTCCTCTCGGAGAACCGCAGGACCGAGGGACTGGTGCCGGACCTGACCGTACGGGAGAACATCCTGCTGGCCCTCCAGGCGGCGCGGGGCTGGACCCGGCCCGTGCCCGCGTCCCAGCGCGACGAACTGGTCGCCAAATACATCGCGGCGCTGGACATCCGCCCGGCAGATCCCGAGGTGAGAGCCGGCGCCCTGAGCGGTGGGAACCAGCAGAAGGTGCTCCTGGCCCGCTGGTTGCTCACCCAGCCGAAGCTGCTCGTCCTGGACGAGCCGACCCGTGGCATCGACGTCGGGGCGAAGGCGGAGATCCAAAAGCTCGTGGTGTCGCTGTCCGAGGAGGGCATGGCAGTGGTCTACATATCCGCCGAGCTGGAGGAGGTGCTCCGGCTCAGCCACACGGTCGCGGTCCTCCGGGACCGCCGGCTCGCGGCCCGGATCGTCAACGGTCCCGACGTCACTCCCGGACGGATCCTGGAGATCATCGCCAGTGGGGAGCACCGGTGAACCTTGCATCCCTCTGGCGCGCGGCGGCACAGCACCGGCTCTTCTGGCCGGTGACCGCCCTGATCGCTCTCCTTGCGCTCAACGTCCCCTTCACCCCGGGGTTCTTCGAGGTCCATCTGAAGAACGGCCACCTCTACGGCAGTCTCGTCTCCATCGTGCTGTTCGGCTCGCCGCTCATCCTCGTGGCGATCGGTATGACCCTGGTGATCGCCACCGGGGGTATCGACCTCTCGGTCGGGGCGGTGGTGGCGATCTCGGGTGCGCTCGCCTGCCTCGTTGTCAGCAAGCAGGCCGACCAGGACAGCGTGGCCGGCGTACTGCTCGCCTTCGCCCTCGCCCTGGCCGCCGCCCTGGTCTGCGGGGCGTGGAACGGCCTGCTGGTCGCCCGGCTGGGGATCCAGCCGATCATCGCCACATTGATCCTCATGGTCGCGGGCCGCGGCATCGCCCAGCTGATCACCAGCGGCCAGATCATCACCGTCAACAGCGACTCCTACTCGCTGATCGGCGGCGGCTACTGGCTCGCCCTGCCCTTCGCGCTCTTTGTGGTGGCCTTCGTCGCCGCGCTGAGCGCGGCCCTCACCCGCCGTACGGCCCTGGGACTGCTGATCGAGGCGGTCGGCGGCAACGCGGAAGCCAGCCGCCTGGTGGGCATCAGGGCCCGACGCATCAAGGTCATGGCGTACGTCTTCTGCGCACTCTGCGCAGGAGTCGCCGGCCTGATGATCAGCTCCAACGTGTCCGCCGCCGACGGGAACAACGCGGGCCTGTGGATCGAGCTCGACGCGATCCTGGCCGTGGTGATCGGTGGCACCTCACTCAGCGGCGGCCGGTTCCACCTCGGAGGCACCGTCGTCGGCGCGCTCATCATCCAGACCCTGACGACCACCATCTACACCATCGGCGTGCCGACCCAGGCCAACCTCGTCTTCAAGGCGGTCGTCGTGATCATCGTCTGCCTGGTGCAGTCCCCCGCCTTCCGGGCCAAGGCATTCCGGGCGAGGGCGAAACGGTCCGGCCCCGTGCCCCGGCCCCCGGGCACGCCCGCCGACGCCGCGCACATGGAGGTCTCGTCGTGACGACGATCAGCAGGGTTCACTGGAAGACCCGCCGGACCCGGATGTCGCAGGACCGGCGGCTGCCCGTCCTGGTGACCGCCGGCCTGTTCGTTCTCATGTTCGGCTTCGGTGCCTTCCGCTACCAGGCATACGGCTTCCTCGACGGCCAGGTCTTCATGAACCTGTTCATCGACAACGGCTACCTGCTCGTCGCCGCGGTCGGCGCCACCTTCGTCATCATCACCGGCGGGATCGACCTCTCGGTCGGATCACTCATCGGCTTCACGACGATGCTGACCGCCTGGCTGGTGGAGAAGCAGGGACTGCCACTGGCCGCGGTGGCACCTATCGCGCTGGCGGTCGGAGCCTTCGCCGGGTATCTGATGGGCTATGTGATCCACCACTTCGAGATCGAGCCCTTCATCGTGACCCTGGCCGGACTGTTCTTCTTCCGGGGACTCTGCCTGGTCATCAGCAAGGAGTCGATCTCCATCAGCGATCCCACCGTGGACAGGCTGGCGCAGACGCATGTGCCCCTGCCCGGCGGGTCCTTCCTGTCGATCGCCGCCGTCGTCTCACTGGCCGTCCTCGCCGTCGCGTTCTACGTGCTGCACCACACGCGCTTCGGCAGGCGGGTGTACGCCATCGGAGGCAACGAGCAGTCGGCTCTGCTGATGGGACTCCCGGTGGCCGGCACGAAGATCGCTGTGTACACCGTCAGCGGGTTCTGCTCGGCCCTGTCGGGGCTGCTGTTCACCCTGTACATCCAGTCGGGGGATCCGCTGCACGCCGTGGGTCTCGAACTGGACGCGATAGCCGCCGTGGTGGTGGGCGGCACGCTCCTCACAGGCGGCTCGGGGTACGTGATCGGGACGCTCTTCGGAGTGCTGATCCTGGGCCTGATCAAGACCCTCATCCAGTTCGAGGGAACCCTGAGCTCCTGGTGGACGAAGATCGCCACCGGAGTGCTCCTCTTCGCCTTCATCCTGATCCAACGCGCCATGACCGCCCGCCGCGGCACCTGAGCGGCGGCGGGCGGCAGGGCGGGAAGGCGGTGGGTGCCGCCTTCCCACCGAAGACGGGGGCGACATCTCGGTCTGCGCCGCCTCCTCGAGTCACCGGAAGGGGATCGGAAATGGTGACGTACACATCCGGCCGGCGCGCAGCCGTCCGCCTGCTGCTGGCAGTACTCGTCCTGCCGGCCGCCACGCTCGGCAGCCCCGCCACCGCGTCCGCCGCGAACTCGCTCAGCATGCGCGGGGCGGACATGTCGTCCACGCAACGGGCTTTGGACCTCGGTGCCAAGTACTACGACGCCGGCGGCAACGCCAGGGACCCGCTGGACATTCTCCGGGACCTGGGCGTCAACTACGTCCGGCTACGGGTCTGGAACGACCCGGCCAGCGGGTACAACAACAAGGCGAAGGTCCTGCAGTACGCGAAGGCGGTCAAGGCCCGGGGCATGAAGCTGCTGGTCGACTTCCACTACTCCGACAGCTGGACGGATCCGGGCCAGCAGAACAAGCCCGCCGGGTGGGCGGGCCACGGCATCGGCCAACTCCAGACGGACGTCTACAACTACACCTACGACGTCTGCAACAGCCTCAAGTCACAGGGCACGGCGCCGGACAGCGTGCAGATCGGCAACGAGATCAACACCGGGATGCTGTGGGACGACGGCAAGGTGGTGAACAACGACTTCACCAACCTCAGCCTGCTGCTGAAGTCCGGCTACAACGCGACCAAGGCATGCAACAGCGCCACCCAGGTCGTCATCCACACCGCGGACGCGGACAGCGACGCGCACGCCCGCTGGTTCTATGACGGGATCAAGGCCAAGGGCGTCTCCTGGGACATCACCGGTCTGTCGTACTACTGCATGTGGCACGGCTCGCTGGCCAACATGGGCAGCGTCGTCTCCGACATGAAGTCCCGCTACGGCAAGGAGGTCGTCATAGCCGAGACGGCCTACCCCTTCACCTCGGCCGATGCCGACGGCACCGGCAACTCGGTCACCTCGGGATGCTCGGGTTACCCCCTCACCTGGCAGGGCCAGGGAGCGGAGTTCGACGCCGTGCAGAACACGGCCCGCAGCGCGGGGGCGATCGGCGTCTTCTACTGGGAGCCCACGTGGTACGCCGTCCCCGGCAACGGCTGGGACCCGGCCGACATCAGCCACAGCGGCGACGGCTGGGACAACATGGCCCTCTTCAACTGGACGGGACACATCAACCCCGACGTCAGGTGGACCCCGTAGCAGGCAGCCCTGTCGTCGAGGCGGACGGCGGCCGGGCAGGGCGGAGGTGTCCTGCCCGGCCGCCGTGCACTGGGTCGGCGCAGACCAGGGCGGTCGGGGGAGGGCGTACCGGCGCCGTCCGCGACGTGCCCCGAATCGCCACGTCGTACACACCGACGTCCCATGACGTGGGCGGGACGAAGCCGACCCCGGTCGCCGGGCGCCGTGAACTTCTGCCACAGGCTGACAGCCACCCCGGTGGTGGCCCGTCACCGAACAACACGATGAGAGGGGCCCCGGCCGAGTCTTCGGCAGGGGCCCCGCGTGCTGGGCACGCCCCCGGTCGGCCGGCGCGTACGTTCACGCCGGCGGTGTGCGGCCGATCGTGAGCGTTCCCGGATCAGTGCTGCAGGGTGAGCAGACCCGGGCGCCACGGGAGCGAGTTGTAGTCGCCTGTCGCGCTGGGGTTTTTGCCCTGGTAGAGGAGCTGGAGGTTGCAGGGGTCGATGGTCATGGTCTGGTCGGGGTTGTTGCGGACGAGGTCGCCGTGGCTGATGTCGTTGGTCCAGGTGGCGCCGCTGTTGGCCTTGCCGGCGAAGGGGTTGCTCTCGCTGGCGGCCTGCGGGGTCCAGCTGCCGCTGAGACTGGTGGCGGTGAAGGAGCGGAAGTAGCGGCCGTTGGCGCCCATGGCCTCGACGATCATGAGGTACTGGTTCTGGCCCTGGACCTTGTAGACCTGGACGGCCTCGAAGAGGTTGGCCTGCGAGTCGCTCATGACGGTCGTGTACGACGAGCCGAAGCTGCCCGGGAAGTTCCCGATCGGCATGCTCGCCCGGTAGATCTTGCCGTTGTCACCGGCGAAGAACAGGTACATGTTCTGGCCGTCGCCGATGAGCGTCTGGTCGATCGGGCCGGTGCCGGAACCGGAGATGCTGCCGGTGAACAGCGGCTGTGCGGCCGACCAGCCGTTGGGGTTGGTGGGGTCGCTGGAGGTGCGGTACATGAACGGCGACGGGCCCCACTGGTAGGCCAGCACCCAGATGTTCTTCGGCGCGAAGTAGAACAGCGTCGGCGCCACCGTGCCCTGGCTCATCCCGGTCTGCGCCGCCGACCCCATGTCCGACCAGTTCGTGAACGGCGCGAACGCCATCGAGCCGTACGACGACCCGTTCACGTTCGACGCGTAGACCAGGTGCTTGCCGTTGTACACCACGTTCGTGAAGTCCTTCAGCGACACCCACCCGTTTGCCGGCTGCGCCAGCGCCCCCGTGGAGGTCCACCGGTACGACGACGGAAGCGAGCATGTCGCTGGCGTGGTGGGGGGTGTGGTGGTGGGGGGCGTGGTGGTGGGGGGTGTGGTCGTGGGGGGTGTGGTGGTGACGGTTCCGGTGCAGGTGGTGCCGTTGAGAGTGAAAGTGGTGGGGATGGGGTTGGTGGTGGTGTAGGCGCCGTTGAAGCCGATGCTGGTGGAGGCGCCGGTGGCCAGGGTGCCGTTCCAGGCGGCGTTGGTCACGGCGACCTGGGTACCGGTCTGGGTGTAGGAGCCGCCCCAGAGCTGGGTGACGGTCTGCCCGGCCGTGAACGCCCAGGACAGCTGCCAGCTCGTCACCGGCCCGCCCAGATTGGTAACGCTCACATTTGCGCCGAAGCCGCCGGGCCACTCGTTCGTGACGCTGTAGTCGACCTGGCAGCCGGCTGCGGCCTGTGCCGCCGATGTCGCGACGAAGGTGATCCCCACCGCGGCCATCGCCGTGGATACCACCCCCACCAGCCACGTCCGGAAGTGCCTGTACCTGTACCTGTGCCTGTTCGGGTGTCTCATGGGAGCCCTTTCCCTCTGGGTGAAATGACGGATGACCTTGCTGGGAGCACGCCCTGAGTGAGCGCTCACATATCGGGCTTTCGGAGGGAAACGCTCGCACTGTCGCCACGGGGCCTCGCGGGCCGCCAGGGCCCCGCCGGCGGGCGCGGACAAGCGGCTCGTGTGGGCCCGAAACTTTTTCCCTGTTACGCGAACGTTTCGGGGCACCTTAGGGTGGTGTTGCGCGCAGGTCAATACGCCCGTCGGCACTGGCTGTCGCCGCGCTGGTCACGCGGGCGGCAGGGCTCGCGACAGGCTCCGCCGCCGGCTCTCCGCCGCCGGGCGGACGCCGGCCGGGCGCACCCGGACGCCGGCCTCGGAGGACCTGGCCGGCGGCAGGCGGACCCGGGTGCACATGCACGGCGTGGGGAAGCGCTTCGACGAACCGGGTTCCGATACCTTGCCCGGCGGGCGTCCGTGACCTACATTCACGGATTGAAGCGCTTCACCTTTGCCTCTCCGCTGACGACACGGAGCAAATGTTAGCGCTCACTCTCACTGTTCGACGGTTCCTCACCCCCCACACCCGAGGACGGTTCGATGTTTTCCCCTCTCCCCGGCAGGCCGGCGCTGCTGCCTGCCCTGACAGCCCTCCTGTGCGCGGCCGGACTGGTCGCGCTCCCCGCGTCCGCTCCCGCACACGCCGCCGGCCGCACGACGCTGACCGTGGCGCACAGCGGCGCACAGTTCTCCAGCATCCAGTCGGCGATCGACGCGGTGCCGGACGGCTCCGCGACCGCCTACACCATCTCCATCGCGGCCGGAACGTACGACGAGTACCTCACCGTGCCTGCCGGCAAGCTGCACCTGACCCTGACCGGTGCCTCCGGCAACCCCGCCGACGTACGGATCGACGGCGCCCGCTACAACGGTCTCGCCAAGCCGGGCGGCGGCACGTACGGCACCGAGGGATCGGCCACCGTACACGTGAAGGCCAATGACTTCACCGCCGAGCACCTCACTTTCCGCAACCTCTTCAGCCGGCTGGCCAACCCCTCCGTGACCGGCACCCAGGCGGTGGCGGTGGCCATGGAAGGCGACCGGCAGACGTACCTGGACTGCGTCTTCTACGGCCACCAGGACACCCTGCTGTCCTGGAACTCCACCTCCACCGCGACCCTGCGCCAGTACGTGCGCGGCGGAGAGGTGGAGGGCGATGTCGACTTCATCTTCGGCAACGGGACCCTCGTGGTGGACCGCTCGCACATCAAGGTCCTCGCCGACGACGGCTTCACGAGCGGGTACCTCGCGGCACCGGCCACCCATGCCGCCAACACGCACGGCATCCTGCTCACCGGCGACACCGTGACCAGTACCTTCGCGGCCGGACGGCTGTATCTCGGGCGCGCCTGGAAGCCCTCGGACGACGCCGTCCCGCAGATGGTCGTCCGGGAGACCGCGCTCCCCGCGGCGATCAGGGCCGAAGGGCCGTGGACCGGCATCTCGGGCGCCACGTGGGCGCCGGGCCGGTACGGCGAGTACCAGAACACCGGTCCGGGTGCGACGGTCGATTCCGCGCGTCCGCAGCTCTCGGCGGCGGATGCCGCCGCCTCCACGGCGGCGGCCTATCTGGCCGGCGGCGACAACTGGAACCCGGTGCAGTAGCGCCTGCCAGGCGCGGGGCGGGCACGTGGCGCCGCCTGAGGGCGCACTCGCGCCGCTCGCCGCGCTCACCGAGACACCACAGCCATCCGACGAAAGGTCCCAGCATCGTGAAGCACGATCCGACATCGCCCACCCCCCTGCCGTGCGCCCTGCCCGCGGGGGAGGGCGCCGGGGCACGGCGGCGACTGCGCCCCGGTACCGCCGCCGCGGCAACGGCCATCGCCCTCGCGGCGGCCGGTCTCGTGGCGCTGCACCCGGCGCGGTCCCAGGCGGCGGCTCCGGCGCTGAACAGCAACGCGCTGTACGTCGCACCGTCCGGTACCGACAGCGCACCGGGCACGCAGTCCGCCCCCACGACACTGGCATCGGCGGTCACGCGCATCTCCGCGGGCGGCACGATCTACCTGCGCGGCGGTACGTACAACCTCTCGCAGACGGTCACGATTGCCACCGGCAACGACGGGACGTCCAGCGCCCGCAAGGAGATCTCGGCGTATCCCGGTGAGACGCCGGTGCTGAACTTCTCCGCGCAGGCCGAGGCCTCCGCCAACCGGGGCCTGGAGCTCAACGGTTCCTACTGGCACCTGTACGGACTGACGGTCGAGCACGCCGGCGACAACGGCATCGCGGTCGGCGGCAGCAACAACGTCATCGAGCGCACGGTCACGGCCTACAACCGCGACTCGGGTCTGCAGATATCGCGGGTGGGATCCAGTACCCCGCAGAGCCAGTGGCCGTCCGGCAACCTGGTGATCAGCTCGGAGTCCCACGACAACGCCGACTCCGACGGTGAGGACGCCGACGGCTTCGCAGCCAAGCTGACCGTCGGCACGGGCAACGTGTTCCGCTACGACGTGTCGCACAACAACATCGACGACGGGTGGGACCTGTACACCAAGACCGACACCGGTCCGATAGGGCCGGTGACCATCGAGAACTCGCTGTCCTACGGCAACGGCACCCTCAGCAACGGGCAGCAGAACGCCGCAGGCGACCGCAACGGCTTCAAGCTCGGCGGGGACGGAATCAAGGTCGACCACGTCGTCCACGACAACATCGCCTACGGCAACGGCCACCACGGCTTCACGTACAACAGCAACCCCGGCTCGATGTCGGTCTCCGGCAACGTCGGGATCGACAACTCCGAGCGCAACTTCTCCTTCGACAGCGGTACGTCCACCTTCCGCAGCAACACCTCCTGCCGCAGCGGCTCGGGGTCGAACGACAAGGTCGTGGGTGACGTCGACAGCTCCAACCAGTTCTGGTCGGGCACCAACGGATCGCGTTGCAGCGCCTACAGCGGAGTCCTGGCCTGGTCGTTCGCCGCCGACGGCACCCTCGATGTCACCTTCGGCGGCAAACCCGCCACCGGCGGCGCCACGGCGGGCAGC
This sequence comes from Actinacidiphila epipremni, assembly GCF_012034175.1. Taxonomy (GTDB): domain Bacteria; phylum Actinomycetota; class Actinomycetes; order Streptomycetales; family Streptomycetaceae; genus Actinacidiphila; species Actinacidiphila epipremni. The sequence continues at coordinate 12,535 of NZ_JAATEJ010000051.1, forward strand.
GGATCGACGAGCACCGGCACCAGCACCGGCACCAGCACCGGCAGTACGACGACCGGCAGCACGACAACGGGCGGCGCGTCGACCAGCGGCGGAACCGGCACCGGAACTGGGTGCACGGTCACGTACACGCCCAGTTCATGGCCCGGCGGGTTCACCGCCAACGTCACCGTGACCAATACCGGTTCCTCGGCCGTCGACGGCTGGACGGCCGGCTTCACCCTGCCGTCCGGTCAAGCGGTCACCAGCGCCTGGAACGCCACCATCAGCCCGTCCTCCGGGGCGGTGACGGCCACGAACGTCTCGTACAACGCCCAGATCCCGCCCGGCGGCAGCCAGTCCTTCGGCTTCCAGGGCACCTATACCGGCAGCTTCGCCCAACCCTCGCAGTTCACGCTCAACGGCGTTCGCTGCGCCACCGGCTGAGCCCGTGCCATCCCCCACACACGCCCGAAAGGCAGGAGGCACCATGCCGTCACCACGGGACAGGTCGTCCACCCCCCAGCCGGAGCTGCTCGGCCGGCGGGCCGTACTGGCGGCCATGGGAGCGCTCCCGCTCCTGGCCGCCGTGCTGCCGTCCGCCGCCGCGGCCGGCGCCGTGGTCGTCGACCCGGCGAAGCGCCGGCAGACGATCCGCGGCTTCGGCGGCATGAACCACCCCGCCTGGGCAGGTGACCTGACCGCCGCCCAGCGCGAGACCGCGTTCGGCAACGGAACGGGCCAGCTCGGCTTCTCGATGCTGCGCATCCACATCGACGAGAACCCGGCCAACTGGAGCGCCGAGGTGGCCACCGCGCAGCGGGCGGCGGCACTCGGGGCGCTCGTCTTCGCCTCGCCGTGGAATCCGCCCGCCGCCCTGGTCGAGACCTTCGTCCGCGGCAGCCAGACCAACGCCAAGCGCCTGCGCCACGACAGCTACGCCGCCTACGCCCAGCACCTCGACGACTTCTCCGCGTTCATGAAGAGCAACGGGGTCGACCTCTACGCCGTCTCGATCCAGAACGAGCCCGACTACGCCCAGGACTGGACGTGGTGGACCGCGGACGAGATGGTCACCTTCCTGCGGAACAACGCCGCCTCGATCGGCACCCGGGTGATCGCCCCGGAGTCCTTCCAGTACGTCAAGAGCATGTCCGACCCGATCCTGAACGACGCCACGGCACTGGCGAACCTCGACATCCTCGGCGCGCACCTCTACGGCACGTCCTACGCGAACTTCCCCTATCCGCTCTTCCAGCAGAAGGGGCAGGGCAGGGAGCTGTGGATGACCGAGGTCTACTACCCCAACAGCACCGACTCGGCGGACCAGTGGCCGGGGGCGCTCGGTGTCGCGGAGCACATACACCACGCGATGGTGGACGCGGAGTTCCAGGCATACGTGTGGTGGTACATCCGGCGCTCCTACGGCCCCATGCGCGAGGACGGGCAGATCAGCAAGCGCGGCGCGATGATGGCGCACTTCTCGAAGTTCGTCCGCCCGGGGCATGCGCGCATCGACGTGACCTCCAGCCCGCAGGCGAACGTCTACACCTCCGCCTACACCGACGGCTCCTCCGTGGTCATCGTGGCCGTCAACACGGGTACGGCCGCCGCGAGTCAGCCGTTCACGCTCGCCACCACCGGGTCCGCAGCGAGTTCCTGGGTCTCCGACGGGACAAGGACGCTTGCGGCCCAGAGCGGCCCCAGCCTCTCGAACGGCACTTTCACCGCAACTCTCCCCGCCCAGAGCGTCACCACCTTCGTCATCACGTCCGCCCCTTCCGGCGGGTCGGACACACGGCCGCCCAGCACCCCCGGCACGCCGACGGCCACCTCGGTCACCGCGACGTCCGCGGCGTTGAGCTGGCCGGCCTCGACGGACGACACGGGCGTGACCGCCTACGACGTGGTGCGGGTCAGCGGTGGCACCGAGACCGCCGCCGCGACCTCCACCACCAACCAGGCCACCGTGACGGGCCTGGCCACCGGGACCTCCTACACCTTCGCGGTCTACGCCCGCGACGCGGCCGGCAACCGCTCGGCCCGCTCCGGCACGGTCTCCGTCACCACCACCGCCGGCCCGGCGGGCGGCTGCGGAGTCGGCTACCGGGTGGTCGGCAGCTGGACCGGCGGCTTCCAGGGAGAGATCGTCATCAGCAACACCGGCGCCGCCGCACTGTCCGGCTGGTCGCTGGCGTTCACCTTCACCGCGGGCCAGACCGTCACACAGATCTGGGGCGGCACCGCGGCGCAGAGCGGGGGAGCGGTAACCGTGACGCCGGCGGACTACACCCGTGTCATCCCGGCCGGCGGGTCCGTCACGGTCGGCTTCCTGGCGAACGCGGGCAGCACCAACCCGTCGCCGGTGTCCTTCACCCTCGACGGCGGCGCCTGCACGACGGCCTGACACGTGTGTCCCGGCTCTCGTCGCC
>NZ_JAATEJ010000052.1 GCF_012034175.1 Actinacidiphila epipremni
AGTCAAGGACTGAGCCGGGCCCGTTGAACGGCGAGTTTCACGGTGGGCTCTTGACGACAAACTCTGTGAACGCTAACAATGACACTCAAAGTGATCGGAGAGTCATGTCATCCACCGCGCAGACCCACGGCCGGCCCCGCCGGGCACCGACCATGGCGGACGTCGCCCAGCGTGCCGGTGTGTCGCACCAGACGGTCTCGCGTGTGCTCAGCAACCACCCCAATGTACGCGACACCACCCGCGCCGAGGTGCAGCGCGCGATCGACGAGCTCGGCTACCGCCGCAACTCCTCGGCCCGCGCGCTGGTCACCCGGCGCACCCTCACCCTCGGCGTCGTCGCCTGCAACCCCACCCTCTTCGGGCCGGCGAGCATGCTGTTCGGCCTGGAGGAGGCCGCGCGGGACGAGGGCTACATGGCCTCGGCCGTGACGCTGCGGCGCTACACCGCCAAGGCGCTGGAGGAGGCCATCGACCACCTCAGCGAGTGGGGCGTCGAGGGCATCGTCGTGATCGTGCCGCACCGCGAGGCCGTCGCCGCGCTCGCCGAACTGCGGCTGCCCTTCCCGGTGGTGACCGTCGAGGGCGGCCACACCCTGCCCATACCGGGTGTGTCGGTCGACCAGGAGCTGGGCGCCCGGCTGGCCACCGGGCACCTGCTGGGCGCGGGCCACCGCACGGTGTGGCATGTGGCCGGGCCGCCGGACTGGCTGGAGGCCGAGGCGCGCGTCAAGGGCTGGCGCGAGACGCTGGAGGAGGCCGGCGCCGAGGTGCCGCCGCCGCTGGTGGGGGACTGGACGCCGCTGTCGGGCTACCGCGCCGGGCAGGAGCTGGCCGGGCGGGTCGCGGCCGGCTCCGCGCGCCGCAGCGCCGCCGACGTCACGGCCGTCTTCGTCGCCAACGACCAGATGGCGCTCGGCGTCCTGCGCGCCTTCCGCGAGGCGGGGCTGTCGGTGCCGGGCCAGGTCGCGATCGCCGGCTTCGACGACATCCCCGAGGCCGAGTTCTTCGCCCCGCCGCTGACCACCGTGCGGCAGGACTTCGCCGCCGTCGGCCAGGCCAGCATCCGCCTGCTGGTGGACCGCCTGGAGGCCGGCGGGCTGCCGGACGACGAGCGCGTCGTGATCGAGCCCCGGCTGATCGTCCGCCGCAGCAGCACCCTCACCTGACCACCGCGCACGCGTACAAGGGGAGTTCCGGCGGTCGGCCGGGACTTCCCTCGTATATGGAGATGAACCAATGGAAGCAGACATGCCTGCCGTTACTGTCGGAGTCGATTTCGGGACGCTGTCCGGGCGTGCCCTGGTGGTCGCCGTCGAGGACGGCCGTGAACTGGGCAGCGCGGTACACGAGTACACCCACGGAGTGCTGGAGTCGGCGCTGCCCGGCGGCGGTCCCGCCCTGCCGCCGGACTGGGCGCTGCAGGTCCCGCAGGACTGGCGCGAGGTGCTGCGCCTGGCCGTGCCCGGCGCGCTCGCCGCCGCCGGTGTCGGCGCGGAGCAAGTGATCGGTGTCGCCGTCGACTTCACCTCCTGCACGGTGCTGCCCACCACCGCCGACGGCACCCCGCTGAGCGAACTGCCCGCCTTCGCCGGCCGCCCGCACGCCTACCCCAAGCTGTGGAAGCACCACGCCGCCCAGCCCGAGGCCGACCTCATCGTGCGGCTGGCCGAGGAGCGCGGCGAACCGTGGCTCGGGCGCTACGGCGGGCGGGTCTCCAGCGAGTGGCAATACGCCAAGGCGCTGCAACTGCTGCGCGAGGACCCGGAGATCTACCACGCCGCGGACCGCTGGATCGAGGCCGCCGACTGGATCGTCTGGCAGCTCACCGGCGCGGAGAACCGCAACCTGTGCACCGCCGGCTACAAGGGCCTGCACCAGGACGGGCACTACCCCGGCGCGGACTACCTGGCCTCGCTGCACCCGGACTTCGCCGGCTTCACCGCCAAACTGGAGCATCCCCTCTCCCCGTTGGGTGCCCCGGCGGGCGAACTCACCAAGGCGGCGGCGGAGCTGACCGGGCTGCGCGAGGGCACCGTCGTCGCGGTCGGCAACGTGGACGCGCACGTCACCAGCGCCGCCGCCCGGGCCCTGGACCCCGGCCACATGCTGGCCATCATGGGCACGTCCACCTGCCACATCATGAACTCCCCGGTCCTCGCCGAGGTCCCCGGCATGTGCGGGGCGGTACGCGACGGCGTGGTGCCCGGGCTGTGGGGCTACGAGGCCGGGCAGAGCGGCGTCGGCGACATCCTGGCCTGGGCCGTGCGCACCGCCCTGCCGGCGGACCACGCGGCCGAGGCCGCCCGGCGCGGCATCTCGCCGCACGAGCTGCTGACCGAGAAGGCCGCCGCCCAGCCGGTCGGCGGGCACGGCCTGGTCGCGCTGGACTGGCACAGCGGCAACCGCTCGGTGCTGGTCGACCACCACCTGTCGGGCCTGGTCGTCGGCCTGACGCTGGACACCCGGCCCGAGGACGTCTACCGCGCGCTGATCGAGGCGACCGCCTTCGGCACCCGCACCATCATCGAGACCTTCGAGCAGGCGGGTGTGCCGGTGGAGGACTTCACCGCGGCCGGCGGGCTGCTGAAGAACCGGTTCCTCATGCAGACCTACAGCGATGTGCTGCGCCGCCCGGTCAACGTCCTGTCCTCGGAGCAGGGCCCGGCGCTCGGCGCCGCCATCCACGCCGCCGTCGCCGCGGGCGCCTACCCCGACCTGCGGGCGGCCTCGGCCGCGATGGGCCGGATCGAGCGCGCCGTCTACACCCCGGACCCGGCGCGCGCCGCCGCGTACGACCTGCTCTACGCCGAATACCGCGCCCTGCACGACCACTTCGGGCGCGGCGGCAGCGCCGTGATGCACCGGCTGCGCGCCCTGCGGGCGGCGGGCCGATAACTGCGACTGTTAGCGCTCACTGTGAGTGTGAACGCTCATCCTCCTTCCCCCGAGGTACGCCATCATGAGTAGTAACCCAGTGCCGCCCCCTCTCCCGGAGGGCATCACGCCACTGCGGCAGCAGGTCAGCGACCTGCACCAGGAGCTGGTCCGCTACGGGCTCGTCGTCTGGACCGCCGGAAACGTCTCCGCACGCGTCCCCGGCGCCGACCTGTTCGTGATCAAGCCCAGCGGCGTCGACTACGACCGCCTCACCCCCGCGACGATGATCGTGTGCGACCTCCAAGGCGACGTCGTGCAGGGCGCGTTGGCGCCCTCCTCGGACACCGCCGCGCACGCCTACGTCTACCGGCACATGCCCGAGGTCGGCGGTGTCGTCCACACCCACTCCACCTACGCCTCCGCCTGGGCGCTGCGCGGCGAACCGGTGCCGTGCGTCCTGACCGCGATGGCCGACGAGTTCGGCGCCGAGATCCCCGTCGGCCCGTTCGCCCTCATCGGCGACGACTCCATCGGGCGCGGCATCGTCGGCACGCTCGAAGGCCACCGCTCGCCCGCCGTGCTGATGCAGAACCACGGCGTCTTCACCGTCGGCCCGGACGCCCGGGCCGCCGTGAAGGCCGCGGTGATGTGCGAGGACGTCGCCCGTACCGTGCACATCTCCCGGCAGCTCGGCGAGCCGCTGCCGCTCACCCGCTCCGACATCGACCGCCTCCACGACCGCTACCGACACGTCTACGGCCAGCGCGGCGCCCTGCCGCCCGCCGCCGAGTGAGGAGCCCCCGCATGACCGCCGCGCCCACGTCCTCGCCCGCCCCCCGGGCCTCCACCGCCCCCGCCGGCCGCGAGGTCTGGTTCCTCACCGGCAGCCAGGGCCTCTACGGCCCCGCCACGCTCGCCCAGGTCGCCGAGCAGTCCCGGGACGTCGCCGGGCAGCTGGCGGCGCTGCCCGGCTCGCCGGCCCGCGTGGTGTGGAAGCCGGTGCTCACCGACTCCGCCGCGATCGTCGCCGCCGTGCTCGCTGCCAACGCCGACCCCGCGTGCGTCGGCGTCATCGCCTGGATGCACACCTTCTCGCCCGCCAAGATGTGGATCGCCGGCCTGGACCTGCTGCGCCGCCCCCTGCTGCACCTGCACACCCAGGCCAACGTCGAACTGCCGTGGTCCACCATCGACATGGACTTCATGAACCTCAACCAGGCCGCCCACGGCGACCGCGAGTTCGGTTACGTGCAGTCCCGGCTCGGGGTCCCGCGCAAGACCGTCGCGGGGCATGTGAGCGACCCGGCCGTGGGCCCGCGGATCCACGCCTGGATGCGGGCCGCGATCGGCGCCGCGGCGCTGCGCTCGCTGCGGCTGGCGCGCTTCGGCGACAACATGCGGGACGTCGCCGTCACCGAGGGCGACAAGGTCGAGGCGCAGCTGCGCTTCGGGGTGTCGGTCAACACCTACGGCGTCAACGACCTGGTGGCGGCGGTCGATTCGGCCGCGGAGGCGGATGTCACCGACCTGGTCAAGACGTACGCCGACAGCTACCGGCTGGCCCCCGGGCTCGCCCCGGGCGGCGCCCGGCACGCCTCGCTGCGCTACGCCGCCCGGATCGAACTGGGCCTGCGCGCCTTCCTCGACGACGGCGGCTTCGGCGCCTTCACCACCAACTTCGAGGACCTGGGCGGCCTTCGGCAGCTGCCGGGCCTGGCGGTGCAGCGGCTCATGGCCGACGGATACGGCTTCGGCGGCGAGGGCGACTGGAAGACCGCGACGCTGCTGCACACGGTGAAGGCGATGTCCCGAGGGCTGCCCGGCGGCACGTCCTTCATGGAGGACTACACCTACCACCTGGTGCCCGGCAGCGAACTCATCCTGGGCGCCCACATGCTGGAGGTGTGCCCGAGCATCGCGGCCGGGCGGCCCAGCTGCGAGATCCATCCGCTGGGCATCGGCGGCCGGGAGGACCCGGTGCGGCTGGTCTTCGACGCGGCGCCCGGGCCGGCGGTGGTGGTGGGCCTGGCGGACATGGGCGACCGCTTCCGGCTGGTGGCCAACCGGATCGACGTCGTGCCGCCCGCGCAGCCGCTGCCGGCGCTGCCCGTCGCGCGCGCGGTGTGGCGGCCCCAGCCGGACCTGCGGACGTCCACCGAGGCGTGGCTCACCGCGGGCGGGCCGCACCACACGGTGCTGTCCTCGGCGATCGGGCCGGAGGAGCTGGCCGACCTCGCCGACGTCCTCGGTACGGAGCTGCTGCTCATCGACGCCGACACGTCGATCCGGCGCTTCACGCAGGAGATCCGCTGGAACCAGGCGTACTACCGGCTGGCGCGCGGGTTGTGACCGCCCGCGGCACGCACGCCGCCCCCCGCACCGGGCGGCACCCCACCACGACCGTGCGGCGCACCGCCTGCGCCGCACGGTCCCACCCAGGCAAGGGAGCGCCATGCCGACCGTCACCCACTCACCGGCCGGCACCCTGCCGGACGGCCGCCTGATCCGCTTGTGGCGTCTTGCCGCCCCGGGCGTGACCGCGGAAGTGCTCGACCTCGGGGCAAGCCTGCACTCCCTGCGCTGTCCCGACCGGACCGGCAGGCCGGACGAGGTGGTGGTGAGCCCGCTGGACCCGGCCGACCGGCTCGGCGCCGCACGGTATCTGGGCGCAACGATCGGCCGCTACGCCAATCGCATCGCGGGCGCGAGGCTGCCCACCCCGGACGGACTGCTGCCGCTGGACGCCAACGAGCGGACACACACATTGCACGGGGGAACAGGCGGGTTCGACGTCCGCGTCTGGTCCGCGCACCCGGTGGCCGAGGGCGGCGCGGCGGGAGTCGTGCTCCGCCTCGTCAGCCCCGCAGGGGATCAGGGCTTCCCGGGGGAGTTGCACGTCTCGGTGACGTACAGCCTCTCCGACGCGGGCGAGTTGCGGATCGACTACCGCGCCACGACGGATGCCCGCACGGTGGTGAACCTCACGAACCACACGTACTGGAACCTCGCCGGCGGCACAGGCGCGACGGTGCTCGACCACGACCTGCAGGTGGCCGCGGACCACTACACGCGCGCCGACGCCGAGATGCTGCCGCTGCCGGGCCCGCCCGAGCCGGTAGGCGGCACCCCCTTCGACCTGACCTCGCCCCGCCGGATCGGCGAGGCACTGGAAGTCCCCGACGCGCAGATCCGCCTGGCGGGCGGGGGTTTTGACCACAACTGGGCGCTGGGCGCCGCCGGCTCCGACGTGCCGGCACGAGCGGCCGTCCTGGCACACCGTCCCAGCGGTCGCCTGCTGGAATGCCTGACCACGCAGCCGGGTCTCCAGGTCTACACGGGAAACCACTTCGACGGCTCCTTCCTCGATCGGCGTGGCCGTCCCGTCCGGCGCCACGGTGGCATCGCGCTGGAGACCCAGCACTTCCCCGACGCCCCGCGGCGCCCGGACTTCCCGTCGACATGGCTCGATCCCGGTGAGGTCCACCGGTCGACGACGGTCTACCGGTTCGGCGTCCTGCCGTGACATACGGCGGTGTCCGCCGGCCGGTACCTGATGTGACGCAGGTGACTTTTCTTTCGCGCAACACCTTGACGCATCGTCAGTGAACGCTAACAATCTCAGCCAGGCAACGAAGTGGACAGTGCGGAAGGTTCCTGGCGTAGCTCGGCGGGACTTCAGGTACTGCCTGGTGGGAGCGGTAGCCCTGTCTTTGGGGTGCCCCGGCGAGAAATGTGGGCGTCGTGAGTTGGGGAAGTGGCCGCCGTCTCAGATGATGGGCGGTCGGCGTGCCGCTCCAGGGTGTGCACCGTCCTGGTCGATGGACGCCCGATGCCGGGTCCGCTCTGGTCAAAGCAATGTGTGAGCGCTAACAGAGGACGACAGGCCCTCGGAACAGGATGTCGAACATGCGTGATATGCGGACCGGCAAGCGCGGACTGGGACGCTCGTGCGGTGCCGCGGTCGTGGTGCTGGCGGTGCTCGCCGGGGCGGCGGCGTGCAGCAAGAGCGGCGCCGGGTCCTCCGGCGCGGACGCGGGCGCGGGCAGCGGCGGGTCGGCGACCGGCGCGGGCAAGGAGGCGCCCGCCGTCACGATCCAGGGCGACATCAGCTTCAACGACGCCAACCTCGCCAAGCTCGACGCGGCCCTGAAGACGGCGCTGGCCGGCAAGGACCTGTCCAAGCTCGACGAGGCGATGGTCGTCAACGTCTCGGTCGACTACTGGAACGCCGGCAAGGCCGGCTTCAACAAGGCGCTGGCCGACCTCGGCGTCAAGGGCACCTACCAGGCGCCCGCCAACGGCCGGCTGGACCAGCAGCTGTCCATCATCCAGACGCTGCGCGGCCAGGGCATCACCGGCCTGAGCGTCTCCGCGATCGACCCGACCGCCATCAAGGCCCCGATCAGCTCGGCCAACAAGGCCGGTATCCCGGTGCTGGCGATCGACTCCCCGCTGCCGCCCGAGGACGGCGCGGCCCTCTACCTCGGCACCCCCAACTACCAGGCGGGCCAGAAGGCCGGCGAGGCGATGAAGCAGGCGCTCGGCGGCAAGGGCCAGGTCGTCGTCCTGGTCGGCTCGCTCACCGCGTCCAACGCCGTCGAGCGCATCCAGGGCTTCGAGGACGCCCTCAAGGGCACGGACATCAAGGTCGTGCAGAAGCTCAGCGACAACATGGACGCCTCCAAGGCGCTGTCCAACGCGCAGACCGCGATCCAGACCAACCCCAACGTCAACGGCCTGTACGGCGTCTACTCCTACGACGGCCCCTCGGCCGGCCAGGCGGTGCAGGCCGCAGGCAAGACCGGCAAGGTCAAGGTCATCTCCGACGACAGCGACCCGCAGACGCTGAAGTTCGTGCAGTCCGGCGTCATCCAGGCCACCGTCCTCCAGCAGCCCTACCAGCAGGGCTACACCGGCGCCTATCTGCTCGCCGCGCTGAAGGTGCTCGGCAAGGACGCGACGCTCGCGCTCGTCAAGCCCTACCTGGAGTCGGACGGTACGACGCTGAGCTCCGGCGTCGGCCTGGTCACGCAGGCCAACCTCGCCGACTACCAGGCCAAGCTCACCGAACTCGGCATCGGCTGATGGCCCCGGACACCCCGTCCCCCGGCACTCCGTCCCCCGGCACCCCGCCCGGCGCCGCGTACCCCGCACCGCCCGCCGCCGAGCCGGAGACGGCCGTCTCGCTGCGCGACGTCGTGAAGACGTACGGCCCGGTCAAGGTGCTGGACATCCCGCGGCTGGACCTCGCGCGCGGCCAGATCGTCGCCGTCGTCGGCGAGAACGGCGCCGGCAAGTCCACCCTCATGGGGGTGCTGTCCGGCACCGTCACCCCGACCGCCGGCACGGTCGAGATCGCCGGCCGGCCGATGCAGCCCGGCCGCCCCGACCACTCCCGGGACATGGGCGTGGCCATGGTCGCCCAGGAGTTCCCGCTCGTCGGGCAGCTCAGCGTCGCGGAGAACCTGCTGCTGGGCCGCCGCCCGCAGCGCGCCGGGGACGGCGCGCTCGGCCGGCTGGTCGTGGACCGGGCCGGTATGCGCGCCGAGGCCAGGGCGCTGCTCGCCGAGGTCGGGGTGACCGGCGTCGACGTGGACCGGCCGGTCGGCCGGTTCCCGGTGCCCGTACGGCAGATGATCGAGATCGCCAAGGCGTGGGGGCACCGCCCGGTCGTGCTGATCCTCGACGAGCCCACGTCCTCGCTCGGCCCGGTCGAGGCCGAGCGGGTGCTGGCGCTGGCCCGCCGGCACGCCGCCGGCGGCGGAGCGGTGCTCTTCATCGGGCACCGGCTGGACGAGGTGCGGGCGATCGCCGACCGGGTCGTGGTGCTGCGCAGCGGCGCGCTCGTGGCCGACCTGACGCCGGCCGAGGCCACCGAGGAGCGGATGATCCGCGAGATGGTCGGCAGCGAGCTGGCCCGCGCCGACCTGGCGCCGCCCTCCACCGTCGCCCGCGAGGCGGTGCTGGCCGTACGGGAGCTGACGGCCGACGGGCTCGGCCCGGTGGACCTGGACGTACGCGCCGGGGAGATCGTCGGCGTCGCGGGCCTGATGGGCTCGGGCCGCAGCCGGCTGCTGCACACCGTGATGGGCGCCCAGCCGCGTACCGGCGGCCGGGTCGCCTTCGCCGGCGCCGACTTCCGCCCCCGGCACCCGGGCGACGCGGTCGCCGCCGGTATCGGCCTGGTGCCCGAGGACCGCAAGGCGCAGGCGCTGCTGCCGGCGCACTCGGTGCGGTGGAACGTCACGCTGGCCACGCTGCGCCGGATCAGCCGCCGCGGGGTGCTGCGGCCCAGGGCCGACAAGGCGCACGCCGCCCGTATCGTGCGGGACCTCGGGGTGCGGCTGCACAGCCAGGAGCAGCCCATCGGCGCGCTGTCCGGCGGCAACCAGCAGAAGGCGGTGTTCGGCCGCTGGCTCGCCGCCCGGCCCAGGCTGCTGCTGCTCGACGAGCCGACCCGCGGGGTCGACGTCGGCGCGAAGGCGGAGATCTACGGCCTCATCGACGCCGCCGCGCAGGACGGCCTCGCGGTGCTCGTGGCGTCCTCCGAGCTGGAGGAGCTGCTGTGGATCTGCCACCGCATCGTGGTGATGGCCCGCGGCCGGATCGTCGCGGACCTGCCGCGCGAGAAGTTCACCAAGGAAACGATCATGACCGCCGCGGCCGGCTCCGCCCCGTCCGCCGGAGGGAAGGCACGCGCATGAAGACCACGACCGCCCCGGCACCCACCGGGGCCGGCACCGCGCCGGAGCCGCGCACCCCGCTCGCCCGGCGGCTGCTGGAGACCCCCGAGGTCGGCGTGATCGCCGCCTGCGTGCTGGTCTTCACCGCCCTCGCGCTGGACAAGTCCACCTTCGCCGGCGCCGTCAACCTCCAGGGCATGGGCTTTGACCTGGCGCAGTACGGCCTGATCGCGATCGGCGAGTCGCTGGTCATCCTCACCGGCGGCATCGACCTGTCGGTGGGCGCGCTGCTGGGCACCAGCGTCATCCTGATGTCCTGGTTCAACGTACGGGCCGGGCTGCCGCCGGTGCTGGCGATCCTGGTGACGCTGCTGATCGCCGGCGCGGTCGGGCTGGTCCACGGACTGGCCGTCACCCGGCTGAAGATGGCGCCGTTCGTCGTCACCCTCGTGACGTACACCGTCGCGCAGGGCGTCACGCTCGCGATCACCTCCGGCACGTCCATCACCGGCATCGGGGGGCTGTTCTCCGACATCGGCCAGATGTACGTCGCCCAGATCCCGCTGCCGCTCATCCTGTTCGCGGTCGTCGCGGTCGCCGCCTGGTTCTTCCTGGAGCGCACCTACGCCGGGCGCCAGGTGTACGCGGTCGGCGGCAACCCCGAGGCCGCGCGGCTCGCCGGTATCCGGGGCGACCGGCGGGTGGTGTCGATGTACGTCACCAGCTCGCTGCTGTCCGCCTTCGCCGGGATCATGGTGCTGGGCCGGATGGGCGTGGGCTCGGCGAGCGGGGTGGGTGTCGGCTGGGAGCTGTCCGCGATCGCCGCCGCCGTCATCGGCGGGGTGAGCCTGGTCGGCGGGCAGGGCCGGATCGTCGGGATCGTCGCGGGCACGGTGCTGCTCGAACTCATCAACAACGGCCTGACCACCCTGCAGATCAACTCCAACTACACCAACATCGTGCTTGGTTGCGTGCTGGGCCTGGCGATCACCGCCGACCGGCTGCGCGCCAGGAGCGTGGCACGCCGCAACTGAGCGCCTCCCCACCAGGGCGACCGGCGCCTCCCGCCCTGCCGTGCGCACGTCCTCACGAGGGGCGTTCCCACCGGCCGGGACGGACCGCCGCGCCGTACCACCGTGCCCCCCACACGTCCGTGGCATCCGCTTGCCCACGGCCGCATCACCGTGCCCGAGCGCGCTCGCGCTCGGCCCCCCACACACAGGAGGAGGACCTCGTGTCCGCACTCGCACAACCGCCTCTCGGCAGATGGTTCCGGCGCTGGGCGCTGGCCGTCGCCGCGATCGCCGCGCTCGTCGCCAGCGTCCTGGTCGGCAACTCGCCGGCCTCGCAGGCCGCCGGGTCGCTGCCCTGTGACATCTACCAGTCCGGCGGCACCCCGTGCGTCGCCGCGCACAGCACCACCCGGGCGCTGTACAGCTCCTACACGGGGCCGCTCTACCAGGTCCGGCGCGCGTCCGACAACACCTACAAGAGCTTCAGCCCGACCACCGCCGGCGGCTACCCCGACGCCTCCGCCCAGGACTCCTTCTGCGCCGGGACCACCTGCGTCATCACCCGCATCTACGACCAGACCGGCCGCGGCAACGACCTCACCCAGGCGCCCGGCGGCGGTGCGGCCGGCGGACCCGACAACCTCGCCGACGCCACGGCCGCACCGACCACCGTGGCCGGCCACAAGGCGTACGGCGTTTTCGTCGCTCCCGGGACGGGCTACCGCAACGACAACACCAACGGCATCGCCACGGGTGACAACCCCGAGGGCATGTACGCCGTGCTCGACGGCACTCACTACAACGGGGGCTGCTGCTTCGACTACGGCAACGCCGAGACGAACAACAACGACGACGGCAACGGCACCATGGAGGCCATCTACTTCGGCAACATCAAGGTGTGGGGGTACGGCTCCGGCAACGGCCCCTGGATCATGGCCGACCTGGAGAACGGGCTGTTCTCCGGCGTCAACCAGCACCTGAACTCCGGTGACCCCACCATCAACTACCGCTACACCACCGCCATCATCAAGGGCGGCCCCAACCACTGGGCCATCCGCGGCGGCAACGCCCAGTCCGGCGGCCTGTCCACCTTCTACGACGGGGTACGGCCCAACGTCTCGGGCTACAACCCGATGAAGAAGCAGGGCGCGATCATCCTCGGCATCGGCGGCGACAACAGCAAGGGCGCCCAGGGCACCTTCTACGAGGGCGTCATGACCTCCGGCTACCCGAGCGACGCCACCGAGAACGCCGTCCAGGCCAACATCAACTCCGTCAACTACGGTGGTGGATCGTCCGGGGGCTCGACCACGGGCGGCTCGACGGGGGGCTCGACA
>NZ_JAATEJ010000053.1 GCF_012034175.1 Actinacidiphila epipremni
AGCACACGGAAACGTCCGGGCCGTGTCGCCGGAACACCGGCGACACGGCCCGGTGCGCCACCGGTGCTGCGAGGCGACGGCTTTGTCCTGCGAGGTGCCGCTCCTGTGCCTCGCGAGCACGAGCAGGCTGGGGCCCAAGGGCATCGGGCGCCGCACGGCCGTCCCCCGGCGGCTTTGACCGCGGTCAGACCGGCACGAGCTGCCAGTCCTGGTTGGCTCCGCCCGTGACGGGCCATTGGATGATGGCGGCGCCGTCGGCCGTCGAGCCGTTCGCCACGTCGACGCACCATCCGGTGCGGGCGTTGACCAGCTGGTAGTAGCCGCTCGTGGACGACGGGACCAGCTTCCACCACTGGTTGGTGCTGGACGTATCGGTCCACTGGTCGAGTGCGGCGCCCTGGGCGGAGCTGCCTGGGCTGTCGAGCAGCTTGCCGCTGCGCAAGTTGACCAATCGGTACGTTCCGTCGCCGTTCGCTTGGACATGCCAGTGCTGGTTGGTCCCTCCGGTGCTCGGCCACTGGATGACGGCGGCGCCGTCGGCCAGGGAGGCGCCGTTCACGTCCAGCACCTTGCCGCTGTTCCGGTTGACCAGCCGGTAGGTGCCCAGGTCCGCGGCGAAAGGCCGGTCGAACACCTGAAGTGACCGAATGGACGCCCAGGACCCAGCGGGCAGCCCGGTCACGGTCACCCGGATGTAGCGCACCTGAGCGGTGAACGCCACGGACTGCACCTGTCCCGAGAGCGGAGTGGCCGTGAAGTCCGCCAGCGTGGTCCAGGAGGTGTTGTCCGTGGAGCCTTCTACCCGGTAGAGGTAGTCGACGTCGGACTCCCAGGCGACACGGACACCGGTGACGCTCTTGGTCGAGCCCAGATCGACCTTCAGCCATTGGCCCGCGCTGCCGCTGGAAGCCGACCAGCGGGTGGCCGTCGAACTGTCCACGGCGTTCGAGGCGGGGTTGCCGGACTCCTGGCTGCTCGCCGTCGCGGTGCGTCCCGCCGCGATGTCGGCGGGCTGCACGGAACGGTCCAGCACAATCCCGATGACGCTGTCGTCCGCGTAGCGCGTTCGGTTGATGCCGCTGACACTCACCCGCCCGTCGGAGCCCAGGCTGTACGTCAGTGCGCTCCCGGTCGCGACGTCGTAGACCTTGCTGACCTTGGCATCTCCGATCGGTGGAGTGGTGAAGGCGGTGCCGCCGTAGCCGGGGAGCAGGTGGGCGAAGACCGTGCTGTTCTTGTAGGTGAAGCCGTACTGGCCCTCGACGGGCTGCCACGGGCCGCCTCGGGTGCCGTAGACGGAGTCGCCGCACGCCTTCATGAAGGTGCCGATCTGCCGCAGGAGATTCTGCTGCGCGGTCGGTACCGTGCCGTGCCGGTCGGGACCGATGTTGACCATGACGGTCATGTCCCGTACCCAGGAGTTGACGAGGATGTTCATGGCGTTGGTGTAGGACATGACCTTGCCGTCGGAGTTGTAGCCCCAGCTGGTGCCGACGGTGAAGACCTTCTCGGTGGCCTGCCCGGAGCGGATGGCGCCGGTGGGGACCGAGCCGCCTTCCTCGCTGGCGTAGTCGCCGACCCAGCCCGAGCGGGAGGTGGTGACGATGTCGGGCTGGTGCTTGCGGACCATGCCCATCAGCCCGAGCGGTTTGCCGGAGCTGTCGGTCTCCCCGTACGCCGCGTCCACCGGCCACTGGTTGGCGGTGTCGCGGTACTGGCCGGGCTCCCAGAAGTAGGCGCCGTCGGCATCCGTGCCCTGCTCGGCGATCCAGCCGCCGTCCCACCACAGGTCGTCGATGGTCCCGTACTGGGTGACGAGTTCCTTCACCGACTCGTAGACCTCGGTCTTCATGACCCGTGCGTTCTCCTTGTGCGCGGGGTCGGTGGTGTAGTTCCAGGGGTTGGGGGCGCAGTCGGTGCCGGTGACGTCGTAGTAGCCGGGGTAGCGCCAGTCGATCGGCGAGTAGTACAGGCCGACCTTGAGGCCGGCCGCTCGTACGGCTGCTACGTAGTCCTTGACGAAGTCCCTGTTCAGGGGGGACTGGCCGGCGCTCCAGGCGTTCGGATGGTTCAGCGGCCACAACGCGAATCCGTCGTGGTGGCGGGTGGTGAGCACGGTGTACTTCGCGCCGAAGTCGGTGGCGAGCTTCGCCCACGCGGTGGGGTCGTAGGCATCCGCGGTGAACTGCTCGTCGGTGGCGTCCGTGACGTATTTCCGGTAGTCGGACGGTGTGATGGGCGCGTTGTGCATCCACCACTCGCCCTTGGCCGGGCCGGAGTAGACGCCCCAGTGGATGAACATGCCCAGCCTGGCGTCCTGGAGCCAGGCGACCTTGCTGTCCGGCTGCTGGGAGAGGCCTAGGTCGGACACCGGGATGCGCAGGGGTTGCAGGGGGATGGGCTGGGGGGCCGCGGTAGCGGCGGCCGTAGGTGGCGCCGCGGCGATGTGGCCGACGGCTGCGGCGGCCGTGGCGGCTGCGATGCCGGTGAGAACGCTGCGACGCGAAGGTGCTGGTCGAGGCACGATTGTCTCCTCATCCGAACAGAAACGAACAGAGATTGGGATGGAACGCATACAACGCGCCTGCGCCGGACTGCTCACCTGTGAGGCAATCGCCGGAAGGTTACGTAAACATGCCGGACACGACGCCTGGCTCATCGGATGAATTAAGTGGCTCCCGGCGCAGCTTGTCCAGGGGTGCGTCAAAAGTTTTTCGAGATCAGCATGATTCCCGGCACTGCTCCTGGCCGCCGCAGCTTGCTCTCCGGCAGCCAGATCGCTCAATGGAACATCGGATGGATCTGTGTCCGGACGGTTGACGGCGCGTCAGCCACGCCCTACGGTCCTCCATCGAAAGTAAACAGAAGGGAACATGCCCGAGTGTCGGCCCGGCAGGCCACACGGGCCCGTAGGGCGGTCGCCCCCACCCCCACTCTGACCGGAGGTTCCCCATGGTCCATCGTCTTCGAAGGCTCCTGCTCGCCGTCCTGGCCGGACTACTGGCCGCGTTTGTCGTCGTCACCCCGGCGCGAGCAGCTTCCGTCACCGTCACCAACGCCACGCAGTTCACCGACACCACGGGAGAGGTGGTGCACGCCCACGGCGGAGGGGTGATCAAGGCCGGCGCGTACTACTACTGGTTCGGAGAGAACCGAAACGCCGACAACTCCTTCCGGTACGTGTCCGTCTACCGGTCCACCGACCTGAGGACCTGGGAGTTCCGCAACAATGCCCTCACCCAGTCCAGCGCGTCCGAGCTCGCGTCAGCCGGCATCGAGCGCCCGAAGGTGATCTACAACTCCACCACCCGCAAGTACGTGATGTGGATGCACAAGGAGACCGCCACGGACTACAGCCAGGCGAGGGTCGCCGTGGCCGTGTCCGACACGGTCGACGGCACCTACACCTACCTGGGCAGCTTCCGCCCGCTGGGCATCACCTCGCGGGACATGACCCTGTTCCAGGACACCGACGGCAGCGCCTACCTGGTCTCCTCGGCCAACGAGAACGCCGACCTGGACATCTTCAAGCTCACTGCCGACTACACCGGAGTGGCGAGCCTCGCGGCGAATCCCTGGCCCGGGACCTTCCGCGAGGCGCCGGCTCTCTTCAAGCGCGGCGGCGTCTACTTCATGCTGACCTCGGCCAACAGCGGATGGAAGCCCAACCAGCAGGCCTACGCAACGGCCTCCTCCGTGGCCGGCCCCTGGACACCCATGACCGACGTCGGTGACAACACCGCATACGGATCCCAGACCGCATACGTGCTGCCCGTCCAGGGCACTTCAGGCACCTCGTACCTCTACATGGGCGACCGCTGGGGCAATTCGATGGGCGGGAACGTCGAGGACTCACAGTACGTCTGGCTCCCGCTGACCTTCCCGACGCCGGTGACCATGGACATGCCGTGGTACCCGCAGGTCACGATCGACACCGCGGCCGGCACCGTCTCAGGGGCCGGCGGCGGACCCTACGACGCCCTGGTGGCCCGGCACAGCGGCAAGTGCCTGGACGTGGCCGACAATTCGGCCGCGGACGGCGCCACCGTGACGCAGTGGGGCTGCAACGGAGGGCTCAACCAGCAGTGGCGACTGACCGACGCTGGCAATGGGTACGTCACCGTCATCGCACAGCACAGCGGCAAGTGCCTGGACGTCTCGAACGCCTCGACAACCGCGGGCGCCAACGTCAACCAGTACTACTGCAACGGCGGCACCAACCAGCAGTGGCAACTCCAGAGCCAAGGCGACGGATACGTACGCCTGGTGGCCCGGCACAGCGGCAAGTGCCTGGACGTGACGGGGGCGTCTACCGCGGATGGCGCACGGCTG
The DNA here is from genome assembly GCF_012034175.1 of Actinacidiphila epipremni. Classification (GTDB taxonomy): domain Bacteria; phylum Actinomycetota; class Actinomycetes; order Streptomycetales; family Streptomycetaceae; genus Actinacidiphila; species Actinacidiphila epipremni. The sequence goes on from NZ_JAATEJ010000053.1 coordinate 4,333, forward strand.
ATCCAGTGGGACTGCAGCAGCGGCACGAACCAACAGTTCCGGGAGAACGCCATCTGATCCGACCGCCGGGTCACGGAGGACAACGCGCCCGCCCTCGCGCGGGTGGTGGGTGCCCAGCTGTGCCGGGCACCCACCAGTGGCGTACGGTACGGGCCGCTTCAGCCGCGGCTCACGTGGTGCTGCAAGCCGAGCCGTTCAGCGTGAACTGCGGCGGGGCGCTGTTGGTGCCGCTGTAGGTGCCCTGGAAGCCGAAGTCGGCGTGGCCGCCGGGGCTGATGGACGCGTTGTAGCTCGCATTGGCCGCTGTCACGCTGGCACCGGACTGGGTCACTGTGGCGTTCCACGCGTTGGTCACCTGCTGGTTGCCCGGCCAGGTCCACTTGACGGTCCAGCCGTTGACGGCGGTGCTGCCGGTGTTGGCGATCGTCACCGAGGCGGTGAATCCGTTGTCCCAGGAATTGGCGGTGTAGGTGACGGCACAGGCCCCGTTGCCGGGTCCCGTGGTGGGCGGTGTCGTCGGGGGTGTCGTCGGCGGCGTGGTGGGCGGCGTGGTGGGCGGCGTGGTCGGGGGTGTCGTCGGCGGAGTGATGCCGCCGTTGTTGCCCAGCGCGTTGTCGACGAAGTCGGCAATGACGCTCCACGACGGGTTGGGCGAGCCGGTGGCCGTGGACTCCTGGCAGCCGGATGCGGTGCGTACGGTCTGCTGCCCGTAGTGGGAGGAGCTGAGGACGTCGTTCCAGCCGTGGCCGGCGCCCGGGACGGAGAAGAACTGCACACTCCGGCAGGCGTTCTTCAGCGCCGTGTAGAGCAGCAGGCTCTGGTCATGGGGGACCAGAGGGTCGGCTTGGCCGTGCAGCAGCATCATCGGCGGGTCGTTGCTGTCCACGTAGCGGATCGGGTTGGCCTGCTCGACCTGGTCGGGGCAGGTCTGGATGGCGCAGCCCATCAGGGAGGACTCGGGGGAGCCGGCGGCGTCGTGGTCGAGACCGCCCGGGATGCGCTCGCTGTTCATCTGCAGGAAGTCGGTCGGTCCGAAGAGGCCGACGCCGGCCTGGACGGCACTGGAGACGCCGGTCGTGCCGATGTTGCCCTCGAGCGAGGAGACGCCGCCGGTGAGGGCGGCCATGTCGGCCACCCATCCGCCGGAGGAGTCGCCCATGACGGCGAAGCGGGTGGGGTCGATGTTGTAGGTGGCGGCGTTGGCGCGCAGCCAGCGAATGGCGGCCTTGATGTCGTAGACCTGGGCGGGGAAGTGGGCCTGGGAGCTGGAACGCACGCTGACCCCCGCCACCGCGTAGCCGCGGGCGGTGAAGGTGTCGGCGATCGTTCCGGCCGCCCCGGACTTGCCGTCGTCGCTGAACCAGGCCGATCCGCTGGTCCAGATCACCAGCGGGCGCGGTCCCGCGCCGCTGGAGGGGAGATAGAGGTCGAGCAGGTGGCCCTTGCTACCGGACGGTTGGGCGGGGGCGTAGGCGATGTTGCTGACGGTCTGTGCGGCGGCTGCCTGCGGCTGGACGGTGGCGGCCCTCGCCACGGTACCGAGGGCGAGGGCTGCCAGTGACGCCAGTACCGTTCCGACGATCGCACCCGCGCGCGTGCGTCTGCGCATGGTCGTGTCTCCTGTCGTGGGGGGATGGTCACCGGCCGAACCCTCCGGGTGTCGCCGCGTTGGCACACGGCGGCGGGCGTGTCCGGATTTGGACGGCCGCAAACGACTGGATGCGCCATGCACAAAGTGGGGGAATGACGGCCGTCATGCCGGTGACATGCTGGCGACCCTAAGGCGCCTCTTCAGGGGCGTCAACGAGACCCCTCGCCGGTATCGTCGGTTTTCGGACGCATCGAAGGTGGGATCCGCACCCTGCCTGAGGGATGACGCGGCAGGCGTGCGGCAGGTCGGCATGCGGAACCGCCCCTGGGTTCCCGACGGCGCGACTCTTTGTGCAGGTGGAGCGTGCCGGGTATTTGGCGAAAAAAATTTCACATCGCGAACTCGTGCTCAGGTGGGCGCGACATACGTGAAGCGGCCGACGACGTGCAGGTCCGCCTCGATGGCTCCGACCGCGGCTCGCAGCTCGGGCAGTACCTGGGTCACGCACTCCTCGACGCCGCGCCGACCGATGTGCATCGCGACGTTGACGGCGGCGACCGCGTGATTGCCCAGATCGCGGACGGGCACGGCTATGGAGCGCAGGCCCTCCTCCAGCTCCTGGTCCACCAGCGCGAATCCTTCGGCAGCGGCGTGGTCCAGGTGAGCCGCGAGCCGGCCGGGGTCCGTGGTTGTGTGTGCGGTCAGCGGTGCGAGGGCGGCGCGGCCGAGACGGGCCGCCCGGTCGCCTGCGGGCAGGTCGGCGAGCAAAACGCGGCCCATCGAAGTGGCCAAGGCCGGCAGCCGGGTTCCCGGGGTGATCTCCACCGTGAGGATTCGTCTGGCCGACACGCGGGCGGTGTAGTGGACGTCGTCCCCGTCGAGAACGGCGAGCGAGACGGAGTCCTGTACCCGCTCGGCAAGGGCCGTCAGGTGGGGCTGGGCGATCTGTGAGAGCGTCAGGCGCGACAGCGGCGCGTAACCCAATCCCAGCACCCGGGGCGTCAGGGTGAAAGAGCGCCCGTCGACGGCCACGTACCCCAGGTGTTCCAGCGTGATGAGGGCCCGCCGGGCGGTGGCCCTGGCCAGACCTGTCGCCTGTGCGACCTCGGTCAGGGTCAATGACTCGCGCCCCCCGCCGAAGGCGGTCAGCACCGTGAGCCCGCGGGCGAGCGACTCGACGAACCGCCTGCCCAACTCCTGTTTGGATGCCGCGGTCCAGGAGGCGAGCCCGGCATACGACTGCTGCGGTGCGACCGCGGGCGCCGCACGCAGCCGCTCCTCCATGGCGCGGGCCGCGTCGGCGAGCCGGGGAAGCAGCCGCTCGCGCAGGCCGGCCGCGCTGTGGCGACTGGTGTGACTGACCAGGCTCGCCACGCACGCCAGCCGTCCCCCCGGCTGCCGTACCGGTACCGACAGCGCCACCAGGCCCGGCTCTATGAGCTGGTCGTCCAGCGCCCAGCCCCGCTCCCGTGCCAGCTGCGTCCACTCCACGAACTCCTCGTCCCGCGGCGGGGCCAGTTCCTTGCGGGGTGGCAGCGCGGGAAAACGGAGGCCGCACGGGTCCTCGCTCCGCCGCCTGCGCCACCGCTCCCAATCCCGGTTGCCCCATTGCGCAGCTACCAGAGGGCCGGGCGCGGCGATCTCGGCCGGCAGCAGGTCGCCGACGCGGAAGCTGACGGACAGGGCTCGCCGGCGGGTGGTCTGGTGGACAAAGCGGATGCCGTCCTCGTCGCCCACGGCGAGCGAGACCGACTCGTCGAGCTCGCGGGCCAGGTCGCGGGCCAGTGGGCCGAGCAGTTCCGGCAAGCGCAGTGCTCCCAGATAGGCGTTGCCCAGTTGCATGACCCGCGGGGCGAGAACCAGGAAGCGGCCGTCGACGTGAAGCTGGTTCATCCGGGCGAGCGTGCCGGCGACCCGGTCCAGGGTGGACCGGACCAGACCGGTGCGGGCCTCAAGGTCGGGCAGGCTCAGCACACCACCGGCGTCAGCGAGGGCACGCAGTACCGCGATCCCCCGTATGAGCGGTACCACGGCCTCGGCCGGCGGCGTCATGGTCCGGGCAGGCAGGGGGTGCGCCATGGCTCTCGCGTCCTCTCGGTTCCTCGGCCCACGGCGGAGCGGGCACCCGGCGGCCGGCGGCGGCCCTGCGGGGAACGCTACCTGCCGGAGCCGGCCACCCGTACTCCCGGCTCGGCGTCCCGGCCACCGTGCGCTCCCGTATACGCGCTGGGCTGTCGCTGTGGCGGCAGGGGCTCCGGCAGCCGCGCCGCGGTGGTCGGGGACAACCCTTTGCCCTCATCGCCCCTGGGAGGGCAAACATGCGTCATCCCTTGACCCCGCCAGGCGACAGCCCTACGGTACCTGCCGGGGAAACCGATTGCCCAACTGGTCGGCGATGCCGGCGCATTGACGGTCCCCGACGTCGCAGGACGGGCGGCGCGGGCTTTGACCGTGGCAATGGCGTTTCCCTCATCCGTAACGCCCGATCCCCCAGAAGGGCAATCCCGTCATGCGTGCATTCGCACCCCCCCGCTCCCGGCGACCACTGAGCCGCGTCCTGGGCCTGGGAGCCGTAGTGCTGACCGTGGTGTCCGCAGCGGCGCTCGGCACGTCCGCCCAGGCGGCCCCGACCGCGGCCACCACCTTGGTCGTGAACGCCAACCAGGTGCTCAGGCCGGTGACCCACGTCGCGACCGGTTCGCTCTACGGTCTCGCCAACGCGTCCACGCCGTCCGACAGCCTGGTCCAGGCGATCAAGCCCAACACCTTCGTGCAGAAGCCCCAGGGCGGCCACCAGCAGGGCACCGGCGACATCCTCACCGTGGCGCCCAAGGCGGCGGCTGCCGGCGCGAAGGTCGTCAACCGGCTCTCGGACTACTACGCCGGCTGGCCCTACCAGTTCAGCTGGAGCAACTGGCTGAGCGTGGTCGACGACCAGATCGCCCAGACCAAGGCGTCCGGGATCACGAACCTGGCCGCCTACGCGCCCTGGAACGAGTCCGACAACACCTGGCAGTCCTCCAACGGCACGTTCGAGGACTTCTGGACGAAGACGTACCGCGAGATCCGCTCGAAGGACTCCACGACGCCGATCCAGGGCCCGAGTTTCTCGGACAACATCAGCGACATGGACAACTTCCTCAAGAACGCGGTCGCCACCAACACCGTGCCGGACATCATCGCCTGGCACGAGCTGTCCCGCGCCTCCAAGATCGCCGGTGACATCGCCACCGTCACCGCGCTGGAGAGCAAGTACGGCATCAGCCCGCGCCCGATCGCGATCGAGGAGTACGCCGCCCCGTCGGAGGTGGGTATCCCCGGCGCGCTCGTCAGCTACATCGCGAAGTTCGAGCGACTGGGCGTCCATGACGCGGAGCTGGCCTTCTGGAACCAGTCCGGCGCGCTCGGCGACCTGCTCACCGGGCAGGGCGGCAGCCCCAACGGCGCGTACTGGCTGTACAAGTGGTACGCCGACATGAGCGGCTCCATGCTCGCCACCACCGCCCCCGCTCAGACCGGTATCGACGGGGCGGCCTCCCGCAACAGCGCCGGCAACCAGATCGACGTCATCTTCGGCGGCGGATCCGGCGACAGCGCGGTGACCGTGAACGGGCTGAACGCGTTGTCCGCCTTCGGGTCCAGCGTTCACGTCAAGGTCGAGTACACCCCTTCCCGTGGACGGACGACCGCGGTCTCAGGTCCGGTCACGCTCTCCGAGGGCAACTACAGCGTCAGCAACGGCTCCCTCACCGTGCCGGTGGGCACGAACACCACTGACGGCTACCACCTGGTGATCACGCCTGCCACCTCCGGCAGCACCGGAGGGAGCACGGGCGGCACCGGCAGCACGTCGATGGCCGGCACGTACGTGATCACCAACAAGAACAGCGGTCTGGTTCTCGACACCCACAACGAAGGCACCGCCTGGGGGACTTTGATCGACCAGAACCCCGCCGACGGCGGCAACAGCCAGACGTGGACCGTGATCTCGGCCGGTTCGGACCTCTACAAGATCCAGAGCAAGTCCAGCGGCCTGTACCTCGGTATCACCGACATGAGCACATCGGACGGGGGCACGGCCGTGCTCTGGGGCGACACCGGTACCGCAGACCACCTGTGGCGGTTCGTGGCGGACTCCGGTGGCTACTACAAGATCGTCAACAACAACAGCGGACTGCTCCTGGGGGTCGCGAACATGAGCACCTCGGCGGGTGCGTCCGTTCTGCAGTGGAGCGACAACGGCACGGCGGACCACCTGTGGAAGCTCACCGTCCGCTGACCGGGAACGCCTGACCGATCCGGAACCTTGCGCCCCCGGGCCCCCGGGGGCGCAAGGTCGGTGCGGGGGACGTCTCGGGACGGATCATCACCGCGCAGGCAGGCCGTGCGTGGGGCCCGGACAGTCTCAGGCGGAGTCGCGGACGACCAGTCGGCACGCGACCGTCTCCACCCCGCTG
>NZ_JAATEJ010000054.1 GCF_012034175.1 Actinacidiphila epipremni
CACGTACGGCATTGGCGCGGCGCGGTTGGCGGGCGGCGCGGGTCGCAGGCAGGCGGTCGGGCAGGCCGTGCCGGCGGCAGGCGGCAGAGCGGCGGGGGCGGCGGGGGGCGCACGTACGGCATTGGCGCGGCGCGGTTGGCGGGCGACGCGGGTCGCAGGTCGCAGGCGTACGGCGTCGGCGGGCAGCGGGCGGTGCAGGCGGCCGATGGGCGGCGCGGGCGGGGAGTACGGTGCAGGTGGCGGGTAGCGTTGGGGGCGTGTGGGATGCGGACGAGGTACGTGAGCTCGTGGGGGGCAAGGCGGCGGCTGACGCCGGGTGCCGCGTCTTCGGGGCGAGCCGGCACCGGTGGAAGCTGGCGCCGCCGGTCGCGGAGGACGCCGTGGCCCGGTTCGAGCACGACCACCGCTGCGAACTCCCCGCCTCCTACCGCTCGTTCCTCACCGCGGTGAGCGGCGGTGGCGCCGGCCCCGCGTACGGCCTGTACACCTTCGGCAGCGAGCGCTGGTCGGGCATGCAGGAGGCGCTGGACCTGCTGGCGGACCCGTTCCCCCACACGGGCCCGTTCGAGCCCTCCCCCGAGCGCTCGGTGTGCTCGGCCCACGCTCCCGGCGAGGAGGACTTCTCGCCCTGCTGGTTCGCCGGCTCGCTCACCCTCGCCGAGATCGGCTGCGGGTCCTCCTACCGCCTGGTCGTCACCGGCCCGTCCAGCGGCCAGGTCTGGACGGACGACCTCGGCTGCGGCCTCTCCCTGACCCCCGGCCCCGACTTCCGCACCTGGTACACCACGTGGCTCTCGCGCCCGCGGGCATGAATGGCGAAGCTCCTGGCAGTGGGCGGGCCCACCGCCCTGCCCGCCAGGAGCTTCGCCTTCCGGCGTGATCAGATCAGCAGGGGAAGGTGCCGCTGTAGATCGCGTGGCCGCTGGAGGAGGTCTTGGAGCCGAAGCCGTAGATGCCGTCGTCGGACCAGACCGCCTCGCGGGAGCCGTCGACGCAGGTGGAGGCCGGGGCGAGGGCGAAGCCCTCCAGGTTGTCGGCCGGCATGACGGCCGGGTTCGTGTACGTCACGTCCGGGACGATCGCGCCGGCGGCGTCGACCTTCATGAAGGTGTGCGTCTCACCGCAGGTGTTGTCGCAGGTCGCGACGATCCGCTGGGTCCCGGCGTCGAACGTCACGTCCATCACGGAGCTCTTGCCGGTCGCGACGGTGCCGAAGGTGGTGAAGGTGCCGTTGGAGTTGAGGCCGTAGACGTGCAGGGTGCCGTCCCACTCCAGGCCGGCGAAGTACAGGCCCGAGCCGTGCAGTGGGTAGTCGGCCGGGTCGTAGGCCGCGCCGGTGAGCGGGTCGGTCCAGCCGTTGCCGGTCAGCCAGCTGTCCGGTACGTAGCCGACGCCCTCGAAGCCGAGGTTGGCGTCGTCCTTGTCACCGGTGTTGAGCTGCGGGAACTGCGAGGTCATGTCCCACTGGTGGAGCGGCGTGAGGGTGGAACCGGTGGCGGCCGGGTCGTACTCCAGGATCGTGTCCTTGGGGGCGGAGTTCTTGGTGTTGTCGCGCTCAGAGGTGACGTAGAGGTGGCCGTTGCCGCCGACCGTCACGCCCTCGGAATCCGGTTCGCCGGAACCGCCCGAGAAGCGGATCTGCTTGCCGGTCGCGCTCCAGGACGGGTCCGGGATCCACTTGCCGTTGCTCTTGGTGAGCTTGAAGAGCCAGTTCTTGTTCTTGACGGCCCACAGCACCGAGGGGTTCGACGGGTCGTACGCCAGGCCGCTCACGTCACGGCCCTCGGGCCCGGTCGAGGTGGTGAAGGCGCAGACGTTGTCGGCGATCGTGACGTCCTGGCCGCCGGGCCAGGCCAGGGTGCCGGAGGGGGCGGAGTGCGAACCGGAGGGCGCCTCGGGTTCGCAGCCGCTGGTGAGGGAGCCGCCACCGCCGAGCAGCTGGCCGGGCTGACCGCCGGTCCCGCCGGTGGAGCCGCCGCCCCCGGAGCAGGAGTTCGCGCTGCCGAGCGTGGCGGTCGCGGCGGTCCGGAACCAGCCGGTGCCGTCGGCGCAGCGCTCGTCCGACGGCTTGGCGGCGTCGGTCGCCCATGTCACCGAGTCGACGGTGTTGCCGTTGCCGTCGAGCAGGAAGGCCGAGTCGTTGTCGCCGAGGCCGATGGTGGAGTCGAAGGTGACGTATCCGCCGGCCGGGATGCTGGTCGCGCTCGGGTCGGAGGAGGAGATCTTCGCCGCGGAGTGGCCGGTGTCGCCGTCGACGTACTTCCAGGCGCCGACGCTGACCGCGCTCGTACCGCCGTTGTACAACTCGACGGTGTCCGAGCCGTTCGAGGTCACCTCGTTGATACGCACCTTGCTCGCCGCCGGCAGCGACGCCGGGCATCCGGCGGCGTTCGGGGCCCCGAAGGTCGCCTTGGCGGTCGCGGTCACCCACGCCCCGGTGCCGTCGCCGCCGCAGCGAGCCATCGCCGGCTTGGCCTTGTCGGTGGCCCACTCCACGCGGTCCACCACGGTGCCGCCTGAGGTGTAGATCACCAGCTTGTCCGAGTCGCCCAGCCCCTTGGGCGAGTCGAAGGTGACGAACCCGCCGGGCTGGATCGTGCCGGCGGACGGGCTGAACGACTTCGCCGAGAAGCTGTCGTCCGACATCTTCCAGCCGCTGATGCTCACCGCGGTCGAGCCGGTGTTGTACAGCTCCACGGTGTCGTCACCCGAAGAGGTGACCTCGTTGATCCGGACGTTCTGGTAGCCGGCCGGGTCCGCCGCAGCCGCCGGCTGGGCGGCGAGCATCCCCGTGACGACAAGACCTGGTACCGACAGGGCGGCGACGCACAAAGTGGCGACGCGGGCACGCGAATGAGTGGTAGGCACGGGCCCGAACTCTCCTGACAGAACCTTGAAACCACGTGTACCCCACCTGAACCCCGCCCGCTGCCCACCCGAACGCCAGAAGCACCGCATTGTCGGTGCCGGCCCCTACCCTCACGCCATGGATCACATGACGTCCCCGTGGGAGCCCGCCGAGCGCGTCGAACACGTCCGGGAGCTGGCCGCCCGAGGCGACCTCGCCGCGCTGTCGCACGTCCTGCTCCACCCGCAGGATTCCTGGCATGAGGGCCTGGGCGTGACGACGGTGCTGCGCGGCCTGCCCGAGCGGGACCGGTCGGCTCTGGCCCGGCTCTTCACCGAGCACCGGGCGGGGGAATCGGCGGACTCCCCGGCCGACGACCGCGGCCTGGTGCTGCTCGCCGCCGTCTCGCACGGCATCGCGGAGGACGGCTGGTGCGAGGCGTGGGAGGCGCTGCTGACGGGGATGGCGGAGGAGTTGTGGTCCTCCGGGACAAGCGACGAGTTGTGGACGTGCGCCCACGCGCTGCTGGACGCCGGCCGGCGCCTCCCCGCCGAGGTCGTCGCCCTGCTCCGCCGCCCCACCCGCACCTGGGACCGCCAGGCGCTCACCCTCACCGCACCGCTCCCCCCGGAGGCCCTCCGCCGCACACTGACCCGCTGGCTCACCCTCGCCGCCCCCGACGGCGCCTACGCCCCCCACAACCTCCCCGCCCTCGCCGGCCTCACCTGGCTCCTCTCCCTCCAGCCACCCCACCCCACGTCCACCCGCACCCTGAGCGCCCTCATCGAGGTCCCACCCGCCCGAACCCCCCTGACCGGCACCGCCATACGAGCCCTGTCCCGCTTCACCGTCGAAGGAACCCCGGGCAACCGCAGCCTCGCCAACGACGGCAATCCCCATGCTGGTGGGTAGGCGCACTCCTAAAATCCTGACGCTCCGGTGCCACGTAGCCTCTTCCGCAAGGACAACCCCCTCCGGACCGACGCCACTGACCGGCCAGCTGACTCCAACCGGGCCGCCTAGCTAACTGCACGGGTCCACGACCTGGACGGAATCATCACCGACTCCCACGACGAAACCGTCGGTCAGGTCAGCCCGGGGTCCACGGCGCTCGCGCTGTCAGTCGGCCATGTCGCGGAGTTCGTAGCCGAGGAGTCCCCCCTCGAACAGGGGGTAGACGAGGTTCTGCACGTACCACGCCATATCCGTCATCTCCGGGGCGCCCGGGATCTTCCGGCGGTCGAGCACGGGGCTGAACCCTGCCCTCGTATGGTCTCGGCTGAGGAGCAGGTGTCCGCCGGTGGCGGCCGTCGGATGGTAGAGCGCAATGGCGACGGCCTGCTCCTTGACCTCATCCGAGTCCAGCAACGCCACGACGTCCGCGACCTGCTCCGGCCCCGCTGACGTCCAGTCCCAGTCGTCGTCTCCTTCGAGCATGTAGGACACCCCGAGCGGTTCCACGGGTCCCCACCCGTGCCCCGCCAGGACGCTGAGCACGCCGGCGACGGTCGCGGGGTACTCGAAGGTGAGGTCGATGTCGGCAGTCCGGGGCAATGTGCGCTCCTAGCCCATGGGTATGATTTTCCACGATGTCCTGGGGAATCGGGTTCTCCGAGATGAGGCAGAACTCTTTGCCGCTGGCCATGGCGATTCTTCGAGCGTCGCCCAGGTTCGACTTGAATTTTTCCATGACTTTCGCGTTCCGCTGGGCCAATTCCCAGTATTCACCAGATTTCGCCTCGTACCAGACCTCGGTGCCGTCCTCCTCGTAGGCGCCGTCGAACTGCCTGCCGCCCTCGCTGAATTCGTCTCTACCTCCGAGCTTCTGTACGAGATCCTCCTCGTACTTGCGCCCGCGCCGTTGGGCTTTCCTGCCTCCTGAGGGCTCCTCCTCCGGCGGCTCCTCCTCGGGTGGAGTGCGTCCGCCGCCCCCGCCACCTCCCTTTCCCCCCGAGCCGCCGCCACGTGCCTCCGCTTCGGCCATCTCGCGGTCCAGCGCCTGGGTGACCTCAGCGGTTTTGGCGTCCACCGCCTCGACCTCGGGCACGCTCTCGGCGGCCGAGGCGAGCACGGTCTCCAGTTCGGCGATGCCCTCGGCGGCGTAGTCGGCGATCGCGGCGTCCATGACCGTGTCGACCGTGGCGAAGAGGGCCGCCGCCTCGCCGGCGTCCAGGGCGGCGGCGCCGGCGTCGGAGCCGCCGAGGGTGAAGACGGTGCCGAGCACGCCGAGCGCGGTGGTCACGCCCATCGCGATGCCGGCCTCGCTCACCTTGTGCTCGAACTCGCTGTGCGCGTGGTCGATCGCCTGCGCGAACTGGTCGCACACCGAGGCGAGCTTGGTGCAGGCCAGATACGCGGTGGACAGCGGTGCCCGCCCACCCGGGTCGGCGTCCTTCCAGATCTTGCCCCAGAAGTCGGCCATCGCGGTGACCGCGCCGCTGGTGTTGACGTCGGTGATCGCCTGGACCTGGAGGTGCAGGCTCACCCCGAGGTTGTTGATGTCGGTCGCCGCGGCACGGAACGCCTTCGCGGCGTCGCGGAGCTTGTCCTGGTGCCCGTTCACCCAGTACTTGTCCAGCGGCGGCGGCCAGTGGTTGCTGCCGGCGCCGATCGCCGAGGGCGGGTCGGGGTAGAGGACGTCGTCGATCACGCCCGGCCACGGGTACTGCTGGAGCGGCTTCTTGGCCGCGCGGGGGTCGGAGTGGTGGTCGGCCTTGAGGTAGTTGTTCGCGGTGCGCACCAGGCCGTCCGCGGACTGGCCGATCGCGCGGACCGCGGCCGACAGCGTACGGAAGAGCGCCTTGACCGCCGGGTCGTAGCTCTTGGCGAACTGCTTGCCGTACTTGTCGTCGCCCGCCATGCCGGCCGCCGCCCGCAGCGCGTCGCCGAGGGTGTCGGCGATACCGTCCA